>NZ_JBEZGB010000027.1:0-112849 GCF_040649755.1 Nonomuraea sp. NPDC048882
CCCCAGCCGCGATTACCAACCTCAGGCAAACCCCAGCAAGACGAAACCCCCGAACCCGTAGGTTCGAGGGTTTCCGATGTCCTGAGACATCACAGTGTGCCCCCTGTAGGATTCGAACCTACGCACCCGGCTCCGGAGAGGGTTGCACTTTGGATGCCTACATTGCGTTCTACCAGGCAAGAGCAGTGACCAATCACGACGTTCAGTGATCGTGGCCCATAGATGGCCCACGTCAAGCGTGAAAGCAGCCTAGAGATAGGCATGTACGCGGTTGAGCTGAGTACGCTGGGCGGCAAGCTTGAGGGCTATGGTAGATCCGGTCGGGCGATCTGATCATTCGAACTGCGTATCCTCTCGAGGATAGATGCATGTCGTCCCGTTGGCCCCACCTCTTGATTGCTGGACGCTTACCTCACCCATGTCAGCATGATCTACTGGTAGATCATGGCTAGTACCTGCAAGATGGCAGTCGCGGCAGAAATGATCTCGACCCAGTCCATCAGTCTAGTGCTCCCGATGACCGAACCTTTGCCCACGCGGGGCATCGACCAGTTGCCCAGCCGTTGTGTCCGGCGAAGCCCTGATACCCCTTCAGGATGCCACCGCTCCTGTAACGCGCTTCCCTCCATTCGGCGTTTCGGTCCCAACGCCCGCCGAGGTGTGCCGGTCCACTGCTGCTGAGGTGGCTGCGTTCCGTTGCACATGAGTTCCGTCCTGTTGGTTGATCCTGGTTTGTCCTCTTATCACGATCGCTCTTGCAGGAGCGCAAGGCCATGGGGCTGAGCACTATCCCTTCGGGGGATGGGTTGCTTTGTCGACTCACTTGCGCACGATCTCGAAGCCAGTAGATTGTGGATCCAGCAAGGGAGGCACGATGATGCTGACGCCCACCCAAGGTTCGCCTCTGCCGGCGGCCGACACAGCAAACGCATTCGCGCTACTCGTGCCTGAAGAAGTTTGGCTTCTTCCTCAGACTCGCAAAGCCTTAGTTGATCGCGACCTGACAAGTCTCTATCGATTGGCTCGTCGATATGGGTATAGCCAAACGCGTATAGCCCAGGCGGTTGGGAAAAGTCAACCGCAAGTCTCGGAAATAATGAACGCGAAGGTTCCCCACCATGCAAGCAATGTTGATGTGATCCATCGCCACGCTAACGCCTTCAGGATGCCGCTTCATGCGCGCATGCTCCTTCTTGGTATTACGGCAAGCCAGATTGAACAGGAAGCAGTCCGCATTGATAGGAGAGACGAGTTGAAGCGACGCGAGCTTCTGCGAGCTGCCTTCGCATTGTCGGCAACCGGGGCCGCGAACTGGGAAGACTTCAGTCAAAGCATGATCGCAAGAATGTCTGACCGAGATTACCTTAAGTGGTTTGCGTGGGAACTGCACCTGCGTCGAGCAATGGTCGCAAACCCTGCTTCTCTGCCAAATGATCTCGCGGAATGGGCGGTCGCTGAAGCGGCGATGCCCGTGCCAGGCTTTGTGTGTCATGATGTTCATGGGGGTTTGAAGCTGGTTGATGATGGCCTAAAGGACGTTTTGATAGCCCAGACTCTTTCGGCTGACATCGTTTTGGGAATATCCAAAAGATTCACAATGGTGCAAACAAGTCATGTCACTGACAGGATTCTCGAACGATTCGTGGCCTCCGATGATCAATATGAAACAACTTTGCGGCGTTGGATGGCAGAGTCTCCTGATGCGACTTTGCGAGTCAACAGCGCTGGCGTCCTGGCCAAGATTCAAAATTCAGAGGGAAGCGAAGCTGCGCTTAACCAGTTGGGCAAAGACGTGGCGATGCGAGAGAAATATCTAACGGCCGTGGCGCACCGAGTGTTGGGGTTGAATTGGAGCCTGGCTGAAAAACGTGTCCAGTCGCTAGAATCACCCGCAGTGTGGCAGAATCTTCCATCCGTAATGCTCAATAAATTCATCGGGGCGCTGTCGGAAGAACTCGCATCTTCAACAGATGGTGGTGCGCGTTGGTGCTCAACCGTACTCCTGTCTTCATTCCGCTCGGAATATCCGTCCCTGGTTAGCGAAGCGCTCTGTAATGCACTTGCGACTGAAACGTCAACGGAGATTCTGCGGGTCGCAGGACGTTCTTTGGCCGGCAAGAAAGTAGCCGAGTAACACCACAAGGAGGAAAGAAAATGATCAAACTCAAGGTGCTTCCCGGACAAGAGGTCCTTGCGGCGCTCACAGCGCAGCTCGCAGAAAGGAATATCAGGGAAGCTGCAATCGTCTCGTTGATCGGGGCAGCGGATGAATTCTGCATCAGTAACATGGCCAAGGCGGACGCCATGAAGGATATCCTCACGGAGTACACGGAGCCGTGTGAACTCTCCGGAACCGGTGCTGTGAGCGACGGCAAAGTACACATTCACGTTGTGCTAGGTCGAGAAGATAACTCGACTCTCTCCGGACATCTGCACTGGGCAAACGTCAAGTCCTATTTCGTCGAAGCGTATGTCATGCCGCTGGACTAAGGCGGACGTTCACTTACTCATCTTAGCGCGACTGCGAACGCAACTTCTAGTAACCTCCCAATCGCCGGGACATAATCCCTGCTTGGGTGCGTCGAGCACAACTCGCGAAACAATCAGAAGGAGGTCCCAAAATGCGGACCAATGCATCAACAAACCACGAGGATGAATTCAGCTCTCCTGTCATGCTGCGCGTCTCGGACGCTGACCGTCAGGTGATGCATGAAGAGGCAAAGAGCCGGATGGCGATGCTTCCGTCTTCGGCTCTTCCCAGGACAAAGCATGTAGAGGAGTATTTCAGTGAGGCTGAGCTCTCAGAGAAGGGCATGCCACGCAGGATCCGACGAGCTCTGTCGCGGTTAAGAAACGGCCATCTCGATGCACTCGCAATCACGGGTCTTCCTTTCGACCCGGCAAGTCACCTAGCGACTGCTACTTCCATGGGAGCTCTGCCTCCTCTAGGTTGTTTCTGGCTTGGAATGATATCTCGTCATCTCGGGCATGAATTCGGTTATGAAACCGAGAAGCAAGGAGCGCTGGTGCATAATGTCGTTCCTGCCCGCATGCACGCGGCCACTCAGTCAAATGCATCTTCGACGGTGACCCTCTCTCTCCATACTGAAATAGCGTTCCATTCCATCAGACCAGACTTCGTGGCACTGTACTGTGTCCGTAGTCCTGTGCCTGCCCCCGCCACCCGGGTAGCCCTCATAGACGAGATCATTCAGGGGTGCCCTTCATGGGTGATCGAGATTCTCTCGCAAGATCGATTCTCTATCAGCCCGCCCGACAGTTTTCTTATCTCCGGAGTTCCAGACAGGCGGGTTACGCTAACTCCGTTGCTTGGCAGCGCCGGCCGCCGAACGATTCGCTGGCACAGCTCAGTGCGAGGGCTCGACCCTGAGGCGGAGGCTGCCGCAGTGAAGTTCCGTGAAGTTGCATCATCGCTCGCGTATCCGGTGGCTCTGACTCCTGGAACGCTCCTAGTCTTCGCCAATGATCGCTGCCTCCATGGCCGAGATACTTTTCAGGCCTCATATAACCAAGCCGATCGATGGCTTCTTCGGACGTATATCCTTCGGGACATCATGCGTATAAGCCTGGGAGGGCTAGCAGTCGGAGGATCGCCAACTCCACCGATCATTAGTGCGAGGTCGGCATGACTAGCACCGCATACCTCAACTTAGACGATTACGAGGCCGCGAGCCGCCGACATCTGCCTGAGCCGATATGGACCTATCTATCAGGCGGAGCCGGGCGGGAAAGGACTATTTCTGCGAACCGTGAGGCGTTTAGCCGATGGTGCCTCCTCCCAGCGCCTCTAGATTCGCAAGCTGCAGACCCAATCGTAGCAACAGCGATTCTTGGGCAAAGCCTAGATTTTCCCGTTATCCTTGCGCCAACGAGTCCGCAGCGGCTCTTTCACCCGGACGCCGAACTTGCATCCGCGGCTGGGGCCCGCGAATCTGGCACTATCAGTATAGTAAGCACGGATAGCCAATATCCGTTACGCGATATTGGACCTGAGGGTGATTTCTGGTTCCAGCTTTATTGTTACGGCACACGAGATACAACGAAAAAACTGTTGCACAGGGCAGAGAGCGCTGGGGCGACAGCCATAGTAGTCACAGTGGACAACAGCTTCGAGGCCCGTAGGATTTCCCTGCAGAGATCAGAGTTCGGCTGCCCGGATGACGTGGAGTTTGGTATCTTACGCGAGATCGGGTATTCCGACGGCTCGGTGCCCGTGAACGCGAGATTACCGCGCCGTGTGGTGAACTGGGATGAATTAGCGTTTATACAAAGCGTAACAAGCTTGCCGATGATAGTTAAAGGTATTGCTAGACCTTCCGACGCGCGCCGCCTTGTTGACCGTGGGGTTGCTGCACTCATAGTTTCCAATCATGGCGGTCGGCAACTGGATGATTCCGTAGCAACACTAGATGCGCTGGTCGGCGTCGTTTCCGCAGTCAATTCTGCAGTCCCGGTGCTTATGGATGGGGGCGTGCGCTCAGGATTAGACGTCATAAAGGCTATGGCTCTGGGTGCGACCGCCGTTTGTATCGGCCGCCCCTATGTATGGGGCTTGAGCCTTTCGGGCGTCGGAGGCGTTCAGGGCGTACTTGGGCTCATGAAAGCTGAGCTTGTCGATGGCATGCGCCAGCTAGGCAAAGCTTCAATCCTAGATCTCGGCGAGGATCTTGTTCGCCATACCGGCTAAACAAAGATTGGTGTCGGTTGCTTCTGTTTCGAGTCGGTGGTTGCCTTCGATCGTGGAGTCGGTGCGGCCATGCACTGGTTCGAAGAGGGCCATGAGGCCGGGGTCGGTACCAGTAGTCCCGTTCCACCCCCACGTGCGCGGGTCAGAGGCGACGGGGTAGCTCATGGCGGACCTCCAAGGCGAACGACGGGACACGCATGGCAGCCGGACCAGCGTATCTCCGCGCTGACCTGACATTGAGATCTCATGCCGAGACCGATATGAGGTCCCTGCGGGTCGTCAAGAAGTACGCGAGTGGAGACTCCAGAAGGTCAGATGCATAGCAAGGTAGTGCAGCGACCGAAGCCTATTCGCTGTCACTAGCGGCCGAGTCGTCGAAGGTCAGTTCCACACGATCACCACGCAGGACCTTTCGATGCTTGCGGGGCCCCGGCACGATTTCGAAGACCGGCACGCCCTCGGGCATGCCGCCGAATTCACGCCGTTCCCCGGGCGTGGCCAAGTCTCGCCGTTCGTCTGGGGTCGGCATACGAGCAATCACTCGGGCCCCATTGGGCATGTGATACGGCTCTCGGGACGGCTCAGTGGCCACCATCGACCCCCGCTTGCGGACCGTGGTGATTCGTCCCTCGGCCCGTAGATGCGCAAGCGCATCGCGCACCGTGTCCCGGCCCACCTCGTACATCTGCGCCAACTGGGACTCCGAGGGCAACCACGCTCCTGGCTGGTAGCGGCCGGCGGTGATGTCGTCGCGGATCGCGTTGGCGACCTGGCGATACACCGGCACCCCGGAGCTGTAGTCGATCACAACACACAAGTGTCACCCGGCCATGTTGCCATGAGCCTTGTGGCCATGAGGCCCTAGAGTTAACTGGGCGAACGTCAGTCAGTCGGGATTTTTGGCTGGTGTCCATGTCCAACGCAACGCCGGAAGATCAACCACACATGACTTCCATACTCGGTATCCCGCCTGAAGACCTGCACGGCGCGTTCAGACGCTTCTACGTCTGGCGCGACCAACTCGGCGTTTGGCGGGCGAGGCCGCTGCCCAAGCTGACCGCTGACGAGGTCGCCTATGGCGTCAAGCAGGAGCTTGAGGCCGACACGCAGCTAGAACTCGCCTTCGCGTGCGCGTGGCAGCGCTGCCGCCGCAACGTCTTCCACTACCTACAGGAGTGCGCCGTTGAGCCGACGAGCGGCCATACCACCTCCTGACCCGCGTACGCCACGCTGGGAGCCGTATCTGCGTCGGCCCAGAGACCACCTTCGGATCACCGAGACCTCGTGCTGCGGCGTGCTGGAGTGGGCGAGCCAGGGCGGGCAGTTCCTCGTGCTGCGCGCCGGTTCGTCCGGACGCTATGAGGAGATCGGCAGGGGCCGCTACAACCATGCGCGTGCGGTCTGGATGGCGCTCATGGTGGCGTTCGAGAACGAGCATCGATGTGAAGACCCGGACGATGCCGCCATCGAAGGTAGGTGGGACGAGGTGCAAGAGCGCCAGGAGCGGGCCGGCTGACCTGGTTCGGATCTCCCGCCGTGGGCCGGCCATGCTGAGGAGCCACCTGGAGGGCCTCGGAGTTCTCAAAGGCAACAGGGCACTTGGGCTGGCCTGGCGTCCTGCCGAGTCCCTCGGCTCTATCGGGGGAAGACATCAGAAGAGGCGCGGAGCCGTGATGCATCGCAGGTCTTAGCCTGTCCGCCCTACCCTAGAGACGATGTGCCTCGGCGAGGGAGCGCGATGAGCAAGGCGACGGATGGTCCCACCTACGTACGGATAGCCGAGGACATCCGCCGCCGCATGCGTGACGGGGATCCGCCCGCCGGCGGCATGCTGCCCTCCGAGGCTGACCTTGCTCGTACGTACGGCGTGGCGAGAGGAACCGTTCGTCAAGCCGTCGCCGAGCTGGAGCGTGCGGGACTAGTGGCCAGCGAGGCAGGCCGTGGACGGCGAGTGGTCGGGGAGGGACCGCCAGGCGCCGGCCGTGCGGCCTCGACGCAGTACGAAACGATCGCCGAGGCGCTACGCAAGCGCATCGAGAGCGGCGAGCTTGCGCCCGGCCAGCAACTACCGGGTGAGGTAGCGGCCGCGGAAGAGTACGGCGTCTCGAAGGGAACCGTCCGGCAGGCGTTCCAACTGCTTGCCTCTGAACAGATGATCGCCTCCGTCCATGGCAAAGGGTGGTTCGTCGGCGGGCCCGGTCACGCGCGTACGCGTGCTGACGACGTTGCCGCCGCCCTCCGCCAGGACATAGCCGGCGGGAAGTTCGCCGTAGGGGCTGTGCTTCCCGGAGAGAATGCACTGGCCCAAGAGCAAGGCGTTGGTCGTATCACCGTCAGACGAGCGTTCGCGCTGCTAGAAGCGGAAGGGATAGTCGAGAAGCGCGCCGGAAGAGGCCGCGTGGTCAAGACGCAACCAAAGGGCTCCTAGTGACAGTGTTCCAGCCAGCCGCAGTCCCCTTCACCTCTCGAGAAGCGCACGAGACCCTCCAGGAGGCTTGCAGGGTCGCCGGCCTCGTGAGCGAGGACGCACGGCTGCTCCGCCTCGGCGAGAACGCCTTGTACGCTCTGCCTGCCGAACACGTCGTCGTGCGTATCGCCAGGAGCTTGGACGTGCTTGACGACGCTCGCAAAGAGGTGGCGGTGTCGGCCTGGCTCTATGAGGCGGGACTGTCGGCGGCGCGGACGACCAGCCACAGTCAGCCTCTCATCATCAGGGACAGGCCCGTGACCTTCTGGCACTTCATCGACAACGGTGGAGGTCCTGCGACTTTGACCGACCTAGCAGAGATGCTGCGGGTCCTCCATCAAATGCCGGTACCGGAAGGTCTGGCACTGCCGAGGATCGACATCCTTGGACGCGTCTCGGAGCGCATCTCTTCGGCCGATGTCCTCTCAGATGAACAACGTCAGTTCCTGCTAGCGAAGTATCGGCAGCTACGTACGGCTTATGAGGCCCTGGAATTTCCTCTTGCCGCCTGTGCGGTGCACGGGGACGCTCATTCGGACAACCTCATCAAGGCCACCGACGGCACCATAGTGCTGATCGACTTCGAGCGCTTCGCGTTCGGTCCTCCCGAGACCGACCTTGCCGTCACAGCCATCGAACACGCCCTGGGCTGGGGAACTCGTGCTGAATATGACCAGTTCGCGGAGCGCTACGGCTTTGACGTTCTGGAGTGGGAGGGTTATCCCGTACTCAGGGACATTAACGAGCTGAAAATGACGACATGGCTCATGCAGAATGTCAACGAGAACGAGGCTATCGCGCGGGAATTCCGCAATCGTCTCTCCTGTCTCCAGGACCCTGATAAGCCTCGTCGCTGGCGGGCCTTTTAGCGAGCAAGCAACGGATATTTTTCGGCGGTAAGATCATTGAACGCCTGGACGGAAATTTCGCAATCGAAGCCCACGAGATCGGCCTTGAGGTCTCGGATGTACCGCAGATAGCGCTCCGACTTGAGAGGCCCCGCGAGGTGGATAGCTTCGAGCGCGACCAAAGCAGCCTTCGCCGGTTGCCCCATATGCACATAGCTCGCTGCTTGCACCAGGCGGTCAAAGGCCAGGGTCCGTACGTACATCGGGTCGCACAGATCGACTGCTTGGCCGACGAACTGCATCGCCTGTGACGGGATCCTGAGGTCGCGATAACAGTGCGCACCTTCGCTCGCCAGTTCCGCGGCGTCGAAGTAGCGGGACCACGGCGGATCGTCTTCGGCCCTGCGCTTGCTGAAGTACTGCTCGGCCTGGAGCAAGGCGCGTGCGCACTGGGCCTCATCGCCGTTGCCTGCGTGGGCCCGCGCCTCCATGGCGTAGAACAGGGCCATCGGCGTAGCGGTGGATACGTCCTTGCAGCCCTCCTGAGCAGCGCGGGCAAGCTGGATCGCCTGGTTGTACCGGCCGAGGTAGTTGGCCTGATGGCTCATGTCGGCCAACAGCAGGCCGCCCATCATGCGGTCGCCTGACGCCTGCGCGAGGCGAAGGCCCTGGAGGAAGTACCGCTGTGCGAGCCCATGCCGTCCCAAGTCGTAGGCCGTCCAAGCGACCAGCTCGGTGATTTCGGCAGCAGCTGCATACAGCGACCTCCCTACTGCCTCTGTGAATTTGCCATCCAGCATCGGGACAACTTCGCGGTTGTAGTACTGGATAAGCGCAGAGCGTGCGTGCCCGCCGCCGAATTGGAAGCCCATGTTGGCGAAGATCTCAGTGGTTATCCGGACAGTGTGCACATCCCACACGCCCACAGATGGTCGCGCATTTTCCCTGGAGTGAAGTGGCTCTGGCCGTGACAGGAGCCATGCGATCAGGGACTCTCCCCAAGCGTCCGGTACGACCACGGAATCAAGCGCAACGGGATCGTCGGCGAGGTCTCTGCGGGTAAGGCCCAGCAGCAGGCTTCCGACCTCCGTTATCCCGCCGCCGTGCGCAAGAGTGGCCTCAAGTGTCTCCGGGGTGACGACGTCGCCGAACCCGATGTCGTCCAAGGAGAAGGTCGCGCCGGCCTTCTGGGAGAGGGCCTCGGCGATGAACCTCGCGGTCGTCGGCCGAGGCTTCACGCCATCAAGCCAGCGCTTGACGTCCACATGTGTGCAACTCAGGCTTATGCCGTCTTTCTGGCCAATTTGTCGCACTCGTGAGGCTAGTCCGGAATTCGAGCAGTCCGCGCGCCGCATGGCCTGTGCAAGCGCCACATTGGGTATCCGCGACACGTTCACCTCCGCATATCCGAGCCTGGGCAATCATGGCGCGGACACGGCTTGCGCGGCTCGAAATCAACAAATTCGGCATGGGTGTTTCTCCTGGTCGAGGGCCGGATCACCCCTAAAAAGCGCCCCCTGTGCATTCAGTCCCGGGGGTGATCACAGTGTTGCCGGAGCGCGTGACGAGGAACTCTTGAGTCAGCAGGAACGAGCGAGGCGAGACCCGCAGGAACCCAAGACAGTCGGTGCCTAGGGCTTGACTCTCAGTGACTGTACATGTTCTATGTCTCTTAGAACCTGCTCGCAGGTTCTCGAACCGAGAGGGCTCAACATGCTTGTCCGTCCGCGAAAGGTGCTCCCCACCGTCCTCATGATCTGCGCCGCCCTCTACGCCCTGAAGGACCCCGAGGGCGCGGCAACCATCGTCAAGACGGCGGCGCACCTGGTCATGAGCGCGTCCGAGTCGTTCGCGCGGTTCGTCCAGACCATCAGCAACTAACCGCAGGAAGAGAGATCCACCAGTGGCACACAACAGCAACCGCCCGATGCACCCGGCGCGCATGTCGCTCGCCGAAGTGGAAGCGACCTGGCGCGTAGACGGCGAAACGCCGCTTCCCGAATGCACCTACGACCCCGAGCTGCACACCGGCCCTCGGCTCACGATCGAGAACACCGAGGAGCGCGCTGCCCGCGAGTCCGTCGCTCGTGAGATCTGCGGCACCTGCCCGGCCCTGCTGCTCTGCGAGCTCTACACGCTGCAGACCCGGCCGGCCTCGGGCATCTGGGCGGGCCGGACGCCCGCCGAGGTCGCCGATCAGGCCCCCGAGCTGGAAGACCTGGAGGTGGCCTGATGGCAAGCCGCATCCGCGCCCGCTTCTGGGACCCGACCGGAGACCGGTACAGCATCCCTACCTACCCGTGGAAGATGGCCCCGCCGCATCTGCTCACCCTGCGCCAGCTCACCGCCGAAGGGCTGCGTCCTGGCGGTCAGGGAGTTCAGGCCCAAGTGCTGTGGTGCTCCCGCCGCTACGGCGCACCCGGCGTCCGCGCCGCCTACCTGTACGACGTGCGGTTCGCGCTGCCCAAGCGCACCGCGACCCTCGGCCAGCGCATCGCCCTTGCGAAGGCGAACGCCGCACGCCGTACCTGCCCGGAGTGCCTGACGGATGTCGGGTACGTGCTGCCGCGCCACCTCGGCATCTGCCTTGACTGCGCGGAGGAGGTAGCCGCATGAACGCCTGCCAGACCGTGTCCCGCCCCCTCACCGAGGGGGAGCGGACAGCCGTAGCCGTCACAGCCGCCGTTACCGGCGCGCTCGGCCTGCTCGGCTTCATCAACAGCTTCGAGCGTGTCGCGCACGCTGCCGGCCCCTCGTTCGGCTGGTTCGCCTGGACGGTCCCGCTCGGCATTGACCTGGGCATAGCCGTGTTCTCGGCACTCGATATCGTGCTGGCCCGTCTCGGCATGCGGGTGAGCTGGCTCCGGTTCATCCCGTGGGCACTGACCGGCGCGACGGTCTACCTCAACGTGGCCACCTACCTCAGCGCCCCCGGACCTACCGACTGGTTCGCGGTCGTCGCCCACGCGCTACTCCCACTGCTGTGGGTCATCGCGATCGAGGTGGGTGCCCATATCATCCGCAAGCGCGCCGACCTGGCCAAGCCCGACCACATGGACGGAATCCGGCGCTCACGCTGGCTACTGGCCCCGATGGCAACCGTCGCGCTCTGGCGCCGCATGGTGCTCTGGGAGGTCTGCAGCTACCCCGAGGCCCTCGGCCGCGAGCGTGAGCGCATCCTGGCCAAGACGGAGCTGCAGGACAGGTACGGCCTGCTCTGGCGCTGGAAGGCCACTCGCCGCGAGCGAGCCCTGTACCACCTCGGCGAACTCACGCCCAAGAACATCCCGGTGAAGGCGGAGGCCGTTCGTATCGATCAGGCGAACGTCCCGCCGGCCTTGCCGCCCGCGCCGCGCAAGCGCCCCACCTCCAACCGCACCCCTACCAAGAAGTCCCTGCCGCCGACGCCGAACGTGGGTGACCTCGTCCCCCTCGGACGACGAGTCGCCGCTGACCTCAAGGCACAAGGCGAACCCCTGACCCGTGACCGACTTCGAGACGCCATCCGCAGCCAAGGGCAAAGCATCTCGACCGACCGAGCCGGAGCGCTCCTGTCGCGCCTGAAGACCGAGGGTCCCAGAAACCAGACTCCGGTACGCGAGGACGAGGCTGCCTGATGAGCCTGAGCATGACTGACACGCACATGACCTCGGACAACTGCCCGAACGTGGCCGAACTCCGCGATGGACGCTGGAGCATCACCGGGTACCCCGGACGGACCTTCGACCGCAACCAGGCCATCACCGCCATGTTGCTGGCCGAACTACTGACCAGGCGCCCGTTCCCGCAGGACCGCACCGAACTGCTCGCCGCCTGTTGGCGGGCCGAACTCGGCATCACCGAAGCGGACGGACCGCACACCCCGACCGCCGCCGAAGAGCCCACAGACCGACCGGACGAGCAGCGGTCCGACCGCGCATCGTCCTTGACCAGCACATGGGGCGCGGCCTCATCCGCCAAGACAACGACCGCGCCCCAGGACCCCGAGACCAGCAAGTCAAACGAGGTGCACACATCATGACCCACCAGCAGGACAATCCCAACCACGAGGACGACAAGGACCCGGACCTGTCCGCCGTCCCGGACCAGGGGAACGGCAAGGACGCGGACATCGTTCACCTGGACGCCGCCCGCGCGGGACGTCAGCCGTCGAGTCCCGCCGACCGGTCCGAGCAGGACAGCGAGGACAGCCCCGCGAGTGCGGACGGACCGGTCCTGGAAGGCGCGGTCGTCCGCGTCGACCAACCCGGTCCGACCGCTGCGGACTGGCGGACCGCCTTGGAGGCCAAGGCGCGCAGCCGACAGCCGATCGTCCCGCTGTGGCTGCGCTCCCGCACCGAGGCGGTCGAGACCGTCAAGTGGATCGGCCTCCACTACCTGCACGTGGCCGGATACCAGGTCTGCCGCGTTCCGCTGTACGGCGGACGGCTGACCGCACGCGCCCCGCGAGGGTTCGTACGTCTGGTGGGCAGCGTCGTCAAATGGACCTTCGACCTGGAGGGCGAGCCGGTACGCCTGGCCGCCGTCCAGAAGGCCGACCCCGAGGCGTACCTGAAGCTCAGCAGGCAGCGTGATTCCCGCGTACGGCTACGCGCTTTCGTCTCCGTCTCCGCCCTCGTCACGCTGCTGATCGCGGGCGTCATCGTGGCCGATCAGACAGACCCCGTGCAGTGGATGGCGCTCGCGGTCGCCATCGCCACCCTCGGCGTGCTCGGCAAGCCCGCCGACCGTCCACTGATCAACCGCGCGGTCGTAGCGTCCACGGTGGAGAAGCTCACCAGCGACATCGTCGTACGCTCCCTGACCGTGCTCGGCATCGCCGGCATCAACCAGGCCATCGCCAAAAACCCCAAGGACGCCATCCGGTTCGTCGCCCCGATCACCCGCGACGGCCCTGGATGGCGGGCCGACATCGACCTGCCGTACGGCGTGACCGTGGCAGACGTGATGGACAAGCGCGACCGCATGGCCTCGGCGCTACGCCGCCCGCTGGGCTGCATCTGGCCCGAGGGCGACTCGACGATCCATGAGGGGCGGCTGATTCTGTGGGTGGGGGATAAGGACCTGTCCAAGACAGTCATCAAGTCCCCGCTGCTCAAGGCCAGCCTGCACGACGTCTTCAAGGGCATCCCGTTCGGCTGTGACCCGCGAGGCCGCGCCATCGTCGTCCCACTCGTCGAGCAGAACATCCTGATCGGCTCACAGCCCGGCCAGGGCAAGACCGCCTCGGTACGGGTGCTGGCCTCCGGCGCGGCCCTCGACCCCAGCGCCGAACTCTGGGTCCACGAACTCAAAGGCACCGGCGACCTCGACCCGCACGAGCAGAACTGCCACCGCTACGTCTCCGGCATCGAGGACGAGGCCATCAGCTACGCCGCTGACTCTCTGGCGCTGCTTCGCAAGGAGGTGATGCGTCGCGCCGCCGCCCTCAAGGCCCTGCCGCCCGACCTGTGCCCGGACAAGAAGGTCACCCGGCAGATCGCCGACAAACGCTCACTGGGCCTGCATCCGCTGGTCGCCATCTTCGACGAGTGCCAGAACTTGTTCGCCCACGCCGAGTTCGGCGACAAGGCGGGTGACGACGCCGAGTTCATCATCAAGCTCGGCCGCGCCCTCGGCGTGATCCTCGTACTGGCCACCCAGCGCCCGGACAAGGACAGCCTGCCCACCGGCATCAGCGCGAACGTCACTATCCGGTTCTGCCTGCGAGTCGCCGGCCAGCTCGAAAACGACATGATCCTCGGCACTTCCGCCTACAAGAACGGCATCCGCGCCACCGTCTTCCAACCCACGATTGACGCCGGTATCGGCTACCTGCTCGGCGCAACCCCGATGCCCAAGGTGGTGCGCACCGCCTACCTGGACACGCCCGCCACACAGCGCATCGCCGACCGCGCCCACGCGCTACGCGCCAGCACAGGATTGCTGAGCGGGCACGCCCTCGGCGAGACGCCCGAGCAGCACGCGCCCACCTTCGACCTACTCGCCGACATCCTCGCCGTGCTCCCGCCGTCCGAGGCGAAGGTGTGGAACGAGGCAATCGTGGATCGCCTCGCCGAACTGCGGCCCGACATCTACGGAGCCTGGGCGCGGCTGGAGGGCGGCGCGAAGACCGCCCAGCTCACGAGCGCGCTCAAGCCGTACGGCATCAAGACCATGCAGGTGTGGGGCACGCCCGAGAGCGGCGGCAAGGGCGCGAACCGCATCGGCATCACCCGCGACGACATCGTCACCGAAGTCACCCAGCGTGACAGAGGCAAGGCGTCGTAACCCAGCCGATCGCCTCTAGACCTAGAGGCAGACCCCTCTAGGTCTAGAGGTCCGCCTAGAGCCCAAAACGGCACTCGACCTGCTATCTAGCGCCTAGGCCCCGACCTGCGGAAACCCTGGAAACGGCCCTGGAGGCCCACATGGCCACCCTCATCGCCCTTCTAGTCCTCTGCCTACTGTTCGTCACTTTCAGTTACATCGGATTCTGCCTCGCCTCGCCCTGGGGCACCTGCCTGCGATGCCGCCCCGGTGGCAAGAACCGCACCTGCCGCGCCTGCGACGGCACCGGCATGCGGCCCCGCCTCGGCTGGCAGCTGTACGTCTACGCCCGCCGCCTGTACCGCGACGGCACCCACTAACCCAGTTACACGGAAGGACCCGCCATGTCCGGCGAGACCACCATCACGATCATCGGCAACCTGACCAACGACCCCGAACTGCGCTTCACCCAGACCGGTACGGCCGTCGCCACCTTCACCATCGCCTCCAGCCCGCGCACCTACAACAAGCAGCTTGAGCAGTGGGAGGACGGCGAGGCGCTGTTCATGCGCTGCTCGGCCTGGCGCGACCTCGGCGAGCACATCTGCGAGTCCCTCACCCGAGGCACCCGCGTCATCGCCTCCGGACAGCTCCGCATGCGCACCTACGACACCGACGAGGGCGAACACCGCACCGTCTTCGAGATGACCGTGGACGAGATCGGCCCGTCCCTGCGCTTCGCCACCGCCAAGCCCGCCAGAGCAGCCCGCAAGGCCCCTACCAGCCACAACAGCAGCCCGCCCGACGCATGGGCCACCACCGCCCCGACAGGCGATAAGCCGCCGTTCTAGCCACGCCGACGCATCGCCGGGATACGGCCTCGGCGACCAGCCGCCAAGCACAACCGCCGAGGCCACCCACCCCGATCACGAGGAAAGGCACTGCCAGCATGCCACCGACCAGCACCCGTTCCCACCGCCACACCCGAACGATCACGCCGCGCCCGCACCGGGAGGACCTCAACCACCTCGGCCGAGGTCGGCTCACGGTCAACGCGCGCACCGCCACCCCATTGGACGCTCTTCTCCACGCCCCTGCCGAGGGCTACCGCCTGCGGTTCCTTGCGGTCAAGGAGGCGTCCAATGGGGTGGCTTGATCTGACCCGCGCCGCCCTCCAGGCCGCCGCCCGTGGCTGGTACGTCTTCCCGCTCACCCCGCGCGGCAAGAAGCCGTTGCGCGGCTTCACCGACTGGGAACGGCACGCCACCACCGACACCGACCGCATCGCCGCCTTCTGGCCGCGCCAGCCGTACAACATCGGCATCGCCTGCGGCCCGTCCCGCCTGGTCGTGATCGACCTCGACCAGCCTAAGCCCGGCGAGCACCCGCCCGCCGGCCTCGCCCAACAGCACCCGCAGAACGGGGAACACGTCTTCCGCCTGCTGTGCGCCGAACACGCCCAGCCCTACCCCGACGACACCTTCACCGTCCGCACCCGGCGCGGCGGCACGCACCTCTACTTCACCCCGGCTGACGGCGTACGGCTGCGCAACAGCGCAGGCCACAACGGCGGACTCGGCTGGCTGATCGACACCCGCGCCTGCGGCGGCTACATCGTCGGCCCCGGCAGCCACGTCACCCAACCGGACGGCACCGGCCCTTACAAGATCACCCGCGACCCGCCACCCGCACCGCTCCCGGCCTGGCTCGCCAAGGTACTCGCACCCGCCGCACCGCCTTCGACGAGCGCCGCCGATCTGCTGACCAGCCTGCCCGATCACCGGCTCACCAAGTACGGCGAGGCCGCACTACGCGGTGAGGTCGAACGCGTTGCCACCGCCCGGCGCGGCACCCGCAACCGCGCGCTCAACACCGCCGCCTTCAACCTCGGCCAACTCGTTACACGCGGCGTGCTGCCCGCCGAGATGGTCACCACCGCTCTCCAGTTCGCCGCCGAGACCGCGAACGCCGAAGGCGACCCGAACCCCTCACGCGAGATCGCCGCCGTCATCGCCTCGGCTTGTCCGCAGGCATGAACGCCCAGCCACGCCGTAGCAGGGCCGCATGAACACCAGCCAAGGAGCACCAGCCATGAACGACCACACACCGAACGGCGCCGCTCTGCTCGACCGACTCCGCGCCGCGCTCACCCGCTACGTCATCCTGCCAAGCCCCGAGACCGCCGACGCCGTCACGCTCTGGATCGCCGCCACCCACGCCCAGCCCGCATGGGCCCACGCACCCCGCCTGGTCATCCGAGGCCCGGAGAAACGCTGCGGCAAGTCCCGGCTCCTGGACGTGGTGGAGGCCACCTGCCACGAGCCGTTCATCACCGTCAACTCCTCCAGCGCCGCCGTCTACCGCTCCATCACCGAAGACCCACCCACCATGCTCGTGGACGAAGCCGACACCATCTTCGGCCCCAAAGCCGACGGCAACGAAGACCTCCGCGGCCTGCTCAACGCCGGACACCAGCGCAACCGCCCGGCCAAGCGCTACGACGCCGCCACCAACCGCGTCGAAAGCATCCCGACCTTCGCCATGGCCGCACTCGCCGGCATCGGAGCCATGCCCGACACCATCGAAGACCGCGCCGTCGTCATCCGCATGCGCCGCCGCGCCCCCGGCGAGAACGCCGCCCCCTACCGCCACCGCCGCGACCGACCCGCACTACGCGACCTGGCCGCCGACTTGAACCTGTGGCTCCGCGCTGACCTGTCCATCTTGGAAGCGGCAGAACCCAGCATGCCGGTAGAAGACCGCGCCGCCGACACCTGGGAACCCCTCGTCATCGTCGCCGACCACGCGGGCGAGGGCTGGCCGGATCGAGCCCGCGCCGCCACGTTGACGCTCACCGCCGAGGCTGACGACAACGGCCAGACCTCGGCCCGCGTGCGCCTGCTCGTTGCCTGCCGCACCGCGTTCGGCCCCGACACCGCCCTACCCACCGCCCTCCTGCTGGAGCGCCTCAAAAGCGACCCGGAGAGTGAATGGGCCGACCACGGCCCGGCCGGACTGACCGCGATGAAGCTCGGCACGATGCTGCGCGAATACGACATCCGCTCGGCCAACATCCGCTTCCCCAACGGTCAGCAGGCCAAGGGCTACCAGCGGGCCGACTTCGCCGACTCTTGGGCGCGCTACTGCCCCGCCCTTGGACCCATCCCAGAGGCCGATGTCGTGCCGATCGACAGGGAGGCCCGTCCCAGCCGTCCCAGCCTCGTCACCGCAGGTCAGAGCGGGACGGCTCCCATCGCTGGGACGGCATGACCCGTCCCACTCAATCAAGCCGTCCCAGGCTTGACCTGCGGAAATGACCCTGGGACGGCTGGGACGGCTCACCCCCGTCCGATGACCCGCGAACACCCTCGGCGACCAGCCGCCAAGCACAACCGCCGAGGCATCACCCAGCACCGATCACGATGCCCGAAAGGCACGCACCACATGACAACGCGTCCCAAGACCCTGCTCACCATCGCCGAGGTCCTCGACGAGATCGACGTCCCGAAATCCACCTTCTATCGCTGGCTGCACACCGGCCGTGGCCCGAGGTCCCTGAAGTTCCCCAACGGCAAGCGCAAGGTCCGCCGCTGCGACCTGGACGCCTGGCTCACCACCTTCGAGCAGACCGCAGCCTAGGAGGACACCACATGGAAACCCTCGACGTAGTCATCTGGACCATCCGACAGCGCAAGGGCCGTGCCAAGCCGTACGAACTCCGCTGGAAGGTCGGCACGGAGCCCAAGTCCAAGTCGTTTCTGACCAAGGCGCTCGCCGACCACTTCCGTGCTGACCTGCTCAAGGCCGCGAAGAAGGGCGAACCCTTCGACATGGTTACCGGCCTGCCCGCTTCCATGACGAAGACCGAAGAAAAGGCCATCCTGAGCTGGTTCGACTTCTGCCGCAAGTACGTACACATGCGCTGGAAGGGCGCCGCCGCCAAGACCCGGGAAAGCATCGTAGACAGCCTCACGGTCGCCACGTTCGCGCTTCTGACGGCCGAAGCTTCCGATCTTTCTAAGAAAGAAATCAGAGCAGCCATGCAATGGGCCCTCATACCGCGCCAGGACGACGAGGCAGCCCCTCCTGGTCTCGACTACGCCGTGCGCCTGATCCGCAAGGGCACCATCAACGTTAGCGATCTGGCAGACCCGATAGTGGCGCGCAACGTCTGCGAGGAACTCATGCTCACGCGCGACGGCAAGCGGGCGGCGGCAGACACCACAGCTCGCCGACGCCGTGGTCTCAACACCGCCCTCGCATACGCAGTCGACCTCGGCGAACTGACTGAGAACCCGCTCAAGCGCGTCAAACAAAAGAGGGTGGCCAGGGATAACAGCGTCGATCGGCGGTGTGTGGTCAACCCCGCTCAAGCTCGCGAGCTGCTCGTCAGCCTCTCCTACGTCGGTAGCTGGCGTCGCGGACGAGGCCGCCGCCTTGTGGCGTTCTTCGCCACCCTCTACTTCGCCGGCCTTCGCCCGGCTGAGGCGACCGGCCTTCGGAAAACCGACTGCGTCCTGCCGGAGGAAGGATGGGGACTGCTCACCATCGAAGTCACCCGCCCAAGCAGCGGCAAGCAGTGGACTGACAACGGGACCGTTCACGACCAGCGCGGGCTCAAGCAGCGAGAGGAACGCGAGATTCGTCCCGTGCCGATCCCGCCGGAACTGATTCGCATACTGCGAGCACACCTTGAGGAGTTCGGCACGGCCCCGGATGGACGCCTGTTCCGCAACGAGCGCGGCGGAGTCCTCGGCGCATCTACCTACTCGCGAGCGTGGGAAGAGGCCCGCCGCTTCGCCCTGACCCCGCAGCAGGTCGCCTCATTCCTTGCTGGAAAGCCCTACGACCTGCGCCACGCTGCCTTGTCCACGTGGCTCAACGCGGGCGTCGATGCGACGGTGGTAGCAGAGCGTGCGGGCAACAGCGTGGAGGTCCTCCTCAAGCGGTACGCCAAGTGCCTCGATGGACGCGACAGCCAGATCAATCGTCGCATCGAAGTCGCCCTAGAAACGTGATCGACTTTCGCTAAGCGCAACGACTCATAAGTTGCAGCGACGAGGGTTGATGTGAGGCTCGCCTGGGGCCGCTTCCGCACAACTAGGCCGACATCAGCGAATACGCCGCACAGCAAGCATATGCCCTTTGTCATCAGGGTAGTGTCTACTGGGGCATGGTGAGGGTTGCATCATTTGGGGTGGTGGCGTGAGAGGAACAAGCCCGTACTCCACCGGCGGCGGTGGCACTGTACTGGAGCATCGTTATGGGGCGTTGCTCCTGAGTTGCCTTTTGACAGCAGATCCCCTCACTGAGCTGGGTGACGATGTCACGCCGTGCGAAATCTCCTTTCAAGCTAGCGCCTTTAGCCCCGTGGATGATTTAGTGGCATGTGGATACTCTCCAGATGGAAACAAGCGTTGGGTGTCGATAGGTGTTCGACGTGACCCATCACTTGTGCCCAGTGATAGGCCGTCGGTTGATCTGATTGGTTCTTATCTCCGTGTAATAAGCGAGTACGCGGATGAGGTGAACTCTGGCCGGTGGCGCCTCGCCTTAGCTGTGGCGAGCCCCAACGTGCACGTGCAGCAACTCCGCGAGCTAGCAAACATTGCGCGAGATACCCTTAGTGAGCACGCATTTCGTGCCCAGGTGGCCCTTCCTGGGCGAACGACTCAGAGTGTCCGTGATCGATTGATCAGCTTCGATAAAGTCGTTTCCGCAGCTGCAAGAAACATAGACATCGATACGGCGATAACATCCGCGGCCGAGTTGACGTGGCATTTGCTTAGATCGCTTTATGTTCGCGAGCTCCGGTTGGAGGGCAATGACACAACCGACCGAACGCATGCCGTCAGTCAGTTACGCAGAATCACTTCGGACTTCACAGTGGAGGCTGCTAATAATTTATTCAGCCGTCTCGCCGAACTTGCTGGCAGATATGCGCCATCAGCTGCGACGAAGAGCAAGGATGCGCTACTCCGCGATTTGGTAGGAGTGCCTCTTGCTGACCCCCGCGAAGCGGCCGAGGATGATACATCTATCACATCTGTGACTATAAGCGAGGCCGGGTCCGAAAGGCTCGTTATGGGGGCTGGCCCGGCGGTACGCTCAGATTATATCACCCAGGTCCAGCGAATTGCTCCGCCACAGATGCTTGGCCGCGAGGAGGAATTCTCCTATTTGGAGAAATTCTGCACTGCTCCGGACTCTCAACCATATCTATGGTGGCGAGCAGGTGCCTGGGCTGGTAAATCTGCTCTACTCTCTTCCTTCGTACTAAATCCTCCAGACGGCGTCCGAGTGGTGTCCTTCTTTATCACCGCTCGCCTTGCCGGACAAAGCGACAGAGTCGCATTCACTGAGGTGGTCCTCGAACAAGCGTTGGAGCTCATCGGTGAGCCGATGCCTCCGTTACTTACTGTTGCCACTCGTGATGCACATCTGCTGGGCGCGCTAACTCGCGCAGCTATCACCTGCCGCCAACGTGGTGAGCGACTGGTTCTAGTCGTTGACGGACTGGATGAGGACGAAGGACTGACCACAGGTCCTCATGTGCACAGCATTGCGTCCATGCTGCCCTTGTCCCCACCAGCCGACATGCGGGTGATCGTCGCCAGTAGACCGGCCCCGCCTATTCCAACGGATGTCCCTGACGGTCATCCACTTCGCGACCCAGCCATCGTCCGACCTCTAAGTGTTTCCCCCCATGCCACGGTGGTCCGTCAGGGGGCGGAGGACGAGCTAAAACGACTCCTTCGCGGTACCGCAGCCGAACAGGACCTCCTAGGCTTGTTGGCAGCTGCTGGTGGCGGTCTCAGCGCGGTGGACCTAGAGGAACTGACGGGCCTGCCGATCTGGGAGATCGAAGACTCTCTTCGAGCAGTATCCGGCCGAACGTTCACGTCCCGCGCGGGGAACTGGAGGCCGGAGGATATTGTTTACCTGCTTGGCCATGAAGAACTCCAGCAGCAGGCAGTTAATTTTCTGGGTGGCAGACGGCTAGGGGTATACCGAGACCGGTTGCATGGCTGGGCTGAAAGATATCGTCTGCAGCGTTGGCCCATCGATGCTCCAGAATACCTACTGCGCGGTTACTACAAGCTCCTGGAGTCCACAGGCGACGTCGCACGCATGGTCATGTACGCAACAGACATAAATCGTCATGATCGAATGCTCGATATCATCGGCGGTGACGGTGCTGCAATTGCTGAGGTTGCCCTGGCTCAGGAGGCGATTGCAAGTAAAGCTGAACCTGACCTGCTCGCTATGAGCCGACTTGCCGTTCATCGCATCAGGATTACCGAGCGTAATGATAATATACCGAGCAATCTCCCCGCCGTGTGGGCGATACTTGGCCGACCCAGTCGCGCCGAAGCCTTGGCCCGTTCGATAACCGATCCTGCGCGTCAGGTGCGGGCACTTTTGGCTGTAGCGCGGGAAGTGGCCGCGAACGCTGACGATCGCCGCGCCAGAATCGTGATCGTCCAAGCTGAACGCGTCATACCCACCATCTCTGAACCATATCAACAGGCACATGCATACGCGGCGGCCGCATGTGTGGTTGCTGAAGTCGCCGATCGATGGCAAGCCAGGAAACTTATCCGCCAGGCTCGGAAATTGGCTCGCCAGTTAAGCAATCCGGCTGAACAGGCTATTGTGATTGGCGCCGTTGCGCGAGCCACGGCTATTACTGGAGATTGGCGACGAGCCAAACGTATGGCTCTCTCGATTCAGGCTTGGTCCGAACGTGCACAGGCCCTGTCTGCTGTCGCTACGGAGGTCGGCAAATCCGGATACCTGAAATATGCACGGGACATGGCCTCTTCTATTTCTAGTCGGCCCTGGCGGGCTCAGGCATTCGCTGCGATCTCACGAGCAGCTAGCGACTGCGGCGATCGACACGAAGCCGCAGATCTTGCTAGAAAGGCTGAAATGATTGCGCGTTCGATCCAGAATGCACCAGTTCGGGCATGGACGCTTGTCTCCGTTGCACACGCTATGGTCGATGCTGGAGAGCGAGAGAAGGGGATGAAGGTCCTCGACCAGGTCGAAGATCTTTCTCCCTCGATCACGAAACCGAGTGATCGAGAGGCGACCTTGGTTGCTACTGCGCGCGTACGCTCGGCGTCGGGAGACCCAGGCAGTGCAGAGATGATCGCTCGTAACATCGCGAGTCGGCAGCGGCAGGCGGCGGCGCTTGCAGGTGTGGCCTCCGGTTTGGCTGCGCATGGCGATCGACGCCGGGCAGAAGAACTTGCGTCCGAGGCCGAGGTGCTTGCCCGTACCATCGCGGGTCCGTCTAGCAAGGGAAAGGCGCTTGCCACCCTTGCGCAAGCTATGGCGGCAGTGGGCGATACGGTTCAAGCAGAAGCGATTGCCAGGTTCATTCCTGAATCCACGCAGCGAGAGCGCGCACTGACTGTAGTAACTCAAGCAGTTGCGGTGGCCGGCGACCTCGACCGGGCGGAGGGGATCGCCATGTCGATGGCTAATTTACCTCAGCAGGCTAAGGCTCTTGTGCTTATTGTGGAAGTAGCGATCGCGTCCGGCGACTTTGAGCGGGCGAAAAGGTTGGCGGCATCAATCCCTGACCCCACGCAGCATAGGAAAATATTAACTTCGCTTGCGCGTACCGAGAATCGCCCCAAAAAGCGCGATGGGGATGAGGGACTTGAACGCCCTATCGTCGATGGTGCCTCTACGCCGCAGGTGGCCATTCAACATGTTCACGCGGCATTGGCCGCAACTGGCGTTGATAGCGCAGCTCTAGTCGCCCGAGAGATCAAAAATCCCTATCACCAGGCCCTAGGGTTGACTGCTGTAGCCGAAGGAGCCACGAGGGCCGGAAACCTGACACAGGTTGAGAATATTATTGGTCTGATAGATAGTCCACAGCTCAGAGCGAGAGCTATCTCTGATGTTTCTCAAGAGGCGGTCCGAGTGGGAGATATACACATCAGGCGAGAGCTCCTTAGGTCAGCTATATCTCTGGCGGATGCGATGCCTACGCCCTCTCAGCGATGCGGTGTCGTTAAGGAGATTGCCTGTCAACTTTCCAGAGCGGGTCTCGCAGATCGAGCCGAAGGTCTTGCTCGCTCCATCGACGACCCCAGCCTTCAAGACCAGGCACTTGCCGCCGTAGCGGCTGCGGTCGCTGAGGTGGGCAGGCTTGATGAAGCGCAGAGGCTAGCTCTCTCAATACAGGACACGACTACGCAGGCGAAGGCGATTGTTGGTGTCCTCAAGCATGGCGTGAATAATGGCGATCTAGACGTGGCAGAAGGGCTGGCTCGTTTGATCACGCTTTCCCGGTTTCAGGCCCAGGCGCTAAGTACTGTCGCACAAGCGTTTGTTAGGGCAGGCGACCGGAAGCGTGCTGAGGAAGTTGCGTTGTCGATTACCGAACCCGCAATGCGAGCACAGGCGCTTACGACCATGTCCATCAATCTCCCACCGGATGAAGCTCGCTCAATCCTGGCACGGGCACTCGCCGTGGGGCATTGGCAAATATGTTTGCCCGCACTTGTACGCATAGAGCCACAAGCTGCTCGTGCTATAGCCGAGGATCTACTCCATGCAACAGATCTAAGCGGTGCAACGGCTCAGCCTAGTTAGGATTTCCTAACTAGGCTGAGCCGTTGTTTACGTCGCCCGTCGTCGCCGAAGTTTATAGGCAATATCAAAGCTCGCGTGGCGATCAGGCAGCCCCTGATCTCCCTGGGATACGCGCTGTAGCCGGCGCCCTTTGAGTTAATGGCTATGAGACATCTCGGCTTGCGATAGCTCTCGCCCTCGTTTTCACCACGCTGTGGATTGGGACGATGGCCGCAAGGCTCTCAAGCGATTGCCTGACCAGAGAGCGTGGGTTGAGGGTGCTTGTGTACCTCATTGGACTGCTGAGGCCATCAAGCCGACGTCGCCATCCGCTGACGGTACGAGCCCACGAGCGAGAGGAGCAGGAGAGCGCCAGTCCTGGATCCAACCGGCATGAGCCTGAAGAGCCATCCACCGGTGCAGGGCACCGCGCCTACCCACCATGAGGCTAAACTGCGCGAGCGTGTCCGGTCACCATCCAGTACGTCACAGACGATCGCTCGCGACCTTGGCCCACGACTGGCCCACAGTCAGCGAGCGTCAACGAGAACGGGCGGGACTCCGTGAGACTGAAGGCCCGCCCGTACCTGCGATGTTTGCCCTGGTCAGCGGCTGGAACCGCTGATCAAGGTCGAGTGCCCCCTGTAGGATTCGAACCTACGCACCCGGCTCCGGAGGCCGGTGCTCTATCCCCTGAGCTAAGGGGGCGCGCCGAGTGAAAGGCTATCAGTATCCCGGCACTGCTCGGCACCAGATAAAGGTCCTTGAACACTTCCCGCGAAACCCGGCGTGACGGGGCCGCTACAGGTTAGCTTTGCGCCCGTGGGCGAGGTTCTTGGGAAAGTACTGGTCGTGGATGACGATGAGGTCATCCGGCAGCTCATCGCGGTCAACCTAAACCTGGAGGGGTTCGAGGTGTCTACCGCCACGGATGGGCAGGATTGTCTGGATCGGGTGCTCGACGTGATGCCGGATGTCATCACGCTCGATGTGATGATGCCGTTTCTGGACGGGTGGACGACGGCGCATCGGTTGCGTACCGAGGAGGCCACCAGTCACATCAAGGTCGTGCTCATCACGGCCAGGGCTCAGGATGATGACCGGACCCGAGGGTTGGGGATCGGGGTGGACGCGTACCTGACCAAGCCGTTCGATCCGGCTGAGTTGATTGAGGTCGTGCGGGATCTGGCCATGAGGGGTAGTCAGGGGCGTAGCTGATCCCTGGTTGTCGGTCTTGGCGGTCAGGTATCGGCTGTCCGTGGCTGGGGCCTGGTGGGGTGGCGCGTGCCGGGGTTGAGGGCACGCGTTCTTGGTGGATTGTTCGTACGCTGGCCGCATCGCCTCCTCTCCGCGAAAGGCTGGACAACGTGCGTAGCTCCATCTTCAACAACCTCGACTCCCAGCAGCTCCCCCCGGGCTTCGCCCTGGAGAACCACAAGATGTTGCGGGTCCAGCTTCCGCATGAGGTGCTGGCCAAGCAGGGGTCCATGGTGGCTTTCCAGGGGCAGATGGACTTCGACTACGAGGGGTCGGGCGGGCTCGGGAAGTTGTTCAAGAAGGCCATGACGGGGGAGGGCGCCTCGCTCATGCGGGTGCGGGGCGACGGGCTGCTGTATCTGGCGGACAACGCCGATGACATTCATCTGTTCTTTCTTGAGAACGAAGGGCTCACGGTCAACGGGCGTAACCTGCTGGCGTTCCAGCCGCAGCTCGGCTGGGACATCAAGCGGGTTCAGGGGGCCGGCGTGGCGGCCGGGGGGCTGTTCAACACGACGGTTACCGGGACCGGGTGGGTGGCGGTGACGACGCATGGCACTCCGGTGCTGCTCGACGCCGCGCGGATGCCGACGTTCGCCGATGGGCAGTCGGCCGTGTGCTGGAGTACGGGGCTTGAGGTCGGGATCAACCGGACGATGAAGGTGGGGGCGTTGATCGGGCGGGGGAGTGGGGAGGCTATGCAACTGGCGTTCAGGGGGCAGGGGTTTGTGTTGGTGCAGGCCAGTGAAGGGGCTCCTGTCCCAACTCCCTCCGCTTAAAGCGCTTGAGGGTGCTCAGGGCCATCCTCGGTAGACAGGTAATTAGCTAATTGCCATAATGCCTTAGTGATGGACGTCGACCTGATCAAGGCGCTGGCCAGTGACAAGCGGCTGCTGATCCTGGAGTGGTTGCGCGATCCCGTACGTCACTTTCCGCCGCAGCGCGACGGCGATCTCGTACGGGACGGCGTCTGCTCGCTGTTCATCGCCGAGAAGCTGGGTGTGAGTCAGCCGACCTGCGGCGAGCATCTCAAGGTGCTGGCCAAGGCGGGGCTGGTTCGCGGCACCAGGATCAAACAGTGGGTGTTCTACCAGCGTGACGAGGAGCGGATCGCCGCGGCGAAGGAGTTGTTGAGCGGTGAATGGTGAGCCGAACGGCGCCTACGAGCGCCTGATCGCCGACATGGATGCCGGCGGGGCGCGGTACCGGGTGATCGAGCACGCGCCCGAGGGCCGGACCGAGCTGGTCAGCGCCCTGCGCGGGCATGATGTGGCGCAAGCCGCCAAGTGCCTGATCGTGATGGTGAAGGTGGGTAAGAAGCAGACGCGTCACGTGCTGGCCGTCGTGCCCGGTGATGCCCGGCTCGATCTGCAGGCCGTCAAAGCGCTGCACGACGGTACGTACGTGTCCTTCGCCGCCAAGGAGAAGGCCGAGGAGCTGGCGGGGAGTGTGAGCGGGACGGTGTTGCCGTTCAGCTACGATCCCAGGCTTGAACTGGTCGCCGATCCGTCGTTGCTGGATCAGCCTGAGCTTTATTTCAACGCGGGGCGGCTTGATCGTTCTGTGGCGCTGGTGACCGAGGATTATGTTCGGCTGGCGGCGCCGCGGGTGGCCAACATCACGGTCCCTGGTAGCTGATCGGCGGTCGGCATGCAGGCGGCCGCGCCGAAGGTGTCGTTCCTGGTCAGGTTGAGCAGGTGGGTGCGGGGGCGGTGTTGGTGCTGGTCCAGGAGGCAAGGAAGCCGAACGTGGTCGCCGCGCCCGGCGCCAGCTGCCCGTTCCAGCCGGCGTTCCGTACCGTCACCGAGGAGCCGTTCGCGCTCAGCGTCCCGCCCCACAGCTGGGTGATCCGCTGACCGTCGGCGAACGTCCACGCCACCGTCCAGGCGCTGATCGGGGAGGGGCCGGTGTTCGTGACGGTGACCTCGGCCTGGAAGCCGCCCTGCCACTGGCCGGTGCGCTGGTACGTGGCGGCGCATCCACCAGAAGGCGGCGGTGGTGTGACCACGGTGTCGAGGGCGTCCACCAGGGGCGGGTACCACTTGTCGGACATCTTCTGGTCGCCCGCCGCGTTCGGGTGCACCCCGTCGTAGGTGTCGGTGGCGGTGCTGAAGCCCGTCCACTGGTCCACGACCGTGATCGGCGACTGCGGGGTGGTCGTGGCGGCGGCCCAGGCGGGGATGGCGTTGTTGAAGGTCACGGTCCGCTGGGCGCAGTCGGCGCAGCTGGAGGGGTTCATGGGGATGATCTTGGCGACGAGGATCCTCATGTTCGGGTTGCTCGCCCGCATCTGGTTCACCATCGTGGTGAACGCGCTGAGGATCGTCGCGGGGGCGATGTTGCTCCACACGTCGTTGGTGCCGAAGTGCATGAGCACCACGTCCGGCCGGGTGGCGGCGAGCCAGCCGGTCAGCAGACCCTGGTTCGCCACATTCGTGGCCAGGTAGCCGCCGTGGCCCTCGTTGTCGCCGTCGTGCGCCACCCCGCAGCCCTGGGGCGGCAGGGTGCCGACGAAGTCGACGTTCGTGTGGCCGGTGCTCTGGAGGCGGTTCCAGAGCAGGGCGCGCCAGCAGCCGGGGGATCCGGTGATCGAGTCGCCCAGAGGCATGATCCTGACGGGGGCTGCGCTCGCGGTGGCCGTGGTGGCGAACAGCACCGCCGCGGCCAGCGCCACTATCGCGGCCAGCACGGAGCCGATCTTGCGCATGGTCTGCTCTCCCGTCGTCAGCCTGCGCAGATCGTAGGATCGCGGGCCGTACGACGGGAAGGAAGTCACCGACGAGGGACGCTTGACCTGGGGGTACGGATGTAACTTTCAGCCGCCGACGGCGGCGGGTCAGCTGCGGACCACCGCAAGCGGGCAGGGCGTGTGGTGCAGGAGAGCCTGGCTGATCGAGCCCAAGAGCATCCCCGCCAACTGCCCATGCCCCCGCGACCCCACCACCAGCAGATCGGCCCCGGCGGCCGTCTCGCGGAGCACCTCGACCGGATGGCCGTGCACGACCTCCGTCACCACCTCGACGCCAGGGTGCCGCTCCCGGTGCTCGGTCAGCGACTCCTTGAGCCGGCGCAGCGTGTCCTGTTCGCTGCCGCGGTCGGCCGGTGGGAAGCCGCCGGCCTGCGGCCAGGCCCACGCCTGTACGGCGCGCAACCGCGCCCCGCGCAGCTCCGCCTCGGTGAAGGCGAACTCCAGTGCCTGCCCGGCGCTGGGCGAGCCGTCGGTGCCGGCGACGATCTCGCCCCGGACGGCCGGGGGACGTTCGTGGACGAGGACGACGTTCGTCCGTGCGTGCGCCGTGACGCCGTGCGCGACGGATCCGACGAGCAGGCCGCGCACGCCGCCGATGCCGCTGCTGCCGACGACCAGCAGCTCGGCGTCCTCGGACGCCTTGATCAGCGCGGTACGGGGATCGCCCGGCAGCAGGACCTGCTCCACCGGCACCTGCGGAGACTCCCGCAGGGCGCGGTCGCGGGCCGCCGCGAGCACGGTGTCGGCGCCCTCGCGCATCCACCGGGCGACCTCGGCGTAACGTACGGTGTCCTCCTCGCACACCCACTTGGGCACGGCGTGCGCCACGGTCAGCGGCGATCCGCGCAGCGCGGCCTCGGCGGCGGCCCAGCCGGCTGCCTCCAGGCCGGCGCGGGAGCCGTCCACCCCGACGATGATCACAGGTTCAGCTCCTCAGGACAGCGCGTAGCATTCGACCTCGGCGCGGCGGAACGAGATCCCGTTCGCCTGGGAGTCACGGACGCAGGCGCGCTCGGACCTGCTGAGCCGCAGCGTGCCGCAGACGGTCACGCCGGAGTAGGTGCGGCAGTCGAGCCGCCTGTCGTCGGCGCCGACGCGGTACATCTCTCTGACCGCCGCACGGCACTTGGCCTTGCCCGTGTCGGCGTAGCGGCACTGGGCGATGAGAGTGTCGTACTGTTCCTGGCTGACTTCGTGCTGGTCCATGCCGTCCCCGGCGGCTGCGGTGGCGCCGGACGCGGCCATCACGACGAGTAGTCCTGCGACAGCAGCGAATCTCTTCATGTTCCCCCTGATGGGGACCGTACCGCTCACGGCGATCGTCAAACCTCGACGCCAGGTTTCGGGTGGGGGCAGGCGTGGGTACGATCATCGCCGACCAACGCGGGAGCCCGGTGCAGACCGGGCTGAGAGGACGGCTGACAGCCGCCGACCGCCAGAACCTGCTCCGGGTAATGCCGGCGAAGGGAGTTTGCGCGATGAGCAGCGCGCGCTTTTCCAAGATCTACTCCGGTGACCTCCGCGTGCCGATGCGGCAGGTCCGGTTGTCCAACGGCTCGGTGGTGACGTTGTACGACACCTCGGGCCCCTACACCGACCCCTCCTTCGAGCCCGACCCGCGGCGTGGGCTGCCGCGCCTGCGGGAGGAGTGGATCGAGGCGCGGCGGGCGGCGGGTGAGCCGGTCACGCAGGTCGGCTGCGCCCGGCGCGGGCTGGTGACCAAGGAGATGGAGTTCGTGGCGGTGCGCGAGGGGGTGAGCCCCGAGTTCGTCCGGCAGGAGGTCGCGGCGGGCCGGGCCATCATCCCCGCGAACGTCAACCATCCCGAGTCCGAGCCGATGATCATCGGCCGGGAGTTCCTGGTCAAGATCAACGCCAACATCGGCAACTCCGCCGTCACCTCCTCGATCGAGGAGGAGGTCGAGAAGATGACCTGGGCCACCCGGTGGGGCGCCGACACGATCATGGACCTGTCGACCGGCGACGACATCCACGAGACCCGCGAGTGGATCCTGCGCAACTCGCCGGTGCCGGTCGGCACCGTGCCCATCTACCAGGCGCTGGAGAAGGTCAAGGGCCGGCCGGAGCTGCTGTCGTGGGAGGTCTACCGCGACACGCTGATCGAGCAGTGCGAGCAGGGCGTCGACTATGTGACGGTGCACGCGGGCGTGCGGCTTTCGTACGTGCCGCTCACCGCCACCCGCAAGACCGGGATCGTCTCGCGCGGCGGCTCGATCATGGCGGCCTGGTGCCTCGCGCACCACCGCGAGAGCTTCCTGTACGAGAACTTCGCCGAGATGTGCGAGATCCTGGCCCGCTACGACGTGTCGTTCTCGCTCGGCGACGGGCTGCGTCCAGGATCGATCGCGGACGCCAACGACGAGGCCCAGTTCGCCGAGCTGCGCACGCTGGGCGAGCTGACCGGCATCGCGCGCGAGCACGACGTCCAGGTGATGATCGAGGGGCCGGGCCACGTGCCCATGCACAAGATCAAGGAGAACGTCGACCTGCAGCGCGAGCTCTGCGACGACGCGCCCTTCTACACCCTGGGCCCGCTCGTGACCGACGTCGCGCCCGGCTACGACCACATCACCTCGGGCATCGGGGCCGCCATGATCGGCTGGTTCGGCACCGCCATGCTCTGCTACGTCACCCCCAAGGAGCACCTCGGCCTGCCCGACAAGGACGACGTCAAGACCGGCGTGATCACGTACAAGATCGCCGCCCATGCCGCCGACCTGGCCAAGGGGCATCCGCGGGCGCAGGAGTGGGACGACGCGCTGTCCGACGCGCGCTTCGAGTTCCGCTGGGAGGACCAGTTCGACCTCTCGCTCGACCCTGACACCGCCCGTTCCTTCCACGACGAGACGCTGCCGGCGGCGCCGGCCAAGACCGCGCACTTCTGCTCGATGTGCGGGCCCAAGTTCTGCTCGATGCGGATAAGTCACGACATCAGGCAGGCGGGGTTCGAGGAGAAGGCGGCCGAGTTCAGGCGGCTCGGCGGCAACATCTACGTGGAGTGATCCGTCCGACGTTCGGCTAACCGGGGAGCGTCTCGCCGCCGATGGGGGCCAGGACCTCGCCGGTGTAGTACGACGACAGCCGGTTGGAGGCGAAGAACACGTACGAGGGGGCGATCTCGTCGGGATCGGCGGGTCGCCCCATCGGCACCTGCTCACCGAACGACTCCACCTTCTCCTCGGGGAAGGTGGCCGGGATCAGCGGTGTCCACACCGGCCCTGGGGCGACGGCGTTGATCCTGATGCCGCGTTCGACCAGGTTCTGCGCCATGGAGTAGGTGAAGGCGTTGATCGCGCCCTTGGTGGCGGAGTAGTCGATGAGCGTCTTGTTGCCACGCAGGCCGTTGATCGACGAGGTGTTGACGATCGCGCCGCCCTTGCCCATGTGGGCGAGCGCGGCCTTCGTGACGCGGAAGTAGCTGTGGATGTTGACCGCGAACGTGTGCTCCCACTGCTCGTCGGACAGCTCCTCCAGGCCGTCCACCGGCTCCTGGTAGGCCACGTTGTTCACCAGGACGTCCAGGCCGCCCAGCTCCGACACGGCCTGCTCGACGACCGAGGCGCAGTGGGCGCGGTCGCCGAGGTCGCCGGGCAGCAGCACGCAGCGCCGCCCGGCCGCCTCGACCAGCGAGGAGGTGTGGGCGGCGTCCTCATGCTCGCTCAGGTACGCGATCGCCACGTCGGCCCCCTCCTTGGCGAAGGCCACCGCGACCGCCCGGCCGATGCCAGAGTCGCCGCCGGTGACGAGGGCCTTCTTGCCGTCCAGCAGGCCGCGGCCCACGTAGTCACGCATCTCGTCACGCGGCTGCGGCGTCATCTCGCCGCTCTTGCCCGGGTACGGCTGGCTCTGGGGTGGTGGCGTCTGCGACATGCCCTCCGGCCTGCCCTTGATCGGGTACGGCTAACGCCAGGGGCCGGTCATCTGACGAAGCCCTGCGAGCGCAGCCAGTCGCGGGCGACCAGTACAGGGACGTCGCCGTCCACGTCCACCTGGGCGTTGAGCCGGCGGATCACGTCGTCGGTGAGCTTGGCGCTGATGGGCGCGAAGATGCGGGCGATCTCCGGATGGGCCTTGGCCACCTGGCTGCGGATGGTCACGGCCGCGTTGTACTGCGGGAAGAAGTGTTTGTCGTCCTCCAGCAGCACGAGGCCGAGCGCGTCGATGCGGCCGTCCGTGGTGGTGATCATGCCGAGCGTGCACTGGCCGGCCGCGATCGCGTTGTAGAGCACGCCGGTCGACATCCGGCGTACGTTGCTCCGGGGGACGTCCTTGCCGTACTGGAGGCCGTAGCCCTTGAGCATGCCGAGGAAGCCGTCGTCGCGGCCGAAGGTCTCGTGGTCGACGCAGAACGTGCGCTGGGCGACCGGGACCTTCGTCATGTCGGAGATCGTCTTCAGGCCGTACCTCTCGGCCGTGGCGCGGGTGACGCCCATCGAGTAGCTGTTGTTCAGCGGGGCAGGCGGCAGCCAGACGATGCCGTTCTCGCGCAGGTCGAGGTCGCGTACGGCTGCGTACTGCTTCTCCGCGTCGGGGATCGCCTTCGTCTGGCCGAGGTAGGTGATCCAGCCGGTGCCGGTGTACTCCCACATCAGGTCGGCGTCGCCGCGGGTCAGCGAGGTCCGGGCGTTGACGCTGCCCTGCACGTTCGTCTGGTCGGACACGTCCGCCCCGGCGGCGGTGAGCGCGACCACCGCGATCTTGCCGAGCACGAGCTGCTCGGTGAACTCCTTGGACGTCACCCGCACCTTGATGCCTTCGAGCGAGGGGATCGGGCGGATGCTGCCCGGCTCGATCGGCGGCACGAACGACGACGCGGGGCGCAGCCCGCACGCCGTCACCGCGACGAGCACGAGCAGCGTCACCATCATGCGAGACCTCATGAGAGGCCCTTCGGTGCCAGGTAGCGCTGGGCCAGGCCGCCCAGCCAGTCGAGGATCAGCGCCAGCACCGCGATCAGCACGCATCCGGTGACGAGGATCAGGTTGCGCTGCGTGCTCACGCCCGTGGTGATCAGGTCGCCGAGCCCGCCGGAGCCGATGAACGCCGCGATGCCCGCCGTGCCGACGTTCAGCACGAGCGTGGTGCGTACGCCCGACAGGATGATCGGAGCCGCCATCGGCAGCTCCACCTTGAACAGCACCCCCGCCGCCGACATGCCGATGCCCCGCCCCGCGTCGGTCAGGCGCGGATCGACCTGGTCGAGGCCGACCATCGTGTTGCGCAGCGTCGGCAGCAGGCTGTAGGCGAACAGCGCCGCCACCGCCGTCCAGAAGCCGATCTGGAACACCACCGCCAGCAGCACCACCAGCCCCACCGCCGGGGTCGCCTGCCCCACGTTGACCAGGGCCAGCACGAACGAGGTCGCGCGGCGCAGGCCGCGCCGGGTGAGCAGCACGCCCAGCGGCAGCGCCACCACGAGCACCAGCACGGTGGAGAAGAAGACCAGCTGGATGTGCTCCCACGTGCGGCGGAACAGGAACGGCAGGTTGAGCGAGCCGCGTTCGATGCCGTCGAGCGGCGCCAACTGGGTGTAGAGGACCATCGCGACGCCCACGGCCAGGTAGGCCAGCAGGGGCAGGAAGACGTGCCACGACCGGCCGATCTCCGGCTCGGGGGTCGTGGCCTCCCTGGCGGCGGCGCTTTCGATCGTCACGGCGCTTCCGCGGCGCTTGCCGCCGTCATCCTGCGCAGGCGTCGCTCGCGTTCGCGGGCCTTGATGGCGGCGATCGCGTTCTGCACCGTGGCCAGCGAGAGCGAGCCCGCGTACGCCTGCCGCCTGCCCACCACGGGGACGTTGTCGGTGTCGGCGTTGAGCAGCTCTTCCAGGGCGTCCTGCAAGGTCATGCGGTGGCTGAGGGCGCCGGTGATCGGGTCGCCGGCCTCTCCGACCGGGCCTTCGCGGCCTTCGAGGTGGTCCAGGCCGATCCAGCGGAGCGGGCGGCGCATGCCGTCGATGATCAGCGCGTACCCGCGCCCGTCACGCTCGATCTCGGCCCGCAGCTCCTGTGCGTCGGCGTCCTCGGAGGCGTAGAGGACCTGGTCGAGCTCGATGTCGCCCACCTTGGTCAGGCGCAGCAGCCGCATGGAGGAGCCGGCGCCGAGAAACTGTTCGACGTATTCGTTCGCAGGGTTGGTGAGGATTTCGGTGGGTCTGGCGTACTGGACGATGTGGCCGGGCCGCTGCATGACCGCGATGTGGTCGCCGATCTTGAGCGCCTCGTCCACGTCGTGGGTGACGAAGACGATCGTCTTGGCCAGGTCGTCCTGGAGGCGTAGCAGCTCGTCCTGGAGGCGTTCGCGGCTGATGGGGTCGAGGGCGCCGAACGGCTCGTCCATGAGCAGGACGGGCGGGTCGGCGGCCAGCGCCCTGGCCACGCCGACGCGCTGCTGCTGGCCGCCGGACAGGCGGCGCGGGTAGGTGTCGCGGTACGTGCCGGGATCCAGGCCGACCAGCTCCAGCAGCTCGTCCACGCGTTCGGCGATGCGCCGTTTGTCCCAGCCGAGCATCTTCGGCACCTGCGCGATGTTGGCGGCCACGGTCATGTGGGGGAACAGCCCGGCCTGCTGGATCACGTAGCCGATGTGGCGGCGCAGCCGGTCGGGGTCGATGCCGCGCGAGTTCTGGCCGCCGATGAGGATGTCGCCGGACGTGGGCTCGATCAGGCGGTTGATCATGCGCATGGTGGTGGTCTTGCCGCAGCCCGAGGGGCCGAGCAGGACCACGATCTCGCCGGCCGGGATGTCGAGGTCGAGCTCGTGCACGGCCGGTTCGCGGCCTCCGGGGAACGCCTTGGTCACCTTGCGCAGCTCGATCGGCACGCCGCTGGTGGGCTGGTCAGCCATGAGCGCCTCCCATGGCGGCCCGCCGTTCGCCGGGGGTGGTGAACCGGCCGATCAGCACGAAGACGCCGTCGAAGAGCAGCGCCAGGATCGCCACCCCGATCGTCCCCGTCAGTGCGGAGTTGACCGCGTTCGCGCCGCCGAGCCGGGCCAGGCCCGAGAAGATCTGCTCACCCAGCCCGGGGCCCGAGACGTAGGCGGCGACCGCGCCGATGCCCATGGCCAGCTGTGTGGCGACCCTGATGCCGGTGAGGATGACCGGCCAGGCCAGCGGGAGCTCGATCCTGGTCAGCAGCCGGCGGCGGCTCATGCCGATGCCGCGGGCCGCGTCCACCAGCAGGGGATCGACGCCTTGCAGGCCGACGATGGTGTTGCGGATGATGGGCAGCAGCGCGTACACGACGATCGCGGTCACGCTCGGCGCCACGCCCAGGCCGAGCGGCGGGATCAGCAGGCCCAGCAGGGCCAGCGACGGGATCGTGAACAGCACGCCCGCGATGGTGGTGGCGAGGGCCGAGGGTCTGGGACGGCGGTAGGTCGCCACGCCGATGAGCACGCCCAGAATGGCCGCGATCAGGACGCATTGGGCCACCATGCTGGCGTGCTGGACCGTCTCGAAGAGGATGAGGTCCCACCGATCCTCGACGTAATCCCACAGGCTCATCCCCTAGGACTTAACCAAGCTTGTCAACCTCAAACGTCACAGACGTCACTTCTGTCGCGTGTGGTGGGGTTTGCCGAGGTGGGCTTTACGGCCTTGGGCCGGCCGATGGATCACATCAGATCGGCGGTGAAGTGCGCCATGGTGGCCAGCCAGCGGTCGGGGTCCTCGGCCTTGCGGCGGGCCAGGTCGGCGACCTCCGGGTGCGGGAAGATGTGGAAACGTTCGGCGGCCAGGCCGTCGATGACGGCCGTGGCCACGTCCGCCGGGTCGAGGATGGCTCCGGCGGCGTGCACGGCCTTCGCGGTCGGGTGGCCGGTCTCGATGCCGTGCTCCAGCATCGCCGTACGCACGCCCTGCGGGCACAGGACGCTGACCTTGACGCCCTTGGGGGCGTAGTGAACGGCCACCCACTCGGCGAACGCGATCGCCGCCGCCTTCGTCACCGCGTACGGGGCGTCGCCCGGGCAGCCGAGCAGGCCGGCGGCCGAGCAGGTGTTGAGCAGGTAGCCGCCGCCGCGGGCGACCATGGAGGGGACGGCGGCGCGGGCGGCGTACACGTGGGCCATGAGGTTGACCGAGAAGAGGCTGTTCCAGTCCTGGTCGGTGGCGTCCAGGCCGCGGCCGTCGATGATGCCGGCGTTGGAGCAGAACAGGTCCACCGGGCCGAACGGGGTGTCGACCAGGGCGGCCACGTCGGACTCCGAGGAGACGTCCGCGCGTACGGGGACGGCCCTGTCGCCGATCTCCTTGGCCACGGCGGTGGCGCCCGCCTCGTCCAGGTCGGCGACGACCACGCCGGCCGCGCCCTCCTCGGCGAACCTGAGTGCCAGCCCGCGGCCGATGCCGCTTGCGGCGCCCGTGACGACGACGACCTTGTCCCTTACCAGCATGATCGCTCCTCCGTGCCGGGGGCGGCTGCTTCGAGATTAGAACATGATTCTACTGTCGGTGGAGCGCTTTCAGATGAGAGGTTTCTCATCTGTGCCTCAGCGTGGTCTCCTCGAAGGACGACAGGGTCATGCTCATGAAACATCGGGGAGCGGTGATCCTGCTCGGTCTCGGGGTGGCGGCGGCGGGGTTCATGTCGATACAGCTGGTGCGGGCGGCCGAGGTGGGGCCGGATCTGGGCGGGCCGATCGTGGTCTCGTCCTCTCCGTCGCCGTCCTCCTCACCGGGCCGGCGTACGGGGACGCCCTCGCCCTCGTCCTCGCTGCCTGCGGACGGAAGGAGCGCGGAGCCTTCCGACGGAAGGAGCGTGCGGCCTTCGGGCGACGCCAGGGCCACGACGACGGTCACGCCTACCGCTACCCCCTCGGCTACGGCGACGGCTTCGGGTGAGGAGAGCAGGAGCGGGCGGTCCACGGTGCGCAGGTCGAGGGCCGAGCCGGTCGAGCCGCCCGCGCCCAGACCTGGGGGCGGCGACGATGATGACGACGGTGGTGGCGACGATGACGGCGATGACTGATGGGGCGGGCGCATGTGGGTGAGCGCCCGGGCCCGGATCGTGGGCTGGATGCTGTCCGTCGTGGGCCTCGCCCTGTCGGTGGCGATCTTCGCGACCTGGACCGTCCTGCTCACCCGGCTCGACGACCGGATCTCCGCCGAGCTGCGCAACGAGGTCCACAAGCTCAGGATCTACGCCGGCAGCGCGCTCGACCCCGGGTCAGGAGAGCCGGTGACCGACGTCGACGACCTGCTCACCGGCTATCTCCGTCTCAACGCCCCCGACCGCTGGGAGACCTTCTTCACCATCATCGACGGCAAGGCCAGCAAGGCCACCTTCATCCCGCCGCCCGTCCCCATCGACGGCGACGACGCCCTGGTCGCCCGGATGGCCACCGCGACCAGGGTCGTCCGCGCGGCGCTGGAGACCACGCAGGGAACGGTCCAGTACGCCGTCATCCCGGTCACCGTGGCCGGCGATCCCCGCCAGGGGCACCTCGTGGTGGCGATCTTCTACGACCTGCACCGCGACGAGATCGTCGACGCCGTGCGTGTGCTCGGGCTGTCCGCGCTGGCGGCGATGGGGCTGGCGGGGGCGGCCGGATGGTTCGTGGCGGGGCGGGTGCTGGCGCCCATCCGGCTGGTGCGGATGACGGCGGAGCAGATCAGCGACTCCACCGATCTCACCCGCCGGCTCTCGGTGCCCGGCGACGACGACGTGGCGGCGCTGGCGGGGACGTTCAACCACATGATCGACCGGCTCGAACGGGCCTTCGTCGTGCAACGGCACTTCATGGACGACGCCGGCCACGAGCTGCGTACCCCGATCACCGTCATCCGCGGCCACCTGGAGCTCATGGGCGACGACCCCGGCGAGCGGGCCGAGACCCTCGCGCTCGTCACCGACGAGCTCGACCGGATGAACCGCATCGTCGACGACCTGCTCATCCTGGCCAAGGCCGAGCAGCCGGGCTTCCTCACGCTCGACAACGTCGAGCTGGCCGATCTCACGGTCAGCGTGGTCGCCAAGGCGCGCGCGCTCGGCCCCCGCCGCTGGCGGGTCGACGAGGTGGCCGAGGCCCGCCTGCCCGCCGACCGCCACCGGCTCACGCAGGCGCTCATGCAGCTCGTGGCCAACGCCGTGCGCCACACCGCCGACGACGACCTGATCGCTGTCGGCTCCGCCGTCCGCGACGGCCGGGTCGAGCTGTGGGTACGCGACAGCGGCCCCGGCGTCCCGCCCGCCGAGCGGGAGCGGATCTTCGGCCGGTTCGTCCGCGGCGCGGGACGTGCCGGCACCTCCGACGGCGCTCCCGACGGGGCCGGCCTGGGCCTGGCCATCGTCAGATCCATCGCCCAGGCTCACGGAGGCACCGTGCAAGTGACGGACGCTCCCGGCGGCGGAGCCTGTTTTGTCATGTCCCTGCCCATGTGGGAGTTGTGGAGGCTGCATTGAACCGGATCCTGATCGCCGAGGACGAGGCCAGAATCGCGTCCTTCGTGGAGAAGGGGCTGCGGGCCAACGGCTTCGTCACGGCCGTGGTCGGCGACGGGGTCGCGGCCTACGACCTGGCCGGTGCGGGCGGGTTCGACCTGCTCATCCTCGACATCGGGCTGCCGTTGAGCGACGGGTTCACGGTGCTGCGGCGGTTGCGGAGCGCGATGGTGAACATCCCGGTGATCATCCTGACCGCCCGTGACAGCGTGAGCGACACGGTGGCGGGCCTGGAGGGCGGCGCCGACGACTACATCGCCAAGCCCTTCGCCTTCGAGGAGCTCCTGGCCAGGGTGCGGCTGCGGCTGCGGGCCGACCGCACACCCGAGGTGACCGTGCTGCGCGTCGCCGACCTCTCGCTCGACCTGCGGACCAGGCGGGTCTACGTCGGGGATCGGGCTGTGGACCTGTCCACCAGGGAGTTCGCGCTGGCGGAGATCTTCTGCCGCCACCCCGACCAGGTGCTGACGCGCGAGCAGCTGCTCAGCCACGTGTGGGGCTTCGACTTCGACCCCGGCTCCAACGTGGTCGACGTCTATGTGCGTTACCTGCGGCGCAAGATCGGCGCGGACCGGATCGAGACCGTCCGGGGCACCGGCTACCGGATGAGAGTCTCCTAATCGTCACCTCACCGCCGCCTCACCCCGCCTCGACAAGCTGTTCACCAAGAGCACCACCAGCTGTTCACCGAGGGCACTACCAAAGGAGCGGCCTTGCTGACCGGACTCGTGATGGACCTCGTGGCGATCATCGCGCTCGCCTACGGCCTCTACTATCGGCGCCATCATCGGCGTGATCTGCTGTTCGCCTACATAGCGCTCAACGTGGGCATCTTCGCGGTCGTGTCGCTGCTGCTGGTGCAGCGGGTCGACATCGCCGTCGGTTTCGGGCTGTTCGGCGTGCTGTCCATCATCCGGCTCAGATCGAGCGAGATCACGCAGCAGGAGATCGCCTACTACTTCGTCGCGATCGTGCTGGGCCTGGTCAACGGCATCGCCGGCGCGTGGCCCCTGACCGCGCTGCTGCTCGACGGGGTGCTGCTGGTGGTGATGTACCTCGCCGACCACCCCGGCCTGCTCGGCCAGACCCGCCACCAGGTGGTGACCCTCGACGTGGTGCACACCGACCCGGACGCGCTGCGACTGGACCTGGAGAGCCGGTTGCGGGGGCGGGTGCTGCACTGCGTGGTCACCCAGGTCGATTACGTCCGCGACGTGACCGTGGTGGACGTACGTTACACGGCCTCGAACGCCAAGGTGAGGGTCCGTTGATGGATGAGCCGGGTGTGCGGGCGGGGATACGGGGGCCTGGGGACGAGTAAGGCGCGCATGTCGGGACGCGGGGACGAGTAAGGCGCGAATGTGGAAGGGGGCGTGGTGATGGGTGAGTCATATGCCGATGCGCTGCTGGCCGGGGTTGCGGCCGGGGTGCCGCCGATCGGGCTGGAGGAGGTGCCGGAGCTGATGAGCCGGGTCGACTGCAAATACATCGTGACGGCGTCGACCATGGCTCGGCTCGCGGCCGAAGCGGGGGATCGGCTCTGTGTGCTGCGGATCGGCGGGCGGCGGCAGTTCCGCTACACCTCGACCTACTTCGACACCCCCGACCTGCTCACCTATCGCCAGCACCGGCAAGGCAGGCGACGCAGGTTCAAGCTCCGCACCCGGACCTACCTCGACGGGGGTGGCCGCTGGCTGGAGCTCAAGCTCAGCGGCGCGCGGGGCAGCACGGACAAACATCGCATTCCCTACGACGGGGCGCCCAGCGGGGCGCTCACGGAGGAGGCACTCGACTTCGTCCGCGACACGCTCCTCAGTGAGCTGCGGCTCATCACGCCCGAGACACTGGAGCCGGTGCTGGCCACCGACTACAGGCGGGTGACGCTCATCGACCGGTCCGGCGGGGCCCGCCTCACCTGCGACACCAGCCTGCTGTGCCACGACGGGTCGCGCAGCACTCCGGCTCGAGGTGACCTGGTTCTGCTGGAGTCGAAGTCGGCGGACGGGAAGGCGATGATCGACACGCTGCTGCGCCGGATGGGGGTGCGTCCAGTCAGCGTGAGCAAATACTGCCTCGCGGTCGCCGCACTCCGCGATTTACCGGCCAACCGCTGGCACCCCATCCTGCACCGCTACCTGGCCCACCGCCCCGCTCCCCGCCGGTCGCTCGTTGTCGGTTGAGTGCTGGGTTGGTCGTCGTGTTGTTCGGCGGTCGTCTGTTGATGGTCGGGTGCGGGCTTTGCTGTGGTGTAGGCCGACCACCCGTTCTTCGCTGAGTGTGGTGCCCACCGTTGTGTTCTTCGTCGGCCGCCCACCCTCGCCGATCGCAGGGTCACCGCCACTCACCGTCCTGCTCACCGCCCGACTCAGCGTCCTGCGCCCCGCTGGCCGCAAGGCCCGCCGTCCCGCTCTGCTCTTTGCCGGTCTCAGCGTGCAGCGTCCTGCTGGCCGTAGTGCACTGTCTGCTCGCAGCCCCGCAACCCGCCGATCGTCTGTTCTCCGTGGCAGCGCCTGCCGTCGTGATCTCCGCCGGTCGACCGCCGGTCGACCGCTGGCAGCTCGGCCTGCGCTGCTGGCCGGCTTAGCGCCTTGCTCTTCACGCGCTGCCCGTTGTCCGTTGCCCGCTGGCGACTGGCGACTGGCGACTGGCGACTGTCTGCTGCCTGCAGGGTCGCCGTCCCGCCCTCAGCCCTGCCGACCGCGGCGCCTTTGCGTCCCGCCGTTCCGCCGTCTCGCCGGTCGCCTTGGCCGAGGTCCCTCGCCTCGTTATCCGTAGTGCGGAGAGGTGGGGTGGATATCGTGAGTGGTGAGTGGATTGGCCGTTTGGAGAATTGCGGGGTGAGTGGTCTGTTTTGGGGAGTAGTTGTTGTGCTTTGCTGCTTCTCTGGTGTTGCTTGATAGGGGAGATACCGGACCGCGCCGGTCTGGGCTGGGGAAACTCGACAAGTGGGATGGCATGGTGATAGGCAGGGACTTGGGCAGTGATGATGAGTGGCGGTTGCTGCTGGATGTGCTTGCCGGCCGACGGGGGCGGGCTTGGTTGGTTGGATTGCGGAACGCGCTGCTTTCGGGGCAAAAGGGAAATATCTGATGCTTGAGCGCATTCATGAGATACCGGGTGTCTTGCTGAGTGCGGATGAGTATCTTGACGATTTCTGGCCTAATTTCCGGAAGATTGATGACGTTTTCTGGAAACTCGAACGGGTGCAGAGCTTTCGTGAGCCGAACGAGCCTGGTTGGGTCGCGATGCTGGAAGGCGACTGGGATCGGTCGATGAAGTTGATCGACGGGGGACGCGGTGTGGCGGGGGAGGGCGAGGGCCGGGTTGAGCGGTTCTCCCGGCGGCGGATAAGGATCGTGGAGCAGCCCGTCACGCCGTACGTGCAGTGGGAGATGCACGTACTCGCGCTGAGAGAGGCGGCTGCTGAGCAGGTGCGGGTGCTCGACGCCGGTGAGGTGGCCGAGCAGGAGGTCGGTCGCAGGCTGCCGGAGTTGGTCGTGCTGGGGACGGTGGCCATGTACGAGGTGACGTACGACGCGTCGGGCCGGCACAGCGGGGCGCGGCGGATCGACGATCGGGAGGTGATCGCGGCCTGCCGGGGGGAGCTCGACAAGATGTTCGCGGCGGGGGAGGAGTTCCGGGCTTACTACGAGCGGGAGATCGTGCCGTTGCCCGCTCCGCGGATGACCGTTTGAGGGGGCGGTTGGTTGCGCTGTTCGCCTGCGCCGGCCCCAAGTCCTGACCGCTCCTTGACCGCGTCCAGACCGTCAAGCCCGCCGCTCAGCCCCCGCCGCTCAGCCCCCGCCGCTCAGCCCCCGGTTCTCAGCCCTCGGGTCCTCAGCCCTCGGCCCCCGATCCTCAGCCCTCGGTCCACGACCGGGGGCTGAGCCGTGCCCGCAGCCGTGCCCGCAGTCGTGCCTCCAGATCAGGTGCCGGAGTGTTCGTCCAGGGCGGCCTCGTAGGCGCGCATCGTGGCCACGATCGTCGCTCGTTCGGCGGGGGTGAGCGCGGCCAGCACCTCCGTCCACGCGGCGGCGCTGCCGGAGAGCCACTCGGTGATCGGGGCCGCGTAGTCAGGGGCGATCGCGACGATCCTGCGGCGCCGGTCGGCGTCGTCCTCCTTCCTGGTCAGTACGCCGAGCCGGGACAGGTCACCGACCATGAGGCTGACAGTGGTGTGTGCCACCTCCAGGCGCTCGGCCAGCTGGCTCACCGTCAGCGGGCCTTCGTACTGCAGGTGGGCCAGCAGGGCGAGGTGCCGGGGGGCGAGGTCCAGCCCGCGCAGGGCGGCCGGGACCGGCAGCCGCTTCGCCCGCCCGACCAGCCGGGGCATCAACAGCAGCATCGATCGGACCGCCTGAGCCGTCGTCATACCGTCACTGGCGCTCATCTCTTCACCCTGTTACCTTTGCTATCAAATATGTTTTGCAAACAAACGGAGGTCTCGACCATGCCACATCTGACCGCACGCCTGCCCGAGAGTAAGCTGTCCGGCCGCGAGCCGGAACTGATCGCCGCGCTGACAGAGGCCGTCGTTCACGTGTACGGGGAGTGGGCTCGCGACCTGGTGGTCGTCCATCTCGACGGCGTGCCCCGGGGGCGCTGGGCCGTCGGCGGCAAGGTCGTCGACGACGCCGCGGCCGCGATCACGTTCGGCATCCGCGAGGCGGCCCTGACCCGTCCCGGCGGCAAGGAGATCGCGGCCCGGCTGGTCGCCGGGCTGACCGACGCGGTCGCCGACGTCCTCGGCGCGGAGACACGTGCCGGCACCAGCATCGACCTCGTCGCGATGCCCGAGGGCCGCTCCGGCCTCGGCGGGATCATCCCCGAATAGCCCCACCCGGAGTCTTCGCTTGGTGCGCCGTTCTAGGGAGTCGTGCCGGAGAAAGGCCGTGCCGGGTCACAGGGGGAGGTTGCCGGTGGCGGCGCTGGTGGAGCCGGTTGCCTGGTAGGCGGCGATCGTGCGTTCCGCGATGCGCATCTGATGGATCTCGTCGGCCCCGTCGGCGAAGCGGGCCCAGCGGGCGTGCTGGAACATGCTGGCCAGCGGCGTGTCCGTCGAGTAGCCGAGGGCCCCGTGCACCTGGATCGCGCGGTCGATGATGCGGTTGAGGCTGCCCGCCACGAAGTGTTTGGCCATCGACACCTCCGTACGGAAGTCCTCGCCCTTGTCGATCTTGGAGGCGGCGTGCAGGACCATGAGCTTGCACTGGTAGAGCTCCATGGCCGAGTCGGCGATCAGCCACTGGATGCCCTGCTTCTCGGCCAGCAGGGAGCCGTGGCTGTAGCGCTTGAGCGCGCGGTCGACCATCATGTCCAGGGCCGTCTCCGCCTGCGAGATCCAGCGCATGCAGTGGGCCAGGCGGGCCGGGCCGAGCCGGTACTGGCCCAGGCGGTGGCCGTTGCCGCGGCCCCCGAGGATCGCGGTGCCGGGCAGGCGCAGGTCCTTGATGACGATCTCGCTGTGACCGGTGGAGCCGTGCATGGTCTCGACCTCGCGCACGTCGTTCCAGCCGGGGTTGGGCAGGTCGACGAGGAAGGCGGTGTTGGCCCCGCGCGAGCCCTCCGGCACGTCCTGTTCCGTCCTGGCGATGAGGATGGCGAAGCTGGCCCGGCGGGCGTTGGAGATGAACCATTTGTGGCCGTTGATCACCCACTCGTCGCCGTCCTGGACCGCCTCCGTACGGATGAGCGTGGGGTCGGAGCCGGCGACTTCGGGCTCGGTCATGGCGAAGCAGGACATCTGGACGCCGTCGAGCAGCGGGCGCAGGTACTTCTCCTTCTGCGCGTCGTCCGCCCAGTGCAGCAGGGTGTGCATGTTGCCCTCGTCCGGCGCCTGGCAGTTGAGCACCCACGGGCCGATGCGGGTCTTGGCCGCCTCCGACTGCACCATGGCCAGCTCCACGTGCCCGAGGCCCATGCCGCCCCACTCCTTCGGCATGTGCGGCAGCCAGAGCCCCTCGGCCTTGGCGAGCGAGCGCAGGCGGAAGATCGTGCGGAGGTAGGCGTCGCGGTCGTCCTCCCGCACCTCCTCCATGGCGGGAACGACCGTGCCCTGGATGAAGGCGCGGACCCGCTTGCGGATCTCCTCGTGCTCGGGGGAAAGGGTGAAATCGATGGCCATGCTCACTCCTTGGGAACAGCGGGGGCAGGTGACGTCTCCGGGTAATGGCAGGCGAGCCAGTGGTCCGCGCCGATCCGCCGGATCGTGGGCTCCTCCTCGGCGCACCGCGCCGCCGCCCGCGGGCAGCGCGTACGGAAGCGGCACCCCGTCGGCGGGCTGACCGGCGACGGCGGCTCGCCGCTGATGAGCTGGTCGGCGGGCGGGAGGTCGAGGCCGCCGCCGGGGATGGAGGCGATCAGGGCCCGCGTGTACGGATGCGCCGGCCGGCCGATCAGGTCGGCGCTCGGCGCCAGCTCGCACACCTTGCCGAGATACATCACCATGATCCGGTCACTGACGTTCTTCACCACGGCCAGGTCGTGGGCGATGAAGACGAGCGTGAGCCGGTAGCGGTCCTTGAGGTCCTCCAGCAGCCCGAGGATCTGGGCCTGCACCGAGACGTCCAGCGCCGACACCGGCTCGTCGCAGATCATCACCTCGGGATCGAGGATCAGCGCCCTGGCGATCGAGATGCGCTGGCACTGCCCGCCGGAGAACTCGTGCGGCCGCCGTACCGCCGCCGTCGCCGGATCGAGCCCGACCGCCTCCAGCACCTCGTCCACCCGGTCGCCGGGCAGGTTCCACACGCGCGGGCCCTCGCCGACGATCTCGCGGACGCGGCGGCGGGGGTTGAGGGAGGAGATGGGGTCCTGGAAGATCATCTGAAGGCGGCGGCGGGTTCTGCGCAGGGCCTCGCCTCGCAGCGCGGTCAGTTCGAGTCCGTCGAGCCGTACGGAGCCGGAGCGGGGCGGCGGGAGCTGTACGAGCGCCCGCGCCGCGCTGGACTTGCCGCAGCCCGACTCGCCGACGATGCCGAGCGTCTCGCCGCGCGCCAGGTCGAAGCTCACCCCGGAGACCGCGCTGACGGTGCGGCCGCGGCCGGCGGGGAACTCCACGACCAGATCCTCCACCCGCAGCAGCACCTCGTCACGAGGACGCAGGTGAGCGCTTCCGCTACCGGCCACCGCCGTCAGCCCCTTCCGTCAGGTGAGCGCCTCCGCTATCGGCCACCGCTCTCAGCCCCTCCCGTGACTTCCGTGATTTCCGCGATGTCGGAGGACGGCGCCGTCGTCGTCCCGTCCAGGGCCCGCCCGCGCGGGTGCCAGCAGGCGTAGCGGCGACGGTCGTGCGCGTCCTCGAACAGCGGCGGCGCCTCCGCCTCGCACCGTTCGTCCGCGTACGCGCACCGCGCCCGGAACGCGCACCCCTCGGGCAGGTCCACCAGGTCGGGCGGCCGGCCGGGGATGACCCTGAGCCGATGGTGCACGGGGTCGGTCAGCCGGGGCGCCGCCTGGAGCAGCGCCTCCGTGTACGGCATCCGGGGCCGCGCGAACACCTCGGCCGCCGGCCCCCGTTCGACCACCTTGCCGGCGTACATGACGATCACCTCGTCCGCCCATCTGGCCACCACGGACAGATCGTGGCTGACCAGGACCACGGCCATGTCCCGCTCCTCGCGCTGCCGGTGCAGCAGCCGCAGCACCTGGTCCTGGATGGTCACGTCGAGCGCGGTGGTGGGCTCGTCCGCGAACAGCACGTCGGGCCGGCACGACAGCGCCATCGCGATCGTCACCCGCTGCCGCATCCCGCCGGAGAGCTGGTGGGGGTAGCGGCGCAGCATCCGTACGGGATCGGGGATGCCGACCGAGGCCAGCAGCTCCGCGGCCTCCGCGCGGGCCTGCCGGCGGGTCAGGTTCATGTGCACCCGCAGCGGCTCCATGACCTGGGTGCCGATGGTGCGCACCGGGTTCAGCGCGGTCATCGGGTCCTGGAAGACGGTGCCGAGCCGCGGCCCGAGCACCGAGCGCATCTCGGCGGCGGTGTAGGAGGTCAGGTCGTCGCCCGACAGGTACACGTTCCCGCCCCTGACCGACGTGCCGGGCAGCAGGCCCAGAACGGAACGGATCAGCATCGACTTGCCCGATCCCGACTCCCCGACGATGGCCAGCGTCCGGCCGCGCTCCAAGGTGAACGACACCCCGTCCACGGCCTTGACCAGGCCGCGCGGCGTGACGAAGTGGGTGCGCAGCTCCTCCACCTGGAGCAGGACGTCGCGGACGGGATGCGTGGTGGCGGGCAGCGCGGGGGCGGCCTGGCGTACCGGTTCGAGACCGCTCTCCCGGACGTCCGTCAACGACCGCAGCCGGTCGCCCACCAGGTTGAACGACAGCACGGTCAGGAACATGGCGATCGAGGGCGCCAGCACCACGTGGGGCGCGGTCTCCATGAGCGTGCGGCCCTCGTTGATCAGCCCGCCCCAGGTCGGGGTGGGCGCCTGGACGGACAGACCCAGGAAGGCCAGGCTGCCCTCGGCGACGACGACCACGGCCATGCCGATGAACGCGTACGACGCCGCCGGCACCGCCACGTTCGGCACGATCTCCCGCCACAGGATGCGCCGGTCGCGGGTGCCCAGCACGCGGGCGGCCAGCACGAACTCGCGCTCGGCGAAGGTGAGCGTGGCGCCCCTGATGAGCCGGACCCAGGAGGGGACGCCGAGCACACCCAGCACGATCAGCACGTTACGCAGGTTGGCACCGGCGAAGGCGACCACGGCCAGCGCGAACACCAGCGCGGGGAACGCCTGCGCCACGTCGTTGACCGCCATGATGACCGCGTCCGCGGCCTTGCGGCGGTAGCCGGCCAGGATGCCGAGCGGGGCGCCGATGCCCAGGCCGAGCAGGACGGCGCCGATGCCGACGCCGAGGGAGACGCGGGCGCCGTACACGACCCTGCTGAGCACGTCGCGGCCGAGACCGTCGGTGCCGAACGGATGCGCGGCGCTGGGACCCGACTGGGGCGGCCCGGCGAGCGTCTCGTCATAAGGGGCGAACGGCAGCAGGTCGGCCAGGAGCGCGGCCAGCAGGATCAGCCCGATCCAGCCGACCGCCAGCCAGAAGCCGAGCCCCGCCCGCCTACGCACGCCTGATCCTGGGATCGACGGCGGCGTACACCAGGTCCACCGCGAAGTTGACGACCACGTAGCCGACCGAGATCAGCACGACGCCTCCCTGAACCGTCAGGTAGTCGCGGGAAAAGATGGAGTCGACGATGAGCCGCCCGACACCGGGCAGGCCGAAGAGCGTCTCGATGATCACGGTGCCGCCGATGAGCGCGCCCAGGTTGAGGCCGACGGCGGTGATCAGGGTGATCGCGGAGGGGCGCAGCGCGTGCCGCCACATGATCCGGCGCGGGGACAGGCCGCGGGCGCGCGCCAGCGTGATGTAGTCCTCCTGGAGGGTGGCGATCAGGTCCGTACGCAGCAGCCGCGCGTACACCGCCAGTTGCCCCGCGCCCAGCGTGACCGCGGGCAGGATGACCGAGGTGAGGTTCCAGCCCAGGTCGAGGGAGATGGGCGTCCACCCGGTCGCGGGCACCACCTGCCAGGTGACCGCGAAGACGAGGATCAGCAGCACGCCCAGCACGAAGACGGGCGTGGACAGCAGCGCGAAGCTGAGCGCGGTGAGCGCCTGGTCCAGCGCGCGGCCCGCGCGGCGGGCGGCGGCCACGCCCACGGGGATCGCCAGCCCCAGCGCGATGACCTGCGCCGCGACCAGCAGTTCCAGCGTGACGGGCAGCCGTTCGGCCAGCTCGGAGCCGACGGGCATCCGGGTGATGTACGAGGTGCCGAAGTCGCCGGTGGCCAGGCCGCCGAGCCAGTCGAGGTAGCGCACCAGCAGCGGCTGGTCCAGCCCCATCTCCTGGCGGAGCTGGGCGCGGGCCTCCTCGGTCGCCGACAGACCCAGGATCTGCGTGACCGGGTCGCCGGGCAGCAGGTTGAGCAGGACGAAGGAGAGGAAGGTCACCACGACCAGCACCACCAGGAGCCGGATCAGCCGGTGGAGGACGATCACCGCTCGCTGACCCAGAGCTGGCCGAACGGGTGGTACGGGATGGGCGACCCGGTCAGCGGCAGGCCCTTCTCACCGTCGGGCAGCACGTGCTCGCCGATGCCGCGCACCTTCGTCTTGGCCACGATGGCGCCGGTGTTGAGGTGGTCGACGAAGATGTAGGGCACCAGCTCGCGCAGGCGTTCCTGCACGGTCTTGTACGCGGCCTTGCGGGCGGCCTCGTCCGGGTTCATCCGGCCGACGTCGAACGCCTTGCTCAGCGTGTCGTCCTTGAGCCTGGTCATGTTGAGCGAGACGGCGCCGATGGGCTTGGCGTAGCCCTGGTGCATCCAGATGTACTCGCCGTCGGGGTCCTGGGCGGAGAACTGCGTCCACACGGTGGCCGTGAAGTTGCCGGTGATGGCGCGGTTGATCAGGTCGGCCTGGTCGGCCTGCTTGATCGAGACCTCCATGCCGGCCTTGCGCCACATGTCCTGGGCCAGCTCGACGCCTTGCATGGTGTTGGGGTCGGGGGTGGAGATCAGCTCGAAGCGGAGCGGGCCCTTCTCCGCCTCGACCTCCTTGACCAGCGCGGACGCCTTGGCCAGGTCGTACTCGGGATAGCCGCCGGGGGCGTACCACTTGGAGTCCTTCGACCACGGGCCGTCGGCCTGCTCGGTCAGCCCGCCGCGCAGGGTCGAGATGACGGCCTTCCTGTCGGTGGCGTGGGCCATGGCCTTGCGCACCCGTACGTCGTCGAGCGGGGCCACCTCGGTGTTGAGCAGGAACATGTACTCGGCCACGGCCATGCCCTGCGCCCGGTGGATGGTGTAGGCGTCCTTGAGCGCGCCGAACTTGGTCAGGTCCTCGTCGCGGGAGGTGCCGATGGCGTCGACGCCGCCCGCTTCGAGGGTCTGGGCCCTGGTCTGGCTGTCGGGCAGGATCCGGAACTCGACCTCGTCCAGGTGGGGCAGGCCCTGGCGCCAGTAGCGCGGGTTGCGGGTGACGACCATGCGGTTGTCCGGCACGTACTCCTTGAAGAGGAACGGGCCGGTGCCGACCGGCTTGAGGCTGGCGGCCTTGGGGTCGTTCAGCGAGGCCGGCGGGACGATCATGCCGGTCTGCGTGGACAGGTAGTAGGGGAAGGCCACCCACGGCTGGTTCAGCACGACCTTGACCGTCATGGGGTCGGCCAGCTCGAACGACTTGATCGGCACGAAGACGGCCGCGGTCAGCGGCGACTTCTTCTGCGCCTCCAGGTTGGCCTTGACGATGTCACCGGTCAGGGACATGCCGTCGGAGAAGGAGATACCCGATCTGACCTTGATGGTCCACTCGTCGTAGGTGTCGTTCGGGGTGAGCGACTCGGCCAGGTACGGCTTCCAGTCGCCCTCGGCGTCCACGCTCACCAGGGCTTCGATGATCGTGCCTGCCATGCTGTAGCTCTGCGCCGCGAACTGGTCGGTGAGCGGGTTGAAGCCGTTGGCGTCCGCGCTGAGCGCGTAGACCAGGCGTCCGCCCTGCACGGGCCCTGTTACGGGCACTGTCGCGGGCGCCCCTGACTGCGGCGGCCCCGCGACCGGCCGTTGCCCGCTGCATGCCAGCAGCACCGTCGCGGCCAGCACCAACGTGGCCGGCGTCCTCCAGCGTCTCATGCACGCCCTCCTCCCGGCTGATCCCCCGAGAGCAATTTCACCGATAGTACTATCGGTGAAATTCCGCACAAGTGCCGCGGGACAATCGTTACGAGGGGAGGGGGATCGATGACGGGCACACCGCTGACCAGAAGCGAGGCCAAGGATCTGACCAGGCGCAGGCTCATCCGCGCCGCGCTGGCGATCCTGGACGAGGAGGGCGAGGCGGGCCTGTCCACGGTCAAGGTCGCCAAGGCCGCCGGCATCGCGCAGTCCAGCTTCTACGTGCACTTCAAGGACATGCAGGAGCTGCTGCGGGTGCTCGCCGACGAGGGCGGCGAGCAGTTGTTCGCGGCCATGCGCGAGGCCCGCCGCAAGGCCCGCGAGGCCCCCGACGACCTCGAACGGCACCGCGACACGTTCCGCATCCCGCTGGTCGCCATCTGCCGCCATCCCGAGCTGCTGCGCATCCAGCTCAGAGCCAGGTACGACCCCTCGTCCTCGCTGCGCGACTTCGCCGTGGCGACGGCGGCGGCCCATCGCGATCACCACGCCGCCGACCTGGCCGCGCTCGGCTACACCGCCGACGACGAACGCGACAGGCGGCGGCTGGAGATGATCGCGGAGGGCATCAACGCGGCCACCAACGCGCTGGCCATGGGGCACCTGGAGGGGCGCTACCCCGACCTGGACGAGGCCGCCGACATCCTGACCGCCCTGTCCCGCGGCGCCCTGCGGCTACTGCGCAGCACGTCGGCCAAGGCCGCCCCCACGGAGCGGCCTCAGGACGAGGCCGCGCCGGGGGACGGTGCTCAGGAAGCGGCGGCTCCAGGGGACGGGGCGGCTCCGGGGGACGGGGCGGCTCGCGGCGGGCCGTGACGCGTTCGCTCAGAGCCGCACCTCGGCGGCGAGTGCCGACGCCTCCTCCTCGCTCAGCCTGCCGTCCGCGACGATCGTGACCACCCGCCGGGTCAGCGTGCTGTCGACGATCAGCGGCGTGTCCCAGGCCAGCGCCTGCCCCACGCCCGGATACTCCTCGACCCGGACGAACCACGGGTCGTCCGCCTGGACGAAGATCAGCGTCCAGTCCCGGCCCTCCGGGGTGCGGCCCGACATGGCGATCCACGGCTCCCGGCTGCCGTGCACCGCCCGCTCGTCGCCGGGCAGCGTGCGGCGGGCGTGGGAGGTGCCGGGGGCGCGCCAGAAGAAGCCGCCGTAGCCGGCGCCCGCCCGGCCCTTCGTGGCCGAGCTCTGGATCGTCAGCGGCTCGCCGGTGAGGTTGGTCAGCGTGAACGCGAAATCCAGCGCCCAGGCGGCCCCGACCGGTGGGGAGCCCGGTGGGGAGCCCGGTGCCCAGGCTCCGAGCTGCGGCGGGTCCTGCGTCGAGGCTGTCCCGATCGGCCGGGCCGTGACCGTTCGTTCCTCGCGGGCCATCAGGCCGCCGGGCCCGATCCACTCGATCTGCTCGGCGAACCCGCCGTCCTCCAGCCGGGTGAACGCCACGTGCCGCTGCTGGCCGTGATCCGCCAGCCAGGCCGGCCCCCGGTCCTTGACGTACGTGCGCCCGCCCCAGAAGTTCGCCCCGCCGAGGTCGGAGATCGCCACGCCGACGCCCAGGTGGTGCACGTGGTCCTCGGGGCGGACCTCGGTCACCTCCACGCCGCCGAGCGTGCGCACCCCGTACAGGTAGGGGCGGGGCGAGTCGGTGGCGGGCAGGTCGGGACGCCAGTCGTAGACGGCCACCTCCCGGCCCGACACCAGCAGCTCCACCCGCGTCCACGCCGCGCCCAGCTCGGAGTAGAGCGCCAGCTCCCTGGCGCTGAGGTCGGTCAGCCCGACCACGCCGGGCAGCACCCGGCCGGTCACCTCGCCCGACTCGTCCCGGTGCACGATCTGGTGCCGTTCGGGGATCGGCACCGGTTCTGGGGCCAGCCGGATCGCGTCCAGCACGCGCGTGAACCGTTCGGTGCCGGCCAGCGGCACCAGCAGGTCCGCGCCCGTGCGCGCGTGGTCGATGAGGTTCTCCAGCAGGCCCGTCCGCTCGTGCGCGGTCGTCGTGACCGAGCCGTCGTCCAGCTCCACCGTGAGCCGGTCCTGGGTGTAGTAGAGCGTGGCGCGGCCCGCGTCGCCGTGCACGGTCACGTACGGCTCGTGCCGCGGCTGCTCGTCGGGCGCGCACAACGTCACCGCGATCGTGATCGTCAGCCCGTCCTCCAGCCGGACGCGCAGGCAGGAGGTGTCGTCCGACTCGATCGGGTTCGCGTGGTAAAGCTCGGTCTCGATCTCCGCGATCGGGGCGTCGGCGATGGCCAGCGCGGTCGCGACGGCGTGCGCGAACGGGTTCGTCAGCGCGCCGTCCATCACGTCCACGCCGTTCAGCCGGCGCCGGCCCGCCCACGGGGAGCGGGTGAAGTAGGAGGCGGGACGCGCCCAGGCGCCCGCGCCGCCGATGCCGCGCACCAGGCCGAGCGTGCCGCCCGCGATCAGCTCGCGCAGCGCCGGGACGGCCGTCGATCCGAGCGACTGGAACCCGACCTGGCAGCTCAGCCCGGTCTCCGCGACCGCCGCGGCGATCCTGCGGTGCTCGTCGGGGTTCGGCGCCGGCGGTTTCTCCAGCAGCACGTGCGAGCCGGCCCGCAGCGCGGTCACCGCGAGGTCGGCGTGGGTGTTGATCGGCGTGCAGACGACGGTGAACTCCGCGCCCGTCTTGACGATCAGCTCGCCCAGGTCGGACGACTGCGGCGGCGTGGCGAAGTCCACCTCCACGGGCCGCAGGTCGCAGATCCCGGCCAGCGTGACCAGCCCGCGCCCGCTCAGCTCGCGCAGAATGCCCAGATGGTGCTGTCCGTGTCCCTGCGCCCCGGCCAGGACGACCTTCGCCGGCGCCATCACGACCACCTCAGCCCGAGCCCGGCCCGGCCGCCGGCCCGCAGCACACCGCCGGAGATCTCCACGGGGTACGGCTCCGCCAGCAGCCCCAGCCGCCCGAACGAGGCGTCCTCCACGTCCTCCACCATCGACGGCAGCGGCAGGGCCAGGGCGAGCTGCCCCGACACCTCGCTCAGCAGGTGCGGATAGACCGGCACGCCATAGGTCCTGGCCAGCTCCGCGATCCGCAGGAACGGCGTGATGCCGCCGACCCGCACCACGTTCGGCTGGACCACGTCGCAGGCGCCCGCCGCCAGCAGGTCGCGGAAGCCGTACGTGGTGTAGACGTTCTCGCCCACCGCCACCGGCACGTCGATCGAGCGGCGCAGCTCCACGTGCCCGGCCACGTCGTCGGCGGGCAGCGGCTCCTCGATCCAGTGCAGCCCGAACTCGCGCAGCGCGGCCAGCGCCCGCCGCGCCCTGTGCAGGTCCCAGCGCTGGTTGGCGTCGATCATCAGCAGCCGATCGGGGCCGATCACCGCGCGCACCGCGGCCACCCTGGCCACGTCCTCGGCCAGGTCGGGACGGCCCACCTTGATCTTGACGCCCCGGTAGCCGGCCGCGACCCAGCGCCCGGCCTGCTCGACCAGCTCCTCCAGCGGGTAGTGCAGGTTGACGCCGCTGCCGTACACGGGAAGCTCGTCGCGCCGGCGGCCCAGCACGTCGGGCAGCGCCTCGGCGCCGCAGCGCAGGTCCCACAGCGCCAGGTCGACGCCGGCCAGCGCGACCGTGGTGATCCCGCCGGGTCCCGCCTCGCGCAGGTGTCGCCACAGGCGGTCCCACACCACCTCGGGATGGGCGGGCAGCCCGATCAGCGCCTCCCGGATGTCGTGGTCGAGCAGCGCCCGCACCGCGTGCGCGCCGATCTGCGGCGTCCACGAGAAGCCGGTGCCGGTACGCCCGTCGGCGAGCGTGACATGGGTGACGATCACGTGGTTGGCCGGCACGTCCGCGCCCCACGGGCGCGGCAGCGGGGCGGTGCGCAGCTCGGTACGCAGGTCCGCGATCGTCATGACGCCACCCGTTCCAGCCCGGTCTTGATCAGCGTCTCCAGCTCCTCCAGGTGCTCGCCGCTCACCTCCACCAGAGGCGGGCGCACGGAGCCCACGTCCAGGCCGCGCAGCCGGACGCCGGCCTTGACCAGCGAGACGGGGTAGCCGGGGACCTTGCCGCGCAGGCGTACGAGCGGGGCGTAGAACTCGGTGAGCAGCCGCTCCTCGCCGTTCAGGTAGGCCAGCGCGATCTCGGGAGCGAAGGCGAACACCGCGCTGGAGTACAGCTCGACCCCGAGCCCCCGGTAGGCGGGCATGGTCAGCTCGGCCGTGGGCAGCCCGTTGAAGAACAGGAAGTCCGGGTACGACTCGCGCACGGCCAGCACGATGCGCTGCATCCGGTCGATGTCGCCCACGCCGTCCTTGAGCCCGATCACCCCGGGCAGGCCGGCCAGCGCCACCACGGCCTCCGGTTCGAGCACCACGGAGCCGCGCTGGTAGATGATCACCGGCAGCACCTCGGCCACCGCCCGCACGTACGCCTCGAAGCCATGCCCAGGCCCCTGGGCCAGGTACGGCGGCATCAGCAGCAGCCCGTCCGCGCCCGCCTCCCTGGCTGCCCGCGCCTGGTTCAGCGCGGCGCCGAGCGGCCCGCCCGCGCCCGCGAACACCGGCACCCGGCCGGCCACGACCTCGGCGGCCACCCGTACCGCCCGCGCGTGCTCGGACTCCGACAACGCGGAGAACTCGCCCGTGCCGCAGGCCGCGAACACGCCGCCGGGGCCGTGCTCCATCCCCCGCCGCACGTGCTCGGCCAGCACCTCCTCGGCGAGCGCGCCGCCGGCGTCGAACGGGGTCACGGGAAAGAACAGCACACCGCTGAGATTCACGGAATCTCCTTGAGAATAGAAACCCCGGCCTTGTGGGCGGGACGGAAAGTCGGACAGGTGCCGCTGAATCCCCTCACGGGTGGCTGTGCGGGCCGGCCGCTTCGAGGAGGGGGGAGTCGTCCTTGAGCTCGGTACGCCAGCTTCGCTTGGGCTGCCAGCCGAGCAGGCGCTCCGCCTTGGCGGTGGAGAAGGCGGGTGTGGTGCCGGTCAGCGCGGCCGCGAACGGCTCGGTGCCGGGGACGACCTGGGGGAGCAGGTCGGCCAGCGGCTTCCTGGCCAGCGCGTCGGCCGCACCGGCGAAGAAGATCTCGCCGTTGGGCAGCTCGGGCAGCGCCTCGCCGAGCACGGCGATCATCTCGGCGGCGTCGCGGGAGTCGATGTAGTTGAACAGCGACACCCCGCCCAGCTCGGGCCGGTCGAGCCGCTCACGCACGGTGTGGCCGGCCTGTGTCGGCGCGCCCGCCCACTCCTCGGGCGGGATCACGAAGCAGGGCCGCACCGCGGCCATCTTCGTCTTCCCCGCGCGGGAGAAGGCCCGCATCGTCTGCTCGGCGGTCACCTTGGACAGGTTGTACGCGTTCCACGGCAGAACAGGATGTTCCTCGTCGATCGGCAGATAGTGCGGCGCCCACCCGCCCGGCGCACCGTACCCCATGACGGTGGGGCTGCTGGCCACCACCACGCCGGGCACGCCGAGCGCCACCGACGCCTCGCACACGTTGAACGCGAGCCGGGTGTTGACCTTGAAGATCACCGATTCCGGGAAGCTGAACGGGGTGGCGATCGCGGCGAGGTGGATCACCGACTCGGGCCGGAACCTGGCGATCACCTCGAACGTCTCACCCGTGTCGGTGAGGTCGGCCGGTAACGTGACGGCCGCCTCCGCAGGAGTGCCCGGGGCGCGGTCGACGCCGATGACCTCGTGCCCGGCCGCCGCGAGCGTGCTGACCACGCTGCGGCCGAGGCGTCCTGCGCTTCCGGTGACGAGGACTCTGCTCACCGTGAGTGGCTCCTTCAAGACTGCAAACAGTTGCACTAAACCTTCGGGTCAGCAAGGGTGAGGCGTCAAGAGGCGATTTCGTCACCGGCTCTCTAGCTGGGGGTTCCCGGCGAGTTCTGGTGGCAAGCGCTTTCACCGACTTCCAAGCGCCTGCAAGCGGTTGCGTTAGGGTGTGCGACGTGACAGTGACGATTCGTGATGTGGCCAGGGCGTCCGGGGTCCATGTGTCGACCGTGTCCCGGACCTTCTCCGCGCCCCACATGGTGAACGCCGCCACCCGCTCCAGGGTGCTGACGGTGGCCGAGGAGCTGGGGTACCGGCCCAACCGGGCGGCCAGGGCGCTCACGACCGGGCGCACCCACAATCTCGGCCTGATCGTGGCCGACATCGCCAACCCGTTCTTCCCGCCGCTGATCAAGGCGGCCCACGCGGCGGCCCGCCAGCGCGACTACCACCTGTTCGTGGCCGACACCGACGAGGAGCCGGCCGCGGAGGAGGAGCTGGTGCAGGCGTTCTCCAAGCAGGTGGACGGCGTGGTGCTGTGCAGCCCGCGCTCGTCCAACAAGGCGCTCGAACGGCTGGCCGAGCGGGTGCCGTTCGTGGTGATCAACCGGCGGCTGCGCGGCGCGGCCACCGTGCTGATGGACGTGGGCCACGGCGCCAGGCTGGCGGTCGAGCATCTGGCCGGGCTCGGGCACACCCGGGTCGCGCTGGTGTCGGGGCCGGCCGGCTCGTGGACGAGCGCCGAGATCCGTACGGCCGCCGAGCAGGTGCCGGACGTCGACCTCGTCGTCGTGGGCCCCAACGCGCCCACCGAGCGCGGCGGGTACGCCGCGGCGGCCCGCGTGCGGGACTCGGGGGTGACCGGCGTGCTGGCCTACAACGACCTGGTCGCGATCGGCCTGATCGAGGGGCTCGGCGATCTCGGGCTGAGCGTGCCGGCGGACGTGAGCGTGGTGGGGATCGACGACATCGTGCCCGGGCGGCTGTCACGGCCGAAGCTCACCACGGTCGCCATGCCCACGGCCGCCGCCGGGCGGCTGGCGGTCGATCTGCTCATCCAGGAGGTGACGGCCACCACGTCGCTGGAGACCCGGCTGGTCATCAGGGACTCCACCGCGGCTCCACGATAGCGGGCTCTGCAAACGGTTGTACTAAACCGGATCGTAACTCATCTGACTTATTTGCGGGACGAGCTTGCTAGCAGGGGAAATGCGGTCGCGATATATCGGTAACGGCTATGTAACGTCTGCAAAGGGTTGACGGAACTTTCCTGCCAGCTATAGGAAAGCGCTATCCATTCGCTTCTTGCCGGAAGGTCCGTGATGACAGAAGTTTCGGTGGCGAGCGGGCCGGCAGGTGGCGGCCACCGATCCACGAAACGGTCCCGCCGTGAGGCACGGGCCGCCTACCTCTTCCTGGCGCCCTGGTTCGTCGGCCTGCTCGTCATCACGATCGGCCCGATCTTCGCCTCGCTCTACCTGTCGTTCACCGACTACAGCCTCCTGGAGGAGGCCAAGTGGGTCGGGCTCGACAACTACACCAAGATGTTCACCGAGGATCCGAGGTTCCTGAACTCGCTCAAGGTGACCACGGTCTACGTGATCGTCTCGGTGCCGCTGCAGTTGGCCTTCGCGCTCGCGCTGGCCCTCGTGCTCGACCGCGGGCTGCGCGGGCTGCCCATCTACCGCTCGATCTTCTACCTGCCCTCGCTGCTGGGCGGCAGCGTCGCCATCGCGATCCTGTGGCGCAAGGTCTTCGGCGCCGACGGCCTGGTCAACGCGGTGCTGTCGATCTTCGGCATCCAGGGGCCCGGTTGGGTGGGCCACCCCGACTACGCGCTGGGCACGCTGATCCTCCTGCACGTGTGGACGTTCGGCGCGCCGATGATCATCTTCCTGGCGGGGCTGCGGCAGATCCCGAGCAGTTACTACGAGGCAGCCGCCGTGGACGGGGCCGGCTGGCTTCGTCAGTTCCGCTCCATCACGCTGCCGCTGCTGACGCCGATCATCTTCTTCAACCTCGTGCTGGAGCTCATCAAGTCGTTCCAGTCGTTCACCCAGGCGTTCATCGTGAGCGGCGGCAGGGGCGGCCCGGCCGACTCCACCCTGTTCTACACGCTCTACCTCTATCTCCAGGGGTTCAAGAACTACGACATGGGCTACGCCGCCGCGATGGCCTGGGTCCTGCTCCTGATCATCGCCGGGCTGACCGGGGTGAACTTCCTCGCTTCCAAGTATTGGGTCTTCTATGGCGACACGAAGTAGGCCGATCCCGGTGCTGTTCCGCCCGCTCAACGGCGGACCCGTGGTCAAGCACATCCTGCTGATCGGCTTCGGCCTGGTCATGCTCTATCCGCTGCTCTGGATGATCTCCAGTTCGCTCAAGCCGGAAGAGCTCATCTTCCGCGAGCCGGGCCTTTGGCCCAGCCAGGTCACGACCGAGAACTACACCGAGGGCTGGTACGCGCTGAAGCACCCCTTCGGCTACTACCTGTGGAACTCAGCGGTGATCACCGTGCTGTCGGTGGTGGCGAACCTGGTGGCCTGCTCGCTGGCGGCCTACGCCTTCGCCCGGCTGAACTTCCCGCTGAAGAAGCTGTGGTTCGCGATCATGCTGGGCACGATCATGCTGCCGCACCACGTGACGATCGTGCCGCAGTACATCATGTTCTCGAAGCTCGACCTGATCAACACGATCTGGCCGCTGGTCATGCCCAAGGTCCTGGCCACCGACGCGTTCTTCATCTTCCTCATGGTGCAGTTCATCCGCACGCTGCCGCGGGAGCTGGACGAGGCGGCGGAGATCGACGGCGCCGGCTACTGGCGCATCTTCATCAGGGTCGTCATGCCGCTGTGCATGCCGGCGCTGGCCACCACCGCGATCTTCACGTTCATCTGGACCTGGAACGACTTCCTCAGCCAGCTGCTCTATCTCAACAATCCCGACAATTTCACCGTGCCGGTAGCGTTGCGCACGTTCCTGGACGCCAGTAGCGATTCGTCGTGGGGGCCGATGTTCGCCATGTCGATCATCGCGCTCGGCCCCATCTTCGGGTTCTTCCTGGCAGGCCAGAAATACCTGATCCGTGGTGTGGCGACCACGGGCCTGAAGTAGTTCGTCCACCCCCCAACAGAGAACATCCCCTAGGAGGTAGAGCCGTGAGCTCTGGCAAGAAGATGTGGTCGGCGGCACTGCTCGCCACCGCTGTGCTGGCGGTCACCGCGGCCTGCGGCAGCGGCGGTGGCGGCGGCGAGCCCGCCGACGGCAAGATCAAGCTGCGCTTCTCCTACTGGGGCAGCGACGCGCGGCAGAAGATGACCGAGGAGGCCATCAAGAAGTTCGAGGCGAAGAACCCGACGATCGACGTCGAGGGCGAGTTCTCGGACTGGGCCAGCTACTACGAGACGCTGTCCACGAAGGTCGCCGGCAGCGACGCGCCCGACGTCATGAGCCTGGAGATCCGGGGCCTGCGCGAATACGCCGAGCGCGGCACCCTGGCCGACCTGGCCAGCAAGGTCAACACCGCCGACGTCGACGCGAAGGTGCTGACCACCGGCGCCATCGACGGCAAGCAGTACGCCATCCCCACCGGCGTCAACGCCTTCTCGCTGCTCGTCAACAAGTCGCTGGTCGAGCAGGCCAAGGCGGAGCTGCCTGACGACAAGCAGTGGACGTGGGACGACTACATCGCGCTGGCCAACAAGGTCACCGCCGGCAGCGGCGGCAAGGTCACCGGCACGCAGCTCAGCTGGAACCCGGCCTACCTGCAGATCTACGCCACCCAGAAGGGCGAGCAGTTCTACGCCGGCAACAAGCTCGGCCTGACGCCGGAGACCATCAAGGAATGGTGGTCGATCATGCAGAACCTGATCAAGGGCAAGGGCGCGCCCGACGCGGCCAAGAGCTCCGAGATCGGCGCCACCAGCATCGATCAGTCGCTGCTCGGCACCAACACCGGCGCGATGGGCATGTGGTGGAGCAACCAGCTCGGCGCGGCGGCCAAGGCGTCCGGCTCTGACCTCGACCTGCTGCGGATGCCGAAGATCAAGGGCGCCACCGCCGGCGGCATGTTCCTGCAGCCGGCCATGTTCTACAGCGCCTCGTCGAAGTCCGAGCACCCCGCCGAGGCGGCCAAGTTCATCGACTACATGATCAACGACCCCGAGGCGGGCGCGATCATCCTGAGCGACCGCGGCCTGCCCGCCAGCTCCAAGGTGCTCGCGGCGGTCAAGGACAAGCTCCCTGACGCCGACAAGAAGACGCTGGCCTTCCTCGACGAGGCCAAGGGCGAGCTCACCGACCCGCCCGCCGCCCCGCCGAAGGGCGCCAGCGCCATGGAGGACATCCTCACGCGCTACTCGGAAGAGGTCATGTTCGGCCGGATGGCCCCCGACGACGCCGCGCAGAAGTTCATCACGGAGGCCAACGCCTCCATCGCTGGTTGATAGGAGAAGCATGAGGTACGCGTTCGTCGGGCTCGGGCACCGCGCGCAGATGTACGTCGACGCGCTGCTCGGGGAGTGGCGCGACGCCGGCACCATCGTCGCCCTGTGCGACACCAACCGGACCCGCATGGACTATTACGCCGAGCGGATCGGTCAGGAGGTGCCGCGCTTCGCGCCCGCGGAGTTCGGCAAGGTGCTCGAGCTCGCCGACGCGGTCATCGTCACCACCGTCGACGCCACGCACGCGAAATACGTGTGCGCGGCGCTCGACGCCGGGCGCGACGTCATCGTGGAGAAGCCGCTCACGATCGACGCCGACGGCTGCGCGGCCATCGCCGCGGCCGCCGAGCGCAGCTCGGGCAAGCTGATCGTGACCTTCAACTACCGGTACTCGCCGCGCAACTCCGCCGTGCGCCGCCTGCTGATGCAGGGCGCGATCGGCGAGGTGACCTCGGTGCACTTCGAGTGGATGCTGGACACCATCCACGGCGCCGACTACTTCCGCCGCTGGCACCGCGGCCGGGCCAACTCCGGCGGGCTGCTGGTGCACAAGTCCACCCACCACTTCGACCTGATGAACTGGTGGCTCGATTCGGCGCCCGAGCTGGTCTTCGCGCAGACCGCCCTGCGTTTCTACGGCGCCGACAACGCCAGGAAGCGTGGCGTGGGCGAGCGTCCCGAGCGCGCCCAGGGCGCGCCAGGCCTGGGCACGGACCCGTACCTGCTGGACATCTCCAAGGACGAGCGGCTGCGGCGCCTCTACCTGGAGGCCGAGCACGAGGACGGCTACATCCGCGACCAGGACGTCTTCGGCGAGGGCATCGACATCGACGACAACATGTCGGTGATGGTCCGCTACGCCAACCGCGCCGTCATGACCTACTCCCTGCACGCCCACTCCCCGTGGGAGGGCTACCGGGTGGCCTTCAACGGCACGGCAGGGCGGCTGGAGCTGGATGTGGTGGAGCGGGAGTGGACGCCCCCGCACGCCGCCATCGACCCGAGCGCGGCGGCCAAGGAGCACGCGACCGGCTCGTCGGAGCGGCTCACGCTGCGCCGGCACTGGAGCGAGCCGGAGGAGGTGCCGATCGAGACGGGGGCCGGCGGGCACGGCGGCGGCGACCGGCTGCTGCTGAACGACGTCTTCCGCGGCCCCGACAACGACCCGCTGGCCCGGCAGGCCGGCTACCGCGACGGCATCCGCAGCGTGCTGACCGGCCACGCGGCCAACGTCTCCGCCCGTACCGGGGCTCCCGTGCACCTCGCGGACGGCGGCACGCGTGTTCGCTGAGCTGGCCGGCCTCGCGCAGGCCCAGCTCGGCCTCTATCCCAGCCTGCCGGGGCCGGAGCTGGCCGCGGCGGCGCGGGAGGCCGTCGGGGTGCTCGACCTTGAGGCGGCCGGCGTGCGGGTCGAGCGCACTTGGAGCGCGGACGGCCTGGACGGCGAGGAGCTGTCGTGGTCGGTGGGCTTCGGGCCGCGTACCCACGCGTACCTGCTCAAACCGGCCGGTGCGGGCGGCCCGCTGCCCGGGGTGGTGGCGCTGCACTGCCACGCGGGCATGAAGTGGGCCGGCAAGGAGAAGATCGCCGACGGACCTGAGGGGCCGTCCCCCGAGGTGCGCCGGCTGCGGGACGAGATCTACGGCGGGCGCGCCTTCGCCGGGGAGCTGGCCAGGCGCGGGTTCGCGGTGCTGGCCCACGACGTGTTCGTGTGGGGCAGCCGCCGCTTCCCGCTGGAGCTCCCCGACGGCCCCCTGAGCGAGGCCGACCGTCCGCTGAGCGAGGCCGACCGTTACGACCAGGCCGCCAAGGAGCACGAGCACGTCGTGGCCAAGCAGTGCGCGGCGCTCGGCACCTCGTTCACCGGCGTCGTCGCGGGGGAGGACCTCGCGGCCGCGGCCTACCTGCGCTCGCGCCCCGACGTCGGCCTCGTCGGCTGCGCCGGGCTGTCGGGCGGCGGCGCGCGGGCCGCGCTGCTCGGGGCCTTCGACCCCGAGATGAGCGCGGTCGTGGTCACCGCGATGACCTCCACCTTCCGCGAGATGCTGGCCGCGCACGTGCCCCTGCACACCTGGATGTTCTGGCCGCCGGGGCTGCCGCGGCTGGGCGACTGGCCGGACCTGGTCGCCGCCCGCGCCCCGCGACCGCTCATGGTCCAGTACGCCATGCGCGACCGCCTCTTCCCCGAGGACGGCATGCGCCGGGCCCACACGATCATCGGCGACCGCTACGCGCAGGCCCCGGAAGCCTACGAAGCGGTCTTCGCCGACGTGCCGCACAGCTTCGACGTGCCCATGCAGGAACGGGCCTTCGACTGGCTGGGCGCGCACCTGAAGGGCTGACCGCCGCCCGTTCCTGCCACGGGCGGCGGTCGTCTTGTCAGTTCCCCTGCTTCCAGGTGGCGATCAGCTTGTCGTAGTCGACCGTCTCCGGCTTGCCGCGCTCGTCGGCCAGCTTCGGCGCGGGCGCGCCCGGCTGGTCGTACCAGTACTGGGCCGGCCGCTCCTGGTTGAGCTTGGGCGCGCACTGGCCGCCGTACCCCTGCCGCTCGCGCGACAGGCGCTCCAGGCGGGACAGGATGTCGTCCTGCTGCTTGGCCAGGTTGTCCATCGACTGCTGCGGCGTGGTCTCGCCGGTCACGGCGGTGGCCACGTTCTGCCACCACAGCTGCGCCAGCTTCGGGTAGTCGGGCACGTTCGTGCCGGTCGGCGTCCACTGCACGCGGGCCGGCGAGCCGTAGAACTCGATCAGGCCGCCGTACTTCTTCGCGTTGTCGGCGAAGTAGTCGCTCTTGATGTCCGACTCGCGGATGAAGGTCAGGCCGACGATCGACTTCTTCAGCGAGACCGTCTTCGACGTGACGAACTGCGCGTACAGCCAGGCCGCGGCCCTGCGCTCCTGCGGGGTGTTCTTCAGCAGCGTCCACGAGCCGGCGTCCTGGTAGCCCAGTTTGTTGCCGTCCTTCCAGTACGCCCCGTGCGGGCTCGGCGCGATGCGCCACTTGGGCGTGCCGTCGCCGTTGACGACCGGCAGCCCCTCCTTGGTCATGTCGGCGGTGAACGAGGTGTACCAGAAGATCTGCTGGGCGATCGAGCCCTGGGCGGGGACGGGGCCCGCCTCGCTGAAGTTCATGCCCGCGGCCTCTCTGGGCGCGTACTTCTTCAGCCAGTCCACGTACTTGGTGAGCGCGTAGACCGCGGCCGGGCCGTTGGTGTCGCCGCCGCGGGTCACCGAGGAGCCGACCGGGCGGCAGTTCTCCACCCTGATGCCCCAGTCGTCCACCGGCAGGCCGTTGGGGATGCCGGGATCGCCGTTGCCCGCCATGGACAGCCAGGCGTCGGTGAAGCGCCAGCCCAGCGACGGGTCCTTGCGGCCGTAGTCCATGTGGCCGTAGACCTTCTTGCCGTCGACGGTGCCGTTGCCGTTGACCTTGGTGGTGAAGAACTCGGCGATGTCCTCATAGGCCGCCCAGTTGACCGGCACGCCCAGGTCGTAGCCGTAGGCGTCCTTGAACTGCTTCTTGATCTCCGGGTCGGTGAACCAGTCGTAGCGGAACCAGTAGAGGTTCGCGAACTGCTGGTCGGGGAGCTGGTAGATCTTCTTGTCCGGGCCGGTGGTGAAGCTGATGCCGATGAAGTCGTCCAGGTCGAGCGTGGGGGAGGTGACGTTCTTGCCCTCACCCGCCATGTAGTCCGACAGCGGGACCACGTAGTCGCCGCGCGAGTGGGTGCCGATGAGGTCGGAGTCGTTGACGTAGGCGTCGTAGATGTTCTGGTCGCCCTGGATCTGCGTCTGCAGCTTCTCGACGACGTCGCCCTCCTGGATCAGGTCGTGCTTGATCCTGATCCCGGTGATCTCGCTGAACGCCTTGGCGAGCTGCTGCGACTCGTACTCGTGCGTGGTGATCGTCTCGGAGACCACGTTGATCTGCATGCCGCGGTACGGCGCCGCGGCCTTGATGAACCAGTCCATCTCCGCGAGCTGCTGGTCCTTGGACAGCGTGCTCGGGGTGAACTGCTCCGTCACCCATCTCTGGGCCGCCGCCTTCCCGTCGGCCTCCTTGAAGTCGCTGGTGGGCTTGTCCGCGCCCTGGGTGCAGCCTGCCGCCATCATGACGAGCACTGTCAGACCTGCGGCCGCGGACCTGCCTGCCCGATGCCTCATCGTTCAGCTCCTTCTCTGTTAGCCCCACATGCCGATCACGACCGCCACCAGCAGCGCGCAGCCGAGCGCGAGCCACATGGACAGGTCGGTGACCGCTATCCAGCCGGCCAGGACGACGGCGGCGCTGATCAGCCCGATGTAGAGCCGGTCGCCCCGGTCGGTCTCGATCCGCAGGAAGCCCCGCCTGGCCACGGGAGGGGAGATCCGGCCCCAGACCGCCATCACGGCCAGCAGCACGACCAGCCCGGCGAAGACCAGGGCGGTGGGCAGCGTCCAGACCATCCAGTCGAGCACGGCTAGACCCTTCCCAGGGCGAAGCCCTTGGCGATGTAGTTGCGGACGAACCAGATCACGATCGCGCCGGGCACGATCGTGAGCACTCCCGCCGTCGCGAGCAGGCCCCAGTCCACGCCCGCCGCGCTCACCGTCCGCGTCATCGTCGCGGCGATCGGCTTCGCGTTCACCGAGGTGATCGTCCTGGCGATCAGCAGCTCGACCCAGCTGAACATGAAGCAGAAGAACGCGGTCACGCCGATCGCGGACCGGATCATCGGCAGGAAGATCTTGACGAAGAAACGCGGCAGCGAATAGCCGTCGATCGCCGCGGTCTCGTCTATTTCCCGCGGAATTCCGGACATGAATCCTTCCAGGATCCACACCGCCAGCGGGACGTTGAAGAGCATGTGCGCGATGGCCACGCCGAGATGCGTGTCGAACAGGCCGACGCTCTGATAAATCTGGAAGAACGGCAGCAGGAATACCGCCGGCGGGGCCATGCGATTGGTCAGCAGCCAGAAGAACAGGTGTTTGTCCCCGGCGAACCGGAAACGCGAGAAAGCGTAGGCGGCGGGCAGCGCCACGATGAGCGACATGACCGCGTTCAGCGAGGTGTAGACGATGGAGTTCAGATAGCTCGAATACCACGAGGAGTCGGTGAAGAAGGTGGCGTAGTTGTCGAACGTCACGCGCTGCGGGATGAGCGAGAAGCTGCCGAGGATGTCCTCGTTCGGGCGGATCGACATGCCGAACATCCACAGCAGCGGCAGCATGAGCGTGGCCACGTAGAGCCAGAAGACCGTGCGCGCCCACGGCAGCCGCCGGCCGGTGGTCCTGGTCATGGTCCTCACCTCCCCGACCTGGTGAGCACGGTGAAGAAGACGTAGCAGAGGATCTGCACGAGCAGGAAGTAGAGCAGCGAGAACGCCGCCGCCGGCCCCACGTCGAACTGGCCGACCGCGATCTTCGACAGCAGGATGCTGAGGAACGAGGTCGCGTTGCCAGGCCCGCCGCCGGTCACCACGAACGGCTCGGTGTAGATCATGAAGCTGTCCATGAACCTGAGCAGGACCGCGATCGTCAGCACGCCGCGCAGTCTGGGCAGCTGGATGTGCCGGAACGTGGCCCACGCCGAGGCGGCGTCGATCTGCGCGGCCTGGAAGTACGGCTCGGGGATCGAGCGCAGCCCCGCGTACGCCAGCAGCGCCACCAGCGGCGTCCAGTGCCACACGTCCATGAGCAGCACCGTGATCCAGGCGTCCGTGGAGTCCAGCGTGTAGTTGAAGTTGACGCCCAGCACGTTGTTGATCGTCCAGCCGCCGAGCCCGATGTCGCCGCGGGCGAAGATCTGCCAGATCGTGCCCACCACGTTCCACGGGATGAGCAGCGGCAGCGCGACCAGCACCAGCGCGACCGACACCCACACGCCGCGGCGCGGCATCACCACCGCCAGCGCCACGCCCAGCGGGATCTCCAGCAGCAGCACCTGCGCCGAGAACAGCAGCGTGCGCACCAGCGCCGCGCGCACCTCGGGGTCTCTGGAGATCGAGCGGAACCACTCCAGGCCGACGAAGACCCGGTCGACCGGGCTGAAGACGTCCTGGACGGAGAAGTTGACCACGGTCATCAGCGGGATCACCGCCGTGAACGCCACGGACACGACGACCGGCAGGACCAGCCACCAGGCCCGGTTGTCCTTGCGCTTCAGCGCGGGACGCGACTCCTCCGTCCGAACGTCGCCCTGTTCGCTCACCTCTGGCCCCCTTCGTTCAGGGGTGCGAGTGAGCCGCACCTGACCTGGTCCCTGAACAGGAACGTGCGCTCGACGGGGAAGTGCAGGAATGTGCGCGTGCCCGGCTCGTGGGCCGAGCCCGCCTCGGTCTTGGCGACCACCTGGTGCTCGCCGACCGTGGTGTGGACCAGGTCGTACGCGCCCATCCGATCGGTCCCCCTCACCCGGGCCGCGACGCCGGGGGAGACGCGCTCGGCGGTGATCCGGACGAACTCCGGCCGCACCCCGATCCGCACCGGGCCCGGCGGCAGGCCGTCCGCGACCGCACCGACCACGGACTGCCCGACCTTGACGACGTCGCCGGTCACCTCCGCGGGCAGCACGTTCATGCCGGGGGAGCCGATGAAGTGGCCCACGAACTCGTGCGCCGGAGACAGGAACAGCTCCGCCGGCTCGCCCGCCTGCACGATCGCCCCGTCGTTGAGCACCACCACCTCGTCGGCGAACGTCAGCGCCTCCGTCTGGTCGTGCGTGACGTAGACCAGCGTGTGGCCGGTGTCGCGGTGGATCTCCTTGAGCTTGCTGCGCAGCGTCCACTTCAGCGCCGGATCCACCACGGTGAGCGGCTCGTCGAGCAGCACCGCGGCCACCTCGTGGCGGACGAGGCCGCGGCCCAGGCTGACGATCTGCTGGCGGCCCGGGTCGAGCCGGCGCGAGCGGCGGCGCAGCACCTCCTCCAGGCCGAGCAGCCGCGACACCTGGCGGACGCGGCGGTCGATCTCCTGTTTGGGCACCTTGCGGTTGCGCAGGGGGAAGGCGAGGTTGTCGTAGACCGACATCTCCTCGTACAGGACGGGGAACTGGAAGACCTGCGCGATGTTGCGGCCCGCGGTGGGCACGCCGGTGACCTCGCGGTCGTCGAACCAGATCCGGCCGACCGTGGGGGTGAGCAGGCCGGAGATGATGTTCAGGAGTGTGGTCTTGCCGCAGCCGCTCGGGCCCAGCAGCGCGTACGCCCTGGAGCCGCGCCACGTCCAGGTCATCGGCTTCAGCGCCCACGTCCGGCCGCCGTCGTAGCTGTGGCCGACGCCCTCCAGCCGGATGTCAGCCATGCAGGTCCACCTCCGCGGCGCTGGTGCCGAGCAGCCGGCCGCCGTCCTGGTCGAACACGAAGACGTGCGCCGGGTCCACGTACGCGCGCGTGCTCTCGCCCGGCGTGAACTGCTGGGTGCCGGGCAGGTGCGCGACCAGGTGGTGGCCGTCCTGGAGGAGCAGGTGCAGGAAGGTCGCGCTGCCGGTCACCTCGGCCAGCCTGATCTCGGCCGGCAGCTCCAGCGCGGCGGTGACCGGCGCGCTGCCGATCGTGACCTGGTGCGGGCGCACGCCGAGCACGACCCCGTGGCCGGTGGCGTGCGCGCGGGGCGCGGGGAAGGAGGCGCCGAGCACCTCGATGCGGCCGTCGCGGACGACGCCGGGCAGCAGGTTGAGCGGGGGGTCGCTGAGCGTGGCCGCCACGGCCAGCGTGGGCGGGTGGGCGTACATGCCGGCGACGTCCCCGACGTGCCTGACCCGGCCCTCGCCCAGCACCACGGTCGGCGCCGCGAACGTCAGCGCCTCGTTCGGGTCGGCGGTGGACCAGAGCACGACGCCGCCCGAGCCGGCGAACATGGCCTTCAGGTCGGCGCGCAACTGCTCGCGCAGCTTGAAGTCCAGGTTGGCCAGGGGCTCGTCGAGCAGCAGCAGGTCCACGGGGCGGGCCAGGGCGCGGGCGATGGCGGTGCGCTGCTGCTGCCCGCCCGACAGCTCGGCGGGCCGGCGCCCCAGCAGCTCGGCCAGGCCCATGAGCTCGGCCACCTCGCGCACCCGGCGGTCGACGCCGTCGCGGCGGAAGCGCGGGTCGAGGCGGAGCGGGGAGGCGATGTTCTCGTAGACGGTCAGCGACGGGTAATTGATGAATTGCTGATAGACGAAGGCGACCGATCTTTTCCGCACCGATATTCCGGTGACGTCTTTTCCGTTGACCGTCACCCGGCCTGTCTCCGGGGCCAGCAATCCGGCGGCGACGCGCATCAACGTCGTCTTTCCCGCCATCATCGGGCCGATGACGGTGGTCATTCCTGGTGCTAATTCGAGATTGACGTCGTCCAGCCAGGTCTCTCCGCGCTGTCGCACGGAGATGCCGTCGAGAATCACCGTCACAGTGCCCGGTCCTCTCTGCTTCTCTCCCTTCTAACACGACTTGAAGGTGGGCGCAAAGCTTTGTTCTGGTGTATTTGATGGCGGAGTGACAGATGTTTTCTGTCGTTGTCAAGGGCGGGAAGGACGTGAACGGTTCGAGCTATCGCGGCGGTCGCCCTGGGCCAGGTCATCGGCGTCGGCGGGTGATATTTCGCGACATGGCGGCATAGGGCGGGCCGGGGGGTCGGGGCCGAACCAACCCCTGGTGGCCAACAAGCGTTGACATCTCGGAAGGGGCGTGGGTATCGTCAACATGTGTTGGCCAACAAACGTTGGCTTGCCAAGGAGGAATCGTGATCACCACCGATGTGCTCGTCGTCGGCGCCGGCCCCGTCGGGCTCACCGCCGCCGTCGTCCTGACCCAGCTCGGCCACGACGTCGTCATCGTGGACGGGCAGGCCGAGGGCACGAACACCTCCAGGGCCGCCGTCGTGCACTCGCGCACGCTGGAGCTGCTGGAGCCGTACGGGGTCAGCCCGGCCCTGGACGCGCGCGGGGTGCACACGCCGCGCTTCACCATCCGCGACCGCGACCGGCTCCTGGTGCCGGTGCCCTTCGAGGGGCTGCCGACGCGGTACCCGTACACGCTGATGATCTCCCAGGCGGACACCGAGGCGTACCTGCTGGCCCGGCTGGAGGAGCTGGGCGGGAAGGTGCTGCGGCCGGTCCAGGTGACCGCGATCGAGCAGGACGACTCCGGCGTCACCGCCACCCTCGCCGACGGCAGCGCCGTACGCGCCTCCTACCTGGTGGGTGCCGACGGGATGCACAGTCTCGTGCGCGAGCAGTCCGGCATCGGCTTCGGCGGCGGCACGTACGCCGAGTCGTTCTCCCTGGCCGACGTGCGGCTGACCGGCGGCGTGCCGAGCGACGAGGTCGTCCTGTACTTCTCGCCCGACGGCCTGGTGGTCGTCGCCCCGCTGCCCGACGGGTTCCACCGGATCGTGGCCACCGTGGACGAGGCCCCGCACGAGCCCGACGCGGCGTTCGTGCAGCGCCTGCTCGACACGCGGGGGCCCGAGGCCGAGCCCGCCGTGGTGAAGGAGGTCGTCTGGGGTTCCCGCTTCCGCGTGCACCACCGGATCGCCGACACCTACCGCCACGGGCGCGTCCTGCTCGCCGGGGACGCGGCGCACGTGCACTCGCCGGCCGGCGGGCAGGGCATGAACCTCGGCATCGAGGACGCGGTGAAGCTGGGCGAGGCGCTGGCCGGCGTGCTGGCGGGCGGGCCCGACTCCCTGCTCGACGCCTACGCGGGCGCGCGGCGGCCGGTGGCGGAGAAGGTCGTGCGGCTGGCGAGCCGGCTGACCTCGCTGGCCACCGCGAGCGCCGCCCTGCGCCCGCTGCGCAACGCGGTGCTGCGGCTGGCCGGCCGCCTTCCCGTCGTACGGCGCCGCCTGGCCTGGCAGCTCTCGGGCCTCGACCGCCGCTGACGGTGTGGCCCCGTCCAGGAAGAACGGGCCCTGCGGCGTCCGGGAAGAACGGGCCCTGCGGCGTCCGGGAAGACGGGCGCTACGGCGTCCGCGGGGAACGCGTGCTTACGGCAGGATCGCGTCCACGTAACCGCCGTCCACCCGCAGCGCGCCACCTGTCGTCGCGGAGGCGAGCGCCGAGCTGAGGTAGACCACCATGTTCGCGATCTCCTCGGGCTCGATCAGCCGCTGGATCAGCGACTGCGGCCGGTGCAGCCGCATGAACTCTCGCTGCGCCTCCTCCCAGGGCAGCTTCTTGTCCACGAGTTGGTAGACGAACTCCTCCACGCCGGCCGTGTGCGTCGGGCCCGCGATCACGGAGTTGACCGTCACCCCGCTGCCCGCCGCCTCCTTGGCGAAGCCCCTGGAGACCGCCAGCAGCGCCGTCTTCGAGGTCCCGTAGTGGATCATCTCGGAGGGCGTGACGATGGCCGAGTCACTGGCGATGTTGAGGACGCGGCCCCAGCCGCGCTCGCGCATGCCCGGCAGGTACGCGCGGGTCAGGCGGACCGCGGTCAGCACGTTGACCTCGAAGAAGCGGCGCCACTCGGCGTCGCTGATCTCCAGCGGCGGCTTGGCCTCGAAGATGCCCAGGTTGTTGACCAGGACGTCCACCTGCGGCAGCGCGCCCAGCACCTGCTCGCAGCCCTCGTCCGAGGAGACGTCGCCGGGAACGGCGACCAGGTCGTGCGCCGAGCCTTCGCCGTCGAGTTCCTTCGTGATCCGCTCGATCGCCGTCGCCACCGAGCGCTCGCTGCGGCCGTTGATCCCCACCCGGGCTCCTGCCCTGGCCAGCCCCGTGGCGATGGCCGCCCCGATGCCCTGGGTCGAGCCGGTGACCAGCGCGGTCTTTCCGCTGAGGTCGATCTGCATGTCGTCCCACCCCCTGCCGTCATTCTCCGCGATCACCTCCGGGCGGCCCGCACCGGGGGTGCGGTGCGTAGGCTGGGTGAAGGGCTGGGGGAGGCGTGGAAGGGGCGTGGGTGCACCGGATCCTGTGGCTCGTCGTGGCGGTCGCCTTCGTGGCGGGCATGATCATCCCCCGCGACCCCGAGCCGGAGGAATGTCCGGCCCGCGACACCCGGGTCATGGCCCCCTACGCGGTCACCGGCTACTGGGTGATGCCGCGCGCCGACCTGTGCGTCACGCGGCGCATGGTCGAGGCCGTCCACGCCATCGGCGGCGACACGCTGATCACCTTCGGCCCCCGGTTCGCCGCCGGCCAGGACCCCGACTTCGACGGCTGCCTCGTCGACGGCCGGCCGTGCGCCGAGGTGCCCGGCAAGCGCGTCCGCCAGGTCTACTCCTACGCGAGCGGCGAGGAGTTCGGGCCGGGTCTGCTCCGCTGCCCCGGGATCGACCGGCGGATCGAGACCGGCGACCGCGTCGTCTATCGGCTCACGCTGGCCGGGTCCTGCTCCGACGCCGAGCACGACCTCGTCCTGATCTCCACCGACGGCGACGGGCTCGGCCACCTGATGCGGGAGGCGAGCGCGTACGGGATGACGGTCTTCCCCGGGCTGCCCGCCGCGCCGCAGCGGCAGGGCAAGCCGTGGGAGCCCGACCTCGGCCACCTCGCCGCGCTCAACGCCTTCACCGCGCGGGTGCTGGCCGACTACGGGCGGCGGTTCGGTGGGCTGAGCTCCTTCGGTGGGATGTACCAGTCCTTCGAGCTGGCCATGCGGGCGCGGTCCGAGCGCGATCCGATCATCGAGCTGTACGCGGCCCAGCATGCCGTCGTCGCCGCCGCGCTGCCGGGCAAGAGGCTGGTGGTCAGCCCGTACATCGACGCGCGCAGGGGGCGCGGCTTCCCGCCCGCGCAGGCGGGGGAGGGGCTGGCGGACATCGCGGCCACCCGCGCGGGCCTGCCCATGGCGGTCGCCGTCCAGGACGGGCGGGGCACCGGCAAGGTGCCGGTGTACGCGGCGCACGAGGCCGGCGCTTCGGTCGCGCCCCGGCTGGTGCCGGTCGTGGGCGAGGTGAGCAACGCGCGGGCGTACCACGGCTCCACTGGCGACTACGTGGAGGCGGCGGCGCGGCGGGTGCCGGACGGGGTGGAGCTCTGGGTGAACGTCGAGGGCTTCGAACCCACGCCCGCCCCCGGGGAGTGCGGGCGGCTCGACCCGCTGCCGCCGCGCGGGCGGACCACGAAGAGCCGGCTCGACCTCCAGGTCATGGCGGCGGGGCGGCACGCCGCGAAGATCATCTCGTACGGATGGGACCCGTTCTTCACCTGCCAGGCCCGCTACGACACGCCGTCGCTGGCCGACGACATCGCGGCCGGGTGGCAGCAGCCGATCATCGTCAACGCGTACCCGAAGGAGCTCGGCGGGCGGCCCGGCGTCCTGGTCGAGGGCCACAACCTGCGCGGGGGGACGCTGAGCTTCGAGGGGGTGGCGGTGCGGCAGGAGTGGTACGGACGGGACCGGCTCGAATCGGCCTGGGCCCCCTACGTGCCCTCCTCCCCTTGGACCTTCATCACGGCCACCAACGCGGCCGGCCACTCCAGCACGAACCCGTACATACTGCCGCTCAGCCCGTGAGCGCGGCCACCAGGATGTCGGCCAGCAGGGCCGCCTGGCTGCCGTCCTCGTCCAGGTCGGGGTCCAGGATCGTCACCTCGAGCCCGACGGCTCCCGGCAGCGCCAGCAGCCCGCGCAGCAGCTCGGTCAGCTGAGCGGCGTCGAGCCCTCCCGGGGTGGGGGAGTCGACGGCGGGCAGGATGGAGGGGTCGAGCACGTCCGCGTCCACGTGGATCCAGAACCCGTCGAGCTCGTCACGGCCGAGCACCTGCGTGGCGCGGTCTCTCAGGTCGTCCAGGTCGCCGGCGGGGACGTACGCCAGCCCGCTGTCCGCGATGTCCCGCAGATCCTCCTCGTCCCGCACACCCAGCACGATTACGTCCTCGTCCCTGACGTACGGCCGCAGCCCGCCGATGTCGGTCAGGTAGTCCTCGCCCCGCCCGGTGACCAGCGCCAGATCCTCGCCGGCCGCCGAGCCGACATGTGGGGAGTTGCCCAGGTGGCGGAAGTCGGCGTGCGCGTCCAGGTACGCCAGCCCGTACCGGCCCGCTTCACGCAGCGCCAGCGCGGGGCCGAGCAGGATCGAGCAGTCGCCGCCGAGCAGCACGGGGAACCCGCCGTCGCGCCTGATGCCACTCACCCGGCCGGCCAGGGCGCGGGCGTAGGCGGCGATGGCGGCTCCGTTGCGCACGCCGTCGCCCGGTTTCCACGTGGCCACGTAGCGGGGCGGGACGAGGGCGCCGGCGTCGGACGCGCCGAGCCGCCGGACGAGGCCGGTGTCCCGCAGCGCCCACGGGGCCTTGTAACAGCCCGGCACGACGCCGGGGGCCGGTGGGCGCAGGCCGAGGTTGGATGGGGCGTCGAGGATGACCAGATGTCTGTCAGGAGTTAATGTGTTCATAGTCCTGACGTTAGCAAAGAGGAGAGCGGATGCGCCAGTACGCCGAGACGGGCCTCGTGGCGATCGACCTGGCCAACACCTGGGACGAGTATCTGGACGACCCGGAACGCCTGCCAGACGTCCCGGCGTTGCGACGCTTCTGCACCGAACTGGGCGTGCCGGGTTTCTCCGATCGCCGTACCGGTTCCGTGAGTGCGGCGGATCTGGACGAGGTGCGGGCCGTGCGGTCGCGGCTGCGGCAGGTCCTGGACGGCGATCCGGCGCAGCGGGCTCGGGCGCTGGCGCGATGGGCGGACGAGGCGCCGATGCGCGCGGTCGTGGCGGAGTCGGCGGGCACCCCGGTCCTGCGGCTCGCCGCCCCCTCGGCCGCCTCACTCGGACAGCGGCTGACGGTGCGGGCGGTGACGGAACTGCTGGACCTCGCCGCGTCGGGCGACTGGGAACGGGTGCGACTCTGCGCGGCCAGCCCCTGCCAGGACGCCTTCGTCGACAGGAGCCGCCCGGGCCGGCGCCAGTTCTGCTCGACCCGCTGCGCCAACCGCGCCCACGCCGCCGCCTCCCGAGCCCGCCACCGCTGAGTGTGCGTCGCCGCCCCCGCGCGGACCCGTCCCCTGACCGCCCACGCCGCCGCCTCGCGGGCCCGTCACCCCTTGAAGGCCCGCGCCGACGTCGGCCGGGGGGCGGGGTGGGCGGAGGCGACAGGCGGGAGATGGCAGCCGGGGGCGGGAATTGTCGGTGCGGGCCGCTAGCTTTCGATCATCACCTGATCCGAAGGAGTCATTGGTCCATGTACCGCCAGGGCGACATCCTGCTCATGCCCATCCCCGAGGAGACCGCCCCCGTCGTGTCGCTCTCGCAGCCCAGGGACGCTCGTGGGCGGCTGGTGCTGTCCTACGGCGAGGCCACCGGGCACGCCCACGCCATCCCCGGCCCCGGCACGCTGTCCCGCGGTTTCCTGCACCTGCCGGTCGGCGGCCGGCTCGTGCACGAGGAGCACGCGGCGATCACGCTGCCGAAGGGCTGGTACCGCGTGATCAGGCAGCCGAAGGACGTGCCGGGCCCCCACCGGGTGATGACCGGCTGACGACGGCCGCCACCCGGCGCCCGACCGGGGTCACATGCCCGGGAAGGCCCCGATCCTTCGGCGGCGCCCACACCTCCCGTAGCGGCGCCCACGCCTCCCGAACACGGAGGAGCCGAAAGGTTCGGTCCCGCCCGAGACCGAATGCGTCATCCCGTCCTGGCCGGCCTCACCTGCGGCGGTAGGGATCGTCGTAAGGCTGCGACGACTGCTTGACCGCCTCCATGACGGGCCGCATGGCCGGCCCGGCGACGTAGTAGCGGCCTCTCGCCTGGCCCTCCGAGGTCAGCCAGCCGAGCCGGCACATCTCGCGGATGTCGCGCACGGCCTGCTGCGAGCTGAGGCCGGCATCCTGCTGGTACACGGTCCGCCGTACGCGCGACGTCCAGAAGGCCGGAAGGAGGGCGAAGACGGTCCGCTCGTCCAGCCCGTCGGCGACGGCCGCCTCCGACAGAGCGGACCACGCTCGCCTCAGCAGATCGACCCTGCGCCTGGCCTGCTGGGCCATCAGATGGTGAGCACGCAGGCAGAACTTGATCCACCCGTGCGTCGGCCGGTGCGGACTCCACTTCGGGCCGCCCACCTCCTCCAGGATTTGGTAATAGGAGTAGGTGTTCTGCCCCCGTCCCAGCCACTCCTCGATGGAGGAGAACTCCGGCGGCAGCAGCGCCTCCCTGGCGAACACCAGCGTGGACAGCGCCCTCGACATGCGCCCGTTCCCGTCGGCCCAGGGGTGGATCTTCACCAGATTCAGGTGCGCCATCGAGGCCCGGACATGGACCGGCGCGTCCAGATCACCCTCGTTGAGCCATTGGACGAGCTCGTCCATGAGCCCGGGCAGCAAACTGGCAGGAGGCCCCGTGTAGGCGGCGACGGTCGGATCGTCAACGCTCGTGATGTAGACCGGCCCCTGCCGGAGCCGGCCCGGCCGCTTTCTCCTGTGCGGCTCCTGCATCATGAAGTGCAGGCCGTTGAGCAGCCCGAGGTCGTAGCTGAACTCGGTGCCAGCATCGGAGAGCGCCTGAATATAGGTCATCGCCCGCTGGTAATTCTCCAACTCCCGCCGTGTCACGTCGCTGGTCTCCAGCGGCGCTTCTCCGGCCATCAGCGCTTCCATGTCGTCGACCGAAGCCCCATAACCCTCGATGGAGCTCGAACCGACGACAGCCCTGGCGGTGAGGCTCCGCCGCAGCTGTTTCGTCCACTGTTCCTCCGGGCGGAGGTGTATGCGAAGGTCGTGGCGCATCTCTTCGAGGTCCGCGAGAACTCGGAGATCGGCGGCGGTCAGCTGCGGCGTTGCGTAGAGCATGACTCGATGATACGAAAATAGTGTCATCGAAGGCGGACGATGCCGGTTACTCCTGGAGGTTGGCGGACAGGAGGTCGAGCAACGGCTCGCGGCGTACGCAGCGTTCCAGGAGGAACGAGTCAGCCAACGCGAGCAGTTCGTCGTCCCCGAGGTCGCGGAACAGTTCCGCGTACTCCGGCAGCAGCGCCTGCGCCAGCAGGATGTGCCTGATCAGGTCGTCGGCCTGGTAACGCGCGCCCCACGGGTACGGGTCCCAGCGGGGGAACTCGGTCTCGATCAGCGTGTGCAGCGGCGCCAGCTCGTCCGCCGACTCCTCCATCGTCGAGCCCCACCGGTCCGCCCCGAGCCGCCGTTTCTTGGCGATGAACGGGCCGAACCGGTCCAGGTACGGCCCCGCGGCGTGCACCAGGCCCTGCAACCCGACGTCCTTGTACGTCCAGAGCGACCAGCCCGCCCCGTGCCCGTCGTAGATGTCGAGCTGGTCGCGCAGGATCTGGTAGCGCTGGGCGTCCACAGCCGGGTCGCCGGTGTAGACGGGGCCGAACTCGCCCACCCACAGCGGGGTGCCGGTCTCGCGCTGGAAGCGGGAGCGCCGGGCGAACGTCCGCTCCAGTTCGTTCTTGTCGCACCACTCGCCGCGCGTGTATCCCGGGTACGGGCCCCCGTGGGCGAACCCGGCCAGCGCGTAGTCATGGAGGACAAAAACCGTGTTCTCATACATCTCCCGAAATATCGAGAAATCGGTGCTGTAGGTGTTGCCGTCCAGGAACAGGATGTGGCCCGGATCGGCGGCCCTGATCGCCTTCACCAGCCGGTCGTAGAACGGCCCGATCACCTTGCCGGTCAGGTCCCCAGGCTCGTTGACCGGGTTGTATCCCGCCACCCACGGATGGTCGCGATAGTGGTCTGCGATGACCTCCCACAGGTGCACCGCCCGATCCTGGAAGTGCCGGTGCTGCCAGAACGCGGCCACGTGCGTCGGGTTGTCGGAATGCCAGTGCTGGTTCTGGGAGCCGGGCAGCGCGTGCAGGTCGATCACGCTGTAGACGCCGTGCTCGCCCAGCAGCCCGATCACCCGGTCGAGGTGACGGAAGCCGCGCCCGTCGATCTCCATCGGGCGGTCGTCGGACTCCCAGTGGCGGTAGTTGACCGGGATGCGCACACAGTTGACGCCCAGCCCGGCCAGCAGCGCGGCGTCCCGTTCGGTGAAGAACGAGGTCAGCAGCCGGTCGAAGAACAGCTCCGCCCGGTCGTCCCCGAGGACGGAGCGCACGGCGTGCCGCATGGAGGTCTCGTTAGCCGGATAGCCGGTGATGAAGTTCTCCATGTTCATCCAGCCCCCGAGACCCACCCCCCGCAGGCGTACCGGTGTGTCGTCGTCCCGGACGAGATGGGTTCCGGACACGTGCAGCATGAAGTCTGATCACCCCTTCGTGGCACCGGCGGTGAGACCACCGACCAGGTGACGTTCCGCTATGGCGTAGAACCCGAGCGCGGGCACCATGGCCAGGATGAGATAGGCCAGGATGCGGGCGGTGTCGGAGGCGTACTGGCCCTGGAACTGCTGGATGCCCAGCGGCAGTGTCCAGCTGCTCTCCTCGCTGAACACGACCAGCGGCAGCATGAAGTTGTTCCAGCTGCCCACGACGGCCAGCACGGAGACGGTGGCGATGGCGGGCCGGGCCATCGGCAGCAGGATCCGCCAGAAGAACCCGAACGGCGAGCACCCGTCGATCGTGGCCGCCTCCTCGATCTCGCCCGGGATGCTGCGGAAGAAGCCGCGCAGGATGATGATCGTCAGTGGCAGGCCGAAGGCGGCCTGCGTGAGGATCACGCCCAGCGGGTTGTCCAGCAGCCCGAACGTGCGCAGCAGCACGAAGATCGGCAGGATCGCCACCGCGAACGGGAACATCAGCCCCGCCGTGAACAGGGTGAAGAACAGCTCCCTGCCGCGGAAGGCGAACCTGGCGAAGACGAACCCCGCCAGCGCCGCCAACGCGACCGTCAGCACGGTCGTGACGACCGCGATGAACGTGCTGTTCCAGACCTGCAGCCAGAACGAGCCCGAACCCAGCACGTCGGTGTAGTTGGCCGTGATCCACGCCTCCGGCAGCCCGAACGGGTTGCCGGACAACTCGCTGTTGTCCTTGAAGCCGCCGAGCAGCGCGTAGCCGACCGGGGCGACCATGAACAGGCCCACGACGATCGCGATCACGTGCAGGGGCAGCGTGTTGCGCCGCGGCGTGGCCGGTTTGCGGCGATCACGTTTCATGGCCGTCCTCCCGCGCTGGTGGTGGCGCCCTCAAGGTCACGGCGCATCACGAAGCGCTGGTAGAGCAGGGCGAAGACGAGGCTGAGGGCGAACATCACCACGCTGATCGCGCTGGCGTAACCGACCTGGGAGCGCTTGAACCCCCAGTCCATCATCGTGACGGCCATCGTCTCCGAGGAGTGCGAGGGCCCGCCGCCGGTGAGGATCCAGACCAGGTCGAACAGCTGGATCGTGTAGATGACGGACAGGAAGACGCTGATCCGGATCGTCGGGCCGAGCAGTGGCAGCGTGACGTACCTGAACGTCTTCCACCCCGTGGCCCCGTCGATCTGGGCGGCCTCGATCAGCTCGTTCGGGATGTTCTGGCGGCCGGCCAGATAGATCATCATGTGGAAGCCGAAGTACTTCCAGGTCATGACCAGGAACAGCGACGGCATCACCATGTTCGGATCGGCCAGCCACTCCGACTCCCAGCCGAACACCGACAGCAGCTGGTTCGCCATGCCCGAGCCGGGCGAGAGGATCAGCGAGAACAGCACGCCGGTGATGACCTCCGACAGCACGTACGGCGCGAAGAACAGCACCCGGTAGAGCGCCCGCCCGCGGATGCGCTGGTTCAGCAGCATGGCGATGGCCAGCGAGAACGGCAGCTGCACGCAGATCGACAGCAGCACCAGCACCAGCAGGTGCCCCATGTCCTGGGCGAAGATCTCGCTGGTGAACAGCCGGGTGAAGTTGTCCAGGCCGATGAAGTTGGTGGGCAGGCCGCCGAAGCCGTTCCACCTGAACACGCTCGAATAGAGGGCCACCAGCATGGGGGCCACGACCAGCAGGAGGAACAGCACCAGCGCGGGCAGCAGGAACAGGGCGATGCTCACCCAGCGTCCCCTGCGCCTGGCGGCGGGGGCGGGGGCCGGAAGCTTGACCGCCTCCGGCCCTCTCGTGAGAGTCGTCATCCTTCGCTCTTCGCGACCTCGGAGATGTCCGCGCCGACCTCTTCCGGCGTCTTCGTGCCGGCGATCAGCTCGGCCACGCTGTCGTTGACCTGCTGGCCGACGGCCGGCGGGTAGGCCTGGTCGAGGTAGAGCTGGTAGCCGCTGGCACTGGCCAGCATGGTCGCCACCTGCTTGAGGTTGGGGTCCTTGACCGCGCTCTCCTCGCCCTTGAGCACCGGCAGCACGCCGCCCGCTTCGACGGCTTTGCTGTGGTTGCCCATCTCGGTCATGAACTTGACGAAGTCGACGGCCTCCTTGGGCGCGTCCGTGCCCACGGCCAGCCCGCCACCGCCGCCGAAGGCGTCACCGGCCGAGCCCTTGCCGCCCTCGACGGAGGGGAAGGCGAAGAAGCCGAGGTCGTCGCCGAGGCCCTTGCCCGCGTCGGCCTGCACGCTCGGCGCCCACTGGCCCATCAGCTCCATGGCCGCCTTGCCGTTGCTCACGGTCGCGGACTGGCCGTCGGGGGTGGAGTAGGCGGCGCCGAGGAAGCCCTTCTGGAACGGCTGCAGGTCGGCCAGCGCCTTGACCTGCTGCCCCGCGGCCACGAAGTCGGGCTTGGTGAAGTCGTGGTCGACGGCGGCCTGCTTGAGCGCGTCCAGTCCGGCGATGCGCATCGCGAGGTAGGCCCAGTAGTAGTGGCCGGGCCACTTCTCCTTGCCGGCCAGCGCGATCGGGGTGACGCCCGCGGCCTTCAGCTTCTTGACGTCCTCGAGGAACGCCGACCACGTGGCCGGCGCCTCGGTGATGCCCGCCTTCTCGAAAAGCTTCTTGTTGTACCAGAAGCCCACCATGCCGATGTCGGTCGGCAGGCCGTACGTCTTGCCGTCCAGCTGGTACGCGCTCAGCGCGGCCGGCGTGAAGTTCGGCAGCACGTCGGCGACGTCGGCCGAGATGTCCTTGACCAGCCCGGCGTCGATCTGCTGCTTGAGCACACCGCCGCCCCAGCTGGCGAAGACGTCGGGGGCGTTGCCCGACTGCGTGATGGTGGTGAGCTTGGCCTTGTACGCCTCGTTCTCCAGCACCGTCGCCTTGATCGTGACGTGCGGGTTCTTGGCCTCGAACTCCTTGGCCCGCTGCGCCCAGAGCGACTTGAGCGGCTCGGCGGTCGACAGGTGCCACCACTCCAGCGTGACCTTCGCGGGCGAGCCGCCCGCGCTCTGCTGTGGAGCGGGTTCACCTCCGCCACCACAGCCTGCCAGGAGGACGACGGCGGCGGCCAACACCAGACTGCGTCTCATAGGGGTCCCTTCCTCAGCTGGGCGAAAGTTTCGTGAACCCCCCGATAATTTCGATGCCGCGATCGTAAGTAAACGCTGTGTAAAGCGTCAACACCTCGGATGGGAGCGATCCCAAACCGAAACTTTCGGATACACTCCCGATTTGTGTCAGCGAAGAGGCGGGTGACGATCGCACTGATCGCGGAGGAGGCCGGAGTCTCCATCCCGACGGTCTCCAAGGTCATCAACGGGCGCCCGGAGGTCGCCCCGGCGACCCGCCATCGGGTCGAGCGGCTGCTCCAGGAGCACGGCTACCAGCGCCGGATCAGCCAGGACGACACCCCGGCGGGCCTGGTGGACCTGGTGTTCGCGGAGATCGAGTCGCCCTGGGCCATGGAGATCGTCCGCGGCGCGGAGATCGCCGCCCACGAGGCAGGCGCCAGCGTCGTCATCTCGGTCCTGCACACCCACGCCGGCCCCGGTCGCGACTGGCTCGAACGCCTGGCCGCCAGGCGGACCGACGGCGTGGTGATCGTCGCCTCACGCCTGTCGACCGGCATCCAGGCCCAGCTCAGCGCCCGTTCGCTGCCGTTCGCCGTGGTGGACCCCGAGGGCGAGCCCGCTCCCGGCGTCGTGTCCGTCGGGGCGACCAACTGGAACGGCGGCCTCGCCGCCACCCGTCACCTCCTGGAGCTCGGCCACCGGCGCATCGGCATGATCAGCGGCCCGGCCGACATGCTGTGCAGCCAGGCGCGCATAGACGGTTATCGCGCGGCTCTGGAGACGGCCGGCCTGCCGGTCATCCCCGACCTGATCAAACGTGGCACCTTCCTCGTCGACTCCGGCCACGACCAGGGCCACGCCCTGCTCTCCCTGCCCGAGCCGCCCACCGCCATCTTCGCGGGCAGCGACCTCATGGCCTTCGGCGTCTTCGAGGCGGCCCGCCAGCGCGGGCTGCGCGTTCCCGAGGACCTGAGCGTGGTGGGCTTCGACGACCTGCCGCTGGCCAAGTCGGCCTGGCCGCCGCTGACGACCGTACGCCAGCCGCTGCAGGAGATGGCGGCCCTGGCCACGCGGACGGTGCTGGCGATGGGGCACGGCGACGTACCGGAGACGAAACGGGTCGAACTGGCCACGGAGCTGATCGTCAGGGACAGCACGGCCCGCCACGAGCCCTAGCGGGTGGCGATGAGCTCGCGCAGGCGGACGGCGTATGCGCGGGGATGGCTGGTGTTGCCGTTGTGGCCGCCGGGGAACTCCACCGGCACGGTGCCCAGCCGCCTGGCCAGCTCGACCGCGCACCGCCGGTCGAAGACGGTGTCCGGCGTGGCGATTCCGGTCGCGGGGACGATCCGGGCCCGGCAGCCGGCCACATCGAGCTCGTCGTCGATGACGGCGCGGAAGTCGTGCCGGAGGAAGAAGCCGAAGTTCGCCTCGCGCTGGGGTGTCATGGGTTGCGGGGTCAGGTCAGGCTCGGTGTCGTCGCCGGTGATGCCGAGCACGCGCGCCACCTCCTTGAGCGCGGCGGGGAGCCCGGCCCGCAGGTAGAGCTCACGGATCTCGGCCAGCTCGGCGCGGTGCCGGGCGCGCTCGGCCGCGGGCAGCAGCCAGGGTGAGACGGGCTCGTGGGCGATGAGCAGGCTGAGCTGCCCGGGATGGCGGACGGCCAGGTGGAGGCCGATGGAGGCGCCCAGACTCTGGCCCAGCATGACGACGGGCTGGTCGGTGAGGTGCGCGAGCAGCCGGTGCACGTCGTCGGCGTGCCGCTCGACGGTGACGGTGCCGTCTTCGCCGGGGTCGATCGTGCTGCGGCTCAGGCCGCGCCGGTCGTACGTGATCACGGTGTGGTCGGCGGCGAGCAGGGTCACCAGGTCGATGCTGCGGTCCGCGTCGCCCTCGCCGCTCTGGGAGATCAGCAGGAGCGGCCCCGAGCCGCGCAGTTCGTAGTGGAGGCGGGCGCCCGGCACGCGCAGGAGGTCTGTGCTCATGCACGCCACTCTAATTCATCATTTTTGATGCATCAAATTTGATGGATTAGCCGCGCAGGTCCGGGATGAGCTGATCCGCCAGTTCCTCCAGAGCCGTCACCGTCCGGCGTACGCGCTGCGGATCCTCGGTCCCCAGCGCGGCCGCCAGCGCGTCGTCGATCGGGGTGTCCCTGATCTGCGACACCCGCTCCGACACCTCGGGCGTCTCCCGGATGATCGTGCGCCGCCGGTCTCTCGGATCGGTCTCGGCCGTCACCGCGCCCGCGGTGCGCAGCCGCGCGATGGCCGCCGACACCGCGCTCTGCGGCAGCCCCGTGCGGGCGGCGATCGCGCCCACCGTGGTGTCGGGGTGGGCGCGCAGGTCGCTCACGACGATCAGGACGGTGCGCACGCTCGTGGACTGCTCGCCGATCCCCTCGGTCGGCATCGCCTCCTCGCCGATCTTCATCAGAGTCCGGCCCAGCAGGAACAACTCGACCCCATTCACGCGCAGCACCCTACAGGCGGGGGTCGGTAGGGCCGGGTGGCGTGACGACGTCGGTAAGGTCGGGTGGCGTGACGACGGAGCTGGAGAGTCTTGCCGAGCGGCTGCGCGAGTTCGCGCGCGTCAGGGAGTGGGAGGGGTTCCACACGCCGAAGAACCTCGCCATGGCGCTGGCGGGCGAGGTGGGCGAGCTGGTGGCGGAGTTCCAGTGGCTCACGGCCGAGGAGTCGGCCAGCCCCGACCCCGACACGCTGGCCAGGATGCGCACCGAACTCGGCGACGTGACCCTCTATCTGGTACGGCTGGCGGACGTCCTCGGGGTGGACCTGGTGGAGGCGGCGCGGGCCAAGCTGGAGGACAACGACCGCCGCTACGACGCCGAGCGCTACCGCGGCTCCGCCAGAAAGGCCCCGCCCTCCTGACCGCAGGTCTTTGACGGCTCAGCGGTGCGGACAAATGCACCATAGGGTGACCCCATGAAATTCGGGGTGCTGGGGCCGCTGGCCGTCTGGACCGACGCGGGGGAGGTCGTGACGGTCCCCGGCCTCAAGGTCCGGGCGCTCCTCGTCGACCTGCTCGTCCACGAGGGCCACCCCGTCTCCGCCGACCGGCTCGTGCACGACCTGTGGGGCGAGGAGCCGCCGGGCAACCCGGCGGGCGCGCTGCAGGTGCGCGTCTCGCAGCTGCGCAAGGCGTTCGAGGACGCCGAGGCGGGCGGCAAGAACCTCGTCGTGTCCCGCGCCCCCGGCTACCTGCTCCGCACCGACGAAGGCGCTCTCGACGCCGTACGGTTCGCGGAGCTGCTGGCCAGGGCCGAGAGCACCGAGAGCCCGCGCACCAGGGCCGGGCTGCTGGCCGACGCGCTGGCGCTGTGGCGCGGGCCCGCGTACGCAGACTTCGCCGACGAGGAGTACACGCGCTCGGCCGTGCACCGCCTGGAGGAGCAGCGGCTGTCGGCGCTGGAGCAGCACGCGGAGGCGCGCCTGGAGCTGGGCGAGCACGGGCTGCTCGTCGGCGAGCTTGGCGACCTCGTGGGACGCCATCCGCTCAGGGAACGGCTGCGCGCCGTTCACATGCGCGCCCTGTACCGGGCCGGGCGGCAGAGCGAGGCGCTGGCCGCGTACGGCGAGCTGCGCGACCGGCTGGCCGACGAGCTGGGCCTCGACCCCGGGCCCGAACTGGTCGCGCTGCACCAGGCGATCCTCGGCCAGGACCCGGCGCTGAGCGTGCCCACCGGCCGTCCCGTGACCAACCTGCCCGCCCCCGTCAGCAAGCTGATCGGCCGGGAGGAGGCGCTGGCCGAGGTGTGCGCGCTGGTCGAGGAGGAACGGCTGGTGACGCTCACCGGCAGCGGCGGGGTCGGGAAGACCCGGCTGGCGCTGGAGGCGGCGAACCGGCTGGCCGACGGCTTCGCCGACGGGGCCTGGCTGGTCGCGCTGGACCAGGCGTCCCGGTCGCCGGCGGAGGCGGTGATGGCGGCCCTGGACATCAGGGAGGAGGCCGGCCCTGTCCCGGGAGCGGACCCCGGCGCACCTGCCACCGACGGGACCGGCCGGTCGCCGGCCGAGAGCGGCCGGTTCGGGGGCGCGGCCGGCGTTGGCGGGGATCTCGCGGTGCTGGGCGGGCGGCTGGCCGCCGCGCTCAGGACCCGGCGCACGCTGCTCCTGCTCGACAACTGCGAGCACGTGGTCGACCAGGTCGCCGAGCTGGCAGAACTGCTCCTGCGGGCCTGCCCCGACCTGCGCATCCTGACCACGAGCCGGGAGCCGCTGGCCGTCTCCGGCGAGGTGCTGTGGAGCGTGCCGCCGCTCGACGTCCCCACCAGCGCCGACCTGGCCGCCATGGCGCGCTCCAACGCCGTACGGCTGTTCGTCTCCAGGGCCGCCGCCTCCGCCAGGGGCTTCGCGCTGGACGCCGGCAACGCGCAGGCCGTCGCGCAGCTGTGCCGCCGCCTCGACGGCATCCCGCTGGCGCTGGAGCTGGCCGCGACCCGGGTGCGGGCTCTGGGCGTGCACGGGGTGGTGTCCCGGCTGGACGACAGGTTCCGGCTGCTGGCCTCGGGGCAGCGCGGCGCGCCGGCCCGCCAGCAGACGCTCACCGCCGTGATCGACTGGAGCTGGGACCTGCTGTCCGAGGACGAGCGCGTCGTCCTGCGCCGCCTGGCCGTACACGCCGACGGCTGCACGCTGGAGGCCGCCGAGTCCGTCTGCGCGGCCGGCGGCGAGAGCGGGCTCGACGTCCTGGATCTGCTCGCCCGCCTGGTCGACCGCTCTCTGGTGGTGGTCGTGGACGCCCCCGCCGGGATGCGGTACCGGCTGCTGGAGTCGGTGTCGGAGTACTGCCTGGCCAGGCTGTCGGAGGCCGGCGAGCTCGATCTTGTACGTCTGGCGCACCTGCGCCACTACCTGGACCTGGCCGTACGCGCTGAGCCCTGCCTGTATGGGTCCGACCAGCGCGACTGGCTGCTGCGCCTGGACGCGGAGGCGGCCAACATGCGCGCGGCGCTCGACACTGCGGTGGCCCGGCGGGACGTGGGCGGGGCGGCGCGGCTGGTCAACGCGCTGGCCTGGTACTGGTTCCTGCGCGGCAGGCTGGCCGAGGGCCGGCGCGCGCTGGCGACCGCCCTGGCCATCCCACGCGCCTCGGATGGCGGCGCTCAGGACGTGGTCGCTCAGGACATGGTCGCTCGGGACGGGGCTGGTCCGGACGGGGGCGCTCAGGGCGGCGACGACGACCATGGGGCGCTGGCGCGGGCTGCGGGCTGGGAGGTCGGGTTCGCTCTCATGGTGGGCGAACGAGCCGACTGGCAGCCCGTGATCGAGGCCATCGAGGACCCGGGGGAGCGGGCCAGGGCCGAGCTGTTCGCCGGGCTGCACGTCGAGGACATGCCGACCGGGCAACTGCTGGCGGAGCGGGCGCTGGTCACGTTCAGGGAGCTGAACGACCGGTGGGGCATCGCCACCGCGCTCACCCGGCAGGCCATGGACGCCTTCACCCTGCGCGACGTCGAGGCGCTCGAACGGATCGCGGGAGAGAGCGCCCGGCTGTTCACCGAGCTGGGGGACCGGTGGGGGCTGCTGCGGGCCACCGAATGGCTCGCCTCGCTGGCCCAGATGTCCAACGACGTCGAACGGGCCGTCCAGCTGTTCGGCGAGGGACTGCGCATGGCCGAGGACCTCGGGCTGTGGTCGGAGGTCTCTACGCACACCGCCTGGCTCGGCTGGGTCGCCATGCAGAGCGGCGACTTCGACCGCGCCATCGAGCTGTCCGGCCGGGCGCTGAAGCTGGCCGAGGCCCAGGGGTACAGCAAGGGCTCCACCATGGCCGAGATGGGCCTGGCCTACGCCGCCCGCCGGTCGGGACGTTTGGAGGTGGCCGAGCGGCACCTGCGCCACCTGCTCGAAGGGCTGTCACGCGACCCCGGGGTGGAGCCGGCCCTGCACCTGCCTGACACGCTGCTCGAACTCGGCTACCTGATGGAGCTGCGCGGCGACCGGCCCGCCGCCATGGACCTGCACACCGAGGCGCTGGTGGCCGGTGGCAAGGTCGGCGACCCCCGGACGATGGCGAGCGCCGTCGAGGGCGCCGCCGCGGCCGCCGATTCGGCCGAACTGACCGCGACCCTGCTGGGCCTGGCCGACGCGGCCAGACGACAGCACCAGTCGCCCGCCGGGGTGCCGGAACAGATCGACATCGAACGGGCTTCGGCGCGGGCGCGGGAGGAGCTGGGGGAGGCGGCGTACGCGGCGGCGTACGCGAAGGGAGCGTCGTACAAGCTCGACGACGCCCTGAGCCTGCTCGGGTGAGGCGGCGCCTCCCGACGACGCCCGCGACCTGCTGACCCCACTCTGGCAGCCGAACGGTCGGACTGGCGGCGCTCAGTTCGTGGGTCGGGCGGAGGTGTTCGAGGCTGCGCGCCAGGCCAGCAGGCCCGCGCCCATCAGGCCGGCCTGTGGGCCCAGGCGCGAGGCCCGGAGGGCGGGGGCAGGGCGGAAGGTGAGCCTGGCCGCCAGCCGTTCGCGTAGCGGCACGAGCAGCGCTTCCCCCGCGAGTGACACCCCGCCGCCGATGACGATCTCCGCTGGGTCCAGCGTCAGCGTGTACGTCGCCAGCGCCACGGCCAGGGCTTCCACCGCCTCCGCCCACACCGCGGTGGCCCGCGCGTCCCCCGACGCGACCAGCTGGACCACCTCCTCGGCCGAGCCCACCCCGCACCGCGCCGCGACGGCCGAGCCCGACGCGTACGCCGCCAGGCACCCCTTCTGCCCGCACCCGCAGTCGGCCCCGTCCGGCCACACCGGGATGTGCCCGATCTGCCCGGCCCATCCTCCGGCGCCTCCGTACAGGGACCCCGACAGCACCACGGCGCCCGCGATCCCCGTGCCGATCGGCAGGTACAGCACGTCGCGCCCGCCGCCCCCGTACGCGAGCTCCGCCTCCCCGGCCGAGCGCACGTCGTGGCCCAGCGCGACGGGCAGGTCCCCGTCGGCGAGCGGGCCGGCGAATGCGGCGACGGGCACGTCACGCCAGCCGAACGCGGCCGAGAAGACCGCGTGCGTAGGCGTCACCAACCCCGGCACGGCCACCCCTACAGCAACCGGCCGCCCTCCGCCCCGGCTCCCGCCCGGGATGCCGCTCCTGTCCCCACCCAGGTCCCCGCGCCGGTCTGCGCCGGGGGCTCCGCGCAGGTCGTCGCTCAGGTCCGCGCCCGGGATCCCACTGCGGTCCCCGTCCCCACCCAGATCCTCAGCCCCGGCCCCGCCCCAGGCGTCGTTCCGGGGGTGGGACAGGTCGGTGACGAAGGTGGAGATGGCCTCGATGACTCGGTCAGGGCCCTCGGTGCGCGGGGTGGGGCGGCGTTCGAAGTGGAGGATTGTCCCGTCTCTGGCGATGAGTCCGCCTTTCATGGTGGTTCCGCCGACATCGATCGCCGCGACATAGTCCATCGGGACATCGTCCCCCACGAGGTGATCGCCACTCAGAGGCGGGCCCCGGCCGGCTCGGCGGTCCCGGCGGGCTGACCGGGTTCGACGTGTGCGGCCAGGCGGTCGAAGAAGTCGAGCCAGCCCGCCTTCGCCTGCTCGGCGTGCTCCTGGTCGGTGTTGACGCCGTACTGGTGGAAGTGCATCTCGGTCCTGCCGTCCACCTCCGCCAGGCGGATCGTGACGACGGACGCGGGTGCGTCGCCGGGGTTGTCGGGGTCGCCGGTGGTGAACACCAGCCGCGCCGGTGCCGACACCTCCCGGTACGTCCCGCCCATCGTCACCTCGAACCCCTCCTCGCCCACCAGCGTCGTCTGCCAGGCCCCGCCCGGCCGCGCGTCCAGGGTGATCCGGCCCACCGGCGTGGACAGCGTCTCCGGCCCGAACCAGCGGGAGAACCGCTCGGGCTCGGTCCAGGCGGCCCACACCGTCTCGCGGGGGGCGTCGAAGTGGCGGATGAGGTCGTACTCGGCGGTCTGGCTCATCGTCCCGATCCTCCATGCTCTGTGGCTCGATGACCTCAACGGTGCCGCGTGCGGCTTACGATCCCCTTCTCCTGACCTTTAGGCGCGTGACAGGGTGGAGCGCATGAGGATCATTCGCGCGGCAAGGGTGCTCACCGGACGCCGGGGAGAGGTGATCACCGACGGAGAGGTTCTCATCGATGGCGACCGGATTGTCTCGGTCGGACCGCGCGGCAGCGCGCGAGAGGCAGGCGCCGGCGGTGGGGCGGCCGGGGACGATGGGGTCGGCGAGGGTGACGTCGGCGAGGGTGTCGAGGTGCTTGATCTGCCGGAGCACACCGTGCTGCCCGGCCTGATCGACGCCCACGTGCACCTGGGCTTCGACGCCCAGGTCGACCCGGTGACCAGGCGCAGCCCCGAGAGCGAGCGCCACCTGCTGCTGCGGATGGCGGAGAACGCCCGCAAGCTCGTCTCCGCCGGCGTCACCACGGCCCGCGACCTCGGCGGGCGCGACTTCCTCGACCTGGCGCTGCGTGACGCCATCGAGGAGGGCCTGGCCGTCGGGCCGCACATCCTGGCCGCCACCAGGCCCATCACCATCACCGGCGGCCACTGCTGGTACATGGGCGGCGAGGCCGACGACGAGCCCGCCGTGCGCCGCGTGGCCAGGGAGAACCTGCGCGCGGGCGCCGACTGCCTCAAGGTGATGGCCTCGGGCGGCCTGATGACGCCGGGCGCGCCGCCGAGTTGGGTGCCGCAGTACACCACGGAGCAGTTACGCGCCGTCGTCGAGGAGGCGGCCACGCGCGGCAAGGGCGTCGCCGCCCACGCCCACGCGCACGCGGCGATCCGCAGCGCCGTCGAGGCCGGGGTCGCCACGATCGAGCACTGCACGTTCTTCACCTCGTCGGGCCACCGCTACGACGCCAAGCTCGTCGAGCTGATCGCCGCCGCCGGCACGTACGTCTGCCCCACCGCGCACGGCGTGTTCGACCGCATCCGCAAGGTGTACGGACAGGAGATGCAGGAAGCTTGGCTGCAGGGGGTCTCCTTCATGCGGGAGGCGGGGGTGCGGCAGATCGCGGGCACCGACTGCGGGTTCGCGGCCGGCGGGGTGGCGAACCCGGCCGACCTGTACGTGGGCGGCCTGGAGGTGTTCGCGATGGCCGGTTACGGCAACGCGGAGATCATCGAGCTGGCCACCGTGCTGGCCGCCGACGCCTGCGGGGTGGGCGAGGTCACCGGCAGCCTCGACCCCGGCAAGCGGGCCGACCTCATCGCCGTCGCGGGCGACCCGCTCGAACGCCTCGCCGACCTGCGCAACCTCGCGCTCGTCCTGGTCTCGGGGCGTTCCGTCGGCCAGACGGCCGTGGACACCGTGACCACGTCGGTCGGCTGACCACCCCGGCCCCCATGAGGCCGGGTCCCGTCGAAGCAGGCCCGTCAAAGCAGGCCACGTCTCGTAAAAAGGCAGACGCCAAGCCCATCGCAGGCCGCGTCCCATCGAACAAGGAGATCTCATGTTGCCCTGGTCCGCCGAGCTGGCCGGACGGCTCGATCACCACGTCGTCGACAGCGCGCTGCTGCGGGGCAACCCCTTGGGCGACCCGCACGAGCGCCCCCTGGTCGTGTACGTCCCGCCGGGCTACGACGACGACTCCGAGCGCCGCTACCCCTCCATCTACGTGCTGCTCGGCTACACCGGCCACGTCGCCATGTGGTTCAACCGGGCTCCGTTCCGCCAGCCGTACCCGGAGCTGGCCGACGCGTTGTTCGCCGGCGGCGACGTGCCGCCCGCCATAGTCGTGTACGTCGACGCCTGGACCGCGCTCGGCGGCAGCCAGTACCTCGACTCGCCCGCCACCGGCCCCTACCACTCCTACCTGCGCGACGAGATCGTCCCGTACGTGGACGCGCACTACCGGACGATCGCCGACCGCGACCACCGTGCCGTCACCGGCAAGTCCAGCGGCGGCTACGGCGCCATGGTGAGCGCCATGCTGGCGCCCGACGTGTTCGGCGCGCTGGCCACGCACGCGGGCGACGCGCTGTTCGAGGTCTCCGCCCGGCCGCACTTCCCCGGGCTGGCGCGCAGGCTGCGTGACATGTACGACGGCTCGTACGACACGTTCCTGACCGACTTCCGCGGCCGTCTGGCCGGCACCAAGGACGGCGACCTCGAACTGCTGGAGATGTACGCCTACTCGTCCGCCTATTCCGCCGACGCCGACGGGACCGTGCGCCTGCCGTTCGACGACACCGGAGCCGTCGTGCCCGAGGTCTGGGAGCGCTGGCTCGAACGCGACCCGGTCATCATGGCCGGCGAGCCCCGCTACGCCGAGGCGCTGCGTTCGATGCGCGCCATCTGGGTGGACGCGGGCCGCCGCGACGAGTACTTCCTCGACTTCGGCGCCGTGGCGTTCCACCGGGCCGTGGAGGCGGCGGGCGTGCCGGGCGAGCGGATCCACTTCGAGCTCTTCGACGCCGGGCACGGCGGCATCGAGTACCGCTACCCGCCGGCCCTCGCCTGGTTGTCGCGCCGGCTCAGCAAGTGAACCCCGCCCGGCCGTGGCGGTCACCGGCGGGTGCCGGTGACCGTTAGGCTGCCGCAATGGAACTGAAGGACCAGGTACGCGAGCTGCGCCGGCAGGGCCGATCTCCCAAGGAGATCGCCCGCGCGCTCAAGGTGTCCCCGTCGGTCGTCGCGCCGCTGGTGCGCGCCATCGCCGCCGAGACGGCCGACGCCGCGGAGGGCGGCGCCGAGGCCGAGGTCGTCGGCTGCTGGATCAACGCGGGCTGGAGCGAGGGGCTCGGCTTCGACCCGAGCACCGGCTGGGTCGACGACGCCCCCGACTCCGGCGCCGGCGGCGCGGTCTCCGTGCTCATCGCCCGCCGCCACACCTGGGACCGGCTGCACGTCTGCGGCTACCTGGCCGACGTCTACTGCCTGGGCGTGAAGAACGTCATCGGCCCCGACGTGCTCAACGACCGCGACCTCGTCCGCTTCCGCGAATACTTCTTCGGCGAGTACGCGGGCTGGCAGGAGGTGCCGATCGAGCTGGTCAGGCAGCTGGTGTACGGGTCCGTCGACTACGCGCGCACGCTCGGGTTCGAGCCGGGCGACGGCTTCACGCTCGGCTCCGAGCTGCTCGGCAAGTGGGAGGGCGGCTCGACGATCACGTTCGGCCGCTCCGGCAAGCCCTTCTACCGGGAGGGGCCGCAGGACGACGGGGCCAAGATCGTCCGCAAGCTGCGGCGTCGGTTCGCCGACGACGAGTTCGACTACGTCCTCGCGGGCCAGTGACGCGCTTCGGTCATAGCGGGACGGTGACGCGTTTCGGCTGCGTCAGCGCAGGCCGGTGACGCGCATCGTCAGGTTGAGCCGGCCGGAGGCCAGCCCGGTGGCGGGATCGCCCGTCCCCGGGTAGACCTTCGGCACGCCGTGGTAGGCGAAGCGCGACGGCCCGCCGAACACGAACAGGTCGCCCGAGGCGAGCCGCACGTCGGTGTACGGCCGGCCGCGCGTCTCGGGGTTGCCGAAGCGGAAGAGACAGGCGTCGCCGATGCTCAGCGACACCACCGGGGCATCCGACTTCTCGTCCTTGTCCTGGTGCATGCCCATCTTCGCCTGGCCGTCGTAGAAGTTGATCAGGGCGGTGTCGGGCTCGTACGCGCTGGGCTTGTACGCGCCGGGCTTGTACGCGCCGGGCTCGTACGGCTGCGGCGCGGTCACTCCGCCGTCGGCGCCCTCGGCGCGGGCGGCGGAGCTGTAGGCGTCGGACAGGGCGCGGCGGCCCAGGTCGGCCAGCCACCCGGGGAAGTCCGCGACCTGCCGGCCGTTCACGTCGTGGGCCAGGCGGGTGTAGCGGTACGGCTGCCAGTGCCAGCCCAGGCAGACGGTCTGGACCGACATGACGCCGCCCCTCGGCAGCACGGTGTGCCGGATCGGCACGGGGCTCTGGGCCCAGGCGCGGCAGGCTTGGACGAGGTGGCGCTGCTCGTCGAGGGTGAGCCAGCCGGGCACGTGGACCGCCCCGGGGGCGATCTCACGCGGGGGGAGCGGGATCACGATATTTCCCGAAAAATCACGTTTCGGCCGATCTGCCAGGCATTTCCGTCGTGGTCGGCACCGCGCATGCCCTCCAGTGTCCCAGGCGGGGCCAGCGCGACCGCGCGGGCGGTGGCCGCGAAGCCGTACGTACGCGCAGGCTCCCACTCCGTGCTGCGCCGCAGCCGCTCGCTCATGCCGGCCCACCCGCGCGGCGCGCCCGCCACCACCCAGGCGTCCGGCTCACCCGCCGTGAACCGCCTGGCCTGCCGCAACCAGGAGGCCGCCTGCTCCGGCCAGCCGACCACCGCCAGCACCGTGCCGGCCCAGGCCCGCGCGAACGCCTCGGCGGCGGGCCCGCCGTCCCGCCCGTGCCCGATCACGACCGTCCGGGCGCGTTGCGCCCGGACAAGCTCCACAACCCGCGCCAACTCCTCCGCGCAGAACCCGGCTCCCGCCGTTCCGGGCGTCACTTGGCGTCGTGGAAGACGAGGCCCAGCGTGTGCCGCAGGCCGGAGCGTACGGTGCTCACCCCGTGCCGCACCGGCGCGGCCGACCAGCCGCGCGACGACCGGACCGGCCGGTCCCGCGTGGTGAAGATCAGCCCGTGCCCCTGCGGCAACAGGGTCACCGTGCCCCGCGACTGCGCCCGGGGCCGCTGCTCGACCAGCAGGAACTCGCCCCCGGTGTAGTCCGCGCCCGGCCGGTCCAGCCCGATCACCACTTGCAGCGGGAAGACCAGGTCCCCGTACAGGTCACGGTGCAGGGCGTTCCAGTCGTCGCTGCGGTAGCGCAGCAGGATCGGCGTCGGCCGCTTCTGACCGGCCGCGTGGCACATGTCCAACCATTCCCCGAAATCGTCCGGCCACGGCGCGGGCTGCCTCAGCCTGGCCGCCCAGTCGCGGGCGATCGGCAGCAGCCGGGGATAGAACGCCGCCCGCAACCGTTCGACCAGTGGCGGGAGCGGATGATCGAAGTAGCGGTACTGCCCGGCGCCGAACCGATAACGCTCCATGTCGATGGTGGCCCGGAAGAATCCGGCCTCCTCGTACAGCCCGGCGATCTGCCCGCATTCCTCCGCGGTGAGCACCTGCGGCGTCAGCGCGCACCCGTACGCGTCCAGCTCCCCGGCCAGCCCGGCCCAGTCGGCCCGCTCCAGAGTCCTCATCATGAGGCGCTCCAGAGCTGAGGCTGCAGCACGCCTTCCAGCGTGAGCAGGGCGTGCTTGCGTTCGAGGCCGCCGGCGTACCCGGTCAGAGCGCCGTTCGCGGCGACGACGCGGTGGCAGGGCAGCACGAGGAGCAGCGGGTTCGCGCCGACGGCCGCCCCGACGGCGCGGACGCGGTCGGCGGGCGCGCCGATGCGCGCGGCCAGTGCGCCGTAACTCGTCGTCGTGCCGTACGGGAGCGCCGCCACCGCCGCCCACACCCGCTCGTGGAACGCGCTGCCCTCCGTGCGGAACGGCAGCTCGAACGCGGTGCGGTCGCCCGCGAAGTACTCGCCGAGCTGCCGCTCCGCCTCGGCGAACGCGCCCGGCTCCCGCCGCCACCCCGCCCGCGCCGAGGTCACGTCGAACGACACGCGGGTCAGCACGGAACCGTCCCCGGCCAGCAGGATCTCCCCCAAGGGGCTGTCGATCGTGGTGTAGATGTCCATACCTGTTACAACACCGCCGCCCGCTCACAGGTCGGCGGTTTTCGGACCTCGCGGCACCCCCTTTTCCCTCCGCATTGGACGATCATCGAACGGGCGGCGTACCCTCACCGCAATGGCGAGCTAGGAGTGAGCATGGCCGAGTCGCGCGAGCACACCTTCACCGGCGCCAAGGGCCGCAACACGGTCCGCGAATGGCCCCATGACCGGCCTCGATACGTCGCCGTCCTGGTCCACGGCTATGGCGAGCACATCGGCCGCTACGAGTACGTGGCCGACCGCCTCGTCCGCCACGGCGCCGCCGTCTACGGCCTCGACCACATGGGCCACGGCAAGTCCGAGGGCGACCGGGTGCTCATCGAGGACTTCGAGGACGTGGTCACCGACGTGCACACCGTCGAGGAGCGAACCAGGGACGACCATCCGGGCGTCCCCGTCGTCGTGATCGGCCACTCGATGGGCGGCATGATCGCGGCTCGTTACGCCCAGCGTTACGGCTCCGGTCTGACCGCACTCGTCCTGTCCGGGCCGGTGATCGGGGAATGGGCGATCGTGCCCGAACTGCTCACGTACGAGGAGCCGCCGGACACCCCCATCGACCCCGCCACCCTCTCCCGCGACCTGTCCGTCGGCGCCGCGTACGCCGAGGACCCGCTGGTGTGGCACGGGCCGTTCAAGCGCACGACGCTGGAGGCGTTCGCGACGGCGCTCGACACGATCGCCAAGGGCGGCACGTTCGGCGCCCTGCCCACGCTGTGGGTGCACGGGGACGACGACCAGCTCGTCCCGCTGCCCGGCAGCCGCTCGGGCATCGACGCCGTCAGGGGCGGCGACCTCACCGAACGCATCTATCCGGGGGCCAGGCACGAGGTCTTCAACGAGACGAACAAGGACGAGGTGCTGGACGACGTGACCTCCTTCATCGACCGCACCCTCCCCACCTGACCCCGCGCGAACGCCGGCCTTGACCACCACTCGACGACGGGCCCGGTCGCCGGGGTCACTTGACGAGCAGCCAGGCGTGACCCGAGCCGCTGGTCCGGGTGAGCTCGACCTTCCAGCAGCCCGCCTTCGGGAACACGAACCCGGTGCCCCACTCCTGCCCGGGCCGCCTCCAGGTCGATCCACCGTGCTGCTCAGGGCCCCACGCCAGCCTGGCCGTGCGCCCGTCCGGGAGTGTGGCGCGTACCCGCAACGGCCCTTCGCCGGTCATCCGCCACACGATCTTGATCTCCTTGTCCCGGCTGAGCGGCGGCGGCCCGACGAACAACAACCCCCACAACTCGGCACCCGCCGCCGTCCCCCGCACCTCGGGAAACCCCTCACCCAGGAAGACCGGCGTACCGTTACACCCCTTCCCCTCCGTCACCACGGGAGCCGGCTCGCTCGCAGAAGGAGCCGCCGGGGTCCCTTCAGGGGTCGCCGTGACGCTCGCACCTGCGGCAGCCCGGGACGTACCGGAAGCCTTGGCACCGACTTCACCCGAGCCGCCCCCACCACCCGCACATCCCCCGACCGCCGCCACCACCACCGAACAGACCGCCAGCACCCGCAGCACCCTCATCACCACAACAACCCACCCCTTCCCGTCACCTCCCTTACTCGCGCTCAGCGGAAAAGGTTCTTGGCGGGGCCGGTAGCAGCGATCACCCCTCGAACACCGGCAGGGTGAGCGACGACGGATGCTCCGCGTCGTGGAAGATCTCGAAGCGCGTCGGCCGGGTCCGCACCGCCTTCCCCACGGGCTCCCCGGTCCCGTGGTTGCGCGCGAACCGGGGGAACGCCCCGCCCGCCACCTGCACCCGCAGCCGGTGCCCAGGCTGGAACCGGTACCCGGTCGGCTGCAGCTCGACCTCGGCCCTGACCACGCCCGCGCTCCCGGTCGGCAGTCGCAGGATGCCGTCGGTGACGTTGCGCGACACGCCGTCCCGATCGACGTCGCACAACCGGACGAACAGGTCGGCGTGCCCGGTGTCGGTGCGTACGTGCACGGTGGCCGAGACGGGCCCGATCAGGTCGAGCCGGCGGGGGAGCGGCGCCCCGGTGTAGACGAGCACGTCGGGACGGGCCTCGACGGCGCGGTTGTCACGCTGCTTCGACTCCCGCATATCGAGCAGCGGCCCGCCGGCCGAGCGCGTGGGATGCGCGGGATCGTAGGTGAAGCCGTCGGGCCCGCCGGTTCCCGGTCCGTCCCAACCGAGGGCCCGCCGATCGAGCAGATGCAGCTCAGCCGGTACGGACCGCGGCGGCGGCCAGTCGTCGAAGTCGAGCCAGGCGCCGGCTCCTTGGAGGTAGAGCCGTACCGGGGAGCGCTGGAGCTGGGCGGTGTCCCCGAGCAGATGCGCCGACAGCCAGGACACCTCCTCGGCCAGCAGCGCCCGCAAAGCGCCCAGGTCGTGCCCCCAGGGGCCGATCAGGATCCGGCTGTGCCGCCCGGCCGCGCGCAGGGCCGCAAAGTCACGTAGCTGCGCGGGCAGGAGCAGATCCCACCAGCCGGTCACCATGCTGGTCGGCGTTGTCATCGTGACGGCGGCGGCGGTGTGGTCGGTGTCGGCCCAGAAGGGGTCGTCCGCCTCGGTGTGGGCGGCGGCGTCGCGCAGGAACGGCACCCGCTTGCCGATGGCGGCCACGTCGGACCGGCCGATCGGCACGTGCGCCATGGCGCGCCGCACCCGGCTCTCCCGGCGCGGGTTCGGCAGCAGCCCGCTCAGCCACGCGTCCTCCTGCGTGCCGAGCAGCGCCGCCCAGGTCAGCAGGTTGTGCAGGGCGAAGACGCCGCCCGGATAGAACGTCGTCCTGAACTCGCCGGCCGTCACCCCCAGGCACATCGCCTCCAGCGGAGGATCGAGGTAGGGGCCGATCGCCCACTGCGTGTACCCGAGGTAACTCGCCCCCGCCGTCGCCAGCCTTCCGTCGCACCAGGGCTGCTCGCGCAGCCAGGCGGCGGTGGCGAGACCGTCCCGCCGCTCCTGGTGGAAGGCCGAGAACCGGCCGCCCGAGCTGAACGTACCCCTGACGTCCTGCACGACCACCTGCATGCCCCGCCTGGCCAGCACGCGGGCGGTGCCCGTCATGTCGAGCTTGTGCTTGCCGTACGGAGTGCGCATCAGCACCACCGGCAGCGGCTCGGACCCGCGCGGGCGGTAGCGGTCGGCGCGCAGAACGACCCCGTCGGGCATCGGCACGCGCAGCTCACGGACGACCTCGATGTCAGGCGTCGTGGCCTCGGGCAGACCGAGGAGTCGGTCGAACAGCCGGCTGAGCATGCCCATCAGACTCTCCCGAGGGGACCGTCGCCTTGAGGCGACGGGGGAATTGGGAGCGGGAGGGCCGTCAAGGCCCGAGCGTGCAGTGACCTGTCAGGTCCGCGCATCAGAGGTCTCCGTTCATCGCGCGTTAGATGGATAGCACGGTTATAATGATCGTGTGACTCGTCAGGTGCGCACTTCCCCGGGCGCGGCGTACGACCTCGGATACCACGTGGTGTGGTGCCCGAAGTACCGGCGCCCGGTCCTCGGCGGCCGGGTGAAAGACCGCCTGGAGGAGTTGATCCGCGCCAAGGCCGACGAGCACGGCTGGGAGATCGTGGCGCTTGAGGTGATGTCCGACCACGTGCACCTGTTCGTCAGGTCCCACCCGAAGAACTCGCCGTCGTACGTGGCCAACCAGTTCAAGGGGTTCACCTCCCATTACCTGCGCGCCGAGTTTCCGCACCTGCGTTCCCAGCTGCCCACGCTGTGGTCGCGGTCCTACTTCGTGGCCACGGTCGGCGCGGTGTCGGCCGAGACGGTGCAGCGCTACATCGAGACGCAGGACGAGCGGCCGTCCAAGGGCGGTGGCCGTGCGTAGGTCGTACAAGTTCCTGCTGCGCCCCACCAGCAAGCAGGCGGGGGCGCTGGCGGCATGTCTGGAGGACCACCGCACGCTGTACAACGCAGCCCTTGAGCACCGGCGTACGGCCTACGCCAAGGCGGGCGTGAGCGTCCGATACGGAGACCAGTCGGCCGAGTTGAAGCACGTCCGCGCCGACGACACCGGCGGGCAGGGCCGGTGGTCGTTCTCCTCTCAGCAGGCCACCCTGCGGCGGCTCGACAAGGCGTTCCGCGCGTTCTTCGACCGGGTCAAGGCCGGGCGTACGCCGGGGTTTCCACGGTTCAAGGGGCGTGGCTGGTTCGACTCGGTGGAGTGGCCGAAAGACGGCGACGGCTGCCGGTGGGACTCCCAGCCCGAGCACCCCTCTGCTACATTCGTGCGCCTCCAGGGCATCGGGCACGTCCGTGTCCACCGGCACCGGCCGGTCAGGGGCCGGGTCAAGACGATCAGCGTGAAGCGGGAAGGCTCCCGCTGGTATCTGGTTCTGTCGTGCGACGACGTGCCCGCCGAGCCCATGCCCGCCACCGGCGCGGTGGTGGGCATCGACATGGGCGTGGCCTGTCTGGTCACCACCAGCGACGGCGCGCACGTGGCCAACCTGCGCCATCTTGCTACGACCGCTGATCGTCTCGCGGAAGCCCAGCGCAACCTGGCCCGCAAGAAACGCGGGTCCAAGCGCCGCCGTAAGGCCGTCGCACGGGTGGCCGCCCTGCACGCCAAGGTCCGCCGCCAGCGGATCGACGGGGCACACAAGACCGCGCTGGCGCTGATCCGCAACTACGACATGATGGTGCACGAGGACCTGCGGATCACGAACATGACCCGCAGCGCGTCCGGCACGATCGATGCTCCCGGCCGGAACGTCGCGCAGAAGTCCGGCTTGAATCGCAGCATCCTGGACGCGGGTTGGGGGGTGTTCCTGACGATCCTCGCGCACAAGGCTGAAAGCGCCGGTCGAGAGCTGATCGCGGTGAACCCTGCCGGCACCTCCCGCACGTGCGCCCGCTGCGGGCACTGCGCGAAGGAGAACCGCCTCACCCAAGCCTCGTTTGCTTGTACGGCGTGCGGGCACGCCGCGCACGCCGACGTGAACGCGGCCAACAACATCCTCAGGGCGGGGCTTGCCCTTCGCCAGGCTGCGGAAGCGGCTTAGCGAGAAGCCGCTCCCTTCAGGGAGTGGAGGAGTCACGACAGATCCTTTCGCTCACGGCGGCCCAGAGTACGACTCACCATGCCGCAAATGCGGACATACCCGACACCGACTCGGAAACGCTCGCACGGAGACGATGACTTTTCCGCCCGCCCTGGGTCTGCACCTACGAGGAGGCGTTATGAGCGAGCAAGGAAGGGCGCTGGCGGCGGGCGTGGCGCTGCTGGAACGCGCCATCGACTACACCCTCGGCAGCCTGCACGCTGTCACCCCATCCGCGCTCTGCCGCGCCACACCGTGCGCCGGCTGGAACCTGCAACGGCTGCTGGACCACATGACCGACTCCTTGCAAACCCTCAACCAGGCCGCCACCGGCCCCATCCCGCTCCCCCCGATCCCCACTAACTCCGGCTATCCCTGCCCCCCACAGCAGGCCCCCGGAGGAAGCATCGCTACCAACCCCGACGGCCGATTGATCGGGCCGCCGTCACCATGTTCGCCGTCACCATGTTCGCCGTCACCATGTTCGCCGTCACCATGTTCGCCGTCACCGGGATCGCTGTCGCCTGGGCCGCTGTCACCCGGCCTGCGGTCACCCAAGCCCTTGCCCCCCGGATCATCGTCACTCGGACCGTCGTCACTCGGACCGTCGTCACCCGGACCGTCGTCACCCGGGCCGTCGTCGCTCGGGCTGCCGTCACCCGCCCCGACATGGGTGGGCAACCCGGCTCTCCTGGTGCGGGACGGCGCCACGGAGGTGCTCGGGCGATGGGCCGCCATGGCCGGCGACGACCTCGTCCCCGTAGGAGACCGGCACCTGACCAGCCCGATGGTGGCCGCGATCGGCGCCATCGAGCTCACCGCGCACGGCTGGGACGTGGCCAGGGCCTGCGGCGAACACCGCCCGATCCCACCACTCCTGGCCGAGGAACTGCTCGACCTGGCCCGCCTGTTCGTCACCGCCCAGGACCGCCCAGGCAGATTCGCCCCACCAGTGCCAGTCCCCGCCCACGCGACGCCGCAGGACCGCCTCCTGGCCCACCTGGGCCGCCACTCGGACTGGTTCCCGCACTGCTGACCGCTTGCCCGGGCACGTTCTCCCTACCGGTGGCCGTGCCCGCCTACGCGACGCCGCAGGACCGCCGCCTGGCTCGCCTCGGTCGTCATCCCGACTGTTCGCCAACAACTGACCGCCATCCGGGCGGGTTCGCTCCAGGTGCCGGTGTCCGGGTACGCGTCGGTGCAGGACCGCTGGCTGGCTTATCTGGGTCGCCGCCCGAACTGGTTCCGCCTACAACCCCTCGCCCGAGCATGTAGGCCCACCGGTGTCTGTGCTCGGCTACGCGCCGACGCAGGGCCGCCTGCTGCTCCTCTGGGGCGCCGCCCGGACTGGTTCGCCCTCGGCTGGGCCTGGCTGAGCCCTCGGCTGAGCAGCGGCGGTGCCCGGCAGTTCCAGCTGGGCCCAGCGGCTGAGCAGTGGCGGCCCTGCCGACCCTGGCTGAGAGGTGGGCCGTGGGGCGAACTAAAGGCCAGGTCGTCGGGCGGGCGGAGGGGAGCAGAGGGCCGACGGGTGGGAGTGGCGTGGTGGTGGCGACGGCCGCACGAAGAACGGTCGTCGCCACCACGTTGGCCGGCCTGTCCGCGTCGGATCCGACGCGCCGCTTCGCGGATCGGGCCGGACGGGTTTCCGTCCCCCCTTGGCACGGTGCGGCCTGCGTGGGCTTCCCGGCCGTGGTGACCGAGCGTCCGTTACCGATCTTCTCACCGTATCGGTCGTGACGTCGCGTATTCGCTTATAGCCGTGCCGGAACCAAACGTCTGGCTTTGTCGTACAGGATGATCGTACGGCGTAGGAGCGGTTGATGTGAGGGCGGGTGGGGCCTCAGTTGTGGCTGAAGTAGCCCGGGGTGACGGCCCAGCTGTGTACGAACCAGTCCGGATAACAGCTCAGCTGCACGCGAACCAATCTGGGCGGGGGCTGGGTCCTGGGCCAACAATCGGAGTGCCGACCGGGATGGGCCAGCAGTCGGGTCCTGCGGCGTCGCGTAGCCGGGCACAGGCATCGGTGCTGCTGGATGGGCGGTCAGCAGCACGGGCGGCGACCAAGGCGGGCCCGCAGGCGGTCCTACGGAGGCGTGTAAGCGGGCACAAGCACCGATGCCCCGAACGTACTCGGGTAAGGGTCAGTTTGAGGGCTCAGTCGCGGCTCAGTCCGGGGCTCGGCTGAGGGCTCAGTCGCTGCTCGGTCGGGCCCAGCTAGGGGTTAGCCGAGGCTCGGCTGCTGCTCAGGCTGGGGTTCGGCCGAGGGCGCAGTTGCTGTTCAGTTGGCCCAGTCGGGGGTTCGGCTAGGGCTTAATCTTCTGGTTCGTCGGCTTGGAGGACCTTCAGGACCTGGTCTCCGTATTTGGCCAGTTTGTTTTCGCCGACGCCGTTCACCTGGCTCAGCTCGGCCAGTGTGGTGGGCATGCGGGTGGCGATTTCGCGGAGGGTCGCGTCGTGGAAGATGACGTAGGCGGGCACCCCCTGCTCCTTGGCGGTGGCTCCGCGCCAGGAGCGCAGGCGCTCGAAGACGGGGGCGGCTTCGGCGGGGAGTTCGGCGGCGGTCTGGGCGGACTTGCCGCCGGAGGAGGCCACCTTGGCGCGGGCCGGGCGGGCGGTTTCGCGGCGCAGCATGACCTCGCGCTGGCCGCGCAGCACGGCGGCGCTGTCGTCGGTCAGCACCAACGCCCCGTAGTCGGACTCCACCGCCAGCAGCCCCTGGGCCAGCAACTGGCGCACCACCCCGTGCCATTCGGCGTTGCCCAGGTCGTCGCCGACTCCGAACACCTTGAGGGTTTCATGGCCGTGCTGCAGCACCTTGGCGGTCTTCTTGCCGAGCAGGATGTCCACCACCTGCCCGACCCCGAACTTCTGCCGCCGCTCCCGCGCCAGCCGCAGCACCGTGGACAGCACCTTCTGCGCCGGGACCGTGCCGTCCCAGGAGGCGGGCGGGGTCTGGCAGGTGTCGCAGTTGCCGCACGGCTGCGAGCCCTTCTGCCCGAAATAGTCGAGCAGCATGATGCGCCGGCAGGTGACGGTCTCGCACAGCGCCAGCATCGCGTCGAGGTGGAGCACCTGGCGCCGGCGGTGTGCCTCGTCGCCCTCCATCGCCATCCGCCGGTGCTGCACCACGTCGTTGAGCCCGTAGGCCATCCACGCCGTGGCGGGCAGGCCGTCGCGGCCCGCGCGCCCGGTCTCCTGGTAGTAGCCCTCCAGCGACTTCGGCAGGTCGAGGTGGGCCACGAAGCGCACGTCGGGCTTGTCGATGCCCATGCCGAACGCGATCGTGGCGACCACGATCAGCCCCTCCTCGCGCAGGAAGCGGGACTGGTGCAGGGCACGGGTCTGGGCGTCGAGCCCCGCGTGGTACGGCACCGCCGCAATGCCGTTGTCGACCAGGAACTCGGCCAGCTTGTCGACCGAGGAGCGAGACAGGCAGTAGACGATGCCCGCATCGCCGGGATGCTCCGTGCGCAGGAACTCCAGCAACTGGCGCTTGGGCTCGCTCTTCGACGCGATGCGATAGTGGATGTTGGGCCGGTCGAAGCTGGCCACGAAGTGGCGGGCCTGGTCGAGGCCGAGCCGGGAGGAGATCTCGGCATGCGTCGCGGGGGTGGCGGTCGCGGTCAGGGCGATGCGCGGGACGTCGGGCCACAGCTCGTGCAGCCTGGACAGCTCCAGGTAGTCGGGACGGAAGTCGTGCCCCCACTGCGCCACGCAGTGCGCCTCGTCGATGGCGAACACCGAGATGTCGCCCTTGCCGAGCAGCCGCAGCGTGGAGTCGACGCGCAGCCGCTCGGGGGCGAGGTAGAGCAGGTCGAGCTCGCCGGCCAGGAACTCCGACTCCACGAGCTGCCGCTCGTCGATACTCTGGGTCGAGTTGAGGAACCCCGCCCGCACGCCGAGCGCCCGCAGCGCGTCGACCTGGTCCTGCATGAGCGCGATCAGCGGTGAGATGACCACCCCGACGCCCCGGCGCACCAGCGCGGGGATCTGGTAGCAGAGCGATTTGCCGCCGCCGGTGGGCATGAGGACGAGCGCGTCGCCGCCGGCCACGACATGATCGATGATCTCCTGCTGGCCCTCACGGAACGCGTCGTAGCCGAACACGCGGTGCAGGACGTCGGTGGGGGTATCCATGCGGCTACCTTACGTGTTCGTGGGAGGGCGGGTCGTCGTTTCCGCCCACGGCAGACGGCCGACTGATTCCCCAATTTTTCGTGGGTCCGTGGGTGCCGTCGCTTCCGTGGGTGCTGTCGAGTCCGGGTTGCTGTTCGGGTCCGTGGTCCTGCGGGTTCCGTGGGTTCTGTCGGTTCCGTGGGTTCCGTCGGTTCCGTGAGTCCTGTGGGTTCCGTGGGACCCCTCGATCGTAGGCCGGGGCGGGTTCGTGCGCGACCTGAAGCCGCTCAAGCCCCCATGCGTCCGTACGCGACCCGAAGCCGTCCCAAGCCGCGTCCGTACGCTGTCCGAAGCCCTTCAAGGGCGCGCCGGCATCCTGCCATACAGAAGCAGTGACAGGGCCCCGAGGCTACAGGCCGTCGCGACCGCGGCCATCACCGCCGGGTAGCCCGCGACCTGCGCCAGCCCGGCCGCCAGCAACGGCGCCACCGCCTTGGCCACGGTGATCGGCAGCGCCAGAGCCCCGCTCAGCGACCCGTACGCGGCCGTCCCGTACCGGTCCGCCAGCAGCGCGGGACGGGCGATCGTGGACACCCCGAAGCCCAGCCCGAACAGCACCACCGCCACGACAGCCCCGCCCACGCTGCGCCCGGTCAGCGGCAGCAGCACCGCCGCCAGCCCCTGGAGGGCGAACATGACGGCCGTGATCGTCGCCACCGGCCAGCGCGTCTGGAGGCCGGTCGTCACCAGCCGCCCGGTCACGGACAGGACGCCGAGCAGCCCGGCCACGCCGGCCGCGAACACGGGTGCGTGTCCCAGGGTGATGAGGTACGTCACCAGCAGCACCCCCATGACCGCCAGCGCGCCCGTCTGCGTCAGGAAGGCCGCCACGAGCAGCCAGAACGGCCGTTCGCGCAGGGCAGTCGCGACGATCTCCCGCCGCGCGGCGTGGGGCGGCGCCGACCGGCTGCGCAGCGCCAGCCCGTGCAGGGGCACGGCGGTCAGCGCGTAGCCGGCGGCTAGGACGACCAGGGCCTGCCGCCACCCGTACAACTCCACGAGGAACCCGGTCAGCGGCAGGAAGATGCTGGAGGCGAACCCGGCCACCACCGTCACCGCGAGCAGCGCCCGCGCCCGCCGTTCCGCGTCGAACCAGGCCACGATCACCGCGAACGCCGCCTCGTACAGCACCATCGACGACGCCACCCCGAGCAGGCCGCAGGCGAGGTAGAGCTGTGTCACCGTACGGACCTGCGACCAGGCGAGCACGGCCAGCGCGCCCAGCACCGAGCCGAGCGTCATCAGCCCGCGTCCGCCGCGCCGGTCGAGCAGGCGCCCGACGAGCGGCGCGGCCAGGGCGGACACCAGCACCGCGAACGTGAGCGCCCCGGTGAGCTGGGCGACCCCGGCGTCCAGGTCGCGCGACATGGGCGGGATGAGCACCGAGTACGCGTAGTAGAGGACACCGTAACCGGCGGTCTGAGTGATCGCGAGTGCGCCGATCATTCGTGCGGACGTGCTTCGGGCGGCGGGCGCGATCACCTTTGATTGGTTCCCGTTCATGAGCAGGCGGACTCGGTGATACATGTCACTTTGTCCAAAGGCGGCCTCAACGACAGGCGTCCCGGGACGGGTCCGCCCCGAGCGGCGCTGCCGGACATAGCGTCGGAAGCATGAGCATTTCCTATGTGGTCACAGGCGGCGGGCGCGGGATCGGCAGGGCCGTGGTGGAGCGGCTGCTCCAACGCGACGGGCACTCGGACAGGCACACGGACAGGCACGCGGGCGGGCGCACGGACGAGCGCACGGTGGTGGTCGTCGAACGCGACAAGGAGGCCCTGTCCTGGGCCGGCCCCCGGGTCGTCCCCGTGATCGGCGACGCGGCCGACGAGGAGGTGGCGGCCTGGGCGGCCGATCTGGCGCAGGAGTCGGGCACGCTGGCGGGCTGGGTCAACAACGCGGCCGTGTTCCGCGACCTCTCCGTGCACTCGTCGCCGATCGCCGAGGTCAGGGCGCTGATCGCGGCCAACCTGGACCTGGCGGTGGTGGGCTGCGCGACCGCCGTACGCCACTTCCTGACCGCCGGCACCCCTGGCGCCATCGTCAACGTCACCTCGCACCAGGCCACCAGGGCGGTGCCCGGCAGCCTGCCCTACTCCACGGCCAAGGCCGCCACGGAGGGGCTGACCAGGGCGCTCGCGGTCGAGTACGGCAGGCACGGCATCCGGGTGAACGCCGTGGCCCCCGGTTCGGTGGCGACCGAGCGGTACCAGGATTTCCTGGCCGGCCTGACTCCGGAGGAGGCGGCGCGGGTGGAGGCCGACCTGGCCAGGCTGCACCCGCTCGGCCGGGTCGCCGCGCCGGCCGAGGTGGCCTCCGTCGTGGCCCACCTGCTCTCCGACGACGCCGCCTTCGTCAACGGCGCGACGATCCCCGTGGACGGGGGCCGGACCGTGCTCGGACTGGATCCGGAAGCCAGGGAATGAAAACCGTTGTCACCTGGTTGCAGGAGCCATGAGAAAGAACCTGCACCCCGCCTACCGTCCGGTCGTCTTCCGTGACCCGAGCGTCGGCTTCGCTTTCCTCACCCGCTCGACCCTGACCAGCGACAGGAGCATCGAGTGGGAGGACGGCAAGACGTATCCGGTCATCGACGTGGACGTGTCGTCCGCCAGCCACCCCTTCTACACGGGCCGTGGCCGCATCCTCGACACCGCCGGCCGGGTCGAGCGGTTCAACCAGAGGTACGGCAAGGCCTGAGGACGCTAGATGCCCATGGTGTCGGCCAGTGAGTCCATCTCCGCGGTCAGCAGCGTGGTCGTCCGGTGTCCCATCCCGGCGAACTGCCCCTGGACCTCCAGGCTCAGGACGCCCTGGAGCCGGCTCCACACCATGATGGTCCCGGTCAGCGCCGTGGCCGGGTCGCCGTCGGGCGCGTACGCCCGCACCCACTCGGCCACGGCGGGAGTCTGCTCCACCCAGCCCAGCATCTCCTCCCGCAGCGGCTCCACAGCGGGCCCGCACCGTCCCTGCCCGAACACCGGCAGGAACGGCCCCAGCACGTCCCTGGCCCGATCGACGCTCTCCGGCGGCGCCTGGTAGCCGGGCGACGGCGTGCCCGCGAGCAGTTGGAAGACGTGCGGGTTGGCCGTGACCCAGGTCAGGAAGGCCCCCCCGAGCCCGTGCAGGCGCTCGCGCGGCCCGCCGTCGCGGATCCCGGCGCGTACGGCAGCCGCCAGCTCCGCGTAGCCGTCGAGGATCAGGTCGGTGAGCAGGCTGTCGCGGCTGTCGAAGTACTTGTAGAGCGCGGGCCCGGTCATGCCCAGCTGCTTGGCCACCGCGTTGAGGCTCAGCGCCGCCGCCCCGCCGCCGCCGATCTGGGCGAGCGCGGCCTGCTTGATCTCGCTCTTGACCTGCTCCCGGTAGCGCTGCCGCGGTGTTGACATCCCCTCATTATCCGGGCTCATCAACACCCGTGACGTCATCCGCCCGCACGACGCGAGCCCGCACGTGACGTCATCCGCCCGTACGACGTGAGCGGCGGTGCCGCAGCACGGCCAGGTCGATCGCGGCGACGACGGCCACCGCGGCGGCGATGAGGGCCTCCCAGACCCAGACCTGCGCGCCGGTGCTCATCGCGAGCACGGCGAAGACGACCGCCGCCACCACCCCGAGCACGAGCGCGACGAGCGACAGGACACGACGCGCGCCCAGCGGGCTGCGCGCGGTGACCGGCTCGGTGCCCGCGCGGTTGCGCAGCCACATGATCGCACTCCTCTCAGTATCAGTCTCAGGCTCAGATCAGGATCAGTCTCAGGATCAGGCGGGATCAGGCCAGGCACCTCAGCGCGGCGGCGACGCGCGGGTCGAGGCCGTGGGAGGCGGGCAGGCGGCCCACTGTGGCCTCGACGAACTCCGGGTACGACAGCGTGGCCGTGACACCGTCCACGGCCGCCACGATCTGGTCGGCCGACTGCTCCACCCGCACCTTGGCGTCCTGCTCGGCGAGCACGAACCGGCCCACCGCCACCCGCCAGGCCAGCCGGCCGGGGGCCTCCTGCGCGGAGACGGGCGCGCCGACGTCGTCGGCGTGGGTGGCGTACTCGGAGTCGTAGTGGAAGGCCTGCCGGCCCGTCGGGTACGGCCCCGCCATCGTGTCGAGCAGGGCGTCGGGGCCGAGGGCGCGCATCTCCTCGCGGGTGGCGCCGTTCTGCGTCCGCCACTCCTCCAGGACCTCCTCGATGGGAAGCTCCCTGCGCTGCCGCACGCACCACTCGTTGAAGTCGTTGTAGCCGCCGATCCCCTCGTCGGCCAGGCGGCTCAGCAGCTCCTGGACGGAGCCGTGCAGGCAGGCCTGGTTGTACAGCTCCTCGCCGGCCAGGTGCGCCAGCACGTCGCGGACCGTCCAGCCGTCGCAGCGGGACGGGCGCAGCCAGCCGGCCTCGTCGAGCCCCGAGAAGTGCCGGTCGAGCCGGGCGGCCTCGGCGTCGAAGATGTCGAACGGGTTGAGGTCTTTGAGCAGGTCGTCGGGCATACCCGGGACGCTACCCGTCAGGTGCCGACTTTCACGACCTTGTCGCCGATGGCCGACTTGACCTTGGCGTACTCGCCGGCGCAGGAGGGCGCGCGCTCGGGCGGGACCCAGCCGCCCTTGGCGATCCGGTCGTACTTGGCCGGGTCTGTGCCGTACAGCAGGCAGGCGAACGTGGCGGACTCCTCCATGCCGGACAGATGGCCGATGCCCGCGTGGCCGGCCAGCAGGTGGCGGGCCTCGGCGGCGGCCACCACGCGCTTGGGGGCGTCGGCGGCCAGCGCGAGCGCCGCGAACTGGTCGGCCTGCGCGTCGCTGTCGGGCAGGCCGTTGAGCGTGGTCAGGGCGTGGCCGAGCTGGTGGTGGAAGAGCACGGACAGCGCGCCGTCCATGCGGTGCTCCTCGGCGTGCTCGCCGGTCTCCTCGGTCTCGGAGATGCCCTTGATCGTGTCGCGTACCTTGTCCACCAGCGAGTAGCACAGGGTGATCCGGCGCTTGTCGTGGTTCCAGCGGGCGGCGGGCTCGTCACAGTCCTGGGCGACGATCTCGACGCGCTCGGGCAGCCGGAGCCGCGTCTTCAGCACGCCGCTGTCCTTCAGCAACCGCCTGGCCTCCTCGGCGCCGCGGGAGCCGGGCTGCTCGTAGCGTACGGACAGTTCCGGGGCGGGGGCCGTCACCAGCGTGCTCGTCACGCTCAGGACGAGGGCGATCACCGGGTGCGGCATACGGGAGCTCCTTAGGGGGATCGATCAATGCAATGGGACTCACCATGCGGCGATTAAATGATCGATAAACCTTGGGAAAGGTAAAGACTCCCGGGAATGCCGGAGGCCCGGCCCACGAATGGGCCGGGCCTCAGACAATCTGGTGACTATCGACGCCAGGAGTAGACCCGCACGTAGTCGGTGCGGCTCGTGGTGCCCTCGAGCTCACGGTCGCCGTTGTAGACGGCGCGGAACGTGCCGCTCTTGTAGGCGCGCGTCTTGGCGAAGAACTTGCCACTACGCGAGGTCCAGTCGCTGGCGACCCACTTCCAGGCGCTGGAGCCGTTGGCGCGGTAGTAGATGCTCACGCGCTCGCCGCGGACGCCGTCCCAGTCGAAGCGGCTTTCGCGCTCCAGCAGGGTGCCGGAGAAGTAGATCGACCGGCCCTTGCGGACCTTGGAGGGGTCGGCGCTGAAGCGGGAGATCCGCGTCTGGGCCTTGTCCTTGGCGATCTCGACGGCGAAGAACGCCGAGTCCTCGGCGAGCTTCTTGCCCTCGCCGTCGAAGGCCACGGCGGTGGCCTTCCACTTGCCGGCCGGGTCGTTCTTGTTGAAGCCGATGGCGTAGCGCCAGCCCTCGAGCTCCTTGAGGCTCTTGCTGCGCATCGTGTGGAAGCCCTCGGCGGGGGCCACGCTGAACTCGACCTTCTTGACGTCGCGGCTGGCGCCGACGTCGAAGTACGCGGTCGTCTCGGCGTCGCCCTTGACCACGACGGGGTTGGGGCTGATGTCCCGGATGACGAGACGGGTGTCGTGCTTGGTGGTGGCGGCGGAAGCGGCGCCCGCGCCGGTGACGAGCATGGATCCGCCCACAAGGGCGGAAAGGATTCCTACTGCGATCTTCTGCATGAGGGTGCTGATTCCTCTCCCCGTATAGACAACTTCAGACCCGGCTCGGGGGGCCGGGTCCCTCTACTACTTTGAGTCATCAGTTGGGGAAAAGGTTCGCTAAAGTTGCAGAAAATATTTGATCACAGGTTTAACCTGGGACGATGTCCAAAAAATCCCTTTTGAGACTGCCCGAGCCACTACAGTCTGGCGCATGACTGACGTCTACACCCTGGGGGAGGCGCTGGGGGTCGTCTCCAGCGGGCGGGTCCGCCACGAGAGCGAGGCCAGACTGGACGTCTGCGGGCCCGAGTTCACCCTGGCCATCGCCCTGGCCAGGCTCGGCCACCGCTCCGCGTACCTGGGCAAACTGGGCGCCGACGAGCTCGGCGCCAGAGCGCTCACCGCGCTCAGAGGCGAGGGCGTGGACGTCCTCGACGTGCGCGTGGCCGAGGGCACGCGCACGGGCCTGGTCCTGAGGGAGACACGCGTGGGGCGCGAGCCCAGGATGATCCACTACCGCGCGGGATCGGCCGGCTCGCTGCTCACCCCCGGGAACGTGCCGATCGACCGGATCGCCGCGGCGAAGATGCTGCACGTGACCGGAATCACGGCCGGCCTGGGCAGGAACGCTCTGGAAGCCGTGCGCGCCGCCGTGAGCGCGGCCAGGAACGCCGACGTGGTGATCTCCTTCTCCGTCGAGTACGTCCCTGAGCTGTGGCCCTCCGTACGGGAGGCCGAGGAGGTGCTCAGCGAGCTGGCCTGCGCCTCGCACCTGCTCTTCCTCCGCCAGGACGAGCTCGACCTGGTCAAGCCCGCCCTCACCCCCGAGCGCGAGGTCGTGGTCGACCGGGGCGCCAAGGGCGCCAGCGTCCGGGCCGACCGGATGCGGTACGACGTGCAGGGCTGGCAGGTCCCCATCGTGGACACCTCGGGGGCGGGGGAGGCGTTCGCGGCCGGCTACATCAGCGCGGCGCTCGACGGCCTCACCCCCCAGGAACGCCTGCACCGCGGGGCGCTGCTGAGCGCCGCCGCGGTGACCAGCGCGAGCGACTGGCAGGGGTTGCCCACCAGAGCCGATCTGTACGGTTAGTTCACATTCAGGGTGAAGGTCGAGGTCGTGTTCCTGATGTCGGTGTGGTTGTTCGCCAGCCTGAGGCCGTTGATCGTGGCCGACCCGATCGCCGGGCCCTGACCCGGCTCGGGCAGCTCGTTCACCCAGATGCCGAAGCCGGACTTGGCGTCGAACGCGTCACCGCTCTTACGCGCCCCGCTGATCGACACGTTCGTGAAGATCGTGTCCCTGATCGGGTTCAGCGGGGTGGTCGGGTTCTGGTAGCCGGTCTGGAACATGATCCCGCTGTACGTCGGGTCCACGATGTCCAGATTGCTGACCCGGATGCCCTGGAACACCTTCGAGGAGGAGAACACCCACAGCGCCGGGAACGTCTGCTGTCCCCAGAAGTGCCCGCCCGCCCGTACCAGCGAGATGTTGTCGAACGTCGTCGGCGGGCTGGCGCCGAAGCCGTGCATCGGGTAGCCGAAGTCCAGCGAGCTGATCGTGATGCCCGAGTACACCAGCGTGTCGGCGATGTAGATGTTTCTGAACGTGTTGTCGTAGCCGCCGTACACGGCCAGACCCGCCGCCCGCCAGGTCAGTAGCGAGGTGAGGTTCTCGAAGACGTTGCCGGTCTGCTCGCCGGAGTTGTGGTCGGTGGCCGAGAACAGCGCGAAGCTGTCGTCACCCGTGGAGCGGGTCTCGACGTTGGTGACGTGGTTGCCGGTGCTGCCGTTGGTCAGGTTCAGGCCGTCGGCGAACACGTTCCTGATCCGCGCGTTCCTGATCGTCAGGTTGTCGGTGTTCGTGCCCCACAACATGCAGACCTGGTGCTCGATCCAGACGTTCTCGATCGTCAGGTTCGCCACGTTGGTCAGGTCGAACACCTTGCCGGGGCCGTCGATGCGCTCGACGTAGTTCCCGAAGTAGGCGAAGCCCGCGAACGTGGTGCCGTTGGCGGTGGCGTCGGCGCGGAAGCCGACGTCGGTGTTCTGCTGCCCCGAGGGGGCGTGGAACCTGGTGAACCACGGGCCGGCGCCGACCACCTTGATCGCCTTGCCGTAGACCTGGAACTTGCCGGTCGTCTGGTAGTCGCCGGCGGGCAGGTAGACGCCGGTCAGGCTCGCGTCCATCCGGGCCTTGTCGAGGGCGTTCTGCACGTCCTGGTGCCCGAAACCGGCCGGTACGGCGTACTTCGCCGGGTCCGGGTTGCCGGCCTGGGTGACCTGCTCGAAGTCCACGAAGTCGATCGCGTAGGTGGAGGTGTTGGCCGCGTCCTTCTGCAGCCTGATCCTGGCGCCCGCCGGGACCGTGGTGCCGAGCAGCAGGTTCGCCTCGTCGTAGATGTGTCTCGGCGGGCCTGAGCCGGGGTTGTTGTTCGGGCTCGACTCGGCCCCGTACAGCCAGGCGTAGCGGGAGGTGAGGTTGACGGCCTTGAGGAAGCTGCCGTTGACGTAGACGTTCAGGGTGGAGTCGATGCCGCCGCCGCCCGGGGCGTCGGGGATCGAGAAGCGGGTGACCAGGCTGTTCGTCGGCGCTCTGGTGGTGAACTCGACGTAGGCCCCGGTCTGGCCGAGCGTCACCGCGCGCCGCCCGGAGGCCTCGCCGGCGATCGTGCCGACGTCCCTGCTGGGGCCGACGCGGGTCGCGCCGCCGCCGACGGCGGCGTCCTCGGCCTCGTACGTGTCGTACGGCATGCTCGCGCCCCGCCCGATGAACAGCGGCAGCGTGCTGGTGTTGTTGGCCCGCTTGACCGGCAGCTCGTTGGCGTCGTCGGCGAGCACGGTGCGCACGGTGTACTTGCCGTCGGCGGCCGTCCACGTGCCCAGGGAGACCGGCGCGGTGGTGGCTCCGGCCGCGATGGCGCCGCTCGCCGACCCGGTCAGCGTCCTGACGACGGTGCCCGCGTCGTTGAGCACGGTGAGCGTGATGCCGTGGGAGCCCCCGCTGGATGCCACGGTGCCCTGGTTCCTGATCGCGACCGAGAACGTCACCGTGGTGCCCGCGGCCGGGTTGCCCGGCGTCCAGGAGACCGGGGAGGCGATCAGGTCGGCCGTGTCGACCGGCCGCACGGTCAGCGTGCCGGTGGTGGAGTTGTTGCCCTCGTTCTGCTCGGGGACCGCGTTCTGCTCGTCCACCCTGGCTTCAAGCTGGTACGTGCCCGCGTCCCTGACCCCGATGCTCGCCGACACGGTCGCGGTCGCCCCTGCGGCCAGCGCGCCGACAGCGGCGGTGCCGACCTTGCTGTCCCCGGCGTAGAAGGCCACCGAGGTGGCGGCGGAGGCGGCGGTGCCGGCGTTGCGCACCGTGGCCGACAGCGTCACCGCGTCGGTCTCGACCGGTGAGGCCGGGGAGGAGGTCAGGCCCGACACGGTCAGGTCGGGGTTGGGTGCCGGGGTGCCGAAGATCTGGAACTCGGCGACCTGGCCGCCTGGGGCGCCGGTGTTGGCGGTGAACTGCAGGCGGACGTC
>NZ_JBEZGB010000028.1:0-112576 GCF_040649755.1 Nonomuraea sp. NPDC048882
TCCTCACCGAAACCACACTCTCGCGGCTCCCGCTCGGAGGCGTTCACTCCGTTTTGTTCTTTCGTTGTGTCTTAATTCTTTCAGCCGTTCAAGTCTCTGTCAAATTGACCGGACTCGCTCGACCTGCGGGAATTAAGCGCCGCCCCCTTTCGGAGACAACCCCTCTAACTTACCAGCCGTTCGGCCGTTCTGCGAATCGATCTCCAGACCGGCGCGTCAGAAGGGTTTGCCGACAAGCGAGACACAACACACCAAAGTCACCTGAGTGAGAGAGGAGGGTTGCGCCGCACCGCGTCGGCTCCTAAAGATTAGCAGCGCTTCCGAGCCCTCGTGCCGCTTCGCCGTCTTCTCCGGCAACAGAACGATCACGACCGAACATAGACTCCCCACGTGAGCAGCAACACGCCGCCAGTGGCGAAGAAGGTTCCCACGAAGCGCATCCATCACGGCGACACCGTCATCGACGAGTACGCCTGGCTGAGCAACAAGGAAGATCCCGACACGACCGCCTATCTGGAGGCGGAGAACGATTTCCTCAAACAGCAGACCGCTCACCTCTCCGATCTCCAGGAGCAGGTGTTCCAGGAGATCAAGGGCCGCACCCAGGAGACCGACCTGTCGGTGCCCAGCCGCAAGGGCGCGTGGTGGTATTTCTCGCGCACCGAGGAGGGCAAGCAGTACGCGGTCTCCTGCCGGGTCCCCGCCGACAGCGACGCGCCCCCGGAGATCACCCCGGGCGAGCGGCTCGACCGCGAGCAGGTGATCCTCGACGGCAACGAGCTGGCCGGCGACAGCCCGTTCTTCTCGGTCGGCGCCAGCTCCGTCAGCCCCGACGGCACGATGCTGGCCTTCTCGACCGATTACAAGGGCGACGAACGCTTCACGCTCAGGTTCAAGAACCTGACGACCGGCGAGGTGCTCCCCGACGAGATCACCGACATCTTCTACGGCGGCGCCTGGTCTGCCGACGGGTCGACGTTCTTCTACACGCGGGTGGACGACGCCTGGCGCCCCTTCCAGGTCTACCGGCACGCGCTGGGCACCCAGGAGGACGTACTCGTCTACGAGGAGTCCGACGAGCGCTACTGGGTCGGCATCGGGCTGACACGCAGCGAGAAGTACCTGGTGCTCGGCGCGGGCAGCAAGATCACCAGCGAGGTGCGGATCCTCGACGCGAACGACCCCGCGGGCGAGTTCAGGGTGGTCCGCCCGCGGACGACCGGCGTCGAGTACGGCGTCGAGCACGCGGGCGACTTCTTCTACGTGCTGCACAACGAGAACGCCGAGAACTTCGAGCTGGCCACGGCCCCGCTCGACGACCCCGGCACCTGGACGCCGCTCATCCCGCACGGGGAGGACACCAGGCTCCTGGAGATCGACGCGTTCTCCGACCACGCCGTGGTGCACCTGCGCCGCGACGGCCTGACCGGGCTGCGCGTGCTCCCGTACGGCTCGGCCGGCGGCACCTGGCGCGAGCGGGTCGAGGCGTCGGAGCGGAACGCGTACGAGATCGACTTTCCCGAGCCGCTCTACGACGTCGGCCCGGCCGGAAACCCGGAGTTCACGACCAGGCGGCTGCGGCTGGCCTACACGAGCATGGTCACCCCACCCAGCGTGTACGACTACGAGCTCGACAGCCACGAGCTGATCCTGCTCAAGCAGCGCCCGGTGCTCGGCGGCTACGACCCTGGCGACTACGAGCAGTTCCGCGAGTGGGCCACGGCCGGCGACGGCACGAAGATCCCGGTTTCGATCGTCAAGCGCAAGGACGCGGCCAAGCCCGCCCCGACCCTCCTGTACGGGTACGGCAGCTACGAGACCTCGATCGACCCCGGCTTCTCGGTGCCGAGGCTGTCGCTGCTCGACCGCGGGTTCGTCTTCGCCATCGCGCACGTGCGCGGCGGCGGTGAGATGGGCCGGCGCTGGTACGAGGAGGGCAAGCTCACCAGGAAGCGCAACACGTTCACTGACTTCGTGGACGTGGCCAGGCACATGAAGGCGTCGGGCTGGAGCGAGCGGATCATCGCGCGGGGCGGTTCGGCGGGCGGCCTGCTGATGGGCGCAGTGACGAACCTGGCTCCCGAGCTGTTCGCGGGCGTGGTGGCCGAGGTGCCGTTCGTGGACGCGCTGAACACGATCCTCGACCCGTCGCTGCCGCTCACCGTCATCGAATGGGACGAGTGGGGCGATCCGCTGCACAACCCGGACGTGTACGCGTACATGAAGAGCTATTCGCCCTATGAGAACGTAGACGGCGGGCCGTACCCGCCGATCCTGGCGATCACGAGCCTGAACGACACGCGCGTGCTGTACCACGAGCCGGCCAAGTGGATCGCCCGGCTGCGGGCGTCCGCGAGCGGCGGGCCGTTCCTGCTGAAGACGGAGATGGGCGCCGGTCACGGCGGGCGCAGCGGGCGTTACGACGCCTGGCGGGAAGAGGCGTTCGCGCTGTCGTGGATCATCGAAAGGGGCACAGCATGACCTACCAGGCCGACGAGGGGCGTTATGAGCGCCAGCCGTACAACCGCAGCGGGCGCAGCGGGCTGAAGCTGCCCGCGGTCTCGCTGGGGTTGTGGCACAACTTCGGCGACAACCGGCCGATCGAGAACTCGCGGGCGATCCTGCGCCGCGCGTTCGACCTCGGCGTCACGCACTTCGACCTGGCGAACAACTACGGCGTGCCGTACGGCTCGGCGGAGCGGAACTTCGGCCGGATCTTCAGCGAGGACTTCGCCCCTTACCGGGACGAGCTGATCATCTCGACCAAGGCGGGCTTCGACATGTGGCCGGGCCCGTACGGCGAGTGGGGTTCGCGCAAATACGTGCTGGCCAGCCTGGACCAGTCGCTGGGGCGCATGGGCCTCGACTACGTGGACATCTTCTACAGCCACCGTCCCGACCCGGAGACGCCGCTGGAGGAGACCATGGGGGCGCTCGACCGGGCCGTGCGCTCGGGCAAGGCGCTGTACGCCGGCATCTCCAACTACTCGGCCGAGCAGACCGCGCAGGCCGCGCGGATCATGCGCGAGCTGGGCACGCCGCTGCTCATCCACCAGCCGTCCTACTCGATGATCAACCGGTGGATCGAGAACGGGCTGCTGGACGCGGTGGAGGAGGCGGGCATGGGCTGCATCGCGTTCTCGCCGCTGGCGCAGGGGCTGCTGACCGACCGTTACCTCGACGGCGTTCCCACCGACTCGCGTGCGGCGACCAGCAGGTTCCTGAACGCCGAGCAGATCAACGTGCAGCTGGCGCGCGACCTCAACGAGATCGCGCGGACCCGGGGTCAGACGCTGGCGCAGATGGCGCTGTCGTGGGTGCTGCGGGACTCGCGGGTGACGAGCGTGCTGATCGGGGCGAGCAGCGTCAAGCAGCTTGAGGACAACGTGGCGTGCGTGGACGGCCCCGCCTTCACGCAGGACGAGCTCCAGGCCATCGACAAGCTCACCGGCTCGGCATGAGCACGCCTCACAGGGCTTCGTGCCGCTGGAGGTAGGTGAAGGAGGCCCAGCCGGGCAGGACCGGGAGCCAGAACGTGAGCAACCGGTACAGCAGCACGGCCGAGGTCGCCAGCTCCTTGGGCACCCCGGCCAGCACCAGGCCGCCCACGAGCGCCAGTTCGACCGCGCCCAGACCACCCGGTGTGGGCGCGGCCGAGCCGATCGCGTTGGCCGTGAGGAAGACGACCGCCACGGCGGTGAAGCTGATCTCGTGGCCGAAGGCGGCGATGCAGGCGTGCAGGCACAGCACGAACATCAGGGTGATCATGAGCGTGCCGACGCACGCCTCGACCATCTTGCGCGGCGACTGCAGCACGTCGAGCAGCCGGGGCAGCACGTTGGAGAACAGCTTGCTCATCCGCGTGGTCAGCAGCCGGCGCAGCGGCGGGATGCCGAGCACCGCCACCACCAGCACGGCGACCGCCAGCATGACCAGGACCAGGCCGCGTGACGGCGTGAACGAGGTCGCGGTGGTGGAGCCGGTGATGTAGGCGAACAGGGCCAGCAGCGAGATGTGGAAGACGAGCATGATGAGCTGTGAGGCCCCCACGCTGGCCACCGCGCTGGCCGGTGGGACGCCGCGTTTCTGCAGGTAGCGCGTGTTGATCGCGACGCCGCCGACGGCGGCGGGCGCGACCAGCTTGACGAACGACGACGCGAACTGCACGAGCACCGTGCGCCAGAGCGGCAGGGGCTCGGGGACGAATCCGCGCAGCATGAGCGCGGCCGCCACGAAGCTGGCGAACGAGGCCACCAGGGCGAGGCCCGACCAGGCCCAGTTGGCCGTGGTGACGACGTGGTAGACGTCGACCTGGCTGAGCTGGTAGAGCACGATGTAGGCGGCGATGGCGCTGGCGATGATCGTGATCAGGGTGCGCGGACGGAAGCGTTCGAGGCGGACTTCCTCGACCTTGCTCTGCGGCTTGAGGGCGACGATGTGCTCGCGGATGGCGGGCAGGACGTTCTTCGCCTTCGACAGCGCCGAGCGGGTCTCCCTGGTCAGCGCGATCTGCTGGAGCAGCGGCATGGCGGCGGCCAGCGCGTCGGGGCCCATCACGGCGGCCGCGGCGCGTACGGAACGCTCGGGGCCGACGCGCAGCGCCAGGTAGGTGAGCAGCTGGGCGACGTCGAGGCGCAGCAGCAGGTCGCCGGCGGCGACCTCGCCGCTGCGGGCGTCGGTGAGCACCACGCGGCCCGCCCGGTCGACGTGGATGCTGTCGCCGGTGAGGCGGCGGTGGGCCAGGCGCTGGATCTGCAGCAGCTCGACCTGCTCCCAGATCTGGGCGAGCAGGTCGTCGTCGATCTCCTCGTCGGGCAGCTCGTCGAGCGGGCGCGTGTCGATGTGCTCGTAAGCGAGCAGCGCGGCCTCGGTGCCGATCTCGCTGGTGCCGAGCAGGCGGGGGGTGCTGGCGCCGGCCGCCTGGGCCGCGTACGCCATGAGCGCCTCGCGTTCGAGCTCGGCCCGCAGCGATCTGATCGCCCGCCGCCTGGTCTCGGAGTTGAGCCGGAAGCGGCGCCACAGCCGGTAGGGGAGGCCGGCCACCTGCCGGTCGCGGTCGAGCACGGTCACGTCGAGGCCGGAGCCGTCGCGCAGGCCGATGGCGTAGCGGCGGCTGCCCTGGTGGTCGTCCTCGATGCGGCGGGCGGAGATCGGCGAGAACGACAGTTTGCGCAGCGCGGCGACCACGGCGCTGCCGGCCGGTCTGGTGTTGGGGCTGCCGACCCCGTAGAGGGTGGCGTAGCCGATGGCCATGCCCACGAGGACGGTGACGATGGCGCTGGGGATGGTGATCTGGCGGCCGGAGAAGAAGGCCAGGATGTAGAGGGCGATCGTGGTCCACATCAGCATGCGCCAGGTGGGGCGGCGGGAGATGCGGACGGCGGTGGCGTACGCGACGACCGAGGTGAGCAGCGTGTTGAGCGGCTCCATCTCGCGCCCGCCGGTGAGCAGGACGCGCAGGTCGTAGGCGTTGCCCCCGACGAGCCACTGCCCGAGCAGGAACGAGCCGGCCATGCCGACGATGGCGGCGATCAGCCCTTCGGCCACGCGCAGCCCGTCGCGGTGGAAGACCCGCTCGACCGCGAAGGCGGCGGGCACGATGAGGACGGCGGCGCCGCCGAGGAAGGCGGCGATCCTGCTGAGCAGGGGGACGAGCTCGGCGCCCTCCTTGACGTCGGCCTCCAGCCCGATCAGTGTCTGCTTGGCGACCAGGGCGAGCAGGACGACGGCGGCGAGCACGAGGATCGTGGCGATGAAGCGCAGCAGGTCGGAGGGCCGGCGCAGGCGCTGGGGCAGCAGCGGCTCGACGACGTAGACGGCGTTTACGTCGTCAGGGTCGTGGTCAGGGCGCGACTCAGCCACGGCGGGATCCTCCTCCGAGAGGTCCTCCGTGTTGTCTCGTTCCCTGATATCGGCCACCGAGAGAGATTCTGCCCCTTCCCGTGCCGGACCGTACGATCTCCGCCCCCCAGTGTCGTCGATCGTGCTCCAGTCGTCGCACGGGGCAGGCTACACGCTGGAGTTCCCACCCTTCACCTCTGATTTCCCGGCGCACCGAGGGGACGTAGGCTGTTCCTCATGTCGGGCGAATTGAGGGTTTTGGGGGCATGTCCACTGGACTGTCCGGATACCTGCTCCTGGGTGGTCACCGTGGAGGACGGCGCCGCGGTGAAGCTGCGCGGCAATCCCGACCAGCCCTACACCAGGGGCGCGCTGTGTGTGAAGGTCAACCGCTACCTGGAGCACACCAGGGCGGACGACCGCATCCTCTACCCCATGCGCCGGGTCGGGCCGAAGGGCTCGGGTCGGTTCGAGCGGATCACGTGGGAAGAGGCGCTCGACGAGATCTCCGTACGACTGCGCGGCATCGTCGAGGAGCACGGTGGCGAGGCGATCTGGCCGTATCTGGGCACCGGCTCGCTGGGCTACCTGCAAGGGTGCGAAGGCGTGGCGGGACGGCGGTTCTGGAACATGCTCGGCGCCTCCAAGCACTGGCTCAACATCTGCTCGGCGGCCGGCAACAGCGGCCTGCGCCGGACGAACGGCACCGCGGGCGGCATGGACCCGGAGAACTTCGCGCTGTCGAAGCTCATCCTGCTCTGGGGCACCAACACCCTGACCACCGGCCACCACCTGTGGAAGTTCATCCAGGACGCGCGGGCGAACGGCGCCCACGTCGTCGCCATCGACCCGATCCGCACCAGGACCGCCGACCAGGCCGACGAGCACCTCGCGATCAGGCCGGGCACGGACGGGGCGCTCGCGCTCGGGCTGCTCAACGTCGTGCTGGCCGAGAACGCGCAGGACGAGGAGTACCTGGCCGAACACGCCGAGGGCTGGGACGACTTCCGCGAGGAGATCCTGAGCTACCCGGTCGAGCGGGTGGCCGAGATCACGGGGATCCCGGCCGAGGCCGTCCACAGGCTGGGGATGAGGCTCGCGCACACGCGCCCGACCGCGCTGCGCGCCACGCACGGCCTCCAGCGGCACGCCGGCGGCGGCGCGGCGCTGCGCACGATCGCCGCCATCCCCGGCGTCACCGGCGACTGGCGCCACCCCGGCGGCGGCATGGCCTTCTCCACCAGCGACCACGTGCACCTCAACGTCGACCGGCGCGACGACCTGCTGGCCGAGCCCGTGCGCACGCTCGTGATGACCAAGCTGGCCTCCCAGCTGGAGTCGGTGAAGTGCCTGTGGGTGTACGCGGCCAACCCGGCCGGCTCCTCCCCCGACGCCAACGCCATCAGGCGCGGCCTGGCTCGCGAGGACCTGTTCACGGTGGTCATGGAGCACTTCCCGACCGACACCGTGGACTACGCCGACATCGTGCTGCCCGCGACCATGCAGACCGAGCACCACGACCTGCACGCCGGGTACGGCCACATGTACCTGCTCTGGAACGAGCAGGCCGTGCCGCCCCCCGGCGAATGCCTGTCCACGACGGAGACGTTCCGGCGGCTGGCGGCGCACATGGGGATGACCGAGCCGTCGCTGTTCGACTCGGACCTGGAGCTGGCCGAGCAACTGCTGAACAGCGGGCATCCGTCGCTTGATGGCATCACCCTGGACAGGCTGCGCAAGGAGGGCTGGATGCGGATGAGCTACCCGCGGCCCTTCACGCCGTTCGCCGAGGGCTTCCCGACGCCGTCGGGGCGGCTGCGCTTCCCGCCCCGGGGGAAGGCGTACGTGCCGTCGCACACGGCCGCCGCGGCGGGCGACTCGCCGTACCCGCTGACGTTGATCACGCCCGCCTCGCACACGTTCCTGAACACGACCTTCGGCAACAATCCCGAGCTGCGCCGCCGGGCGAAGGATCCCGTGGTGCTGGTCAACCCGGCCGACGCGGCGGCGCGCGGGCTGGTGGACGGCCGGCGCGTGCGCGTGCACAACGACGGCGGCGAGTTCCTGGCGGACGTGCAGGTCAGCGACCGGGTGGCGGCCGGGGTGGTGGCCTCGCGGAAGGGGCACTGGCCCAAGCTCAGCCCCGGCGGCGCCAACCCCAACGCGGTCGTGGCCGAGCGGGACGCCGACATGGGCAGGGGCCCGGCCTTTCACGACAACCTGGTGGAGATCACCCCAGTGTGAGCTTGTATCCCTCGTGGGAGGCGGTGAAGCCGAGCGAGTCGTAGAAGCGGTGCGCGCCCGTACGTGACTTGTCGGAGGTGAGCTGCACCATCGCGCAGCCGCGCGCCCGCGCCCTGTCGATCGCCCAGGTGATCATCTCGCGGCCGAGCCCCTGGCCCCGGGTGGAGGCGGCGACCCTGACGGCCTCGATCTGGCACCGCTCGGCGCCCAGCCTGGACAGCCCGGCCAGGTAGGTGAGCTGCATCGTCCCCACGACCTTGCCGTCCCGCTCGGCGACGATCAGCTCGTCGTACGGGTTGGCGTCGATCCGGTCGAACGCGGCGAGATACCGCTCGTCGTTCGGGTCGCCCTCGCGCGCGGCGCCGAGGTGGTCGTCGGCCAGCATCGCCACGATGGCGGGCACGTCCTGCCTGCGGGCCTGACGGAAGACGAGGGACAGCACGTAGTGGGACTCCATCACCGCGGGGTTGGACGGCAGGGCCATCACCTGGCCGCTGGGGGTGAAGCCCTTGCGGGCGTAGAGGGCTCTGGCGGCGTGGTTCCCGTCCACGGCCCACAGGCCGATCCGCCCGGCCCCCGTGCCCCTGGCCCAGTCCACGGCCTGGTCCACGAGCCGGGAGCCCACGCCCGCGCCTCTGGCTTCGGGGGCGACCCACATGGACACCAGGTGCGCGTCCTGCTCCTCCAGCAGCACGCACACCAGCCCGACGTCCTGGCCGGCGCGGGTGGCCACCCACCAGCACGACTCGGGGTTCGCCAGCCGCTGCGCCCACGTCTCGGGGTCGAAGGCGATTTCGCGGTCGTACGAGGAGCCGAACGCGTCCGGCGAGTCGCGCAGCGCGCGTAGCCGCACCTCACGCAGCCGGGGCCCTTCGCCGGGGCCGAGCCGCACAATGTCGATTTCCTGCATGCCCGAAATCATGTCAGGGACAGCTCAGGGTCTGTCCCCGATGCCCCCAGGGTGGGACAAAAGGCAGCATTGCTGACATGAACGAAATCAGTCGACGCGATGAGATATCGCTCTCCGGTGCAGCGCTGCGTGGCGCTCCATGGACGGCCGCCGCGATCGGCGGCGGGGTCACGGCCGCGGCCGGCTTCGGTGTGAGCCTGCTCACCGAGGGCGGCGACCTGGTGTGGGCGCTGGGGCTGGGCATCAGCCTGTTCGCCCTGATCGCCGCCATCGGCGCGGTCTCCAAGCCGGACGTGGGCGACCGGGTCACCCGTCAGGCCCGGCTCTGGTCGCTCAAGCATCCGTGGCGGTTCTCGCTCCTGCCCGCCGGCATCGTGGCCGTGCTCGACTACCCGGTGCAACTCGTCCTGGACGGCGAGGGGGTCTTCGGCTCGGCCTGGGACGCCGCGTGGCACGGCGCGCTCGTCTACCTGATCTCCGCCGTCCTGACGCTCACGATGCAGGGACGGGCGCGATCGAGCCGGTGAGCTCAAGCACTCGGCCGGTCAGCTCAGGCGGTGCCGGTGAGCTCAGGCGGTGCCGGTGAGCTCAGGCGGTGCCGGTGAGCTCAAGTGCTCAGCCGGCGACGGCCTCCCGCTCCGCCTGGCTCCTGCAGACGCAGAACTCGTTGCCCTCGGGGTCGAGCATGGTGACCCAGCCGGTGCCGTCCGGCTGACGCCGGTCGTCGAAGACGGTCGCGCCCAGCTCGATCAGCCGCTCGACCTCCTGGTCACGAGTCCTGCCCTCGGTCCCGTTGACGTCGAGGTGCAGCCGGTTCTTGACCGTCTTGCCCTCAGGGACGCGGATGAACAGCAGGAACGGGTCGCGCTCGGTCCGCAGCATGACCTCGTCGTGGCCGGGCTCGTCGCCCTCGCCCAGGGGCAGTCCGGTGGCCTTGCTCCACCACGTGGCGATCTCGTACGGGTTGTGCGCGTCGATGGTGACGGCATGAATTTCGATCACGCCGCCACCCAACCCGACACCACCGAAGACGTCAAGCCAGTGTTCGCAGGCCGATGACCCCGGCCAGGATCAAGGCGATGGAGACGAGCCGGGGCCACGAGACCTCGTCGCCCATGGCGATCATGCCCAGGATCGCGGTGCCCGCCGCGCCGACGCCGGTCCACACCGCGTAGGCGGTGCCGACCTCCAGCGTCCTGAGCGCGTACGAGAGCAGGCCGAAGCTGAGCACGGCGGTGAACAGGAACGACAGCGTCCACCACAGCTGGGTGAAGCCGCCGCTGAGCTTGAGTGACAGGGCCATGGCGACCTCGAAGACGCCGGCCAGCACCAGGATGATCCACGCCATGATGACGAACTCCCTCGGAGACGAGACTGACTCGGTGCGTCGTCTTCGCCTTCCGGGTACGGCGCGTCTCGTCCGGGAGCCGTAACGGCTCATCTACGCCAACGGCGCCCGCGCGGGGGTCATTCCCACCAGATGGTGACCCAGCGGTCGCGCGGCACCGGCCACATGCCGAGCTCGGCCGCCGTCTGCCCCACCTCCTCGGTTCTGGAGGGATCGAGGCAGACTCTTCTGACCGCGCTCGCTGCCAGCTCGTCAAGTGAGCTGAAACGTTCCAGCGGAGCCTCTCTCTCCTCCACCCGCACCGCGAACCCCAGCGCGGCGGCGAGCGCCACGCAGTCTTCCGCGATGGGCCGTACGGGCCGGTCGACGCCATGGAAGTGCTGCCAGAGCGGCGTCATCCAGCTCATGGGATGGCGGTGCGGCAGCTCAAGCACCACCCGCCCGTGGGTGCGGGCGTCGAGCGCGCGCAGGAATCCGGCCAGGTCGGGCACGTTGTAGACCACGTGCGCGGCCACCGTCACATCGGCGATCGGCACCTGGTCGGCGACGTCGGGCCAGCGGCCGTGGACCGTCGTGACCGGCACGCCCAGCTTCTCCGCCCTGGCGGAAAGCCCTTCCAGCATGGAGGCGGAGGTGTCGACCGCGTAGAGGTGGCCGATGCGCTCGTGCAGCGGCAGCGAGGCGGCACCGGGCCCGGAACCCACGTCGAGCAGGGTGCCCTTGTCGGGCAGTGCCTCGGCCAGGCGCGTCATGGTGGGGCCGTCGTCGGGCTCGGCCAGCGCCCTGTCGGTACGGGTGCCGAACCTCTCGAGCGAATGGCTCCACGGGTCCACCGGAGCCTTGGCCAGGATCTCGTCCGGAATCGCCCACGATTCGAGTCGCTCTCGCCACCTGGCGGCGAGTTCTTCGGCGTCCATGGAGACGAGCATGCCATGCATGGCGCGGGTTACCCGCGGGTAGCATTTCAGAGTAAGGTTACCCGCCAGTACAGATGTCTCGGTTCAAGGAGATCGACGCCCATGGGCCACTACAAGAGCAACCTGCGTGACCTGGAATTCAACCTCTTCGAGGTCTTCGGGAGAAGCGAGATCCTCGGCACGGGGCCATTCGCGGAAGTGGACGAGGACGTCGCCCGCAGCGTGCTGGACGAGGCGAACCGCCTGGCGACCGGCGTGCTGGCCGACTCCTTCGAGGAGGGCGACCGGAACCCGCCCGTGTTCGACCCGGCCACCGGCTCCGTCACCCTTCCGCCCGGCTTCAAGAAGTCGTACAAGGCGCTGATCGACGGCGGCTGGGCACACCAGGACCTGCCCGCCGACCTGGGCGGCCCCGGCATTCCGCGCACGCTCGCCTGGGCCACCGCCGAGATGGTGCTGGGCGCCAACCCCGCGCTCTACATGTACGCGGCCGGCCCCAACTTCGCCTACACCCTGTGGCAGGTGGGCACGCCCGAGCAGAAGCGCTTCGCCGAACTGGCCATCGAGCGCAACTGGGGCGCCACCATGGTCCTCACCGAGCCGGACGCCGGCTCCGACGTGGGCGCCGGGCGCGCGAAGGCGGTGCGGCAGCCCGACGGCACCTGGCACATCGAGGGCGTCAAGCGCTTCATCACCAGCGGCGAGCAGGACCTGACGGAGAACATCTTCCACCTCGTGCTGGCCCGCCCCGAGGGCCACGGCCCCGGCACCAAGGGCCTGTCGATGTTCCTGGTGCCGAAGTACCACGTGGACCTGGAGACCGGCGAGCTGGGCGAACGCAACGGCGTCTACGTCACCAACGTCGAGAAGAAGATGGGCCTGAAGGCCTCCACGACCTGCGAGCTCACCTTCGGCGACAAGCACCCGGCCGTCGGCTGGCTGGTCGGGGAGGTGCACGAGGGCATCAAGCAGATGTTCATGGTGATCGAGCACGCCCGCATGATGGTCGGCACCAAGGCCATCGCCACGCTGTCCACCGGCTACCTGAACGCCGTGGAGTACGCCAAGGCCCGCGTGCAGGGCGCCGACCTGGCCAAGATGGCCGACAAGAGCGCGCCCAGGGTGACCATCACCCACCACCCGGACGTGCGGCGCGAGCTCATGCTGCAGAAGGCGTACGCGGAGGGCATGCGCGCCCTGGTGCTCTACACGGCCACGTACCAGGACACCCTGCTCATCAACCCTGACGACCGGCACGCCCACGCGATGAACGACCTGCTGCTTCCCATCGTCAAGGGCATGGGCTCCGAGCGGTCGTACGAGCTGCTCTCCCGCTCGCTGCAGACCCTGGGCGGCTCCGGCTATCTGCAGGACTACCCGATCGAGCAGTACATCCGCGACGCCAGGATCGACTCCCTGTACGAGGGCACGACCGCGATCCAGGGCCAGGACCTGTTCTTCAGGAAGATCCTGCGCAACCAGGGCGCGGCGGTGGGCGCGCTGCTGGCCGAGATCAACGAGTTCGCCGGCTCCGACGCGGGCAACGGCCGGCTCAAGGAGGAACGCAAGCTGCTCGTTGAGGCCGCCGCCGACGTCAAGGCGATGGGCGACACCATGGCGGGCTGGGCGCTCGGCTCGCTGGACAAGCCCGAGGAGATCTACAAGGTCGGCCTCAACACCACCCGGCTGCTGCTCGCGCTGGGCGACCTGATCATCGGCTGGCTGCTGCTGCGCCAGGCCGAGGTGGCCCTGGCCAAGCTGGCCGAGGGCGAGGACGCCTTCTACCTGGGCAAGGTGGCCGCCGCCTCCTTCTTCGCCAAGACCGTGCTGCCCCGGCTGGCCGCCGAGCGGCGCGTGCTCGACTCCACCGGGCTGGAGCTCATGGAGCTGCCGGAAGAGGCCTTCTAGGACCTTCTCGCCGACGAACGCCCGCCTCTCGCGCGGGCGTTCTGTCGTGCGGGCGTTCTGTCGTCGGGGACACAGCCGGGCGGCGCGCCGGGCGAGTAAGTTCCCCGGCATGAGCTCTTCCCCGCACGACGACCACCATCCGGCCGCCCTGCCGCCACCGCGGGTCGAAGAGGTGTCGGACGGCGTGTTCGCCTACGTCCAGCCCGACGGCAGCTGGTGGATCAACAACACCGGGTTCCTGGCCGGGCGGCGCGGCGTCGTCGTCATCGACGCCTGCTCCACCGAGCGCCGCACCAGGGCCTTTCGCGAGGCGATCGGCAAGGTCAGCGACCGGCCGATCACCACGCTGGTCAACACCCACCACCACGGCGACCACACGTTCGGCAACTGGCTCTTCCCCGAAGCCACGATCGTCGGGCACGAGGGCGTGCGCGAGCAGATCATCGCCGACGGCATGCCCGCCTACCGCGCCGCGTGGTCGCCCGAGGTGGAGTGGGGCAAGCTCGAACTCGCGCCGCCGTTCCTCACCTTCACCGACCGGATCACCCTCCACTCCGACGACCTGCGCTGCGAGGTCAGGCACGTGGGGCACGCCGCCCACACCACCAACGACTCCTACGTGTGGATCCCCGAGCGGCGGCTGTTGTTCTCGGGCGACCTGGTCTTCAACGGCGGGACGCCGTTCGTGCTCATGGGCTCGGTCGCCGGGGCGCTCCAGGCGCTCGAACAGCTCCGTGAGCTGGGGGCTGAGACGGTCGTGCCCGGTCATGGCGAGGTGTGCGGGCCGGAGGCGTACGAGCCCGTGGAGCGTTATCTGCGTTTCGTGCAGGAGACGGCTCGGCGCGGCAAGGAGGCGGGCCTGACGCCGCTGGAGGTGGCCGGGGAGACCGACCTGGGCGAATGGGCGGGGCTGCTCGACGCCGAGCGGATCGTGGGCAACCTGCACCGCGCCTACGCCGAACTCGACGGCCGGCCCCTGGGCGCCCCGATCGACGTGGTCACGGCCGTGCTCGACATGATCACCTACAACGGCGGGCAGCCACTGTCGTGTCTCGCCTGACGAGTGACGGGTGTGATCGGCTATAGCCGGGTATGACCGTGGCTGTACTTGCCGTTTGCCTGGAGGTCGCCATGGGTGTCGGGGTCAGCATCTTCTTCCTCACGCTTGGCGCCATCCTGAAATTCGCCATCGAGCCCGACGTGTTCGGCCAGAGCGTCCACATGGACATCATCGGCATCATCTTCATGATCGTCGGAGGCGTGGGCGTGGTGCTGAGCATCGTGCTGGCCCCTCGGCGGGGCCAGACGTCCGACGGCAGGCTGATGCACCGCGAGAACAACCCGCCGGACCTCTGACGGTTTCCTCGCGGCCGGTCAGAGCCTCATCAGAGGCTCAGCTGTACGGCCGCCCGGCCGGCCACGATCGGCTTGATGTGCTCGGTGATCACGGCCTGGTGGCCGGGGTCGTCGCGGTAGACGAGGTAGTCGTCGGCGTTGTCGAAGTCCGCCACCACGGCGAAGTCCCAGGTGCCCTGGTTGATGCCCGCGTCGGCGCCGACCGTGTAGGAGCGCAGCTGGGGGATCTGGCCGGGCAGTTTGCGCAGCTCGGTGACCACCCTGGCCTTCTGCTCGTCGGTCGCTTCCTCGGTCCAGGTGAACAGCACGATGTGGCGAATCATGAAAGCCACTTTAGCCATGTATCAAATGCCGGCCTCGGCCGCTCTGACGTGATCGGGGTGCGGGCGTCCCCACCGTACGGCGATCGCCGGGAGAGGGGTCCTCCCGGCGGTCGCCGTACCGGTTCCATCGCGGTCCTGTAGGGGTCTGCGAGTGTTCAGCTCCAGGCGAGCATGCGGACGGGGTCCTCCAGCATCGCGCCGACGTCACGCAGGAAGTTCGAGCCCAGCTCGCCGTCCACGATCCGGTGGTCGAACGAGAGCGACAGGGTCGCCACCTTGCGCACCGCCAGTGCGCCGTCCACCACCCACGGCATGTCCCTGATCTGTCCGATGGCGAGAATGGCCGATTCGCCGGGGTTGAGGATCGGGGTGCCGCCGTCGACGCCGAACACGCCGACGTTGGAGATGGTGAAGGTGCCGCCGGTCATCTCCGCCGGCTGCATGCGGCCCGCCCTGGCCATTTCCGCCAGCCGGGCCAGCGCCCTGGCCAGGTCGGGGAGCGACAGCTCGTGGGCGTTCTTGATGTTGGGCACCACCAGGCCGCGCGGGGTGGCGGCGGCGATGCCCAGGTTGACGTAGTGCTTGATCACGATCTCCTGGGCCTCCTCGTCCCAGGAGGAGTTGATCATCGGGTGGCGCCGTGCCGCCGTGAGCACGGCCCTGGCCACCAGAAGCAGCGGGGAGACCTTGACCTCGGCGAACTCCTCCATGGTGCGCAGCCGCCGGACCGCCTCCATGGTGAGCGTCATGTCCACCTGGAGGAACTCGGTGACGTGGGGCGCGGTGAAGGCGCTGGTGACCATGGCGCGGGCGGTCGCCTTGCGTACGCCCTTGACGGGGATGCGCTCCTCGCGCTCCTTCTGGGCGGGCGCTCGGACCGGCGCGGTCACCGGCTCCTCGGCCCTGGCCGCCGCCTGGATGTCGTCCCTGGTGATCGAGCCCTGCGGGCCCGTGCCGGTGATGGTGGTCAGGTCGACGCCCAGGTCCTTGGCGAGCTTGCGTACCGGGGGCTTGGCCAGGACCGCCACCCGGGCGGGGGTCCCGGCCGGTGCCGCGTGGGGGGCTGCCTGGGGGACGGGCTGGGGAGCGGGCTGGGGCGGTGGGGTGTCCAGCTCCACCCTGGACGGGTTGGCGACCGGGTTGGCGGGGATGCCCTTGCGCGGGCGGCGCTTGCTGGCGCCGGTCTTGACGCCGTAGCCGACCAGGACCGCCTGGCGCTCCTCCTTGGGGGCGGGGCTGCCGTGGGCGCCCGGCTCGACCGCGCCCTCGGCGGGCGGCCTCGGCACCATGTCGTCGGCCAGCGCCTCGGCCTTGCTCCTGGCCGCGGCTCCCGCACCCGTGCCGGCGGTGGTCTCGTCGCCGGGCTCCGAGGTGTCCACGGCGATGATCGGGACGCCCACGTCGACCGTGTCACCCTCGTTCACCAGGAGAGCCGCCACCACGCCGTCCCACGGGCTCGGCAGCTCGACGGCCATCTTGGCGGTCTCGATCTCCACCAAGGTCTGCTTGACCTTGACGGCGTCGCCGGGCTTGACGTGCCAGCGGAGGATCTCCGCCTCCGTCAGCCCCTCGCCGACGTCGGGCAGCTTGAACTCGCGTCGCATCGCCAACCCCCTCAGTACCCGAAGACTCGGTCGACGGCGTCGAGCACCCGGTCCAGGTCGGGCAGGTAGTGCTCTTCGAGCTTCGACGGGGGGTAGGGGGTGGAGAAGCCGCCGACCCGCAGCACGGGTGACTCCAGGTGGTAGAAGCACTCCTCGGTGATGCGCGCCGCCAGCTCGGCCCCGAGGCCGCTGTTGACCGGCGCCTCGTGGACCACCACGACCCGCCCCGTCCGGCGTACTGACTCCATGATCACCGGCTCGTCGAGCGGGTTGAGCGAGCGCAGGTCGATGACCTCCAGCGAGCGCCCGTCGTCCTCGGCCGCCGTGGCGGCCTCCAGGCAGGTCTTGACCATGGGCCCGTACGCCAGCAGCGTGACGTCGGCGCCCGGCCGCACCACCTTGGCCGCGTGCAGCGGCGTCCACCAGTCGGTGGAGGTGGTGTCGATGTCGGCCTTCTCCCAGTAGCGGCGCTTGGGCTCGAAGAACACCACCGGGTCGTCGCTGCGGACGGCCTGCTGGATCATGGTGTAGGCGTCGGCCGGGTTGGAGCAGGCGACGACGCGCAGGCCCGCGGTGTGGGTGAAGTACGCCTCGGGCGACTCGCTGTGGTGCTCGACCGCGCCGATGCCGCCGCCGCAGGGGATGCGGACGACGATGGGCAGCTTGATCGCGCCGAGCGAGCGCATCGGCATCTTGGCCAGCTGGGTGATGATCTGGTCGGCCGCGGGGAAGACGAACCCGTCGAACTGGATCTCGCACACCGGCCGGTAGCCGCGCAGCGCCAGCCCGATCGCGGTGCCGATGATGCCCGACTCGGCCAGCGGCGTGTCGATCACGCGGTCCTCGCCGAAGTCCTTCTGCAGGCCGTCGGTGACCCGGAAGACGCCGCCCAGCTTGCCGACGTCCTCGCCCATGATGAGGACCTTGGGGTCGTCCTCCATGGCCTTGCGCATGCCCTCGTTGAGCGCCTTGGACAGACTCAGGATCGTCACGACGCCTCCTTCGCGACCGCCACGACGGCAGGCCGGTACGACTCAGTCACGGAACCCCTCCAAGTACGCGGCGAACTGGGCGCGCTCCCGGTCGATCAGGGAGTGGGGCTCGCGGTAGACGTGGTCGAAGATGTCGAGCGGCTCGGGGTCGGGCATGGCCAGGCAGCGCCTGCGCAGGTCGGCCCCGAGCTGGTCGGCCTCGGCGTCGACGGAGTCGAAGAACGCCTGGTCGGCCAGCTCGTTCTTGAACAGGTAGGCCTTGACCCGCTCGATCGGGTCCTTCAGCTTCCACGCCTCCAGCTCGCTGGCCACCCGGTAGCGGGTGGGGTCGTCGGTGGTGGTGTGGGCGCCCATCCGGTACGTGAACGCCTCGATGAGCGTCGGACCCTGCCCCGTACGGGCGGCTTCGAGCGCCTTGCGCGTCACGGCCAGGCAGGCGAACACGTCGTTGCCGTCGACCCTGATGCCGGGGAAGCCGAAACCCGAGGCCCGGCGGTAGAGCGGGATGCGGGTCTGCTTCTCCAGCGGCTCGGAGATGGCCCACTGGTTGTTCTGGCAGAAGAACACGATGGGCGCGTTGAACACGCTGGCCCAGATGAACGACTCGTTGACGTCGCCCTGCGAGGTGGCGCCGTCGCCGAAGTAGACGATCGTGGCGGCGTTGGCGTCGTCGCGCTGGATGCCCATGGCGTAGCCGACCGCGTGCAGGGTCTGGCTGCCGATCACGATCGTGTACAGGTGGAAGTTGTGCTCCTCTGGGTCCCACCCGCCGTGGTTGACCCCCCTGAACAGCCCCAGCAGCTTCACCGGGTCCACGTCGCGGCACCAGGCGACGCCGTGCTCGCGGTAGGTGGGGAAGGCCATGTCGGAGTCGGTCAGGGCGCGGCCCGAGCCGATCTGGGCGGCCTCCTGGCCGAGCAGCGAGGCCCAGATGCCCAGCTCGCCCTGGCGCTGCAGCGCCACGGCCTCCAGGTCGATGCGCCGGACGAGCGTCAGGTCGCGGTAGAGCGACCGGACCTCCTCCGCGCTCAGGTCGATGTCGTAGTCGGGGTGCTCGACCCGCTCGCCCTCGGGGGTGAGCAGCTGGACGAGCTCCGGAGGTGCTTCAGCACCACGAGAGGCGTCGGTTGTCATGCCACTCCTGCTGGTCGGGGCTGGTGTCGATGGGGTTGCCACCTTAGGCCAGCCTTCTTCGCGGCGAACCGTTAGGTGGTGGTTCGCCCGCTGTTGGGGCCATCGTGGCAGACGTCACAGCCCTGTGCGCAAGCCCCATGTCCTCCCCGTTCCCGTTGTGTCGGCAGCCACACGCGCCGGTAGGCTGTGCTTCCCATCCACCCACCGCTCCCAGGAGGAACGCAGTGGCCCGCGTCATCGTGGACGTCATGTTGAAGCCCGAGATCCTCGACCCGCAGGGCCAGGCGATCGCCAGAGCGCTGCCGAGGCTCGGCTTCTCCGGCGTCTCCGCAGTGCGCCAGGGCAAGCGTTTCGAGGTCGAGATCGAGGGCGCGGCCGACGAGGCGGCGCTGGCGGAAGTGCGCAAGATGGCCGAGACACTGCTGGCCAACACGGTGATCGAGGACTACGCCGTCAGGGTCGAAGACTGAGCCGGAGGCCGGGAAGGCACTTTTGGCGCCGGATTTCCCCCGCGGCGGTTAAAGTCGGGTTCGCCCGTGCCACAATGCCACGGGCTTGCCAACAGTAAATAACAACAACGTGATTTTGCGGTTAGCCCCGTTTTCTCAGGGAAACCTACTCCAGGTGACATTCCGGAGCCCGGAGGAGTCCGGTGGATATTGAGTTCTCGTTGGCCCTGCCTCGGGATGCGATCGGCATACCGATGGTCAGGCGGGTGCTAGGCGACGCCATGCGTTCACTCAACGTGAGTGAGACGTGCATCGCCGACATGCTGCTCGCCGTCTCCGAGGCGTGTTCCAACGCGGTCCGGCACGGAGGGCCGGCCAACCGCTACGAGGTGACGGCCGCGATCGGCTCCGACCACTGCGACGTACGCGTGGCGGACAACGGCTCCGGCGTGCCGTCGATGCCGCGCCAGTTCCCTCCTCCCGACACCGAAAATGGCCGCGGCCTGCTGATCATGCGCTCCGTGGTCGACGAGATCTCCTTCGGCATCACGCCGGGGCGTGGCACGACCGTCCATCTGCGCAAGCTGCTCGACAGGGACGAAGAGGCGCAAGCCCGTCCGCGTGAACTGGCCGCGGTCTGACCTGCGTGTCCGCTCGTGGCTGAGCCGATGCGGACCATGGGGAAGCACCCGATAACCTGGTGACACCGCCGTCCACCCCGATCGGGCGGTGGCGCGCGCATTCCTCTGGAGGGGACGACTGTCATGAGCGCTGCCCGTGTGGGCGTTGTCACGTTTCCCGGCACTCTCGACGACCAGGACGCAGCCAGAGCCGTGCGCCTCGTCGGCGCGCAGGCGGTTCCGCTGTGGCACGCCGACCGCGACCTCAAGGGGGTCGACGCCGTCTTCCTGCCCGGTGGCTTCTCCTACGGCGACTATCTGCGCTGCGGGGCCATCTCGCGCTTCGCGCCGCTCATGGAGGAGCTCGTCCCGGCCGCGAAGGCGGGGCTGCCGGTGATCGGCACGTGCAACGGGTTCCAGATCCTGTGCGAGGCGCATCTGCTGCCCGGCGCGCTGACCCGTAACGCCTCGCTGCACTACGTCTGCCGCGACCAGCGGGTCAGGGTCGAGCAGACCGCGACCGCCTGGACCAACTCGTTCGAGGCCGGCCAGGAGATCGTGCTGCCGGTCAAGCACGGCGAGGGCCGCTACGTGGCCTCCGACGACACGCTCGCGGCGCTGGAGGCGGGCGGCCACGTGGTGTTCCGCTACGTGGGCGGCAACCCCAACGGCTCGCTCAACGACATCGCCGGCATCCGTAACGAGGCGGGCAACGTGGTCGGGCTCATGCCGCACCCGGAGCACGCGGTCGAAGAGCTGGTCGGAGCGCCGAGCACCGACGGTCTGGGCTTCTTCACCTCCATCCTGAAGAATCTGGTGAACACGTGAGCGAGGGAGCCGGCAGGCACATGGCCGACAGCGTGAAGCGAGCCGCGGAGACTCCCGACGAGCCGATGCCCTTCGCCGAGCTGGGGATGAAGTCCGAGGAGTACGACCGGGTCAAGGAGATCCTGGGTCGCCGTCCCACCGGCTCCGAGCTGGCCATCTACAGCGTCATGTGGTCCGAGCACTGCTCGTACAAGTCCTCCAAGGTGCATCTGCGGCAGTTCGCCACCAAGGCGCCCGCCTCCGAGGCGCTGCTGGTGGGCATGGGGGAAAACGCCGGCGTGGTCGACATCGGCGACGGCTGGGCGGCCACGTTCAAGATCGAGTCGCACAACCACCCCTCCTACGTGGAGCCGCACCAGGGCGCGGCCACCGGCGTCGGCGGGATCGTGCGCGACATCATGTCGATGGGCGCGCGCCCGATCGCCGTCATGGACGCGCTGCGCTTCGGCGCCGCCGACGCGGTCGACACCCGCAGGGTGCTGCCCGGCGTGGTCGAGGGCATCAGCAGCTACGGCAACTGCCTGGGCCTGCCCAACATCGGCGGCGAGGTCGTCTTCGACCCCTGCTACCTCGGCAACCCGCTGGTCAACGCCCTGTGCGTGGGCCTGCTGCGCAAAGACCAGATCAAGCTGGCCACCGCGCCGGGGCCGGGCAACAAGGTCGTGCTGTTCGGCGCCTCCACCGGCCCCGACGGCATCGGCGGCGCCTCGGTGCTGGCGAGCGCCACGTTCGAGGACGAGTCGCAGGCCAAGCGGCCGGCCGTGCAGGTGGGCGACCCGTTCATGGAGAAGCTGCTCATCGAGTGCTGCCTTGAGCTCTACGCCGCCGACGTCGTCGTCGGCATCCAGGACCTCGGCGCGGCCGGCGTCTCCTGCGCCACCACCGAATTGGCCGCCAAGGGCACCGGCGGCATGACCGTCGACCTCAACCTGGTCCCGCTCCGCGACCCCTCGCTCAGGCCCGAGGAGATCCTCATGAGCGAGTCGCAGGAGCGGATGATGGCCGTGGTCCGGCCCGACGACATCCCCGCGTTCATGGCGATCTGCCAGCGGTGGGACGTGCCCGCCGCCGTCATCGGCGAGGTCACCGACACCGGCCGCCTGGTCATGACCTGGGACGGCGAGGTCATCGTGGACATCCCGCCGGGCACGGCGGCCGACGAGGGCCCGGTCTACGAGCGGCCCTTCCACGAGCCCGCAGGCCAGGCCGCGCTCAACGCCGACACCCCCGACCGGCTGGAGCGGCCCGCCGACCTGCGCGAGACGCTGCTCAAGCTGCTCGGCTCGCCCAACCTGGCCTCCAAGGAGTGGGTGACCGACCAGTACGACCGCTATGTCCGCTCCAACACCGTGCTGGCGCAGCCGGCCGACGCGGGCATGGTGCGCATCTCCGAGGTCATGGAAGGCGCCGAGGCGACGACCAGGGGCATCGCGCTGGCCACCGACGGCAACGGGCGCTACGCCAAGCTCGACCCGTACGCGGGGGCGCAGCTCGCGCTCGCCGAGGCGTACCGCAACGTGGCCGTCACCGGCGCCAATCCGCTGGCCGTCACCAACTGCCTCAACTTCGGCTCCCCCGAGGACCCCGAGGTCATGTGGCAGTTCGCGGAGGCCACGCGCGGTCTCGCGGACGCCTGCCGGGCCCTGGGCGTGCCGGTGACCGGCGGAAACGTCTCCTTCTACAACCAGACGGGCTCGACGGCGATCCACCCGACGCCGGTCGTGGGCGTGCTCGGCGTGATCGACGACGTGGCCGCGCGGGTGCCGACGGGGTTCGTCGCCGAGGGGCTGCGGGTCGTGCTGCTGGGCGACACCCGCGACGAGTTCGGCGGCTCCGAGTGGGCGCATGTCGCCCACCGCCACCTGGGCGGGCTGCCGCCCAGGGCCGACCTGGAGGCGGAGAAGGCGCTGGCCACCGTCCTGGTCGAGGCCGCTCGGCGCGGGCTGCTCGCGGGCTCTCACGACCTGTCGGACGGCGGGCTGGCCGTCGCGCTGGCCGAGTCGTGCCTGGCGCGGGGCGTCGGGGCGACGGTGGAGCTGACCGGAGACGCCTTCACCGACCTGTTCAGCGAGTCGGCGTCGCGGGCGCTCGTCGCCGTGCGGCCCGAGGCGTACGCCGAGTTCGCCTCGCTGTGCGGGCGGCACGACGTGCCCTGCTACGGGCTCGGGATGACCGGCGGGAGCGCGCTGGTGGTCAAGGACGTGTTCGAGGTTCCCGTCGAGGAGCTGCGGGAGACGCACACGGCGGCGCTGCCGGCACTGTTCGGCTGAGGCCCTTCTTTCAGAGGCGGTCTTTCCCATGGTTATCCAGGGCCGGTACGGAGATCCGTACCGGCCCTGTCACCCACGACCGCAATCCCGCACGTGCCGTGACCGCCTGACGGGCGTCAGGCGCATGTGCCGACGCCTGTCCGACGATCACCACTTGTCCGTGCCCGCCACCGTCCGACGGCCGCCACCCACAGCACCTGGGTGCCGGCCTGTGTCCGGCGGGCGGCACGCGCACGTGCGGGCCCCTTCCTTCTGGTCGTGAGGCGCTTGGACGCCTGCCGGCGTGGTCGTTACTTCTTCTCCAGGCAGACGGCGTAGACCGTGCCACCGCCGCTGCCGCCGCCCGACATCTGCGAGCCGGCCTGGCCGTCGGCGGTCTTGAAGTCGGCCTTGGTGATGGCGACCGACCAGCCGCCGCCCGTCGGCATGCTGCTGGTCACCTGGTAGCGCGAGTCCACCTGGAAGCCGCCGCCGGTCACGGCGTCGCCCTTCTTGCAGTTCGCCGTGCCGGAGTTGCCGTTGAACCGGTCGCTGACGACGTAGGTGGTGTAGGCCGCGCCGCCGCCGGGCTCGCCCTTCGGGCCCTGAGGGCCCTGAGGGCCCTGCGGGCCGCGCTGGCCGGTGTCGCCCTTGGGGCCTTGCAGGCCGCGGGGGCCGGTGTCGCCCTTCGGGCCTGCGGTGCCGGGCTTGCCGGGTTCGCCCTGCGCGCCCGGCTTGCCCGGCTCACCCTGCTCGCCCTTAGGGCCCTGGTCGCCCTTGAGGCCCTGGTCACCCTTCGGACCCTGCTCGCCCTGCGGTCCTTGAGGGCCCTGAGGACCGGCCACGCCCTGCTTGCCCTGCGGCCCGGGCCTGCCGTGCTGGCCACGGTCGCCCTTGAGGCCCTGCGGCCCCTGCGGGCCCTGGGGACCTTCGGGGCCCGCGGGGCCCTGGCTGCCCGTCTGGCCGGTCGTGGACGTGCCGCCCCCGCCGATGAGCACGCGTACCTCGATCTTCCTGCACTTGGCCGTGGCGTTGACGATGCGGACGTAACGCGACTTCCTGTGCACGCACGCGACCACCGTGCCGGCCGTGGCGCCCACCGAGGCGGCGGCGGAGACGGCGGACGAGGCGGTGGCGACGCCGCCGGTGGCGAGGAGCGAGGCGGCGAGCGCCCCCACGGTGGCGAGCGTGAGCGTACGCCCGCGGCGAACCTGGCTAGGCACGATTCCCCTCCAGAGGGTTTGGTGATGCTCATGGGATGCATGAGATTCACGCTTCAAACGTTCCAAAGGGTGACACTGATTACGTAACGCATTGGTCACAAAACAGAGGGTTACTGAGGTTGTTGACGGTTTGTCGGTACCGAGGGTGAGTAAAACGACGCAGTCGCGACAGCGAGCGAGCGTGGATAATCGATCTGTGCCAACCCCCGCTCCCGCGTCCTATCTCCCGCCCGCCACCCAGCCCGTGCGCGGCGTGGTGTGGGGAATCCACCTCGTCGTGCCCATGCTCGGGCTCTGGCTCCTGCTCGCCCAGCCCCACCTCAACATCCCCTGGCAGCACAATGCCAGCCACTTCTGGATGATCATCCTGGTGGCCGGGGTCAACGTCGTGCTCGGCGTCCTCATCAGCGAGTCCTCGCGCCGACGGCAGGACGCGCGGCTGTTCCTGGTCTCCATGGTCTTCCTGACCAGCGCCGGGTTCTTCTTCCTGCACGGGCTGTCCACCCCGAAGGTGATCCTCGACACCGGCTCCGTCGGGTTCGACATCGGCCAGCAGGTGGGGCTGTCGATCGCGGCGCTGTTCGCGTTCGCCTCCGCGCTGCCGCTCGGCGAGCAGCAGGCCAAGGCGGTGCTGGGCGCGCAACACTTCGTGCGCGCCGCGCTCGTCGGCATCATGGTGCTCTGGGGCGTGACCTCGCTGGTGCCCGGCCTGACCTCGCTCAGCGAGCCGCCTCTTGAGTCGCCGATGACCTGGCTGGCGTGGGCGTCGGTGCCGGGGCTGCTGCTGTACGCGGCGGCCAGCGTGATGATGTTCCTGCTCCACCGGCGGCGGCCTTCGGCGATGCTGATCAGCCTGATCACCGCCTACGCGCTGCTGGCCGAGTCGATGGTCGCGGGCATGTCCCAGCTCAACTGGCACCTGTCCTGGTGGGAATGGCACATCCTGCTCGTCTTCGCCTTCGTCTTCGTGGCCTACAGCTCCTACCTGCAGTTCCGGCGGGAGGGGTCGAGCGCGGGGCTGTTCGACTCGGTGGCGCTGTCGGCGACCGTGCGGCGCATTCAGCGCGACTACGACAAGGCGCTGGAGGAGATGGTCGAGCACGTACGCAGGGGCGAGCCGTTGGCCGCGACCCGGCTGTCGGGCAAGTTCCGGCTCAACGAGGGCCAGGCGGCGGTGCTCGACCGGGCGGGCGAGGCGCTGGCCAACGAGCGGGCGCTGTCGGAGCGGCTGGCCGCGCTGGTGTCGGTGAGCGCCCAGACCAGGATCGGGCTGCCGGAGGACCAGTTGCTGACCTCGTCGCTCGAACGGGTGCGGCAGGCGTACGGCGATGTCAAGATCGCGCTGGTGGCCGACGGCCGCACCCAGATCGGCTCGCGCGACTACCAGTTCGCCGACGGCAACCCCATCAGGCGTGACCAGCTGCTGGCCTTCCCGCTGACCGTCAAGGGCAACCTGGCGGGCGTGCTGGAGGTGCCGATCGGGCGGACCAACCAGGACGAGGCGCTCGCCGCCACGCTGGCCGGCCAGCTGTCCATCTCGCTGGAGAACGCCCGCCTCTACCAGGAGCTGCACACGCTCTTCCACCAGTACATGTCGCCCGACGTGGCCCACGCGCTGCTGGCCGACCCGCGGCAGGCGGCGCTGGGCGGCGAGGTGAAGGAGCTGACCGCGCTCTTCGCCGACCTCAAGGGCTTCACCACGTTCTCGGAGAAGGTCACGCCCGGCGAGATCGTCGAGATGCTCAACCGCTACCACACGGCCGCGGTGCCCCGCATCCTCGACAACGGCGGCACGATCGTGCAGTTCGTCGGTGACGCGCTGCTGGCGCTGTTCAACGCGCCGGCCACGCAGACGGGGCACGCGCGGTCGGCCTGCAAGGCGGCGCTCGCGATGCAGCGGGCCGCGTCCGAGATCGCCGAGGAGATGTTGTGGAAGCGGGAGGACGACATCGAGTGGCCGACGTTCCGGGTGGGCGTCAACACCGGTCCCGCGCTCGTCGGCAACATCGGCAGCCCGGAGCTGCGCGGCTTCAACGCGATGGGCGACTGCGTCAACGTGGCCGCCAGGCTCCAGGGCGTGGCCGAGCCCGGCACGGTCGTGATCGGCGAGACGACGCTGCGGCAACTGGGCGATGACGCCACGGTGACGCCGCTGGGAAGACTCAGCCTCAAGGGCAAGGAAGAGCTCGTCGAGGCCTATGTTCTGACCGAAATGACATAGAACGGTGATAGCCGTACCGACATAATCAGGCGCATGGATCCAGAGCCCGGTGAGTTTCTTTCCATGCTGACCCCGGAAGAGGTCGACGCCCTGCGCTCGGCCGGCCGGCCGAGGCGCTGGGATCGGGGCACCACCATCATGACCGAGGGCGACACGTCCGACTGGGTGCTCCTGCTGATGGAGGGCCGGGTCAAGTGCTCCTCCCACACCAGCGGCGGCACCGAGGTGGTGCTGGCCGTACGCGGTCCCGGCGCGCTGCTGGGCGAGCTCTCGGCCATCGACGGATCCCCCCGCTCGACCACGGTCACCGCGCTTGAGCCGATCTCCGGCATCGTGGTGCGCGACTTCTCCACGTTCCTGGAGTCCCACGGGCGCGTGGCGGTGCTGCTGATGAAGCTCGTCAGCGGGCGGCTGCGCGACGCCGACAGGAAGCGAATCGAGTACGGCGCGTTCGACACCACGGGCCGGGTCGCCACCCGGCTGCTCGAGCTGGCCGAGCGCTACGGCGAGAAGACCAACAGCGGCGTGCGTGTCGCGCTGCCCCTGTCGCAGGACGAGCTGGCCGGCTGGACCGGCGCCTCCCGCGAGGCCGTCAGCAAGGCGCTGCGCACGCTGCGCGACCGGGGCCTGATCGAGACCGGCAGGCGGCGCGTGGTGATCCACGACCTTGAGGGGTTGCGCAAGCGAGCCAGGTGACCCCTGGTACAAATCGGACGTACGTCGTACGTCATAGTGGAGGGCATGCCCGCCGTCACCCCCCAGGACGACACCCGCCTGCGTTACGCCTGGCGCGTGTGCGCGGTCACCAGCCTGGGCATCGTCCTCATCGGCGTGGCCGGCAGCACGCTCAACGTGGCCCTGCCGACGGTCGTGCGGCACTTCGGGGCCAGTGCGCTGGAGTCGACCTGGATCCTGCTGGCGTTCCTGCTGGTCAACACCGCGAGCCTGGTGTTCTTCGGCCGCGTGGCGGACCTGCTCGGCCGGCGTGAGGTCTATCTGACGGGGTTCGCCCTGTTCACGCTCGCCTCGCTGCTGGCGGGGCTGTCGCCGGACGTGTGGTTCCTCATCGGGACGCGGGCCTTGCAGGCGGTCGGCGCGGCCATGATCCTGGCGAACGGCACTGTGATCATCACCGACGCCTTCCCGCCCGACCGGCTCAGCCAGGGCATGGGCGTCTACATCGGCACGTTGTCGGTGGCCCAGCTCGCGGGGCCCACGCTCGGCGGGCTGATCGCGGAGACGGCCGGCTGGCAGTGGATCTTCTGGATCAACGTGCCCGCCGGGCTGATCGCGCTCGCCGTGGGCGCGGGCCTGCTGCGGAAGATGCCCAGGAGGCCGAAGGCGCCGGTGGACGCGCTGGGCAACCTGCTGGTGTTCGCGGCGCTGTCGGCGCTGCTGCTGGCGCTGTCGGAGGCCGGCTCCGGCGGGCTGTCCAGCCCTGTGTTCCTGATTGGGGCGGGGGTCTTCGTGCTGCTGGTGCCGCTCATCGTGCTGGCCGGGCGGCGCTCCCCCAGCCCGGTGCTGGATCTGCGGCTGTTCGGCGGGCGGCTGCTGGCCTGCGCGAACCTGGCCTCCTTCTGCAACGCGCTGGCCCGTTCCGCGCTGATCCTCGTGGTGGCGCTGTACTTCCAGGCGGCCAAGGGCCTGGACGCGTTCGAGGCGGGGCTGAGCGTGCTGCCGGTGCCGGTCGGGATCGGGCTGGCCTCCCCGCTCGTGGGCATGCTGGGGCGGCGGGTGTCGCCGTACGCGCTGTCGATCGTGGGGGCGGCGATGAGCACGACCGGGCTCGGCGTGCTGGCGCTGGCGGCCGATCCGGCGACGCCGTACTGGGTGATCGGGGGCGGGCTGTTCGTGGCCGGCTGCGGCAGCGGAACGTTCCTGACCGGGAACACGACGCAGGTCATGCGGGCGCTGCCGACCGGCAGCCTGGGAGTGGTCAACGGCTTCCGGGTCATGGTGATGAACGTCGGCATCGTGATCAGCGTCGGCCTGTCACTCAGCGTCCTGACCGCATCGGTCGGGCCGGCGCTGCGGGCGCAGGTGTACGCGGGCACGCTGTCCACGCTCTCGCCGGTGGCGGTGGGGCAGCTCATGGACGGGTTCCAGCGCGCGTACGGCGTCCTCTTCGCCGTAGCCCTCACCGGCACCGCCCTGGCCGCCCTCGCCCGCCCACCACGTCGCTGATGTATTACAGACCGTGTTACACTTAGGCCATGGGAACGCTTAACGTACGCACCGACGAAGCCATGGAGACGGCCCTGCGTGCGCTCGCAGGGGAGACGAGAAGCCGCTCTGAGGCGGTTCGTTACGCCCTGCTCCACACTTACAAGGAAATGCTACTCAACCAGGCCACAGCGGACGCGGACCGACTGCGCAACGACCCTGACGATCAGGCCGAGATGTTGGCGATCCAGCGCTTCATGGGCGTAGCCGAGTGATATTTCGGGGCGCGATCTACGAGCTCAAGGCCCTGCCAGGGACCCGCGACCACGAGCAACAGGGGCGGCGCTACGGTGTGATCATTCAGTCGGACCGCTTCACCACGAGCACGTTGACCATAGCGATGACCTCAACGAGCGCTGGGCCTGCCGTCTACCGGCTGGAGATCGAATTCAACGGAACGAAGTCCCGAGTCCTGACGGATCAGATCTACTCCGTTTCCCCATCAAGACTCGGGGAGTTCACGGGCGCGCTGGAAGCGCATGAGTGTGCCGATCTTGATCGGGCGCTGATGCTGAAGCTCGGGCTTATTTGAGGGCCGGGGCCAGTCTGGATTCGACGTCGCGGTAGCGGGAGACCGGGATGAGGTGGACGCCGGCGAAGGCGCCCGAGTCGCGCAGGGCCAGCACTTGCTCGCAGGCCGCCTCCACGCCCGCCATGCGGTCGGCGGCCACCCGGCGCACCAGATCCTCGGGCAGGGCGATGTCGGGGATGGCGGCGGCCAGGGTGCGGGCGTGCCGCTCGCTGGCCAGGACCATGACGCCGGCGTAGACGGGCACGTCGGCGGGGTGCTCTTCGCGCCAGCGCACCTGCGCCTCGACCGAGTAGCTGACCTGGCTGAACAGGAAGTCGGCCTGGAGCTTCCAAGCCGGAAGCGGGCGCAGCGCGGCGGCGGCGCCCACGCGGAAGCCGGGTGAGAACTCGCGCGCCTCCGCGATCATCGAGCGCACCGTCAGATCGCTCGTCCGGTTACCGCTCGTCGGTTTGTCGCCGTAGACGAACAGGAACCGCTCGACCCCGTACGCCGCCGCCGTGAGGAGGTCGCGGCGGAAGCCGAGCAGGTTGCGGTCGCGCGAGTTGAGGCAGGCGATGCCGCGCCCGCCCATGGCCTCGACCTCGTGGGCCACGGCCACGCTGGAGACGGTGGCGCGGCCGATGTGGTTGTCGGGGATGAGGAACGAGTGGGCGATCGTGCTCATCGTGCCGATCTGGTGCCTGACGTGCTTCAGATCGGGCTTGGTCGGGGGTTCGATCTCGCAGATCAGCTCGAAGGGCATGATCACGACCCTAACGCCTGGCCGCCAGCGCCTCGATGCCGGACAGGACGAGGTCGACGCCGAAGGTGTCGTACAGGCCGGGAGCCAGTCCGCCGGCCAGTGAGGAGGCGCCTTCCACCAGGTGGGGGTAGCGCTGCACGGGCAGCGACTGCAGGCCCACCTGCTTGATCCGCACCTGCTCCTCCCACTCGCAGTCGGCCCGGACGTGGACGGGCGCGTCCGCGATGGAGATGGCGCTCTGCAGGAGGTATTTGGTGATCAGGCAGCTTTCGTCCACGGTGAAGCCGGCCGTACGGGCCAGCCCGAGCGCGCGGTCCCAGACGGCCAGGAAGTGCTCCACCTCGACCGGGTCGATCTGCTCCAGGATGCCCTTGGCGCAGGGGTGGGTGCGCAGTGTCCTGATCAGGCCCTCGACCAGGTCGCGGAGCTGGTCCTGCCAGGGGCGCTCGTCGGCGGGCTTGGGCGCGAAGCCGCCGATCAGGTGGTCGGCCATGCCGACGAGCAACTGCTCCTTGTTCTTGTAGTGCCAGTAGAGGGCCATCGGGGTCACGCCGAGGTCGGTGGCCAGGCGGCGGATGGTCACGGCTTCGAGGCCCTCGACGTCGCCGATCTCCAGGGCCCGTTCCGCGATCGCCCGCGCGGTCAGTTTTCCCATCACGGTTGACAACTATACGACGTACAAGTTCAACTATACGACGTACAAGTACAGCGTATAGGAGGATATTTCATGCGATGGTGGGCTTTGGCGGCGGTGACACTAGGCACCTTCATGACCTATCTGGACAACAACGTGGGCAATGTCGCCCTGCCCACGATCCAGCGGGACCTGGGCCTGACAATCTCGGGCCTGGAGTGGATCGTCAGCTCGTACATCCTGGTCTTCGCCGGCCTCATGCTGGCCGGCGGCCGGCTGTCCGACGTGTACGGCGCCCGCAGGGTCTTCCTCGGCGGCCTGGCCGTCTTCACCGTGGCCTCGCTGGCGGCCGGACTGGCCACCTCGGGCGACATGCTGATCGCGGCGCGAGCCGTGCAGGGCGTGGGCGCGGCCCTGCTCACCCCCACCGCGCTCGCGCTGATCAGCCAGATCTTCCCCGACCCCGATGAGCGCGGCAGGGCCGTGGGCATCTGGAGCATGGCGGGAGCGCTGTCGATGGCGCTCGGGCCGGTCGTGGGCGGCTTCATCAGCGAGAACCTGCACTGGGGCTGGATCTACCTGGTCAACGTCCCCATCGGCGTCGTGACGGCCGGGCTGGCGCTGTGGGCGGTCAGGCCCGCGTTCGAGCGGGTGCGCCACAACCTCGACGTGCCCGGCCTGGTCACCTCGGCGGTGGCGCTCTTCGCCCTGACGTACGCGCTCATCGAGGGCGAGAGCGCCGGCTGGACCTCACCCGCGATCCTGGCCGCGGCGGGCGTGTTCGTGGTCGCGGCCGTGGCGTTCGTGCTGGCCGAGTCGCGCGCCGCCGAACCGATGGTGCCGGTGTCGCTGTTCAGGTCGCGGGTGTTCAGCGGCGGGCTGCTGACCAGCGGGATCTGGTCGTTCGGGGTGTTCGGGATCTACTTCTTCAGCGCCCTGTGGCTGCAGAACGTGCTCGGCTTCACCCCCACCGAGGCGGGCGCGTCGTTCGTGCCGATGGCGCTGACCATGGCCGTGGTCGCGCTCCTGTCGCAGCGGATCAGCGCCGCGCTCGGCATCGGCCGCACGGTGGCGCTCGGGATGGCGCTCATGGGCGCGGCGATCTTCCTGATCTCCCGCGTCGGCGCCGACGGCGGCTTTCCCGACGTCGCCCCCTGGTTCCTCCTGTACGGCCTCGGCGGCGGCCTGCTCGTCCCCCTGACCTCCGCCGTGCTGGGCGGCATGCCCAAGGCCCGCGCCGGGGTGGCCTCGGGCGTGCTCAACGTCTCCCGCGAGGTGTTCGGGCTGCTCGGCATCACCGTGCTGGGCGCGTTCCTCAGCTCCAGGCAGAGCGGCAGCGACCTGCCGCCGCTGGCTGCTTTCCTCGACGCCTACCAGTTCACGCTGGTCATCGCGGCCGTCGTGGTGGTGGCGGCGATCCCGATCGCGCTCTGGTCGCTGCGCGACCGGGCCGAGCCTGAGGAGCCTCAGGCCGCCGCGCCCGCCGTCGTGGGGTCCTCGAACTGAGTGCGGTAGAGCTCCTCGTAGCGGCCGCCGGCGGCGAGCAGCTCGGCGTGCGTGCCGCGCTCGGCCACCCGCCCGTCCTCGATGACGAGGATGACGTCGGCGGCCCTGATCGTGGAGAGCCGGTGCGCGATCACCACGGCGGTCCGGCCGGCCAGCGCCTCGCCCAGCGCCGCCTGCACGGCCGCCTCCGAGGTCGAGTCGAGCGCCGCCGTGGCCTCGTCCAGGATGACCACCCTGGGCCTGGCCAGCAGCAGCCGGGCGATCGTCAGGCGCTGGCGCTCGCCGCCCGACAGGCGGTAGCCGCGCTCGCCGACGACCGTGTCGAGCCCGTCGGGCAGCGACTCGATGAGGGCGGCCAGGCGGGCGCGAGAGAGCGCGTCCCAGAGCTCGTCCTCGCTCGCCTCCGGCCTGGCCAGCAGCAGGTTGGCGCGGATGGTCTCGTGGAACAGGTGGCCGTCCTGGGTGACCATGCCGAGCGTGTCGCGGATGGAGTCGGCGCTCAGGTCGCGTACGTCCACGCCGCCGAGCCGGACGGCGCCCGAGTCGACGTCGTACAGGCGGGGCAGCAGCTGGGCGATCGTGGACTTGCCCGCTCCCGACGAGCCGACCAGCGCCACCATCTGGCCGGGTTCGGCCCGGAACGAGATGCCGTGCAGCACCTCCTCGCCGCCGCGCGAGTCGAGCGTGGCGACCTCCTCCAGTGAGGCGAGCGAGACCTTGTCGGCCGAGGGGTAGGCGAAACGCACGTCGTCGAACTCGACCGAGACCGGGCCCTCGGGCACCTCGCGGGCGTCCGGCCGGTCCTGGATGAGCGGCTTGAGGTCGAGCACCTCGAAGACGCGCTCGAAGCTGACGACCGCGCTCATGACGTCCACGCGGGCGCTGGCCAGCGCGGTCAGGGGCGCGTAGAGGCGGGTGAGCAGCATGGCCATGGCCACCAGGGCGCCGGGGGCCAGCTGTCCGCGCAGGGCGTAGAAGCCGCCCAGGCCGTACACGAGGGCCAGGGCCAGCGCGGAGACCAGCGTCAGCGCGGTCACGAAGGCCGACTGGGTCATCGCCGAGCGCACCCCGATGTCGCGGACCCTGCTGGCCCTGCTCGCGAACTCGGTGGATTCGTGCGCGGGCCGGCCGAACAGCTTGACCAGCGTCGCGCCCGGCGCGGAGAAGCGCTCGGTCATCTGCGTGGCCATGGCCGCGTTGAGGTCGGCCGCCTCGCGCCGCAGCCGGGCGATCCTGGTGCCCATCCGCCGGGCCGGCAGCACGAAGACGGGCAGGAGCAGCAGCGCGAGCAGGGTGATCTGCCAGGAGATGCCGATCATCGCGATCAGCGTCAGCACGAGCGTCACGAGGTTGCCCGCCACGCCCGACAGCGTGTCGGTGAAGGCCCGCTGGGCGCCGATCACGTCGTTGTTGAGCCGGCTGACCAGCGCGCCGGTACGGGTCCTGGTGAAGAACGCGATCGGCATCTTCTGCACGTGGTCGAAGACGGCCGTGCGCAGGTCGAGGATGAGGCTCTCGCCCAGGCCCGCCGACAGCCACCGGTTCACCAGCCCCAGGCCGGCCTCCGCGATGGCCAGGGCGGCGATGGCCAGCGCCACGGTGACGACCACCTGGAGCGGCTCGCCGGTGAAGATGGCGTCGACAACCCGGCCCGCGAGCAGCGGCGCGCCCACCGCCAGGGCGGCCGTCACGACGCTCAGCACGAGGAACCACGCCAGCCTGCGGCGGTGCGGGCGGGCGAAGCCGCCGATGCGCCGCAGCGTCGCCCTCGAAACGCTGCGACGCTGCGGCTGGTTGTTCATCGAGTACAGCTGGTGCCAGGCCGTCACTTCCATGCTCATGGCACGGACCCTACGACCTCAAGTTAACCTGAGGTCAAGCGCCGATCTTCTTGCCCTGCCCGTGCCAGACCACCGCGACCGACGGGCGCGGCTGGTCTCCGTCAGGCCAGTGACTGCTCGGCTCCTCCGGGCTCGCCCCGTCGGTCTCGCCCGGGTGCTGCACCGCCACGAAGACGCTGCGCTGGTCGGCCGTGACGAGCGGGCCGCAGGTCTCGGCGCCGACCGGCACGGTGAGGAACTGGCGCAGGTGGCCGCGCTCCTTGCCCTTGACCGGCATCACGAACAGGCCGTCGTTCGTGCCCAGCGCGTTGCCGTCCGTGGAGATCCAGAGGTTGCCGTCCTTGTCGAACGTGACGTTGTCCGGGCAGGAGATCGGCGAGACCTTGCTCTTGTCGTAGCCGGCGAAGTAGGTGGCGGCGTCGTTCGGGTCGCCGCAGACCAGCGGGATCGACCAGGCGAACCGCTTCTCCCCGGCGTCGCCGCGCCGCTCCACGATCTCCAGGACGTGGCCGTGCTTGTTCGCGGAACGCGGATTGGCCTCGTCCGCCTCGGCCGCGGTGCGGTTGGTGTTGTTGGTCAGGGCCACGTACACGCCGCCGGTGACCGGGTTGCGCTCCATGTCCTCTGGGCGGTCCATCTTGGTCGCGCCGACCTTGTCGGCGGCCGAGCGGGTGTGGACGAGCACCTCGGCGGCGGACATGCCGTCCACGTACGACTTGTCGCCCGAGACCAGCGGAATCCACTCGCCCGAGCCGTCGAACTCACCGTCCGCGGGCAGCTTGCCGGAGCCGTCGATCTCGGACGCCGGGCTGTCGCCGGTGAATTTGGCCACGTACAGGGTGCCCTCGTCCAGCAGCGTGCGGTTGTGCCGGTCGAAACCGGGCTTGTAGCGCTCCTTGGAGACGAACTTGTAGATGTACTCGTAGCGCGAGTCGTCACCCATGTAGACGACCAGGCGGCCGTCACGGGCCAGCGTCGTGTTGGCGGCCTCGTGCTTGAACCGCCCGAGCGCGGTGCGCTTGATCGGCGTGGAGTCGGGGTCGAACGGGTCGATCTCCACGATCCACCCGAACCGGTTGGCCTCGTTCGGGTGCTTTTCCAGGTCGAAGCGCTCCTCGACGCGGTCGAACCTGCGGCTGCTCGACGGCACGCCGGTCTGGATCGTGTAGCGGGTGATGTACGGCTTCTGCTCCGCCGGCACCTTGTCGCCGTTGACGAAGTACTGGTCGAAGTTCTCCTCGGCGGTCAGCACCGTGCCCCACGGGGTGGTGCCGCCCGAGCAGTTGTTCAGCATGCCGACGGGCCCGACGCCCTTGGGGTCGGCCGCCGTCCTGAGCAGGGCGTGCCCCGCCGCCGGGCCGCTGAACCGCATCTTCGTCTGGGCCGTGATGCGCCGGTTGTAGCGGCGGCGGCCCCTGGTGACCAGCTTCCACTCGCCCTTGCCGCCGGAGCGCTCGATCTCCACGACCGAGCCGCCGTGCGCGGCCAGCCCGATCCGGATCTGCTCCTCGGTCGCCTCCGCGCCGCCGGTGTAGCCGCGGAACATCAGGCTCTCGTCGGTGTACTCGTGGTTGACCCAGAGCAGCGCCCGGTCCTTGCCCATGGGCAGCAGCGTCACGTAGTCACAGTTGTAGCCGAACTGCTTGTTCTGGGCGTCGGCGCTCTGGTTGTCGAAGTCGAACTCCGGTGCGTCGGGCAGCACCGGGTCGCCCCAGCGCACCACCACGGAGGAACGGTAACCGTCCGGGATGCTCAGCGCGTCTTCCTTGTTCGGCGGCACGGGCGTGAAGCGCAGGTCGCCGCTGCCGTGCCCCTTTCCCCTGGCGGCCTCCGCGGGCTCGTCCGCGAAGGCCGGGACGCCCGCGCCCGCCACCCCCGCGCCGGCCACGAGGGCGCCCAGCGCGCCCGCCCGCAGCACGCCGCGCCGCGACATCGCCTCGCGCACCACGTCGCCGAAGTAGGCGTTGCCGCTGGTGTTGGCCACGTCATGCGCGCACGCGTTGCCGCAGCGGAACTGACACGTCAGCGCGGATCGGCCACCTTTGTGCGGGGTGGACAGCAGCGGCAGCAGCCGCCGTCCCGCGTCGGGGTTCGCCACAGGTCCTCCATCAATGGGCGCGGTTGTACGGCGGGGACGCTACGGTCACTGTCGAAACCCGAGGTGAACGACGACCTCCATCTCGATGAACGCTTCCCGGGAGACAATGGTGGGGTGCCACCACGCAAGATGGATCCGGAGAAGCTGAGATCGGCCCTCGACGCCCAGCTCGTCGCCCTCGACGAGCCGCCCTACGACGGCCCGGCGTCCGCCCTGCCCGAAGCACTCGTGGCCGCCGTGCTGGCCGCCTACGACCGGGGGCTGAAGCCCGAGCGCGACGCGGCCAGGCAGGCCGTACGCCACCTGCTCGACCGGCTCGCGACAGCCGCGCCGGGAAGGACCGTCGAGGTGCGCGTGCCCCCGTACGCGGCCGTCCAGGCCATCGCGGGGCCCCGCCACACCCGCGGCACCCCGCCGAACGTGGTCGAGACCGACGGGCGGACCTGGATCGAGCTCGCCCTGGGCCGCCTGACCTGGGACGAGGCCATGGCCAAAGGCGCCATCTCCGCCAGCGGGGCGCGAGCCGACCTGTCAGCGCACCTGCCGCTCTAGCGGCTGCCGTTCATCCAGGGGAACTTCGACTCGAAGCAGCGGTCGGCGAGCTGGCCGTCCAGGTGGGCGCACTCCTGCACCACGTTCCAGAACCAGATGGCCACGATCGCGAAGAGGATCAGCGACAGGATGCTGATCACGATGCCGGCGATGGCGCGGCCCCTGCCGACCTGCCTGACCAGGGCCACGCAGCCGAAGACGATCGACAGGATGGCCGTGATGAGGCCGGTGAAGCAGACGAAGACCAGGAACGGGCTGGCCACGCCGAGGACGAGCGAGGCGGTGGCCAGGCCGCTGCCGGGGGGCGGCTGCTGGTATCCGCCGTACGGGGACGGCTGGGCGCCGTAGGGCGATCCCGGGGGCGGGGGGTAGCCGGGCGGGCCGCCGTACGGGCTGGAGGGGGTCGTGCCGGGCACGGTCGGGTCCTGGTCCCGCAGCGGGCCGCCCTGGTACGACGGACCCTCCTGGCCGCCGTACGGCGGGCCCTGGGGCGGACTTGAGGGGCCTTGGGGCGGGCCTGAGGGGCCGGACGGGCCCTGCTCGTAGCGGGAGGGCGCCGGCCTGGGCGGCGGCTCCTCCTCGTGCGGCGTCCCGCTCCAGCCCGGATAGGACGGAGTCGCGCCGGGCACCGGGAACACCTGCGTCGACTCGGCGTCCGCGCCACCGGCGGGCGGCGTGGTCGTCGGCGTCGTCGTCGGCGTGGTCGTCGGCGTCGTCGGGGTCGTCGGGGTCGTCGGGCCGGTGTCTCCGCCCGTCGCGGGCGGCGGCGTCTCCGGCGAGGTGGGCAGATCGGGATGGGACGGCCCGTCGGCCGGCCTCGGCTCGTGCGTCGGCGGCACGTCGGGCTCAGGCGCGCCCGGCTGCGGCGCCACGGGCGGCCTGGGCGCGATCGGCTCCCCGCCCGGGTGCGGCTCCTCCCCCTGCGCCGGCTCGCTGCCCCTGGACGGTTCGTCACCGCGGGTCGGCTCCTCCGGCGGCATGCCCTCACTCCACCACGCGGGCTCCCCCTCGTCGTGGCGGCCTTCGCGCGGGTCCTGCCCCTGGCGGGGCTCGTTCGGGTCCCCAGGTGTGCTCACGTCTGCGTCTCCCGCCGGGTCAGCATGCCGGATACTTCACCCTTTCGCGGAAGGGGTCCGTTAAACCGCGCGACACGGTAATACCGTGTCCAACCTTGGGTCACCATGCGTCAAAGCTCCAGGTGAGAGGCGGGGCGGAGGCCCCGATATCGCCCCCGGGTGTGCGAGCACGGAAGCCGCCGACCTAGACTGAGGCATGTGCTGAAGGGCGACGGCCGGCTCGGCCATGACCTGGACCCCCACGACCGCGCACCTAAAGACGCCTGTGGCGTCTTCGGCGTCTGGGCTCCGGGCGAGGAAGTTTCCAAACTCACCTACTACGGGCTGTACGCGTTGCAGCACCGCGGGCAGGAGTCCGCGGGCATCGCGGCCAGCGAGGGCAGCCGCATTCTCGTCTACAAGGACATGGGCCTGGTGGCCCAGGTCTTCGACGAGTCGGTGCTGAGCACCCTGCGCGGCCACCTGGCGATCGGTCACTGCCGCTACTCCACCACCGGATCCAGTGTGTGGGAGAACGCGCAGCCCACGCTGAGCTCGACCGACGTGGGCGGGCTCGCGCTGGCCCACAACGGCAACCTCATCAACACCCCGGAGCTGGCCCAGCGGCTTGAGCCCGGTTCCATCCGCGCGACCACCGACACCGAGGTCCTGACCACGCTGCTCGCGCAGGACCGCACCCGTTCCGTCGAAGACGCGGCCGCCGAGCTGCTCCCGCAGGTCAAGGGCGCCTACACGCTGGTCTTCATGGACGAGAAGACCCTTTACGCCGCCCGCGACCCGCAGGGCATCCGCCCGCTGGTCCTGGGCCGCCTGGAGCGCGGCTGGGTGGTGGCCTCCGAGACCGCGGCGCTCGACATCGTGGGCGCCACGTTCGTCCGCGAGGTCGAGCCGGGCGAGATGCTCACCATCGACGAGCGCGGCGTGCGGTCGCGCCGCTTCGCGCTGGCCGAGCCGAAGGGCTGCCTGTTCGAGTACGTCTACCTCGCCCGCCCCGACACCACCATCGCCGGGCGCGGCGTGCAGGTCACCCGGGTCGAGGTGGGCCGCGTACTGGCCCGCGAACACCCGGTCGAGGCCGACCTGGTCATCCCGACGCCCGAGTCCGGCACGCCCGCCGCCGTGGGCTACGCCGAGGAGAGCGGCATCCCCTACGGCCAGGGCCTGGTGAAGAACTCCTACGTCGGCCGCACGTTCATCCAGCCGTCGCAGACCATCCGCCAGCTCGGCATCCGGCTCAAGCTCAACCCGCTGCGCGAGGTCGTCGAGGGCAAGCGGCTGGTGGTCGTGGACGACTCGATCGTGCGCGGCAACACCCAGCGGGCCATCGTCAAAATGTTGCGCGAGGCGGGAGCGCGTGAGGTGCACGTACGCATCTCCTCCCCGCCCGTGCAGTGGCCGTGCTTCTACGGCATCGACTTCGCCACCAGGGCGGAGCTGATCGCGGGCTCGCTGTCGGTCGAGGAGATCCGGGCCTCGCTGGGGGCCGACTCGCTCGGCTACATCTCCCTGGAGGGCCTGACCAAGGCCACCACCATTCCGTCCGAGCGCCTGTGCAGGGCCTGCTTCGACGGCACCTATCCCATCCCGATCGACCAGGACAACGTGGGCAAGTTCGTGTTGGAGAGCAAGACGTGAGCACCTACGAGGCCGCCGGGGTCGACATCGAGGCGGGCGAGCGGGCCGTGGCCCTGATGAAGGACAAGGTGGCGCGCTCGCGGCGGCCGGAGGTGGTCGACGACGCCAGCGGCTTCGCCGGGCTCTTCGACGCCTCGGCGCTGCTGCGTTACCGGCGCCCGCTGCTGGCCAGCTCGACCGACGGCGTCGGCACCAAGGTCATGATCGCCCAGCGGTACGGCAAGCACGACACGATCGGCATCGACCTGGTCGGCATGGTCCTCGACGACCTGGTGGTCTGCGGGGCCGAGCCGCTGTTCATGACCGACTACATCGCCTGCGGCAAGCTGGTTCCCGAGCGCGTCGCCGAGATCGTCGGCGGCGTGGCCGAGGGCTGCCGGCTGGCCGGGGCCGCGCTGGTGGGCGGCGAGACGGCCGAGCACCCGGGGGCGATGGGCCCGGACGAATACGATCTTGCGGGTGCGGGCACCGGCGTCGTGGAGGCGTCGGCGATGCTCGGCCCCGACCGCGTGGTCGCCGGTGACGTGGTGCTGGCGCTGGCCTCGTCGGGCGTCCACTCCAACGGCTACTCGCTGGTGCGTCACGTGCTGCGCGAGGCCGCGCTCTCGCTCGACACCGTGCTGCCCGAGCTGGGCCGTCCGCTGGGCGAGGAGCTGCTGGAACCGACGCGGATCTACTCGCTCGACTGCCTGGAGCTGGCCCGCGCGGTCGATGTGCACGCCTACGCGCACATCACCGGCGGCGGGATCGAGAACAACCTGTCCAGGTCGCTGCCGGCCGGTCTCGACGCGCTGCTCGACCGGTCGTCGTGGACGCCGCCCGCGGTCTTCGGGGTGCTGGCCGGGCTCGGGAAGATCGCCCAGCGGGACATGGACCGCACGTTCAACCTCGGGGTCGGCATGGCGGCCGTGGTGGCCGCCGACGTCGCCGACGCGGCGATCAGGCTGCTGGCCGGGCGCGGGCTGGACGCCTGGGTGCTGGGCGAGATCGTGCCCGGCACGGGACAGGCCCGCTACCGCTGACGCCACCTCACGGAGCCGGGGCACCGCGCCCCGGCTTCCGCCGAGGAACGCGAAGGAAACCCGCGGAGTGCTCAAAAGGCCCGCGCATCGATGCGTGCGGAATGAGCACTCGTGGAAGGCGCATCGCATTCGTGTGCGGAGTGCTCACCCGCGAAAGGCGCTCCGCTCGGATGTGTGAACGTCCCGAGATCGGAAGCTCGTACCGGCTTCGCCCCACGTGACGAAAGCCCCACGGTCACCCGTGGGGCCCGACGAGTGTGGCCGAGGATCCGGCGTGCCGGGCCCTCGGCCACCTCAACCTGGAGAACGCCTACCGGCGGCCGGGCGAACGGCCGTCGTCGTCTTCTCCGGCGCCATAGTCATCGGCGTAATCGGCATAGCGATCCGCCAGCTCATCATCGCGGTCGTCGGCGTCGTCATTGCGGCCGGGGTCGCCGACCCCGAGTTCGTCGCGAAGACGGTCAAGATCCGTGCCACCGCTGTTGTACTTCAGCTGGCGAGCAACCTTGACCTGCTTGGCCTTTGCTCGGCCGCGCCCCATTGGCTCGACCCCCTCGTGTGGGGTCGTCCCCGACCCCTCGTCGCTAACGCACCACACACTGACGCCGCCTGACTTTGGGCGTCAGCCTATCGTTCGCCTATTACCGTACCTGTTTTGTGCCCAGCTCGGTACGTCGTATGGACGTGGGGCGTCAGTGGCCCAGCCAAATGCCCCTAATCCGCCCGACTTCCGACATTCTGCGCTCGGCCAGCCTATCTGCTGCCACCGCCGGCGGAACGCCCTCCTCGGCGGCGATTCGGAAGATCTTCAGAGTCGTGTCGTAGATCTGGGCCGCCTTCGACCTGGCTCGTTCCATGTCGAAGCCCCCGATCTCGTCGGCGACCTGAATCACACCGCCGGAATTGACCACGTAGTCGGGCGCGTAGAGGATGCCGCGTTCGGCGAGTTGCTTCTCCACGCCCGGATGGGCGAGCTGGTTGTTGGCCGCCCCGCAGACGATCTTCGCCTTGAGCGCGGCCACCGAGTCGTCGTCGAGCGCGCCGCCCAGCGCGCAGGGCGCGAAGACGTCGATGTCGGCCTCCACCAGCGCACGCGCGTCGGCGACCACCTCGACCTCGGGATGCCGCTGACGTACGCGTTCGACCGCTCTTGGATCGACGTCGCAGATCACGACGTCGGCGCCGTCCTCACGGAGCAGCCCGACCAGGCGGTGGCCCACCTTGCCGACCCCCTCCACGCCGACCCGCTTGCCGCGCAGCGACGGCGTGCCGAAGACCCGCTCGGCCGAGGCCCGCATGCCCTGGAACACGCCGTAGGCGGTGAGGATCGAGGAGTCGCCGGCCCCGCCGTGGGCCAGGGTGCGGCCGGTGGCGAAGCGCGTCTCGCGCGCGACGATGTCCATGTCCTCGCTGTAGGTGCCCACGTCGCAGGCGGTGATGTAGCGCCCGCCGAGCGACTGGACGAACCTGCCGTAGGCGCGCAGCAGCGCCTCGCTCTTGTCGCGCGCCGGGTCGCCGATGATGACGGCCTTGCCGCCACCCAGGTCGAGGCCCGCCAGCGCGTTCTTGTACGCCATGCCCTTGGCGAGGTTGAGCACGTCGGCCAGGGCCGCCTGCTCGCTCTCGTACGGATAGAACCTGGTGCCTCCCAGTGCCGGCCCCAGCGCCGTGTTGTGGATGGCGATGATGGCACGCAGGCCGCTCGGCTCGTCGGCGCAGAACACGACCTGCTCATGGACGTCCTTGTGGGACGCTCCGAAGACGTCGGTCACGGTAGTGACTCCCTGTCCGGTCCACCGCACCTTTGCGGCGGAGATCACCTCACAGAGTAGTAAGCCTCGACGGTGCGCGCAGGATCGCTTCGTGACACGATGCCTCCGTGCTGCCCTATGCCGCCTACCTCCGTGTCTATGAGCCACTGACCGCGTTCGCCGAGTCCGAGCGCAAGGTGTGGGCCGACTACGCCGACTCACGGGACCGCCCGCGCCGCGCGAACGCGCTCAATGCGGAGCACGGCGAGTCCGTCATGCGCCTGCTCGGCATGCCCCCTCAACCCGTTCCCGCCCAGGAGAGCCCCAACGCCTATCTCCGGCGTGTTGAGGACCGTCTCTATGTGTGTCCCTGGCAGACCCGCCTGCGCTCGTGGATGGCGTTCTCACGGCTTCGTGGCACCACTCCCGTGAAACTGATGGATCACCTCGTGCCCAAGCCGATCGCCGAGCAGACGGCCGACGACTTCGATCGCTACAAGCGAAGGGCCGGATCATCGGCGTTGCGCACCCACATCCGCACCACGGCGTGGCACGTGCCGCCGTCGTGGTTCGTGCCGTTTGATGGGAACGAGCGCTGGCTGGTGCTCGGCTCGGCCAATCCGGGGCAGGACGTGACGACCACTACGGGGCGTAACCTCATCTACGTCACCTCCATGGCGCAGGCCAGGAGGCGGGCGGCGCGCGCGCTCAACGTCCTGCGCCGCCATCTGGGCGACGTGGCGTCCAATTTCGACGTCGAGGACATCGCGCGGTGGCTGGAGGAGTTCCACCCCCACAGCCTGGTCGAACTCGACTACGGCGGGCTCGTGCACCTCATGGACGACGACGCGTTGCAGGCCGACCAGTCCGTCGCGGAGCTTTCAGCGGCCCTGACGGGCCTGGACACGGGTCAAGAAGAACTTGCCTATGCCATGTACCAGAGGGTCATCCTCCGGTGGAAGTCAATGCAACTGCTGGAATCTGCCAACTGAGCCCCAATACGGCTGTCTGACCTGCATGAGTAGGTCACGTCTCGCGGCTGCTCTCTTCTGCGAACTGAGTAGTTTGCCGTTTTCACTGCGATACCACGAAACGTGTCGCTAGAATCACCGAGCGTGACATGGCCACGGGGGCGGGCAGTTGGGTCAAAGAAGGGCTCGCCAATCGCTCTGCGTGGCGGTATGGTCACATCGGGTGATGCCGCATATGGCTCGGAAAAGCCGCACGCTCTGCGCCATAGGGGGACATCCGTGACACGCGCAAAGGCAGTCACAGGATCGCTAAGCCGGTCCACACGGAGGAGAGGCCGCACAAATGTCAGCTCGTACACCCGAGGCCGAGCCACTGCTCACGCCCGCTGAGGTCGCGACCATGTTCAGGGTCGACCCCAAGACCGTTACGCGGTGGGCCAAGGCGGGCAAGTTGACGTCGATTCGTACCCTCGGCGGTCATCGGCGTTACCGGGAGACCGAGGTCCGAGCACTGCTCGCGGGGATTCCGCAGCAGCGCTCCGAGTAGCTGGAGGGGTCGTCACGGACCTCAGGGGGGTTGAAGGGGTGGACCAGGTCGGCGACCGGCCCGGTCCACCGCTGTGACGACATGACGTCGCACGGGAAGTTGGCGCCGCCCGCCCGGCGCCATCCTCCCCGAGTCACGTCACTCCGGTGAGGCAGCCGACCCGCGGCTGTCCCGACCTCAGTCAGGCAGCTCAATCGAAGCTGTCCCCGTTCAGTGAGACAGCCCGACCAAGGCTGTCACGCCAGCAGCTCAAGCAGCCTGGCGACGTCACCGTCGTGCGCGGCGGCGACGCCTAGCAGCGCGATCATATGATCGACGAGCAGCTTCTCGAGTGTCGATCGCTCTATGTCGCGATACTCGAGCCAGTCGAGGCCGGCCGTCTCCACGGAGGCGATCCACGACCGCAGGGTCGTGCGCAGCACCGGGCTGGGATCCTCGACGCCCATCTGCTTCTGGATCAACCGGAAGAGCCGGCGGCGCACGCCGTCGACGATCTCACCGACCTCGCCGCTCCTGTTGGCCGGGCCGCCGCGCAGCAGCGCCGCGAAGCCCGCCGCGTGTTCCTCGACGAAGTCGAAGTAGCGACTGAGCCCTGAGGCAAGCTCGTCGAGCGGCCTGCCGCCCCCGTGGGGCCGCAGCCGGGACTCCAGCTGCTCCGCCGCGCTCCGCAGCGCGGCCACGTAGAGCTCCTGCTTGCCGCCGAAGTAGTGGTAGACCAGCGCCCGCGAAGCTCCTGCCGCCGAGGCCACGTCGTCGATCGAGACGTCTTCCGCGTCGCGGGTGCTGAACAGCTCCAGCGCCGCCGCCATCAGCTCTTCCCTGCGCCGGTCCACGCTGAGCCTGCGCCGCGCCGGCCGAGTCGTCTCGGAGGTCGTCGCGGGGGTCGTCGCGCGGGCCGGCTCGGGGGTCGGCTCGGGGCTCGTCTCGGGGGCCGTCTCAGCTGCGGTCTCGGCTGCCTTCCCGGGTGTCACACCTGCACAGTATCCGACGGCCTGCCCAATAGCGGACGCGCGACCGTCCAGTCAACATCGACCTCCGGGTGAGCAAGGTTGCGCTAATCCGTAACGAAGGCCGTACCCTGCGGCTAACTCGATCGTTTGGTCAGACAGGTGCCCATATCCGCATCGCGGGGGAGACACATGTCAGGACCGCCCGTCAACTCTTCAACCATCGCCGAGCTCAGAGAGGTAGACGCACTGCCTCGGCCCAGACCGACCATCCGTAACGTCGCCGAACGAGCCGGCGTGTCGAAATCGCTGGTCTCTCTCGTGCTGCGCGGATCCCCGCACGTGAGCGAGCACCGGCGCCAGGCCGTGCTGCAGGCGGCCCGCGAGCTCGGCTACCGGCCGAACGCGGTCGCGCGCAGCCTGGTCGAAGGACGTACGCATCTGGTGGGCGCGCTCGTCGCCGACCTGCACAACCCGTTCTACGCGGAGTTCCTCGACGGACTGCAGGAGAGCCTGCACGGCGACGGCCTGCGCATGCTGATCGGGAACAGCCAGTGGGACCCGGCGTTCGAGGACGAGGCCGTGGAGGCCTTCCTTGAGCTGAGGGTCGACGGGCTGGTCCTGCTCGGCATCGCGCCGACCAGCGAGACGCTGATCGAGGCCACCGCGTACACCCCCACGGTCGTCGTAGGGGAACGTGACATCGAGCTCGACGGCGTCGACATCGTGGTCGACGACGACCAGCTCGGCGCCCGGCTGGCCATCGACCACCTGGTCGAGCACGGCCACAAGCGGATCGCGCACATCGAGGGCAGGCGCTCGTCACGCTGCGAGGGTTATCTCGTGGCCATGCGCAGGCATTCGCTGGCGCCGTACATCATGGTCGAGGCCGCCGACTCCACGGAGGAGGGCGGCAGGGACGCGGCCGTCGCGCTGCTGACCCGTGACCCCAGGCCCACGGCGATCTTCGCCGCCAATGACGTGGTGGCTCTCGGCGTGCTGTCCGCCGCGAGCGAACTGGGCCTGCGCGTGCCCGAGGACCTGTCGGTGGTCGGCTACGACAACACGCACCTGTCGGCCTCCCACCACATCTCGCTCACCTCGGTCGACCAGCCGCGCCGGGCCATGGGCCGATCGGCCGCCGCGCTGCTGAGCGACCGGATCGGAGATCCGGGCAAGGTCGCGCGACTGAGGGAGGTACGCCCTGAGCTGATCGTGCGGCGCAGCACGGGACCCGCCTAAGAGCGGGCCAAGGCTGGGTCAAGCCGTGTGGAGGCGCGGCCGCACGGCGGTTTACTCGTCAGGGTCATGCTAATTGTGGCCGGATTCGGTCCGGTCACGATCTGATCCGGGGGGAACAGTCATGCGTGATCCGGAATTGGTGTCCTGCGCCCAGCGCGCCGCGGCCGAGCTAGAGCGCGCCTGGGGGCACTGGCGAGCGAACAGGGGACGGGGCACCGACGGCGGCGCGGAATCGGTCGCCAGCTACGTCGCCCACTCGCTGGACCATCCGTGGGGCCGCCCCCGCGTCGTTCTCGGGCTCGACGCCGAGGACGCGCGGGAGCTGGCCGCCCTGCTCGAACGGCAGGAGGTCGGAGAGCACGTCTGGTGAGACAGGCGTCCCGGTGAGGGCTGACCCGCGTACCGCCACGCTTGGGGCGTAAGCCGGGGCCGCGGCTCCCTGCTTGCCGTAAGTTGGACGGCATGCGTGCTCTACCAGCCACAGTCCTCGCCGTCTGCGGCCTGATCGCCTCCGCGTGTGGCGGCACCGGCTCCGGTGGCGCCGCGGCAGGTCAGGCCGCCCCCGCGACGCCGGCGGGGCAGGCTTCATCCTCCTCCGCGCCCGCGAAGGAGGCGCCGCCCGAGGCCAAGCCGCTCGACGGCAAGGTCATCGTCATCGACCCGGGCCACAACGGCGGCAACTACCGCAACCCCACGGCGGTCAACCGCAAGGTCAACGTGCTGACCAAGTGGAAGCCCTGCGACACGACCGGCACGTCCACCAACGACGGCTACAGCGAGGCCGCCTTCACCTGGGACGTCTCCAAGCGGATGGTGAAGATCCTCAAGGGCCGGGGCGCCACGGTCAAGCTGACCCGCCACGACAACGACAGCGTCGGCCCGTGCATCACGCAGCGGGCCGCCATCGGCAACAAGGCCGGGGCCGACGCCGCCATCTCCGTGCACGCCGACGGCTCGGGCCCGGCCAACCACGGCTTCCACGTCATCATGCCGAAGAAGATCAAGGGTCCGGTCGACAAGGTCGTGGCCGCCTCCAGCAGGCTCGGCATCGCCGTACGCGACGCCTACCGCAAGGGCACGGGCCTGCCTTACTCCACCTACATCGGCAACAAGGCGCTCGACTACCGCAGCGACCTGGGCGGGCTCAACCTGTCCACGGTGCCGAAGATCTTCATCGAGACCGGAAACATGCGCAACGCCGCCGAGGCGGCCAAGTTCAGGGACCCCGCGTTCCGGCAGCGGATCGCCCTGGCGCTGGCCAACGGATTGCAGCACTATCTCGAAGCATGATTCCTCGCCCGCAGCTGTTCAGTGATCTGTCCGCCTCTTATGTGCTCACCTCGGGCGTGACGGTCTCCGGCGACCTGGTCGGCCCCGTGCGCACGGCCCTGGCCGGGCTCGACCCGCTTCCCGGCGACTCCGGGGAGATCGACGTGCGCCGCGATCCCGCGCTGGACGAGGAGGCGTACCGGCTGACGACCGGGTCGCGGGGTGTGGAGATCGTGGCGGGCGGCCCGGCGGGCGCGTTCTACGCGGCGCAGTCGCTGCGCCAACTGCTGCCCCCGGCCTCTTTCCGCTTCTCGGCCGGCGCGTCGTGGCCCTTGCCGGGGGTGCGCGTCGAGGACGCGCCGCGTTTCGCCTGGCGCGGGCTGCACCTGGATGTGGCCCGGCATTTCTTCCCCAAGCGGGAGATCCTGCGGCTGATCGACCTGATGGCGCTGCACAAGCTCAACCGGCTGCACCTGCACCTGGTGGACGACCAGGGGTGGCGGGTGGAGAGCCCGGCCTATCCGCTGCTGCACGAGGTCTCCTCGCACCGCCCGCGTACGGCGACGAACCCCCACCGCGAGCCGGAGACCTACGACGACCTCCCGCACGGCGGCTACTACACGCTCGACGACCTGGCCGAGATGGGCGCGTACGCCCGCTCGCGGCACATCACGATCGTCCCCGAGATCGACGTGCCCGGGCACGCGTCGGCGATCCTGGCCGCCTACCCGGCGTTCGGCGTCACCGGCGAGCCTTACGACGTGCTCGACCGCTGGGGCATCTCCCCCGCCATCCTGTCGCCGCTGCCGCCGACCGTGGAGTTCCTGACCACGATCTTCGACGAGATCATCGGAGCGCTGGGCGAGACGCCGTTCCTGCACATCGGCGGCGACGAGGTCGTGCTCGACCACTGGGCCGGGTCGGCCGAGATCGGCGCCTACCGCGACTCGCTCGGGCTGGAGAGCGTCAACGACCTCCAGGCGTGGTTCCTGCGCCGGCTGGCCGACGCGCTGGCCGAGCGGGGCACCCGCGCCGTGGTGTGGGACGAGGCGTTCGTCAGCGGGCGGCTGCGGCAGGACACCGTGGTCATGCCGTGGCGCGGCATGGGCGTGGGCCGCCGGGCCGCCGCCGCGGGACACGACGTGGTGGCGACGCCGGTCTTCCCGCTCTACTTCGACTACGCCGAATCCTCATCGGCCGACGAGCCGATGGCCATCGGCGACGCGATCACGATCGACGACGTGGCCGCCTTCGAGCCGGCGCCGGCGGACTGGACGGAGGAGGAGCGGGCCCGCGTCCTGGGGGTGCAGGCCCAGCTCTGGACCGAGCGGGTGCCCGACGCCCGTACCGTCGACTACCGGCTGTGGCCCAGGGCCTGCGCGCTGGCCGAGGTGGCCTGGTCGGGCGCGGCCTCTCCCGGCTTCGACGGGCGGCTGCGCGAGCACCTCGCCCGGCTCGACGCGCTCGGCGTCGAATACCGGCCCGCGGCCGGGCCGCACCCGTGGCAGCGCCGCCGGCCGCACCGCCCTGGGCGCGTCAACGTGTCCGAGGCGATGGCCAGGATCGAGGCCATGACGTACGACGCGGAGTCGACCCGGCCGAGCCTGTGATCGGGTTCTAGAAGGCCGGCCGGTCGTTGAGTATGCGCTGGAACAGCCGGTGGTCCTGCCACCGGCCGTCGATCTCCAGGTAGCGCGGGGCGGTGCCGTACGCCTCGAACCCGGCTTTGAGCAGGACGCTCTGGGAGGCGGCGTTGTCGAGCAGCGTGCCCGCCGCCACCCGGTGCAGCCCCACCTCCTGGTCGGCCATGCGGCACACCTCGCGTACGGCCTGGGTGGCCAGGCCGCGGCCGGTGTAACCGGCGTCGGTCCAGTAGCCGAGGTCACCGCTGAGCCACGGGCCCCTGACGATGTTGTTGAGCGTCATGCGGCCTGCCACGAGGTCGCCGTCGGCCAGCACCCAGGCCACCGCCTGCCCTGCCGCCTGCTGCTCCAACAGGCTCTTGAGCCGCCTGGCCTGCCCCCGCTCGGTGAAGAACTCCTCCGGCCTGCGCGGCTCCCAGCGCCGCAGGTGCTCGCGGTTGCGCAGGTAGGCGTCCAGCAGGGGCCGCGCGTCGTACTCGGTGATGGGGCGGAGCACGACGTCGCCGGTGAGCTTGACTGCTTCGATCATCGCTCCACGATAGGGCGTCACGCCGTACGGCCGACGGCCTCCGTGACCGACTTGAGCCCGTGGCGGTGCACCCGGCGCAACAACTGGCGGTGGATGCGCGCGGCCCACAGCGGGCCGCCGTAGATCCAGCCGGTGTAGCCCTGGACCAGGGTCGCGCCGGCGAGGATGCGTTCCCAGACGTCGTCCACGTCCTCGACCCCGCCCGCCGACACCAGCGTCAGGCGGTCGCCGGTCTTGGCGCGCAGGCGCCGCAGGACTTCCAGCGAGCGCTCCTTGAGCGGGCGCCCCGACAGGCCGCCGGTCTCGCCGCCGTGCCTGATCGTGGTGTTGGTCGCGATGATGCCGTCGAGGCCCAGCTCCAAGGCCAGCTCGGCGACCGCGTCGACGTCCTCGTCGGCCAGGTCGGGCGCGATCTTGACCAGCAGCGGGGTACGCCGCGGCGTGGCGTCGGCCACCTGCTTGACCGCGGTGAGCAGCGGGCGCAGCAGCGAGACCGCCTGGAGGTTGCGCAGCCCGGGCGTGTTGGGCGAGCTGACGTTGACCACCAGGTAGTCGGCCAGCGGGGCGAGCAGCCTGGCACTGGCCACGTAGTCGGCGGTGGCCTCGGACTCGGGGACGACCTTGGTCTTGCCGATGTTCACCCCGACGACCACGGGGACGCTGCGGGGCTTGCGCAGCCTGCGCGCGGCGGCGTGAGCGCCCTCGTTGTTGAAGCCCATCCGGTTGATCACCGCCCGCTCGCGTACCAGCCGGAACAGGCGGGGGCGCGGGTTGCCCGGCTGGCCGTGCGCGGTGATGGTGCCGACCTCGACGTGGCCGAAGCCGAGCGCGGCGATGCCCTCGGCGCACGCGGCGTCCTTGTCGAAGCCGGCGGCCAGGCCGAGCGGCCCGGGGAAGTGCACGCCGAACGCGCTCACCCGCAGGGCCGGGTCGTGCGGCGCGAACGCCCGGTGCAGCAGCCGCTTGAGCAGCGGCAGCCGCGCGAGGAGCGCGAGGGCGCTCACGGTGAGACGGTGCACGGCCTCGGCGTCGAAACGCCGCAAGACCTGCGAGAACACGAGGCGATACATCACGCGTCAGGCTATCAAGCCGGCTTCGTGGGCGATGATCGCGGCCTGTACGCGGTTGCGCACGTCGAGCCGGGTCAAGATGGCGCTCACGTACGCCTTCACCGTGCCCTCCACGATGTGCAGCCGGCGGGCGATCTCCGCGTTGGACATCCCGGCGCCGAGCAGGGCGAGCACCTCGCGCTCGCGTTCGGTGAGCGCCGCGATGCGGTCGCGGGCCGCCGCGCCCCTGGCCATCCGCCCGCCCGCGAGCTGGGTGATGACGCGCTGGGCGACCTTGGGCGACAAATACGCCGCGCCGTCGGCCACCGCGTGGATCCCGGCGATGAGCTCGCGCGGATCGCCCGACTTGAGCAGGAACCCGCTGGCCCCGACATCGAGCGCCTTGGCGATGTAGTCGTCCTCCCCGAACGTCGTCAGCATCACCACCGCGGTGCCCGGCGCGGCCCTGCGCAGTTCCGCCGCGGCGGCCAGCCCGTCGAGCCCGGGCATGCGGATGTCGAGCAGCGCCACGTCGGGGCGGTGGCTGATGGCCAGGTCCACCGCCTGCCTGCCGTCGCCCGCCTCGGCCACGACGTCCAGCTCAGGATCTGACTGGAGGATCGCTCGGACCCCCGCTCTGATCATGGCCTCGTCGTCGGCCAGCAGTATGCGGATCACGCCCTCTATATTGGCCGACATGGCTCAGGTGAAGGTGTACGGGCGCAGGGACGTGTGGGCCGGCCGGCAGCGGGAGGTCTCCGACCTCCTCCAGTCGTGCCTGGTGAGCGCGTGGGGGCTGCCGGAGGACAAGCGGTTCCACCGGTTCCTGCTGCTGGACGCCGACGACTTCGTCTGCCCTGCGCGCAGTGAGCGCTACTTGATCATCGAGGTCATCTGCTTCACCGGCCGCACCGAGGCCGCCAAGCGGGCGCTGATCAGGGAGATCTACGCCACTTCCGGCTATGATCCCCAGGACGTCGAGATCACGATCATCGAGATGCCCCGGGTGAACTGGGGGATCAGGGGTGTCCCCGCCGACGAGCTCGACCTGTCGTACAAGGTAGAGGTCTGAGGTCGGGGTCAGGTACGGCCTGGCGGTATGGTCCGACTCATGAGCACTCACTATGACGTCGTCGTTCTCGGCGCGGGTCCGGGAGGATACACGGCCGCCGTCCGCGCCGCCCAGCTCGGACTGCGCACCGCGGTCGTCGAGGAGAAGTACTGGGGTGGCGTCTGCCTGAACGTGGGCTGCATCCCGTCCAAGGCGCTCCTGCGCAACGCCGAGCTGGCCCACATCTTCCACAGCGAGGCCAAGACCTTCGGCATCAGCGGCGAGGTCACCTTCGACTACGGCGCGGCCTTCCAGCGCAGCCGCAAGGTGGCCGACGGGCGGGTCAAGGGCGTTCACTACCTGATGAAGAAGAACGCCATCACCGAGTACGACGGCCGGGGCACCTTCCTCGACGCCAACACGCTCCAGGTGAACGGCGAGACGATCACGTTCTCCAACTGCATCATCGCCGCGGGCGCCACCACCAGGCTGATCCCGGGCACGCAGCTCTCCGAGCGGGTGGTGACGTACGAGGAGCAGATCCTCACCGAGGAGCTGCCGTCCAGCATCATCATCGCGGGCGCCGGCGCGATCGGGGTCGAGTTCGCGTACGTGCTGCACAACTACGGCGTCAAGGTGACGATCGTCGAGTTCCTCGACCGGGTCGTGCCGCTGGAGGACGAGGAGGTGTCGGCCGAGCTGGCCAAGCGTTACAAGCGGCTCGGCATCGAGGTGCTGACCTCCACCCGCGTGGACGGCATCGAGGACACCGGCTCCTCCGTCAAGGTCACCGTCACCCGGGGCGACCAGACGCAGGTGCTGGAGGCCGACAAGGTCATGCAGGCCATCGGGTTCCAGCCGCGCGTCGACGGTTACGGGCTGGAGAAGACCGGCGTGGAGCTGACCGACCGGGGCGCCATCGCGGTCGACGGGCGCTGCCGTACGAGCGTGCCGCACATCTACGCCATCGGCGACGTGACGGCCAAGCTGATGCTGGCCCACGCGGCCGAGTCCATGGGCATCATCGCCGCCGAGACGATCGCCGACGCGGAGACCATGGAGCTCGACTACGTGATGATCCCGCGCGCGACGTACTGCCAGCCCCAGGTGGCCAGCTTCGGCTACACCGAGACGCAGGCGCGCAAGCTGGGCTACGACGTGAAGGTGGCGAAGTTCCCGTTCACGGCGAACGGCAAGGCGCACGGGCTGGGCGACTCGGCCGGCTTCGTCAAGATCATCAGTGACAACACGCACGGTGAGCTGCTCGGGGCCCACCTGATCGGGCCCGAGGTCACCGAGCTGCTGCCGGAGCTGACCCTGGCGCAGCAGTGGGACCTGACGGTGCACGAGGTGGCCCGCAACGTGCACGCGCACCCGACGCTCGGCGAAGCGGTCAAGGAGGCCGTCCACGGCCTCGCCGGCCACATGATCAACATGTAGCGGGGCCGTCCGGGTGCAGGGTGGTGGTCAACGCGGTGGCCTGGTCGGTGAGGGCGCGCAGGTCGGAGGTGTCGTCGGTGCGGGCCAGCAGGTCGAGGTACCTGTCGTCGCTCCTGCGCAGGTCGCCGGCGCGCAGCGCGGAGTCGGCCGCGCGGACCTTGGCCGCGTACGTCTCCAGCTCCCGCACCCGCTCGGTGACCGCGGCCACCGAGCGGCGCAGCGCCTCCTGCTGGGGGCGCAGCACGGCGGCCAGGCCGGGGGTCATCACCTCGCCGAGCGCCTCGGCCTGCTCGGCCCGCAGGTCGGCGTGGACGCGGACGAGGCAGGCGATCTCCCACAGGTGCCGGGGCAGCACGACGTCGTTGGCCACGGCGTCCAGCAGGCCCAGGCGGTGCGCGCGGGAGGCGGACACGTCCCTGACGGCCCGCCTGGCGCGGGCGAGCAGGTCGAGCGCGGGGTCGTCGAGGCCGGCGGGGATGACGTAGCGGCCGGCGTACCGCTGGGACAGCCGCGTCCCCTCGTGGGAGCGGGCGACGCCGGTGCAGACGATCGCGACGAACAGCACCATCAGGGCGGCCAACGTCGCACTCTGGCGGCCGGTCTCCACCGCCGCCAGCGCCAGCGTCACGGCGGCGGTCGCGGACAGGACCGCTCCGGCGGCGAACAGGCGGCGCACCCATCGGGGCGGCTCCGGGTCGGGCCGGCCGAGCAGCGCCGGCAGCGCGACGGCCATCCGCCGCCGGTCCCCCTCGGGGATCTCCGGATCGACGATCGGCTGCTCAATCCAGTTCTCCACCGGCGCCACTCACCTTCATCAGGAACGTGTAGTAATCGACCCGCCAGCCGTCCTTCTCAAGGTCCTGGTGGGCCACGACCTGGGCCTGGAACCCGGCCACGCGGGCCAGCGACTTCAGGTACGCGAGGTCCCCCGAGGTGCCGAAGAACACCAGCATCCGCCCGCCCGGCGCGAGGTGATCGCGGACGCCGCGGAAGAACGCGGTCATGGCCCGGTAGTCCTCGTCCGTGGTGGCGGCCTCGAACAGGTCCCTGGGCGCGAACCAGCGGAACGGCGGATCGAAGACGATCAGGTCGAACGTGCCTTCGACGGCGCTGAAGACGTCGCTCAGGCGCACCTCGACGTGGACGCCGTTGCGTTCGGCGTTGCGCCGGGCCGCCTCGACGGCGCGGGGGTTGATGTCCACCGCCAGCACCTCGGCGGCCCTCGACGCGGCCAGCACGGCGTTGACCCCGCTGCCCGTGCCCATGTCGAGGACCCGGTCGCCCGCCCTCACCTCGGCCAGCACCGCCTCGCCGAGCGGGTGGGACATTCCGGTGATCGGCTGCACGCCGGGCGGCACGACGATGGTCCTGCCCAGATACGAAAACGTCAGCTCGGCCGCGCCTTCCTCGGTCATGGCGCGGTAGGCGTTCTCGTGCCAGCGGCGGATGCGCTCGGCGTGCTCGGCGGGCATCATCGGGTGATGGCGGCGCTCCTTCGTCATGAGGTCACTCTCCGTCCGGCGCGAGCGGGCGTCGAGTGCACGTGACCTCCCTGGCGGCGTACGTTCCGAGCACACCGCGCGCGGCCGTTCCGTTCCACCAGGCCGGTGTGCGGATGTCGTGGAGATCTCGTGCAGCCGTACATGAAGGCGGGTTCTCACCAGATCTTCAGAATTCGCTGAGACTCTTCTGAGGATGCCTGGAGACGTTGGAGACGGACGAAGACCCCTCGCACGGACGGTGGTCCCGCACATGACCTCAACTCCCCCTGAAACGACCGAGCGGCCGACCCACCGCCGCGCTCCGGCCGGCGCCACGGTGCTGCGACTGGGGCTGCTGGCGCTGGTCGTGATCGGCGTTCTGGGCGCCGCTCTTGAGCTCGCCTTCGAGCGTCACTGGCAGAGCCCCACCCAACTGATCCCCTGGGTCGCCCTGGCACTGCTGGTGGTGGCGCTGATCCTGCTGGCCGTGCGCGACGCGGGCAGTGCGCTCACCGCGGCGCGCGTGCTGGCCGCCGTCGTGCTGGTGGCGTCGGCGTACGGCGTGTTCGTGCATGTGTCGGTCAACCACGGCATGGGTGCGATGGACGCCGCCTGGGACACCTACTCGCCGCTCACCCAGTGGTGGTACGCGCTGACGAAGTCGGTGGGGGCGGCGCCGCCGCTCGCGCCCGGCATGCTGGCCCAAAGCGCGCTGCTCCTGCTGCTGGCCAGTGTGACCCCGAAGAAGCAGCGGAACCTCACCTGAAAGCTCCCGTTCCGCTGAAAGCTCCCGTTCCGCGCCGGCGTCCCTCCCCGGGGCGCAGGCGTGGCCTTTGATGAACATCTCCTAGATGATTTCATCCGTTTTCTGAACTTCTCAGCTGTTATCCGCGTCACAATCAGGCAGGATTTTGTGACAAGTGAGGCTGGTGAAGTTGTGGCATTACGTCGCATGGTCATCGCCGCGGCCGTCATGGCGGCCACCGCGATCAGCGCCGACGGGGCCGCCGCCAAGGTGGCGGCCGGTCCGGTGATCCGGCAGGCCCCGGCGGTCCCGTCCGTCCAAACCGCTCCCCCAGTCGAAACCGCCGCGACCGCCGCGACCGTCGCGGCCCCGGTGTCCAAGGCGGAGGCGGAGCCGGTGTGCGCGCGGCTCAAGGGGGTCAGGACATGCGTGGGGCCCGACAGCAGCAGCCGTCCGGGGGTCACGGTCGAGGACACCCGGGACGACCACATGCATCCGGCGGTCGAGTACTACCTGAACGGCTACCTGGGCACCAAGTACGTCATCCACAACCTGGGCCGCAAGGGCGAGGTACGCGGCAGCAGGGAGATCGGCAAGGTCGTGACCTTCCGGGCCGCTCTCTACCGAGGTGACCGCAGGGTCAGCCACGGCCGCTGGAAGACCGTACGAAATGTCGCGAAATATCCGGTCAAGCGCGACTCCCGCACCACCCCCGCGTCCGCCCGCGCCAAGTCCGAGGTGTGCACCTCGACCAAGGGCGCGGCGAGCCTGTGCTTCGCCGAGCGCCACACCTTCGTCTACGCCTGCGACACCGGCGCCGACCGCTACCAGGCCCGCGCCGAGTACTTCGTCGGCGGCGACCCGACCACCCGCTACGAGATCCACCAGCTCGCCGGCGTCGGCACGTGCGGCAAGGCCGAGCACGGCGACCTGTCCATCAGCATGTACCGGGCCTCGCTGTTCGACGAGAACCGCCGCAAGGGCACGCGTCTCTACCAGTACAACTGAGCGAACGGCGGCTGTCGTCTTCATGACATGTCGCCATTTGCCCAGGACAAAGGGCTCCTCCGCGCCCGCGTGATCCCCCATTCTCATGAGCGACTGAAGCAGCACGACAGATCGGTTCGCTCATGAGATGGATCCCCCGCCTCGCCGCCGCCGGCGTGGGCCTGGCGATGCTCGCCGTCCCGGTGCCCGCGCAGGCCGCGGAGCCAGGGCCCGCGCAAGGCGGAGAGCTGCACCGGGTCACGCTGATCACGGGTGACGTGGTGACCGTACAGGAGTTCGCCGGCGGAAAGCGCGCCGCGACCGTGGAGCCCGGAAAGGGAAGGGAGGCCGTCAGGTTCTTCACCAAGGAGGAGAACGGCGACCTGATGATCACGCCGGCCGACATGGTGCCCTACCTGTCGCGCGGCCTGATGGACGAGCGGCTGTTCTCCGTCGGTGAGCTGATCGAGCAGGGTTACGACGACGAGAGCAGCGACGTGCTGCCGCTCATCCTGGCTTACAAGGACAGGAGCGCCAAGGCCGTCACCCTGCACAGCGTCGGCGCGCGCGCCCTCCGCGCGGACAAGGACGCCCTGCCCACCCTGTGGAGCGAGAGCGGCGAGCCGAAGCTGCGCGACGGGCTGGCCAAGGTGTGGCTGGACGGCAAGGTGAGCGCCTCGCTGGAGCACAGCGTCCCGCAGGTGGGCGCGCCGCAGGCATGGCAGGACGGCTACGACGGCAAGGGCGTCAAGGTCGCCGTCCTGGACACCGGCATCGACGAGACCCACCCCGACATCGCGGGCAAGATCACCCAGACCAGGAACTTCACCGCCGACCCCTCGGCCAAGGACGAGCACGGCCACGGCACCCACGTCGCCGCCACCGTGGCGGGCACCGGCGCGGGCTCGAACGGCCTGCGCAAGGGCGTCGCCCCCGGCGCCGAGCTGCTGATCGGCAAGGTGCTGGACAAGCGGGGCAGCGGCTCGGAGTCGCAGGTGCTGGCCGGGATGGAGTGGGCGGCCCAGGAGAGCGGCGCCGACATCATCAGCATGAGCCTCGGCGGCGGCGCCACGGACGGCACCGACCCGCTCAGCGCCGCCGTGGACACGCTGACGGAGCAGACCGGCGCTCTGTTCGTCATCGCGGCGGGCAACGAGGGTGACGACTACACGGTCGGCTCCCCCGGCGCGGCCACCTCGGCGCTGACCGTCGGAGCGGTGGACGGCAACGACGCGCTCGCGTCCTTCTCCAGCCGCGGCCCCCGCCTGGACGAGGCGATCAAGCCGGACATCACCGCGCCCGGCGTCGGCATCGCGGCCGCCAGGGCCGCGGGCACCGGCATCGGCACGCCCGTGGACGACCGCTACACCAAGCTCAACGGCACCTCCATGGCCACCCCGCACGTGTCGGGCGCGGCGGCGATCCTGGCCCAGCGCCACCCCGACTGGACGGCAGGGCAGCTCAAGGACGCCCTGGTGTCCACGGCGAAGACGATCGGCGGTCAGACGCCGTTCCAGCAGGGCGGCGGACGTCTGGACGTGGTCCGGGCCCTGCGCCAGCCGGTCACGGCCACCGCCTCGATCAGCATGGGCGTGTACGAGGACGGCGACACCGGCACCCCCGGCGGCACGATCACGTACCGCAACTCCGGCGAGTCCCCCGTGACGCTCACCCTCGCCCCCGCCCTGACCAACCTGGACGGGACCGTCCCCGGCGAGGGCGCCGTGACGCTGTCGGCGACGACGCTGACGGTCGAGCCGGGAACCAGTGCGACCACGCAGCTCAGCGTGGACCTCACCAAGCTGAGCCACGGCAGGCACGCCGGCTACGTCACCGCCACCACGGCCGACGGCACGGCCGTCGCGCACACCACGATCGCGCTGACGCGCCGCGGCCGGATGCACAAGGTGCACTTCACCGGCGTCGAGCGCGACGGCAGCGCCGCCCGGGTGCCGATCATCGCCCTGTACGGCGCCAGCGGCCTGGACGACGCCTACGGCTACATCCTCGAAGAGGACGAGGGCTGGACCGTGGAGGTGCCGGAGGGCACGTACCACATGCAGGCCATCATGGGAGAGACGCACGACGAGCTGCCCGTCGACTCCCTCGTCATCATCCCCGAGCTGCAGGTCGGCAAGGACCTGGAGGTCGTCCTCGACGCCAGGACCGCCGTCCCGATCGAGATCAGGACCTCGCAGCCGGTGTCGCAGGACGGCATCGCCACCTACTTCACCTACCGCGAGTACGGCAACCGCAAGATCAGCCTCGGCGCCATGAACTTCCCCTCGGTCGAGCAGCTCGCGGTCACCCCCACCAAGCCGGTGACCAACGGCACCTTCGAGTTCGCCTCCCGCTGGCAGCTGGCCGCGCCCCGCGTGACGGCCAAGCTCGGGCGCGACACCCTCGTGGTGCGGCCGACGATCAGGTCGCCGCGGATCGAGGGCACCAAGCGCTGGCCGCTGGCGGATGGCACGGGCGGCACTGGCGGCAAGCTCAAGGGCAAGGCCGCGGTCATCACCAGCGAGTCCTTCGGCGACTGGACCGGCAAGCTCGACGCGCTGGCCGAGGCCGGCGCGGCGGCGGCGGTCGTGGTCGGTCCTGACGGCCGCGCGATGTGGCAGCCCTGGCTGCCGACCGGCGACCGGGACCCGCTGCCCACGCTGATGATCACGCACGACCGTGGCCAGGAGCTGCTGAAGCAGGCGCGGGCGGGCCGCGGCACGCTGGAGGTCAAGGGCGCGTTCGACACCCCGTACCTGTACGAGGTCATGCAGGTCTCCCAGGGCCGGGTGCCCGAGCGGATCGTGCACGAGGTGAACTGGCGCAACACCGCCCTGGTGAACTCCGGCTACCACGAGTCGGGCGGCGAGCGCTACGGCAAGGACCAGCGCTTCGGCTGGCGTCCGTGGCAGGGCTACGACCTGGGCGTGCAGATGGAGACCCAGCGCATCGTGCCGACACCGCTGAGCAGGGCCGAGTACGTCAGCTCCGGCGACACCCAGTGGCAGCACGTCGTCCAGCACACGCTGACCTGGGAGTCCAACAGCCGGCTACGCGGCGGCCTGACCGACGCGCCGCGGTCGTACCGGGCGGGCGAGGTCGTCAAGGAGAACTGGTTCGGCCCGGTCGTCCGTCCGGCCGCGCTGGAGTCCACCCGTACGGGCGACGTGCTCTCGCTGCACGTCCCCGAACACGTGGACAGGGACGGCCACTACGGCTACACCTACGGCAGCGACGACCCGGACACCAGCACGGCCCGCGTCTACCGTGACGGCGAACTGGTCGAGGAGCGCGCCAACCTGCGTGGCATGTTCGAGACCGTGGCGCAGAACGCCGAATACCGCCTGGAGCTCGCCACGACCAGGACCTCGGAGGAGTGGCGCTACGCCACCGCCACTCAGACGGCGTGGACGTTCAGGTCCGCCCGTTCCGAGGGCACCAAGGCGCTCCCCCTGCTCGGCGTGGACTACGACGTCCCCGCCGACCTGGAGGGCAGGGTGCACAGGACGCTGCCCGTACCGATCGGCTTCACCGCCCGCCAGGCGCGCAAGCTGACGGCCGAGCTGTCCTACGACGACGGGAAGTCCTGGCGCCGCCTGGCGCTCGTCCCACTCGGCCAGGGCCGCTACACGGCGCTGGTCGCGCACCGCGCCACCTCGGCCGGGGTGTCCCTGCGGGTCACCGCGACGGGCGCGTCGGGTGAGAAGTTCGAGCAGACCATCACCCGGGCGTACGGGGTCAAGTAGTCAGATAAGTCACAACCAGCGCTCGCGGGCCGCATGCCAGGCAAGTTGCATCCTGGTCTGCGCGCCCGCGAGCCGCATCAGGTGGTAGACGCGGCGCTGCACCGTACGGAGGCTGAGCCCGAGCTGGCTCGCGATCGTCTTCTCCGGCACGCCCGCCACCAGCAGCGACAGCAGATAGAGCTCGTCGGAGTCCAGCGGGCAGGGCGGGGCCTCCGTGACCCGGCCGTCCTCCAGGAACCTGATCGGCGTGGCCCGCTCCCACTGGGCCTCGAACAGCGCGATCAGCGCCTCCAGCAGGCTGCTGCCGCGCACCAGGGCGGCCGTGGGCTCGGTCACCCCGCCCGCGTGCTGGACCAGGGGCAGCAGCGCGGTGGCCCGGTCGGCGATCATCATCCGCACCGGCAGCACGCGTACGGCGCGGGCCTGCTCGCCTAACTGGATCCCGTAGGCGACGTTGGCCACCATCCCCGGCTGCTCCAGCAGGGCCCGCTCGTAGATGACGCGATAGCTCACGCCCCGGCCGAGCGCCTCCAGCTCCTCGGTGTTGTCCTCGGACGGCATCACCACGTGCCCGGCCCGGCAGAAGTACAGCACCTCCTCCTTGGCGCTGTCCTGGAGGTGCCTGACCTGCTCGCGCAGCGCCTCCCTGCTCGGCAGCACCTCGACCAGGCCGTCCGCGTCTCTCCTGCGGGCGCTGGCCCGGTATTCCTCGGCGAGCTGCTCCACGGCCTGCCTGGCCCAGTCGATCGTCTCCTGGCGGCGTACGAGCCTGGGGCCGAGCGCCACGTCCGGCGCCACCGGCGCGTACCTGCCGGGCGCCACCTCGCGGGCCAGGCCCGCGCTCCGCATGCCCGTCAGCGCCGCGTCCGCCGCCTCCTTGGTCAGGCCCAGTTCCTCGGCCAGGCCCGGGGCGTCCGCCTCGCCCGCCCGTACGAGCAGCCGGTACGCCCGCTCCTCCAGCTCACCCAGTCCGGCAACCTCCAGCATGCCGTCCATCATGGCACCTGGGCTTTACCTGAAAGTTTCAGGCTTGATTGACGGTTTCGCGGTGCTCCCCTCAGGATCATGGTGCTTCGCACGAAATCCCCCGTTCCCCCCGTCCTTCATGCGTTCATGGTGAGGTGCGCCGATGCGTAGAACGTTCGTACGAGCCGTTTCCGCCGTCGTCCTGACGCTGGCCACCCTGAGCACCCCCACCGCGCACGCCTCCGGCGGCGCGCCCGTCGAGGTGACCGTGAACGCCCGGGCCGCGCTCGCCACCGTCCCCGAGACGAGCCTCGGCGCGAACCACGCGATCTGGGACGCGAACCTGGGCACCGACGACACCGCCGACCTGCTCAAGAACGCGGGCATGAAGCTGCTGCGCTATCCCGGCGGCTCCTACTCCGACATCTACCACTGGGCCGACCACACCGCTCCCGGCGGTTACGTGGCTCCCGGCACCGACTTCGACACGTTCATGAGCGGCGTACGGCGGACCGGGGCGCAGGCGATGGTGACCGCCAACTACGGCACCGGCACCGCCACGGAGGCCGCCGCCTGGGTGCGCGAGGCCAACATCGTCAAGAAGTACGGCGTCACGTACTGGGAGATCGGCAACGAGAACTACGGCAACGGCCACTACGGCACCGCCTGGGAGGCCGACGAGCACGCCGACAAGAGCCCGGCCGAGTACGCCCGCCACGTCGTGGCCTACGCCGACGCGATGAAGGCCGTCGACCCCACCATCAAGATCGGCGCGGTGCTGACCACCCCCGCGAACTGGCCCGACGCCATCGTCGCCGAGGGCGACAGCGGAAGCTGGAACGAGGTCGTCCTCTCCACCGCCGGCTCGAAGATCGACTTCGTCGTCCTGCACTGGTACCCCGGCGCCCTCGACCGGGCCGGCCACGTCCCCGACCTGATCCAGCTCACCCGCGAGCAGATCGCCAGGCACGCCGGCCCCGGCTCGGACCGGATCGGCATCGCGATGACCGAGTTCAACACCGGGAGCAGCAGCAACGGCAGCAACACCCAGCCCGGTGCCCTGGCCGCCGCCGATTCCTACGCCTCACTGCTGGCCGCCGGCGTCTTCACCGTCGACTGGTGGAACGTGCACAACGGCATCGGCGCCGTCACCGAGGTCGAGGGCCACACCGACTACGGCGACTTCGGCCTGCTGTCGAGCGCGGCCTGCACCTCGGACGGCAGCGTCTGCGAGCCTCCGCTCAACACCCCCTTCGCGCCGTACCACGCGCTCGGGATGATGAGCCGGTTCGCCCGTCCGGGTGACCGCTTCGTCCGCGCCGCGACCGACCGGCCGGAGGTCACCGCCCACGCCGTCCGCCGCCCTTCCGGCGACCTGGCGGTCCTGTTGATCAACACCTCGTCCGCCACCTCGTACCCCGTGGCGATCGACTACGCCGGCTTCACGCCCGCCGCCGGCGCCCCCACCGTCCTGACCCACACGAACGGCGCCACCTCGATCACCACCGCCACCACCGGCACCGCGACGAGCCAGACCCTACCGCCGCTCTCCCTCACCACCATCGTCCTGCGCCCGGCCACACCCCAGACCGGCCTGCCCGGCACGCCGGGCAAACCGTCCGCCACCGCCGTCACGGACACGACCGCCACGATCACCTGGCCCGCCTTCAAGCCGGGCGTCAAGTACGAGCTCCACCGCCAGAACGGTGCCGTCACCGAGCAGCTCGGCGAGACCACAGGAACCACCCTCACGGTCCGCAACCTCAGACCCGGCACCCGCTACACCGTCAACGTGATCGCCAGGGACGCCGGCGGCGCCCAGTCCGAGCCCTCGCCCCCGCTCACCTTCACCACCGGCACCCCCGCCACCAGCACCTGCTCCGTCCGCCTGACCGTCCAGACAGACTGGGCCAGCGGCTACGTCGCCGCCATCGACCTCACCAACCACGGCGCCCCCGTCAGCGGCTGGACCCTGACGTTCGACTGGCCGAGATCGTGGCAGCGGCTGGGCAGCGGCTGGAGCGGGGTGTGGACGCAGACGGGGTCACAGGTCAAGGTCGTCAACGAGGCCGGGAACGGGACTCTGGCCACGGGCGGGACGACCACGATCGGCTATGTGGGCGAGTACACCGGCCCGAACGTCCTGCCCCGGGTCTTCACCCTGAACGGCGACACCTGCACCCTCCACTGACGGCCACCTTCGGGGCCTCACCTGCGGATACCGCCTAGTAGCGGTGTCCCCCACGGATACACTGCCTCGACTTCGCAGAGACGGACGAGTGAGGGGCCACCATGGCGCAAACCCTGATCGACCTCGACGACGAGGCCCTCGCCGAGGCCGCGCGTCTGCTCGGCACCTCGACCCGGAAGGACAGGATCAACACGGCCCTGCGCGAAATCGTCGACCGGCGCGGCCGAGCGGAGGCCATGGCCCGGATGCGTGCCATGGTGGCGGAGGGCGAGATCGACCTGTCCCTCGTCGGGAAAGGCGCGGGCGGCTCACCGTCCTGACGCGTACGACACCATCGCCCGCCTGACCGGGCAGCCCGTGCGCCGGATCGGCTGAGTTCCCGCCGAGCACGTCAGCCGATCGGTGGATGCCCGGATCGCCGTCCGCCGACGACGCTCGACAGATGACGCACATCAACCCCTGTGGCCGTCCCGGATCCCCCGGCTACGCTGGAGATCATGAGGCTGCGGTGGTGAGGCGGTGGGACCGGGTCCAGGCCGCGCTGCCGTACGCGCTCATCCTGCTGCCCGCCCTGTTCTCCCTCCTGCGCGAGTGGCGGCCCGAGGTGCTGGCGCTGGCGCTGTTCGCGGCGGCGTGGCACTGGCTGCTCGTGACCGCGCACCCCGAGTGGATCGCCCGCCCCTGGGCGCTGGCCGGCTACTTCGCCGTGCTGCTGGCCGCCGTCGCGGCGCTGGTCAGGATCGACACGGTGTTCACGGTGACCGGCGTGGGGACGTTCCTGCAGTGTTTCGCCCTGCTGCCCGGCTTGTGGGCGTACGGCGGGGTGGCGGTGACCGTGGGCGTGCTGGTCGCCGCCCGTCCCATGGCGGGCCGTACGCCGGCCGAGCTGGTGACCTCCGCCGTCGTCGGGATGCTGATCGCGTCCATGACCGGACTGATCTTCCACACGATCAGCGACCAGAACCGCCGGCTGCAGGAGAACGGAGCCAGACTCGCGGCCCTCGCCGAGGAGAACGCGCACCTCCAGGCCCGGCTGCTGACCCAGGCCCGCGAGGCGGGAGTGCTCGGCGAGCGGCAGCGGATGGCCAGGGAGATCCACGACACCATCGCCCAGAGCCTGACCGCCATCCTCACCCAGCTGGAGGCGCTCGGCGACGTGCCGCAGGCGCGGGAGCGGCTGGAGACGGTACGCGCGCTGGCCAAGGAGAGCCTGACCGAGGCCCGCCGCTCGGTGCAGGCGCTGCGCCCGGCCCCGCTGGAGGAGGCCCAGCTCGGGGCGGCGCTGTCCGGCATCGTCGAGCGATGGTCACGGGTGTCCGGGGTGCCCGCCTCCGTGTCCGTCACCGGCGAGCCGCGACCCCTGCACGCGGAGGTGGAGAGCACGCTGCTGCGGGTGGCGCAGGAGGCGCTGGCCAACGTGGCCAAGCACGCCTCGGCGGGGCGGGTGGGGCTGACGTTGTCGTACATGGAGGACGTGGTGGCCCTGGACGTACGCGACGACGGGGCCGGCTTCACCCCCGGCCCGTCGGACGGCTTCGGCCTGGTCGGCATGCGCCAGCGCGTCACCCGGCTGGCGGGCACGTTCGACCTCGAAACCGCCCCCGGCCAGGGCACGGGCATCTCCGCCACCGTACCCGCCATCCCCGCCGACCCGAGGCCGTGACCCATGCCAGCCACCACGCATCGGACGGAGGACGTGACCCCATGCCCATCCGGCTGATCATCGTCGACGACCACCCCATCGTCCGCGACGGACTGCGCGGCATCCTCGACACCGATGACTTCGAGGTCGTCGGTGAGGCGGCCGACGGCACAGAAGCGCTCACGGTAGCCCTCCGCACCACCCCCGACGTGGTGCTCCTCGACCTCCGCATGCCGGGGATGAGCGGCGCCGAAGCCATCCGCCGCCTGCGCGAGCAGCAGCCCGGCGTCCACGTACTCGTCCTGACCACCTTCGACGACGACGCCGACGTCCTGCCCGCCATCGCGGAGGGCGCGACCGGCTACCTGCTCAAGGACACGCCCCGGGACGAGCTGCGCCGCGCGGTGCACGCGGCGGCCCGAGGCGAGACCGTCCTGTCCCCCACGGTGGCCGGCGTCCTGACCCGCAAAGCACGCGAGGCACGCGAGCCGGAGCCGCGCACGCTGAGCCCACGTGAGCTGGAGGTGCTGCGGCTCATCGCGCGAGGGGCGACCAACCGGGAGGTGGCGGGCAAACTGTTCATCACGGAGGCGACCGTGAAGACACACCTCCTGCACGTGTACGGGAAGCTCGCGGTCAACGACCGGGCGGCGGCCGTCGCGGCGGCGTACGACCTGGGCCTCCTCGACCGCCAACGCTGAGGACCCGCACCAGCACTACGCCTTGGACCAGCCGGATTCGAGCAGGTCGAAGATGGCGTTCATGGCGGCGAGCGGATCCGGCTCCGCGCCGGCGAGCTCGGGGATCTCCAGCACGTAACGGGCGAGCGCGCGAACCGCCATGTCGGAGGGATCGCGACCGCTCTCGGCGGCGATGGTCTCGGCCAGCGCCGCCGCGCCGGCGATCCAGAGCTTGCGCGAGTATTCCCGCAGGGCGGGCGTACTGACGATCAGGTCGCGCTTACGGCGCTGGTCAGGCGGAAGATCGCCTGCGAAGGGCCCGCTGCCGGCCAGACAGCGGCGCAGCGCCTCCAGCACGGACTGCCCGCTGGGCCGCTCGCGGACGGCGGCGGCCAGCCAGACGTGCCGTTCGGCGCCGTCGTCGAAGATCAACGCCTCTTTGCCGTCCGGGACGTGCGCGAACAGGGTGGCGATCGAGACATCCGCCTCCTCGGCGATCTGCGCCACGGTGACGCCGTCATAGCCGCGTTCGCTGAACAGCCGCAGCGCGGCGTCGGACAACGCCCGCCGGGTCTGTGCCTTCTTGCGCTCACGCCGCCCCGTCGCCATGCGCCCCATACTAGCGGAACCTGAAACGACTCCAATTCTAAACTGGTTATAGTTTCAGAGTCACTTCACCTATCTTCCGAGCAGGAACCACACATGCCTTCCCACCACCCCTGGGACGTACAACGCCTGCCCACGGCCGCCGGCAAGACCTTCCTCATCACCGGCGGCAACGCAGGCATCGGCTACTTCGTCGCGGAACAACTCGCCGGCACCGGCGCCACCGTCGTCCTGGGCAGCCGCGACCCCGCCAAGGCCGAGGCCGCGCGGGCCTCGATCCGCGCCCAGGTCCCCGGCGCACGCGTCCAGCACGTCCGCCTCGACCTCGCCGACCTCTCCTCCCTCAGTACCTCGGCGCGGGCCCTGCGCCTGGACCGGCTCGACGCGGTCGTCTGCAACGCGGGCGTGCTGCTCGACCGGCCGCCCCGGCGCGAGACGAGGGACGGCCACGAGCTGATGTTCGCCACCAACCACCTCGGCCACTTCGCACTGATCTCCTGGCTGGCCCCCCTGCTCGCGGCCACGCCTGACAGCCGCGTCGTCACCACCGGCAGCTTCACGGCGAAGTCCGAGAGCCTCGATCTGGACGATCTCCAGAGCAGGCGCGGCTACCGTCCCAAGCGCACGTACGCGCGCTCCAAGCTCGCGCAGATGCTCTTCGGTTTCGAACTCGACCGCCGCCTGCGTGCCGCCGGTGGCACGACGCTGAGCGTGGTGACCCACCCGGGAGGCGCGCTCGACTCCCTCACACCCGCGCGCCCGGGGGTCCACCACCGCACCACCGCGGAACGACTGCGCGCCCTGCCCGCCGGCCTCCTCCTCCAGAGCAAGCAGTCCGCCGCCTGGCCCGCCGTCCGAGCCGTCCTCGACCCTTCGGCACGGGGCGGCCAGCTCTGGGGCCCGCGTACGTTCGGCATCCGCGGCCTGCCCACCCTCGAACCCGTCCGCGGCCACCTGGCGGACGCCGACCTGGCGGCACGCCTATGGTCCGCCAGCTCCACCCTCACTGGCGTAGACCCTTTCTCTCACCTCACATGAGCCCCGCTCACCCCACCCCGTCCACGACCGGTCAGTGCACCCGCATCCCACCCCCCGGCACCGGCCCGTCACGCTCCCCAACCCTCTTGCTCAACTCGTACGCCCGGCACCACGCGACACAGTCCCGGGTGCGCTCGGAGACCGGCCCGCCATCCCACCCCGCACCCCGAGCACCAGAGCCCGATGAGCACCGCCATCAGAACGGACACACACCACCGACCCACCCGACATCACCCCGCCCCACTCCATCGCAAATCCGTCACCACAACCGAACCGCCCCCAGGTTGCCCCGCACACCACTCACCATGCACGTCGAACCCCTCAAGCGAGGCTGCCACCACCGCCCCCGGCCCAAAATACGAAGGATCAAGCTCATACGTAACCAACGTCCCATCCCTCACCGAACCACCGACCACACCCGAGGCCACCTCCCGCGGAGCAGCCAGAGGCCGCATACCAGCCAACTCCTGCCGAAACCCCCGCCCTCCCACCCACACCTCGACGACCGTACGAGCACACAACGCAGTAGCGGCCCCCCGGACCCACCGCCACCGATCGACAAGCGACCCAACCTGATCCAGCCTCGGCACCCCGCGCCCATCCGTCTCACGAACCTGATCGTCACCGACCCTGAACCGCAGATCACCGACAATCTCGACACTCACCCGCCGCCCGTGCTCACCCTCCCGAAGATGCAGCGCGTCCACCACCAACGCGACCACGATTCTGGTGGGCAACTCGGAATTCTCCCGCCCGACCCCGAAATACATGCCCGGCCGCTTCCGAACTACCTCATCCCAGCTCATCACGGTGAGGTTCGCGGCGGAGTAACGCCGTTCCCTCATACCTCTCACCTCCACCCGCAGGACCGAGTAGGCAGCCAGTCCACCCCAAAAAAAACAAGATCGCATCACAAAGTGCCACGACCTACCCTGAGGCGCATGCCTTTGCACGAATTACCAGATCCGGCCCTGCCCGAACTCTCGGCTCTATGGCATTCCAGGTGGCCGGACTGCCCGCCCATCGGCCACATGCTGTTCGGTGACCCGGATCGCTGGGTGCGCTTCCACAGCCTGCCGAACTCCAAACGCTACGCGCATTCGGAAGCCGAATATCGGACGGCGCTCCACCGCTACGACACCGTCCTGACCGAATTGTTCGCCGGCCAAGAGATGTACGTCACCACGATCACGTACGTTATGGACGAAGGTTTCACCGACCTCGCCCCCTTCGACGCCCACGCCCTGAATCCCGGCTCCCGTCCGTGGACCCGAGTCCGCGAAGACGACGACTCCGACCCCGGCTGCACCCTGCACATTCACGTCGGACGTCACCAGTGGAAGCCAGGCCTCCTCGACCCGCTGCTACGAGCGGTCGCCGACGACGAATGCAGGAGCGTCCTCATCATGGACACGGACCTACGCCGCCTCTACCACCCTTACGACGGCGGCGCCGATGTCATCCTGACCAACACCCAAGAACGCGACACACTGAAAGCCGCCCACACCGACTGGCTCTCCAAACACCCCTCCGGCCAGTAACCCACAGCACCCGTCAAACGAGGCCGAACGCGCTGCGCTGCGCCCACTGTCGTCAAGCCTACGAGAAACTCCCCGGCCGAAACCCAACCGAGGCGTTCTTGCCGGTCAAGTCTGGTGGCCGTCACCACTCAGCGCGGAACCACCTGCGCGCGGACACCCGGAAGATCATCAAAAGCGGCCGAGGCGTCCATGGTGATCACTGTTCTCGCAGTGGCCGCAGCCGTCGCGGCGATCAGCAGATCGTACGCTCCCCGAGACTTACCTTCTCGTCGGACATGCGCCATAAGACGAGCATGGACTCTGGCAACGTCCGTTGTGTACTCCTCGACCGGAATCAACGCCAGCACCTCATCCACGAAGGCCTGCCGATCAGGTCGCCGCATCGCATCGGCCATCTCCACACCGACGAGCAGTTCGGCCACCGTGATCGCCGCAATGGCCACATCATCGGCGTCCTCGATCACGGAGTCCACGGGTGCCCGGCCTCGCTCGGCGGCGATGAGCACACCCGCGTCCAGGATCAGGCGTCGGGCCACGTGCCCCTCATCTCGTCGTCGATCGCCTCCCTGGCCGCCAAGACATCAGCCTCGAAGTCCGCGTCCAGTCTCCCCACGCTTCTGGCCAGGAACGCCTTGACCATTCGCCCTGGCGCGGTGGGCGCAGGGCCGATCACGGCGATCTGCTTACCTCCGCGAGTCACCACGATCGTCTCCCCGCGCTCGGCTTCGTCGAGAACCGTCGCGAAGCTGCGAGACGCTTCAGTGGCAGTCATCACCTTCACAAAATCAGATTATCTGATTCAGTCTCACTTTGGGTGGCACCCGCCACGCTTGAGCTCCAGACGGACATGAAACGCCTCCGAGTGAGGCTCGCTTCAGGTCCCCTTGGTCCCCTTGGTCTTCCACTACCTTCAGTGCCCTCGGTTCCGGCGGCCTTTGAACGACCTCGTTCGTCGACCGTCTGCTCGTCAGCGGTCCCACTGAGTACAACTGAGAAGTGCGCGCTGGACGGCACTTCTCAGTTGCCGCTCAGTACGACCGCCCAGCCCAACGCGGCTCTCAAGGTTGCCGCGCCCCGGACAATGCCCTCCCCCGCAGATGAGAGCATCCCGTCAGGCGGTGTCGATAAAGTGGAGGATCGCATTTGCCAGTGCCTCCGGGGCCTCCATCGCGACGTCATGGCCCACGCCGTCGAACTGCACCGAGGTGATCTCGGTCGACGCTACCTAGGACAAGGTCTGTGCCATGAAGGAGCCGTCGCCCCCGACCGTCAGCACGGCCATTCGCAGCCCAGGAGACTCCGTGAGGCTCTGATCCGGGGGCTTTCCTGCAGCATCGACCGATAACGCCGCGCCAACCGGTCGGCCGTGCGTAAGCGCGGGTGAACTCGTCCAGATCAGCATCGGTGATTGCGCCCGGGGCTGCGTTCATGGCCGGGAACGCGTACTGACCGAGGAACTCGCGTTCACGGCTGCTTTGCGTCAGCCGGAGTCGGAGCCTGATCGACGATCACTTCGAGATGCCGGTTGCTCTCCTCAGCTACTCGGGATGATCCCGCAGCCATGCCTCTATCAGCCGGGCCCCCAACCAGTGCCGGTTGACGAAGGCGAAGTGCTCCGCCGAGACTCCTGTGCCGCCGTGCGATCGCCGTCGTGGATCTGCTCCATTCACGAGAAGGAGCGCCGTCATGTCGACGTGGAGCCAATCGCCTGTCTGCACGTGACCGTCCACTTCCACCTCGATCGCGTGGTGGAGAAGCGTTAGCCCGTGGTGCTCCTCATGGACATCCACGCCTCCATCCAGAAGCGCCTGAAGCTTCTCGGCGTCCTCCATCTCGACGGCGAGATACGCGGGACTCATACCGTGGTCCAACCCATGCTCGATCGCGACGTTGCTGTCACAGACACGAAAACGCCCCGGAGCGATTCTACGCTTCGGGGCATCTTGGCTGTTCGAAAAAGGTGGTCGGGGGCAGGGTCGAACTGCCGACCTTCCGCTTTTCAGGCGGACCAATCATCCTGGCCGGGCAGCGGAGACCATGGTCAGAGGGTGGTGGACGGTGGCCGAGGTGGGGTCTACGTGCGGGGACGTTGCTGTCAGCGCTGCTGTCGCCTGAACATCCGACAGACGATGGAGCGGCCCGAACAGGCCAAGCCATTCGGGACGCTCATTCGAGGCACCTGCGGTCAGGACAAAATCTCCGCACGTAGCACCTCGTCACGCAAAGCGCCGTGAACCTCGGCAAAGTCGGCGGTGTAGTTCGTCTGGCGTCGAAGCTCCTTGCGCACGGCATCGACCACCACTTCCGACAGAAGCACCTGTGCCAAGGACTTCGGCGACGTCGCGGCGCCGGCCCTCCACAGGTCACAAAGCGTCTCTTCACAGCCCTGGATCTGCGTGAGGATCTGCTCTTCGCATTGCTCACTACTGAATATCTTTTGGGCGCGGAAGCGCGTAGTCGCTTCCATGACGCCAGCCAGAGTCGATGGGCTTTTTCGCAAGTCATCTAACACGGGTTCGAAGGTTGACTCATTTGCGACAGCGTGCTCTGCTCACAGTCACCTTCAAAGCTCTGCGCCGGGTCACCCTCGATTCCTGCCGCATCGGAAAATCCTCCAGGCAGCGCTCGTCCTGCTTCATCACGAGCATGACCGGACCATGTCGCCATCACATAACGTGACCTTCAGTTACGGAGAACAGCTTACTCCGATGATACGGAATTTCCACATCACAGGTTATGGTCTGAGATCAATGAATCCGGCCCTGACCTGCACCAATCTCGGCGCCGCGCCAAACTAGTGGCCAACCCTGATGAGCTGCGCCTTCTTTCGCAACCGTTCGATCTGGCCGGAACCAGCCAGGTACAGCGCATTCTTCCCAGGGCATTTCTGAGCTATCCTTGACCCCAGCAGCCGGATTTGAAGACACCCTTGCAGACTTCGTCATAAACCGTTTCTTGTGACTGCGCACGAGGTCAGGAGTAAATAGAGCAGCGACTCTTGAAGTCGCTTACTCGCGCACATCCCGGCATGCTCAATCGACCGCGCGCTCCTAACTGGATCCCATTCAGAAACAGTCCGGCAAAAAGAAACCACTCACGCGAAGGGATCACAATGCATTTCCGAACGCGCGCCATGCGCTTGGCCGCCCTGGTGGCCATGAACTGCGCCCTGATCGCCGCTTTCACCACCAGCCCGGCCGACGCGGACCGTACCCCGTCCACGCCGTTCGCCACCGAGAACCAGAACACCCCCTGGAAGGGCTACAAGCGCTCGTACACCGTGACTCTCGTCCGGACGGCCGCCGCGGTGCCGACGAGCGGGCAGGCTCCGGCGGCCATCATCACCTGCAGTGGGGGCATCTCCAACCCGACCGTGGTCGGCGCCCAGGTGGTCGCCACCGCCTCCGCGCAGTGCGACGCCCTCGTCGACACGATCGACCTCGCCATGACTTTCGTTGTCAACGGCACCGGACTACCCTGGGAGATCACGACGGGGAGTAACGTCTCGCAAGTGGGGAACTCCAGATCCGTCGCGTGCCCGGGAGGAAGCGCCACCTACCAGTCTCTGGGAGCCGCGCGATTCACGAAGGCCGGCTACGCGAACTCACCCCTCGTGATGAGCGGCGGGTCCGCGACTTACACCCTCTCCTGCTGATCCCGCGAGCAGAGGTACGTCCATCCACCGCCGTCACCCGACCCTGCTGACGTCGCGCCCACGAAACCCTGAATCCGTCGGCGCCCCCAGGGACGGTCACATGACGGCCGAACGATCGAGGGCCTGACCGCCGTTACCAGCGATCAGGCCCTCGACCCGCGACCACCGCCTCGGGGTGGTGGGAGGGCCCGGGGACGGTTCAGCCGGAGGGGTACGGGCGCAACGCGTCATCCAGGGCCTTGAATCTCTAGTGAGGACAGGAAGCCGTCGAGCGAGAGCACGGCGTGCACGGTTCGGTGTCTGAGGAACATGGGAACCGGATCGTGCGCTAAGCGTTTGTCGTGGTGAGCATCGGTTTGACCGTCCATGATCGCTTCCGGGAACTTCGAGGGTCTTGTCGTAGACCCCATGGAGGTTCACGGTGCCGGTCGAGTTCTTGTCCGATGAGCAGGCGGCGGGGTTCGCCTCGTTTCAGGGGCCGCAAGACGGCTGATCGGCGACGAACGCCGCCACCGCCGAAGGTGCCTGCGACGGGCGCGGATCACCCGGCGCTTCTTCCGCTACCCGAGCTAGGCAGTCGGGGCGCTCCCGAGGGAGCACCTGGCCGTCGCCGTCAACCCACGTCAAAGGCTCATCGCGGGCAAGCAGTTGTACCACCTGCTCGCCGAGACGCCCGAGTCCGGCGACCTGCTGGGAGCTGGCTGAAGAAGACTGGTGACGTTGCTGTCACCAGAGATCAAAAGCCCCGAACGGTGATCCGTTCGGGGCATTCGTGCTGTTTCAAAAAGGTGGTCAGGGGCAGGGTCGAACTGCCGACCTTCCGCTTTTCAGGCGGACGCTCGTACCAACTGAGCTACCTGACCCAGAGCGGTCCTGACGGGACTTGAACCCGCGACCTCCACCTTGACAGGGTGGCGAGCACTCCAAACTGCTCTACAGGACCTTGCTTGGTGTTGCTGTCTTGCTGTTTGCGCTCGCTTAGCTTACCAGCTCTTCGGTGGCCTTAGACCATCCGTTTTGCGGGTGCGCCAGGCGCTCGCAGTGCCCCCAACGGGATTCGAACCCGTGCCGCCGCCTTGAAAGGGCGGTGTCCTAGGCCGCTAGACGATGGGGGCTCAGGATTCCCTGTCGCCTTCCGTCGGAGACCTCTGAAGCATAGGGGACGATCGCCCCTGATGCCAAAGTGGCGGACCGGCGGCCGGTGACCGGGTGCCAGTGATCGTTCCCGTTGGCGACGGGGCGGTCGTTGGCTCTGGGGAAATCATACGTTGTGGGTCGGGCTCCACGTGACGTTGGATGTAGACCGACTGCTCCCCGAGTCCGCCGAGCGTGATGTCGTCCCACGCTTGCAGCCGTCTGGTCTCCTTGTCGAAGTACAGGACGGACGCCTGTACGGGGGTCGGCTGGGCGTGTTCGAGCGCGCGCAGGCCAGCTCCGCCGGTCGAGCCCTGGACGAGCATGCGGGTGCCGGTCGGGAACAGGTTCGTCCTGCGTTCGTGGGCGTGTCCGGCGAGGATCATGGGGGCCGCGCCCGAGAAGCCCTTGCCGATCTCCCCGTCGTGCACGGCGATCACGTCCGCCTTGTTGACCTTGGGCACGTGGGAGCGGCCGAAGTGGGCCAGTGCCTTCGGGTCGGAGTCGACGGTGACCGATTTGTCGGGGGTGAAGCGGGGGTCCCCGAGGCCGTAGATGGTCAGGCCGGCGACCTTCCTGGACCGGTCGTCGAGAACGATGGCGTTCTTCTGCTTCTCGACGGCCTTCTGGGTCGTCATCGAGTCGTGGTTGCCGCGGACGAACACGTACGGGACCTTCAGGGTGCCGATCTCGTCCACGAACTTGTTCTCCGCCTTCGTGCCATGGTCGGAGATGTCGCCCGTGTCGACGATCAGGTCTACGGCGAACTGGTCCTTGAGCGAGCGGATGACGTTCCAGGCGATGGGGTTGATGTGAATGTCGGAGACGTGCAGGACGCGGATGGTCTTGGGGTTGGCGTCGTACAGGGGCAGGTTCGAGACGGTGTCGTAGAGCTTGGAGACGTTCGTGACGAGTTTGGTGAGCTGCGACCGGTACGACTCGAACTTGCTGACGATCGACTCCGCGCTGCCCACGAGCGAGGGGGCGGCGGCGATCAGGCCCGAGTAGCGCGGCTCGACGAGCGAGTTCGGGCGGAACGTGAGAGCGGCGAGGGCTCCGGTGGCGGCCAGGGCCACGGAAGCCGCCAGAAGGCCCATCAGAGCCACTTTCGGACGCCGGAACACCATCAGCACGGCGAGCAGCGCTCCGGCCCCGGCACAGAGCAGCGAGCGGATGATGAGGGCGCGCACGCCGTCGAGGAGGTCGTCCTCGATCACACCGGGCAGGCGGTCGGCCAGGCGCGGATCCTCCAGGAGGGATTTGGCACGTTCCTGGTCGATGTTCTCCAGCGTGATGCGCAGCCGCAGCGGAGCGGCGTGGGTGCGGAAGGTGAGGGTGCCGAGCGGGCTGGCGTCGACGACCGTCTCGCCGCCCCAGGCCGGCCGGAGCGACATTCCGGTCTCCACCGGACCAACCTGCGTGCGTACGGTGCCGCTGAGGAAGATGCCGAGCCAGGCACCCACGGCGGCCACGAGGAGCACGGCGGCGATCCTCGCCCCACGCGCTGCCCCTCGTGATCGAATAACTGTCTTTGCCCTGTGCGCGAACTTCATACAGATTCTTGCTTACCTGACCGGCGGGGCAGAATGGCAAGTGTGATCGAGGTTTCGCGGGAGAAGTTCGAGGAACTCGTGGCCGAGGCATTGGACACGATTCCTCCGGAGCTCACGCGCGCCATGAGCAATGTCGTGGTCACGGTCGTCGATGACCCGCCGGAGCCCCACCTGCTCGGCCTGTACACCGGTGTCCCCCTCACCGAACGCGGCGACTGGTACTCAGCTGTTCTGCCCGACCGGATCGAGATCTACCGCAATCCGATATGTCAAATTTGTGCCACCGAAGCGGACGTGATCGACGAGGTCCGCATCACGGTCGTGCATGAGGTCGGGCATCACTTCGGCATCGACGACGCGCGGCTTCACGAATTGGGCTGGTAACCCTTTGCTTTTGGTTGGCTGCTTTGGGTTGCGGCCGACCCTCCGTTCGGGCACCTTAGGTGACATAGCGAGCACCCTGAGTCAGGTACAGCGGAGTCCAATGGGGGCCATGCGGGCGAGACGGCCGCCGGGACGGCATCGCCGTGCCGGACAAGAACGACAAGTCACATATCGAGAGGTCATCGCCGTCAGGGAGTTCCGGGCGCTCTGGTACGGCCAGGGTCTCTCGCTCCTCGGCGACCAGCTCGCGCAGGTGGCGCTGGCCGTGCTCGTCTACGATCGCACGGGCTCACCCCTGGCCACGGCCGCCGTCTACGCGCTGACCTACCTGCCCAGTATCGTCGGCGGGCCGCTGCTGGCCGGCCTGGCCGACCGGTTCGCGCGCCGGGGCGTCATGGTGACCTGCGACCTGCTCAGGGCCGCGCTGGTGGGCGTGATGGCGGTGCCCGGCGTGCCGTTCTGGGCGCTGTGCGCGCTGGTCTTCCTGGTGGTGCTGCTCAGCGCACCCTTCTCGGCCGCGCGGGCGGCGCTGCTGCCGGAGGTGCTCGAAGGCGACGCGTACGTCATGGGCTCGGCCCTGCAGAACATGACCAACCAGGCCGTGCAGATGCTCGGTTTCGCGGCCGGCGGAGCGCTCATCGCCACGATGGGCCCGTACCGGGCGCTGGCCCTCGACGCGGCCACGTTCCTCGGATCGGCGCTGATCCTGGTCTCGGGCGTACGCCGCCGCCCCGCCGCCCAGCCCGACGGCGCCAAGCCGTCCATGTGGACGATGACCAAGGGCGGAGCCCGGCTGGTCTTCGGGTCGCGCAAGCTGCGCACGCTGGTGCTGTTCGCCTGGCTCTGCGGCTTCTACATCCTGCCCGAGGGCCTCGCCGCCCCCTACGCCGCCGCCCTGCACACCGGCGGCCTGCCCGTTCCCGTGATCACCGGGCTGCTGATGGCGGCCATGCCGGCCGGGACGGTGGTGGGCGCGTTCCTGTTCAGCAGGTTCGTCTCGCCGCCGAGACGGCTGCGGCTCATGGGGTGGATGGCCATGCTGAGCTGCGCGCCCCTGATCGTCACCGCGATCCGGCCGCCGCTGGCCGTGGTGCTGGTGGCGTGGGTTCTGTCCGGGATCGGTGGGGCGTACCAGCTCGCGGCCAATGCGGCCTTCGTTCAGTCCGTACCGCCCGAACGTCGCGCGCAGGCGTTCGGCCTCGTGCAGTCGGGACTGATGGCCGTACAGGGGATCGGCATCCTGGTGGGCGGTTTCGCGGCGGAGAGACTCGGCCCCGAGCCGGTGGTCGCGCTGGCGGGGATCGCCGGGGTGATCAGCGCGGCCGTGCTCGCCATGATCTGGACCGAGTCTCGTGACAAGACCGCCCGGGTGGGTGCCCAGGCCACCGCCTGATCACTGCTGGGGCTTCTGCTCGCCGCTCCAGTCCGTGGCCGCCCGGTTGGCCTGCTGCTTGTTGATCAGGTCCTGGACGATCGAGGTGTCGTGCTCCTCGTCCGGCATGAGGAGCCAGCCGATCGCGTAGACGCCGACGCCGATGCCGCCGAACAGGGTCGCGATCGCCAGCGCGATCCGGACCAGGTTGGCGTCGATCCCGACGTACTCCCCGATGCCCGCGCAGACACCCGCGATGATCCGGCCCTTGTGCGTCCGACGCAGCTTCTTGACGTTGTATTCGCTCATGCCTCAAGACTGCCCGCCGGGCCGGTGTTCGCACATCAGGATTGCCCCTGGTAGAACCCTGGTAGCCCCCTATGTACGAGGGAGAGGACCCACCATGGACGACCTGCTGCGCCTGGACGACCGCCTCGGCCCTGACCAGCGGCTCATCCGCGACACGGTCAGATCCTTCGTCGCCGACCGCGTCCTTCCGCACGTCGGGGACTGGTTCGAGGAGGCCGTCTTCCCCGCGCGCGAGCTGGCGCCCGAACTCGGCTCGCTCGGGCTCCTCGGCATGCACCTCCAAGGGTACGGCTGCGCGGGCACGGACGCGGTGTCGTACGGCGTGGCCTGCCGCGAACTGGAGGCCGGCGACTCGGGCCTGCGCTCCTTCGTGTCGGTCCAGGGCTCGCTGGCCATGTTCCCCATCTGGCGTTACGGCTCCGACGAGCAGAAGAACGAATGGCTGCCCCGCATGGCCGCCGGCCAGGCCATCGGCTGCTTCGGCCTCACCGAGCCCGACCACGGCTCCGACCCGGCCGGTATGCGGACGTACGCGAAGAAGGACGGCTCCGACTGGATCCTCAACGGCTCCAAGATGTGGATCACCAACGGCTCGATCGCCGACGTCGCTGTGGTCTGGGCGCAGACCGACGAGGGCGTACGCGGCTTCGTCGTCCCCACCTCCACCCCCGGCTTCTCCGCCCCTGAGATCCACAAGAAGCTGTCCCTGAGAGCCTCCGTCACCTCCTCCCTCTACTTCGACGACGTACGCCTGCCCGCCTCGGCCGCCCTCCCCGGCGTCGTGGGCCTGCGCGGCCCGCTCTCCTGCCTCTCCGAGGCCCGTTTCGGCATCATCTGGGGCGTCGTCGGCGCCGCCCGCGCCTGCCTGGAGGCGGCCGTCGACTACTCGAAGACGCGCGTCCAGTTCGACAAACCGATCGGGGCGTTCCAGCTGACGCAGGAGAAACTCGCCTGGATGTACGTCGGCATGACCCAGGCCGGCCTCACCGCCCTGCACCTCGGCGAACTCAAGGACGCCGGGAAACTGGAGCCGCGGCAGATCAGCTTCGGCAAACTGGCCAACGTACGAGCCGCCCTCGACATCGCCCGCCAGGCACGCTCGATCTTGGGTGGCAACGGGATCACCCTGGAGTACCCTGTGATCAGGCACATGAACAACCTGGAGAGTGTGCTGACGTACGAAGGCACCCAGGAAGTGCACACTCTGGTGCTCGGGGAGGCGCTGACGGGGCTGGCGGCCTACCGGTGATGGAGGCGTCGCGGACGGGGCGGTAATCTCTGTACCCTTGCTGGTGCGAGGGGCGTTAGCTCAATTGGCAGAGCTGCGGACTTTTAATCCGTAGGTTCCGGGTTCGAGCCCCGGGCGCCCTACCACTCCGACCTGGGGTTTCTGGTCTGTGCAAGATCCTGGTTCTTGATCTGGGTCATGCTTGGGTCACGTCTGGGGCAACCGGATTCTTCGGACTTTTCTGGCGGTCGTGCGCGCCGTCGTCAGCACCAGCCGGGCCGTTGCCTCCGCCGCCTCGTGGTACAGCTCCGGCAGCACGGACGTGTAGGTGTCCGCGGTCAGCACGATGCTGGCGTGCCCGAGTTGCCCCTGAACGGTACGCAGATCCACTTGCGCAGCCAGCGCGGTCGAGGCGGCTCCATGACGGAGGTCGTGGAGCCGCACCGGTGGGAGTCTGCTGGCCAGCACAAGCTGCCTGAACCTTTGCGTCAAGTAGTCCGGTGCTATGGGACGGCCGTCATCCCGGACGAACACATACCCGTCGGCGTTCCACTCCGAGCCGCAGCGCTGTTGTTGTTCGGCCTGACGTCGTTCGTGTTCGAGCAGGAGCCGAACCGTCTCACCGTCCAGGGCTACGGTGCGCTGGCTGGCCGCGCTCTTGGGCGGCACGACCCGAATCTGACCGCCGTGCTGGATCAACTGCTGGGCCACGGTCAGCTCGGCGGCCTCCAGATTGACCTCCACCCAGCGCAGTCCGGCCAGTTCCCCGCGACGCAGCCCGCGCAACGCCGCCAACCACCACAGTGCGAACAAGGCATCACCGTGAACGAACGCGAGGAACGCTCTCAGTTGCTGCGTGGTCCACACGGCCACTGCCGGCCGTTGTCCGTCGGCCTGCCAGGCCGCTACCCGACGTTGTGACCACACCACGGCATGAGGACATCGTGGTCGCGGCAACCGCAGGTGGCGGGCAGGGTTGCTGGTCAGCAGCCCTTCACGGACCGCCGCGTTCAGGGCCGCCCGCAGCGTCGCGTGAATTCGTTGCAACGTCGACGGCGACAACGGCCGCCCATACCGGTTACGGCGCCGGGCCAGCGCACTGAACAGCTGGCGCACATTCAGGCTCGACAGCTCCGCCAGCCGCACTCGCCCCAGGCCGGGGACGAGATGGAGCCGGACGTGGTCGGCATACCCCTGCCGTGTCCGCGGGCGGATCGATTGATCGCTGCCGAGCCAGGCCCGAAGCCACTGCGCCACGGTGCAGGTGGCGCCAACCGCTCCTTCTCGATCAGCCGCAATCAGCTGTTCGCCTGCCTGCTCGGCTTCCTCTGCGCTGGCGAAACCGCCCTTGCGCACCCGCTCACGCCGTCCGCTTGCGCCGACCACCTGGACCGCGAAGTACCACGACCCATGCCGGGGCTCGGCCAATCGCAGACAAGACCGTTCCGCTCCCTGGCACCCGCAGCGGCGGTAGACGATCAGCGCGTTCCCACCCATCGTGCATCACCTTCTTTAAGGAAACGAGGCGAAGTGCTTCTATGACGTCGACGTCAGTGATGGATACAGCCAGCGCCGAGGCCTCGTTCTATTAGTGGCTGGCCCTGCCTCAAAGATTCTCCTCAAACACCAGTCCCCCCGCTATGACGAGACCGCTTTATCGGCATGCCCGAAAAGTGAATTAAGTTTATCCATTTCAAACTGTCGTAGAGCTTCGCTACGTTACTTACGGAGGTGCTGAACAAGATCAGCAAGCTCGGAGGGGACATGGCCAAGAAGCGCGGCATATGGGCCGAACTGCAGCGTGAGCGAGCACGTCAGCAGCGATTGGAGCAGCAGGCCCGCCGAACAGCAGCTCAGGCAGCGGCCAGAGCAGAACGTGAACGGGTGCGTGCTCAGCGTGCCGCCGCGCAGCGTGCCGCTGCAAACGAGCGTGAGCGCAAACGTCTATATGTCGAGTCCCGCAAGTCCGAGGCCGCCGAATCGACGGCCGACCTTCAGTCCGTCGTCGAGGAACTAGACTCCGTGCTCGTCACAGGCGTCAGACGGCGGCCAGAGCTCACCTTTGCCTCCCTCAAACGCACCGTTCAGCCGACCACCTTCGACCCTGCGGGTCTGGATGCCCCTCCGCCTGGCAAGCCGCACTGGGCTTCGTTCGCTCCCCGCCCACCCGGCGTGTTCGGCCGGCTCTTCAACGCCGCACGATACGAGCGCGAGGAAGCCGAAGCCCGGCAGAGATACCAGGGCGAAGTGACGCGTTACGAGGCAGCTGTCGGCGAGCGCCAGAAACAGCTGGAGGAGCGGCGGCGCTCCTACCAGCAGTGGGTGGTTAGCCAGCGCAAGGAAGCAGAGGACTACAACGCCCAGGTCGACGACTTCGAGAGAAGGGCGCGAGCCGGCGACTCCGACACTGTGGCGCAATTCTTCACCCTGGTCCTCGACGCCTCACCGTACCCGGAGACGTTTCCGCACCAGACACGAGTGATCTACCGCCCAGAAGCCAAAGAACTTGTTGTCGAGTATGAACTCCCCTCCCAGGACGTGATTCCCACTACCCGGGGATACCGCTACGTCCAGTCGCGCGATGAGCTCGACGCCCTGCCCCGCCCTCCCAAGGAGATCAAAGACCGGTACGGCAACCTCATCGCCCAGGTCTCCCTGCGCACGCTGCACGACGTCTTCAGCTCCGTCCTCGCCAGCCTCGTCGACACTGCCACCTTCAACGGCCACGCGTCGACGAAGGACCGGGCGACGGGCCAACCTATCCGGCCCTGCCTCATCAGCGTCACCGCGACCAGGGACGTGTTCTCCACGTTCGTGCTGACCGACCTCGACCCCGTCCACTGCCTCAAGCAAAAACTCAACGCCCTGGTATCACCGCACCCGTACGAACTGGAAGCGGTACGTCCAGTCGTCGACTTTGAAGCTCTCCTGGCCCAGTACAAGTTCGTCGAAGGCATCGACGCCGTCGCCGGACTCGACAGCCGCCCCGACCTGCTGGCCATGACCCCCACGGAGTTCGAGCACCTGACCCGCCAACTCTTCGAAGCCATGGGAATGAAGAGCTGGGTCACCCAGCCCTCCCGCGACGACGGCGTGGACGCCGTCGCCGTCAACGAAGACCCAGTATTCGGCGGTGTATGCATCATCCAAGCCAAGCGAACCAAGAGCACCGTCGGCATCGAACCAGTCCGCGCCCTGGCCGGCGTCATGGAGGACAAGCACGCCACTAAAGGCATCCTCGTAACCACCTCCTGGGTCGGCAAGGACAGCCGTGACTTCGCCTCCCGCCACGGACGCATCCAGCTCATCGAGTGCGAGGAACTCGTCTACCTGTGCAAGGAGCATTTGGGACTCGACGTTCTCATCAGCTTGCCGAAGCGCCCGCCACACCGCCGATGAACCCGTCGCCTTGTGCCGGCCCGATGGCCCTCAGGCCGGCGAGCCACGGCCTCATCTGCCGGACGGCCCGCGAATCAAGGCGACAACTCGTCACCAACCTTCCAAGCACTTGGTCTCAAACCGCGGGATCACCCAATCTCATAGTTCACGACGGTATGGAGCGCGCTTTGCCTGAGACGGCAGACCACAGCTCGATAACACGACCACCGGCCACAGCCGTACTGCCCCCACGGCACGGAGCCCGATGGGAACGGCAGGAGCTCAACACGCTCCTCGCCGAGCTACGAGCGGGGATCCCCCTTGAAGAGATCGCGAACCTGCACGGACGCACCATCGGTACCCTTCAGTCACGCCTGGCCGAAATGATTCCTCCCAGCGAAGGCGTGGATCCCATCGACGCCTACACCTGGCATCGAGCACATATCGATCGCGTCCTGAACATCTGGCAGGCCATCACGGGCACCGGCCTGGACGCCGAGCGGCAGGCAGAGTTTCATGCCCGACCGGAAGTCGCCGACCTGTTCAAGTACTCGAAGGACGATCTCGATCGGGCAGGCCGCGCATTACTGGAACACACCGGCCGCCTGCTGTTGACGCGGTGGGCGGTGGAGTGCTCCTGGCCCGGGCTGGGACTGGTCGACCTGAGCTGGCAGGCGCTCCGCTCGGCCGATGAAGATACCCTTATCCACGCTCGAGAGTTGCCAGCAGCAGCGATCAGCGGCGTCAGCAACTCCCGTCGTCGAGACGTCCTCGCCCGTAGACTCGGCTTGTACGACTATCAGCCGCAGTCTCTGGAGACCGTCGGTGCAGCACATGAGGTGAGCAAAGAGCGAGCACGTCAGCTTCAGGAGAAGGTCCTGCAGCGGCTGCGGGCCGAGCACCGGATGCCATGGGCGATCGATCATGTCCGAAGCCTCGTCCACCGGTCGTTGGAACAGGCCGGCGAGTCCTCGGTTGATTCCGCTGAAGCTCTGCTCACCATCTCCGAGATTGCACTACCGAACGCCGATCCGCGCCTGGCCGTCCGGTTCATGGCCGCAGTCGCCAAGTACAGCTTGCAGGAAGGCAAGCAATTCGCTGCGCAGACCACCAGCATCCTCGCCCGGCGGCGTGAGAGGGAGCGGCAGCACCTTCGGCAGACGGGTGCGGCAAGGCGTGCCACCGAACGCTGTGCCAGGCTGCTCGCCGCGGTTGTGTGGCCTTCCACCCGGGGCAGCCTTCCGGACGCACGACAGGTACGGGCACGTCGCTCAATCCGTGAACGGGAACACAGCGGCCTATGGGACTCCCCCAAGCTGGGCCGCAAGGTCGCCTACGAGTCAATTGCTGAACTGCGAGTGATTCAAACCTTTGATCTAGCCGATCAAATCGCCTGGTATTGCGAACAACCTGCGGCCATCCCTTACCAGTTCAGCGGCGAGAAACACACCTATTATCCCGATCTCCTGGCCGTGACAAAGGACCAACGGTGCTTTCTCGTTGAGGTCAAACCACATGTTGAAATGGCCACGTCCATCAACCGTGTCAAGGCTGCAGCCATGTTTGCGTACTGCGCCGAGCGCGGATGGGGCCACATCGTGACAGACGGCGCTCGCCATATGCGACAATTGGCCGATCTGATGGTCGATCCGATGACGGTGGAACTGCTGCTCAGCGCCCTAACGAAACGAGACCTGTACTGGTCAGACATTTTGCACTTGAGGAAAGAAAAGCCGCTGACGAGCATCGAGATCGCGGCCATCGTCCTTCAACAAGGCTGGAACTTCCAGCTTCGCCCGTACCGCATCTCGACGAACTGTGCCGTATCAAAACCGGCCGCATAGGGCTAAACCAGCATTTTTTGGAGCGCCCTGTAGCTCGATGCTGATCGTTGATGGCTCCTCAAGGGCACAGGTCATAGGCGGGACCAGTAATCAAACTGACAGATTTAATGGTCAAGGGATGCCATCCGCGCTGTGGTTGCTCGCTGGTTGCTCATCGGCACCTGAAACGGCATAACACCGGTCGGCATTCCTGAGCATTTCGAGCAAGGACAACCGATGACACCGTGACACAATAAGACACGATCCGATAGTGGGCGACATTGAGAACTGCGACTTTTAATCCGTAGGTTCCGGGTTCGAGCCCCGGGCGCCCTACCACTCCATACCCCGTCCGACCTGCACTTTCTCGATTCTCGGCCCTCTTCTGCGAGGCGAAGATGGCCGAGTTCTTGCTCGTCACATGCTCTTCGGCACGCGTCCGGCACATCGGCGGGCCGATGGCGTGATCGAAATGAGCCGATTTGCGCCGCCGGGCGTTGGACGCCTGAGACCGGATCATCAAGCCAGACCCGAGCGACACCCAACCGAAGGGCGCAGTGGACGGGTTGCTGGGCGGGACACGCCCGGCTTGGCCACAGACCCGTCCAAGCGGTGATCAAGCCCCCTTCGGCCGAGTTCACGCGCGGTCGACGTGGCGGCTGTCCATCTTGCATGGCTCGAAGCATCGATGCATGCGCCAACCAGCAACCACTGGCGGGCTTGCAGATCCCGAGCGGTTGCCCAAACGACTTGAGCGGCCCTAAACGGTCCCGAAAGCCGAGAGCAAAGATCAAGACCATTAGTGTCTGCGTCGGTTTCCGAAGTCGTCGGGCCTTTCCCCAAGAAAGTGGACACGCGGTGGGTGTCATGCAGCCAGGGTCAGGCTAGTCGATCTTTGATGATGTAGCTGTTCGTAGGCGATGGGGCTGAGGTGCCCGTTGGCTGAATGTCTTCTGCGGGTGTTGTAGCGGGTCAGCCATCGAAACACCGTGCGTCGGCAGGTGGTGGCGTCGCCGTAGTGGGGTGCGCCTTGGAGCGTCTCGCGTTTGAGGGAGGCGTGGAAGCTTTCGCAGGCGGCGTTGTCGGCGCTGGTGCCGACGGCGCCCATGGACTGGGTGACGCCCAGCCGGTGGCACAGGGTGGCGTAGTCCGTGGAGGTGTACTGCGCCCCGTGGTCGCTGTGAAACAGTGAGCCGGCCAGGCCGCCCCGGGCTGCCGCGGCCATCGTCAGGGCGTCGGCGACCAGGTCGGTGCGCATGTGATCGGCGATCGACCAGCCCACCACCCGACGGCTGAAACAGTCCAGCACGGTGGCCAGGTAGAGGAAGGTCCCGTCGCCGAGCGGCAGGTGGGTGATGTCGCCCATGTACTTGCGGCCTGGCTCGGCAGCGGTGAAGTCGCGGGTGAACAGGTCCGGCACCGGGGTGGCGGCCGGCTCGGGAACGGTGGTGCGCACGCGCCGGCGCAGGTGGGTGCCGGCGATGGCGAAGGCCCGCATTACCCGCGCAACGCGTTTGGTGTTGATCACCATCCCCTGACCGCGGAGTTCAGCGGTGATGCGCGGAGAGCCGTAAGTGCCGTCGAACTCGGCATGCACCCCGCAGATCTGCGCCGCCAGGGCCATATCGGCGGCCTGGCGCGCAGCTCGGCGGCCGGCGGCCGCGCGCCACTTGTAGTAGCTGGCCCGATTGAGGCCGATCACCTGGCACAACCGCTTCACCCCGAAGGTGTCCCGGTGGTCGTCAACGAACTGGAAGCGGTTCACCAGTGCGTAAGGTCGGTCCGGAGCGCGGTGCCGGTCTTGCGACCGGTCCGTTTCTCCGGACCGCCTTCCGAACCCGGCGTACCCGTCTCCGAGTACCGGGCTCTCCACGGATGCTGCCGTCTATCGGGCTGGTTGGACCCATGGGCTGGGGATCTTGGCGCCGCGATAGCGATACCGGGTGACCGGGATCTTCTCGATACCGCGCCAGGTGACTCCGTTCGCCGTGAACGGCAGCCACCGCCCGGTGGGGATGGTGTGCCGTCGGCGGAACTCCTTCCAGCTCCAGCGATGCCGCTGGCGCAACAACCGGGCCACCCTCCACCAGGTGAAGGCGTCCAGGTTGGCGAACACGCGCTTGGCGATCGCATGCTGGAAGTAGAACGCCCATCCGCCCATGACCCGGTTCAGCTGGGCCAGCAGGGCGTCCAGGTTCAACGGTGAGGTCTTGCGGGTCAGCGCACGGATCTTCGCCTTCAGCCGCCGGATCGGGTCCTTGGCGATGAAGGTGTAGACGTGCCAGGTGTTCGTGCCCCGCTTGCGGCGCCACTGGATGTGAAACCCCAGGAAGTCGAACCCCTCGCTCATATGCACGACCTGGGTCTTGGCCGCAGACAGCCGTAATCCCATCGTGGCCAGTACCTGAGCGATCTGTTCGCGCAACTCGCAGACGTGCTCTTCGGAGCCGTTGACCAGGACGGCGAAGTCGTCCGCGTAGCGGACGATGCGCCAGGTCGCGGCCCCTTTGGCGCGCAGAGTCTGTCTCCGTCTCGAAGAGGAGAACGCCCCACCCGGCCGCCACTGCCCGTGCAGATGCTCATCGAGCACCGATAGCGCGATGTTGGCCAGCAACGGAGAGATGATCCCGCCCTGCGGTGTCCCGGCAGGCGTGTCCTCGCGCTCGCCGAGCTCGGTCATGATCCCGGCCTTGAGGAACGCCTTGATCAGAGCCAGGACCTTCTTGTCCTTGATCCGGTCGCGGACACGGTCCATCAGCGCGACGTGATCGATCTCGTCGAAACACGCCGCGATATCCGCATCCAGCACCCAGCGGTAGCCGTGGGTGCCCATGTGCTGGATCTCGGCAATCGCATCCTGAGCCCGTCGCCGGGGCCGAAACCCATAGGAGACCGGCAGAAAGTCGGCCTCGAAGATGGGCTCCAACACCAATTTGAGCGCGGCCTGAACGACCCGGTCGGCGATCACGGGAATGCCGAGACGCCGCACCTTCCCGGTTCCGCCCGGCTTGGGTATCAGTCTCTCCCGCACCGGCAACGGCCGGAACGCACCCGTTCTGAGCTGAGTGCGCAGGTCGTCCAGGAAGCCCGGGACGCCGATCCGCTCCTCGACGTCGGCGGCGGTCACGCCGTCCACGCCCGCGTCCGGCCGCCCCGGTTGCCCGCCACCCGGTCGAACGCCATCAACAGCGTCGCCGGGTCATGCACGAAATTGAACAAGTCCTCGAACCGGCGGCCAGGATCGGCCGCCGCCCAACGGTGAAGCTTGGCCTGCATCTCCGATACCCGCCGACCAGGCCCCAACGGGACCTGACCAGGCCAGGCGCTCCCATTCGGGGGCGCATCTTTCGGCATTACAGCCTCCAACGTCTCCTCGCTTCCACTGCCGCCTTCCCCAGGTGGCCGGCTTTCCCGGCCTCGAAGTGCTACAGCGGCTCCGCCCCACCCGGCCCGTTTGGCGGTCGATGCGCCTATCCCCGTCCATGGCCTGGCTGGCCATCGTTGCCGGGGAGGCGAGTCCGGGTGGTTCCCGTGTTCGCTGTGATCCGCTCGGCGAAGGAGGAGCCCGCCTGCATCCCTGCGGCCTCGCCATGAGTACGCCGTGGGCCTTCCTCATGGCCTCCCCGGACGGCAGAGACAAACCCTCCCAGGAGTTCCCCGGCCACCGCTCGGGTGGCGGGTACGCACCGCTCCCGGCCCCTATCCACCAGATTCGAGCCGGTCTCGCGTTGAGGGACGTAATGACGACGGTTCCTCGCGTACTCCTTTCCGCCTTGCTCGCCGGGCCCGCACCATCTGGCAGTACTGGCACGTCCCGGCTTTGTCAGGGCCGCTTGCCGCCCTCCCCGGCATCACCCGGACCAGGCTGCCCTCAGCTTCCCCGCCCTGCCACGACAAGACGGACGACGAAGGTCTTCCACCCTCGTACGGACCATCAACGCCTCACGGCGCACGTCTCCCCGGCGAAATACTTGGCCGCCTTACGGAGAATGTCGCGCTCGGTGGTGAGCTTCTTCTCGCTGGCTTCCAGCCCCCGCACACGCTCTTCCAGCTGCCGGATCCGCTGCGTGGCTTCATCATCCGGCCCCGGCGAAGTGCCGGGTGCGGCCGGTATCCGGGCCGGTCGGCGGCCTGGTCGGCTCCTCACCGCGCAGAGCGCGCGCCCGCAGCACCCACATGCGCAGGCTGCCCCGGCTCACGCCCAGATCAGCGGCGATGCCTTTATAGGTCGCGCCTGGAGTGGACTCGTACAAGGCCACGGCATCGGCCTTGAACTCATCCGAGTAGTCCTTCAACGCCATCGACGGTCTTCTCGCTTCCTCCGGATCAAGCAAGATCCAGTATCAGCGTGTCCACCAACCAGGGGGAAGTGCCCTCCTGCGCTCGCTCGCGCACGACCACGGGGTGGCCGTCTTCTCCGCGCGCGACCTTTGGAGACCGTTCGATTACACAAGGTAGCTACGATGTGGTCATGGAGCTCTTCCCTGCCATGCCGCTCGCGGAGTGGGCCGAGGCCAAGGAGACCTTTCACCGGTTCACGCAGATTGTCGGCAAGATCCGGCTGTCGGTGAGCAACCGGCGCAACCACTGGTGGCACGTGCCCTTTCATCTGATCGGGCGCGGGCTGACCACCCGGCCGATGGGTGGGCTGGGTGAGCAGCCGCTGTTCAGTATCGACTTCGACCTCGTACGCCACCGCCTGGTGGTGGACGTGCTGGACGGCCGCAGTGCGGGGTTCAGCCTGATCGGCCGGTCGGTGGCGTCGTTCCACGAGCGGCTGTTCGAGACGCTGGCGGGGCTGGGGATCCGGCCGGAGATCTGGGCGGTGCCGTTCGACCTGAGCGACGACACGCCGTTCGCCGAGGACACCCTGCACGCGCGCTACGACCCGGTGCTCATCAACCGGTACTGGCGGATCCTGTCCCAGGTGGCGCAGCTCCTCGACCGGTTCGCGGCGGACTTCTCCGGCAAGATCAGCCCCGTGCACCACTTCTGGCACACGTTCGACATTGCCGTCACCCGGTACACCGGGCGCGCCGCGCCCATATCGCCGGAGACCGATCCGGTGACGCGCGAGGCGTACAGCTGGGAGGTCATCAGCTCAGGGTTCTGGTTCGGCGACGAGGAGCGGCCGTGGCCTGCGTTCTACTCCTACACCGCGCCGGAACCCGAGGGGCTGGAGCGGGAGCCGCTCCGTCCCGAACAGGCCGAGTGGATCGCCGCGCGCGGCAGCCACCTGGCGGTACTCCGGTACGACGATGTCCGCGCGATGGGTAATCCGGTCGCCGCCGTGCTGGAGTTCCTTGACAGCGCCTATCAGGCGGGTGCCCGGCTGACGGGGCTCGATGTGCACGCGCTGGCCTGTCCGGGGGGCGTCACGGACCCGCATGACGCGAAGGCCTGAACACACGAGAGCGCCCGCCCTCCAGGGAGGGCGGGCGCTCAACGCGTGCGTACCGGTGCGCAGGTCGCCTCTCGGCGAAAGGGGCAACGCCCACCTCGCACGGTCGCATGGACGTCCTCTCCCAGTCCGACGACGGACGGTCCCTGGTCGCGGACTACCATGACGACACATGGGCACCGCCTCGATGTTCACCGTCGTCGGCGGGATGGCCGTCCGAATCGACACCGGTCAGGCGGACCGGGTACGCGGCCTCCGACTCTGACGATCGTAAGGGGAACGGATGACGCGCGATCGGCGGTCGGCGAACCCGACTCGGGCCAGGCGATGGCTCCGCACGATGCGGGCGCGGGATCCGCGCGAGGCACACCGCGCTGCTACCCCGCTAGAGCTGCTGTTCGACCTCTGTTTCGTGGTCGCGGTGGCGCAGGCGGCCGCCCAGTTGCACCACCACGTGACCGAAGCCCACCTCGGCGTCGGGCTGTTGGGCTATGCGATGGTTTTCTTCACGATCTGGTGGGCGTGGATGAACTTCACCTGGTTCGCCTCGGCCTACGACACCGATGACGTTGCCTATCGGCTGCTGACTCTGCTCCAGATGGCGGGTGCTCTGGTACTGGCGGCCGGGGTGCCCGCCGCGGCCACCTCCTATGACTTCACCGTGATCACTATTGGTTATGTGGTGATGCGCGTGGCGCTGGTCGCCCAGTGGCTGCGGGTAGCTCGGCAAGATGCCACCGGCCGCCCGGCGGGGATCCGGTATGCCGTTGGCATCATGGTGGTCCAGGCAGGCTGGCTTGTTCGGTTGGCGCTGCCGCATCCATGGGACTACACGGGGTTCGCGGTGCTCGTGGTCGCCGAACTACTGGTGCCGATGTGGGCCGAGTTCCGGGGCACGGCCACGTCGTGGCACCCTGGCCACATTTCTGAACGCTACGGGCTGTTCACCATCATCGTCCTCGGCGAGGTCATCTTCGCTAGCCTTGCCAGCATCCAATCCACATTGTCCGAACACGGCGTTTCCGGGCAAATGCTGCTGATAGCCGCCGGCGGCCTCATCCTGGTGTTGACAATGTGGTGGATCTACTTCATGGGTCCGGACGCCGCCCTGAGCACGCCGCGTATCGCATTGCTCTGGGGTTACGCCCATTACCTGCTGTTCGCCGCGGTCGCCGCACTCGGCGCAGGCCTACAGGTCGCCGTTGACGTGGCCGTGCATCGCGCCCACGTGGCCGCGACGACGGCGACGTTCGCCGTGGCGGTTCCCCTGGCCGGGTTCCTCCTGGTCATGTGCTGGCTGCGCCGACTGACACACACCGGCCTGGCACATCCGAGCCTGATGGTTACCGGGGCAGTCATCGTGCTGGTGCTGGCCTTGGCCACCCCCGTCCTGGGCGTCGGCGGGGTGATTCTGTCCATCGGCATCGCCGCTGCGGCCACGCTGACAGCAGCTCTTGTGGCCACGCACCGTGACGGGGTACCCCACCCTCCACCGGAGGCACGGTGACATGGTGCTCGATCTCCATCGACTGGCACACCTCATTGCCGCGGCGGAGGACGGCGGCATCGCCACAGCCGCACGCGCCTGACGAGTCCCAGCAAGCATCGCGATCACGCTCATGCCGAGAGGATGCTCGATGGGTCAGCGTCCTGTCAGTCGCGCGCCGTGGTAGGCCTTCGCTCCCAGCGGCGGGAACGTGTCTTCGGCCAGACGGTCCATGGGTCGTCCCTTTCGCATGGCCTGGGATTCAGTCCGTGACCTTGCTGGCCGCCCGGTACTCCAGGTGCGCGTACTCGGGGTGCCGGGTCAGCCACCCCGCGATGAAGGGACAGACCGCGAGCACCCGCAGGCCCTCCGCCCGGACGGATTCGACGCCTTCGCGCGCCAGCATGGAACCCACACCTCGTCCTTCATAGGCCGGATCGACCTCGGTGTGGACGAAGGCGACAAGCTCCGCCGTGCGAATGTAGGCGGCGAACCCCGCGAGCGTCTCGCCGTCGTGGGCCTCGAATCGGTTGGCGGTGTGATTGTCGGTCACGATGATCATGTGGCGGTCTCCGAGGGTCGGGTGATGAAGCACAGGTAGGTTGACGGTGGAGCTTCGTTCCATGGTTCGGTCTGGGACCGGGTTGGCGCCGTGAGCGACCGGCGCCAACCCGCGTCCGGGCGTCGGGCAGGGTGGTGATGGGCTTGGAGCGGGGCAGCGCGGCCAACTCCTTGGCGCTGAACAGGGCGGCGTGACGCCAGGCGGGCAGGACAGCGATCCGCTGGGCCGTCTCCCCGCCCAGCTGGGCGTCGCGGACGCATCAGGTTGAGCTGGCCGGGTTTGATGACCTGTTCGGAACCGAGCTGTCGCTGGTGCAGCCAAGCCTGCCGCGCTCCCGGTTCATCCGGGTCATTTGCCGACGAAGGCCAGCAGCGCCTCGTTGACCTCGGCGGCGTGCGTCCACAGCAGACCGTGCGGCGCGCCCTGGATCTCGACGTACTCCGCCTCCGGGAACGCCTCGTGGAAGGGGCGTCCAGTGGAGTCGATCGGGAGGATGTTGTCCTTGGTGCCGTGCAAGATCAGTGACGGCTTGCCCGCCGCGCGGACTGCGGCCACGTCCTCGCGGAAGTCCTCGATCCAGGCGGACACCACCGCGTAGGCTGCGACAGGGGCGGAGATGGTGGCGGTGTTCCAGTTGGCAGTGACGACCTCCTGGCTGATTCTGCTGCCCAGGTTCTCATCCAGGTTGTAGAAGTCCTTGTAGAATTGGGTGAACCAGGCGTAGCGGTCGGTCCGTGCGGCCTCGGCGATACCGTCGAACACCGACTGCGGCACTCCGCTCGGGTTATCGTCGGCCGCAACCAGGTACGGCTCCAGCGACGCCAGGAACGCCAGCTTGGCGACCCGTTCGTGACCGTGGGTCTTCACGTAGCGAGCAAGCTCGCCGGTGCCCATAGAGAACCCGACGAGGATGACGCCGCGCAGGTCCAGCGTCTCCAGGAGGGTGTTCAGGTCGGCGGCGAATGTGTCGTAGTCGTAGCCGCTGCCGACCTTACTGGACTGGCCGAAGCCGCGGCGGTCGTAGGTGACGACCCGATAACCGGCGGCGAGCAGCTCGCGAGTCTGGAGTTCCCAGCTGTGCCCGTTCAAGGGATAGCCGTGGATCAGGACGACCGGCTGGCCGGATCCCTGGTCCTCGTAGTACAGCTCGATGGTGGTGCTGTTCTCGGTACCGACCCTCATGTAGCCCATGAAGCCGCTCCTTTTTTGGATCCAGAGAACTCTCGTTCTCGCGATTGGACGGTGTTGACCGTCTATGCCGGGCCTTCTCCGCGAAAGCGAGATTCGGGTCACGTTGACGCCGCGCCGGGGATCGGCTGTGCGCTGCCGACGGTCCCGTGCTCGGCATGCCCGGCGCCAGCGGGAACGATTCTCCGAACGCCATCCTCCCAAGTAATTTTTCAGGCCAGATTCTCCGCCCGACCGTCACCGCCCTGGCTCACCGCCAGGCCTGCGCACGCTTCTTGGGATGAGCTGTCGCCGGGGCATTGAGGGCCGCTCGGCCCAGGCGGCGTCTCGTCGGGTGTTGGACACCGTTCTCCCTGGTGATGCTGTCGGTGTGGGTGCCGGCTCAGGCCGCGATGGTGGCGTGCATCTCCCACACCAGGATCTCGGCCGGCTCCGTGGCGATCACCCGCTGGCCGCCGATGGCGGTGAACCGGGCCGCGTCGCCGGTCACCAGCTCCCCCGCCCCCTCCAGGCTGACGGCGCCGCGCGCGACGAACAGGTGCAGGTAAGGGGCCTCGGGGAGTTGGACGGCCTGACCGGGCTGGAGCCGGGCGGCGTACAGGGCGGCGTACTTGTTCCTGATGCGGATCGCCGCTTCGCCGTCGTGCTTGCTCATGCCCGAGGCGACCGGGACCAGGCCGCCGGAGAGCAGTTCGTGCTCGATCTCCAGTTGTTCGTAGCCGGGTGTGATGTTGTTCTCATCCGGTACGACCCACATCTGGATGAAGTGCACCGGGTCGCGGTGGGCTTCCCCGCCGAGTCGCCAGGAGTCGTTCTTCTCCGAGTGCAGGATGCCGCGGCCGGCGCTCATCCGCTGCGCCAGGCCGGGATAGATCACGCCGTTGTGGCCGGTGGAGTCCTGGTGGACCAGCGAGCCCTCCAGAACCCAGGTGACGATCTCCATGTCCCGGTGCGGGTGGGTGTCGAAACCGGTGCCGGCGTCGACGACGTCGTCGTTGTTGACCAGCAGCAGCCCGTGGTGAGTGTTGCGGTGGTCGTAGTGCTGGCCGAAGGAGAACGAGTGTTTGGAGTCCAGCCAGCCGAAGTCGCTCGTGAAGCGCTCCGCGGCGCGGCGAATGTCCACGCCGTCCGGAAGGATGATGTCGCTCATGGTGCCTGACCTCTCTATGGGTGGTGAACCGGGTGCGTTTCAGGCGGTCTTGATCGCCGAGACCTCGAACGGGATGGTGATCGAGTTGGTCACGCCCCTGATGGACAGGTCACCGGTCAGCTCCAGGCTCGTCTCGCCGGTCCGGCGCACGCCGGTGGTGAAAAACGTGATCTGCGGGTGCTCGTCCATGGCGAGGAAGTCGTTGCTGCGCAGGTGCGCGTCCCGCTGCTCGTTGCGGGTGTTGATGCTGGCGGCCTGGATGGTGACGTTCGCGCTGGACCGGCTCGGGTCGGCGCCGTCGGCGGTGAAGCGGCCCTCGAACTCGTTGAACGAGCCGCGGACCTTGGTCACCATCGCGTGCCGGGCGACGAACCCGATCCGGGTGTGCGCCGCGTCGATGACGTAGACGCCGGACAGGTCGGCCAGCGCGGGGGGACGGCGTGGGCGGTGGTCATGGCTCTGTTCCTTCTGGTCAAGTGGGCGAACCCCATTTAGGTGACGCGTCACGTACTGTACTTGACGCATCCAACCTAGGTGATGTGTCAACTATTCCCGGGTAGGCTTCTGTCCATGGACGCAGCGAGCCCGTGGCTGACCGAGCAGCAGCAGCATGTCTGGCGCAGGTGGTTGGCGTTGAACGCGCGGCTGCCGGCGGCCCTCCACCGTGAGCTGCAGGCAGACGCCGGTCTGTCCCTGCAGGACTACGACGTGCTGGTCCGGCTCACTGACACGGCCGAGGGCCGCATGCGGGTCTCCGACCTCGCCCGCGCCCTGCAGTGGGAGCGCAGCAGGCTGTCGCACCATGTCACCCGTATGGCGAGCCGCGGACTCGTCGAGCGCGAGGAGTGCTCCGACGACGGGCGCGGCGCCTTCATCGTGCTGACACCGGCAGGGCGTGCGACCATCGAGCAGGCGGCACCGGCTCACGTGGGCACCGTGCGCAGACTCGTCTTCGACTCGCTCTCCGAAGAGGAGCTCGACAGCCTCGCCGCCATCACCGACAAGGTGCTCACCCAGTTGGAGCGGGACGCGATGTCGGCGTACTCATCGGCGTGCAGAGGTGCGTACGAGTATTCGTGCAGAGGAGATTAGGGGTAGGCGAAGAGGGTGAGTGCGCAGCTGGAAGCGACGGCCAGGGTGTGGCCAGTCGGCGAGAAGCCTGCTGCGCGGATCTCGCAGCTTTCTTCGCGGTGGATGTGCCACCAGGTTGATCCGGTTTCGTCGTGGTAGGGATCGCCCTTTTCGGACAGCAGGACGCTTTCGTTGGGCCAGTCGGGCGTGACCACGTCGAGGGACCATCCGTTGGGGGTAGTTGTGTGCAGGCCGCCGCCCAGGAGTCCGGAAATGGGAATGGCGGTGCCTGCGAGGGGGCCTATTCCTTGGCAGGTGAGGGTGTAGTCGTTTGGCCAGGCCGGGTCTGGATCGCGGTCGCGCGCTATGCGCTGGCCGGTGACGCAGTTGACGAGGCCACGTCCCTGGTGAGATGTCACGAGGATGAGGTCTTCGCCTGATTCGGGGTGCGGGCCGAACCCGACGCCGGTCAGGCCGCCCACCGGTAAGGGTGGCAAGGGCCGCCATGGGGCGGGTGGTGGTTGGAGCGGAGCGTTCCGGAACCGGGCGCGGAGGCGTTCGTGATGGGCGTTCAAGGCGCCGGGTCCTGTCCTCTGGTCGGATGTGATGCAGGGCTGGAGCATCGTAGTATGCCGGGCAAGTTGGGGCCAGAGTTTGCCTGGTCAGCCGGTGGCGGCGATGTCGGTGGCGACTGCGGCCAGCCGGTTCTTGAGCCGGTAGCTGGGGCCGTTGATCGCGATGACTTCGCAGTGGTGCAGCAGCCGGTCGAGGATGGCGGTGGCCAGGACCTCGTCGCCGAAGACCTGGCCCCATTCGCTGAAGGCTTTGTTGCTGGTCAGCAAGATCGAGCCCTTTTCATACCTCTTTGAGATCATCTGGAAGACCAGGTTGGCCTCGTCGCGGGCCAGGGGCAGGTAGCCGACCTCGTCCAGGACCAGGACGTGCGGGCGCAGGTAGGCGCGCAGTTTGGAGGCGAGCCGGCCGATGGTGTCGGCGGCCTTGAGCTGGCGGACCATGTCATCCAGGGTGGTGAAGTAGACGCTGAAGCCGGCTCGGCAGGCGGCGACGGCCAGCGCGACGGCGATGTGTGTCTTGCCCACCCCAGGCGGGCCGAGCAGGGCGGCGTTGGCCTTGGCCTCGGCGAAGGCCAGGCTGGCCAGGTCACGCACCTTGCGGGCGTCCAGCTCCGGTTGGTAGGAGAAGTCGTAGTCGTCGAGCGTCTTGTGGTGGGGCATCTTGGAGATGCGCAGGGCGTGCCGGATGCGGCGTTCCTCGCGGACGGCGTGTTCTTCTTCCAGTACCAGGTCCAGGAAGTCCAGGAAGTCCAGGTAGCCGAGCTGGGCGGCATCGGCGCGGCCGACGTGGTCGTTCAGCTGCTCGGCTAGGTGCGGCAGGCCCAGTTTGGTGGCGGTGGCGGTGGCGCGGATGCGGGCGGTGACCAGCTCACTCAACGTCAGATATCCCTTGCGGCTCGCGGAAGGTTGGCTCGTGGCGGTGGGGCGCGATCAGGAGAACGGGCCGGTGCCGGTGATCTGGTCATAGACCGACAGCGGCCGGCGGCCGACCTTGACGTTGGCGGCGTCGGCCCGGCTGAGCAGGAAGCGCAGCGCTCCGGTCGGTTCGGGGGTGGTTCGGCGTGCTGCCAGCTCATCCGCCGATGCCGATCTGGATGCTGGCGTCGGATCGGTTTCGCCGCTGGTCGTGGTGGCGCGGGTGTGCCCGTCGGGCAGGGCGCGCCAGTGCTCAGGATCAACCACCCGGGCGCCGCGGCCGATCGCGCGTGGGTGCACGGCCAGTAGCGTGATGCCGTGCTCGTCGGGCACCGTGGTGTGCAGGCTGACGGTGGCCGAGGAGGCGCGCACCTCCACCAGTTGCCGGGCTGTCACCTTGGTGGCCGGAACCGAATACAGGTTGGCCTCGAAGGCGACCAGGCAATCCTTGCCGACATGGCGCAGATACCGGTTGGCCACGATGTAGGGCCGCGACGGGATCGGGCGCAGCGCGGCGTGGTCGCGGCGGGCCCGCACCCCGATCACCTCGCCGTGGGTGCGATGGGTCAGGCGGCGGCGCAGCGGCACCCAGGCCTTCTGGGCCTGCCATCGGCGGGCGTTCGAGCATTTCGGCGGCGTGCCTGGCTCGATCGTCTATGACCGCACCAAAACGGTGGTGCGCCGGCACGTGGCGCCGGGCAAGGCGGTGCCGCTGCACCCCGAAGCGGTGGCATTTGCCGGGCATTACGACTTCGGCATCGACGTGCTGGCCGCCTACCGGCCCACCGGCAAGGGCCGAGTGGAGCGTCAGGTGTCCATCGTGCGCGACCATGTGCTGGCCGGCCGCTCGTTCGCCTCGCTGGACGAGCTCGACCACGCGTTCCTCAGGTGGCCAGATCCTGGCTGGTGGTGAAGCAGCAAAACGGATCGCGCGAGTACGACAGCACCATGTGGAAGGAGTAGACCTTGGCGATCCCGACATGGGCGAGGATGGCGCCCTCATCGCCCCAGTCGACCTGGGCCTGGGCACCGGGCACCACCTCGAAGCGGCGGTGCAGCCGCGCCAGCTCCTTGGGGCTATAGCCCAACTCCGCAGCGATGCGTGGCCGCGCCTGCTGCAGATAGAGCTTGACCCGCTGATAGTTGCCGGTGAAGCCGTACTCCTCAACCAGCTGCTCGTGGATCACCGTGCCCTTCAACAGCAACTCGGCCCGCAACCACGCATCGACCACCGGCGCATACGCGTCGATCACCTGGTTGCGCCGGCTCGGCCGCCTCGCCGCCACCGGAGGCGCCACCGGGCCCTCATGCTCCAGGTACTTGCGACCGTGCGCCAGTTCAGTCCGGTCTCCCGGGCGATCTCCGAGATGCTCGCCCCGGACTCCCGCAGCACCCGGAACCGGCGCAGCTCCAGCCACCGCTCGGCCTCCAGCACCATCGCCCGCCCCCGCCAAGATGATCGACATCATCTGGCAGGTTCCCTCAACGCCGCCCACCCCAGCCGCAGACACGCCGCTCACCTCTGTACGTTTACCCGTACCTGACCTTGCACCTGGCCCCGTACGCCGACACGCGACGCCTTGAACGCGGCAGATCCCCGCGTTGGCGCACCCGGCGTTGGGCGCCGAGGTGGAGTTCGAGCGTGTCGCGGTCACCGCCGAGCCTGTCGTGATCTATGTTGACTGCCCGCCTTCGGTCACCGAGTGCGGGCTGTCGTTGGTCGTGGCCCATGGTGGCTCAGCGGGTGTCGCGGGCCGCGCGCTTGATGAGGTCGGTGACCGCGGCGGGTTCGGAGATGGAGACCGCGTGGGAGGCGTCTTCCACGGTGACGGTGCGGGCGCCGGCGCGTTCGGCCATCCACTGCTGGGGCCTTGGGCGGGATGTTGTAGTCCTGTCCGGCGATCAGAGCGTAGGAGCGGATGTCCTTCCAGGCGGCCTTGGCGGCCTTCTCCTCCAGGGCCAGGATGGAGACCGGCCGCTGGGTGGCGGCCATGATCGCGGCGGTGGTGGCGGGCACGTCGGCGGCGAACTGCTTTGCGGAACTTGTCCTGCTTGATGGTCAGCTCGGTGCCGGTGCGGCCACCGGGCAGGGGTTAGAAGGCGGTGTTGAGGGTCTCGGCCAGGGTGCTGCCGGGGAACTTGGCGGCCAGCTCGCCCGCGCTCTCGCCTGCGTCGGGGATGAACGCGGCGATGTAGACCAGGGCCTTGACGTCGGGATCGCCAGCGGCGGCCTGGGTGATGACCGAGCCGCCGTAGGAGTGGCCGATCAGGACCACGGGCCCTTGCACGGAGTCCAGGACGCTGCGCAGGTAGGCGGCGTCGCTGCTCAAGGAACGGCACATGTCACGTCCCCCTCTCGTGGGCCGCGCATAGCGGCCAAGGCTCGCCAGATGCTGGTGGCGGCTCTCTTGGCCTGAAGCTTGGGTGCGGTGCGTCCGGCTTGCGCGAGATGCTGCAGCGCCGAGTGCCGGAGCTGATGCAGGGTCCAGCTCTGGCGGTGCGGGTCGAGTTCGGCGGAGGCGGTCTTGAACAGGTACTCGGCGCGAGGGTAGGACAGCCGCCCCCGGCCGGTGGTGGGGTCGATGTCGGCTGTGGCCGGCGCTCGGCGTCCGGAGGCAGGGGCGCGCCGGTCGGCCAGGAACACCGGCCCCGAGGTGCGGCCGGTCAGCAGGCGGGGCAGGATCCGGGCGGTGGGTGGGCCAGTGCACGTATTGAATGGCGCCACCCTTGGAGACGACGTGGGTCCGACGGAGCTCCAGATACGTCCGCCTGGGTGAGGAGACCTCCGCGTGTATCACCACCGAAGCCGACCCCGTCCAGCGCCGCCGTCCCCGCTGAGCTCGACCCTTCAGCCGGATGAACTCACCAGGTCACGTGATCGGCCACACTCGCAGCACCTGATCGTCGTCGGGATCGAGCGCGACCCGGTAGCCGACCGCGTGCAGCGCCTCCTCATGCGCCGCTCACGCCCGTCCCGGCCGGACGGGATCAGGCGGGCGGGTCTGCGTAGACGTCGTGCAGCATGCCGGTGGCTTGGCCGACCTCGATGAGGTGCCCGTCCGGGTCGCGCATGTAGCAGCGGATCTCGGCCTTGCGGTCGATCGGCTCGGTGAGGAACCGGGCGCCGAGCGACGTCGCGTGCGTGTGGAAGGCGGCGATGTCGGCGACGCGGACGTTCATGAAGGCGGTCACCGGGTCGCCGGGCTCGGGCGCCCGCAGCGTAACGTCCGGTTTGTCCGGGGTGGGGCCGCCGCCGGGGTTCATGATGATCCACGTGTTGGCGACCTTCACGATCGCCGGGTTCTCTTCAAGGACGACCTCGCCGCCCAGGACGTCTGCGTAGAACGCGCGCGAGCGGGCCACGTCCCGGACAGTCAGAAAGTGCGTGACTACGAGCCCCTCGACGGGCGCGGGCAGTTGTTCGCGGTCGACCATGCTCATCCCCTCACAGGTTGTGGTGCGCTTTGTGCGCCCAGCGGGCGGGGTCGGCTCCAGGGCGTCCCGATCCCAGCGGGCGACCTCGGCAGCGGGCCTCACTGCAAGGTGTCACGGGTCTCGTGCGAGTCGGCCACGCGCAGCCGCGGCCAGACCTGCCGCCCCATCGCCGTCCCCCCTCGGCCGGATGTCGTGCGCCGTTCTCGCGCAAGGGGGTCATGCCCGGCCGGACGGGGGTTAGTCAGGCAACGAACGTCACATCTGGCCGACGTCTTGGTCTGCTTCGCGACGTAGTCGACCACCTCGTCAGGAAACTCCGCCCGCCCGCGCGGGAACCGCCCGTGCTGCGTGAAGTACTTCAAGGCTCCGGGCAACCACGGCCGGCCTCTGCTGACCCATGCCGACCGTGTTCTGGTCACCGTCATCTACCTGCGTCAGGTCTGCCCGCAAAAAGTCCTGGCTGCTCTGCTCGGCACCAACGCTGTCACCATCGGCGAGGCGATCCGGGAAACCCGCGCCCTCATGGACGAACAGAAGATCACGCTGGACCAGACGACGCACTACTTCTCCCAGGCCCAGGACCTGCATGACTGGCTCGACCACGGCGCAGTTACCAGCCAGATGCACATCTTCCAGGCGCTGACTCACCCCCAGCTGACCGGCATGCCTCGCCGCGACTTCCACGCCCTGGCCGAGCGGCTCGCCATTCCCTACCAGGCCCTCCTCGAACAGCGCCGCCACCATCGCCGCGGCGGCGACCGACGACCGGGAACACGCCGCGGCGTCTTCCCCCAGAAGATCACCGACATTGACCGCATCCTGGCCACCGTCCTGGCCCAGCGCCACCTATGCAACCAACAGACCCTGGCCGATCTGTTCGGTGTCAGCCGGGGCACCATCCGCAACGCCGTCGATGATGTCCTTCCCCTGCTCAAACTGGAGGGGCATCTGCCCGAACCAGCCACCCGTCACTTCACCACGGCTGCAGACGTTCTTGCGTTCGTCACCGGCGCTTCCGTCGACAAAACGCCAAGTTGAATTTTCACAACTCCACTACCTGCGCAACCTTCTGACCTGCGTGAACAAGAGTTCCCAGCCGTTCGTGGCCACTCTGGTCCGCACCATCTTCGACCAGCCGGATGCTGCCTCGGTGCGCACCCAGCACGCCTGGGTCGTGCAAACCCTGGAGGCCAAACACCCCGCCGCGGCTGAGCATCTGGACGCTGCCCGCGAGGACCTGATCGCCTTCGCCGCCTTCCCACGCGAGATCTGGACCCAGATCTGGTCCAACTGTGAGGATCTTCTTGTACCGCCCGGACGAGGTCCTGGCCCGTGGTCCAACTGGCCGTGCTGCCTTGGGGTTGATCTGCCGGTCCTTGCTCCGGGCGGTGCTTGCTGGCGTCGGACCGGCAGACGTGTCCCGATAGGGGCCTTGCCGCTACAAGGCACCGTCACAGTTCTGACCGTCACGCCGGCCCGACGACGGCCATCCCCTCACAGGTCGTTCAAGGAGCCAGATGACTACCATCAGCAGGCCCGAGCCCGACTCCGGCCGTCAGATCGAGGACATCGTTCTGGGCGTCGATACGCATACCTCCCAGCTCTGTGGTGTCCGATCACCTGGCCCCCTTCGCCCGAATGCGGACGGCTTTCCCGTCCTCCTTGGCCGGTCGCTAGTCCGGCGACTACTACGGGGCCTCCGTCGCCATAGGAAGATCTCTTCCCTTAGGCGATCCCATGTTCGTCCTTGTCGTACGTCATAGCGTGGTGTAGGTGCCCCACTCATTCCCTTGAATGCCCGGGGGTATCACTCTAGGTGTGTTAATGGTCACCAAACGTAGACGGAAGTCTGTAAAGATCATTCACCATCTCGGGGGAGAACACGATCATGTCCACGACACGGGGAAGAACCGCGCTGGCCGCGGTGGGACAAGACCAGCGCGATGACGCATCGGCGCTGTTGGGGGCGGCTGCTCATCATGGCGGGGGAAATCCCCCCACCGTGACGGCGAGGTGCCGTTGCGGGACCTGCTCGGCGATCAGGTGCTGGACCTGCTGCTGGAACGCTCACGCGACGGGGCGGGCGGGCTGCGGCTGACCGGTGAGGGCTCGATGCTCGGCGAGTTGGTCAAGGCGGTGCTGGAACGCGCGCTAGAGGCCGAGCTGTCGTCCCATCTGGGCTATGGCAAGCACGAGGTGGCCGGCCACGGGAGCGGCAACTCCCGCAACGGCAGGATCGGCAAGACGGTGCAGACCGGGGTGGGGCCGGTCCGGCTGGCCGTGCCCCGGGACCGGGCCGGCACCTTCGAGCCGGTGCTGGTGCCCAAGCGGGCCGGCCGCGTCTCCGGCGGCCTGGACGACCTGATCATCAGCCTGTACGCGCACGGCATGAGCGTGCGTGACATCCAGCACCACCTGCGCCAGATCTACGACACCGACCTTAGTCACGAGGCCATCTCCAACATCACCGACGCCGTGCTGGAAGAGGTCCGCACCTGGCAAGCCCGGCCGCTGGAGGCCGTCTACCCGGTGGTGTTCCTGGACGCCATCGTGGTCAAGGTCCGCGACAACCACAGCGTCCAGGCCAAACCCGCCTACCTTGCCGTCGGCATCGACGCCGACGGTGACAAGCACGTGCTGGGCATCTGGCTGGCCAAGACCCCGCTCGATGCCGCCACCGCCGGTGAATCGGCCCGCTTTTGGAGTGCGGTGATGAACGACCTGCGCAACCGGGGCGTGCGCGACATCCTCATCGCCTGCACCGACGCCCTGGCCGACTTCTCCGCCTCCACCTGGGGCCAGCGGTATCCGCAGGCGGCCCGCGTGTTCGAGGCCGCCTGGGACCGCTTCATCCCGTTCTTCGCCTTCTCCCCGGCGGTCCGCAAGCTGCTCTACACCACCAACAGCATCGAGTCCCTGAACTACCAGCTGCGCAAGGTCACCAAAGCCCGCGGGCACTTCCCCGGCGACGACGCCGTGGTCAAGCTGCTGTGGCTGGCCATCATCAACATCGAGGACAAACGCGCCCGCGAACGCGCCGTGACCAAGGAGAAAACCGGCAAGATCAAAAACTCGCCCAGCACCGCCCGCCTGATCGAGGGACAGCGCACCATCGGCTGGCGCGAAGCACTCATCGAACTCGACATCGCCTATCCAGGCCGAATCAGGTAAAGACCGCTCACAAAGCATTCAGAAACGATCTTTACACACCTGAAGTGACAACCTCTTTTCGGCAGGCGCAAGTTCGACCGAGGCTGGTTGGCCGGTGGGTCGGCGGTCGAGTCTGGCCTGCCGCCAGGCGGTCAGGGTGGGCTCGATTAAGGCCCAGCGGGCGTCGGAAATGTCGCTGCAGTACGGCTTCCGTTCGCTCATGGCGGAGCTTCTACCCGAAAGATATGATCGATAGTGGGCTTCGGCTAGTCGGGAGCGCCTCCCACATTTCTAAACTAGACGGAATTTGAGCACCATTTCATCATCAAATGGTCGCTCGCATGGGCGATGAGGACTACACAAAGCTACACGTATAGGAAAAGAGCCCAAAGGGCTGCGACTACAGAGGTGGGCATATGCCAACCAACCATGCCTAAACACCCACTTAGAGTGATACCCCCGACGCGGGAGGGCTCATCAGCAATCAGCGAGTCGGGTGCGGATGTGATCGGCCTGCGGGAGGCCTAGCTCGGTGAAGATTGCCGCTGCTTGCCGCCAATGGTGGCGGGCCTGTTCCTGGTCGCTGTGCCGATGGTGCAGGCGGCCGAGATGGTCATGGATTTCGGCCCGGTTGTATGGATCACCCTGATCATTGGCAAGAACCAGTGCGGCGGTGCAGTGGTCGAGGGCCTCCGTATTTCGGTGGCCTGCTTCAGCGAGGGCCGCGAGTCCGGTGAGGGCGTCGATCTGCCCGAGCCGCGTGCCGATGTTGCGAGCAAGCTCTAATGCCTGTCGGAGGTGGGCGAGGGCATCGTGATGCCTGCCTAGGCGGCGGTGGACGACACCGAGCTTATTGAGGACGAAGATCTGCCTATCGAGGTTTCCTATGGCCTGCGCCAGGGTCAACGCCTGGCGAAGGTAGTGGAGAGCCTGGTCGAGTTGATCGGCTCTCTCGTGGATCTCCGCGAGACTGGCCAAGATCACCGCCTGTGCGGACCGGTCGCCGCTGTCGTGGGAGAGGCGTGCAGCTTCCTCAAAAACCCTTGCTGCTTCGTCGTTTCGGTCGAGCCTCAGGAGATTTCTGCCAAGGTTGTGCAGGGGGGCGGCAAGGCCGAAGTGGTTGCCCACCTCACGATAGAGGGTGATCGCCTGCTCACTATGGTCGATCGCGGCCTGATAGCGGCCCATACGCGTGTTCAGGGAGCACAGGTTGCTGTGCACGTCGCCTTCCCCTGACCGGTCGCCGGATGCCTGGTAGTGGGACAGCGCACGGGTGTAGTACTCCATGGCGGTGTGCAACTCGCCCCGCATATGGTGCACGACTGCCCGGGTGTTCAGCGTTCGACCTTGACCGGCCCGGTCGCCAACGATGGCGTAAGCGTCGTGAGCCGCTGTATTGTGCGCCAGCGCGTCGTCGTACCTCCCCAAGCGCATGGTGATCACGCCGAGATGGCGATGTGCTGCGGCCAGTCCGGCGTGATCTCCCTCACGACGAGCGGCATCAAGCGCGGCCGTGTGGAGCACCAGCGCATCGGTGTAATGGCCGTTGTTGTCCAGGTAGCGCCACAAGATCGCTGACAGCGGCGTAGCGTAGTGGAACCCGCGCTGGCCCGCGATGGCGAGCAGGTTCGCTCTTTCCGTATCCAACCAGTCCAAGGCCTCACTGGCAGTCACGAACACGACGTCAGTCGATGCGTGGCACGCGGGACGCAGGTGGGCCTCGTGCGGCCAGGCAACCGTCATAGCGGCCGCGGCGGTGTGAAGGTAGTAGTCGGCCAGACGGGTCAATGCCGCGTCACGGTCATCCCGACTGTGAGCCGATTCAGCGGTCTGGCGGGCGTGGGCCTTGAGAAGGTCGTGAAGGGTGTACCGCTGCGGAGCGCAGGCGGTCAGCAAATTGGCGGAAATCAGGGCGTCGGCCAGGGGCCTGACTTGAGCAGGCGGCAGACCGAGCAGGGCGGCGGCCGCGTGCATATCGAAGTGGTTTCCGGGATGGAGACCAGCCAAGCAGAACAGGCGCTGCTGATCGTTATCCAGCCGGCGGTAGGACGACGCGAACGCCGCCGCCACGTCCAGGTCGTCGATCTGCAATGTGGCGAGCCGATTGCGATCGTCGCGCAGCGAGGCTAGCAAATCGGTCAGGGACCATGAGGAGTTGTGGCGGAGCCGGGCGGCAGCAATGCGCAGGGCCAGCGGTAACCGGCCGCATAACTCGACCACCTCGTTCAGCTCGGCGGGCTCGGCCGACTTTCCATGCATGTCCGCGATGCGAGCGAACATGGTGATCGCGTCTGATACTGGCAAGCCCGGCAGAGACAGCGTGTGTGCGCCCTCCAGCGTGGCCAACCGCCGACGGCTGGTGACCAGAACGAGACAGCCCGGTGTTCCCGGGATGAGTGGCCGAACCTGAGCTGCGTTCGCCGCGTTGTCTAGTACCAGCAAAAGTCTGTGGCGAGCGGTCTCCGCCCGCCAGCAGGCGGCCCGTTCGGACAGCGTGGGCGGGATGTCTTTAGCCTGGACGCCGAGCGCGCGCAGCAACATCTCGAGGGCTGCTGCCACATCCATCGGATCCTGACCCGGGGTATGGCCATGCAGGTCGACAAAGAGTTGGACATCGGGGAAGCGATCGGACAACCGATGAGCCACATGGACGGCCAGTGCGGTCTTACCGACACCGGCCATGCCGTCGATCACCCCGATCATCACACCGGCGACAGCCGTTTCCGCCACATCGCTCAGCCGAGCGACCTCAGCATCGCGGCCGGTGAAGTCCAGGACCTCATACGGCAACTGGCGCGCGACACGAAGGGATTTGGGAGGCTGAGCCGAAGCCGTCGGGGACGGGGGCTCCAGCCCGGGATCGGCGCAGAGGATCCGCTCGTGTAATCGAGTCAGCTCAGGGCCGGGATCCAAGCCGAGTTCGTCTGCCAACCGTGACCGCGTCGCGCGGTAGGCCTGAAGGGCGTCGGTCTGCCGGCCGCATCGGTACAGCGCCAACATGAGCAGTCCCACCAACTGCTCATGCAGCGGATGTTCTTCAACCAGGGCGGTCATCTCGGCGACGACCGTGGCATGTAACCCCGACTCCAGTTCCAGTTCGGTCTTCGCGACGATCGCCGACAGGCGGGTCTCGGCGAGTTGGGCCGCTGCGGCCCCGACCACCGCGCCGTCGACCCCTGCCAGAGCAGGTCCTCGCCATAGCGCCAGCCCTACCTGGAGTTGTTCGAGGGCTTCTGGCCGATTCCCGGCTTCTCGCGCGTGGATCGCGCGTGCCACGCACTCATCGAACCGGACGACATCGAGCGTGGCGGGATCCAGCCGAAGGAGATATCCAGGGGCCTGCGCCGATATCACCGCTCCGAGGGACGTCTGCCTCAGCATCGAGACTGCGTTCTGCACCTGTCGACGGGCCGTGGTTGGTGGATCACAGTCCCACACCGTGTCGACCAGGTGGTTCACGGGGACCACTCTGCCGCGCGCCAAGGCCAGAGCCGCCAGCACCCGCCGTTGCTTGGGACCGCGTACCGGCAGCAGACGCCCGTCAGCCCATACCTCTAGCGGTCCCAGAATGCGTATCTCCACCTAGCCCTCCGAGTACTCCCATGCTCGGCCAGATACCGCCGATCGGCATCTACATCGAAGGCTACGGCGCGCTTATTGGCTCCGTGCGAGGAATCGAGGACGAACCGAGGACGGATGGAGGACGCCGCCGACCATTATCAATCAGGAGGAGCCTCGCTCTCTGGACCGAGCTTGTCGTTCACGTTAGTCAGGCCGCACGGCCCAGGGGCCTGTCGGAGTTTGAGAGGAGCGTCACGTTTTTCCGAAGGACAGAAGGCTATTTGACGTTACCCATGGGGCTGTGTCGCCGATCACTGGCTGAGCCGGCCACCTAAGCGCAACAGAGTCGCAACCCGGAAGGTGTCAACGGCCGCCCTCCCACACCCCCGAAAACAGGCCGCCAACTGCGGTAACGGCGTGTGGGGCGCGGGCGCGCACCGGGGCGGGCGGATCCCTGGGGCAGTGAACGACCGTGCCGAGCCCCGGCGACCCACTGCGCAGCGTCGTCGACAACTCATGCGCAGAGCAATCAAGAGAGGACTGGTCCACTCATACAGGTCGGCGCTCGACGGAGCAGTGTCGATTTCACCGGCCGGCCTCTCCTAGCCGAATCGTTTCAATCGAGATTTACAGGAGGTCGCAATGGACATCAAACGCAAGATTTCTCTGGCCGCCGCAGTACTGCTTTCTGTGGGAACGCTATCCCTCGCCGCTTCGCCAGCGGCGGCTACTGAACAGAGCAGCGAAAGCGCCCGTCTCGCCTTGCCGTCGTGCATCGAAATCGATCAGTGGAATCACAACCACCTCTACGTGATCAGCCACTGCACGACATCGTACAACATCAACGTCATCTGGAGCGGGGCGCCGGACAGCGGTTGTCACACGTTGACCGTCGGCGAGAGGGAGTACCACGCATCGAGATCCCCGTTTGCCCAATTCGACGAAGTCAGGACGTGCTGAACCGCAAGCGTCACACGGGCGCGTAATGTCCCGCCAGGCGGCATGACAGGCAGGCGATCTCGGCCGAATCGGACCGCAAGACCTTGATCCACGGCGGCCACGCATACGCTACGGCATCACCGTTGATGCCGTCGCCTCTGACGTGGTTGGTACTGATGCCACGCTGAGGTGTCCGCTGATGGCGTTTCGCCAGCACAGGTGATCGGCGAGCGGGCGCTGGACCGTCCGTATCCGCTGATGCCGATCCTGCTCGTGCCGTGGGTTCAGGATGTGAGAAGGCAGGAGCAGGTTACGTCCACGATGCTCTGGCGCTGGAAGGGCCCGCGCAAGTGCGCGGGCCCTTCCAGCGACCTGCTCCTGCCGACTGATCGAAGCTCGGCCTGAATCCAGGTGCGCCGTGAGGCGCTGATGATTTGAGTGGAGGTGAGAGACCTTCGCCGCCGTTCCTGTCGTAGCAGGACGGTGAAGCCGGCGGCAGCCTGACCCGGGAGAGGGCGGGAGCAGCCGCGACAAAGCCGGACGGGCCAGCACTGCCAGATGGCGTGGGTCCGGCGAGCGTGACGGAAAGAAGTACGCGAGGAACCAGCCCGAGCACGTCCCTTAAAGGCTCACCGGCTCAAATCTGGTGGATAGGGGCCGGGTGCGGTGCGCCCTCGTCCGGATGGGCGGGGAACTTCCAGATCGCCACGTGGATGTCGTTCTGGGAGGTCATGAGGAAGGTCTGCGGCGTATTCATGGCGATGCCGCAGAGGTAGGGCTGGATTCCTCCTCCGTCGAGCGAATAACAGCGAACACGGGAACCGTCTCGGCTCTGCCCGGCTGACGTGCATCCGGTGCGGAAGGCGGGCTGGGCTCATCGTCGGCCGAACGGGTCGGGACGGGGCGGAGCCGCCGTAGTAGTCCGAGTCCGGGAGAGCCGGACACATGGCCAAGGGCGGCAGCGGTATCGACGATGCTGCCGTGCCTCAGCGTGCCCTGCACCACCCGCAGATCCGAGCCCGAGGCCAGGGCGAGAGTTGCCGTACCGTGCCGCAGGTCATGCAGCCGCATCGGTGGCATGTCGCTGGCTCGTACCAGCTGGCGGAACCGGACGGTGAGGTAGTCCGGCCGCATCGGGGACCCGTCTACACGGGCGGAGACCGGCCCGGATTCGTTCCAGGTGTCGCCCAGCAGCTGTCGTCGGGCCCGCTCGTGGCGGATCGCCGCGGGCGAAGGCGAGGAGAACTCGGCCAACTGCTCGGCGGTCCACACCGCCACCGTGGGTCGCTGACCGCTCCGCCGCCATGCGACGACCCGGCGCTCGGTCCACACCTGTGGATACGGCTGGCGCGGTGCCGGCAGCCGGATCATCCGCGCCGGGTTGGCACGATCAGCCCTCACGAACGGCGGCGTTCGATGCCGCGCGCAGCGTCGCCCGGATCCGGTGCAGGGTGGAGGACGCGGTCGGCTCCCTCATACGGTTGCGCCGGTTGGCCAAGACGGCGAAGATCCGCGCGATGTCGCGGCTGGCCGGCTCAGCCAGCCCGAATTCGGGAACCCTGACGTTGGGGATCAGCACGTACGGCGATAGGGGAGTTCGGGGATGTAGGTCTTCCACTCGTCGGGGGACAGTGAGCCGACATCCCGGCAGAGCGCCTTCCTGATCTGGTCGGGGCCTATGAGGTGGGTGCGGAGCCGGCCTTGGTCATCGGTGCTGAAGATCGTGGATCCGTCGGCGGAGAAGGCGAGGGCAGTGACCGGATGAGGCTCGGGGGTGTCTTTGGGCATGAAGAATCCGGTGAGAGGGAGGCCGAAGGGGCGACGGTTGGCCATGTCCCATAGCTGGATCTGCCCCGTCTTGTCTGAGCTGGCGAGGACCCGGCCGTCGGGGGAGAAAGCCATGAGGGGGTTATAGCCCAGTTGGGTGCCCGGGCGGACGGTGAACTTCGGCTGGAGGGTCGAGGCGTCCAGGATGGTGATCTCAGTGTCGCCCCAGTCGGCGATGAAGTCCTTGCTGATCGCCTCGCCGGTGTTCGGGGCGCCGTTGGCGGGCAGCAATATTCGCGCGGTGGCGGTTTCGATGACGCCCAGGTCCTGACCGGCGATGATGGTCTTGCCGTCCCGTGAGAACAGCGGGCGGGGCAAGCCGAAGCCGAGCTCCAGCGAGGCGGCCTGCCGCCCGTCGGCCTGGAACCGTTTGGCGCCTGTCGTCACGTCCCACAGTTGCAGGATGGTGCCCGTCTTCGTACCGCCGGAAAAGGCGACTGCCACGGTGCGGCCATCTGGGGAGAACTGCACCTGGCCGCTTTGGCGGAAGGTTGCCGCTCCCGTTTTGTCGACCTTGAGTGTAGTGCGCTTGGCGCCCCGAGCGACGTCCCAGATCTCGATGGAGAGGTCCTTGCGGCGGCTGGCGAGCAGCTTGCCGTCCCGAGATAGCGTGTAGAAGCCGTCGCTGGTCCCGTCTGCTGAGGTGATCGGCAGTTCTGTGCGTTTTACGCGCTTGGCCGGATCCCAGATCTCCAGCTTGCGGTGAGCACCGAGTGCGAGTGTCGACCCGTCCTCGCTGAGCGCGGCGGAGTTCCTGCCGAACGAGAAGGCCACCGTGTCCGTGACGGCGCGCAGCGAGATGAACTTGGCGGTGCCGTCTTTTGCGAAGCAGCGAAGGGTGCGGCCGTCGGGCCCGATGACCTGGTCGTGGCACCTCGGGTCGGAGTACCACCAGACCGGACCGGGGCCGCTGCCCAGCGACCAGATCACGCCGTCGATGCCGACGAGGCGGCTGTCGGGACTGAAGAAGATCTCCTCGTTGATGTCGGGTTCCGCTTTGGGGATCGTGTATTCGATCTCGTCGTTCTCATTGAGGAGGCGGAGCACGATGTGCTTGTTCTGCCGGATGGCGAGGATCTTGCCATCGGGGCTGTAGCTCAGGGAGCTGACGTGGACGTCTTTGCCGATCGGCTGAGAGTGCAATCGCTTCCCGGTTTTCAGATCCCAGGTCTCGAAGCTGGTCTCGCCGTTCCAGGCGAGAACTCGCTCGTCCGGCGAGGTCTCCACGTTGAACCACGAGGCGACCGGGATCCGCAGGACGCGCTGTCCCGTCCTGAGATCCCACGCCCTGATGACCTTGTTTTTGTTGGACGCGGAGACGAGAAAGTTGCCCTTCGCGCTGAGGAACGTCTCGGCTCCTTCGGGGTTTCCCACATCGAGCGACTTCGGAATCTGCCGGATGGTCGTGGTGTCCCAGATGCCGGTCGTCCCGTCTGCGTGGATGACCCCGAGCAGGCGTGCGTCCCCGCTGAACGTGACGTCGAAGATCGGGGCTCCGGGAATCGCGAACTCCGAGACCACTTTGCGGGCATCCAGATCCACAAGCTTGATCATGTTCGCTTCGCGCCTGAAATACGCGACGAGGTGCCCGGTGCGGGCGACTTTCCAGATCGAGTTCGCGGCCAGGGGCGGCCTGTAGTAGTGGCTCTCCCACTGGTTGTAGGTGGTCACGAGGGCGCTACGGCTATCGAATCCGTCGGGTGAAAGGGCTCCCGACGCTATCGCCAGTTGTTTGGCCGATGTCGGGTCGGTACGGCGCAGCGCGGTCGCGACCCCGGCGACACGGCTGCCGACGGACGCCTCAAGCTGCCGGGAGACCGTCTTGTTCTTGTCGGACAGCTCTGATCCCTGGTAGATCGCCAGCACGGCTGTACCGGTCGCCACCACCAGCAGGGCGGCGAGTACCGCGCTCAGCAGGGTCCGATTACGCCGTCGGCGTTCGGCCGCCTTGGCTGAGGCGTCCAGGTAAGCGCGTTCCATCACATTGAGCCGGAGATGCCGCAGGCCTCCGGCTATCCAACCGACAGCCCGGTCGAGCTTGCTGCCCTGCAGCAGGTCGCCGTTCTTGCGTCCGTGCTCGATCCAGTTCCGTGTCGCCTCCGCCAGATCATGGTGGGCGTTCAGCGCCCCGTGATCGCCGTTCACCCAGGCCCGCAGCCTCGGCCACGCACGGATGAGCGCAGGTGTCGCCAGCGTGAACACCGCCCCCTTACGGGCGACCAAGCCGCCAGCGCACAAGACCTCCAACAGCTTCTGGAGGGTTCGATCGTCGAACTCGCCGTCGTGAAACTCCACGTACGGGACCTTGCGGAGTGTGTGCTGCGCGTCAGGGAACGCGGCGATCATCCGAAGCAGCAGGCGGGGAACCAGTGTCTGCTCCTCGGCAGTGCACTCCGCGAACACCTTCTCCGCGGTCTCCCCCAGCGTGGGGTCATCGTCCGCCCCGGCCCTGTCGTGGTCGGCGGCCCGCTGTCCCGCGGCGAGCGCAGCGTGGCCGTCACCGCCCGGCAGGCCGAGAAGTCCGGCGAGCAGGGCGGGGGCGGTCGGGCGGTCGGTTGCGTCCTGGGAGAGGGCTCGGGCGACCAGTGGCTGGAGCTGCGGAGGCAGCCTGTCCAGGTCAGGCCGATGGTTGAGGATCTGGTAGGCGAGAGCGGAGAGGTTGTCTCCGTTGAAGGGGACTTCACCGGTGGCGGCGAACAGCACGATCGTGCCCCAGGCCCAGATGTCAACGGCCGGTGTGGCTCGGTCTCCCCGGAACAGTTCGGGAGCCATCCAACGGGGAGTGCCTTTGAGTTGGTCCGTGGCGCTGCGAGACATTTCTTCGGTGCGGGCGATCCCGAAGTCGATGACGCGTGGCCCGTCGGGTCCGATGAGGACATTGGCCGGCTTGAGGTCACGGTGCATGACCCCGGCCTGATGGATCGACGACAGCGCCGTGACGACCCCGATGGCCAGTCGGACGAGCTCCTCAGCCCTGTAAGGTCCCTTCTCGTCGACCCAGCTCTGCAGGTCGGGTCCAGCGACGTACTCGCTGACCAGGTAGGGCGGATTGTGGACGAGGTCAGCGGAGATGATCCGTGCGGTGCAGAAGGGCGCGACTCTGCTGAGTGCTGCGACCTCACGTCGCAACTGGTTGCGATAGGCGTCGGTCAAGTAGTTGGCGTGCAGCGCCTTGACCGCGACCCGTTCACCCACGTCGTCGTACCCCTCGTACACCACGCCCTGCCCACCCGCGCCGAGGCGTCCGGCCAGCCAGTACGCGCCGAGCTGGCGCGGGTCGCTCGATGCCAATGGCGCTGCCACAAGCCGCACCCTCCATTCAGGGACATGATCGACAAGTTAGATGCCCGATATCGTCCTTTTGTTGTTGGCATAGCGCCCCGAAGGTTCCCGTATGGGTCGCGGCTCCGATCTCGGGCCCGAATATTCGCTGGTGACGTCCCTCAGCACTTCCGAAGTGCCGCGATTCCGCTCAGGAAGGCGGAACTACTGCCAGCTGACCCGACGGACGGTTAGCTCGTCTGGGTGCGCCCCTTCGTTGCCGACGTCGTTCGCGCCCGATCCGAATTGAGCACCCTGAGCCGAAGATGGACCTGCGGCGTACATGAAAAGCATCCTGGTCATCACTAGCGGCCGGCTTGGCCATACTGCCGCACGGTAGGTGCTGGCGGGCTTGATGCGGGCGGTGCTCACGGTAGCGACCGTGTCGGCCAGCAGGGCGAACGCGTGGCTTCGTGGTGGACGGGCACATGATCAAGGAGTTTGCGACTGCGCTTGCCGAAAACTCTGCCCACACAGGTCAAGCGGCACGTTATCCTCCCAGCTGGCCAATTGAATGTAAAGTGAGAATGGTCAAGCGATGCCATCCGGTCCGTGGTTGCTCGATGGGTGCTCGTCGGCACCGGATATGACATGGCGCCGGGCGGCATTCTTAGGCATTTTGATAGCGGAATTCGCGAACAGCGCGGCACTTTGAGCCATAGTGCGGCATGGCTCGGCAGAATGTCTTTCGACTTTTAATCCGTAGGTTCCGGGTTCGAGCCCCGGGCGCCCTACCATCCTCCACCTCAGATCATGCCCCTGACCTGGGGCTTCGCCGTTGGACGGCCGGAGTTCCGTAGGCAGTCGCAGGCTGCTGGAAGCCGTCGGATGCCACCCTTCCCGGCATATACACGGAATGGATCTTGGCGCGTTTCCGCAGGTCGCGCCGACAATCCGAGACCGTTCGCGGAGCCGTTCCGCGACAACGACGAAGAACCCCGAGATGTCCCCGGGGTCCTCTCGCGAAGGTCTAGCCTCGATCTTTCGTGATCAAGGTGTGGCCAGCTGAACGGTTCGGCTGAGGGTCGAATACAGGCGGTGGTCAGCGCGCTGGCCCGGCTGTCGCGCC
>NZ_JBEZGB010000029.1:0-110597 GCF_040649755.1 Nonomuraea sp. NPDC048882
CGGCCCACCAGTGCCTTATGGGCGAATTCCTGCGACAAGGTCCTCGCCGAGGTTCGCTCCCACAGCGCCTGCTGGGCCACGGTCAACCCGACCCGCCCCGCCGGCGTCCACGAACGGACTACCCGCGAGCGCTGGCAGCAGATCCACGACCTGCTGAACAAGGGCGTCGGCCTCCTGGAATGCGCCCGCCGCCTGAACCTGTCGCGGGGCACCGTCAAGCGCTACGCCCGCACCCACAAGCCCGAGGCTTCACGCCGCGCACCGCGCTACCGGCCCACGCTCGTCGATCCCTACCGCGATCACCTGCGCGACCGACGCGCCACCGACCCAGCCGTGCCCGTTCAGCAGCTGTTCCGTGAGATCAAGGACCTCGGCTACACCGGCAGCCTCAACCTGCTCTACCGCTATATCACCCAAGGCCGAGCCGAAGGAGAACGGCCCGTCACCACCCCGCGCCGCCTGGCACGTCTGCTGCTCACTCACCCCGACCGACTCCGTGATAGCGACACCCGGCTGGTGCAAGAGCTCACCGCCGCCTGTCCCGAGCTGACCGACCTCGCCCACCATGTCCGCGACTTCGCCGCGCTCTTCACCCCGGCTGAAGGCAACGACAACAAGCTCACCACCTGGATCACCACCATCCGCGTCGCCGATCTACCTCACCTGCACGGCTTCGCCAACGGGATCGAGCTTGACCGCGCCGCCGTGAACGCCGCCCTCACCCTTCCCCACCACAATGGCCGCACCGAAGGCGTCAACACCCGCACGAAGAGGATCATGCGCCAGATGCACGGCCGGGCCGGGTTCGACCTTCTGCGCCACCGCATCCTGCTTCAGTGATGATCACTTAATGCCACCACCGACTACGGGCCAGAGCCGTTCACTGGACAGACCCGGTTTCGGCGCGTACCGCCGCGCATCACTGAGGCGGTGGGGATACCAGCTACTTAGACCGCGAGTTTCCTGAACTGTCCTGTCACGATGAGCACGGCGATCGTGGCGGCCATGACGAGCCAGCCCGGCCAACCGGAAAGCGATGCGTGCAAGGCGGTGTCCGCGGCGCTCAGGGGTTTTCCGAGGAGCGCGGGCAGGGCGGAGGCGATCAGGTTCGCCGCGGCGTGCGCGACGACCGCGGGCCAGATGCTGCCGGCGGCCAGGCGCAGCCAGCCCAGCAGAGCGCCGAGCAGCACCGACGCGATGGTGAAGGCGAGCACGGCCAGGCCGCCCGGCAGCCCGGGATAGTGGTAGCCCTGCAAGGTGAACGGGGCGTGGAACACTCCCCAGATCACGCCGCTGGTCAGCAGGGCGCGCCAGAGCCCGAGCGGGAGGAGTTTGGGCAGTAGGTAGCTCCACCCGAACTCCTCGCCGAACGTCAGCACCATCCCGAGCGGGAAGATCAGGATCTGGGGGGCCAGCATGCTCGCCAGGCCCTCAAGCGGCAGCGGATCGTGGAAGGCGAAGCGACCGGCGGACGAGCTGACGCCCAGCGCGGCGAGCGTCAGCGCCGGTGCGAGGAGGAAGCCGATTGCGGTGTAGCCGGTCGTCCGGGGCAGCGACCGCGACGGCAGGACGCCCGTCTCCCTCAGCAGGTCGCGCGGACGGCGCAACTCTCCTGTCGCCGACGCTGTGACGAGCACTCCCAGCGTCGGCGTGTACATCGCGATCATGAGGATGGGCGTGGCCGCGTCCCCTTGGACGTCACCTCCGCCGAACCAGAGGGCGGCTCCGGTGGCCCAGATGGCGCCGAAGGTGATGGTCAGGAACGCCGCGATCCTGAGCCAGGGCACGGCGGGGCGGCGGAGCGTTTGTGTGGTCATGACCACGAACGGTAGGTATCACCCCGGTCCGCAGACGATGGAGCAGGCGGCCCGGTCGGTACTACAGTCCGCTGTAGTGCGCCCACCGGCCGCGCTGCACCAGACTGAACGTCGTGCAGGAAAGATGGCAGAAGACCTGGCGGGCCAGTAGATATCTCTTACTCGGCCTGCCGACCGCGATGGCCACGATGATGGCGCTGCCGCTTCTGGCGGCCACGGCGTTGTCGACCGGGCTCGGCGGCATCGGGCTCGTCCTGTTTCCCCGGGCGATGGCCTTACTGCGGCGCTGGGCCGAGTGGCACCGCCGTCGCGCCGCCGCTCTGCTGGGCAGGCAGGTGTCCCCCCGGCAGATGACGCTGGGCAAGGGGATTCGCGCGCGGTGGCGCCAGGTGCTCGACGACCCGGAGACCAGGCGTGACGTCCGCTGGGTGCTCCGGCACGTCGTGACCGGCGTGCCGGCGGGGTTCGCCGCGCTGGCCTGCGTCGGCTCGGTGCTGTTCACCGCGTTCGCGGCTCCGCTGTGGTGGTTGTTCCCCGCCGACGCGCCGCTGCGACTGCTGGGTGCGTTCCCGGTGACCGGCTGGGGCAGCGCGCTGGGCATGGGGGCCGTTCAGATCGTGGGCTTCGCGGCCCTGGCGTACTGGGCGGTGCCCCGGCTCGCGGCCTTCCACGCGAGCAGGTGCCTGGCGGCGCTCGAGCCCTCGGCGCAGGATCAGCTCACCGAGCGGGTCGGCGAGCTGACCGAGAGCCGCGCGGGAGTGCTCGACGCCCACGGCGCGGAACTCCGCCGCATCGAACGAGACCTGCACGACGGCACGCAGGCCAGGTTGGTCGCCATCGCCATGCGGCTGGGGGTGGCCAGGGAGTCCCTCACCGACGGTTCCGCCGACCTGGCCGACCTGCTGCGCGAAGCCCACGAGGGCACGGAGGAGGCCATGACGGAGCTGCGTGACGTGGTCCGCTCGATCTATCCGCCGATCCTCGCCGACCGAGGACTCCCCGGAGCGCTGGCGGCGCTCACCACACGGTCGGGCGTGCCCGCCGAGATCGACCTCGGCGATCTGGGCCGCCTACCCGCCGCCGTGGAGGCAGCCGCCTACTTCGTCGTGGCCGAGACGCTCACCAACGCCGCCAAGCACAGCGGCGCCACCCAGGTACAGGTACGGATCACCCGCGATCGCGGATGGCTGCTGATCGAGGTAACCGACAACGGCATCGGCGGGGTCGACGAATCCCGTGGCACCGGCGTCACTGGCATCCGGCGCCGGGTCGCCGCACTCGACGGCACCATGATCGTCACCAGCCCGCCAGGTGGCCCGACCGCCGTATCGGTGGAGCTGCCGTGCGAGTCGTGATCGCCGAGGACAACGTGCTGCTCTCCGCGGGTCTCGAACTCCTCCTGGGCACCAAGGGCATCGAGGTCGCCGCCGTCGTCACCGACCATCCCGCCTTGGTCGAGGCCGTGGACCGGCACCGGCCGGACGCACTGATCGTCGACGTCCGGCTCCCGCCGTCCTTCCGTGACGAGGGCATCAGGGCCGCGCTGGAGATTCGGCGCGCGCATCCCGGCCTGCCGGTGCTCGTCCTGTCGCAGTACGTCGAGAAGGTCTACGCACGGGAGCTGCTCTCCGACGGCCGCGGGGGCGTCGGCTACCTCCTCAAGGACCGGGTGAGCCGGGTCAGCGAGTTCGTCGACGGCCTGCGCCGGGTGTCCGAAGGCGGCACTGTCATGGACCCTGAGGTCATCGCCCAACTCCTGGCGAGCGGTGGCACGAGCGCCGTCGACACTCTCACCGGCCGCGAGCGTGAGGTGCTCACCCTGATGGCCCAAGGCCTCGGGAACAGCGACATCGGCAAGCGGCTGTTCATCACCGACAACGCCGTGCACAAGCACATCGGCAACATCTTCACCAAACTCGGCCTGCCACCCGCCGAAGGAGGCCACCGCCGGGTGCTCGCCGTACTCGCCTATCTGGACAGCACCTGAAACCGTCAGCCCACCTGCTCATCGCATTCATCGAAACCGCCCCAATACGCCCTGCTCGCCAAGCTCGACATCTCCGCCCCGAACAAGGTCATCGAGTCCGTCCGCCCTACCCGCCGATCAGCAGCGACACCCCGCCTAGAGACACGCCCACCTGAACGTCTCGCCACGTGCCCCCAGCTCGGACCCGAAAGCTGGGCTTCCAGCCCTCAGAGGGTGTTCCGGCTGCTCGGCGTCGTGCCCGGCGCGGACTTCACCATCGAGGCCGCCGCCACCCTCAGCGGGTCTACCACGGACGAGGCGAAGGACGAGCTCAACCGACTGGCCACCGCACACCTGATCCACCAAAACGCGCCCGGCCGCTACCGGTTCCACGACCTATTGCGCCTGTACGCCGCCGAACGTGCCCACGCGGAGGAGAGCTTGGAGGGCCTGGCGGAGGCCAAGCAGCGGCTGTACGACTGGTATCTGCTGAGCGTTCGAGCCGCCGTCGAACAAAGCCACCCGCACTGGGCCAGGTTGCCGCTAACCCTGAGCCGCAGCGACGTGACAGCGGCATCTTTCGCTGATCTCCCATCGGCGGCGGCGTGGCTGACCAGCGAGCATCGCAACCTTGTCGCCGCAATCCACCAGGCGGTCTCAACTGGTCCGCGTCAAGCGGTGTGGCTGCTCACCGACGCCATGCGCAGCCATTTCTAGACAGGAAGAAACATGGGCGACTGGCTCTCCTGCGCGCAGGCAGCCGTCACCGTCGCCGGAGAGGAAGGCGATGCGACAGCAAGGGCTGCAGCCCTGCTCGTCCTGGCGTCCGCGCATACGCATCGAGGACAGCCCGATGCGATCTCGTTGTACAGCCAAGCCCTCTCGCTCGCCGACCAGGGCGACTGGAAGGAGGGCATGTCGTCCATCCGGAACAACCTCGCCGGCACCTACCTTGCTCCTGGGGCAACTGGATGATGCTGCCCGCTTGTTCAAAGGGGGCGTCAAGCTGGATGAGCAGGATGGCCGACTGGCCTGGCTGGGCGTCAAGCACGCCAACCTCGGTGTGGTTTGTACTCAGCTGGGCCAGTTGAACTCCGCGTATCACCACCTCACCGAGGCCCTTCAGCTTCATGGCGGCCTTGACGGCAACATCGAAATCAACCTCGGAGAGGTCTGCTACCTGCAGGGACGGTTCGACGAAGCGCTTGAATATCTCAATCGGGTGCTGCCTCGACTCGAGCAAACCAGGAACCAGGCTCTCGAACCCTACTGCCTTGTCATCCTCACCGATCTCTACTGCGACCTCGGCCGAAGTGACCAAGCACTGGACCTCGGGGAACGAACGCTGGCGTGCAGCCGCGACATAGAAGACCGCCTCGCCGAATCGTTGGCGCAAAACGCCTTGGGCAGGGTGCACGAGCACACCGGCCACCGTACCCAGGCTATGGAACACCATCACCGAGCGGTGAAAATGGCTGGTGACGATCACTTCTTCGCCAAGGCCGCTGGTTTCGTCGGGTTGGCCAACGCGGCCTGCGGCCTCGGCGAGGCCGAGGCCGCCTCCTTCGCTGAGCAGGCGCGGGCTGGCGCCGGTAGTTCGTCCAGGCCATCTAGGATGGGCAGGATGTGCCCGTGCGCGGCGAGCATGGCGGGGGCGGCGTCGCCGCCGTACTCGAAGGCGCGCAGCGTGGGGTAGATGGTGGCCAGCCGGGCTGCCACCCACTCCTCCAGGCGGTGGGGGCGGGTGGTGTCCCAGCCGGCGATCGACAACATCACCGGGACCGGTTCGTCGCTGCCGCGGGTGGCGAGGAGGGCCAGCAGGAGTTGCAGGGCCAGGGTGGTTTTGCCGGTGCCGGGGCCGCCGGTGATGATCAGGCGGCGGCTGCGCAGGCCCCGAAACCGTGCGGTCAGGGCGCGGATGTCGTCGGCTGTGCCGAACTTCGACACCCGCGTGGCCCATGCCCGCGCACATGCTGGAGAGCTGCCATGTGCCTGACGTGCCTGACGTGCCTGACAGGATCATCTCGCTTTGACCTGCGAGGAGAGGTCAACAACCCCAGATAACCATCGAGCCTGCCCTGGCCCCACGGTCTGCTCAAATGCGCGCAAGTCGTGTTCGATCCCATCGTCTGGGACGACGGCCACGACTCCAGGTGTCGAAGGCCGTGCGAGAGCACGTCAGCGCCGCGCGGTGCCGGTGCTGCTACGGGCGCGTGGGGTAGGGGCGGGCCGACGGTCGCGGCCCACACGGGGTTGATCGCCGGGGATGCCGGCCATGCGGTGGGACGTGCGCGGCGTGGTGGTCGAGGGAAGCGATGTAGGTGAGCATCACCGAGCCTTCGATGGATCGCCAGGTGGTCGAATGCAGGAGCCGGACAACGGCAGCGGCTCGGCGGGCTGTGGGGTCGCCGTCAGTCGTCCCAGCCGCTGGTGTCGAGAATGTTGTCCCAGGTGGCGTAGGGGGCCTCGGAATGCCGCTGGTGCAGGATCTCGCCGGGCAGGGTCATGGGCGGCGCCTTGCGCGGGTCGGCGAGGCCTTGGGTGATGATGGCGTCGGTCAGGGTGCGGGCCCCGCCGTGGCGGGGATAGGCGGCGTGTACGCGTTCGGCGTATCCGGCGGGCAGTTGGTCGGGGCTGCCGGTCAGGTCGATGCCGATGCCGTCCTGGGCGATCATGATCTCCGGCGGGCGGCGGCGGGCGAACACCGGCGACTGGTGGAAGCCGTAGGAGGTGTGCAGGGCGATGCCGTCCCAGACGGTGTCGACGCGGCGGTCGGTGATCCCGTGTTCCCCCAGGAACCGGGCGGCGAAGTCGGCGCCGTCGAGTTCGAACCGCTGGCTGGTGGCGGCGCGTTCGGTCAGTCCCATGTCGTGCAGCACGCAGATGAGGAACATGACCTCGGCGTCGTAGTCGCGGTCCGGGCGGCGACCGGCCTGGGCGGCGGCCGCCCGGGCGAACAGGAAGCTGCGCAGGCTGTGGTTGCGCAGGTACGGCTCCTCTGCGTCCGTCACCAGCCGGTGGGCTGCCCGAGCCACGCGCGTGGTGGGAAAGGAGAGATCAGTGTTCTGATCTCCGGTGCCGGCGGCTGAAGCGGCCGGTGTACCGACCGCCAAACCCGCTACGCCGGCGAGGCCGGCGCCTAGCACAGTGCGGCGGGGCGGGAATGAGCTCATGGGGTCTCCTTAGAGACGGTCACGTCTTTGGTGAACGGGATGGCGTGGGAGGTGCGGAAGCGCCGGCGGTACTCGGTCGGCGTCGTGCCCAGAACCTGCAGAAACGCCCGGCGCATCGTCTCGTCAGACCCAAAGCCGCACGTGCGGGCGATCGAGTCCACGCCCGCCGTACCGCTCTCCAGGAGGGCCTGTGCCGCCTCCACCCGGATCCGTTCGACGTACCGGCCGGGGGTGAGCCCGATCTCGCGGCGGAACAGCCTGGTCAGATGCCGTTCGCTCACTGCGGCGCGGTCCGCCATCGCGGCGAGGGTATGCCCTCCCGCCGGATCGGCCGTGACCGCGTCCAGAAGCCGGCGTAACGCGGGGTGCCGTGGCGTGGCCACGGCTCCGCGAACGCTGAACTGCGACTGGCCGCCCGGGCGTTGCAGGAACACGACCATGTGCTTGGCCACGGCCCGTGCGAGCTCCGGACCGTAATCCTCCTCGACGAGGGCGAGCGCCAGATCGATGCCGGCGGTGACGCCGGCGGAGGTCACCACCGGCCCGTCACGTACGTAGATGGCGTCGGGTTCCACGGTGATCTGCGGGAATAGGGACGCCAGTTCAGCGCAGACGGCCCAGTGCGTTGTGGCGCGCCGCCCATCGAGCAGCCCCGCCTCCGCCAGCAGCAACGCGCCCGTGCACACCGATGCCACCCGGCGCACGCGCCGACTGATGTCGTGCAGCCGGTTCAGGAACGCCTCGCCGGGGCGATCGCCGTCGGGGTGTGCGTAACCCGGTACCAGCAACGTCCCGACCGGCCACTCGACGTCGGCCAACGCCAGGTCGACCCCTAAGGGGGCACCGATGTCCGTGCGCACGGACTGTCCATCGAGCGAGGCGAGCCGTATCCGGTAGCCGCGAGATCCGTGCAGCATCTGCACCGGGCCGGCCACGTCCAGCAGCACCACGCCGTCGTAGACGGCCACAACCACATCTTCCACTCCTTCACCCTCGCTGGTCGTCGGAGATGTCCGCAAGGACCACCAGCCCACAGATCCGGACATGGCGGGTGTTGTTCTACGAACCGGCGGCGGCCGACAAGTCGTCGCCGGCTGCCGGGGTGATCGGTCACCGGCCCGCCCGGGCGGCGGACGCGGGTGCCGAGGAGGAGGTCGGGCGCGGTGTCGAGGTGGTCCGCGCGGGGCCCCTCCTTGGCGCGCGAGCTGCTGGACGCACACACGGGCAAGGGACGGAATTCGGCTGCGATGCGGGCCGACCTGGCGCTGGCCGCTCACCGAGATCGCGACCTTGCGCCAGGGCCCTCCAGGTATGCAGCCTGCGCCGGACGAGGCGTTCACCAAGGGTGGCGCCTTCACCGTCGAAGAGCAGACGGTGCCAGGACCTCAGGACGCTCCGGATATCTCCCTGCTGATCTGCTCACCGACGGTGGCCGCTGGACCTGTTCCAGTGATCTACCACGTACACGGCGGTGGGCTGGTCATGGGCGACAATCGGTCACAGGTCCCGGAGATGCTCGACTTGGCCCAGGGGGTGGACGCGGCCGTGGTGTCGGTGGAGTACCGGCTGGCGCCGGAGACCCCGCACCCCGGTCCGGTCGGGGATTGCTACGCCGGTCTGGTCTGGACTGCCGAACACGCCCAGGAGCAGGGCTTCCATCCCGAGCAGATCATCGTCGCCGGCGGCAGCGCCGGGGGAGGCCTGGCTGCGGCCCGACTGACCCGCAGAACCCACCAGCCCGGCCGACTCCGCAGCACACGCCGGCCAGCGGTACGCGATGAGGCCTTGGCAAGGCCGGGCAGAGCGGATTTTTGCCTTACCCGTCAAGATCCTTTGGACTGCGCGGCGACGACGGGTGAAACCCCGCTCGACGCCTACACCATCAGGGTGCTCGACCGGCAAGACGCGCGCTGTGTGCTCTGCGGAGAACACCTCTTGTCTCACGAACACCTCCCCCGCAAGGACCGGATGGATGGGAGAGATGGTGGCTTCAGGCAGCTCGCGCTGTCGCCCGCTTCCGCCTCTGGGCGCGCCCAGCGCAGCACTGCGGCCACAGCATCGATGGCCACGGGGCAGGGTCGTTCAGGCGCGCGCCTCCGGGCGAACGTTGCCTGACGCGGAACCAAGTCGGTTGGCGAGTTCAGTGCGCGTGTGCTCTTCCATGAACCCCGTACGTACGCTGTCTTCGTCGAGTTTCGTCAGTGCGGCGGTGTCGAATCCGAGCCGAGAGGAGAGCAGCTCGTACTCGTAGCTGAGCGGTGATCCGGTTTGGCGGGGATTGTCGTCGCCGAGTACGACGGGCACGCCCGCGGCGCGTAGCCGCGGTGCCGGGTGCTCGGAGATGCTCGTGATGGCGGCGGTGTAGAGGTTGGAGGTGGGGCAGATCTCCACCGCGGCCCCGAGGTCCTGAAAGCGTGCGAGGACATCGGGGTCGTCAACAATGTGCGCGCCGTGCCCGATCCGGGTCACGCCGAACAGATTGACTGCGTTGATCGCTGCCTGGCCCGGCGCAGCCTCGGCCGCGTGGCATGTCAGTCCCAGTCCTGCAGCTTTGGCGATGGCGAACGCGTCCATGAAGGGTTCGAGATCGGGGAAGCGGGCCTCGTCGCCCGCCAGGTCGAACCCGACGACGCCGCGGCCGGCGTACCGTCCAGCGGCGTGCGCGACCTCGTTGTTCAGCTCGGTGTCGTGGAGTCGCAATGCGGCAACAACGATTCCTGCGGGCATACCGGTGATCTCGGTGCCTTGTTGTACGCCCTCGCTGGCCGCGGCGATGACCTCGTCCAGTCCGAAGCCATGGCGTACGTGCGAGGCGGGCCCGAAGCGCAGCTCTAGGTAATGCTCGCCGTCGGCGTGTGCGTCCTCGACTGCCTCCCGGGCTATCCGCGTGAGGGATTCGCGGCTCGCGAAGAACGGGTAGGACGACGATACTTTCTTCAGGTAGGTGGTGAGGTTGGACGGCGCTTGGAGCTGTAGGGCCTCGCGCCAGTCGATGGTGGGTGCGAGGCCGGACTGCTGGGCGAGTTCGGCTGCGGTCTCGGGGCGGACCCGACCCTCGAGGTGGGTGTGCAGGTTGATCAGCACGAGGTCTCCTAGGCGAGGGTCGCGACGGGGGTGGTCAGGCGCTGGATGAGGTGCGGGCCGAGGGGTTGGTCCGTGGCGAGGACCACCCGGGTGCGGCAGCCCGGGTGGTCGACAGGGCCGTGGCGCTGTTCACGCAGGTCCAGGACTGTCTGTCCGCGGCTGGGGCCGTGGGTCGTGTCGATCTGCGCTGGTATGGCTGGGGCGGTGGTGGCCTGGACCCCGCCGACGGCGATCGCCGCGGCGAGCGGGTCGTGCAGGGCGCAGCCGCGCTGGCGGTAGAAGGAGAGGTAGAAGTCGAAGTAGAAGTCGAGGATTTCGCCGAGGCTTCGGGCCAGGGGATCAGCCGACTGGAGCAGCTGCTGGCGATCCTTCTCAGCCAGGGTGTTCTCCAGCGTTACGTCGAGCGGGACGAGCGTGATGTCCCAGTGCGCGGCGATGACGTGCTGGGCCGCTTCTGGGTCGTTCCAGATGTTGGCCTCGGCGACGGCCGTGACGTTGCCGGGCACGAGCGCGGCGCCGCCCATCGTCGTGACCGAGGCGACCCTGTCGGCGAGGGTGGGGTCTGCTGTGAGGGCCAGGGCGATGTTGGTCAGCGGGCCGACGGTCACGACCTGAAGTTGCCCGGCGTACTCGTGCGACAGGCGGATCAGCAGCTCGGCGGCGGCCTCGTCAACCGGCACGGTTTCGGATGGGGGCAACTGGATGCCGCCGACCCCGTGTGGGCCGTGGATCTGCGGGACACCGCCGTCGAACGCGCGGGTGAGCCAGTCTGCCGCTCCGACGGCGACCGGGATGTCATGGCGGCCGGCGAGGGCGAGCAGGTCCAGTGTGTTCCGGGCGGCCTGGGTGGCACTGGTGTTACCGCAAACGGTTCCGACACCGACGAGCTCGATCTCCGGGGAGGCCAGGAGGTAGGCGAGTGCGAGGGAGTCGTCGATCCCGGTGTCGCAGTCGAGATAGACGGGCCGGCGGGAGGTGGTGCTCATGAGTACTCGATTCATGCGGTAACGGTCGCTGGGGTCAGAGCTTTTGCCCGGGGCGCGGACGGATCAGCAGGCTTGCGCCCAGGGCGAGGCCGGTGATCGCGATCGAGACCCACAGGGCGGTCGTGAAGCCGTCGAGCGTGCCCGCCGCGGTGAACGGGGCGACAATGGCGATGCCGAGGCTGGCGCCGATGCCGAACCCTGCGCCGTTGAGGCCGGGTAGGGCGGCGGGGGCTTCCGACGGCGACAGCAGCACGCCCAGGCCGTTGATAGTGGTCAGGACGAGGCCGTTGTAGGTGATGCCGAGAACCGCGACGCAGGCGATGACCGCTCCCTGGTGGGTCGGGATCACGGCGATGACCACCAGCGCCAGGAGGCTCAGGACCAGCCCGATGCGCAGGATGCGGATCCAGCCCTGCTTGTCGGCCAGCCACCCGGACAAGGGCGCGGCGGCGACGCCGATCAGCGCCGCCGGGGCCAGAAAGAACAGCGCAGACGTTGCGGCGTCCAGCCCGTACCCGACCTCGGCGTTCTGGCCTAGCAGTACCACGGTGAAGTTGATGACAGCGAAGATGCCGCTCAGCGTCAGGATGGTGGAGATGATCACGGGCCACACCTGCCGCGAGCGGAGGTGGCGCACCGCGATCAGCGGCGACGCACGGCGCTTCTCAATCATCCAGAACGAGGTGAACGACACGAGCGTGCCGACGAGGTAGGCGAGCGTGACCGGGGCTAGCCAGCCGGCCGAAGCGCCGTGTGACACGAAGTAGGTCATGCAGATCAAGCTCAGTGACAGCACTGCTGCCCCCCACCAGTCCATCCGCCCGGTGGGGGTGGGTCGCCCGCCCGCGGGAACGACGAGTATTACGGCGAGCAGGGATAGCACTACGAAGATCAGGATCACCACGAAGACCGAGCGGTACCCGAAGTTGTCGGTGAGCAGACCACTGACCCAGCCGTCCAGTCCGCCGGCCCCGCCGTTCACGGCGGTGATGACTCCGAGCGTGGTGCCGAAGACCTTGGCGCTCAGTGACTCGCTCAGGATGACGTACGCGAGCTGGAAGGCCGCGCTCGAGGCGCCCTGCAGCACGCGGCCCGTCAGCAGCAGCGACAAGTTGGGGGCGAGGACGCATACGATCGTGCCGACGGTCGCCACGACGAGCACGACGATCAGGGCGGGGCGACGGCCGATGTAGTCGCTCCAACGGGAGAGCACCACGCCGCCGATGGCTCCGGCCAGGAAGAACAGTGAGGTGACCTGCGAGACGACGGCGACGTCGGTGCGGAGTTCGCGGGCGATGTCCGGCAGGGCGGGGGCAAGCATGCTCGCGTTGAGTTGATAGGACAGCACGCCGAGGATCAGCGTGGCCACCAGGCCGACGGCGCGTCCTCCGGTCAGGACCGGAGTATCTGGTGGGGTTCTGGTAGCGGTGGCGGGTGCGTTCGGCACGCCCATGGTGGCTCCTGCCTGGGGGAAGTCCTCGGAGAGTCCTGATGAGTATGAAGTTATACCTCTCGTGTATGACATATTCAATGGGTGTCGGAGCGTGGTTCAATGTGGCGGAGCGCTCGACGGCGCCGTTCAGCATGTAAAGGAGCTTTGGTGAGCACGAGCACCGCCGACTTCCTCGGACAGCAGCTCATGACTCCAGCAGGGCAGCCGCTGCGCGTGGCGGTCTACTGCCGATTGGCCGACGGGATCCGGTCAGGGGTGTTCCCTCTCGGTGCGATGCTGCCGCGCGAGACCGAGCTTGCCGCCCATATGGGCGTGAGTCGCACACCGGTGCGGGAAGCGCTCATGCTCCTGGAGGAGGACGGGCTCATCCGCACCAAGCGTGGAGTGGGCCGGTTCGTGGCCGACGCGATCCCTCGGTCAGGACTGGAGGTGTTCCAGCCGTTCGACGCCGTGCTGGCCGAGTCCGGCAGGCCCGTCGAACTCAGGACGCACCAGTTCGAGATCCAGCCGACGACTGACTTCATCTCCAACAGGCTCGCACTGGACTCAGCGGCCAACACATGGTTCCGCGAGAGCGTGGCCCACCGTGCCGGTGACCCGATCGCGATCGTCCAGGAGCATCTGCCGGCAGGTAAGTACCTGACGGACATCAGCCCGGCGGTCGCGGCACACCTGGACGCGGCCTCCGGTGAGCCGGCCACCCTGCTCGCGACCCTGATAGGCAAGTGCGGCCCGATCTTCGAGGCCGGTGTCTGCCAGATCGCCGCCAACGTCGCCGGGCCGACGCGTGCCGGCCTGCTACAGATAGGGCAGAACGATCCCGTGCTGGTCCTGACCCAGACCGTCGAGCACCACGGCACCCCGATTTACCTGGCGAAGTGCATCGTCTCCTCGCACGTAGGCAGCCTGTCCGTCATTCAGTCCAGCCCGCTGCCGAGCTGACCGAAGGAGGCCTCACCATGAACGACCTGCCGGACATCGTCGTCGTCGGGAGCATCAACGTCGACGTGACCGCCTTGGCCGACCGCCTGCCGACCCCAGGGGAGACCATCGGCGGCGGAACGCTGTATCGAGACCCTGGAGGCAAGGGCGCGAACCAGGCCGTGGCCGCCAGCCGCCTTGGGGCGCACGTCCGGATGATCGGCGCAGTCGGGAACGACGCTGACGGCGTATGGATGCTCGACAGCCTGCGATCGGCCGGCGTGGACACCACCGGCGTCCGAGTCACCTCAGCGCCGACCGGGACCGCTCTCATCGCCGTCGACCGCGACGGCGAAAATCAGATCGTTGTGTGCCAGGGTGCCAACGCCTCGGTCACTCTGGACGGACTGCAGCTCGCGCAGGACGACACCGTGCTGACTCAGCTCGAGGTCAACCTCGATCTCGTCGTCCAGTTGGTCGCCCGGGCGCCGGGCTTCATCGCCGTGAACGCGGCCCCCGCCCAGCCCCTCCCGCCCGAGCTGGTAGAGCGTGTCGACCTCTTCATCGTGAACGAGACCGAGTACGCACTCATGCCCGAACTGCAGTACGCCAAGCTCGTCGCAGTGACCCACGGCGGTGACGGAGCCGCGCTGATCACCGACGGAGCCGAGACTGCCCGCGTCCCTGCGTTCCGGACCGCGGCGGTCAACACGGTCGGTGCCGGGGACGCGTTCTGTGCCGCCCTCACGATCGCACTGCGCGCCGGAGCCTCACAGGAAGAGGCCCTGCAAATAGGGTGTGCCGTCGGAGCTGCCGCTGTCGCACACCCCGGCAGCCAGCCTCCGTTTGAGCGCATCAACAGCTACGCGTAGACGGAAACCTTGCCTGAACGGGGGCGCGGTCATCCTCGCTCACTGGATGTTGAGCTCCCGCCGCCGGCGTTGGACTTCGTCCATCGACGTGGTTGGCAGGGTCCCTGCCTCGGCTGCTGCGTGGATTCGGTCGCGATCAGATTCCGTGTCGAGCATCGCTCGGCCCCATCAGGCATTGAGCACGCTGTCCAGCTCAGCACCCTGTTGTGCGCCGCCCCTGACCCTGATGGTGGCGCTGATGGAAGGATCGGCGAACTCGTGGGCACTGATCAGTTCCCCTGCCGCGGCCAAGAACTCCTCATGGTCTAACCCTTCGCCCGGTGGGTCCGCCACGTCAGGTAAAGATTCGCACTCCACCAGGTAGTAGCCGCCGAGGTACTCCTTGGCCTGTGACGGTCTCCACGAACGCGCCGTGGCCCCTCATCACCTCGTTGCGCTCCTCCCCGGTCAGCGCATCCCAGATCTACGGGTAGTTATGCATGATCAACAAGAATTTCATGTCATCTACTTCGATGGTCGAGCCGCACCCCTGGGGCGCCGTTCACCATGAAGTCGACACCGGTGCCGCATTCTTGCGGTACCGAACCGCAAGAATCTCCCGACTGTTCCGCCTACCTCCCCGAAGGCCCGCCTGACCTGGGCGTTCCGTCAGAAGCTGCTTGTCAGCTCCCTAAGGAGGACGCATGTCGCAGGTGTTGAGGGTGCAGTGCTTCAACGTGTCGCAGGACGGGTTCGGTACCGGTGAGGGACAGCTTGGATCGGCCCCTCGGCCACGCGGACCCCACCCCGCTTCGGCCCTGGGCGGGCGGCACCGCAAGTTCGGCCCCCCAGCGCGGCCCTGGGAGAACCACGAGTGGCAGGGATGGTGGGGAGACACCCCCCGTTCCACACACCGGTATTCGTGCTCACCCACCACGAACGCCCGTCCTTCACCCTGGCCGACACCACCTTCCATTTCCTCAACGCGACATCAGCCGAGGCGCTGACACGGCAGCGGACAGGTACGCGCAGGTGCGGATGAGGGTGACTGGGCCCAGAGCGGCCAGCGCGTCGCGCAGCGTTGGGTCGGCGCGCATCAGGACGCACGCAGCTGGTTGATGGTCTGAGTACGGGCCTTGACCGCCGAGTCTCTGGCGACGGCGAGCATGCGGATCATCTCAACGGGGCCATCGCCGGTCTTGGCTGTCAAGGGCGGCGGTCTCTTGCGACAGCACCGCTCGAGCGGCGTTTTCGGCGTCGACGGCATTGGTCGGCGGCCGGGGCTTCCCCCGGGGAAGGGCCCGTCATTGGTTTCGTCCTGACCGTTGCCGTTGCCGTCGCCGTCGCCGTCGTTGCCCGGCCCGCTACCCGCTAAAAGGTTCTAACACGATGCGTGATACCGCCTGCTGGGCCTATCCCATCCAGGGGCAGATCGGAGATGGATGTCTCACTTCGTGGAGTCCAGGACGACGCGGAAGCGGGCGTCGCCCGAGAGCATGTGCTGGTACGCCTTGGGCGCCTCGCTCAGCGGGAACACCTCGTTGTGGGAGCGGATGCCGTGGTCGAGGGCGAAGCGCAGGTTGTCCTCGTTCTCGATCGCGGTGCCGGTCAGGCTGCCCCGCATGACGTGCTCGCCGAAGATGAGGTCGCTCGTGGTCACCTGGATCGGGTCGGGAGCAGCGCCGACGACGATCAGTTCGCCACGCCGGCCGAGCCCTTGCACCAGCGGCGACATCGACGCGCCCGAGGCGGCGGTGGCGACGATGACCGCCGCGCCGCCCAGGCGGCGCAGCTCGGCGCCCGGATCGGTGCGCGTGCTGTCGATGTAGTGGTGCGCGCCGACCTGCGCGGCCAGCTCGGCCTTCGCGCCGCCTCTCGCGACGGCGACGACCCGGTGGCCCAGCGCGCGGGCGTACTGGACGCCGAGGTGGCCCAGGCCGCCCAGGCCCTGCACCGCGACCAGCGCACCGGGCCGCGCCGAGGCCGAGATTAACGCGTTGTACACGGTCAGGCCCGCGCACAGCAGGGGCGCGCCGGCGAGAGGATCGAGGCCGGGCGGGATCCGCACCAGGCCGGTCGCCCGCGCGTAGGCCACTTCGGCGTAGCCGCCGTCGACGGCGGTACCCGTCTGCGGCTGGTCGGAGCAGTTGACGAAGTCCCCGCGCCGGCACGATTCGCACGCGTTGTCCTGGCCGCCGAGGAAGCCGACGCCGACGCGGTCGCCGATCCGCCACGACGGGTCCACCCCGTCGCCCGCGGCCTCGATCACGCCGATGATCTCGTGGCCGGGCACGACCGGCGCCGAGGGATCGGGCCGCAGCCCGTCCACGGCGAGGATATCGGTATGGCAGACGCCGCAGGCCTCGACCCGGATGCGCACCTGACCGGGTGACGGCTCGTGCCGTTCGCGCTCGACGAGGGTGAATTGCCGCCGGCCGGTGACGGTGAAGGCCCGGTAGGTGGAGTCCTGGCCAGGGGAGGCGGGAGGGGTGGAGGCGCGGAAGGTGGGGCCGCTCATGCCGGCAGCTCGCTTCCGGCCTGCTCGCGTACCAGGTAGTCGGCGTACCAGTCCGGCCAGCCGGGGTCTTCGGCGCCGGTGCGGGCCTCATGCTCGCCGTGTGCGACCGCGGCGCGGCGCAGCGCTGCGGCAAGGCCCGAGGCTGAGGCGAACGTGGTGACGGACGGGTCTAGCCGTCCGGGGAGCCGGGTGGTGACCTCCTGCAGCACCCAGCCGTTGCCGTCCGGGTCGCTGAACGACAGGAACGAGCCGTAGCTGCGGCGCTGCGGGTCCGGGCCGGGCACCCGGGCGTCGGTGCCGGCCACGGCGCGTTCGGCGGTGGCGCGGTCCGCGACGTCGCCCTGGACGGTCACGACGTCCGGGTCGGCGGAGGGGGCGATCGTGCGCGAGACGGCGACGATGTCGTAGCCGAGCTTGCGGTAGGCGTCGACGACGGCGGCGCCGATGCCCTGCGAGGCACCGGTGACGATGGTGACTTTCTGAGAACTCAAGATGACCTTCCCCAAAGATTTAGTAGACAACCGGTCGTCTATTCGTTGCGAAGGTAGACCACCGGAGAAGGCAAGTCAAAATCCCGCCCCGTCGGCGCCAGGACCGGCTTCCTTCCACGTGGTGTATGTGGGCTCGCACCGCAGGTCAGCAGCGGTGCCAGCCACAGTGATGAACGTCGGCTTCGACACCCCCTCCCATGGGCGAGACAACGCAGTGGCCTGCGACGCGCCTTCGCGCCCGGCAAGGGCCGTGGTCGGGCCAGATGTCCTCGGCCAACTCCCGGCAGCGCCGAACATGCTCGTCTACCACGTCCAGGGATCTCGTCTGGGGATGGGAAGCGCGTCATCTTCTGAAGGCACCTCGAGCACCAGCGCGGCCGTCACGAGGGTGCCTTCAGTGCGAGGCTTCGCCTACACCAGAGAGGGCGCCTGTCGTGGCGGCGTCCGGACGAGGCCGTGCGGGTGCTGCGCCGGGCGGCGGAACTCGGTGTGACCCTCTTCGATACCGCCGACTCGTACGGGCCGATGGTCGCCGAGCCGCTGTTACGGCGCGCGCTGGCCGCATACACCGAGATCGTCGTCGCCACCAAGGCGGGGTTCACCCGGCAGGGCCCCGACCAGTGGATTCCCGCCGGCAGGCCGGCCTACTTGCGCCAGCAGTGCGAGATGAACCTGCGCATCCTCGGCCTGGAGCGGATCGTGCTGTTGCGGTTGCACCGCGTCGATCCGGGAGTGCCCCTCGAAGACCAGGTCGGCGAACTCAAAGCGCTGCAGGAGGAGGGGAAGATCGCGCACATCGGCCTGTCGGAGGTGAGCGTCGAGCAGATCGAGCAAGCCCGGGCCATCGCCCCGATCGCGTCCGTGCAGAACCTGTACAACCTGGCCAACCGCACGGCCGGGAACGTGCTCGACTACTGTGAGGGTCACCACGTTGCGTTCATCCCGTGGTTTCCGCTGGCCACCGGCGGGCTGGTGAAGCCCGGCGGACCGATCGAGGCCGTCGCCTCCCGGCTGTCGGCTTCGCCGTCACAGCTCACGCTCGCGTGGCTGCTCCACCGCTCACCGGTCGTCCTACCGATCCCTGGGACCTCGTCGGTGGAGCATCTCGAACAGAACGTGGCCGCGGCGGGTCTCCAACTGACCGAGGAGGACGTCGCCGAGCTGACCGCGGCCGTCACGGCGCCGAGCTGACGTGAATACACCCTGGTGCGGGCACCTGATGGCGTCATGGGGCTACAGCGGCGACTTCCTCGGCGCAATCGGCTGAGGCGTGCCTGGAGGGCGCGGGGGCCCGCGGGGGCGCGGGGTCGTCAGGAACGCCGCTCGCGCAGATCGCCGGCATGGCGGGACTGCGCGTCCAGTCTTGCTGCGCGTCGGCCGGACCGCCGGACACCGAGGAGAAGAGCAGCGTGCTGACCGTCACGGCCACAGCCGCGCCTGCGGCCACGAGCGCGACGCCGCGGCCCCGGCCGTCTGCCTTCGAGGAGGCTGGAGAGGTGGGCGCCGTCGACGCGGCGTGCCTGCCCGCCACTCGCGCCCGGCTGGTCTCATGGGCGAAGGCGCCGTCGCGGCGACGTTGCCGCATGACGGGCATCAGCTCACGGATTGACGTTGCGGTGCGACGGTGATGGCGGTTCCGGCTGTGGGACGGGATATTCTGTGTGGTTGCGGTGCGCCGGACGGCTGCGGGATCTCCGCCGATGAGTACGCACAGTACGTCCACGGCCGCGGGGCGGCCATGCGGGTCCTTGGTCAGGCAGGCCGCCACCAGTGGGCGCAGCGCGTCGGGTAGGCCGGACAGGTCAGGCTCGGCGGTCAGGACGGCGTTGAGCGTTGCCGGCACCGTACCACCAGCGAAGGCCGGCCGCCCGGTCGCGGCGAAGACCATCGTGCCCGCCCACGAGAACATGTCGGAGGCGGGTGTGAGCGACTGGTCGTCCAGTTGCTCCGGCGACATGTACGCCGGCGTGCCCGCTGGCCGGGTGGAGGCGGTGGCAGTGTCGAGCGCGAACGCGATCCCAAAGTCGATCACCACGGGCCCTTCTGGGCCCATGATGACATTGCTGGGCTTGAAGTCGCGGTGCACGATCCCGGCCGCGTGAATCGAGGACAGGGCGGTCAACGTGGTGACCGCCAGCCGCTCCAGCCCGCTGCCGTCGCGCGGCCCGTCCTCCTTGACCAGCGACTCCAGTGACGGTCCCGGCACGTACTCGCTGACGATGTACGGCCGTTCTGTCGTGAAGCCAGTTTCCACTACCCGTGCGGTGGAGAAGGTGGCCAGCCGCTGCGCGATCTCCGCTTCCCGTTGAAAGCGCTGTCTGACGTGCGAGTCGGCCGCGAAGCAGGAGTGCAGCATTTTGATCGCCACCTGCCGCCCTCCGGGTGCCTCGCCGAGGAAGACCATTCCCTGCCCGCCTTCGCCCAGCAGTCGCACCAGGCGGTAACCTCCGATGTCCGCCGGGGCTGCTGAGCTTGGCATAGTCCGTTCCTGCATGACACGTCACCTTTCAGGGAGTTACTTCTGGTTACTGATGTACTCTTCGACGGCCGGTAACAGCAACGTGACCTGGTCACATACAGGTGACAGGGACAGTGGAGGGCGTGTCGCAGCAGGCCGAGGCGGACAGACTGCTGCGCCCCTGGGCGGCCTAGGGGGCACAGCGAGCACGGCCTCGATGTCGTCCGGCCGCTGCTGAACCGGGTCGGCGGCGAACGGAGCCTGATCCTCATCGGGTTGCTCAACAAGGGGCCGACGCGCTCACCGAGCTGCTGCGGACGGTGCCTCGTGGGGTCGCTGCTGTTGAATCCCCGCCTGCAGGCGGGAGGAGGATGTCAACGGCTCAGCGCCGGGTAGGGTGAGCCGACCGTTCCCGCCGGGTTTCAGCAGCACTGCGCCTGCCGATAATCACATCCGCCCAGGTCATAATCCTGCGAGGGCTGCGCGTGGTGGTGCGAGCTCCGGCTACCTAGGGAGACGGAACCAAGTGCGGCATGATGATCGGCCGTGCTCCTTCGCCTGGTCTACCGCGCCGTCACGAACGCTTTCGCCGCATTGCGGTTGCTGCCCATGGGTGATCGGGATAAGGACGTGGAGATTCTCGCCCTGCGCCACCAGATCGCCGTCCTTGAGCGCCAACTCGGCGCCGACACCAGAGTCAGATTCGCACCCGAGGACCGAGCCTTTCTCGCCGCGCTCCTGACCTCGCTGCCCCGCCCCTCCTTGCCCAGAGCATGCACTGACCTCCCCAGGCATGGACTATCACACGAACAGACCACCGGGGCCACGGCTCCCGCTTCTGGGCCTATCCTGTCCGGTACGAAGCCCAGCAGTCGCTCCTGCCGGGCGGCGAGGGCCGGGGCCTGTGCCAAGAACCACCCGACGGCGTTGACCAGAGCGGCCAGGTCGAGCGAGTCGACCTCGGGGCGCACCTGCCCGCTCTCCTGTGCGCGGATCAGCAGGCGGCTCACGGTCTGGCGCATGACATGGCACGAGGCGTGCAGGTCGGACAGGAGGCCGGAGGCCCTGCTGAGATAGTCGCAGGCGAAGATCGCACGCGCACGGCGAGGGCTGTCAGCAGATGGCGGATCGTTTGCCATGTCGCTCGATAGATGTCCGAGCACCTCCACCTACGTTGGGTGTCTGTGACAACGCCATCTGCTATCACTCGATCGAGAAATATCGAATACAGCCTGAAGCGGCGGGCCGTGTCCGGCGTGGCGCTTCTGGGCATGTTGTCGGCCGCACTCCTACCGGCCCAGCCGGCCGCAGCACAGCCGGTACCGCTGGTCGAGGAGGACTTCACGGGGGCCACCGCGATCCCGGAATTCCGGGCCGTGGGGTCCGCCTGCCTGACCGGTGCGCCGACCGCCGCGCCGCCGGGGCCGGGAAACCGCCTTCTTGCGGGATGCCCGGAGAACGCCGCGGGTCCCGTGCCCCCGACCGGAGCCGCCCCGTACGGCTACCTCCAGCTGACCAGCGCCGACAATGACCAGACCTCAGCCGTCCTGTACGACGAGCCGATCCCAGCCGAACAAGGCCTGCACGTGACCTTCGAGCAATGGCAGTACGGCACCACCACGCCGCAGTTCTCGCCCGCCGACGGCATATCCTTCTTCCTCATCAACGGCGCCGCCACGCTCGACCGGCCAGGCGCCTTCGGCGGCAGCCTCGGATACGCGCAGAAACTGCCCGACGACAACCCCACCAACGCGTTCGAGCCCGGGGTCAACCAGGGCTACGTCGGCGTCGGCCTCGACGTGTTGGGCAACTACTTCGGCGATTGGGAACAGCGCGGCCGCGGATGCGCCGAGCGTTCACCGGCCGGCACGGAGTTCCGGATCCCGGCTCCGGGGGCCAACATGGTGACGGTGCGCGGGCCGGGTGACGGAACGGAGGGCTACTGCTTCCTGACCGCGACCACCAGCAACTTCACCACCACCGGCCCGTGGCCCTCGACGTTGCCTGGACAGCTCCACGGACCCACCACGACGGTCCCCGACGACCCTCAGGCGGCGCAGGCCGCACTCGAACCGTCGCGCCGCACCGTGAACGTCCGGATCACCCCGGCGCCCGACCCCATGCTGACCGTGTCGATCGACTTCAACGACGGCAACGGCATGCAGCAGGTGCTGTCCACGCCGGCGCCCACACCGGTGCCCTCGACGTACAAGTTCGGGTTCGCGGCCTCCACCGGCCTGTTCACCGACGTCCACCTGATTCGTAACGTCGTCGTCCGCCCGGTGGCGGAGGAGCCGGAATTGACGCTCGTCAAGCGGGTCGCGGAGGACTCGCCGGTGCCCGACCCCGTGCCGGTGGGCACCACGGTGCCGTACGAGTACGTGGTGACCAACAGCGGCAACATGAACATCACCCACCTGGCCGTGAGCGACGATGTGGTGGAGGAGGTCACCTGCCCGCAGACCACCCTGGAGGTCGGTGACACGATCATCTGCCGCGGTTCCCACACCGTCACACCGCAAGACGCCGAGCGCGGCTCGGTCACCAACACCGCCACCGCGACCGGCAGGGCAGACTCGACGGAGGTCACCTCGCCCGAATCACGGGTCACGATCCAGGTCGCGGGCGAAGAGGGGGTGCTGGAGCTGGACAAGAGCGTCGACAGCTCCCGCCCGTACCGTCCTGGCGACACAGTCGTCTACCGATACACCGTCACGAACAACTCCCGCAGCGGGGTGAACGACCTGCGGGTCGAGGACAGCCACGTACGGGACATCACCTGCCAGACCACAACCCTTGACCCGGGCGCCGTGACGACCTGCACGGGTACGTTCACCGTGCCGAGGGGCACGGGCGGCCAGCGGAAGTGCAAGGGGAACGACTGCCGCTACTCCATCACCAACACCGCCGTGGCCAGAGCTGGAGACCTGACCTCCGCCCCGGCCACGGCCACCATCCGGGTGGTGCAGGGGCCGCAGCACTGCAAGCCGGGCAAGCCGGGCAAGCCGGGGAAAAAGCCGCGCCATTCCTGGACACCTCACCATGGCACGACATCGCCGTGTGCTCCGGTCAAATCGAACGAGACTCATGTGATCCTGAACGAGAACTGGATGTGGATCACCGACTCTACTGATCGCCCCGGTGATGAGGAGATATCGATGGGTACGAGAACCACCTCAGCCGGCGGTTGAGGAAGCCCCACGGTGAGCATCCGCGCTGACGATGTCGTCTCGGCCGGTCCGCGACCACGAACGGCCCGGGGTGCTCACCGATGTCGGCCGGTGCGGCTTTACGCCGTGACTGCCACCTGGAGCTGACCGGGCCGGCGTCCGGCCGGGATGGTTGAGGCTCGTATGGTGATCCGGCCGCCCCCGCTCTTTAGTACTGCAACGGCATTTAAAGTTGTGCAGAAGTCCGTGTGTGAGCAGGTCAGTGCCGTTCTGCGGCAGTGGTGCTCATGCTGTGAGGGCGAGGTTGTGCATTTGTGCGACGGCTTGGACCGCATGGTGGAGTCCGGATCCTTGCTGCCGGCAATCACGAAGGATCTTGTAGTTCTTCATCCGGGCGAAGGTGTGCTCGACACGGGCGCGGATGCGCTGGCGTTCAGCGTTGTCTTCCGCCTGGCCCGTAGCAGAGGTCGTCCCGCTCGTGTTCGGTGCGGGACGACCAGGCCGGTGTGAAATAGGCGCCGTCGGCCAAGACGGTGACATCCTCGCACTGGGCCTGCAGGCCGGAATCCCGCCAGGCGTGAGCGTCGGCCTTGTTGCCCGGTGCCGGCGGCCGATGGCCACCACCAGCCTGGTGTCGGCGTCGATGATGGCCTGCACGTTCGCGGAGAAGCGGTAGTTCTTGCTGGAAGCGGCGACGGTTCGGTCCCGTACCGGGATCAGGGTGCCGTCCACAATCCACAGCCGTTCCACGGCTTCGGCGGGGCGCGCGGCCGGCTCCAGGGCGAGCGGCGGGCCCAGGCGCTGGATGACCCGGCATACGGTGGCCGGGCAGATCCCGAACAACGACGCGAGTTGTCGCATCGTCAGCTTGGTGCGGTAGTAGACGGCCACCAGCAACACCCGCTCCGGCAGCGCAAGGCACCACGGACGCCCTCTGCCGCGGCCCTTACCGGGCCCCTCACCGCCTCGTTCCCGCACCACTCGCAGCAGCCGCTGGAACCGGCTCATCGGCAGCCCAGTGAACGTCTCCACCCACAACGGATCAGCCCTTAACACCCCACCCATACGGGTCTGTACGGTCACTGGTGTAACTCCTGATCAAGGAGAACACACCTGATGAGTACTGTGATCCAGGCATCGACGGAGTTGACCTGGAGGACGCCGCGCCCTTGTACCCCCTCCCGCAGCAGCTCGAAGTAGCGCTTCTTCGCCGAGAGCGGCATCTTGTTGTGCGCCCATCGAGGCATCGGAACGGTCCCTTCTCAAGAACGTTCGCAATCACCGATAGAACTCAAGCGGCGTATCCGGTGATCTTCATCGATGCGATCCATGTGAAGCTGCGGGCTCTGTCGCAGATTGCGTGATCTAGGCGGAACGCAGGGTGCGTTTGCGTAGCAGGTCGAGTTTCGCGCGGTCGAACATTTGGCGTTTGAGCATCTTGACGCGATTGACGTGCCCTTCGACAGGGCCGGAGCTGTGCGGCAGTGTCAGGCCGTTGCGGACAGCGTCGAGATCCCGGCGGAGGTTGCGGGCGAAGGAAGCCAGCGCGGTGAATGAGTCCTTTTCGGCTGCGGAGATCCAGGCGTCGAGCTGGTGGCCGTGGAGCTGGGTCATCATGAGGGCGAAGTCCTGGACGTGCCGGGCCAGCCGGTTCAGAGCGCGGCTGCGTTTGCGAAGGGTTCGCAGCTGACCGGCATCGTCGGAGCTCAGGTTGTCGGGGTTGGACATGATCCAGCGGGTGATGTCGCGGCCCGATGGCGGCCTGGGCGCGGGGACGGCGATCTGACCGGCACCGGTGCGAAAACGCCGTAGGTAGCGTTGCACTTGCTGCTCGGTCCCGGAGTATCCGAGCGTGGTGATCTCCCGGGTGAGCTGGGCGGCGTTTCGAATGCCCTCGTTCCAGCGGCGGTGCAGGTGTTCGTGGTATCCGTCCAGGATGCTGGCACGGTTTTGACTCATGGCAATCACGGTGTCAACCTCGGCGGCGCTGGCCAGCTTGCGGACGGTTGCGGGGTGCAGGCCGAGCTCTCGGCCGATAGCTGCCTTGCTGAGACCCTGTTTCAGCAGCTCATGCACGGCGGCGTGATGTCGACGCAGCCGGGTGACGACTTTGAGCTCGCGGTGATGCACCACGGGTGGTGGTTCGGCGGTGCAGGCGGCTGCGGCCTCGGCGGCCAGCGCTGCTGCGAGGTCGTGGCGGGCGGTGGCGACGTCCTTCTCCACGGCCTGGCCGAGGTTCTGCCACAGATGGAACCGGTCTGCCACTTGCACTGCGTCGGGTGCGCCTTGGCGCGCCCCATCAGCGTAGCCGCCGGCTCGATCTCTGCAGATGATCTCCGGTAACGGGTGCTCACGCAGCCACGCTGCCAGAGCGTCCCCGTCCCTGCCGTCGATCATGTCCACGACCCTGCGGGTTTCCAGATCCACCATGATCGTGCCGTAGCGGTGCCCCTTACGTGTGGCGAAGTCATCGACACCCAGCACTCGCACGTGTCCGATCGGCTGCTCAGGCAAAGCCCTGATGCGGCGCAGCAGGGTGTCCCGGCCCACTTGCAGACCCAGCGAGGCTGCCAGGCGAACGCCGGCCCGGCCCGCCAGCTCCATCCCTATCGATGCCAGCACCCGCTGCAGGGCGTCGGTGAAGCGCGCATGCGGCCGAGTCAGGCCCGGCACCTGCTCGGCGAACGTCTTCACCGGACACGTGACGCTCACACAGCGAAACCGCCTGACCACCAACTCGATGATCACGCAGGCACCACCCACCACGGCGTCCTTGAGCCGGCGCACGTACCTGCCGTGAACCCGAGCCGATAACCCGCCACAGCTCGTGCACGCCGCTCGCGTCCCGCTTACCCGAGCACGAATACTCACTATCCCGCCTTCGCGCTTGGCATCCTCCACGGTTAGCACCGTCAGGTGCGGAAGCAGAACGTCAATCCACTGCGCAAGACACGAAGATCATTATTCCTGCCGGGAACCCGCAACCAGACCGACGAACCGAGGATCACGCAATCTGCGACAGAGCCAAGCTGCGCGAGGGCCAGGTCGCCAACCGGCTGATCTACGTGGCGCTGGCCGTCACGGTGGACGGCGAGCGCGACACCCTCGGCTTGTGGGCCGGCGACGGTGGCGAGGGTGCCAAGTTCTGGCTGCACGTGCTGACCGAGATCAAGAACCGCGGGGTCGGCGATGCGCTGATGGTGGTCTGCGACGGGCTCAAGGGCCTTCCCCAGGCCATCGAGAGCGTCTGGCCCCAGGCGGTGGCGCAAACGTGTGTCGTTCACCTGCTGCGCGCCTCGTTCCGGTATGCCGCCCGCCAGCACTGGGACGCCATCGCCAAAGCGCTCAAGCCGGTCTACGCCGCCCCGACCGAGGCGGCCGCGCTGGAGCGGTTCTACGAGTTCGCCGAGACGTGGGGCGGCAGGTATCCGGCGGTCGTGAAGTTGTGGGAGGACGCCTGGGCCGAGTTCGTGCCCTTCCTCAACTTCGACACCGAGATCCGCCTGGTGATCTGCTCGACCAACGCCATCGAGTCGGTCAACGCCCGCATCCGGCGGGCGGTCAAGGCCCGCGGCCACTTCCCGAACGAGCAGACCGCGCTCAAGTGCGTCTACATGGCGATCATGAGCCTGGACCCGACCGGCAGGGGCCGCAAACGCTGGATCACCCGCTGGAAAGCCGCCCTGAACGCCTTCGCTATCACCTTCGAAGGCCGCCTGACCCCGACCACCCGCTAATCAAGAAAGATCGAGATACACCACTGACTGGACACACCCAAGTTGATGGCGAGCTCGTCCTGGTCGATGGTGCGGTGATCCGCCAGGACGCGATAAATGGAGCACGCCATCTCGGTGTCGTCCGTCCACTGCTATGGGCCTGGCGGAAGAGAGCGAGAGGAGAAGGCGTGACGATTGGCCGGAACAAAGAATTGGGAACCGAAGGCGTCGCCGAGAGCCAAGCCATGGAGTGAGGCTGTGGCTCGTGCAAGGAGGTGAGCTGACATCGCTCTCATTGTGAAGTATGTCGGCTGTTCGCGGCCTTGGACCGCGCGGCCCGGCGATGAGGAGTTCGGACTGATGGCCCAGGTGTGTGTCAGTCAGCCGTCCCGAAAGCCGTCGTATGCGGGACGGCCGTCAAGGCCGTTCGGATCGCGCTGGAGGCCGGGGCCGGGGCCGGTGTCGGCGCCGCGGTGACGTTACTGCCGGCTGTACGCCGCCGGCGCCACCAGGGGCTGGCCATCGCGCACGCCGCGCACATCGTGCACGACGCCGCCGAGCGCCGGGTGGCCGAGCTCTACACCAAGGCCGCCGAGCAACTCGGCAACGACCGGCCGAGACACCCCGGCAGGCTCCCGTCCCTGGAGTCCGGAGTCCCCGCCTGGCGCGTACGGCTGCCGTCCGCCGCCCTCCCTCCGGTTCTCACCGGGCGGAGGTGCGGCCGAGCCTGCTCTCCAGGCCGTCCAGGATGCGCTCGACGCCGTAGACGAAGGAATCCGCGCGAAGCTGCTCCGGGTCCTTGGTCTGCGCCGTGGCACGCCCGTCGCGCAGGAGCGGATACTCCTGCAGAGCCTCTTCGGTGGTCGGTCGCAGGCTCTCCAGCCAGTCCTGCTCGTTCTGGCCGCTGCGGGCGAGCACCGACAGGTAGGCGGCCTCGCTGGTGGTCATCCCGATGACGTAGGCGATGAGCAGTTTCATGGCCTGATCGGCCTCGTCAGCGGCGAAGCCCGCCGCTCTGAACAGGGCGAGCATGCGCTCCGACTGCCGCATCAGGTTGGGCCCGAGATAGGCGAGCCCGACCTGGCCGAGCACGGAGACGACCCAGGGATGACGCAGCACCATCGAGCGCAGGCTGTGCGCGGAGTCGGTGACGGCGGCCCGCCAGTGTGCGGGGTCGGCGGCGGGCACCCGCACCTCGCCGTAGATCTCGTCCACGACCAGCTCGATCAGCTCGTCCTTGTTGGCCACGTGGCGATAGAGGGATGTGGCTCCCGCGCCGAGCCGGGCGCCGAGGCTGCGCATGCTCAGGGCGTCGATGCCCTCGGCGTCCAGGAGTTGGATGGCCTCGGACACGATCCGGTCGCGACTCAGCGACGGCTGCTCCCGCTTGGGACGCGGGCGGGCCCAAACCGAGGGGATGGGCTGCTTCTCGGCCGGCATTCAGTCCTCCTCCTTGCTGAACGGCCATCGTAGCGTACGGCGTTCGCAAGGTGCGTACAGCGATCTCGGCCATCAGGTGTCAATGGACTCACGGCGGCGGGGCTGGCGGCACGGCTGTACTGGTGCGCGGTCGCACGACCGTCTCGCCCCACTGTGCGGCCCTTGAACCGCCAAGTTGTACGACAGCCCGGTCGTGTGTCGCGGTACCTAACGAACGGCTGGACCGCTGGGTCTGCTCGCCACTTCCGCCTGGGAGACCGTGCGCGGTTGCGAACGCCGATTCCATATGCGTACAGTGTGCGCATCGAGAGAACGGCGTACCGGAGGAAAGCATGGCGACGAACGTGCAGTGGAACGAGCAGGGCGATTGGACCGCCGGCGGTGACTGGGGGAGTGCGGGCTCGCAGGGACAGACCTTCGACCTGGCCCGCTGGCAGGCGCGCTTCGACGAGCTGCGCCGGCGGCACCACGTGCCGGGCGCGTCCCTGGCGGTGCTGGTCAACGGGCAGGTGCACGAGCTGGCGAGTGGCGTCCTGCACCGCGGCACCGGCGTGCCGGTGACGACCGACGCGGTGTTCCTGTCCGGCTCGATCGCCAAGGTCTACACGGCCACCCTGGTGATGCTGCTGATCGACGAGGGCCGGCTGACGCTGGACACCCGGGTTGCCGACGTCCTGCCCGAGTTCGCCACCCCCGACCTCGAGGCCACCCGGACGATCACCGTCCGCCAGCTCCTGTCGCACACCGGCGGCGTCACCAACGACTTCAATTACGACGGCGGGCGCGGCGACGACTGCCTGGCCCGCTACGTCGAGGCCGCCCGGGACGTGCCGCTGGACTGCCCACCCGGCACCGCGATCTCCTACGGCGGGCTCGGCTACATCGTGCTGGGCCGCCTCATCGAGGTCCTCACCGGCCGCACCTGGGACCAGGCACTCAAGGACCTGCTGTTCACGCCGCTCGGCATGGAGCGTTCGATGACGCTGCCGGAGGAGGCGCTGCGCTTCCCGGCCGCGATGAGCCACCTGGGCGAGCCCGGCGCCGACCCGGAACCGGCCCCCGCCTGGGACCTCATGCCGCGCTCCGTCGGCCCCGCGGCCCGCGTCATCACCTCCGCGGGCGACATGGCCCGCCTGGCCGCCATGCACCTGGCCGGCGGCGGCCCGGTGCTGTCGGCCGAGGCGGTCGCCGCCATGCAGCGCCGCGAGACTGACGTGCCCGACAAGTGGACGGTCTCCGCCGACGGCTGGGGGCTCGGCTGGACCCTGTACGACTGGAACGGCGTGTCCGGCTTCGGCCATGACGGCGCCGCCATCGGCCAGTACGCCTACCTGCGCGTCGTCCCGCACGCCGGCCTCGCCCTGGTCCTGCTGACCAACGGCGGCAGCGCCCGGCTCCTGTACGCCGACCTGTTCCGCGACCTACTTGCCGAGCTCGCCGGCGTCACCATGCCCGCCCCCTTCGGCCCGCCCGCCGAACCGCCCGCCGTGGACGTCACCCCGCTGATCGGCACCTACCGGCGCGCCGGCGTCGTCATCACCGTCAGCCAGGACAGCCAGGACAGCCAGGGCGCCGGTGGTGGCCTGCGCATGCGTTACGAGTTCGTGGACGGCATGAAGGACATGTCCCCGCCCCTGGACATGGAGCTGCTCCCGGTGACCGACACCGTCTTCGCGGCCACGGGGGCGGGCCCGTCCTTCAGCGAGGACTACATGCCCGTCGTCTTCTCCACCCTGGCCGACGGCACGGCCTGCGCGTACGTCGGCATGCGCGCCACCCCCAAGGTCGGGACGCGCTGACGGAGCTGCCACCCGCACACCCGCCCGGTCCCGGTCGAGCCGGGGAAGATCCAGGAGTGCGTGGTACACCTCTGCCTCTCCCGAATGCCTTCAGGCCGGGCCACCGCCTGGAGGTGGAGCTGTCGTGTGACGAGTCGCCGGCCGATGCGCACAACGTCCTGCTGCCGCCGGAGACCATGCACCTGCCGTCCGGCCGCGCGACCAGTCACAACATCTACCGCGATGCCGCCCCCATCCCAGGCTCGTGCTGCCGTGTCGGTGCCCAGAGCGATGGTCCGCACCGAGGCGTCGGTTTGGGGGGTGCCCATGGGACGGTCGGGGAGGTCCTGTCGTGGCTGCCGGCAGCCCGAACCGGTGACCTCCCGCTGTTGGAAGCCGACACGCCCATACAGTCGGTTGGCAGTCTGGCGCGGCGCCTGAACCCCAGGATCAGAAAGGACTAAACGCCCCTTATACCTCTTCGAAGCGCCAGACTTGGTTGTTGCCCCTGTGTTTCCACGACAGGACTGCTGTGTCGTCGTCGCTAGAAGCGTCTTCTACGTCGACATGCAAATCGACGTCGTGTTCGACTTGCAAACGGGTCCCTTGTTCGTCGGACGAGATATGCCACCGGAAGGGCTCCTCCTCAGTGCGAAGTGCGCCTCCCCGAGCTGTGAGTTCGGGGCAAAGGTAGCGGCCAGACCCGATGTTCCGAAGCCACCACTTTTGGCCGGGGCCATCCCGATTCACCTCCCACTTCTGATTGTCGCCTCCGTTGGGCCCCCACGCTCTGACCCAATGGTTGCCTTGGTTCTCATCCAGGCACGTGCCGGTGTTCACGTTCACCAGCACGTAGATCGACCCTTCTCGCACGCAGATGTCCTTTCGTCGAGGCGATTCAGCCTGGCTCTGGCCTGGGCGCCAAGCACCCCGGGATCCCGGAATGGGTCCGGAAATGAGTAGGCCCGACTCATGCGGAATCCGCTCGTCACACCGACTCTTGAGCACATGAAAGGAAGTGTCACCATGCTCTCTGCAACGTCCTTCGCAACAGTCCGCCGCGCCTTCGTCGTCGCCTTGACCGCGGCCGCCGGCCTCGCCCTCACCGGGACCGGGGTCGCCCATGCCGGACCCGCCTACTACAAGTTCGTCGTCGAGCACAGCGGCAAGTGCCTGGACGTCTTGCACGGGAGCAAGCTTCACGCCACCCCGACGCACCAGTGGCGGTGCCTGGATCAAGTGCTCAGTCAACGGTGGGAGGCCCGTAGGTTCGACGACGGGGCGTACGTGTTCGTCGCCAGGCACAGCGGCAAGTGCCTGGATGTCGCCTTCGCGAGCACCGCGGGCGCGGCGGCCGTGATCCAGGCGACCTGCAGCTTCAAAGCCAACCAGCGGTGGCGGCTCAAGAAGAACGCCGACGGCACCTACCGGGTCATCGCCAAGCACAGCGGTTTGTGCCTGGACGTGGCCAATGTGGACCAGGCCAACGGCGCCAGGGTGGTCCAGGCCCGCTGCTGGGGCGGCGAGAACCAGAGCTGGCACATCAACAAAGTCGCTTAGACGTCTTCGAAACCGGGGTCCCCGCGCCGCTTCGGCGCGGGGACCGTCCGCCTGCGTTCATCGCCTGGGTGGCCCAGCTCGTGCTCGGGTGCGCGGTGGTGCCGAGCACATGGACGCGCCTGGTGGCGTGCTCGATGACGGCCAGGATGGCGGCCGCTACGCGGGCCAGCCGAGCAACGCCGTGTCAACGATCTCATCGAGTTCGGCAGGACCGAGGCCGTTGGCGGCCTGCACTGCGATGCCGAAACCCATCGTCATGATGAACCGGGCAAGACGCCGAGGGTCGGCGTCGCGCGGAAGATCACCCTCGTCGACGGCGCGCCGGAAGCGCTCCTCGAGGCGGACCCCCGCGTCGTTGCGCCAGTCGACAAGCAGGTCGTGGATGGCCCGGCTCTCGTCGCTCGACGCCAGCGCACCCTGCACGGTCAGGCATCCGGAGGGCCCGCGGGGAGGGGTCGTGGTGCGGACCGCTCCGCGGAGGAACGCCAAGGCCACAGCCCGTGCGGTGGGCTCCTCCAGGGCGCGCGTGGCGTAGGCGGCCGGCCCCGCGCCATAGCGCTGGAGGGCCTTGCGGAACAACTGCTCCTTGTTGCCGAAGGCCGCATACATGCTCGTCTTGGTGATACCCATGGCGCCGGTCAGTTCAGCGAGGCTTGCGCCTTCGTAACCCCGCGCCCAGAACACCCGCATCGCGCGTTCCAGCGCCTGGTCGATGTCGAATCCTCGAGGCCGGCCCATGACGGCCCTGCGGGAGTCGCTCATGCCACAAGCGTACCCCTCGGTACAGATCTACGCTGACCAGCGGTTTCATCCCGCCCAGGCAATTCAGTACCGATCGGTCTTGATGTGCTAGAGTTCTGCACCGACCGGTACTTAACTAATGGGAAGGGAAGTCCGCGCCATGAAAACCATTTCGCTCGGCAGCCTCGAGGTCTCGCGCATCGGTCTCGGAGCCATGGGAATGTCGGCGTTCTACGCCGGCGCCGGCCAGTTCGACGACGAGTCGATTCACACGATCCACCGCGCTCTGGACCTCGGGGTCACCCATATCGACACCGCTGAGGTGTACGGCCCCTTCATCAACGAGGAGCTGGTCGGCCGGGCCGTGCGAGGGCGCCGAGACGAGGTCGTGCTGGCGACCAAGTTCGGACTGATCGCCCACACCGGTGGCTCGGCACCGGACAGCAGCCCGGCCAACATCCGCCTGGCCGTGGAGGGATCACTGAAGCGCCTGGGTACCGACTACATCGACCTCTACTACCAGCACCGGGTGGACCCCGGCACACCCATCGAAGAGACCGTTGGCGCGCTGGCCGAACTGGTGGCAGAAGGCAAGATCCGCCACATCGGCCTGTCGGAGGCCGGCCCCGCCACGATTCGCCGCGCTCACGCCGTGCATCCGGTCACCGCGGTCCAGTCCGAATACTCGCTGTGGACCCGCGACCCGGAGGCCGAGATCCTGCCCGTCCTGCGCGAACTGGGTATCGGCTTCGTGCCCTACTCCCCGCTCGGCCGCGGCTTCCTGACCGGCGACATCCGTTCCCTGAACGATCTTGGCGCCGACGACTGGCGCCGCACCAACCACCGCTTCGCCGACGGCAACCTGGAACGCAACCTGCGAATCGTCGACGAGGTCCGGGCCGTAGCCGCCGAGATCGGCACCACGCCCGCACAGGTCGCCTTGGCCTGGCTGCTCGCCCAGGGTGGCGACATCGCGCCCATCCCCGGCACCAAGCGAGTCGCCCGGCTGGAGGAGAACGCCGCCGCCGACCACATCGAGCTCACTGCCGGCCACGTCGCCCGCCTGAACGACCTGCCCCCGGCCTCCGGCGAGCGCTACGACGCGGACAACATGGCCGCCATCGACCGCTGATCGAAGATGTACCATCACGCACAATGCGGGCCGGCATCCGGGCGAAGAGTGCCGCATTCCCCATCGTGGCACCGAAACTCGCGAGTGGCGGCGGGCCCGGCGAGTGCCTCACGCACCTCTTGACGCGGACCGTCGGTCCGTGAGGGGTCTCTCCAAGACAGGGCGGCCGAGCATGCGGCCGCTAATCGCGGACCCGGGTCAGAGCGGTCGCTGAGTCACGGATCACCAGTTCCGGTTCAGGATCGGTGATGACACCGCCCGCGCTCGGCCGCCCCGCGATCAGGTCGTAAAGCGCCTCGACGCCGGCCCGGCCGAGTTCGTACATCGGCATCCGGACCGCGGTGACGGCCGGGCGCAGGTGTCGCATCAGGTCGACGTCGTGGATGCCGACCACCGACAGCTGGTCGGGGATGGTGATGCCGAGGTCGCGGGCGGCGGCCAGGACCCCGACCGCGCTCATGATGTTGTTGACGACGATGGCGGTCGGCGCGGTCGCCGCCTGCATGGCCTGGCGGAGCCCGTCGGCGCCGGCCTGCTCGCCGAACCCGGTGGCCAGGTGCGGAGCCGGTGTCAGGCCGGCGGCGTCCATCGCCCGCTGGTAGCCCAGGTAGCGCTGCTGGGAGAGGTATCCAGAGCCCCCGACGAAGACGATGTGGCGGTGGCTGAGGTTGATCAGGAACCGCGTCGCGATCTCGCCCGCGCGGAGATCGTCCACGTCGATCCAGGGATGCTCCAGTGCGTGTTCCAGGATGAGGATCGGCTTGGGGTGGTCGCGGAGTTCGGCCATCACGTCGTCGTCCAGCAGCCCTTCGCCGCGGATCAGGATGCCGTCGACCGTGCCCTGGCTGAGCAGCCGGGTCAGGAACTGGCTGCCGGAGCGCATCGTCTCGGCATCGCCCAGCAGGACCGTCGCGCCGTGCTCCGCCGCCGCCTCGTAGACCCCATGCCGCAGCGGTGCGTAGACCGGGTTGTCGAGCTTGTTGAGGATCATCGCGATCATGTCGGTCTGGTTGAGCCGCAGCGAGCGCGCCGTCTGGTTCGGCTGGTAGTTCAATTGCTGCATCGCCTGGAGCACCCGGGTGCGGGTGGATTCCTTCATCCGGGTGTGGCTCGTGCCGTTGACCACCGCCGACACCACAGCGAGTGACACTCCGGCCGCCCGTGCGACGTCACGTTGCGTTGCCATGGTGCAAGCCTACTCGGTTCTTGACGTAACGTCTCACCATCCCTATTTTGAATTAACGTTACGTCAACAAGGAGTACATATGACATCGGTACGTCGCACCGTCCTCCTGCGGTCCTCCTGGGCGACGGTGAACATCGGCGACGTGGCTCACTCCCCTGGGGTGGTGCGGGCGTTTCAGCGGTTCGCCCCCGAGGTCGAGGTCGTCCTCTGGCCGGTGCGGCTGGAGGAGCGCGAACGATCCATGCTGCGGCACGCGTTCCCTGACCTGCGCGTCGTCGACGGCACTCTCGGCGGGGACGGGCCGAGCACCCCGGAGCTGGCCGCCGCCATCGACGGCGCGGACGTCCTGATGCACGGATCGGGCGCCGACGCCTTCCAGACCACCGAGATCGACTGGTGGCGCGAGCACGTGGGCCGCCCGTACGGGTACTTCGGCATCACCGTGGATCCGCTGTGCCCACCGACCATGGCGACGCTGCCGGAGCTGGCGCAGATGGTCGATCTGCTCCCACCTTCCTATCTCGAGGACGACGTCAAGGACCGTTTCGACGGCGCCGACTTCGTGTACTGCCGCGAAACGCTGACCCTGGCCACCTTGCGCGGCCAGAAGATCACCGGGCCCGACCTCGCCTTCGGGCCGGACGGCACGTTCGCGTTCGACCACACCGACGACGTCGCCGCCGCTCGCCTGCTGGAGGAGTTCGGCCTGCGGCCCGGTGGGTTCGCCTGCTTCGTTCCGCGGCTGCGCTTCGCCCCGTACGCGAAGATCTACGGCACGGAACCGACCCGCGAGCAGATGCGGCGCGACGCGGTCAACCGGGCCACCGTGACGCACGACCTGGCGGTGCTGGCGGCGGCGATCGAGACCTGGGTACGCGTCAGCGGCCTGCCGGCCGTCGTGGTGCCCGAGATGAGCTATGCCGTCGAGCTCGCCCACGAGCAGCTTCCCAGCCTGCTCAGCCCACAGACGCTCGGTCAGGTCCGGATCCTGGACCGGTACTGGCCGCTGGAGGAGGCGACCGGGGTCTACGCCCTCTCGTCGCTGGTGGTCAGCATGGAGTGTCATTCGCCGATCATGGCCGCACGACATGCGATCCCGACCATCTACCTCCGGCAGCCGACCGAGACCACGAAGTCTCAGATGTTCGCCGACCTCGGCGCCCCGGACCTGGTGATCGAGCTCGACCATCGTGCCGCGGCGACGGTCGTCGCGGCGGTCACCGACATCGCCACCGACCCGGCGCCCGCGGTCGACCGGAGCAGGAGGGTCGCGGCCAACGCCGACGACCGGCTGCGGGCGGCGGTGGAAGCCTGCGCAGCGGGCCGGCCCATAGCGGCGGGGACCGGCGATGCGTAGCCTGCGCGACCGCTGGCGGCGTGACCGGGTCCTGCTGCTGCTGGCGCTTCCCGGGGTCACGGTGCTGCTGCTGTTCCACTATCTGCCGCTCGGTGGGAACGTCATCGCGTTCCAGGACTTCCAGCCGTTCCTCGGCATCTGGCACAGCCCGTACGTCGGGCTGGACAACTTCGAGCCGGTGCTCACCGGCGACCCGGTGTTCCTCAACGCACTCGTCAACACGCTGATCATCACGCTGATCCAGGTGGTCTTCGTGTTCCCGCTGCCGATCTGCCTCGCGTTGATCCTGAACGCGACCATCAGCGAACGGCTCAAGCGCCTCACCCAGTCGATCCTCTACATGCCGCACTTCCTGTCCTGGGTCATCGTGGTCGCCCTGTTCCAGCAGATGTTCGGCAACGGCGGGATGCTCAACGCCTGGCTGCGCTCGGCCGACCTGTCCACGTTCACCGTCGTCGGCGTGCCCGAGTTGTTCAAACTCATGATCACATCACAGGTGATCTGGAAGGACACCGGCTGGTCGACGATCATCTTCCTGGCCGCGCTGTCCCGAGTGGATCCGGCGCAGATGGAGGCCGCGGTGGTGGACGGCGCCTCGGCGGCTCGCCGCCTGTGGCACGTGACCCTGCCCGCCATCCGCCCGGTGATCGTCCTGCTGCTGATTCTGCGGCTCGGTGACACGCTGTCCGTCGGGTTCGAGCAGATCATCCTGCAGCAGGCACAGGTCGGTGCCGGTGCCGGCGAAGTACTCGACACCTACGTCTACAACCACGGGATCGTCGGCGGCGACTGGGGCACCGCGGCCGCTGTGGGGCTGATCAAAGGCATGGTCGGTGTCGCGCTCGTGCTCGGCGCCAACCGGTTGGCCCACGCTCTGGGCGAGCAGGGGGTGTACGCCAAATGACGAGCCGACCTGCGTCGACAGGGGTGTCCGTAGCGCGCCACAGGCCACGCTTGGCCGGCAGTCGGCGTCCGGTCTGGATGGGCGAGTCCAGCAAACTGGGGGTCGGTGCGCGGGGACTCGTGCTCGGCCTGGGCTGCCTGGCGGTCTTGGTGCCGTTCTGGGCGGTGCTCATCACCAGCATCGCCTCCCCGGAGGAGGTCAACAGGGCGGGCGGCTTCGTGCTGTGGACGAACGCACCGACGCTGGACTCCTACCGGGCCGTCCTGTCCGGCGGAATCGTCACCCGTGCGCTGCTGGTGAGCGCCGGCGTCACCGCGGTCGGCACGGCACTCAGCCTCGTCGCCACGATCGCTCTGGCGTACGCGCTGTCGCGGCCGGGCTCGTTGCTGCAGAAGCCGCTCCTGCTGATGACGGTGTTCACCCTGCTGTTCAATCCGGGCATCATCCCGATGTACCTGACGGTCAAACAGCTCGGCTTGCTGGACAGCTACTGGGCACTGGTCCTGCCGGTGCTGGTGAACGCGTTCAACGTCATCGTCATGCGCGCGTTCTTCCAGGAGATCCCCCGCGAGCTGCGGGAGAGCGCCCACATGGACGGTGCCGGGGAGATGCGCATCCTGCTGCGGATCGTCCTGCCGCTGTCGAAGGCGGTCGTCTCCGTGATCGGGCTGTTCTACGCGGTGGCGTACTGGAACGCCTTCTTCTCCGCGATGTTGTACCTCCAGTCGTCCGAGAAGTGGCCGCTGCAACTGGTGCTGCGTACCTACGTCGTCAACAACACCCCGATCGGGTCCGACCAGCTCAGCTCGAACCTGGAGAACCTGCCACCACAGATCTCCGTCCAGATGGCGATTCTCGTCATCTCCGTCCTGCCCATCCTGTTCGTCTACCCCTTCATTCAGAAGCACTTCGCCAAAGGACTCATGGTCGGCGCCGTCAAGGGCTGACCGATCGTCCACGCCATGTGGAAAGGGAACGTCATGGCACCCACCTTCAGCCGCCGCCGCCTCCTGGCACTCGGCGCGGCAACGGGGCTGGCCCCGCTGCTCGGGGCCTGCGGCGACGGCGGCCCGAGTGCGCCGAACAGCTCGACCGGGCCGGTCAAGCTGCCCACCTACAAGCCCGTCACCGCGGCCACGCCGGACCTGGCCGCCGAGCCGCCCGGGGTGTCGCCGGGATACTTCACCTACCCGACCGCCTCCAGCGCCGCATCACAACCGGTGCAGGGCGAAGCCGTCACGGCACTGACGTACACCTACGACCCGATCGCCCCCGCGCTCGGCTCGAACCCCTACTGGCAGAACCTCAACAGCAAGCTCGGCACCGAGCTGAAGATCACGTACGTCCCCTCGACCGACTACAAGAGCAAGGTCGCCACGACCATCGCCGGTGGCGATCTGCCCGACATCGTGGCCATCCAGGGCGTCGTCCAGCAGATGCCGGCCATGCTGAAGGCGACGTTCACCGACCTCACCGAGTACCTGTCCGGGGACGCGGTCCTCGCCTACCCGAACCTCGCCGCCCTGCCCACCGACGCCTGGCGCGGCACCGTCTACGACCAGCGGATCTGGGGCGTCCCCGTGCCGCGGGCCCGGATCGGCACCGTGCTGTACACCCGGGCCGACCTGCTGGCCAAGGCAGGACTCAGCCTCCAGCCCGAATCGTGGGCCGAGTTCAAGGAGCTGGCGGCCGCGCTGAGCGACGAGCGGGCCGGTCGGTGGGCGTTCGGGCAGATCCCGTTCAACACGATCCTGGAGATGAACGGGATCACCGGCAACTGGCCCGGCGGCGTCGGCGTCTGGCAGGCAGCGGGTGGCGTCTTCACCCACTCCGGGACGACACCGCAGTTCACGCAGGCCCTTGAGGACACCGTCGAGCTGGTGAAGTCGGGGGTGATCCATCCCGACCATGCGGGCGCGCCCAACACCAAGCGCAACGCGTGGATGCTGGCCGGCACGACCGCGTTCACCATCGGCGGGTACGCCGGGTGGGGCAAGTTCTACGGTCAGGCGAAGGACGTGTCCGGCTTCCGTCTGACCGGCATGCTCTCGCCCACCCGCGACGGCAAAGGGACGCGGGTACGCACGCCCGGCCCGACCCTGTCCAGTTTCACCGCCATCGCCAGGACCGACGACGCCGACCGGATCAAGCAGATCCTCAAGGTCCTCGACTGGTTGTGCTCACCCTTCGGCAGCAGCGAGTACCTGGCCCTCCGGTACGGCGTCGAGGGCCAGACGTTCACCCGCGACGGCTCCGACCCGACCCTCACCGAGGGCGGGCGCAGCCAGGTGTTCCTGCCGGTGCGCTACCTCGCCGAGGCATCGCCCGTCATCTACGAGCCGGGCAACCGCCAGGCCGTACAGGACCAGCACGATCACCAGGTCGCCGGCGTCCCGCTCGCCGTCGCCGACCCGACCCTCGGGCGGTACTCGGAGACCGCCGCCAGCAAGGCCGCCAGCGAGCAGCAGGAACTGGACGCGGTGCTGCTGGAGATCCAGCTGGGCAACAAGCCCGTCTCGGCGTGGCAGCCGGCCATCAAGAAGTTCATGGATCGGGTGGGCGACAAGATCAAGGCCGAGTACGAGGAGCAGTCATGAGACGGAGCACGTTACGTTGGTACACGCGTGGCCGGGCCCGTGCGGCGGTCGTACTGGCTCTGGTGGCGGCGTTCCTGTCGCCTCTGTCGCCGGGCCGGGCCGCGGTCGCCGACATGTCGGATCTCGGCCGGCTGCTCGACCTGACGCGCCCGGGGCTCGCCGCGGTGGCGGCCGAGCTGGCCGCCGGTGACGAAGCGGGCGCCGCGAGCGAGCTCAAGGCGTATTACGCGGGCCGCACCGACGTCCACTACCCGGCTCCGGCCGCTGGCCTGGGCGGTGGCGACTCGGGCCCCGACGAGCTCGCGGCGGGGATCTTCCGGTTCGGCGCCGAGACCCGCACCTTCTACGACAGCGCCGAGCAGCGGATCGACATCGACTGGCAGGACCCCTGGGGTGGGACGCAGACCACCCCGGGCGGCGCGCAGACGTTGATGAGCGACTTGACGTTCATGCCCAAACTGACATTCGCGTACGTGTCCGAGAGCGACCCGGCGAAGCGGGCGGCGTACGCGAAGGCGTGGATGGACATCTCGCTGGACTTCTTCGCCGACAATCAGAGCTGGCCGAAGGGCCGCAACCTGTCGGCGGCCAAGCGGCTCTCCCAGCTGGTCAGCGGGTTCTCCGTGTTCAGGACCGATCCCGGCATCGACCCGGGCGATCTCGTGGCGTACCTGTCCGGCGTGCACTTCACGACGGACTTCCTCGTCGGCGTGATGCAGGGTCACGTCGGAAACAACTGGTACATGTCGATGGCCCGTTCCGTCCACGCGGCGGCCGTGTTCCTGCCCGAGTTCTCGGCATCGTCCGGCTCGGAGTGGTTCGCGGTGCGCTCAGCCGAGCGGTTTCTGCGCGCGTACCTGAAGGGCGACGGCGTGTACCGCGAGCCGGCGTTCAACTATCAGGCATACGTGGCGGACCTCCTCAACTCCGTCATCGCAGTCGCGGACGCCAACGGGCGGACCGTTCCCGATTACCTCGTCCAGGCGGCGGACTGGATCGCGGATTCGCTGTTCGCGACCCGTCAGCCGAATCTCGAACCCGCGGCGATCGGCGACACGCCGAACAACACCGCGGGTACGTCGGCCATTCGCAGGAGCGGCGTACGCAACTCCTGGCCCGATTTCACCTGGGTCGCCTCCGGCCGCACGCAGGGGACCGCCCCGACGCTGTCGTCCACGGTGTATCCGATCAGCTTCGCGGTCCAGCGTTCCGGGTGGGACGCCGATGCCCGGTACATGCTGATCAACAACCAGAATTCCAGTTACACCGCCTCGCATCGGCATCCGGACGACCTCAGCCTGGTGATGGCGGCGTACGGGCGTCCGCTGATCGTCGACTCCGGGGTGGGAGACTACAGCGCGACTCCGACGAACGACTGGATGCGCCGTCAAACCGCGGCGCACAACACCATCGAGGTCGACGGAGCCGCGCAGACCGCCGGCGTCCCCCGCACGACGTCGCTGTGGCGCTCGAACGCGGGCCTCGACATCTACCGCGGTGCGACGATGGGCTACCGGCCGATCGAGCACGATCGCACGGTCTACTTCGTCAAGCCCGGCTTCTGGGTGGTCTCCGACGACCTCACCGGTGCCACCGCCGCGCACGACTACCGGCAGCTCTGGCACTTCCCCGGCGATCCGGTGACCGTCAATCCGACGACGAAGGTCGCCACGGTCGGGTTCGACACCGTGCCAGGAGCCGCACCCGGCGCCGGCGTGCGGCTCATCCCGGTGGCGACGGCCGGCGCCGCGGTGACCCCCACGGTCCACGACGACGGCGCCGTACGCGTCGGCGAACAGGTACTCACCGACGTCGACTACCTGTCCTACGACTGGTCCGCCACCGGCCCGACGGGAGTGGACACGGTCGTCTTCCCCGGCCCGGCCGGCGCGGCGCCCTCGGTGACGGCGAAGCGCATCGCCATGCCCGGAGTGAGTCACTCCGTGGCGACGGCGCTGGAGGTCGGCCTGCCGGGCGCGACCGGGCGCTTCTACCTCTCGCGCGAGGCGAATCCCTCGTCGAGGGCGTTCGGGGCCGCCACGACCAACGGCGAGACCGCGTACTTGGAGCGTGCTTCGGGCGGCGGGCTCACCAGGTACGCCCTGACCAGAGGGTCGTCGCTGATCGACGCAGGCAACACCGTCATCAGCGCATCCGCACCGGTGTCCGATGTCAGTGTGGAACTGCGCGGCGCGACCGCCCGGATCTCGCTCGGGGACCCGTTCACCGGCACGCTCTCCCTCCACGCGCCGAACGCGAACGCGGTGACGGTGAACGGCACCCCGACCGCGTTCACCCGCGCGGGCGACCTCATCACCGTGTCACTCGAGGAACGCTTCGCCCCGGCGCCCGTGCTCAACGAGGAGTTCGACGATGCCGGCCTGGACCGCACCGTCCATGACTTCAACGCATCCTTCGGCGGCTGGACGCCGGTCCAGGGGACCTGGACGGTGACCGGCGGGCAACTGGCACAGACCTCGACCGCGGACATGGTGTCGTTCGCGGCGCTGCAGGACGTACCCGATGACGTGGTCATGGCCGCGGACATCGTTCCCGGACCACGCGGCCAGACGACGTCCCGTACCGGTCTCGCGTTCCGCTACCACAATTCCCGCAACTACTACCGGGCCGAAGTGCTCAACTCCGCGTCGGGAGCGACGCTGAAGCTCGTGAAGATCTACGACTCGAAAACCGAGGTTCTCGCGGAGACCGATCTGCCGACCGGCGCCAACGTCCCGCACAAGCTGGTCGTATCCGCGATCGGGAGGCATCTGAGCGCCAAAATCGGCGATACGTCGATCTCCGCGGACGACGCACAGCTGCCGACGGGTGGCGCCGCCGCCTACACGCATCGGCGGGCCGCGACCTTCGACGACATCGTGATCAGGGAAGGGCTCGATCAGGCCAATTGGCGAGGGATGACCGGGTCCGTGTCCGTCGCCTCGGGCAAGTTGCGCCTCACGCCGCCTGCCGGTGGCCGGGCGCACGTACTGGCCGACTCGACCCTGCCGGCGCGCTTCTCGGAGGCATGCGACTATGTCGCGGAGACCACGCTCACGCTCGACGGATCCGTCGGTAACGCGGGAATCTCGCTGCGAGACAGTACGGACGCGTACGGGTACCGGATCCACGTCGGCAAGACGAGCGACGGAACCCAGTACGCGAGCATCATCCGCGAGGCCCACGCGTCGGGTCCCGTGACCGTGGCCAAGACGAACATCAGCAACCCGTTGACAGGTCCCGTGCGACTGGGTGCCATGATTCATGGCGACCGCATCACCGTGACGTTGAACGGCGTCGAGATCCTGAAGGGTCGCGACACTGTTGTGCGTAGTGGGGGTGTCGGGCTTTACGCATCTACGGAGAGCTCGTTCGAGAACGTCACTGTCGCTCGGTCTTGTGGAGGGCGGGAGCGCCTGCGGCCAATTACCCCCGGCGCCGGCCACCGCACGAACCACAACGACGGAACTGGCGTATAGCAGGGTTGGTGGGCTGCCGTTCGTATGGGCGGCCCACCAGCCCATCGCCTTGACGGCAAGGTGATCAGCCCGGCGCGGGATCCTGTCCTTGATCAATAGCGTGAGGTGAGACCCCCACTCGTCATAGCCATCTGTGTGCACCACCCAGTCGCAGGCCGATCTGGCCCAGAACGCGGGGCGTCGAGCACCGCGCTTTGGCGGTAGTAGCAGGTGGGGGCGCCGCGAAGGGCATGGTCGGCTCCGGAGGCAGGCGGGGGGTGGTCCACACTCGAAAGGGCGCGGGCGTCACGGCTGACCGCAGGCTATTCTATGCTGCCACCGCGGCCCGGCACCGCGGGACATGGGATCGATGTCGGCGGCGTGCAGGATCTCCGTTTCAGGATGATCGGCCGCGTCCGGTGAGCAGGCCGCGTATCGCCCACAGGGCGCCGATGACGATGGCACCGACGATTATGAAGGTCGTCGTCGTGGAATCGGCGACGTGGAGCACGGCCAGGACGCCGATTGTCAGACCGTAGACGATGGACAGGGCGATGAGGGCCCGTGCGGAGAGTTTCGCGTTCATGGCCGCTGAGCGTGCCCGAACTCGACCGTGTGGGGACAGCCACCGGGGGAGGGGATGCTGATTCCGACGAAAGGTGGATACCGGGCGGCGACGCCGGTCGTCGATACTGGTCAGATGGCTGGTGGATCCCTCACAGACCCGGTCGATGCCGGGCAGGACGATTGGCATCGGACGGTGCCCGGCTGGCATCTCGCCTTCGCCACCCTGGCCGTACTGACCGCCTGTCTCGTCGTCACCGGCGATGACGGCCCCGCCACCGCCGAGCGAGGTATCGCGCTGCTCGTGCTCGTGCTGCTGAGCGGCTGGTACGGCGCCACCGGCGCTCGGGCCCTGCATCGTGACCACAGCCGACTGGGAATCGTCTATCTGGCCGGCGCCGTCCCGCTGTCGGCGGCGCTGTTCGCGGTGGCGCCTGAGGGCGCGCTGATGTGGGTCATGCTGTACCCGCATATTTGGGCGCTGCTCCCGCTGCGCAAAGCGATGGCCGCGACAGTCGCGAGCGTGATGTCGATGGCCGCGGTGATGATCTTCCGTAGCGACGCGTACGAGCAGGAGCTGTCCTCGGTGATTCTCCAGGTGGTGGTGGCGCTGGTGGTCGCCCTCGTACTCGGGGTCTGGATCACCCGGATCATCGAGCAGAGCCGGCAGCGGGCCAGGCTGGTGGAGGAGCTGGCGGCGACGCGGGCCGAACTGGCCGAGGTCAGCCGGGAGGCCGGGGTGCTGGCTGAGCGCGAGCGGCTCGCCAAGGAGATCCACGACACGCTCGCGCAGGGCTTCACCAGTGTGCTGCTCCTGCTGGAGGCGGCCAAGGCCGGCACGTGCGAGCGCGACCAGGCCGCTCGCGGCCACCTCGACCAGGCCCGCCGTACCGCCATGGACAACCTGGCCGAGGCCCGCGCCATGGTCGCGGCGCTGCCGCCGCCGCAGCTCCGCGACGCCTCGCTGCCGGACGCCCTGGGCGGGCTCATTGAGCGGTTCGAGGCGGAGACCGGGCTGGAGGCTCGCTTCACGGTGACCGGGACGCCCTGCCGGCTCACCCCGAACGAGGAGGTGGTGCTGCTGCGGGTCACCCAGGAAGCCCTGGCCAACGTACGCAAGCATGCCTCCGGGGCAGGCCGGTTGGGAGGCGTGCTGGCGTACGGGACCGAGGGCGTGACCTTGCGGATCACCGATGACGGCCAGGGCTTCGACCCCGGCGAGACCGGCACCGGGTTCGGGATCGGCGGCATGCGCGACCGGGTCGCCGAGGTCGGCGGGGTGCTGAGCATCGGACCGGGCAGGCCGTCGGGAACGCTGGTCCAGGTGGAGCTACCGTCGTGACCGTACGCGTGCTCATCGTCGACGACCACCCCATCGTGCGGCAGGGGTTGTGCGCGGTGCTGTCCGCGCAGCCGGACTTCGCGGTCGTGGCCGAATGCGGCACGGGCGAGGAGGCGGTCGCCCTGGCGGCGGACGCCGGGCCCGATGTGGTGCTGATGGATCTGCGGCTGCCCGGCCTGGGCGGCGTCGAGGCGACCGAGCGCATCGTCGCCGCCGGGAGCGCCACGGCGGTCGTCGTGCTGACCACGTACGACTCCGACGGGGACATCCTGCGCGCCGTCGCCGCGGGAGCGACCGGCTACCTGCTGAAGGACGCCTCGGCGCAGGAACTCGTCGCCGGGGTCCGCACGGCCGCCGCGGGCGGCACCGTGCTCGCCGCTCCGGTCGCGGCCAAGCTGGCCACCCGCATGCGGGGCGAGGCCCCCTCGCTCACCACGCGGGAGATCCAGGTGCTGGAGTGCGCGGCCCGCGGCCTGTCGAACCCGGAGACGGGGCGGGAGCTGTTCATCAGCGAGGCGACCGTGAAGAGCCACATGATGCGCATCTTCGGCAAGCTCGGGGTCGCCGACCGCACCGCCGCCGTGACCACCGCCATCGCCCGCGGCATCCTCAGCCCGCCTTGACTTGGCGGCCCGTCCCATCGCCATGACCTCGGGGGCGAAGGTATCGGGGTCGGGCCGCGCTCATCAGGCCGGACGTGACCAGGCCATCAACGAGACGGTGCTGCCGGAGGCGGCGGTGCGTCCGGTGACCGAGGTGGTCGCGCCGTCGCGACACCGGTGGCTCTTCGGGGACGGCGGCGGTCTCGAGTCATCTCACGCGCTGTCAGCGGCCCGTCTTCGTGGACCACAGGGGACGGGTGCCGTCGTAGATCACCACGTTGCCGTCGTTCTGGACCTCCAGCCTGGCGCCCGGGTTCTTGCCGGTCTCGGAGCTCCACAGCGGCGTGGTGCCCTGGTAGACGACCAGGTTGCCGTCCTTCTGCATCTGCGCGGACGCGCCGGGGTTGTCGCCCGTCTTCGTGCTCCACAGGGGCTTGCTCGCCTTGTACAGCACCAGGTTGCCGTCCTCCTGCATGACGAACTGGTAGTCGCCGTTCTGGGAGCGTACGTACTGGTTCGCCTTGAGTCCGTAGCCGGGCTTGAGCACGCCGATCGTGGAGTGGCGGCCCCACAGGGGCGTCTTGCCGTCGTAGATGACCAGGTTGCCGTCATCCTGCACGGCCAGGCGCGCGCCGGGCGCGTCGCCGGTGTTGGAGGCCCACAGCGCGGTCTTGCCCCGGTAGACGACCAGGTTGCCGTCCTCCTGCATGGCGGCGAACGCGCCGGGGCTGTCGCCGGTCTGGCTGCTCCACAGCGGCTTGGTGCCGCGGTAGAGGACGAGGTTGCCGTCCTTCTGCTGCTGCAGGACGTACTCGCCGTTCGACGAGCGCACGGAGTCACCCGCCTGCAGTCGCTGGCCCGGGTTCAGCCACGTGGTACGGGGCCGCTCCTGGACCGTGGCCGCCTGGGCGGAGGCCGTGACAGCGGCCGTGGCCGCCGGGCCCACGAGCGCCAGCACCAACGCGCCGGCGTAAACCGGGAACCTCTTCATGTCGTCGCTCCCACGATTGCCGTTGATCAGGACCTGTTCTTGATCAGGAACCGTGACGCTATCCGGTACTCGCGGGAGAACGGCTCACTTCAAAGAGTCTGAAAGTGCGTCATCGGCCGAATCGCCGCCTACGCCGGGCGCAGAGGTTGGGGGCGGCGAGCCGGTCCCGGCGGATGCCGAAGATCAGGATGGCCCCGTCTCCGAAGGTCATCCCGTTGTCCTCGTCAAGCTGGAGCAGGGTGACCCACTGGGCGGCCTCCTCCGCGAAGCCGGGATCCTCCGGGTTCAGCCCCGCCGCGGACGCGGCCGCGGGTTCGATCGGCGCCTGCAGGGCGTCGGAGTAGCCGCCGACCTGGTGCTTCGGCCCAGGCTTCTTACGCCGTTCGCCGTACAACCCGAGCTCCCAGGCGAAGGTCTCGCCACCGTCCCCGATGTCGGGGTTTTCGTCGTCGAGGTCCTCATCGTCGGGTACACCATGCGGTCCCACACCAGTTCTCTGGCCGCGTCCAGACTCCCGAAGGCGCGCACCACAGCGGGATCACCTGCGCGGCCGTGCAGTCCCAGGTGGCGAAGAACAACAGCGTGCCTGCGGCGGACAGGTCGAGGTCCGATTCGTACGGTGCGAGCGCCGCGCAGTCCAGTTCGGCGAGGAACCGCATCGCGGAATCCCCGACGCGCGGCCACGGCACCCCCTTCGGCAGCCGGGGCAGGCCGCCCTGCTGGCCGACCACGACTTCGCCCTCCTCGGCGATCGACCACCGAACGGCCGGACGAGCCAGGGCGATGAACGGCTCGGCGAATTCCCCAGGTAACAACTCCCGGACGTACTCGGCGAAATCCAGCATGCAGTCCTGCATGGCGGCCATCCTGCCCGGATCTGATCTCGAACGGAACGGCGCAAGAGCAGCGACACGGCCTGCCGCCCCCCGCATCGAGGTACCAGACCTCGATGCGGGCGACGCTGGTCGAAGTGGCGTTCAACAGAAGTCGAAACAGCACGAGAGCGAAGCCTGGAAGACCAGGTTGGACCCTCCACAGCACTTCCGGCACCGGACACATGAAATCGCGTACGAACGGACGGTGACGTTCCCCTTCATGCCTTGGCAGCCGATGATCGCGCACATACGTTGGTGATCGTTTTGCTGGCTCATCGAACCGCGGCGGGGTGAACATGGGATCCACACGCACGAACCTGACCATTCTGGCGAGCATCCTCCTCATGGCCGGGCAGGCGGCGGGCGCGGGCCCGGCCGCGGCGGACGGCTGCCCGGCGATCACCGACCAGTGGGAGGTCACCGACCTGGGCGTCACCGGGAGCGCGCTCGACATCAACGACGTGGGACAGATCGCCGGCTCCAGCGTGAGCGCGACCGGCGAACAGCGGGCGACGGTCTGGGACGGCGCGCAGGTGATCGATCTGGGCAGCCTCGGCGGCGGTCACGCCTACGCCGGCGCCCTCGACGAGGACGGCAACGTCGTCGGCAGTAGCTACACGGCGACGGAGAAGGGTCACGCCTTCCACTGGCGCGCTGGGACGATGACCGACCTCGGCACCTTCGGCAGCATCCCCACCCTGGTCCACGACGTCGGCGCGGGTGTCATCGTGGGCGAATATCGGTACCGGTTGCCCGATGGCACGGCCCGCTACCAGGCGTTCCGCATCCAGAACGGTGTCAGGACCGACCTCGCCGCCGTCGCCGGCAGCCAGGCGGCGGCCGTCAACCCGGCCGGGCAGATCGCCGGGACCCAGCGTCGCCTCGAACCACCCGGCCCGGCGAGCCTGCGGACCCACCAGGCCTTCCTCTGGGAGGACGGCGTCATCACCGAGCTCGGTACGCTCGGCGGCCAGTGGAGCCAGGCCGAGGGGATCAACGGCGACGGCGACATCGTCGGCCAGTCGGCGCTCGGCGCGGACGGCGTGCTCGCGGGCGGCTACATCTGGAGCGCTGAAGAGGGCATGCGGCGCCTGCCCGACGCCGGCGGTTTGGCCGCGCCCAAGGCCGTCAACGACGACGACGTGATCGCCGGCACGCACACCTGCACGGAGGCCGGCACCGTCGCCCACGCGGCGGTCTGGACCGGCCCCGACGCGGCGCCGGCCCTGCTGCCCGACCCGGCGACCGGCATCGCCACGATGGCCAATTCCGTCAACGCACGGGGCGAGATCACCGGATGGGCCGTGGCCCCCGACGGTTCGCGGCGCGCTCTCGTGTGGCGGCCGGCGCCCGGGAACACGTGAGCCTCAGCGGGCCGCGTCCGAGAGTTCCCGAGCCTCACCCCGCCCGGCGCGGAATGATATGAAGTGACGTGGTCTGAGCTGCCGTCAAGCGGCGGGGCGGTGCGAAAAAGGCACGGCCGGAGCGGTTCCGGCCGTGCCCTTGAGCGGTTCAGCTCGTCACGGCACCGCCACCTTCGCGGTCAGCGACCCGACCTTGTCGCCCTGCGGATTGAAGACGATCGTGTACGTGCCCGTGACAGGCAGCGTCGTCGCCGCGATGGTGCAGTTACGTCCGCAGCTCGGCGAGTTGCCCAGCGCCGTGCCGTCCGGCTTCAGCAGGCCGACCCGGACGTCGGCGGCGGCGGAGAAGCTGGTGCCGGTGAAGGTGACGGTCACCTGCTGCCCGGCGGTGCCGGTGAAGGTCCAGCTCCCGTTCTGGCCGGGGGTCGTGGTGGTCAGCGTGACCGCCGTGCCGCCGATGGTGACGGCGGCCGGGGCGAGGTCGCGGACCGCGTGGACCCTGAGGGTCAGTTTGCCCACCCTCTCGTCCTGCGGGTCGAACTCCACCGTGTAGGTGCCGGTCACGGGCAGTGCCACGGGCTCCAGGAAGCAGTTCTTGCCGCAGTAAGTCGCCGACACCAGCGTGGTGCCGTCCGGCTTCTTCACCGACACCCGCGCACCGGTGGTGCCGGTGAAGTTCGCGTCGGTGAGGTTGAACGACACCACCTGCCCGGCCGTCCCGGCGAGCGACCAGGTGCCGTTCTGGCCGGGGGTCGTCGTGGTGAACGTCGAGGCGGCGCCGCCGACGGTGACCGAGCCGAGCAGGTGGGTGACCGCGTACGCCTCCAGGGTTAGTTTGCCGGTTTTGTCGTCCTGCGGGTCGAATTCGATCGTGTAGGTGCCGGTGACGGGCAGTGCCACCGGTTCCAGGAAGCAGTTCTTGCCGCAGGAGGTGGCCGATACCAGCGTGGTGCCGTCCGGCCTCTTCACCGACACCTTGGCGTCCGCCGAGCCGGCGAAGTTCCCGCCCGTGAGGTTGAACGACGCGAGCTGCCCCGCCGTCCCGGTGAACGACCAGGTGCCGTTCTGGCCCGGAGTGGTGGTGGTCAGCGTGGAGGCGGAGCCGCCGAGCGTGACGTTCGCGCTCAGGTGAGTGACCTCGTACAGCTGCAGGGTGATCGAGCCGGTCGTGGCGTCCTGCGGCCGGAACTCGACCGTGTAGCTGCCGTTCACCGGCAGCACGGCCGGGTCCAGCAGGCAGTTCTTCCCGCACGGGGTGTCGTCGATCAGAACGGTTCCGTCCGGTTTGCGTACCGCGACGTAGGCGTCGTAGGTGCTGGTGAGGGTCGAGCCGGTGAAGTTGTACGACACCCGCCGCCCCGCCGTCCCCGTGAACGTCCAGACGGCCTTCTGCCCGGCGCCGACGGTGGTCAGCGTGGACGCCGGGCCGCCGACCGAGGTCGTCCCGGTGACGTCGCCCTCGGTGAGCTGCGCGGTCAGCGAGCCGGCGAGGGCCTTGCGCGGGTCGAACAGGATCGTGTACGTGCCGGACGCCGGCAGGGTGAGCGGGTCCAGCACGCACAGCTTGCCGCAGGAGGTGTCCTCCCGCAGGACGGTGCCGTCCGGGCCGCGCACCGAGACCGCGGCGTCGGAGGCGCTGGAGAACGTCCCGTTCATGAACGCGAGGTTGACGTAGCGGCCCTCGGTCCCGGTGAAGGTCCAGGTGCCGTTCTGTCCCGGGGTGGTGGTGGTCAGCGTCGAGGTGCCGCCATCCATCGCGATCGCGGCGGTGACGTCGTTCACCAGGTACGCCCGCAGCGTCAGCGCGCCCGTCTTGGCGCCCTTGGGCCGCAGGTCCACCTGGTACGTGCCGGTCGCCGGCAGGGTGAGCGGCTCCAGCAGGCACCCGGTGCCGCAGTTGGTGTCGGCGATCAGGTCGGTGCCGTCCGGCTTCCCGACCTTGACGGTGGCGTCGGAGGAGAGCGTGAACGTCGAGCCGGTGAAGTCGTACGACACCCGCTGCCCCGCCGTCCCGGCGAAGGTCCACAGGCCGCGCTGCCCGGGGATGGTGGTCGTCAGCGTGGACGCGGGACCGCCCACGGTGATCTGCGCGGTCACGTCCGGCGGCACGATGTTGAGCTGGGCCGAGATCGAGCCGGTCTGGACGCCGGCCGGGTCGGCCACCACCTGGTAGGTGCCGTCCTCCGGCAGCACCGTCGTGTCGAAGTAGCAGGAGCTCGGGCAGAACGTGGCCGGCACCAGGACCGAGCCGTCCGGTATGCGCAGCGACGCGTACGCGCTGGAGAACGTGCCGCCCGAGAAGGTCACCGAGATCCGCTGCCCGGTCGTCCCGTCGAAGGTCCAGGTCGGGTTCTGCCCCGGGCCCTTCGTGGTCAGTTTGACCGCCTCGCCGCCCGCCGTGAGCGCCGCCTTGACGTCGCCCACGGTGACCTGTGCGGAGATGGAGCCCACCGCCGTGCCGGTGGGGTCGAGCACCACCGTGTAGGTGCCGTCCGCCGGCAGCGACACCGTGTCGAACGCGCACGACGGCTTGCAGAAGGTGCGCTCGAACAGCTCCGTTCCGTCCGGGTTGCGCACCAGTGCGTACGCGCTGCTGAACGTGCCGTCCGTCAGCGCGAACGCGGCCCGCTGGCCCGCCGTGCCGGCGAAGGACCAGGTGGCGGCCTGTCCCGGGGCGGTCGTGGTCAGCTTGACCGGGCCACCGCCCGCGGTGATCGTGCCCGTGACGTCGCCCTCACTGACCTGCGCGCTGATGGAGCCCACAGCGGTCTTGGTCGGGTCCAGGACGAGGGTGTAGGTGCCGTCCTCCGGCAGCGCGATCGTGTCGAACGCGCACGACGTCTTGCACCAGGTGGAGCGGACCAGGTCCGTGCCGTCCGGCTTGCGCAGTGACGCGTACGCGCCGCTGAACGTGCCGTCCGTCAGCGCGAACGCGACCCGCTGGCCCGCCGTGCCGGCGAACGTCCAGTACGCCCGCTGGCCGGGCCCCGTGGTGGTCAGCCGCACCGGCGCGCCGCCGACGGTCAGGGCGCCGACGACGTCTCCCTCGATCGCACTGGCCGTGACGGGCCCGGTGTGCACGTCGGTGGGATCGACGAGCAGCGTGTACGTGCCCGTCGCGGGCAGCGTGACGGTGTCGAAGGCGCAGGTCTTCGGGCAGTGGGTGGAGCCGAACAGCCGGGTCCCGTCCGGCTTGGTGATCGAGGCGCTGGCGGTGCCGGCCAGGCCGCTGATCGCGAACGCGACCCGCTGGCCCGCCGTGCCGGCGAACGACCAGGACGCGTTCTGCCCCGGGACGGTGGTGGTCAGCGTGGACGGCGCGCCGATCGCGACCGTCCCGGTGACCGCCGCGGGCACCTCGTACAGGCGTAGTGCGATCGAGCCCGTCTTGTCGTCCTTCGGGTCCCACACCATCGCGTACGTGCCGGTGACCGGCAGCGTCTCGGTGTCGACGTAGCAGGCGGCACCGCAGGAATCCTGTGACAGCACCTTCCCGTCGGGCCCGCGGAGCTGCAGGGTGGCGTCGCTGAGCGAGGTCAGCGTGCCGTCGGTGAGCGCGGCGGAGACCTTCTGGCCCGCGGTACCCGTGAACGTCCAGGTGCCCCGCTGGCCCGGGTCGGTGATCCGCAGCGGCACCTGCGGCCCGTCGATCGCCGCGGTGGCGGTGACGTCGGCTCCCAGCGTGTTCACGCTGAGCTTGTACGGGCCGAACACGTCGTTCCACGGCCACACGCGCAGCCGATAGGCGCCGGCGGGCAGCCCGTCCACGCGCTTGGCGCCGCACAGGTAGGAGGTGGCGACACTCGCGCCAGCGGCGTCGGCCAGCTCCCACCGCAGCCCGAACCCGGACCCGGGGCACTCCTGCGCGTTGACGAAGACCGAGGCCGGCTGGTCCAGCGTGAACCGGTACTCGTCGACCGCGACCTCGCCCTCCAGGTTGCCCGCGCCCTCGCCGGGCACGCCGTCGGAAACGGTGAACGGCAGCGAGACCGGGAACGTCTGCGGCGGGGTGACCTCCAGGTCGAGCGCCACGTTGTCGAGCCCGTACGCCTGGTTGGACAGGCCCGCCATGCCGGTGGCCGAGACCTTGACCTCGATCTGGCTGTTCTTGTGCGTGATCGGCACCGTGACGCGGTACTTCGCCCATGGCAGGCCGTTCGCCAGCGTGCCGGACGCGACGGGCGTCAGCTCGCCCGGCGTGATCGTGTGCGGGTCGTCGCGGTCGGTCTCGACCTTGATCGTCTCGGTGTCGGAGTCGGAGGTCCAGTCGCCGACGGCCAGCAGGTCGAAGCTCAGCGTGCCGGCCTTGTGCAGCGGCAACGACTGCACGAAGAACCGGTAGGAGTCGCCGCCGCTGAACGGCCCGGCGAACGAGCTCACCGCGGGGTCGGCCGACACCCGCGAGGGCAGCGTGTTCTTGCCCAGCGTGCCCTCGAAGTCGATCGTCAGGTCGCCGTTGACGTCCACGGCCTGCGCCGCCGGGTCGATGCTCACCGTCTTCTGCTCGGCGGCGGCCTCGGCGAACGAGGTGTCCGCGGTCAGCGCGATGTCCAGGACGCAGTCGTTGAACGGCACGCCCGGCGCGACGCCGCTCTCCTCGCACTGCGCCGAGGCGAGCTGCATCTGCTCGGGTGTCAGGTCGTGGATCGTGACGATGCGGGAGGGGAAGCGCAGGTCCGTGAACGTCGCGGTGCTCTCGCCCGGGCCGTAGGTGAACAGCGACTCGGTGTCGTCCAGCCGCCAGGAGTTGGCGTAGTCGGTGTGCAGCTGGGTCGGGGTGGCGTTGGCGGGCAACTGGGTGCCGTCACGCAGCTTCAGGTCGTTCTTCGGGTCGCCGTCGGCGTTGCCGAGCAGGCCCTCCAGGTCGCTGTCGGCGGACGGCGGCAGGTAGAGGCCCGCGGCGCCCCGCCTCCAGGACAGGACGGGCCCTTCCAGACCGTCGAACATGACCAGCCACTTGCCGTCCTTACGCAGGACGAACGCTTCCTTGCCCAGGTAAAGGATCTTGCCGGCGCCGAGCGTGAGCTTCTGGCCGTCGACGTAGAGGTCGTCCTCGTGGAACTCGACCTTGTGGTCACCGGCCTCCATCGCGGCGTCGAACATCACCGACACGTCCCGGCCGCCGCTGGCGGGGCTGAGCCGGCCGTGGATCTCCAGGCCGTGCCTCTCGCTGCTGGCGAGGACGAACTCGCCGACGGACTGCAGGTCGTAGCCCAGGCCGTCCAGGGTGGTGAAGTGCGGTTCGCCCTTGACCAGGCCGCCGTGCTCGGAGAAGTACCACAACAGGATGAGGACGACCAGCGCGCCCACGCCGAGCGCCAGCGCCATCTCGATGGTGGCGAAGCCGGCCGCGCGCAGGAAGAGCGCGCCCTGCGGGCTGCGCAGGAACACCATGATGGAGGCGGTCAGCGCCGCCGCGGCGGCCGCGGCGCTGCCGTACTTGGCCACGTCGTTGTTCTGCGAGTCGCCGGAGTTGTCGGAGTCGTTGCCGGGCCTGGTGAGCTGGTCGATCAGCTGGCGCAGGCCCGGGGAGATCGGCCAGTCGCGGTCGTCGTCGTCCTCGTCCACCTCGGGAATCTCGGCGGGCGGGCTGCCTGGCGGGGGCTGCCGCTTGCTCTCCTCGCACTTGCGTTCCTTCTTCACCTCCTCGATGTGCAGCAGGCCGGGAACGGGCGACAGCGCCCGGTACGTGGAGAGCTGGTATCCGTCCTTGCCGTCCACCTTGCAGGAGGGGTTCTTGCTGTAGACCTGGAACCAGTCGTCGTAGCTGCCCCAGCGGTTGAGCACCGTGCCGGCGGTGACGTTCTTGACACCGTCATTGGTCAGTACGCCGACGTACCGGACGACCTGCCCGCCCCAGCCGGAGTAGTCGGGGTTGCCCTCGACCTTGGCCTCGATCACCTGGCCCCAGTTGTTGCCGGCGCGGTCGTAGTAGATGATGTCGGGCCGGTCGCTGCCGCCGCTGAGGGTCGGCTCCCACTGGATCTCGGGGTCGATGAGCCCGCCGCTGCGGCCGAGCTGGTCGCTCAGGTACTTGATGGCCCGGGCCTGCCCGATGGCCTCGATGCCGCCGGACGGGCTGCACTCGTTGGGCTGCTGGTAGATGTGGGTGCCGAGCACCGGACGGTCGCGCAGGCACGCCTCGTTGATGCGGCGGCGCGTGGAGTACATGTGCTTGAAGACGCAGCGTTTCTGGCCGCTACGGCCGTTGGACCAGTCGCTGCTGTTGGGGGAGCAGGCGGTGGCCGCCTCCGCCCACCTGGCTAATAAGAAGTCGGGTATGGGAACGAGGAACCCGGCCACGAGCACGGCCACCATGAACAGACGAAGACGCCTCAAGCGGTCACCCCGAATAAAGAGGACATAAGACTGGCAGCGGGACCGTACACCTAAAAGATCGTTTAGCGGTAGAGATCGCCACCTCCCTTTCCGGGTGATCTTTGACTAGGCTGCGCACCAGATCAGCAACAGGAGGTGTCGTGGTCGTCGACCGGTCATGGGAGATCGCATTCGACGCGCCGGCCGCACGGCCGGTGCGCGCGGCCCGGATGGTGCTCGCGGCCACCGGGCCGGGCGGGGCCGCCGTGATCGTGCTGGACGCCGACAGCGACACGTTCGCCACCGTCCCGGGCCTGCCGGCGCACCTCGCGCCGGAGACGGTGTCGCTGTCGTCCGACGGCACCCGGCTGGTGCTCACCGCGCGCCACGACGACGGCGCCGGCCCGCCGCGCGTCGTGCTGCACACGCTCGCCACCGGGGCCCGCCAGGAGTTCGCCTCCGACGACTACCTGCGCGCGGCGCTCTCGCCGGACGGCACCCGCCTGGCCGTCCTGGCCGACCTGTCCGGCGGCCCCGGCATCCCCGGCGTCGGCGACGAGCTCGCCGGCATCGAGCTGATCGACACCGGCACCGGCACCGACGGGGGCACTGGCACTGGCACCCGGCAGCGGCTCTGGCAGGCCGAGGGTTACTGGGAGGAGGCCTCGATCAGCTGGTCGCCCGACGGGCTGCTGCTCGCCGCGACCTACCTCACGCTGGACGACGTCCTGACGACCGTCGTCCTCGACCGCACCGGCAAGGAGCTCGCCGCCTACGCTGAACGCGTGGCCCTGCCCGGCCCGCACTCCGTCTGGGCCTCCGGCCACGAGCTGATCGTCTACCCGGAGCCCGACGACGAAAGCCCGCTGATCCTGATCGACGTGCGGACGGGCGGCGAGCGCCGTTTCACCCGGCGCACCTTCGACGGCTACCTCGCCGTCAGCGCCGGCCGGGTCGTCCGCCCCGGCTCCGCGCCTGGGCAGCTCGTCACCACCGACCTCGACGACGGCGACGAGCGTCCCTTCCTGACCGTCAGCCCGGCCGTCTCGATCGACGCCCTCGACATCGTCGCCTGACGAAGCGTCCGAAGGCCTCCTGCGGCCTTTCGGCAAGCGGCCCTCGATGATCGCGTTCCCCGGGAATCGCCACGACTCGATGACAGAATCCGCCCCATGCCCGTACAGGATCCACACATCCACCTGCTGCAGGCGGCCCGACCTGAACGAGCGTCTCGACGAGGACACCACGTCCATCGACTGGACCGGGATTCCCCTGGACGAGTCGCTGGAACCGCCGCTCCCGCCCGGCCGGTCCCTTCGCCTCCACTCCAGGATGTGCTGGCCCCACGGTTGAGCCTGCGGGCTCAGCCGAAGGTGGCGTCGCGGTCCAGGGGGAAGATCGGGCGGCGCAGGTTCCGGTACGGCAGCCGCCGCAGATCCTGGTCCACACCCCCCGGCGTGAGCGCCAGCATCCACCCGGCCGCCGCCTCGAACAGCTCAGGCTCCAGGTATCCGATCTTGACCGTGGCCACGTCCACGCCGCCGACGTCCACCCCCAGCCGCCCATAGGACGAGAGCAGCCGGTACTGCATCCGCCGCGAGGTGAGGAACACGCTCAGCCCCCCGACCCGCACGCTCACCACGCGCCCGCCGTCGGGGTCGTCGGCCACTGCCTCCAGGGTGCCCTCCAGCAGCACCGGTCCCGGTGCCCGGGTGTCGAGCCGGGCGCCGGCGCGGACGCTGACCGGCGAGCCGATCGGCAGGTGGCCGACGCGCGCCACCGCCTCGGGGTCGAACAGGGAGGCGTAGACGGCACGCGTCGAGCCGTCGCGGATCTCGGGCCTGGCGAGCATGCGCTCCAGCGCATACGTGACGTCGTCGGCCCCGCCCGCGCCCGGGTTGTCGCCGGAGTCGCTGATGAAGTACGGCCGGGGCGCGCCCTCCTTCAGCGCCACGTCCAGGCACTCGTCCATGGAGCCCGTGGGCGCGACGAAGGCGAAGTCGTCACGGGCGTCCCAGAACGCCTGCCCCAGCTCGCGCGCCGCCCGCTCGGTGGCGGCGGCGTCGGTGCCGGTGGCCACGACGGCCCCGGTGCAGCGGGGCTCGTCGGCCCAGGCGAAGCCGATCCAGATGGCCGCGTCGATCACGCCCGGCCTCGACTCGACCTCGGGGATGCGGGCGTACAGGCCGCGGGCCGGTTCGACGCGGGTGCTGGTCATCTCGCCGGGCAGCAGGATCGGCACGTGGACCAGCGTCTTGTGCGGCCGGCCACCCGCTCTGAGCGCGGTGACGAGGTTGCGGGCGGCGCGCTCGCGAGTCTCCCAGACGTCCACGTGGGGCGCGGTGCGGTAGCAGGTCAGCAGGTCGCAGCCGTCGAACAGGGTCTCGGAGACGTTGCCGTGCAGGTCCATCGCCGCCGACACCAGCGGTTCCGGGCCGATGACGGAGCGGATGGCGGTGATCAGGTCGCCTTCGGCGTCCTGGCGGCCCACGACGCTCATCGCGCCGTGGAAGTCCAGCAGCACGCCGTCGAACGGGCCCTCGGCCAGGCCCTCGACGATCTCGGCCCGCCAGGCGTCGTACGCGGCGGGCTCGACCGCTCCGCCCGGCAGGGCGCGGGCGTGGACCAGGGGCACCCACTCCACCTCGGCCGCCCAGGGGTCGCCGCGCCAGCCGTACCGGTCGAGCAGGGCCTGGCCGCGGGTGACCTCGAAGTCGGCGGTGTCGCTGAGGTGAGGTGAGAAGGTGCTGGACTCGATGTGGATGCCGCAGACGGCGATACGCAGGGACACTGCACAGGCTTTCTAGGAAGGGCGGATTTCGGCGGTTTCCCGGAGGAGGTGGCCCAGGCCGATCAGGGCCGCGTCGGGGCCGGCGACGCTCGCCTCGATGGACAACGACTGGGTCAGCGGGGGCAGGCAACGTTCGTAGAGCATGCCTTTGACGGCCGCCACGTAGACGTCCAGGCTCGACAGTACGCCGCCGAGGACGACCCGGTCGGGGTTGAGGAAGTTGACCAGGCCCGACACGGCCACGCCGAGCAGCCGGCCGGCCTGGCGGACGAGGGTCACGACGGCCGGGTCGGCGTTGTCGACGGCGTCGATGACGTCGCGGGTGCTGGCCACGGGCAGGCCGCGCCCGGCCAGTTCGCGCACCAGTGCGGCGCCGCTGGCGACGGTCTCCAGGCAGCCGCGGCTGCCGCAGGAGCATTCGCGCTCGCCGCTGTCGGCCACGCGCACGTGGGTGACGTCGCCGCTCAGGCCGCGCCCGCCGCGGTAGATCTGGTCGGAGCTGATCAGGCAGCCGCCGATGCCGGTGCCGGCCTTGATGTAGATCATGTCGCCGGCCTCCCCCCGGGTGACGTGCTCGCCGATCGCCGCGGCCTTGGCGTCGTTGTCGACGACCGCGGTGACCTCGAAGCGCCGGCGCAGGTCGTTCTGGACGTCGTACCCGCTCCAGCCCGGCATGCGGGCCGGGCCGATGAGCCGGCCGTGCGGGAAGTCCACCGGTCCCGGCAGGGCCATGCCGACGGCGAGCAGCCGGCGGCCGGGCGCGTGGGCGGTCCTGACGGTGTCGAAGGCCGCGGCGACCTTGTCGAAGATCGCCTTCGGCCCCGCCCCTATGTCGACGGCGAACTCCTCGGCCGCCAGCAGAGCTCCGGAGGGGGAGCAGAGGCCGACGCGGGCGTGGCGGCCCCCGAGCTCGGCCACCGCGAACACGCCTCCGTCCTGGCGCAGCCGCAGAATCCTCGGACGGCGGCCGCCGGTGGAGACGCCCACGCCCTCCTCGAGGATCGTGCCCTCCTCCAGCAGGCGGCGGACCACGCTGGAGACCGTCGAGGGAGCCACCTGGAGGGTCTCCACCAGATCCGCGCGCGAAGCGGCCTTGCCGCTGGCCAGCAGGCTCAGGGCCTGCTCACGCAGACTAGCGGGGTCCGACATGCCTCTCCTCCCAGACGAGCACCACGGATGCTCATCATCGAGCACGAAGACGATCATCGGAAGATGCCGCCGTCGCGGACTCTACCTCGAAATAAGTGTGCCGAACAAAGCTGATTTTTCGCATTGACTTACTACTTGTCCCTCTATACATTCTCCGAACTGAAGGACAGAAGAGCCCTTGAAGGGCACGTCCACGTCTCGACGAGGAGAACCATGGGGACGAGAACCCGCATCGTGTGCGGCGTGGTGGCCGTCGGGCTCGGATTGACCGCCTGCAGCGCGGGCAGCGGCTCACAGCAAGGCGGCAGCACGCAGCAGGGCGGCGCACAGGCCAAGGACACGGTGACCGTGGCCCTGCGCACGCCGAACTGGATCCTGCCGATCTCGGCCCCCGGCTTCACCCAGGGCGAGAACGACATCTTCGGCACCGCCCTGTACCGCAAGCTGTACAGCTACAAGCTCGACGGATCCAGCCCCGACAACATCAACCCGGAGCGCTCGCTGGCCGAGCCGCCCGAGGTGAGCGACGGCGGGAAGACGCTGACCATCACGCTCAAGGACAACACCTGGTCCGACGGCAAGCCGATCACCACGAAGGACATTCAGTTCTGGTGGGATCTGGTGACCACGAACAAGGACAAGTGGGCGTCGTACCGGCCGGGCGGCTTCCCCGACAACATCTCCGCCTTCAAGGTCAAGGACGACAAGACCTTCTCCTTCACCACCAAGAAGGCGTACAACGCGGCCTGGTTCGTCGGCAACCAGCTCAACCGCATCGTGCCGCTGCCCCAGCACGCCTGGGACAAGGGCGGCGACGCCAAGAAGACCTTCGAGGAGCTGACCGCCGCCTCCAAGGACCCCAAGTCGTACGCGACGAACCCGCTGTGGAAGACCACCAGCGGCCCGTGGAAGCTGGAGAGCTACGTGCCCAGCGGCGAGGTGGTCCTGGCCAAGCAGGACGCCTACTCGGGCCCCGACAAGCCGAAGCTGAACAAGATCGTGCTGCGGCCGTTCACCGGCGACGACGCCGAGTTCAACGTGCTGCGCGCCGGGCAGATCGACTACGGTTACATCCCGCCCGCGAACCTGTCGCAGCAGTCCTACCTGGAGTCGAAGGGCTACAAGACCTCGCCCTGGTACGGATGGTCGATCACCTACCTGCAGCTCAACTTCAACAACCCCAAGACCGGGGTGCTGTTCAAGCAGCCGTACCTGCGCCAGGCGCTGCAGATGCTCATCGACCAGCCCACCATCAGCAAGGTCATCTGGTCCGGCATGGCCGCGCCCACCTGCGGTCCTGTGCCCGCCAAGCAGGGCTCGCCGGCCGGCCAGGGCTGCGTCTACCCGTTCGACCCGGCCAAGGCCAAGCAGCTGCTGGAGAGCCACGGCTGGACGGTGACCCCCGACGGGCAGACCTCCTGCGCCGACCCCGCCCTGTGCGGTGAGGGCATCGCCAAGGGCACCCCGCTCGACTTCACCGTGACCAGCCAGTCGGGCTTCTCCGCGACCACCAAGATGTTCGCCGAGATCAAGTCGGCGATGGCGAAGGTCGGCGTGCAGCTCACCATCAAGGAGGTGCCCGACTCCGTCGCGGTCACCCCGGCCTGCAAGCCCGACGAGTCCAAGTGCGACTGGGACATGTCGTTCTTCGGCTCCCAGGGCAGCTGGTACTACCCGGCCTTCGCCTCCGGCGAGCGCCTGTTCCAGACCGACGCCCCCGTCAACCTCGGCAGCTACAGCAACCCCGAGGCCGACGAGCTCATCGAGAAGGCGCAGTTCTCCGCCGACGCCGGGGCCCTTCAGGAGTACAACGACTTCCTGGCCAAGGACCTGCCGGTGCTCTGGATGCCGAACCCCGTCTACCAGATCTCGTCGTACCGGTCCGAGCTCCAGGGCGTGGACCCGCAGGACCCGATGAACCTGATGTACTTCCAAGACTGGTCCTGGAAGAGCTGACCTTTGACCCGCTACCTCCTCGCCCGTCTGGGCCAGGCCCTGGTCATCGTGATCCTGGTGACGCTGATCACGTTCGTGATCCTGCACCTGCTGCCCGGGGGCGCGGCCAGGGCCATCCTGGGCAAGGAGGCGACGCTGCAGCAGATCGCCTCCTTCAACCACGAGATGGGGTACGACCGGCCGCTGTGGGAACAGTACGCGCTGTACCTGCGGCGGCTGGTCGGCGGCGACCTCGGCTACTCCTTCCAGCTCAACCAGTCGGTGGCCGAGGCCATCACCCAGCGCCTGCCCAAGACCATGCTGCTGTCGCTCGGCTCGACGCTGATCGCGGTCGTGGTGGCCGTCCCGCTGGGTGTCATCCAGGCCGTACGGCGTAACCGCTGGCCCGACTACACGATCAACGGGCTGTCGCTGCTGGCGTACGCCACGCCGATCTTCTTCATGGGTCTCATGATGATCATTCTGTTCTCCCAGGTGTGGCCGGTGCTGCCGCCCGAGGCCCCGCAGGGCTTCACGATGGCGGAGGTGCTGGCCGACCCCGCCGGGCTCGTGCTGCCCACGCTCACGCTGGCGATCCTCACCGTCGCGGTCTACTCCCGCTACATCCGCTCGTCCATGGTCGACAACCTGAACGAGAACTACGTCCGTACGGCCCGCAGCAAGGGCCTTTCCGAGAGCCGCGTCATCGTCGGGCACACCCTGCGCAACGGCCTGTTCCCCGTCATCACCCTGCTCGGCATGTACCTGCCCGCGCTGTTCAGCGGCGCCCTCGTCGTCGAGCGGCTGTTCAACTACCCGGGCATGGGGCTGCTGTTCTGGCAGGCGGCGCTCAAGCGGGACTACCCGATCCTGCTCGGCGTCACGCTGCTCATCTCGGTGGCGACCGTGATCGGCGCGCTCGTCGCCGACGTGCTCTACGCCGCGGTCGATCCGCGCGTACGGCTGAAGGCGGCACGCTCATGACCACCCAGGAAGAGGCGGAGCCCGTACGCGGGATGTGGCGGCAGGGACTTGAGGTCTTCGCCGAGAACCGGCTCGCCCTGGCCGGCGTGGGCCTGTTCGTCCTGCTGGCCGGCTTCAGCTTCCTCGGGCCGCTGTTCTACCAGACCGACCAGGTGCACACCGACCTGACCAAGGTCTTCCTGGCCCCCGGCACGGACGGGCACCCGCTCGGCGCCGACGGCGTGGGCTACGACCAGCTCGGGCGGATGATGCTCGGCGGACAGACCTCCATCGTCGTCGGGCTGGCCGCCGGCCTGCTGGCCACGGTCGTGGGGACCGTCTGGGGCGCCATCGCCGGGTTCGCCGGCGGCTGGGTCGACGCCGTCATGATGCGGCTGGTCGACGCGATGATGTCGATCCCCGCGCTGTTCCTGTTCATGCTCATGGCCTCGATCGTCACGCCGACCGTGCCGATGCTCATCGTCATCATCGGCGCCTTCGCCTGGCTCGGCCCGGCCCGGCTGGTCCGCGGCGAGGCGCTCTCACTGCGCACCCGCGAGTACGTGATGGCGATGCGCGGCATGGGCGGCACCGGCGGGCGCGCGGTGCGCAGGCACATCATCCCGAACGCCATCGGCACGGTGATCGTCAACGCGACGTTCCAGGTCGCCGACGCGATCCTGTACGTCGCCTACCTGTCGTTCCTCGGCCTGGGGGTGCCGCCGCCCGCGGCCAACTGGGGCGGCATGCTGTCGGACGGCCTGTCGGACACCTTCAGCGGCCACTGGTGGCTGCTGTACCCGCCGGGAATCGCCATCATCCTCATCGTCCTCGCCTTCAACTTCATCGGCGACGGGCTGCGGGATGTCTTCGAGGTCCGCCTCCGGCGGCGTTAGCAGGAGGAACCGTACATGGCCCCCAATGAGCCGCTGCTGCGGCTGCGTGACCTCAGCACCGACATCGCGCTGCGGCGTGGCGCCGTGCACGCGCTCGACCACGTCAATCTTGAGGTACGGCAGGGCGAGACGCTCGGCATCGTGGGCGAGTCGGGCAGCGGCAAGACCATGACCGTACTGTCGATCATGGGCCTGCTGCCGACCGGCGGCCGCGTCGTCGGCGGGGAGATCCTCTTCGACGGCCGCGACCTGCGCGGCCTGGAGGCCCAGGAGCTGCGTCGGGTCCGCGGCGTCGAGATGGGCATGGTCTTCCAGGACCCGCTCACCTCGCTGAACCCCACCATGCGCATCGGCGCCCAGGTCGCCGAGCCGCTACGCGTCCACCAGGGCGTCGGCAGGGCGGAGGCGCGCGAGCGGGCGATCGAGATCCTGCGCCGGGTCGGCATGCCCAGGCCCGACAAGATCGTCGACGACTACCCGCACCAGCTGTCCGGCGGCATGCGCCAGCGCGTGGTCATCGCCATGGCGCTCATCCGCTCGCCGCGGCTGCTCATCGCCGACGAGCCCACCACGGCTCTGGACGTCACCACCCAGCGCCAGATCCTCGAACTCATCGACGACCTGCGCGAGGAGTTCAAGATGGCGGTCATCCTGGTCACGCACGACCTCGGGGTGATCGCCGGCCGCGCCGACCGGGTCGCCGTCATGTACGCCGGCCGCGTCGTGGAGACCGCCACGACCGCCGAGCTGTTCCGCGCGCCGCGCCACCGCTACACCGAGGCGCTCATGCGCGCCCTGCCCGAGTCCGCCGGAAGCGGCCGGCTCTACAGCATCCCCGGCCTGCCGCCGGACCTGTCGCGGCCCCTGACCGGCTGCCGCTTCGCGCCCCGCTGCGGCTTCGCCACCGACGAATGCCGCACCACCGACGTCACCCTCACCGGGGACGGGCACGCGTTCGCCTGTCTGCACCCCGTCACCGACCGCACCACGATCGCGCCGTCCACCGAACGGGAGCCGAGCACGTCCGGCGCCTCCCAGCCGATCCTCACCGTGCGCGACCTGGTCAAGGAGTACGACGCCGGCGGCTCGGGCCTGCGCGGGGCCGCGGCCAGAGTCAGCGCCGTCGCGGGCGTCTCGTTCGAGGTCAAGGCGGGTGAGACGCTCGGCATCGTGGGGGAGTCCGGGTGCGGCAAGTCCACCGTCGGCCGTCTCGTCGCCGGACTCGAACCGCCCACCAGCGGCGAGATCGTCGTGGACGGCGCCGACGTCGCGACCCTCGACCGAGCCGCCCGTCACCGCATGCACCGGCAGGTGCAGCTCATGTTCCAGGACAGCTACGCGGCCATGAACCCGCGCATGCGCATCGACTCCATCCTCACGGAGCCGCTGGAGATCCAGCGGGTCGGCGACTCCGGCGCGCGCCGCGCCCGGGTGAGCGAGCTGCTCGACCAGGTGGGGCTGCCGCGGCGGTCGCTGGAGCGCTACCCGCACGAGTTCTCCGGCGGGCAGTTGCAGCGCATTGGGCTGGCCAGGTCGCTGGCGTTGCGGCCGCGGCTCATCGTGGCCGACGAGCCGGTCAGCGCCCTGGACGTGTCCGTCCAGGCGCAGGTGCTCAACCTCATGCGCGACCTGCAGCGCGACCTCGGCCTGTCGTACGTGTTCATCAGCCATGACCTGTCCGTGGTCGACTACATGGCCGATCGCATCGGGGTGATGTACCTCGGCAAGCTCGTCGAAGTGGGGCCCGCTCACCAGGTGGTCCGGGCCGCGCGGCACCCGTACACGCAGGCGCTGCTCGACGCCGTCCCCACGCCCGACCCCGGGCGCACGGCCGGCGCGGGCTCGGCCATCCGGGGGGAGCTGCCGAGCGCGGTCAACCCGCCTACCGGGTGCCGGTTCCGTACGCGCTGCCCCCTGGCGCAGGACATCTGCGCCACCGAGCCGCCGCTGGCGGGCGCGACGCACCAGGTCGCCTGCCACTTCCCGCTCCGCCAGGAGGCGGCGGCAGCCGCCTCCTGACCGTGTGGCTCACCAGCGTTCGGCCAGCCCGGCGTTGATCTCCGTGAGCAGCAGCGTGGCCGTGATGTGGCGGGCGCCCACCGGCTGCGTCAGCGTGGCCTGGGCGTGCCGTACGGCGTCGCCCACGGTCTCCAGTCCGAGCGCGACGGACTGCGGCGTGTGGATGGCGGTGCTCGCGTGGATCCGGCGGGTGGCCAGGTTCAGGTAGGTCGCCAGCAGTTCGGCGCGCAGGGCGCGCGGCTGCAGCAGCGGTATCCCGACCGCGTGGGCGAACTCCGCCTGCGTCAGCCGCCCGTCGGCGGGTGAGGTGTCGTAGCGCTGGTCGGTCGCCTGGACGCGGGCCAGCGCCTCGGGGGTGCGCAGCGACGGGAAGAGCGTCCAGACGGCGAGCGGCCTGGGGTCGCGCGTGGCGGCCGGGAGCGTGATGCGCGTCTGCGCCGTGGCCTGTGCCGGGGCGTAGGGGCAGTCGCCGCCGTCGCCGAAGGAGAGCGAGACCGGCACGGTCACCGTCGTCCCCTCCTCCAGCAGCAGGCTGGGCCGGGCGTCGAACGTGACGGCGCCGGACGCTCCCGGAGCGACCGCGCTCAGGTTCCAGCGCAGCGTGGTGGTGCCGTCCGGGTCGCGGGTGACGGCGTCGGGCGGCGTCTCTGGCGTCGGCTCGTAGTACAGACCTTCGGGCAGGGTGGCGGTCAGCGCGGCGTCCTTCGAGTGCCCGCCTCCGGTGTTGCGGTAGCTGATCGTGTACGCGAAGGGATCGCCTCCCGTCACGCCGGCCTGCACCGTCAGGGCCGGGCGGCGGACCGTGGTGGCGGCGGTGGCGGTGTTGTCGGTCATCGTCCCGCTCTCGGCGTACCCCGCGGCGTTGACGCCCGCGACCGTCGCCGTGTTGGTCAGCACAGTTCCGTCCGCCGTGCCGCACGGCACGGTGTAACTGAAGCTCTCCCTGGCCGAGCCGCCGGCGGGCAGGTCGGCGAGCGAACGGGTGATCCGCGTTCCGCCGGGCAGGATGTCGTCGATCGACACCCGGGTGGCCGTCGCCGGCCCCTTGTTGCCGATGGTGACCGTGTAGCCGAGGGTCTCGCCCGGAGCGGCCTGCTCCTTGTCGACGGTCTTGGCCACGGTCAGGTCGATGTGCGGGTTGAGCGCCTCGGCGGCTTCCTCGGTGATCTCGGTGGTGCCGCTGCCGAGCACGCCCTTGTGCGCGCCGTCGGGGAACATCGGGCTCTTGCGGAAGTCGAAGTTCAGGTGCTCCCAGTCGTTCCACGCGCGTAGCCGCTGGCCGGGGGAGGCGGGGCAGGACTTTGTGTCGCCCTTGAGATCGATGTGGTTGACGTCGCCGGTCGCACCCTGCTCGTTCCTGCCGTCGCCGTTCCAGTCGACCGCGAGACCGCCGTCCGTGGTCTTCAGTTTGCCCCCCACGCCGTAGACGACCGTGCGGTTGCCGGTGCCGGGGACGGCGGCGCTCGTCTCGTCCAGGCCCCCGTCCTCTTCGAGATGGGCGCGCTCGTGTTCCTGGTAGTCCAGCGGCCTGCCGGGGTTGTCGGCGCCGGCGAACTGGTGGGTGTAGTTCATCACGCTGAGGTAGTTCGGCTTGCAGTTGAAGCTGTCGACGCCGCCGTGCTGCAGGCCCAGCGTGTGGCCGAGCTCATGCATGAAGGTCCCGGCCTCCACCGAGACCTGGCCCTCCCGATCGTTGATCTCCTTGCCGTCCCAGAGGCCCAGGGTGATCACGAAGTCGTTGCCGCCGGGCAGCGCGATGCCGGCCAGGGTGGAGCCGTTCACCCGGTCGATCGTGTCGTCTCCGACCTCGGCCTGCCCCGACTGGGTACCCTTGCCGGTCAGCCCGTGCGCGGAGACGGCGTACCGGAAGACCAGCCGCTTGGCCCCGAGAATGTTCTCGCAGTTGCGGGAGATCCGGTCGAGCACGTCACCGAAGGCGCCGTCGCACGTGTACGCCTCGGAGCCGGTCCTGAGGTCGTCGAAGTCGTCCCAGGTCCCGGGAGCCTTGGTGTCGAACGAGATGTCCTCCGTCTCGGGGATCTGCTCGCTCTTGAGGACGTGCAGGGTGATGCCCCGCCAGGCGAACGCGTCGACGACCTGCCTGATCGCCGCGTCCGACAGCTCGCGCGGGCGCTTGCAGGATGTCGTCTCGCATCGCATCCAGTCCAGCTCGACGAAGATGTCCTTGCGGCCGGGGTCCGCGTTGTACGGTGCCGCGTTCAGCGCCAGGTCGACGGTGCCGTCACCGTCGTAGTCGATGCCGTCGCGCTCCCAGGAGTCCAGCAGCCCGTCCTGATCGCCGTCCGGGGCCTCCCGGACGCGCAGCATCGTCCCGCAGGTCCCGATCGTCGTGTCGCCGGTCTGCGACGAGGTGATCTTCACCCGCAGCCCCGTCGTCTCGCCCGGTCCCTGGCCGTACGCCGGGGGCAGGTTGATCTCGGCCTGCACCAGCCCCGTCTCCTTGGCCAGGAGCTGGCGGTGGAAGACGGTGGGATGCCAGTAGTGGAAGTTCGCCTCCACCATCGACTCGAACCAGGCGCTTTCGTCGCTGCTGTTCAGGTAGGTGATCCGGATCCGCGGTCCCTCGCCCTCCCGGACGGCGACGGGGGAAGGGTCCAGGAACGTACAGTCCGCGCTGACCGTTCCGGCGGCGGTGTGAGCAGTGTGAGCGGCGTGGGCGGCGGGCACGCCGGATAAGCCGGCTGCGATGATCAGGAGCAGGGCGAGAAGGGTGCGCATGACCGCGAGTGTCGGCCAGTCGGACCCGGATCACCTGAGTAGCCCCTACTCAGGTCCAACAACAGCACGGCTGGCAGAGATTCTGGTTCGAGCGGGACACCAAGCGTCGAATGCAGCGATTCAAGGACGAGAACGTCGCCTGCGCATACTTCTTCGACCAGGTCACGGCGAGCGTTCTGAGCTGGGCCATGAACGGGCGGGTCTGGTTGCCGCGGCGGTGCTCAGTTCTGCAGCGGCATGAGGTGGTCGGCGAACTCGTCGAGCCAGCGTTCGGCCGAGGGCACGGGTGCGGCGGGCCGTACGACGAACTTGGTGATCCCGGCCGCGACGAAGCGCTCGATCAGGTCGCGGGCGGCGGCCCAGCCGATCGGGACGATCTCGGCGGGGTCGGCGCCCGGGTTGCGCCTGGCGATGGCGTCGATCGCGGTGGCGGGGATCTCGGTCGCGGCCACCGCGAGGCTGGTGCCGTAGTGGTCGGCCTCGATCTCGCGGCCCGCCTCAGCAGCGTGCGCCGCGATCGCCGTACGTCCGGCGGCGGCCTGGTCAGGGGTGAGGAAGCTGGCCAGCCAGCCGTCGGCGAGCCGCCCGGCCCGGCGCAGGGCGCGCTCTCCGCTGCCGCCGACCCAGATGTCGAGCGGCTTGGCCGGCAGCGGGCCGACCCCGGCGTTCTCCACCGTGAAGAACTCGCCGTGGAAGGTCACCTTCTCCTGCCGCAGGAGCAGCCTGAGCAGTTCGAGCGACTCGTCGAACACCGCACCGCGCGGCCCGGGAACGGGGAACGCCTCCCGCTCGGCGGGCCTGGCCGGGGTCAGCCCGAACGCCGGCAGCACCCGCTTGGGGGCGAGCGCGGCCAGAGACGCGAGCTGCTTGGCCACCCGCACCGGGTGACGGCCCGGCAGAATCGCCACCCCCGTGCCGACTTTCAGCCTGCGGGTGGCGGCCAGGGTGTAGGCCATGCCGACCATGGGCTCGACGGACGGCCCGTGGACGATCTCCGACAGCCACAGGGAGTCGATCCCGAGATCCTCGGCCCGCTCGGCGAGCCCGGCGAGGTGGCCGGGGGTGTCTCCAGGGGGCGGCGCTATCCCGATACGTACCTTCATCCGCTCATTATCTGCTCGTCTGCTTGGCCAAGGCGGTTCACGCCGAACGCCCCGTGTTCACCAGATGTGCCGGTCAAGCTCCGCTGGGTTCGGCGCGGAGGGCGGACAGCAGGGCTCGCCTGTCCACGTGACCTGTCTGGCTGCCCACATAGACGGTGCCGGCGACAGGATAGGTCGGCATGAACGCGCGGTCATCGGGTCGGCATGGGTCTTCGGGAGCGGGAGCGGGAACGTGAAGCGCGAGCATAGTAACGTCATCATCCTGTCCGAATACGGACAGCATTTGGGCGATGAGGTAGTCGAGCAGTAAGTCTGGCATTTTCACAACGTTTTTCGGGGCCATGCTCGCAGCCGCACAGAGTTCAGCGAGTCCGGCATCGAGCCCGCGCTTCCTGCTCTTTACGAGTCCGTCAGAATAAAGAACGGCAGTATGGCCAGCAGGTATCAGAAAGCGGACTTGCCCGCGGGGACTCGGCCAACCCAGGGGAGGGCTGGGTTCAACGTCACATAAAGTTGCCGTCCCCTTCGGCGAGATCAGCAAGGGAGGCGGATGGCCCGCGAGAGCCAGCGTGCACTCGCCGGTGGTGGGCTCGACGAGCATATAGGCCAGAGTGGTGATCTGTTCGTCGCCCTCGAACTGGTGGAGTTGGTCCAAGCCGGTGAGCACGGCCGCGGGCGGCGGGTTGGTCAGCGCCAGCGCCCGTATAGCGTTGCGGATACGGCCCATGCCGGCGGCGGCCTCGACGCCCTTGCCCATGACGTCGCCGACGACGGCCGCGACGCGCCCGTCCTGGAGCACGAAGGCGTCGTACCAGTCGCCGCCGACCTGGACGTGGCGGCTGCCCGAGCGGAGGCGCTGGGCCAGCATCAGGCCCTTGACCACCGACAGGTCGTCGGGCAGCAGGCTGCGCTGCAGTGTCTCGGCGGTGCGGTGCTCACGCTCGAACAGTGTGGCCCGCTCGACCGCCAGTGCGCACTGGCTGGCCAGCGCTTCCAGGAAGACGCCGTCCTCGCGGGAGATCTTCTGCGGGCGCGTGAAGGAGAATCGGAGCGCTCCCAGGGCACGTCCCGCGGCGAGCAGCGGCAGGCCCACCCAGGCGCGCTCGTCGCTGTGGGCCAGGAACCAGGCCAGGTCCTCCTCGTCGCCGCCCGCTTCGAGCAGCTGGGCCTTCAGCGACTCGGGGGACTCGGCGAACACGGGCCGGCGGCGGTTGACCGCCATGGTCATCACGCTGGAGTAGGACAGCGGGATCTCGTCGCCTATGGCGCCCTCGCCGTTGATCAGCTTGAGCGCGGCATGGTCGGTGTCGAGCAGCGCGACCGCCGAGCGGTCGGCGGCCAGGGCGGTGCGGCCGACGTCGATGATCACCTGCACCACCTGCTCGACCGTCAGCGCTTCCGCCAGCATGGCCGTGGCGCCCTGCAACCGCGCGGTACGCAGTGTGGCGGCGCCGAGCTGGTCGGTCAGCCTGCCGCGCATCTCCTCGGCCTCGCGTTGTCGGGTGACGTCGGTGTTGACACCGATCCACTCCACCAGTCGTCCGTGGCGGATGATCGGCACGGCGCGCACCTCGAAGTGGCGGTAACCGCTGGCCCTGGTCCGCACTCGGCAGTTCCACTCGAAGACGTTGTGCTCACGCCGGGCTTCCCGCCAGGCGTCCTCGGTTCGTTGGTGTTCCTCGGGATGCACGACGCCCAGCCAGGTGTCGGTCAGGTATTCCTCCAGGCCCTGGCCGGTGATGGCACGCCACTGTGGGGCGTCCTCGATGGCGACTCCGGCGGGCGAGGTAATCCACACCACCTGCGACTGCGCGGCTGCCATGTAAGCAGTCGCGCTCCGCCAGCTGACCTGATCGTCAACGACGTCAGCGGCGGATCCGCCCCCATCGGGCTGCTGGGTCTCCAGCTGACTCAGAAGAGCCTCCATCTCCTGAACACGATCTTCAGCTTGGAAGGCTCTGCCGCGGGCGAGTGCCAGTTGCTCGGTCAGGCGATCGATTTCTTCGAGGTATTGAGCGCGGTCGTGGTCCCACGCGACCCGAAGCCGATCAGTCTCGCCGAGCACAGCCTCGAGGGCGTGAGTGCGCTCATTCAACTGTTGTTCCAAGTTTTGGGCATAGCGTTCCGCCTCCTTCCAGCGCGTGACCGCGATGTCCAATTCATCCGTCGCCTTCCTGAGGCGGTATTCGTGGGGATGCGCCACTTGGAGAGCCGCCAATTGGAGGTTGGTCAAGTGTTCGCGGACTTCCTCTGTCACTGATTCACCCGAGGCTGTACGCAGAGCCAGGATCTTGTCGAGAAACCATCGGTCAGTGGGGACTCGCTTACCGCTGAGGTACCGGGAAACGGTGCCCTTGTCGATCGGATGAAGTCGGGAGAACAGGCAGATCGAAATGCCCAACGCGGTGAACTGCGCACGCAGTTCTGTTACCCAGGCCATCGTCTGTGGGCTGAGGCCGGGGCTCAATGGAGCTAACGCAACAGGACGGCGGGCAATCTCGCTCATCTGTCCATCATCCGGGTTCGGTCACGTCCTTCCCGTCAGTTGCGCCTTCCCGGGCGTTGCCAACTGTCTGCAACCCCGCGGCGGTGGTGTTGCAGTGTGGCGCAACGCCCGAGGACTCTGGCTTTCTTGGACTCAGGGAGTCGCCTTCCGGCTCCGGTATGGCCTGGCGCGACATCAACGCAAGGAGTCCATGTGCACTGCCCCGTTCGTTCGACCTCTCTGGTGCTGACCGTTCAGAGCGGCCGATGAATCCTGACCGTGTCGTCTTGATAACGGTGGCGACCGCGGCAGTCATCAGTATCGCCGCGGCTCTCATGATCGCGGACGGTTCCACGTGGCCGTCAGCCCTGCTGTACGGGCTCGCCGCCGGCGGGGCCACACTGTGGGGACTGCTCAGCTGGTTCGGCGGCCACCAACCCTGAAACGAACCAAGCCCGCGCGGTTGATGGCCTCACCGCACCCGCAAGCGGCAGGCGCAGGGGCGCGTGGGGAGAGGTCAGCGGGCAGGCAGTGTCCATGTGCCGCCTTCGCAGGCGGGTGGGCCGAAGGTGAAATGGCGGCCGCCGGCCGTGTCGGCCACGAGCATGTCTTCGGCTCCCCTGCGGAGGCAACCGCCTGACACGACCGGGATCCGGGCCGACTCTCCGGCGGGAACCTGCCGGCTGTGGATCACGTCGCCGAGCCATTTCACCGTCACGGTTTCGCCGGTGCGGTTCTGGAGCTCCACCCATCGGCTGACGGGTGGCTGGCAGGCGGTGAGGACGACGATCGACACCGCGAGTGTCGCCGACCAGATGATCTTTTTCACGGTCCTCCAGGAAGCCTGTGCCGGCATCTGTTCGAGATTGACCATTCGTACAGCCCCGGCAGGGCCGTCGTGGGGCCTGCCGGGGCTGCGGGTTCGGTGGGTTCGGTGGGTTACTGGTTGCGGGCCAGGAAGTCGCGGGCGGCTCGCAGGTAGTCGGTCAGGTTGACGTGGTCGTCGCCCACCGCGGCCCGGTTGGCGAGGATGGGTTTGTAGTAGTTCTCGACCAGCTTCTCCAGGCCGTGTCTCTCGTTCAGGTCGTCCGTCCGGTAGAGCACCACCTGACGTAGGTCGGGGAAGGCGCGCCCGTGCTTGCCGAGCCGGTCGCGCAGGTCGGTGGCCATGCCGGTTCTGACCACCTGTCCGTTCGGGGCCACCAGGGCGTAGACGCCGCCCTTGGCGTTGAGGTCGCCGACGGTGCGCCACTCTCCTGGGGGGATTCTGTCGGGCAGGTTGAGGCAGTTGATGTTGTGGACGAGGACCGGGGTGGCGTCCGCCAGCACGTAGTAGGTGTGCAGGCCGTCGACGGTCAGGTTGTGCACGCGGCGCGGCGCGCTCCACTCGCTGACCGCGTCCACCTCGACGTAGTCGCCGGCCGAGGTGCGCAGCCACATGCCGGGCCGGAGCAGGTCGGCGTCGATCCAGCGGCCCAGGCTGGAGGCCCAGAAGGGGTGACCATCGGTCGCGGTGATGTCGGCGGTCCTGTCGCCCCGGTCGCCGTCCACGTCGACGGTGACCTTCACCAGGCTCTTCTCGCCGTCGCCGGTGATGACGCCGGTGACGAGCCTGGATTCGGTACGCCCGGTCTCCGGGTCGGTGGCCAGGACGCTGTCGCCGACGACGACCTCTTCGATGGGCTTGGCGGTGCCGTCGGCCATCAGCACCTGGGTGCCGGGGACGAAGCTGTTGAGGGTGCAGCCGCCGGGGGTGTCGGTTCTGCGGAATCTCTGGGCGACGTCGCCCGCCCGGTCGGACACCCAGTCGGCGGCTCGCCGGCCGACGCCGGTGTTGCCGACGAACTCGGCGGCGCGTTCGACCACCCTGAGCTTGCCGAGTGCGGCCTCCGCGCCCGCTTCTGCCACCGCCAGGCCGGCTTCTGCGGCGCCCTCCTGCCAGGTCTTGCGGCCCTCGGCGACGTCGCTGACCGTACCGGCCACCGCTCTGGCGCCCTGGTAGGCGCTGTACGCGGTCAGGCCCCACATGACGCCCTTGCCGACCAGGATGGCCGCGGGGACGAGGAAGACCAGGTTGCCGTCGGGGTCGGAGTTCTGGACCGGGTTGTTGTAGCCGTACCCGTACAGGTTGAGGTTGCCCGGGTTGTAGACCCCGTCGTTGCCCTCGCCGTCGAGGTAGTCGTCGATGATCGGATCAGGGGACTTCCACAGGCCCATGCGGGGGTCGTAGTAGCGCGACCCGTGGTAGTAGTAGCCGGTCTCGGGATCGAGCTCCTTGCCGGTGAACTGGTACGGGTTGAACTGGCCCGGGCTCTCCTCGACCCAGGTCTCGCCGCCGGGGAAGTAGTTGAGATGCTCGGCCAGCCGGCCGTTGCCGTCGGTGCCGAAGGTGGTGGAGCCGATCTGGTCGCCGTGGTAGAAGAACTGGTCCTTCTCGAAGACGGACGGCGGTTTGGTGGTCTTCGTGGCGATCCGGGTGGTGCCGACGAAGACGTGCTTGAACTCGGTCTGGTTGCGGGCGGTGTAGTTCTGGTTCGGGTACAGCGTGATCTGCGAGCTGTCCTTGACCACCCGCCGGCCCTGGTCGTCGTAGGTGAAGCGGACCGTGGGCGGTTTGCGGTGGTCGTCGCAGGCCGAGGGGTCCTGCGGCTGGGTGTCGTTCTTGGTCGTGTCGTGCACGCAGGCCAGCCGGTTGTCCTCGTCCCAGATGAGCTGGCGGCGGGGCCGGCCGTGCTGGTCGGACTCCTGGTTGACGAGGTTGCCGTTGGCGTCGTACTTCATCTCGTCCGGGCCCACCTCGGCCGGCGCGTGCGGGCGGGAGCCGAAGCTGTAGACGTGGGAGTAGGTGGTGTTCTGCTGCACCTGCTCGCTGCCGTTGCTGGCGACGATGGCGTGCCGCTGCTGCTTGCCGACGATGTTGTGCACGGTGTCGTATGTCAGGCGGAAGGCGTACGTGTTGGTGCGGTGGATGTCCGGCGTGTACTGGCCGGTGGCCTGGGTCAGCCGGTAGAGGTTGTCGTAGACGTAGGTCTGCGTGGACGGCCCGCCGAGCTTGGGCGTGGTGGAGCCGTCGGGGATGTTGGTGTCGTTCTGCAGGCGGGTGATGTTGCCGACGTCGTCGTAGCTGTAGCGGTAGCGCTGGAACTCGTACCCGCTCGGCAGGGTCGAGCTGAGCAGCGCGAGGCTGCGGTCGGCGGCGTCGTAGCTGAACGTGGTGGACGTGCCGTTGCCCAGCACCACCCGCGTGCGTTGCTCGAACTTGTCGTACAGCAGGTCACGTAGGTACGGGTACGTGTGCGCGCCCTTGACCCCGGTGGCCGAGATCACCTGGCCGCCGGAGTCGTACCCGTAGGTCAGCACCTCCCCGTCGGGATAGGTGAGCTGGAGCACCCGGCCGAAGCTGTCGTACCGGTAGCCCGTGGTGAAGGTCTTGTCGTGGTGGCCGGAGCCGGGCAGGACCTTGGTCTCGGAGACGATCTCGCCGAGCGGCCCGTACTGGCGGGTGGTCACGCCGCCGGCGTCCTCGATCTTGGTCAGCCTGCCCGCGCCGTTGTAGGCGGCACCGGGGGCTCCGTAGGTGTAGCGGACGTCGTTGTGCTTGAAGATCGGATAGTCGATCTTCACCAGCCGGTTGAAGTCGTACTCGTAGGAGATCTTCTTGTCCCGGTCGTCCAGCTTCGCGGTGACCTTGCTGATCACGTTGCCGGCCAGGTCGTAGCCGGTGCCGGTACGCCCCGAGTCGGGGCTGGTCACGGTCGTGCGCCGGCCGAAGTCGTCGTAGGCCGAGGTGGTGTGGTTGTTCTGGTCGTCGGTGACCTTGGTGAGCTGGCTCAGCGGGTCGTAGACGTAGCTGGTCCAGAGCGGCGGGCCGCCGTTGACCGGGTTCGGCTCCCGCACCGAGGTCAGCTGCTTGCGTACGTCGGTGTAGGTGACCTTGGTGTTGCCCTCGGCGTCGGTCACCGCGGTGGAGAACTGCCGGGTGCCGGAGCGGTCGTCGCCGAAGCCGTAGGCCGTGGAGCTGCCGGTGCCGTCGGGCAGCACAGTGCGCACCGTCCGGTCCAGCACGTCGAACTCGTTCGTGGTCGGGTACACCCGGTCGGAGGTCGTGTTGAGCCTGGTGTTGGCCGTGCCCTTGGCCTCGTTGACCGGGTAGTACTGCTCGGCCACGCGGCCGAACTCGTCGTAGACGGCCCGGCCTGAGACGGTCATGCCGTCGGTGCCGTTGATCCGGGCGTCCTTCTTGGTCTGCACGACCCGGTTCAGGCCGTCGGTGAAGGTGACGGTGTCGATGGTGTCGGGTTTGACCGTTCCGTCCGAGGCTCGGTCCAGATGGCGGGTGACCGCGTACGGGACGGTCGCCTCAGGGTGGTACTCGAAGGCGATGGTCGGCCTGCCGGCCTCGTGGTCGTGCGGCCCGGTCACGGTGGCGACGCGGCCGGCGTCGTCGTAGGTGTGGACCGTCCGCTGGTCGTTGATGTCGACCGTGGTCTCGGGCCGGCCGAACTTCAGGTTGTAGCCGGCGGTGGAGGTGTAGCCGTGGCTGTCCTGGATGGAGGTGACGTAGGTGCCGGTCACCTCGTCGTAGGTGTAGGTCAGCTTGAAGCGCTGCCCCTTGTGGTTGGCCGGCCCGGTCAGGGTGGCCAGCGTGCCGCCGGGATTGTACGTCGCGTCGGTCACCGCGATCTTGTCGTCGCCCAGCTTGGCCCGGTGCCGGGTCATGTTCCCGGTGGCGCAGTCGATGTCGGCGTCGGTGCGCCGCATGACCTTGCCGCCGCCGCGCACCTCGGACCTGTCGGCCGCGTCGAGGATGTGGGTGGCGGTGCAGTCCGCGAAGCCGACCGTGGTGATCACGTCGTCGGCGCCGCCGCTCTCGCCGTGGTCGGTCGTCTTGATGATGTTGCCGTGCTTGTCGTAGACCAGCTCGACCCGGGTCTGCTTGCCCGGCTGGGCCTGGCCCTCGTACCAGCGCTCGTCGGTCCTGACCAGCATTGGGAAGATCGCCGCGCTGGTGCTGGCGGGGTCGCCGGCCGCGCCGGTGGCGACGTCGCGCAGCTCGTACGTCCGCAGTTCCTCGGTGAACGGCTTGCCCGCGCCGTCCGCGGTGAGCGTACGCGTGCCCAGGCCGCGGGTGTAGTGGCTGCTGGTGTCGTACGTGGCGGTGATGGTCCGGTACACGGCCCCGTTGCGGTCCCGGCCCTGGGTCGTCACCGTGGCGTAACCGCGGAACTCCCGCTCCAGCCGGTCGTACACGCCGCCCGCGTAACCGATGGTGGTGTGCTGGACGTCCTCGCCGTCCCCGGCCAGGCCGTCGTCGGTCTTGACCGAGCTGAGCACGAAGCGGGAGCTGGGCAGGTCGTAGGTGTTGCCGTCCCGCGCGTAGTCCAGTTCGATCGTCGCGCCCAGTGGGCGTTTGACCGTCTTGAGCAGGTTGGTGCGGCCGGTCTGGTTGGCCGCCACCGTCAGCTGGTCGTCGGCGCCGGAGGCGAGGTGGTCGGCGAAGCCGTCGCCGTTGATGTCCCGCAGTTGCTGCGAGGCACGCGAAGCGCCGGTCGAAGTGTCGGCGCCGGGGTTGATGATGATGAACCCGCCGATGCCGAACGCGATCGGGATCGAGATGGTGAAGTACGCCCCCGCGCCCAGCCGGGCGTTGACGTCGCCGCTCACCCCGGACAGGCTGCCACCGAAGGCGACAGGGGCGGTGAACCCGCCACCGGTGTTGATCGCCACCCTGATCGGCGAGCCCGCGAACACCCGGTCGGCCAGGCCGTCGCCGTTGACGTCCGCCAGCGTGGCCGAGGTGGTGCTGTCGCCCTGGTTCAGCGACGCGCCGCCGGCGAAGCCGTAGAAGTCGGTGTTGAAGCCGATGTTCACGCCGGCGTTGTCGCTGCCGCCGTCGTTCAGCGGCCCGCCCGGCCACGGCTCCGGCGCCGCGAACCGGTAGCCGAGGTTGAGCGCCGCGCGCCCGTCCTCGAACACCCGGTCAGGCAGCCCGTCGCCGTTGATGTCCAGCAGGTCGGACTCGGCGTCCGAGGTGCCCGTCCCCAAGCTGCCGCCGATGCCCAGCGGCGGCATGTCGTTGCCGGACGACGAGGTGTTGGCCGTCGCCGTCCCGCTCGGCGCGGCGTCGCCGCGGCCGGTGGTGATGGTCTTGGCCGCGCTGCCCGCGCTGGCGTTGCCCGAGCGGTTGTCCGAGGAGCGCACCGTGCCGCCCGGCGTGTCACCGCGCGTGCGGCCGAGCACTCCTGACGGGTCGGTGTACTGGATGCCGCCCGCGCCGACCACGTCGGGGAAGCCGTCGCCGTTCATGTCGAAGTAGTCCAGCTCGCCGCTGGAGGTGCCGGTGGCCACGCTGCCGCCGACACTGCCGACCCCGCCGCCGACGCTGCCGGTCACCGAGATCTGCTGGGAGCGGGACATGCGCGGCACCGCCCGTACGCCGGACACGTCGGCGGCCGTGGGCAGGCCGATCGACTGCCCGCCCAGCCGGGAACTGGTCACCGTGGCACCGGAGACCGTCAGGTCCGCGCCCGAGGCCCAGCTGTTCCGGTCGGGCTCGGCCACGAACAGGATCGCGTTCGGCGGCGTGACCCGCGGGTCCTGCTCGAACTCAGGCCGGTCGCGGTCCACGTCCACGTCCTGGGGCAGCTCGGACTGCAGGTCCTCCATGCTGTCCAGGTCGCCCTGCCTGATCGGCCGGGTGGCCCGGTCTCCGTTGCCGTTGTAGCCGACATAGGCCCAGCCGCGGTACGGCCGCCCGTACACGCCCTCGGGCGCCGGGCTGTGCACGGTCGCGGCCTCCTCGACGCCGCCGACCAGCACGGAAGCCCCGCTCAGCAGCCCTGCGGGCGCGGTGAACTCGAAGAACAGCTTGTCCTCCGCCGTGGTCTCGACCTGAAGCGGCACCGGCTCGGCGCCCAGGGTGACGCTCTGCTTGGCCAGCAGCGCGCCCTGCTTCTTGACCGAGAAGATCACCTGGCCGGTGGCGCCGTCGGCGGCGACCGGCTGCGGGGTGACGGTGAGCGTTCCGCCGGACGCTGGGTACGGCTGCGGCGGGGCGGTTGCGCTGGAGACGGTGTAGGTGTCGATGTCGTACGGCGCGGCGAACTCCTGCCCGAACTCGTCCGGCACCGGCGAGGTCTCGGTGTAGGCCGCCGTGGGCGTCCACTTCAGCGCGGTCACGTCGATCGGCGTGTCCGTCTTGATCCGCCACGTCAGCGCCTGGCCCTTGGTGACCGGCACCGTCGCGCTCACCGGAACCTCGCCGGTGAAGGCGGCCGGGACCTGCTGCTGGAAGACCGGCGTACCGGCGCGGGTGATCAGGATCGTGAGGTCGTCGGTGGTGGCGGCGCTCTTGGTCAGCGCCCCGCCCAGCGTCAGGGTGCCGTCCCTGGGGACCGTCACGGTGGCCGCGCGCCCGGCGAGCGTGAAGTCGTCGGCCGCGGTGTTGGAGGTCAGCGGCAGGCCGTTGGCGTCGGAGGTCTCCGGCAGGCCGGTGTAGGTGATCGTCGGGTTCCAGGTGACCCGGTCGGCGGCGCCGTCGTGCACCGAACCGACCCGGAAGTACAGGTGCTGGCCCTTGCTCACCTGGATGGCGTCCACCCCTTGCGGGGTGTGCTCGTCACGGTCGCCGGCCTCGATCCTGGCCGACCACAGCTCGTCGTTCTCGTGCTGCACGGCCACCCGCACCCCGTCGGGGTCGGCGAACGCCGGCAGCTCACCCTCGGGCGCGTCGAGCTTGACCGTGCCGGTCACCGCGACCGTGCCGTCGAACGGCGCGGTCCACCGACGTAACGTGTCCACCAGCGGGAACGACTGCTCCCGTCGCTCGCGGTCTTCGGAGTAGTCGGGCAGCAGGCCGTCGGCGTCCGCCTCGCTGCCGCCGATCGGCACCGGCGTGTCGGCCGCCGCGCCGAACACCGGCACCCCGTCGGCGCCGATCCGGCCGAACAGCACGCTCTCCCCGTTGACCAGGTCGGTGATGCCGTCGGCGTTGACGTCGCTGAAGTAGCGGTTCGTGGTGCTGATCGTGTCGACGTAGTCGAGCTGCACCGCGCCGCCGCCCGGGTAGGCCTCGACGCCGACCGTACGGGAACTGGAGTCCTGGTCGAACAGGCCCGGCAGGTTGCGCAGCGGCGTGGTCTGCTCGGCGAAGCGGGGCTCGCCGCCGGGGCGCGACAGGTTCTTGCGGAAGACGTGACCGTCGCCGGCCTCGAAGACCTTGTCCGGCAGACTGTCGCCGTCCACGTCCATCAGCGCCAGCAGGCCCTTGTCGGAGCTGCGGCTGAATCCGGCCTTCACCCCGACCGAGTTCGACTTGCTCGGCAGCGGCCCCCATCCCGTGTACAGGTGGCCGCCCGCGCCGGTGGAGGTGTTGCCGTTCAGCGCACCGGCCTCGCCCGCGCCGGGGCGGATCCCGTTGACCAGGCCGTTGGACAGGCCGTCGTCCGGTGAGGTCCACTCCACCCGCTGGAACGCGGTGTAGGCGCCGGAGGCGTCGCGGATGTCGTCGAAATAGCCCAGCTCATGGGTGTTGAACAGCTTTCCGGCGGCGTCGTACTGCTGGATCTTCGACAGCAGCGGCTTGCCGAACGCGCCCTGGGCATAGACGAAGTCGTAGCGGCGGACCAGGTCGTCGCCCAGCCGCACCTCGACCCGGCGCAGCAGATCCGCCGTCACCTGCTTGAACCCGCCCAGCGCGCTGATCGACACGTCCGGCCGGCGCGGCTCGCCGAGCTCCCTGTCACGCAGGAACGTCACCGAGTACGGGCCGTCGGCGTCGCCGAGCCCGGTGTAGGTGATCTTCTTCGGGTAGAGCGCGCGTCCCTCGACCGTGCCGCCGGCCACGCCGGCGTCCTCGACGGTCGTGTACTGGTAGCGCATGGTGTTGCCGTTCGGGTCACGCACCTCGCGCAGCGCCCAGGAGAAGATGTTGCCCGAGTCGTCGGCCAGCACCGCCCCTTCGCCGCCGTACAACCAGCGGGAGCCGGACCTGTCGGTGACCTCCCAGCTGTAGTTCCTGGGCGAGTCGCCCTTGCGCAGGATGTGCGAGAACCGGCCCTCTGTCCGCTGGTGGAACACCTTGTCGGCGGTACGTGGCCGCGCCGCTCCCCGGTGCGCCACCGGGGTCAGCTGATCTCCGGCGAACGTGTACGTCTCGGTCTCGTCCTCGGCGCTGTAACGGGGCACGCCCCAGCGCGTGTCGATCGAGATCGACGGCATCGCCAGGTCCCAGCCCACGCCCATCCAGCCGTTGGCCGCCCCCGACGCGTACTCCACCGACAGTTGCGGCTGCATCTTCTCCCGGCCCGCGGGCACCTCGATCGGGTACGACAGCCGGGCCTCGCCCTGGTTGTCGGCCGTCGGCGCGGCGATCTGGTTCACTCCCGCCGACGGGTCGCCGGCCTCGATGCCCTTGATCTTCGTCGGATCGAAGGAGACCTGCTCGGGGCCTTCGGGGGCGTTCACCGTGGCGTTGACCATGTCGGTGAAGTGGTCGGTCTTGGAGACGATCAGCTGCTGCTCGGTGTCGATCGCCACCCGCACGAGGGGCCGCCAGCAGGTGCCCTGCTCGTCGAAGAAGAAGGTCCGCACGTCCTGCGGGGTCAGCCCGGCCGCCGTCAGCTTCGCCTCGTCGTACGGCAGGCTGATCGTGATGTCCTGCTCGAACTCGAACGGCGTCGGCGTGAACCGGTAACCGGCCCGCGGCGCCTCGGTGACATTGTCCATCCCGGCACCCAGCACCGGCAGTTCCTCCGGGCTGAGCGGCGTGATGCCGATCTCGGCCGGCTCGTCCAGCGCCGCGCTGCCGATGTCCAGCCGGGCCTCGTCATGGGTGATCGTCTTGGCGCTCTCGCCGTCCGCGATGGTCGTGAACGGCTTCGGCACGGCCGCCTGCGGGCCGGCGGAGGGAGCCGAGGGCTGCTTCTGGAGACCTTGCGCCGGAGCGGGCGCGCCGGGGATGCATTCAGGGGCGACGGTCTCCGCGGCCGCGGGCTGGGGAGGCATCGACGCCAGCCCTGGCACTAACACGGCTAACCCTGTGATCACGCATAAGGCGCGTGAACGCATACTGATCACAATCACCACTCCAAGCTCGGGACATTGGCTGGGGGAGAGGGGGAGAGGAACGAGGGGGATGCAGGTGCGGTGCATAAAGGCGGCATAAGGTGACCGGTGCCGCGCCCCATCGATAACACCCATGCTCACTCGCTGTCCAGCCACCAGTTTCGTCACGCTCCGTCACGTAGCGCGACCGGGAGGCCCGTCATCTGCTGGATCGCCGACGAGACTCGCGTCACACCGCACGAATTGGCCACACCTGGCCACATCCCCGCGTGCGGCTGCGCTTCGGGACCGTGACAATCCGTACACGGCGGTCAGGGGGAGCGCCAGCGGTGGAGGCCTCGGCGCCGGTCGGAACTTTTGACTCTTTTCGATGCTAGTTATTGACATTTCGCCGAAAAAGGCGCGTACTTCGATCGAAGATCGGTCTAACTACCCCCGTAACCGCACCAATCACGACGCGACCGGTTCAGGCCAAAACCGACGTCGCGCGCGAGCGCGTTCTCCCGAGCACCCGCAAGTCACCCTCACGCAAGCGTCACCGATTGGGGAACCATGACCGAGGTAGGCAGAGGCCTGGCGAAAAGCCTGCTCTCCCGGCGTGCCTTCACCACCTCCGCGGCTGCTGCCGCGCTGGCACCATTGGTCACAGCGAATCCGACCGCGACGATCCAGACCGGCACGACCGGCGCGACCATGGGCGCGGTCCGCCGCATCACCCTGTACGCGGAGCGGCTGGCGGACGGCCAGCTCGGCTACGGCCTTGAGCCCGGCAAGGCGACGATCCCCGGGCCGCTCATCGAGATGATCGAGGGCGACACCCTGGAGATCGAGATGGTCAACAACCTGGACGTGGCGGCGAGCCTGCACGTCCACGGGGTCGACTACGACGTGTCCAGCGACGGTACGCGCCTGAACGACGGCGTGGTCGAGCCCGGCGGCCGGCGCACCTACATCTGGCGCACCCACGCGCAGGGCCGGCGTGGCGGCGGCGCCGGCATCGAGCCCGGCAGCGCGGGCTACTGGCACTACCACGACCACGTGGTGGGCACCCCGCACGGCACGATCGGCATCCGGCAGGGCCTCTACGGCCCGCTGGTGGTCCGCCGGAAGAAGGACGTCAAGCCGGACAAGACGTTCACCGTCGTCTTCAACGACATGATGATCAACAACCGCCCCGCGCACCAGGCGCCGGAGTTCGTGGCCAAGGTGGGCGAGCGGGTGGAGTGGATCGTGATCACTCACGGCGAGTTCTACCACACCTTCCACATCCACGGGCACCGCTGGGCCGACAACCGCACCGGCCTGCTGGAGAGCCTGGAGGACCCGAGCCGGATCATCGACACCAAGATCACCGGTCCTGCCGAGTCGTTCGGCTTCCAGGTGATCGCGGGCGAGCGGGTCGGCCCGGGGGCGTGGATGTACCACTGCCACGTCCAGAGCCACTCCGACATGGGGATGGCCGGCATCTTCAAGGTGACCGACGCGAACGGGAACGTGCCAGGTCAGCCCGGTGGCGGTCACGAGGGCCACTGACGGCCGCACGCGACCGGCCCGGCCCCGAACGTGCCATGCCGTCATGCCCCACGCAGACCTCGAAACCCCGGACCGCGGATGTCCCCGAACGCGTCCGCAGCAGGTCCTGAGCCACTCTCGATCCCGAGGAGCAACGATGGGTCGAACAGACCGTTTACCGTTCCGATCACGCTTCTGGCGGCGCGTCCTGACAACGCTGTCGGTCGCCGTCCTGGTGCTCGGGCTGGCGCCCCCGGCCGTCGTGCCGGCCCTGGCCCAGGCCCCCGCCCCGGCCGCCAAGAAGGTCCCCGTCCGCGTGCTGGTCTTCAGCGGCCAGGCCGCGCAGCAGGACGACCCGGTACGGGCGGCCGCGACGGCGATCAGGGAACTGAGCAAGAAGAACGGGTTCTCCGTCGAGGAGGCCCAGGACCCGGCGGTCTTCACCGCCGACAACCTGGCCCGCTTCCGTGGCGTGGTGTTCCTGTCCGCCAAGGGCGTGACCCTGGACGAGGCGCAGCTCGCCGCCTTCCAGGCGTTCATCAGGGGCGGTGGCGGGTTCGTCGGCATCCGTGACGCCGCCCGCGCGCAGGTGGACTCGGCCTGGTTCACCGAGCTGATCGGCACCCGTCCCGTCGGCGCCCTCCCCATCGCGGAGAAGGTGACGGAGAGCGCGGCGAGCGCGGAGAACCCGCCGAACGAGACCAAGGACAAGGTGTTCGACGGGGACAACGACACCAAGTGGCTGGCCAGGACGCCGACCGCGTGGGTGCAGGGCAAGCTGGACAAGGCCGTCGCGGTGGCGCACTACGCGCTGACGTCGGCCAACGACTTCGCCGGCCGGGACCCCAGGGACTGGACCCTCCAGGGCTCGCAGAACGGGACGACCTGGACGGATCTCGACAGGCGTACCGGGGAGACCTTCCCCCAGCGGTTCCAGACCAAGGAGTACGAGTTCGAGAACACCACGGCGTACCAGTACTACCGGCTCGACGTCACCGCGAACAGCGGTGAGCCGCTGACCCAGCTCGCCGAGCTGCGGCTGTTCGGGCCCGACTCCGCGCCTCCCCCCGAGCCGAAGCCGCAGAAGGCCGTCGTGGACATCCTCGACCGTCAGCACCCGGCGAACGAGGGGCTGCCGCTCACCCTGTCGCGGACCGACAAGTGGCTGAGCTGGAACCCGAACCCGGTGGGCAAGGTCCACACGATCGCGCAGGTCGAGGAGTGGACCTACAACCCGAAGATGGACGGCAACGGCGCGTTCCATCCGGTCTCCTGGTGCCGTGACTACGACGGCGGCCGCTCCTTCTACACCGGCATGGGCGGCACCGCGGCCAGCTACACCGGCGACACGCAGTTCCGTTCGCACCTCGCCGGCGCCATCCGGTGGGCGACCGGCATCGTCAGGGGCGACTGCCAGGCGACCATCGCGTCCAACTACGCCGTGGAACGGCTGACCACGACGAACGCGCAGGGCCAGATGGACCAGATCGGCGAGCCGCACGGCCTGACCGTCGCGCCGAACGGCAAGGTCTTCTACATCGGCAAGGCGGCCTGCGCCACCGGCCCGATCCCCGACTGGAACGACCCGAAGGTGGGCCTCGGCTGCGGCACCATCCACCAGTGGGATCCGCGGACCAAGCAGGTCAAGCTGCTGACCACGCTGCCCGTCATGGGCAACCGCGGCAGCGGCGACGAGCTGGTCAAGAACGAGGAGGGCCTGGTCGGCATCACCCTCGACCCGGACTTCGCGGAGAACGGCTGGATCTACGTGTACTGGATGCCGCACGCGTCGATCGACAAGAACCGGCGCATCGGCAAGCGTACGGTCTCCCGGTTCGACTACGACTCGCGGACCCAGACGATCGACCAGAGCAGCCGCAAGGACCTGCTGCAATGGGACACCCAGATCCACAGCTGCTGCCACGCGGGCGGAGGCATGACCTTCGACGAGTCCGGCAACCTCTACATCGGCTCCGGTGACAGCAACTCCTCCGGCGGATCCAGCGGTTACTCCGGCAACAACTGGACCCAGGACTACAAGGGCACCTCGTTCCAGGACGCCCGCCGTACCGCCGGGAACACCAACGACCTCAACGGCAAGATCCTGCGCATCCACCCCGAGCCCGACGGGACCTACACGATCCCCGAGGGCAACCTGTTCACCGGCAAGGAGGAGGGCGGCGGCAAGACCCGCCCGGAGATCTGGGTGATGGGCGTGCGTAACATCGCCCGGCTGCAGTGGGACAAGAAGAACGACTGGATCACGGCCGGCTGGGTCGGTCCTGACGCCTTCGGCCCGAGCGAGACGTGGGGACCGGCGAAGTACGAGACCGTGACGGTGCTCACCTCGGCCGGAAACCAGGGCTGGCCGTACTGCATGGGCGACAAGCAGCCCTACCGCGACCGCAGCAACAGCGACGCCACGCAGCCGGCCGGCTGGTACGACTGCGACAACCTGAAGAACACCTCGCCGCGCAACACCGGCCTGGTCGACATCCCGCCGGCGCGCAAGAACATGATCTGGTACTCGCCGCAGGGCGGCGGCCCGGTCTACCCGAAGCGGTCCGACGACAGCGGTCTCCCGACGTACAAGCAGGGCGAGGAGACCTTCACCATGCCCTACCTCAAGGGCGGCAACCAGGCGGTCATGTCGGGGCCGACCTACCACCGTTCCCAGGCCGACACGGAGAGCGGGGTCGCCTGGCCGGAGTACTGGGACAACAAGTGGCTCATCGGTGACGAGGGCAACAGCAACAACCGCATCGCCGTGACCGTGAACCCGGAGACCGCCAGGGAGGCGGGCCGGCCGGCCTTCGCCGAGGACCTGCGCACCATCATCCCGGGCGGCGTCGGCGCCAACCAGATCCAGTCGTGGATGGACGCCAAGTTCGGCCCCGACGGCGCGCTCTACCTGCTCGACTACGGCAACGGCTTCTTCAGCCTGCACGCCAACCAGAAGCTGGTCCGCGTCACCTACAAGGGCGGCCCGGCGACGCCGGACCCGGCCGCGGCCGTGGCGCGTCCCGCCCGGCAGAACGCCGACCCGAGGACGATGGCGTTCTCCAGCGCCCAGGCCGGCGGCGTGGCGTGGGAGTGGAACTTCGGCGACGGCAGCGAGGTGTCGACGGATCCCGCCCCGACCCACACCTACCCCGGCTTCGGCACCTACCAGGCGACGCTGAAGGTCACCTACGCCGACGGCGAGCAGGCCACCGGGAAGATCGTCGTCACGGTCGGCTGCGGCGCGCCCGACGCCCGGCCGACGGTGCAGTTCCTCGACACGCTCACCGGCGTGCGCAACAAGGTCGCCGCCGGCGGCTGCACGATCAACGACCTGATCGACGACGAGCGCGCCTGGAAGAACCACAACCAGTTCGTCAAGCACGCCCGGACCGTCGCGGACCAGCTCCTGGCGGACGGCGTCATCACCGCCCAGGAGGCGGAGGCCCTGCGCACCGCCGCCCGCCAGTCGGAGGTCGGGAACGTGAGCGGGTACGAGTCCATCTTCGACGGCACGGCGTCGTCGCTGATGGGCTGGACCCAGGCGCCGTCCGGGCGGTTCGACCTCCGGCCGGACGGCACGATCCGCAGCTCGGGTGGTCTGGGCATGTTGTGGTACTCCGACAAGGCGTACGCCGACTTCTCGGTCCGGCTGCAGTTCCGTGACAGCTCGCCCGACCCGACCCGCGCCAACAGCGGCGTCTTCGTCCGGTTCCCGGACCCGAGGACCCCGCTGGAGCAGCGTCCCGCAGGAAGCTGCGGTACGGTCGGCTCGGCGCGTACGTCGCCCGCGTGGGTCGCGATCTACTGCGGCCACGAGATCCAGATCTACGACGGCGACACGGGCGAGCCGCAGAAGACGGGCTCCATCTACAACTTCTCACCCAACGGCCTGGGCCGGGCCGGGGCGACCCCGAAGGGCCAGTGGAACGACTACGAGGTCCGGGTGGTCGGCCAGCACTACACGATCATCCGCAACGGCACGGTGATCAACGAGTTCGACAACACGCCGGGCAAGGAGTCGTCTCGCGCCGGTGACCCGCCCACGGACCTGCGCCAGTTCATCAGCGGGTTCGTCGGGCTGCAGAACCACGGCAACAGCGACGTGATCGACTTCCGCAACATCCGCGTGCGCGAACTCTAGGCCGGGTGCCGGGCGGGGGAGCGTACCCCGCCCGGCACCCCACCCAGCTCGGAAAGGTGCATCGACACATGCATGCCGAATCTCTCCCCTCTCTCGTGATCAGGGCCTTACGTCGAGCGTCCGGAGCGGTGACGGCGCCGCGCCTGGCCGTGGTGCTGCTCGCCGTGGCGCTGCCCGCGCTCTTCCTCTCCTCTGTCCAGGCCGCCACGCAGCCCCGTATGTCCGGGACGCAGTCCACCGCCACACAGGTGGCCGGCGTGCGGGCGGCGGACCAGGTGCTCACCTGGACCGCCGACGACAGCATGACCGCGTACAAGTCGGTGCCGGAGTCCGCGACGGCGGGCCCCGCCACCATCGTCTTCGAGAACAGCACGGACACCGGCAACTCCACCGGCATGACGCACACGCTGACGTTCGACACCTCCACCCCCGGCTACAACCACGACGTCACCCTCAACATCATCGCCAGCCCCGTCGACGCCAACGGCGGCCGGCACACCGCCCAGGTCAACCTCACCCCCGGCAAGTACCGCTTCTCCTGCGTGATTCCCGGTCACGGCCAGATGGTCGGCGAACTCGTCGTCACCGAAGGCGGGGAGGAGGACACGACCGCACCGCAGGTCTCCGCGCAGGTGGCGGGCGACCAGGACGAGAACGGCGCCTACGTGGGCGCGGCGACGGTCACGATCTCGGCGAGCGACACCGAGTCCGGGGTGGACACGGTCGAGTACGCGCTGGACGGCGGGCAGTTCGCGCCCTACACGGCCCCGGTGTCGGTCAACCAGCCCGGCGCGCACACGGTGACCTTCCGGGCCACCGACAAGGCGGGCAACACCTCGCCGGTGGCCTCGGTGGCGTTCACGGTGGTGGCGCCGCAGGAGGAGGACACCACGCCGCCCGAGGTCACCGGTGAGGTGACCGGCGACAGGAACGAGGAGGGCGAGTACGTGGGCGCGGCGACGGTCACGCTCACGGCGACCGACTCCGGCTCCGGCGTGGACACCGTGGAGTACTCGCTCGACGGCCAGCCGTACGCGGTCTACACGGAGCCCCTCTCGGTCGACCAGCCCGGCGCGCACACCCTGTCGTACCGGGCCATCGACAAGGCCGGCAACACCTCGCCGGTGGGCACGGCGACGTTCACGGTGGCGCCCTCGCAAGGAGGGGACACCACCCCGCCGCAGGTCTCGGCGGTGCTGTCGGGCCAGCAGGACTCGGCGGGCAACTACGTCGGCTCGGCGACCGCCATGCTCTCGGTGAACGACACCGAGTCGGGGGTCGACACCCTGGAGTACTCGCTCGACGGCGGGCCCTACACCGAGTATCCGTCCCCCGTGTCCGTCACCCAGGCGGGCGCGCACACGATGTCGTACCGGGCCACCGACAAGGCCGGCAACACCTCGCCGGTGGCGACGCTGAGGTTCACCGTGGTGCGTCCTGAGGACGACACCACGCTGCCGCAGGTGTCGGCCGCGCTCACCGGCAGCATGGACTGGGCGTGGAACTACGTCGGCTCGGCCACGGTCAAGCTGACGGCGAGCGACGTCGGGTCCGGGCTGGACACGGTGGAGTACTCACTCGACGGCCAGCCGTTCGCGGCGTACACGAAGCCGCTGACGGTGGACCAGCCGGGCGAGCACACGCTGTCGTACCGGGCCACCGACAAGGCCGGGAACATGGCGGTGGGCACGGCCACCTTCATGATCGTGGAACCCGGCGGCGAGTAGCAGGCGTGCGGTCGCCGATGCGCGCCGACCGCACGATGTCCGGGACGCTGGTGCTCCGCAACGCGTGGCGGAGCACCAGCTTCCGCAGCACCAGCTTCCGCAGCACCGGCTTTCGCAGCACCGGCTTTCGCGTCACCTGGAAGATGCGTGCGCCCTTGGCCGGGATGTGCCGCACAAGCTCGGTCACCGCAGCTGATCCGGGCTCAGACCGCAGCGACGTCCGCATTCTTCGACATTCTGCCGCGCATGAAAAACTGCCGGACCCAGCGGCCGATGACGGGCCAGTCCTCGCCCCGGGTCCAGAAAAGGCGCAGCAGTTTCTCGCGGCGGCCCGACGGGTTGAACCACCGACGCAGCCCTTCGGCCGTGCCCTGCCACTCGGTGATGACCGGTCGCAGTTTGCCTTCCCATTCGGTCAACGCCGTTTCGAGGTCGTCCGGATGCCGCTGCAGCATGGAGCCGAGCAGATCCGCTCCCACCAACCCTGCCGAGACACCCATTCCGGCGTAGAGCGTAACGCACCATGCCGAATCACCCAGTAGAACCACCCGCCCTCGATGCCAGGAGTCCATCCGTACTTGTTCGGCCGAGTCGAAGAGGATGTCCTTCACCTTGTCGGCCTCGTCGAGGACAGCGCCGAGCAGCTTGCCCGTCGGGCGGTCGCCGAAGACCTGACGCAGCCGCTGGGCCGGAGGCAGGCGGAACTCGGAGTCGATGTCGTCAGTGCGGTACGTGAGCATGACCGTGGGGATCCGGTCCTGGAAACCGAACACCCACATCGCGCGGTCGTGGTCCGGTTCCAGCAGTACGGCGGTGTCTTCCTGCGCGAGGCCGGGCAGGGGCTTGGAGAGCTGGAAGGCACAGGTGATCCCGCCCAGTCGGTGCATGTAGCGCTCGTGCGGGCCGAACACCAGGCTGCGCACGGTCGACCTCAGCCCGTCCGCGCCGACGACCAGGCCGAACCGCTCGGTCACGGTGTCGCCGTTCGCGGTGTCGCGCAGGGTTACGGCGACGCCGTCGGCATCTTGCCGGATCTCTGTCGGGACGGTGGAGAAGCGGATCTCGACGTCGCCGGGCAACGCTTCGAACGCGGCGTTCTCGACGTCGCCCCGCAGCATCATGCGCGGACCGCCGGGAAGGTTGCCGAGGATGGCCGTGCTGGTCCGGTTGCCGCGGCGGTCGATCTCGTAGTGGATGGTGTCGGGGGCGCCGTGGTCCGGCACGCCCGGCCCCATGCCCAGCCGCTCGGCGCTCGCGCGCCCCGCTCCCCACAGCAGTACGAAGTAGCCACCCGTTCGGCGCTGCTGTGCCCGTTCGACGATGATCGGCTCCCAGCCGATCTGACGCAACCGGATCGCCGTGGCCATACCGCTGATTCCCATTCCGACGATGAGTGCGCGTCGGCTCTGTGCGTTATTCATTTCTTCAGCATAGAAACTGAGCGGCCATTTCTCGCAGTCGTCTGGTAGGGCATATCTCATAGCCGAACGACCTCACGATTGCCGCCGCTGAATCGTCACATATTGAAGCTCTGCCAGGCCTGGAGTTTGTCCGGATTGACTATCAGCCAAATATCGGTGACGCGGCGGTCGTGGACGGCGATGGCCATGACGCCATTGATTCCGCCGTTGGCGTGGGTGACCAATCCGGGGCGGCCGTTGACGCTTTCTTCGGTGATCTCCTGGGCGAAATTCTTCTCGCGCAGGCCGAGGAAATAGCGCGCCGCCTTCTCGGAGCCGGCGATCGGGCGCAGGGCCGCCCGGACCTTTCCTCCGCCGTCGGTGCGAACGCTCACCTGGGGGTCGAGCAGCTTGATCAGGCTGTCGAAGTCACCGTGCTCGCAGGCGTTCTTGAAGGCGGCGACGACGCTGCGATGCTGATGGGCATTGACGGTGAGGCGCCGGTCGCGCTGGAGGTGCCGCCTGGCCGAGGTGGCGAGCTGACGGCAGGCCTCCGGAGTACGTCCGACGATGTCGGCGATCTCAGGATGCGGCAGGTTGAAGATGTCGTGCAGAACGAAGGCGACCCGTTCGGCCGGAGTCACGGATTCGAGCATGACGAGTACGCCCATACTGACGGAGTCGTCGAGAGTTACCTGCTCGGCCGGATCGTCCTGCTGGGTTTTCGCGGCGCTGGACCACCGGGCGTCGCCGGGAAGAGGGTCAGGAAGCCAGTCGCCGACGTACCTTTCCCGGCGCGCCCGGGCCGAGCTGAGCTGGTCCAGGCAGATCCTGCTGGTCACCCGCACGAGCCAGGCGATCTGCGAGTGGATGGCGCGCTGTGCTTCGTCCGAGAGGGCATACCACCGCGCGTAGGCGTCCTGCACGACGTCCTCGGCGTCGTGGGTGGAGCCGAGCATTCTGTACGCGAGATTCAGCAAGGTGACGCGATCGTCCGGCGTCACGGTGGCGCGTTCGTCGAGGATCGAAGTCAGGGGGAGTGCGGCCTGCCCCCGGTAGCGTGGCATGACGGCTCTCCTTCCGCGGTTCACGTGGCGAACCACCCGAGATCACTGTTTCTCCCCGTGTACCGAGGCTATGCCGCTGTACACCGCATTCATCCAGGACCGCGGCAAAGATGGATCTTCCCGATCCGTCTGTCCTCTCTGGCCGTCATCGGCTCTTGTGGCTGTTGAGCCAGTTGATGACGTCAGTGGCCGCGCCGCCTTCGTCGTGCGGGGTCAGCACGGAGTAGTGGTCCTTGCCCGGGTAGACGCGGAGCTTGACCGCGGTGCCGGCCGCGCGGGCGTCGCGAGCCGCCTGCTTGGTCACCGCGATCTTGATGGACGGGTCCTGATCACCTTGGAGCAGCAGCATCGGGCCGGGGGTCTTTCCGCGAGGCACGCTCTGCGCGTCCAGCAAGGGCTGCAGCTTCAGCGCGGCCTGCGGGGTCTGAGGCGTGAACTGGAAGTCGTTCAGCTTGTCGCCGAGGTCGGTGGAGAAGTACTCCCAGATTTTCGCGGTGCACTCCTTCTCGGCTACAGACAGCATGCGCATGGCCTGGTCGCCGAGGTAGTCGTCGTACCGCAAGCCGGGGTGCAGCGTTTTCAAACCCTGCAGCGCCAGCAGATAGAAGCCGCGGTCCACCGGGCCGGGCGAACCGTAGTTGTAGGCCTGACCGACGTCGGTCACCGGTGCCATCCCGACCGTGCCCCGGAAATCGAGGCCCCGGCCCCAGGTCTTGGAGAGTTCCCCGGCGGCGATGGCGGCCTGCCCGCCCTGGGAATGCCCGACGGCGAACCACGACTTCGACAGCGAGGGCTCGGCCTGGATCGCGGCGCGAACGGCATCGATCATGCCACGGCCTTCGCTGTCAGCCACGATGTAGGGATGCTCACCAGGGGTGCCCAGGCCCTCGTAGTCGGTCGCGGCCACCGCATAGCCGGCCTTGAGCAGTTCGACGATGAAACCGCTGTAGCCGTACAGGTCGACCTTGCCGTCCTTGTTCGCCGTGGTGGACGGAGCGCACTGGTCGCTGGTGCCGGAGGACCCGTGCCCCCACGACACCACGGGCCAGCCTCCCTTGGGCGCCTTGCCTTTCGGCTTGAGGAGCACCCCACTGACCACGATGTCATCACCGTTCAGCGACCGGGAGCGATAGGTGAGCCGATCCGCCCGTCCGGCCACCGACGCCAGCGCCGGGTCCAAGGCGGCGAGGGCCTTGGCCGAGATCAGCTCCCCTGCGCCCTGGGGTCCGGTTGCCGCGTGTGCCTGCGCCGCAGGCCGCTGCGCGGTCACGGTCTGTTCGCCGCTGCTCTGGGCGGCGAGCGGCGTTCCCGCGGCAAGTGCCGCGGTCACGGCCGCCCCGAAGGCGAGACTGCGAAACTTCGTTGCTTGCATCGATGACACTCCCCGATCGCTCCCGGCCGTTGCGGCAGGCCAGGAGTACTGATGGCTACGACTGTCTCGACGACAGGGACGGGACCGGTGTGATGATTCACCTCGAACTGTGAGCGAGGCCACACGCGAAGAGGCCTGTAGCGGCAGTCCGTCCCCGTGGTGGGAAGCTGGGTGTTCTCGCCGGCGCTCGCGGATGGGGGCATGCGACGCGAGACCAGAGGGGGTCGGCAGGTGCGAAACTCGCCGGACGATGAGGCTGACTGCGGGTCAGGTCTCGACCTGCATCTCGACCTGACCCGCGACCGCGGGGCCGGACGGTCGCTGGAGAGCGCCCTGCGCGAGGCCGTGCGACGGGGGCGGCTGACCGCGGGCACCCGGCTGCCCGGCACCCGTACCCTCGCCGCCGACCTCGGCTTGTCCAGAGGCACGGTCGTCCAGGCATACACGCAGCTCATCGCTGGAGGGTGGCTGACAGGCGTGCGCGGATCCGGCACCCGGGTGGCCGACGTGCTGCCGGAGTCCGGTACCAGCCAGGCCGCCGACCACGCTCCTCCGGAGCCGGGCGTCACGGCCCTCGGCGACCTGCGTCCCGGCCGGCCCGACGTCAGCGCCTTTCCGCGCGCGGACTGGGTCGCCGGCGTCCGTCGGGTGATGTCGGCGATGGAGTCCGAGCAGCTGGGTTACCCCGATCCGGCAGGCATGCCCGTGCTGCGCTCGGCAGTCGCCGAGTACGTCTCGCGGACCCGTGGAGTGTCTGCGAGCGCCGGATCGACGGTGATCACCGCCGGGTTCACCCAAGCGCTCGCGCTGCTCGCGCGCACCTTCCGTGCTCTCGGCGCCCGGAGCGCGGCCACCGAGGACCCGGGATTCGCGGTGCACCGCGAACTGCTGGCCGCGGCGGGGATCGATCCGATGCCGCTGGCGGTGGACGCCGGCGGGTCCGATCCGGCGCACTTGCCGGATGACGCGGGGTTCGCGCTGCTCACTCCCGCGCACCAGCACCCGTGGGGCGTCGTGCTGGCGCCCGGGAGGCGCTCGGCGTTCATCGACTGGGCCCGGCGGAACGACGCCTACGTGATCGAGGACGACTACGACGGCGAGTTCCGCTACGGCCGGCAACCGGTTGGCGCGATGCAGCCGCTGGCACCCGACCGGGTGATCTACGCGGGCAGCACCAGCAAGACCCTGGCCCCGGGGGTGCGGCTCGGCTGGCTGGTGGTGCCCGCCTCCCTGCGCGGCCCGCTGCTACGGACCGTGCGAGAGACCGGCTCGGCGCCACCGGTGATCGATCAGCTCGTGCTCGCTGACCTGCTCTCCCGCGGGAGCTACGACCGGCACGTACGGCGGGCCCGGCTGGCTTACCGGCGGCGCCGCCAGGAGCTGGCCGAACGGCTTGCGGTGGTCACCGACGCACCGCTCACGGGCGTCGCCGCCGGGTTGCACACGCTACTGCCGCTCGCCTCGGAAGCCGCCGAACGTGAACTGGTCGCCACGGCGGAGCGCTCGGGCCTGCTCCTGCAGGGCTTGCACACGGCGGACTACTGGTATCCGACAGACCAGGAGCGGCCCGCCGCCCTGCTCATCGGCTACGCCACACCGCCGCAGCACGCTTGGCGTCAGGCACTCGACCTGCTGGTCTCGCTGGTCAGCGGCCTGTCAGGAACAAGCGGGTAGGGGTGCCACCGGCGAACGCCGCGAGCGGGCACCCACTCCCGGGACGGCCGCCGGCCGGCCTCAGGACGGACGGGGGACGCGGCGGTCACGGCGGGCCGCGAGCTCCTCGTCGCCGACGTAGCTGAGCATCGGCTCACCGGGCACGCAGAACATGACCACGACGAACCGGCTCCACCGGTCGGACAGGTTGTTGGCCGCCTGGTAGTGGATGACGTCGCCGCCGGGCTCCCAGAACGCCTCGCCCGTGCGGATCACCCGTTCCGGCTCACCCTCAAGCTCGAAAATCATCTCCCCTTCGATCATGTACCCGTAAACCGGGCCCGAGTGCCGGTGTGGCGGGGAACCGGAGTCGCCGGGCGGCAGCTCGATGAGCACAGTCATCGCATGGGCAGGATCGGGAAGCTGGAGCGGCGTCCCGTCAAGAAGCAGAGTGAGTTCGGAATTGCTTTTCAGATCCATGCCATCGACGCTAGGCGGAGAACGGACCAGTGAACTAGTCCACTTGTCGGCTTCCTGGCTGTACCACTTGCCTCAGCCGAGCGGACGGTCCGCCCTTCTCCTGTGGACACCGCACCGGCTGATTCCCGCGGTGTCCGCCTCACACAGGAACGCCCCTACGTCGTCGTAGAGGTATGAACGTCACGCACCCCCGGGCTGTCCGCCGTCGTTCCGTCCGTCATGTCTGAGCCCGGACGGCCCTGGCGCCGGCCCTGCGTGGGCATCAGCACGATCGTGAGCGAGCGGCGGCTGCTGACCGCGGTCGCTGAGCGGTTGCTCGGCTCGGCGCGGGAAGCCGAGGACGTGGTACAGGAGACTTATGCCCGCTGGTACGCGATGCCAGAGGACCTGCAGGACGAGGCCGGCTGGCCCACCGCATGGCTCACCAGCGTCGCGAGCCGCCTGTGCTTCGAACGACTGAACGGGGCGAGGGTGAGTCCGCCCCTCCTGGCCGAATCCCGTCACCCTGGCGAACGCGCGCCCCGTGGCGGGCCGATGACGCCCTGGGTGCCCGTCTACCGGTATGACCGCATCGTCCAGGCGTTCAAGAGGGCTTGCGAGGGAACGGACGGCGTCGGCGAGTTGACCGTACTGCTCGCTCCCGACGTCACCCTGATCACGGACGGCGGCGGCCGGGTACGCGCACCTGTCCGGCCGGTCACCGGAGCCGAGCAGGTCGCGCGTTTCGTCGTCTGCCTGTTCGGCGGGCAGGACGACGTGACCTTGGTGGAGGCGTCGATCAACGGCGGGGCGGGGCTCGTCGTCCGCGTGGCCGGCACCACGGCCGCGGTCGTCATGCTGCATACCTGCGACGACAGCATCCAGGACGTGTGGATCGTGATGAATCCCGAAAAACTCCGCGCGTGGCAGGAACACGAGGACCCCCCGCAGGACACAACGCGGACACGATGACGCGGGCCCGCGTCCCTCTCGACCGACTGGGCCCGCGATGCCCCATCAGCCCCACAAGACGGAATAGGCTCGTGCGGTAAGTCTGCCGGGGCGAGCGTTAAGGGGACCGGGTGAGCAAGTCGTTCGTGCATCTGCACGTGCACACCGAGTACAGCATGCTGGACGGTGCGGCCAAGCTGAAGCCGCTGTTCAAGGAGGCCGAGCGGCTGGAGATGCCGGCGATCGCGATGAGCGACCACGGCAACATGTTCGGTGCGTACGAGTTCCAGAAGGTCGCGGCGGGTTCCCCGGTCAAGCCGATCATCGGGATCGAGGCGTACGTGGCGCCGCACAGCCGGTTCGTGAAGAAGCCGGTGTTCTGGGGGCAGCGCGCGGAGACCGGCGTGGCGGACGGCGAGGGTGGCAAGGACGTCTCCGGTGGCGGCCGGTTCACCCATATGACGATGTGGGCCAAGGACGCCGACGGGCTGCGCAACCTGTTCCGGCTGTCGTCGCTGGCCTCGTTCGAGGGCTACTACTCCAAGCCCCGCATGGACCAGGACCTGGTCTCGCAGCACGCGTCCGGGATCATCGCCACGACCGGTTGCCCGTCCGGCGCGGTGCAGACCAGGATCCGGCTCGGCCAGTACGACGAGGCCGTCAAGGTGGCCGGCGAATACCAGGAGATCTTCGGCAAGGAGAACTACTTCCTGGAGCTGATGGACCACGGCATCGACATCGAGCGTGACGTACGCGAGGATCTGCTCCGGCTGGCCAAGCAGCTCGACATCCCGCTGCTCGCCACCAACGACTCCCACTACGTGACCGAGGACCAGGCCGACGCGCACGACAGCCTCCTGTGCGTCGGCGTGGGTAAGAACAAGGACGACCCCAACCGGTTCCGGTTCAACGGGTCCGGCTACTACCTCAAGTCCGCCGACGACATGTACCGCCTGTTTCCCGAGCTGCCGCAGGCGTGCGACAACACGCTGCTCGTGGCCGAGATGATCGGCGACTACGGCGACGTGTTCAAGCAGGTGGACCGGATGCCGGACTACCCGGACGTGCCCGAGGGGGAGACACAGGAGTCCTGGCTGCGCAAGGAGTGCGAGCAGGGCCTCGTCATGCGGTACGGCGAGCCGGTGCCCGCCGAGGTGATGGAGCGCTACGAGACCGAGATGAAGGTCATCGGCCCGATGGGGTTCTCCTCCTACTTCCTCGTGGTCGCCGACATCTGCAAGTACGCCCGCGACAACGGCATCCCGGTCGGCCCTGGACGAGGGTCGGCGACCGGCAGCATCGTGGCGTACGCCACCCGCATCACCGAGCTGGACCCGCTGGAGCACGGCCTGCTGTTCGAGCGCTTCCTCAACCCCGAGCGGATCAACCCGCCCGACGTCGACCTCGACTTCGACGACCGCCAGCGCGACCGCATGGTGGCCTACGTCACCGAGAAGTACGGCAGCGCGTTCACCGCGCAGGTGAACACGTTCGGCACCATCAAGGCCAAGGCCGCCGTCAAGGACGCCAGCCGGATCCTCGGCTACCCGTTCGCGATGGGCGACAAGATCACCAAGGCGATGCCGCCGGACGTCATGGGCAAGGGCGTCCCGCTCGCCGACATGTTCAACGAGGACCACCCGCGCTACAACGAGGGCACCGAACTGCGCGCCCTGTACGAGAACGACCCCGACGTGCGCAAGGTCATCGACACCGGCCGCGGCATCGAGGGGCTGATCCGCGGCACCGGCGTGCACGCCGCCGCCGTCATCCTGTCCTCCACCCCGCTGCTCGACCTGATCCCCATGCATAAACGGGACAAGGACGGCGTCGTCATCACCGGGTTCGACTACCCGTCGTGTGAGGACATGGGCCTGGTCAAGATGGACTTCCTGGGCCTGCGCAACCTGGGCATCATCGACCACGCCATCAAGATCATCAAGCAGAACCGGGGCGTCGAGCTCGACACCCTGACGATGGAGCTCGACGACGCCAAGACGTACCAGCTGCTGGCCCGCGGCGACACGCTCGGCGTGTTCCAGCTCGACGGCGGCCCCATGCGCTCGCTCCTGAAGCTGATGGAGCCGACCCGGTTCGAGGACATCGCCGCCGTGCTCGCCCTCTACCGGCCCGGCCCGATGGCGGCCAACGCGCACACCAACTACGCCCACCGCAAGAACGGCCGCCAGGACATCGAGCCGATCCATCCGGAGCTGAAGGAGGCGCTGGAGCCGATCCTCGGGCCGACCTTCCACCTGCTCGTCTACCAGGAGCAGATCATGGCGGTCGCCCGTGAGCTGGCCGGCTACTCGCTCGGCGGCGCCGACCTGCTGCGCCGCGCCATGGGCAAGAAGAAGCCCGAGATCCTGGCCAAGGAGTTCGCGAACTTCCAGGCCGGCATGCGCGGCAACGGCTACAGCGACGAGGCCATCCAGGCGCTGTGGGACGTCATGCTGCCCTTCTCCGGGTACGCGTTCAACAAGTCCCACACCGCCGGCTACGGACTCGTCGCCTACTGGACCGCCTACCTGAAGGCCAACTACCCGGCCGAGTACATGGCCGCCCTGCTCACCTCCGTGGGTGACGACAAGGACAAGGCGGCCGTCTACCTGGCCGAATGCCGCAAGATGGGCATCCAGGTGCTCCCGCCGGACGTCAACGACTCCCAGCTCGACTTCGTCGCGGTCGGCGACACGCAGGTGCGGTTCGGGATGGGCGCGGTCCGCAACGTCGGTGAGAACGTCGTGGACGGCATCGTGAAGGCCCGCACGGAGAAGGGCCGCTTCACCGACTTCAACGACTTCCTCGCCAAGGTGCCGCTCACCGCCTGCAACAAGCGCGTCATCGAGTCGCTGATCAAGGCGGGCGCGTACGACTCCATGTCCCACCCGCGCAAGGGCGTGCTCATGATCCACGAGCAGGCCGTCGAGTCCGTCATCGACATCAAGAAGAACGAGGCCCACGGCCAGGACTCGCTGTTCGGCGGGATGGACGACGCCGGCGACGACGCGGCGTTCACGATCGCCATCCCCGACATGGAGTGGGACAAGAAGACCAAGCTCGACTTCGAGCGGGAGATGCTCGGCCTGTACGTGTCGGACCACCCGCTGGCCGGCACCGAACGGCTGCTCGCCCGCAACCGGGACACCACGATCGTCGACCTGCTCGACTCCGGGCGCGACGACCGCGGCGACGTCCGCGTGGCCGGACTGGTCACGAAGGTGGACCGGCGGGTGAACAAGGCGGGCAACACATGGGCCATCCTCACGGTGGAGGACATGGACGCCGCCGTGGAATGCCTGTTCTTCCCCCGCGCCTACGAGCTGTACGGGCCTGAGCTGCGGCCGGACATCGTGGTGTCGGTCGGCGGCCAGATCAACAACCGCGACGGCGCCATCAGCATCTTCGCGAACGAGATGACCATCATCGACGTGTCCGGCGTCAGCGAGTCCGGCGCTCCGATCACCCTGCTGCTGCGCGAGGAACGCATCACACCGACCCTGCTGGACGAGCTGCGGCAGGTCTTGAAGATGCACCAGGGCCAGGTGCCGCTGCAGGTCAACCTGCGCCGGCCGGCTGGCAAGGTCATGGTGATGGCGCTGCCGGAGTGGCCGGTCAACGCCGAGCCGAGTTTCGCCGCCGACATCAAGGCGCTGCTCGGGCCGGAGGCGCTTTCCCTGTGAACCGGCGGATGGGAGAAGGTCGCCCACGCCGCTGGAAAATCGCTGTAACCGGCGTCCAATGAAGCATTGAGGCGCCCTCCGTGGCAGCGCCGGCGACGCAAGTGGCGCCGGTGCTGCCACGGGCGAATGGCCGGTGGAAACGGTGCGTGACAGGGCGGCGGTCTCCACGGGCCGGGTGCGGGAAAAGACGTTCAAGCGCGTTTGAACCGGGTTTGCAGAAGCCCGGCGCAGGCTTCGCAGCATGAAACAGCACACCGCGTTCTTATCCCGTACCCTCCGTTCGATGCTGGCGGTTCCCGTCGTCGCCCTGGGCGTGGTCGCGCTCTCCGCGACGCAGGCGTCGGCGGTCTCCCGCCCGGCCATCGTCGCCGCGGCCCAGGATCAGCTCGGCAACTCGTCGCGTAATCACGAATCGCCGATGGGCAGCGGCTGCAACTACTACACCGGCTATTTCCGTACGTGGAAGCCCGCCGGCGGCTGCCCGTCGAGTGACGGCGTCCAGTGGCGCGACAGCGACTGGTGCGCCGACTTCGTCAAATACGTCTGGCAGCGGGCCCGCGTTCCGCACGCCAACGTGCCCGAGACCGGCGGCGGCATCCTCACGGGATGGGCGTCGTCGTTCAAGGACTACGGCGTCAAGTACGGAACGTGGCACACCCGCGGCAGCGGCTACACGCCCCAGCCCGGTGACTCCATCGTCTTCGACTGGGACCAGAGCGGCGACATCGACCACGTCGGCATCGTGAGCTCGGCGAACGGGAGCACCGTCTACACGATCGAGGGCAACAGCGGCGACCGGATCAAGGCCAACTCCTACAGCCGCTCCAACATCGACATCGTGGGCTACAGCGCTCCCGTCGGAGGGACCTCCGAGGAGCCGAGGGACGGCAACAGCGTGACGGGCGACCCGTACGCCGACCTGCTCACCGTGGACGCCGCCGGCAAGCTGATGCTCTACAGCAACAACTTCGTCCGCGACAACGGTCAGCCGTATACCGGTAGTGAGCCACGCGAGGTCGGTCACGGGTGGGGCGGTTTCGCCAGGACCATTCCCGCCGACATCACCGGCGACGGGTACACGGATCTGCTGGCGGTGAATTCGGCCGGGAAGCTGATGCTGTACAGCAACAACATCGTTCGCGACAACGGCCAGCCGTACACGGGCAGTGAGCCTCGCGAAGTGGGCCACGGATGGGGCGGTTTCTCGAACGTCATTCCCGCTGACGTCACCGGCGACGGATTTACGGATCTGCTCACCGTGGACACTGCCGGCAAGCTGATGCTCTACAGCAACAACATCGTCCGCGACAATGGCCAGCCGTTCACCGGCAGCGAGCCTCGCGAGGTCGGCCACGGCTGGGGCGGTTTCTCGAAGATCATGCCCGCCGATGTGACCGGGGACGGTTTCACGGATCTGCTGGCGCTGGATTCGGCCGGGAAGCTGATGCTGTACAGCAACAACTTCGTCCGCGACGACGGCCAGCCGTTCACCGGCAGCGAGCCTCGCGAGGTCGGCCACGGCTGGGGCGGTTTCTCGAAGGTCATTCCCGCTGACGTCACCGGGGACGGTTTCACGGACCTGCTCGCGGTGAATTCCGCCGGGAAGCTGATGCTCTACAGCAACAACTTCGTCCGCGACAACGGTCAGCCGTTCACCGGCAGCGAGCCTCGCGAGGTCGGCCACGGCTGGGGCGGCTTCGCCCAGATCCTGGCCTGACCGCTTCCCCGCCCGTGCCGGCCCAGGCGGCCGGCACGGGGCCCTCCTCATCACTCGTGGAGCAACCCATGCGACCTGCCCTCATCCGATCCCTGACCGGCCTGCTTGTCTCCCTGTGCCTCTCGGTGCCCGTCACCTTGATGGCTTCGGCTCCCGCGCACGCCGCGGACACCGTGCCCTGCGACAGGAACGGAACCACTTCGGCCGACGCCAGCATGGCGACGCGGTTGAACAGAGAATTACCCGGTGACCTGCGCGGCTCGATGACGGCTTACCGGGTGTCCTGCGCCCGCGTCATCATCGCCACCGTGAAAAGCCGGGGCCTGCCGGTCCGGGCCGCGCAGATCGCCATCACCACCACCATCGTCGAATCCACCATCCGCAACCTGACCTACGGCGCCGACGACAGTGTCGGGCTTTTCCAGCAGCGTCCTTCGCAGGGCTGGGGAACGGTCGACCAGATCCTGAACCCGGTCTACGCGACGAACAAGTTCCTCAGCAAGATGCTCCGGTTCGACTGGCGCAACGATCCCATCGGCAAGGTCTGCCAGCAGGTGCAGGTCTCCGCCTATCCCAACAGGTACACGGAAGAGACGCCGGACGGTGTGGCCATCGCGAACGCGGTGTGGTCGATGTCGGAGCCCGCGGAGTTGCCCGGCAACAGTGTGACGGGTGACCCGTACGCCGACCTGCTCACCGTGGACCCGGCCGGGAAACTGATGCTCTACAGCAACAACTTCGTTCGCGACAACGGTCAGCCGTACACGGGGAGTGAGCCTCGGGAAGTGGGCCACGGGTGGGGTGGTTTCGCGCGGACCATTCCTGCGGATGTCACTGGGGACGGGTTCACGGATGTGCTCGTGGTGAATTCCGCCGGCAAGTTGATGCTCTACAGCAACAACTTCGTCCGGGACAACGGTCAGCCGTACACGGGGAGTGAGCCTCGGGAAGTGGGCCACGGCTGGGGCGGTTTCTCGAACGTCATTCCCGCTGACGTCACCGGGGACGGTTTCACGGACCTGCTGGCGCTGGATTCCGCCGGGAAGCTGATGCTCTACAGCAACAACTTCGTCCGCGACAACGGTCAGCCGTTCACCGGCAGCGAGCCTCGCGAGGTCGGCCACGGCTGGGGCGGTTTCGCCAGGATCATTCCTGCGGATGTGACCGGGGACGGTTTCACGGACCTGCTGGCGCTGGATTCCGCCGGGAAGCTGATGCTCTACAGCAACAACTTCGTCCGGGATAACGGTCAGCCGTATACGGGCAGCGAGCCTCGTGAGGTCGGTCACGGCTGGGGCGGTTTCTCGAAGGTCGTTCCCGCCGATGTCACCGGCGACGGGTTCACGGATCTGCTGGCGCTGAATTCGGCCGGGAAGTTGATGCTGTACAGCAACAACTTCGTCCGGGACAACGGCCAGCCGTACACGGGTAGCGAGCCTCGGGAAGTCGGCCACGGCTGGGGCGGCTTCGCGCAGATCATGGCCTGACCGTAAAGAAAGGCGCGAGGACCCGGCACAGGCCGGGTCCTTCGCGCTGTCCGGCGCCGCCTCTGGAAAGCCTCACCACCGTGCCCATAGGGTTTGGTTCAAGGTCCGCCGAACCCTGTGGGGGGAAACCGATGGAGTTCCGGCTCCTGGGCCCGGTCGAGGTGTGGCACAACGGGCGGCAGGTCGCTCTCGGGGGCCCCAAGCCGCGCGCCCTGCTCGCCACCCTGCTCCTCGACGCCGGCCGCGCGGTCGGCGTCGAGCGGCTGATGGAGGCGATCTGGCAGGAGAACCCGCCGCCGACCGCCCGTGGCGTGCTGCAGACCTATGTCGCCTCGCTGCGCCGGGCCTTCGACGGCGCGGGCCTCCCCGAGATCATCGCCTCGCATCGCGTGGGCTATCTGGCGCAGATCCCACCCGACGCCCTGGACAAGGACGTCTTCGAGCGGCTCGTGGAGCAGGGACGGCAGGCGGCGCGCACGGGAGGCCACCAGGAGGCGGCCGGCCTCTTCCGTACGGCGCTGGCCCTGTGGCGGGGCCCGGCCCTGGGCGGGACCGGTGACACCGGCCTGCGCCCGGACGCCATCAGGCTGGAGGAGTTGCGGCTCGCGGTGCTCGAAGAGCGGATCGCGGCCGACCTGGCGGCCGGCGGGGTCGAGGGGCTGATCGACGAGCTCACCCGGCTGGTCGCGGTCCATCCCATCAGGGAGCGGCTGCGCCGGGACCTCATGGTGGCGCTCTATCGGGCCGGCCGGCAGGCGGACGCGCTCACGATCTACCAGCAGGGCCGGCGGGCGCTGATCGAGGAGCTGGGCATCGAGCCGGGGCCGGACCTGCGGCGTACGTACGAGGCGATCCTGCACTCCGACCCCGCGCTGCTGGGCGCGGCCAGAACCGTCGCGCCCCGGCAACTGCCCTCCGCGCCCCCCGACTTCACCGCGCGCGAGGAGGAGCTGGCCGCCTTACGCGACCGGCTCACCAGGCCGAACACCACGCCGGTCTGCGTGATCTGCGGGCAGGGCGGCATCGGCAAGTCCGCCCTGGCGCTGCATGCCGGACACGAGCTGGCGCGCTTCTACCCCGACGGCCAGCTCCACGTGCAACTACGCGGTACGACGCACACCCCGGCCAACCCGGCGGAGATCCTGGGCCGCCTCCTGCGCGAACTCCAGCCACCCGGCACGCAGCTCCCCTCCACCCTGGAAGAACGCGTCAACCACTACCGGACCCTGCTGGCCGGCCGGCGCAAGCTGATCGTGCTGGACGACGCCGGCTCCGAGGCGCAGGTACGACCCCTGCTGCCCAGTGGTCCCGGCTGCGGCGTGATCATCACCTCCCGCAACCGCCTGGCGGGACTGGACGGCGCCACCCTCATCGACCTGGGCGTCCTGCCTCCCGAGGCCAGCGTCGAGCTGCTGGCCCAGATCGCCGGACAGGAGCGGATCACCGTCGACCTCGACGCGGCCCGGCACATCGTCGTGCGCTGCGGTGGCCTGCCCCTCGCTCTGCGCATCGCCGGCGCCCGGCTGGCCTCACGACGTCAATGGTCGGCCCGGCGCCTGGCCGACCGGCTGGAAGACGAACAGCACCGGCTCGACGAACTGGCCGCAGGAGACCAGGAAGTGCGGGCCAGCATCGCGCTCAGCTACGCCATGCTGCCCGACGCGGAGAAGACGGCGCTGCGCCGGCTCGGGCTGCTCGGCCTGCCCGGCTTCCCTCTCTGGGTCGCCGCGACGGCGCTGGAGACCGGCCCGCGCCAGGCCGAGCAGCTGCTGGAGCATCTCGTGGACGCCTCGCTGCTGGAGGAGGCGGACGTGGACGCGGCCGGCCAGGCCCGTTACCGGCTGCACGACCTGATCCGGCTGTTCGCCACCGAACGCGCGCACGCGGAGGAGCCGGCGGAGGAGCTGACGGCCACGGTCGGCAGGGTCCTGGGCGGCTGGTTGTGGCTGATCGAGCGGCTGAGCCAGGCCGCCCCCACCGGGGCGATCCCCATGCGCGCCGCGCCCGGCCTGGCCCGTCCGGTGGACGACGAGGCCACCAGGTCGGCGCTGGCCGATCCGCACGCCTGGTTCCGCAGCGAGGAAGAGGCCCTGATCGCCAGCGTGGAGCTGGCGGCGGCCATGGAGCTGGACGAACTGGCCATCCAGCTCGCCTGCGCCGTCTCGGCGGCGGCGTTCGAAGGCAGCCAGTACATCTTCGACGACCCGTTCGCGGCCTGGCGCCGGATGAACGACGCGGCGCTCTCGGTCGCCAGGCGGATGGACAACGTCCCGGGCGAGGCGGCCCTGCTGGCCGGCTTGGGCCACCTCTACTATGCGCGGGACTCCTTCGCCGAATCCCGCCAGTATCTCGGCCAGGCACTGTCGCTGTTCCGTACCGCCAAGGACGTCCGGGGGGAGGCGACCACCCTCGCCGGGCTCGGCGAGGCCTGCCGCGAGCAGGGATATCTCGCCGAGTCCCTGCACTTCCTCGCTCAGGCAGGGACGCTCCTGCACGACCTCGCCGACACGGCGGCCCTGGCGCACGTCAAACGGCTGTCGGGCACGGTACGCCTGGAACGCGGGGACTATCCGGCGGCCTGGACGGATCTGACCGCTTCGCTGGAGCTCTACCAGCAGGTGGGCAACCGCCGCGGCGCCGGGCTGACCCTGCGCAGCATCTCCCTGTACCACCGGGCCAGGGGCGAGCACGACAAGGCCGCGGAGCTGTGCGAGCAGGCGCTGGAGATCTTCCGTCCGCTCGGCGACCGGCTGATGGTGGCCTACTGCACCCGTTCGCTGGCCAAGGCGTGGCTCCGGCTCGGCAAGCACGACCAAGCGCGGCAACCGCTGGAAGACGTGCTCGCCACCATGCGCGCCCTGCAGGATCGCTGGGGCGAGGCCTGCACCCTGCGCACGCTCGGTGAGCTCGACCTGGCCGAGGGGCGGCTGTACGAGGCCAAGAGCCGGCTGGAGGAATCACTGGGGCTGTGGGAGACGCTGCGGATCCGCCCCTTCCAGGCCCGTACCCAGCGTGACCTGGCGCTGGTGCACCGGGCGTTCGGCGACGACGTCACCGCCGAGGCCATCTGGTCGCAGGCGCTGGAGACGTTCCGATTACACGGCTGCCGTGAGTACGACGAGCTGCTGAAGGACAAGCCCTACTGATCGTTTGCAGCGTTTTTGGAGCAGACCGCCGCACCATGGCGTTGACGTCTCAGGTCAGAGCGTCCATGGCCGGCAACGGAGGGCTCCATGCGGGAGATCGTGTTCCTGTCCGATTCGCGGATCGCCGAGGTCCCCGTCAAGGAATGTGCGGAACCACTGGTGGATCTGCGTACCTTGGAGGCCGTCCGGGTGGATCCGCGCCTCGCCGACGAGGCGAGTGCGTACGCGCACGTCCGGCAGAGCGTGGCCGACCGCCTGGTCGTCGCGCAGACGCGACTGCCGCGCGAGCTGCGCTTCCTGATCATCGAGGGCTTCCGCCCCGCCGCCCTGCAGCGGCGCTACTTCGCCTCGGCCGTCACCCGCCAGCGGGCCGCGCATCCGGACTGGGACGACGCCCGCGCCCGGATCGAGGCGAGCAGGTACGTCTCTCCGCCCGAAGTCGCCCCCCACTCCACCGGCGGCGCGGTCGATCTGACCCTGCGCACTTCCGGCGGCGTCGAGCTGGACATGGGCACGGCGGTCAACGCCACACCTCCGGAGAGCGACGAGAACTGCTACACCGACGCGCCCGACATTTCACCCGAGGCCAGGAGTAACCGCCGCATCATGGGCGACGCCCTGATTTCCGCCGGCTTCGTCAACTACCGCACGGAGTGGTGGCACTGGTCCTTCGGCGAGCGCTACTGGGCGTTCATCACGCAGGCCCGCTATGCCCGCTACGGCATCGTCGAGGACCTGACGGCCGACATAGAACGAACTTGACCTGCCGCGAACCTTGCCGCCACGGCCGTTGGGGTAGATCGCCCAGCATGTCCCGCGGTGTCCCCGTGGACACGATCGGTGAACGCACCACCCGGGTGAGACCGGCGGACGGCGAGAGGCGAGGACGGCGGGCACGCCGGCGACAAGGCGATGAGCGACAGCACAGAAGGCGATACGCGGCAGGACACGGGCAGGTCGGTGCGCCCGCCGTCGGCGGCCGATCTGGTGATTGTTCTGGGCACGCTGGTGGTGCTGATCGGCGGGTCGCTGGCGCTGTTCGGCCTGGACGCGCTCGACGGGCCGATCCAGGTGGCGCTGGTGCTGTGCGCGATGGTCGCGATGCTGGTGGTGCTGAAGAACGGCAACCGCTGGGAGGAGGTCGAGGCCAGCGGGCAGCGCGCGCTGTCGTCGATCACCAGCGCGGTTTTCATCCTGCTGGCGGTGGGCGCCCTGATCGGCACGTGGAACATGTCAGGGACGATCCCGACCCTGGTGTACTACGGGATCCAGGTGCTGTCGCCGGGCTGGTACTACGCCGCCGCCGCGCTGCTCTGCGGCATCGTGGCGATGTCGATCGGCAGCTCGTGGACCACGGCCGCGACGATCGGCGTCGGGCTGGTGGGCATCGCGACCATGCTGGGGGTGTCGGCGCCGATCACCGCCGGCGCAGTGATCTCGGGCGCGTACCTGGGGGACAAACTGTCCCCGTTGTCGGAGACCACGGTGCTGACCGCGCAGATGGTCCGGGTCGACGTCTATGAGCACATCAAGCGGCAGGCCTGGACCTCGATCCCGGCGTTCCTGATCGGCTTCGTGCTGTTCCTGCTGATCGGCTGGGTGTGGGGGCCGGCCGCGACCGACCTGGGCGACACCGGCAGCGAGCTGAACGCTCTGGGCGACATCTACTGGATCACGCCGCTGAACCTGCTGCCGCTGGTGTTGCTGGTCGTGCTGTCGGCGCGCAAGGTGCCGCCGGCGCTGGCGCTGATGGCGGCGGCGGTCTTCGCCGGGATCATGGGGATCCTCACCCAGCCCGCGGTGATCCGCGCGTTCGTCGGCGAGCCCGGGCTGAATCCGGTCGTGGCCGGGATCAAGGCGATCTGGCGGGCGATGGCCAACGGGTACGTGAAGAGCTCCGGCCTGGCGGACGTGGACCGGCTGCTGTCACGCGGTGGGATGGACAGCATGCTGCCGACGCTGTGGCTGATCATCGGCGCGGTCACGTTCGGCACTCTGCTGCAGGAGTTCGGGCTGCTCAACCGGCTGATCGACCCGATGGTGCGGGCGGCCAAGGGCACCGGCCGGTTGTTCGTGGCGGTGTTCGCCAGCGCGTTCGGGCTCAACATCATCGCCGGTGACCAGTACATCGCGCTGGTGCTGCCTGCGCGGGTGTACCGGGCCGAGTTCGCCAAGCGCGGCCTGGCGCCGACGAACCTGTCGCGGCTGACCGCCGACAGCGGCACGGTCACCTCACCGCTGGTGCCGTGGAACTCCTGCGGCGCGTTCATGGGCGCGGTGCTGGGCGTGCCGACGCTGGCCTACCTGCCGTTCTGCTTCTTCAACATCGCCAGTCCACTGCTCAGCGTCGTGTACGGGTTCACCGGCTTCAGGATCGAACACGTACCTCCGGAAGGCCGGCGCGAGGACGGGAGGCCGCACGATGGATGAGACCGCGACGAAGACCGGAGCCACGCGCGCGGTGTCGCTGCCCGTCCTGACCGCGATGGTGGTCGGATCCATGGTCGGCGCCGGGGTGTTCTCTTTGCCGCGCAACTTCGCCCAGGCGACCGGTGTGCTGGGCGCGGTCATCGCCTGGGTGATCGCCGGGGTGGGCATGCTGATGCTGGCCTTCGTGTTCCAGAGCCTGGCGGTGCGCAAGCCCGACCTCAACGCCGGCGTGTACGCCTACGCCAAGGAGGGCTTCGGCCAGTACCCCGGGTTCTTCTCCGCCTTCGGCTACTGGGCCAGTGCCTGCGTCGGCAACGTCACCTACTGGGTGCTGATCAAGTCCACCCTCGGCCTGGTGGTGCCGGCCTTCGGCGAAGGCGCGACGATCGCGGCGGTGGTGATCTCCACGGCCGGAGTGTGGGCCTTCCACTTCGTCATCCTGCGCGGCGTACGGGAGGCGGCCAAGATCAACCAGATCGTCACGGTCGCCAAGCTCATACCGATCCTGCTGTTCGTCGTGATCGTGGCCGTCGCGCTGCGCGCGGACGTCTTCGGCGCGAACCTGTGGGGCGGCACGGGGGACTCCGCCGGGACCTTGTTCGACCAGATCCGGGCGACGATGCTGGTGACCGTCTTCGTGTTCCTGGGCGTGGAGGGGGCCAGCGTCTACTCGCGCTACGCCCGCCGCCGCGCCGACGTCGGCCGGGCCACCGTGCTGGGCTTCCTGGCCGTGCTGGCGCTGTTCGCCTCGGTGAGCATCCTGTCCTACGGCGTGCTGCCCAAGGACGACCTGGCCGGGCTGCGCCAGCCCTCCATGGGCGGTGCGCTGGAGTCCGTGGTCGGCGCCTGGGGCGCGGGGCTCATCGGGGTCGGGCTGATCGTGTCGGTGCTGGGCGCGTACCTGGCCTGGACGCTGATGGCGGCCGAGGTGCTGTTCGTGGCCGCCAAGGACGACGACATGCCGGCCTTCCTCACCCGCGAGAACGACCGGAACACCCCGGTCGCGGCCCTGGTGATGACCAGCGCCCTGATCACCGCCGTGCTGTTCATCACCCTGTTCTCCGACGACGCCTTCACCTTCACCCTGGAGCTGACCAGCGCGTTGTCGCTGATCCCTTATCTGCTGGCGGCCGGGTACGCGCTGCGCCTGACGCTGAGCGGCGAGACGTACGACGCCGAGCCGGGCGGACGGGGCAAGGATCTGGCGGTCGCGGCGCTGGCCACCTTCTACACCGCCTTCCTCATCGTCGCGGCCGGGCTGAAGTTCCTGCTGCTGTCGTGCATCGTCTACGCCCCCGGCACCATCCTGTTCGTCCTCACCCGCAGGGAACGCGGCCTGCGTCCCTTCTCCGGTCCCGAACTGCTCCTGTTCGCCGTCGTCACCGCCGGAGCCCTCCTCGGCATCGCCGGCCTGGTCACCGGCCGCATCACGATCTAGACCCGCCCGCAGCACAGCAAGGAAGGATGAGCGACCGTGACCGATCAGCCCTACGGGGTGCACTCCGAGGTGGGCACCCTGCGCAAGGTCATCGTCCACCGGCCGGACCTGAGCCTGCGCCGGCTCACCCCGTCCAACAACGACGAGCTGCTCTTCGACGACATCCTGTGGGTGGAGCAGGCGCAGGCCGAGCACGACGCCTTCGTGCAGGTGATGCGCGAGCGCGGGATCGAGGTCTACTACCACCACGAGCTGCTCGCCCAGGCCCTGGACGCCGGTTTCGAGGCCAAGCAGCACGCCGTCGAGCACGCCGTCACCCATCTCACCGTCGGCCCGGCCCTCGTGGACAGCGTGCGCGAGACCCTGGCCGGGTGGCGGGGGGACAAGCTGGCCAGGCACCTCATCGGGGGCCTGACCAAGGAGGAGTTCGGGGTGGCGGAGCTGGACGGCCACTCGCTGGTGGCCGCCTCCTGCCACCCGCGCGAGTTCATCCTGCCCGCGCTGCCCAACTCGCTCTACCAGCGCGACCCCGCGGCCTGGCTGTACGGCGGCGTGTCGCTCAACCCGATGTACTTCCACGTCCGGCTGCTGGAGACGATGAACCAGTCCACCATCTACCACCACCATCCCATGTTCGCCGGCGAGGACTTCGCCTACTGGTACCCGTACGCGGGCGAGGACGACCGCTTCGACGAGGAGTCCTACGGCAACGCCGCCATGGAGGGCGGCGACATGATGCCCATCGGCAACGCCACGGTGGCGATCGGGATCAGCGAGCGCACCAACCCGCGCACCATCGAGCACCTGGCCCTGTCGCTCTTCGCCGCGGGGGCCGCCGAGCGGGTGATCGCCATCGAGGTGCCCAAGGCCCGCTCGTACATGCACCTGGACACCGTCTTCACCTTCCTGGACGCCGACAAGGCCAGCGCGTACCCGCCGTTCCTGGAGGCCGCGGTCGCCTTCAGCCTGCGGCCGGGCGACAAGAGCGGCACCCTGGACGTCCACCGGGAGCCGGGCCTGCGCCAGGCCCTTCAGGACGCGCTGCGCATCTCACGCCTGGACATCGTGCCCACGGGCGGCGACGACTACCAGCAGGCCCGCGAGCAATGGGACTCGGGCAACAACTTCTTCGCCCTGGCCCCGGGCGTGGTGGTCGGCTACCACAAGAACCAGTTCACCAACCGCAAGCTGCGCGAGCACGGTGTGGAGGTCATCGAGATCGAGGGCTTCGAACTCGGCAAGGGCCGCGGCGGCACCCACTGCATGACCTGCCCCATCCAACGGGACGCCGTCTGAACGCCGCAGCCGATCATCACGCCGTACGCGCTTCCATCAGGCTTCCGCGGCCTTCCGCGTCAGTGCCGCCTCGCGTTCGAGTGAGATGTCGCGAAGGAGTGCGGTGTCCTGGTAGAACGAGCGCTTCTTGGTGATTTTGCCGTGCACCACGTCGACC
>NZ_JBEZGB010000030.1:0-109101 GCF_040649755.1 Nonomuraea sp. NPDC048882
CGGCCCACCAGTGCCTTATGGGCGAATTCCTGCGACAAGGTCCTCGCCGAGGTTCGCTCCCACAGCGCCTGCTGGGCCACGGTCAACCCGACCCGGCCCGCCGGCGTCCACGAACAGACCACCCGCGAGCGCTGGCAGCAGATCCACGACCTGCTGAACAAGGGCGTCGGCCTCCTGGAATGCGCCCGCCGCCTGAACCTGTCCCTCAACACCATCAAGCGCTACGCCCGCACTCACAAGCCCGAGGCTCTACGCCGCGCTCCGCGCTACCGGCCCACGCTCGTCGATCCCTACCGCGATCACCTGCGCCAGCGGCGCGCCGCCGACCCGGCCGTTCCTGTGCAGCAGTTGTTCCGCGAAATCAAAGAGCGCGGCTACACCGGCAGTCTCAATCTGCTCTACCGCTACATCACCCAGGGCCGGGCCGAAGGAGAACGGCCCGTCACCACCCCGCGCCGCCTGGCACGCCTCTTGCTCACCCACCCCGACCGGCTACGCGATAGCGACACCCAGCTGGTGCAGGAGCTCACCGCCGCCTGCCCCGAACTGGCCGCACTCGCCCACCATGTCCACATCTTCGCCGCACTTCTCGCCCCGGCCGACGGCAACGACATCAAGCTCACCGCGTGGATCAGCACCGTCCGCGCCGCTGATTTGCCCCATCTGCACGGCTTCGCCAACGGCCTTGAACTCGACCGCGACGCCGTGAACGCCGCACTCACCCTTCCGCACCACAACGGCCGGACCGAAGGCGTCAACACCCGCACGAAGAGGATCATGCGCCAGATGCACGGCCGCGCCGGGTTCGATCTCCTGCGCCACCGCATCCTGCTGCAGTGAAGATCACTCAGCGCGACCACCGATTACGGGCCAGAGCCAGTGACCGTACAGTCCCTGGTGCGGCACTGAGTGTGGCTTCAGGGCTTACCCATGAGAAGAGGTGGCGCTGCGTCGCGGGCTGTGGAGAGTAGGAGCGGGGTGTTGATGTTGTGCTGGTGGCTGGCGTCGGTGAGGAGGGTGGCGAGCCAGGCGATGGCGTCTAGTGACCATTCGGGCAGGGTGGCGTTGAGGGTGATGTGGTGGTGGGCGGGGCCGTGCCACAGTGTGTCGGTGATGGCGGGTCGCAGGGTGATGGGGTCGTCATGGGTGAGGGAGAGGTCGGTGAGGACGTCCTGTTTTAGGTCTCGTAGCCATGCGAGCAGGTGGGGTGCTGCTGATCGGATGGCTGGGTTCTGACCGCTGTCCAGTGTCACGCGGATGGCGGTTCTCGCCTGTGGGGGCAGGTCGGTGAACCAGCCTGCCTCTTGTAGCAGTCGTGCTTCCGTGCGTGGGGTTCCTTCGTGGGTGGTGGGGGGCAGCAGTATTTGGGCGGCTTTCAGGTGCAGGGTTCCGAGGCGGGTGACGACGTCACGTACGCAGGCGAGGAACGGCTGGACCGGTGATGTGCCGCTGGGGGAGGGGTGCGCGGGTAGTGAGGCTTGGAACCAGGCCACCCGGGTGGCGGCTGGCTCGTAGGCGGCGTCGTTCATCCCCCAAAGACCGCACCCGTCGTGTGGCGGGTCGCGGAGCCAGCCCATCGCTGACGATCGCGCGACGAAGAGGCTGTAGGCGTCCGAGGCGGCGGTGGAGGGGTCGCGCCATGGGTGCGGGGTCAGCTCGCCGTGCAGGGCGACGTACAAGGTGGTGTCGGGTGCGCTGGTCATGGGCGCCTCTCGTACTAATGCCTGCAGCGGATGCTCCGGCTGCCCGTGGTGAGGGTGCTCGGCGAGTCGAGCACGTTCAGGACATCGACATCGATGACGCTACGCCACGCGGTGACCGCATTGGTGTTACATGCCGCTCGGCCGGTCGAGCGGCTGCCTGTACCACCGCCGGACCTGACGGTGGCTTTGCCGGCCGAGCCGGCGTCGGTCCATCCGCCGTTGACGTGCTGCTGCAACTGGACGGTGACGATCGCCGCCGTGGCGTTGCAGTTGACGTTGACCCACCAGCCGTGCCCCGATGCCTCCCATACGGAGGATGAGACGTGGATGTAGTCGCCCTTGGTTTCGAACACACACAAGCCCGCGCCGGCCGGTGCTGAAGGTCGTGAACCTCTGGCGTCGCTGAATTCGGGGGAAGCGGTGCAGGGTCAGGGGTGAGCGATGCGAGCACAAGGGCGAGGACGACGCTCGTCCGGACTGCCGGGCCGGGGGCACCCATAGCGGTCTCCTGGTTGTGCGGTGCGTGGAGAGGATATCGACGTTGAACCAAGACGTTCCGGAACAGCACGCTTATGGCAAACGTGCATAGCGCTACTTTGCGGCCTTATCTGAGCCTACGTCCTCGAGTTTTCCTTGCCATTCAGTCACGAAGTTCTTGATAAGGAGCGCGAGGCCGAGTGCGATTCCAGCGACCACGGCTGTGATGATCACCCATTCGACAGCTGACGCGCCACGAGTCGGAGCGTTCTGTGCGCAATGAATGCGTACGCACAAATGCCCGCAGATAGATAATCCAAGGGTGTTTCGCAGAGCATCTAGCGATCTGTGTGAATCGACTGCGATGTCCGAATCCCTGTGCGGCTACCGCGCGGAATATGACTGGTCTCACCTATCTCCTTGGCGTAATCGGTCTGCTACTTAAAGTTAGAATCCTCGATGTGCAAAGAGAGGAAGATCGCCATGGTTTCACTCGCAGGCAAAGTCGTCGCATCCCTGGGTGCCGGGCTGCTGCTGAGCGGCCAGCTCTAGGTGCGGCAGGCCCGCCGCCGAGAACAGTGCGATCTTCTGGCCGCGGACGAACGTGGTCAGCAGGTCGATGGCCGACACCCCGGTCAGCACGGGTTCGGCGGGCGGTACCCGCCAGGTGGGGTTGAGCGGCAAGCCGCCCGCAGGAGCGGTGGATGTGCCGAAGACGGGAGGGCCGCTGTCCAGCGGAGCGCCGCGGCCGTCACAGACCCGGCCCAGCCAGCCGGGACCGACCGGCACGCGCAGGGGCGAGCCGGCGAAGGTGACGCGCGTACCGTCTCTGGACATTTCCGAGGTGCCCTCCAGCACTTGGACCCCTCCAGCACTTGGACCAGCGCGAGGTCGCGGTTCACCTCCAGCACCAGGCCGTGCCAGGTCTCGCCGGAGGACAGCCGGATCGTCGCGGACTGGTCCCAGCCGACACCGGAGACACCGCTGACCAGGGCCAGCGGGCCGCACAAGAACAGTTGTCTGGCAGGTGAGGCAGTTCCTGAGAACGAGCTGCACCCATCGCCGATACCTGTGGATCATTTTCATGCAGCTGTGGGTTGCTCCTCGACGGCCGATGATTCCTCGGGGCGTTCGATGAGCTTGGTCTCGCGGAACTTCGCTCCGGCTCGGACCAGAGCGAGAGACGGGGGCGTTGACTGCGCAAGGGGGCTTCGCCGTCTCGATGAGCTTGACGGCCATGGTGAGCCCAGCGGTGTTGGGACCAGATTGGGACCACACGGTGTGCGCGCACCTGAACAAGCTGCAGGTCGATGAACGTGTTGCCGCTCTCCCAGATAGTGGCTGAGCTGCGGAAACGCATACTTCCACGTTCTGGGGGCAAGGGGTCGCAGGTTCAAATCCTGTCGTCCCGACGGTTGTAAAAGGCCAGACGGTCTTGGAGTAGATCAACTCCAGGGTCGGCTGGTTTTTGCGTTGTGCGGCCGTGGTGGTCCGGCTGCCCCGGTCGGGTGTGGCGGGGCCCGGCCATGAGCCCGTCCTGAGGTGCCACGCCGGCCCTGCCGTGCGTCCGGGGGCGACGCGACGGCCCTGCCGTGCGTCCGGGGGCGGAGAGTACGGTGGCCTCCTGCGCCGTGACCCCGAGGCGCTGCCTGGCACTGTCCGCTACGTGGGGTGACCCCCACCTGCTCCTCACCTGCCCCCCAACTTGCCCCCACCTCTGCCCCGCCTGCCGCCGGCGTCTGACACGGCGGCGTTTCATGTGGTCAGCGCCCTGTGGCAGGGGCCGAGTAACGATCCTGAAACCGGCCATTTACGCTACGGCCCCCTCTTGACGCCAACTTACCCGCAGGGCAGCATGGCGTTTACAACTATTGCACAATTTGTCCCATTATCGGACAAAGTCCTGTGGATCGAAGTAGTGCGAACTTCGTTCCGCCCATGGTGGACGGAGGTGACGGTGAGCCCACGCATGATCATTCGCCGGCTCGGCGGCAGTCTGCTGGTCTTGTGGCTTGTGTCGATACTCACCTTCCTGCTGGTACAGCTGATCCCCGGCGATCCGGCCGAGGTGATCGCGGGTGAGAACGCCACCGTGGCAGAGGTGGCCCGGATCCGCACCGAGCTCGGCCTGGACAAGCCGGTGCTGGAGCAGTACTTCAACTGGTTCACCGGCGTCCTGCACGGAGACCTCGGCCGCTCGCTGTCCACCAACCGATCCGTCGTCTCGACGATCGCGGAGGCGGCGCCGGCGACGCTGGTCATCACCACGATGGCGCTCCTGGTCGCGGTCGTGGTCGGTGTCACGGCCGGGGTCGTCGCGGGGCTGACCCAGGGAAGCTGGATGGACCGCGCGGTGTCGACCCTGGCCACGCTGGGCATCGCGATGCCCAGCTTCTGGCTGGCGATGGTGCTGGTGTCGCTGTTCGCGCTGACCAATCCCTGGCTGCCGGCGACCGGATACGTCGACATCAGGGAGGGGTTCGGGGTCTGGCTCTCGCACGTCATACTCCCATCCACGGCGCTCGGGCTCGCCACCGCCGCCGAGCTCGCCAGGCACACCCGGGGGTGCGTCGCCGACGTGCTCACCCGCCCATACGTACGCACGGCGCGGGCGCGGGGAGCCTCCGGCGCCTGGCTGGTCCGCAGGCACATCCTGCGTAATTCGGCCATCCCCGTCGTGACCGTGCTCGGCCTGCAGGCCGGGCGGCTGTTCGGCGGAGTGATCGTGGTGGAGGCGGTGTTCGGGATCTCCGGCCTCGGCTCCCTGGCCATCAACTCGGTGCTGCAACGGAACTATCCGATGATCCAGGGATATGTCCTGCTCAGCGCGTTGATCGTGGTGTTGATCAACCTCATCGTGGACCTGGCCTACGGCTGGATCAACCCGAAGGTGCGTACCACATGACCACGATGACCACGGCGGCCACACGGCGGTCCCGCCCGCTCAACGTCGTCCGCTCGATCGTGCGCCGCCCGGCCAGCGCGGTCGCCGTCGGATTCGTTCTGCTCCTTGTCTTTCTCGCGGTCGCCGGGCCGCTCGTCTCGCCGCACGACCCGGAGGTCCAGGACCTGGGCAACCGGTTCGCCGGCCTCAGCTCGACGCATCTGCTCGGGACCGACGAGTTCGGCCGGGACGTGGCCAGCCGGATCATCCAGGCCTCGCGCATCGCCGTCATCGCCCCGCTCATCTCGGTGGGCGTCGCGTTGCTCATCGGGCTGCCGCTCGGGTTGTGGGCGGGGCTGCGCCGCGGTGTCGTGGACGCCGTCGCGGGACGGCTGGCCGACACGATCCTGAGCCTGCCCGCGCTGGTCGGAGCGCTGGCCATCGTCGCCGTGCTCGGCCCCGGGCTGGTCAACGCCATGCTCGCGGTGGGCATCATCTTCGCGCCCGGCCTGTTCCGCGTCGTGCGCGGCGCGACGCTGGCGGTCGCGGAGGAGACCTTCGTGGAGTCGGCGGTGGCGATCGGCTCCTCCACCCGGCGCACCCTCTGGGTGCACATCCTGCCCAACATCGCCGCTCCGCTGCTGGTCCAGGTGACGATCCTGATGGGGGTCGCGCTGCTGGCCGAGGCGAGCCTGAGCTTCATCGGCCTCGGGGTCCAGCCGCCGGACGCGAGCTGGGGATCGATGCTGAAGGCCGCGTACACCAACCAGTTCGACTCTCCCTTCTCGGTGGTGCCATCCGGGGTCGCGATGGTGCTGACCGTCCTCGCGTTCAACACGATCGGTGACTCGATCCGTGACGCCGTCGGCCTCAGGAGGCGCACATGACCCCGGGACCGGAACAGCACAACGGCGCCGGAGGCGCCACGGCCCGATCGCGGCCGGACAACCAGCCGAGACCGGGCGGCGAGCCGTTGCTGGCCGTCAAAGGGCTCACCATCGATCTTCCCGGCGGCGCCGTGCAGCGCGGACTCGTCGAGGACGTCACGTTCGACGTGCACAAGGGCCGCGCGGTCGCGCTGATCGGCGAGTCGGGCTGCGGCAAGTCGCTGACCTCCATGGCCATCCTGGGGCTGCTGCCCGCCGCCGTAGGGGTCGTCGCGGGCTCGGTCCTCTTCGACGGCGTGGACCTGCTCACCTGCACCAAGCGCCAGCTTCGCCGGATCCGCGGCGGGCCGGTCGGCATGGTGTTCCAGGAGCCGATGAGCAGTCTCAACCCGACGATGACCGTCGGCGACCAGATCGCCGAGGTACGCCGGCTGCACCTGGGCGAGCGGCGCTCGGTGGCGCTCAAGCAGGCGCGTGAGCTGCTGGAGCGGGTCGGTATCCCGAAGGCGGAGAAGAGGCTGCGCTCCTACCCGCACGAGATGAGCGGCGGCATGCAGCAACGCGTCATGATCGCCGCCGCCATCGCCTGCGAGCCGAAGCTGCTGATCGCCGACGAGCCGACCACGGCGCTCGACGTCACGATCCAGGCCGAGATCCTCGAACTGCTGCGTGACCTGCGCCGCGACCTCGACCTGGCCGTCCTGCTGGTCACCCATGACCTCGGCGTGGTCGCGGACTTCTGCGACGACGTGGTCGTCATGTACGCCGGCCACATCGCAGAACGGACCCCCGTGGACGGACTCTTCTACGAGCCGAAGCACCCGTACTCCAGCGCTCTGCTCAGCGCCGTGCCGCAGTCGGGCCGGGCACGGACCAGCCTGACCGTCATCCGGGGGCGGGTCCCGTCGGCGGGACAGTTCCCGACCGGCTGCCGGTTCCAGCCCCGCTGTGAGCACAGCGTCGACTCCTTCTGCACGCGACCACAGGCCGACACGGCCCTGACCGATGACCGCAGGACGCGGTGCGGCCGGGTCGCCGGCGGTGACCTGACTCTGAAGGGGGCCGTCCGTGGCTGAGGATCAGGTGGTCGTGCGGGTGAGCGGCCTGACCAAGTCGTTCCCGCTGCGCCGCAGCCTGCTGGGCAGGACGCTGGAGAGCGTACGGGCCGTGGACGGCGTCGACCTGGAGGTCAAGGCCGGCACCACGGTCGGCATCGTCGGCGAGTCCGGGTCGGGCAAGACCACGGTCGGCCGCCTGATGGCCAGGCTGCTCAGGCCGGACGCCGGAACGGTCGAGGTGGAGGGCAAGGACGTCAGCCGGGCGCGCGGCCGGGAGTTGAAGGAGATGCGCAGCAGGCTCCAGGTCATCTTCCAGGACCCGTACGGCGCGCTCGACCCGACCAAGACGGTCGGCCACGCCGTCGCCGAGCCGCTGCTGGTCCACGGCCGGATCAGCCGGGGCGAGATGCGCGAGAGGGCCGCCCAACTGCTCGGCCGGGTCACGCTGGATCCGGCGTTCGCGGACAGGTACCCGGACGAGCTGTCCGGCGGGCAGCGTCAGCGGGCCTGCATCGCCCGCGCGCTGGCGCTCTCGCCGAGTGTGCTGGTCGCCGACGAGCCGACGTCCGCGCTGGACCTGTCCACCCGCTCGGAGATCCTCAACCTGCTGCTGTCGATCCAGGAGGAGACCGGGCAGGCGCTGGTGCTGGTGTCGCACGACTTCGCCACCGTACGGCACCTGTCGCACCGGATCGCGGTCATGTACCTGGGCCGGATCGTCGAGGAGGGGCCCGCGGCGCAGATCGCGGAGAGCCCGCGGCACCCTTACACCAAGGCGTTGCTGTCGGCGGTGCCCGTTCCCGATCCGGACGCGCAGCGCGCGCGGCGGCGCATCGTGCTCCACGGTGACCTGCCTGATCCGGCGAGCCCGCCGTCGGGGTGCCGCTTCCGTACCCGCTGTCCGGTCGCGCAGGACGAGTGCGCGCACCTGGACCCGCCGCTGCTGCGGATCGACGGGGATCACAGCGTCGCGTGCGTCCTGCACCGTCCGACACCCGCCGCGCCTTCGCGGTCAGTGGAGGACGGCGCGATGTTCAGCGAGTACTCGTCGGACCCCCAGGAGACGGCACGATGACCGGTTCCGCGGGGGCCCTGCGCGGCATCAGGGTCGTCGACTTCGGCCATCACGTGGCCGGGCCGCTGGCCGCGCTGCTGCTCGCCGACCAGGGGGCCGACGTCGTGCACGTCGATCGCCCCGGGGTCGAGCCGCCGGTCGAGGACGCGTTCTTCAACCGCGGCAAACGGCGCATCACCCTCGACCTGAAGAGCGGGCGGGACCTGAGGATCGCGCGTGACCTCGTCCGGCGGGCCGACGTCCTCGTCGAGAACTTCCGGCCGGGGGCGATGGACCGGCTCGGCCTGGGCTGGGCGGACCTGAGCGCGGCCGATCCGCGGCTCGTCTACTGCTCGATGCCGGGCTTCGCCGCCGACGACCCGCGGGCCGGGGTGCCGGGCTGGGAGGGTGTCATCGCGGCCGCGACCGGCAACTGCCGGATCCGGGCGGGGCACGCGCCTGACGGCTGGGACGCCACCCGCCCGACATATACCGCAATTCCCGTCGCGTCGAACTTCGCGGCGTTCTGCGGGGCCTTCGGGATCGTGGCGAGCCTCACCGCCCGGCACCGCAGCGGCCGTGGTGATCGCATCGAGGTCCCGCTGTTCGACGCCATGTTCGAGGCCATCGGCGGGAGCGGCGCATACCCGGTCGAGCGCGGGCTGCCGCCGGAACGGGCGATCAGCGCCAACGGGAGCGGCACCTACCGCTGCGCGGACGGCCGGTACGTCCAGTTCAACCCGATCGGGGCGACGACCCGCTTCCTCACCTGGTTCCTCGACGCGGCCGGGATGACCGCTTGGGCGGGGGAGGGGCTGACCGACCGGTCCCGGCTGGATCGTGAGCCGGAGCTGCGGTCGCTGCTGCGGGAGCGGCTGATCGCGCTGTTCGGCACCAGGACCGCGCACGAGTGGGAGGACGTGGCGAACGCGGCCGGCGTGCCGCTCGCCGCGGTGCGGACGACGGGCGAGTGGCTGGACAACGTGCACGCCCGCGCCGCCGGGCAGGTCGTCGAGGTCGAGGATCCGCTGCTCGGGACGACGGTGATGCCGGGCTCGGCGGTGTGCGTGCCGGCGGCGCCTCCGCTCCGGGGGAGGGCGCGCCACCTGCCGGACGCCGACCGCGCCGACATCCTGGCGGAGCTGGACACGCCGCCTCCTGCCGAGGCCGGCCGTGCCCAAGCGTCCCCTGGCGAGGTCGGCGGTTCCCAAGCGTCCCCTGGCGAGGCGGCCGGTCCCCAGACGCTTCCGCCCGAGGCGGGCCGGCTTCCGTACGAGGGCCTGCGCGTGGTGGACCTCACTCAGATCCTGGCCGGCCCGAGCGCGGGCCGCATCCTGGCCGAGTTCGGCGCCGACGTCGTCAAGATCAACGCACCGCAGCGGCGCGTCGGCGCGCACGGCTTCGTCAACCGCGGCAAGCGCACGGTCCTCGTGGACGTGAAGTCCGGCGAGGGGCAGCGGATCCTGTGGCGCCTCATCAACGAGGCCGACGTCCTGACCTGCAACTTCCCCGAGCGGACGGCCGAACGTTACGGCCTCGGCCACGAGCACGTACGGGCCCGCCGCCCCGGCATCGTCTACGTCTCGGTGAGCTGCTACGGGCCCGGCGGCCCGTGGGCGAGCCGCCGAGGATACGAGACCCAGGGCCAGGCCGCGACCGGCATCATGACCAGGACCGGAGGCGACGGCCCCCCGGCCGTCCTCGGCCCGTACAACCTGCTCGACTACGGCACCGGCACCCTGGCCGCCTTCGCCGCCGCGCTGGGCCTCCACCACCGCGAGGTCACCGGCGAGGGCGGGCACGTGCACGCCTCTCTCACCCAGACGGGCCTCTACCAGCAGGCGAGCTACGCGGTGCGCGCCGGGACCGCGACGAGCGCTGAACCGTGCGGCCCCGAAGCACTCGGGACGGACCCGTGGCACCGCTTCTACCGGGCCGCCGACCGCTGGTTCTTCGTCGGGGCGACCCGCGCGCAGCTCTCGGCGCTGCCCGCACTCAAGCGGGCCCTGGCGGAGAACGACGCGGAAGCAGCCCTGGAGGCCGTCTTCCGCACCGGCGACGCGGACGAGTGGGTCGAGCGCCTGACCGCGGCCGGGGCGGGCGCGCACACCGTCACAAAGCTCGCGGAGTTGATGACCGACCCGTACGCCCGCTCCCGAGGGCTGGCCGTCACCCAGGTCTCCGAGGAGGCCGGCGAGGTGGTGATGCCCGGGATCGCCATCCGGGCCCGCCACCACCCACCCCGCCTGGGACACCCGGTGCGCCGCCCGGGCGCCGACGGGCGGGAGGTGCTGGCCGGGATCGGGCTGGCCGATTCCGCCGACGCGCTCGAACGGGCCTGGGCCGTGCAACTGACCGCTCTGCCAGGGGGCTGGGACCACTTCTGACCGCGCGACGAGCAACCGACAGCACCCCCCGGCTCGCTGAGCGGGATCCCCGACAGGAGGACTGATGGACGACGCCCCGGCCACCCGGTGCGATCTGCTGATCAAAGGCGGACGGGTTCTCGACCCCGATCAAGGGCTCGACGGCGTCATGGACGTCGCCGTCACCGCCGGGCGGATCAGCGCGATCGGCGCGGACCTGCCGACCGGCGCGGCGCGCCGGGTGATCGACGTGAGTGGCGCCGGGCGTTACGTCGTTCCCGGGCTGATCGACGTCCACACGCACGTCGCGCACGGGGCGATCACCCCGGGCGTGGGCATGGAGGGCTGCGACCCGGACGTCATCGGCGTCGGGTCGGGGGTGACGACGCTGGTCGACGCCGGGTCCGTCGGGGTGGCGAACATCGGGGTCTTCTCCGCCTACATCCAGCCGAACGCCCGCACCCGAGTCATCCCGTTCCTCAACATCGGCAGTTTCGCCCACACCATGCCGACCATGGTCGATGTCGCCGGCATGGACGAGATCGACCCGATCGCCATCGCCAGGTGCGTCGCCGCCAACCCCGGCCTGGTCCAGGGCATCAAGCTGCGGCTGGTCGGGCCGCTGATCGCGGACAAGGGCAAAGACGTCGTCGCCGCGGCGAAGGCGGTGGCCCGCGAGCACGGGGTGCCGCTCATGGTGCACATCGGCGACCTGTCCGCGCGCCGCCGCCCCGACCCGCACCTGCTGGAGCCCGCCACCCGGTACGCCATCGAGCAGCTCGACGCCGGGGACATCCTCACCCATCTGTGCACCCCGAACCACGGCGGCGTGACCGACGCCGCGGACCGCATGCTGCCCGCCCTGCTCGCCGCCCGCGAGCGCGGGGTCGTCCTCGATTCCGCCCTGGGCCGGGGCAACTTCGGTTACCAGGTCGCCCGCGAGCAACGCGCGCTCGGCCTGGCCCCCGACACGATCAGCAGCGACCTGACCGCGGCGGGGGAGAGCTTCCACTCCCTGCTGGAGTGCATGGCCAAGTTCATGGCCGTCGGCTACGACCTGGCCGAGGTGGTCCGCATGACCACGGCGAACGCCGCCCGTGCGATCGGCGCCGCGGACGAGCTGGGCGCCATAGCGGTCGGCAGGGAGGCGGACCTGACCGTGATCGACCTGGTCGAGGGCGACTTCGAGTTCGTGGACACCACGCAGGACGTCTTCCACGGCGGCTTCGGCCTGCGGCCGGTCCACACCGTGCGGGCCGGTGTCCTGGTCCCGCCGGTGTGGGGGACACATCCGTGGGGCTGGCTGCCCGCACCCCGGTCGGGGGCGGCATCATGACGATCACCCGCGGGCGGTTCGAGGTGGACGCCGACTGGGAGCGGCTGCCCGACGGCCTGGTCCACGCGGACGTGGCCGCGGTGGACCTGGACGCCGACGACCGCGTCTATCTGTTCACCCGTTTCGACGGCCAGGTCATCGTGTACGAACGCGACGGCACGTACGTACGGAGCTGGGGAAAGGGCGTCTTCACCACCCCACACGGCTTGACCGTCGGGCCGGACGGGAGCGTCTACTGCGTGGACGCGGGCGACCACACCGTGCGCAAGTTCACCCCCGGCGGCGAGCTGCTGATGACACTGGGCACGCCAGGGGCGGCGTCGGACACCGGGTACGTCTCCGGACAACCCGTGCGCGTGCACAGCGTGGAGGGCGTCCGGTACGGCGGGCCGCCGTTCAACCGGTGCACCAACCTGGCCGTCGCACCGGACGGCGACCTCTACGTGACCGACGGGTACGGCAACAGCCGCGTCCACCGGTTCACCCCCGACGGCGAGCTGATCGGCTCGTGGGGCGAGCCCGGCACCGGCCCCGGCCGGTTCCACCTGCCCCACTGCCTGGACATCGCCCCTGACGGGCGGGTGTTCGTCGGCGACCGCGAGAACGACCGGATCCAGATCTTCACCCCGGACGGCACGTTCATCGAGGAATGGACCGATGTGCGCCGGCCGTGCGACCTCACCATCGCCCCCGACGGCTCGGTGTACGTCGCCGAGCTGTGGCGGCCGCAGGGCCAGAGCTCCTTCACGCGCGGGACGGCGGAGCGGGACCAGCCCGGCCGGCTGACCGTGCTGAACCCGTACGGCGAGGTGATCGAGCGGTGGGGCGACTCCTCGGAGCACCGCGCCGAGCCGGGCTACTTCATCGCCCCGCACGGCATCGCCCTGGACTCCCGCGGCGACCTGTACGTCGCGGAGGTCACCTACAGCTTCGCCATCAGACCCGGCCGGGTCGCGCGGTCGTGCGGCCGGCACCAACTGCAGAAGTTCCCGCGCGTCGGCGCGGGAGCGGAAACCTCGGCTAGGAGACACGCATGAGGCGCGGAAACCGGCGGATCCTCACCACACACGGCGGCAACCTGCCGCGCCCGTCCGATCTCGACAAGCTGATCGCCGAAGGGGACCGGGAGGCGATCGACGCGCGCCTGCCCGGCGCCGTGGGCGAGGTCGTGGACCGGCAGCTCGCCTGCGGCCTGGATACGGTCAACGACGGCGAGTACGTCAAGGCCGCGAACATGGCCGGCTACGCCGGCTACATCCACGCCCGCGTGACCGGCTGGGAGACGCTGCCCATCGACCCGGACGTCCCGCCCAAGCGCGAGTACGTCGCGGCGCGCGACAAGGCCGACTTCCCCGGCACGTACGTCTCCGGCCTCTGGCTGTCCGGATCGGGAGGGCCGGTCAGGCCGGGCTTCGCGACCCCCGGCGCCGCGCCCAAGCCGCCGACGAAGGGCCGGGTGTGCACCTCCCCGATCACCTACATCGGCCACGACGCCATCGCGGCCGACATCGCCGCGCTGAAGAAGGCGGTGGCGGACAAGGAGGCGGCCGGTCACGAGGCAGACGGCTTCATCGCCGCGCTCGGCCCGCTCAGCCTGGGCGCGGGAGCCAGGAACGCGCATTACCCGAGCGAGGAGGCGTACATGATCGCCGTCGCCGAGGCGCTGCGCGAGGAGTACAAGGCGATCACCGACGCCGGGCTGATCGTGCAGATCGACGAGCCGGAGTTCGCCACCACCTGGCAGTTCCACCCCACCTGGACGGTCGAGGACCTGCGCCGCTACCTGGAGTCCGCCGTCGAGATCATCAACCACAGCATCGACGGGCTGCCCGCCGAGCAGATCAGGATGCACACCTGCTGGGGCAGCGGCCACCGTCCGCACACGCAGGACATCGGGCTTGAGCACATCGCGGACCTGCTGATCAAGGTCAACGCGCAGGGCTACGCCATCGAGTCCGGAAATGTCCGGCACGCGCACGAGTGGCGGGTGTGGGAGGACGTGAAGCTGCCCGAGGGCAAGATCCTCATCCCCGGCGTGGTCAGCCACGCCACGGACCTGGTCGAGCATCCCGAGCTCATCGCCGAGAGGCTGACCAACTTCGCCAGTGTCGTCGGGAAGGAGAACCTCCAGGCGGGGACCGACTGCGGGATCGGGTCCCGGGTGGGCCACGAGGAGATCGTCTGGGCGAAGCTCTCCGCTCTCGCCGAAGGCGCCCGGCTCGCCAGCAATCGTTTGTGGGCCGACTGACCCGCACCACAGCGCCATAACACCACCGCACCACTCAACACCGCACCACGACCTGACGGGGCACAGTTCAGCGTCACGGCTGAAGCCAGGTCACCAACGACATCAGCTCGCTTCTGAAACATGGAGGCAAAGCCGTGAAACGAGCAGCAGTCAGATCGGCCGGCGCGATCCTCGCCGTCGGCCTCGCCCTCGCCGGTTGTGGCGGCGGTACGGCCGCCCCGCAGCAGGGCGGCACCGGCACCACCGACGGCTCGGCCGTACTGAAATGGGCCGTGCCGGGAATGCCGACCTCCTTCGACCCGCGCAAGGCGGCGCCGCTGGACCCGGTCTTCCTCGACGTGGTCTACGAGAGCCTGGTCGCGAGGAGCGCCGCCGGTGAGATCAAGCCGGGCCTGGCCACCGAGTGGAAGCTCTCGGACGACAACAAGGTGATCACCTTCAAGCTGCGGCAGGGGGTGAAGTTCCACAACGGCGAGGAGTTCAACGCCGACGCGGTCAAGGCGTCGCTGGAGGCGTACAAGAAGAGCGGCGCCCTCGTGACGACGCTGGCCACGCTGGACAAGGTCGAGGCGGTCAGCCCGTCAGAGGTGAAGCTGACCTTCTCCGAGCCCGCCGGCTACATGATCAACGTGCTGGCGGGCGAGCCCGGGATCGTGGTCGCGCCCGGCGCGCTGAACGACCCCGACCTCGGCACCAAGCCGGCCGGCACCGGGCCGTTCCAGCTCACGGCGTTCAACCAGGACAAGGTGACCTTCAAGAAGTTCGACGGGTACTGGGACGTCGCGCGGACCGGCATCGGCGGCCTGGAGATGGCGGTCTACTCCGACGAGGCGACCCGCCTGCGGGCCGTGAAGTCCGGGCAGGCCGACGGCACCTCGATCACCCCCGGGCAGATCAAGGAGGCGCAGGCGGCCGGCATGACGATCATCCAGGCGCCCAACACCCAGTTCAACGCGATCCTGGTGAACACCAAGGTCAAGGAGCTGGCCGACCCGAAGGTCAGGCAGGCGCTGCTGTACGCGATCGACCGCGAGTCGATCAGCAAGAGCCTGTACGCGGGCGCCTGCGCACCGGCGGTGCAGCCGTTCCAGAACGGCTTCTGGGCGAACGTGCCCGAGCTGAACGACGTCAAGCCCTACTACGACCCGGAGAAGGCCAAGCAGCTCCTGGCCGAGGCCGGGCTGCCGAACGGCCTGGACCTCCAGGTCGAGGTCGGGCCCAACACCCAGTTCCAGACGCTGGCCCAGGCGCTGCAGGCGCAGCTGCAGAAGGTGGGGATCAGGGTCAAGATCAAGGTCCTCGAGTTCCAGCAGATGATCACCGCCCGCAGGACCGGCAACTTCTCCGCCACGGTGGCGCTGTTGCAGGCGGGACGGCCCGACCCGACCCAGTTCGTCAAGGACTTCTACACCAAGGGCGGCGCGTACAACCCCGGGGGATTCACCCTGGCTGGGGTTCCCGAACTGCTGGCCAAGGCACGGGTCAGTGACGTGAACGACGAGCGTTCCGCGCCCATGCGGGAGATCGTCACCAAGGTGTTCGAGGCGGGGCCGCCGGTGATCCCGGTCTGCGGCGTGACGTACGTGGCGGCCTTCCGCAAGGGCGTGACCGGGATGGAGCCGCCGGTGATGGGCGACTACGACTTCGCCTCGATCAAGATCAGCACCTGACGGACAACGGCACCTGACGGGCAACGGCACGTGACGGGCAACGGCACGTGACGGGACATCAGCACGTGACGGACGTCAGCACATAACGGGATATAAGCGCATGACGGAGAGGAATCCAGTGCGGCTGGACGGCAAGGTGGCGATCGTCACCGGATCAGGACGAGGGCTCGGGCGCGCGTACGTGCAGGCGCTGGCCGCCGCGGGAGCCGCCGTGGTGGTCAACGACATCGACGCGGACGTCGCCGAGAAGACCGCCGAGGAGATCAGAGGCGCGGGCGGCAGGGCCGTCGCCGAGGTGTGCGCGGTCGGCTCGGCCGAGTCGGCCGACGCGCTGGTGGGACGGGCCGTCTCCGAGTTCGGCCGCCTGGACGTGATGTGCACCAACGCCGGCGCGCTGCGCGACCGGACGCTGGTCAAGGTCACGGACGAGGAGTTCGACCTCGTGGTGGACAGCCACGTGCGCGGCACGTTCACCTGCGGCCGGGCGGCGGTGCGCCGCTTCCGCGAGCAGGGTGGCGGCGGCCGGCTGATCCTGGTCGGCTCGCCGGCCGGCCAGTACGGCGGCTTCGGGCAGACCGCGTACGCCGCGTCCAAGGCGGCCATCATCGCGATGGTCCGGGTGTGGTCGGTCGAGACGGCGAAGCTGGGCGTGACCGTGAACGCGATCGTGCCCACCGCCCTGACCAGGATGGCCGCGACCATCCCCGCGCTGACCGAAGCCGTCGCCGCGGTCGAGGCCGGCGGCCCGGTCCCGGCCGACCTGCGGCGGCGCGGGATCGGCACGGTGGAGGACGTGGCGCCCCTGGTGGTCTACCTGTCCTCGGACGAGGCGGCCGGGGTCACCGGGCAGTACCTCGGCTTCGGCGGCGACAAGTTCGCGATCTGGGCGCATCCTAAGGAGGCGTTCGTGACGCATCGGGACGGCGGGTGGAGCGCCGACCAGCTGGCGGAGGACTTCGCCGGGTTCACGGAGCACCTGCAGAGCCACACACCGCCCGGCCGGTGACCGCACGCTGAGGCCCACCCCGGCTCTGACGGCCGGGGTGGGCTCAGGCGTGCCCGCGAAGCGACGCACGCGCGTCCCGCGCGAGCCTGGCGTGGATCGGCGCTAGCCTGGCGTGGATCAGCGTGGACATGGCGCCGGCCCCGCGCCGAATCAGCATTGGCCGGGCGCCGGATCAGCGTGGGCCGGGCGCCGGTCAGTCGAAGTAGAACGTGTTCGCGGCTTGTGAGATGCGCCCGCGCAAAGCCGCGTCCGGGACGATCCGGGCGAAGGACTCCACCGCGTCGCGATAGGTGACCGGCTGCCGCGCCCCGACGAACGGCGCGTCGCTGCCCCAGAACAGGTGCTCGGGCCCGGCGGCGGCGAGCAGTGTCGCCGCGTACCGGGCCAGCGTGTCCGTGCCGACGCCGAAGCGGTAGCCCGCCGACAGCTTCACCCACACCCGGCCGCTCTCCAGGGCGCGCAGCAGCGCCGCCCCTGACTTTCCGGCGTATCCGGCGCGGCGGTCGGGGTCGCCGAAGTGGTCGACGACGACCTGCACCCCCGAGCGGACGAGCCGGTCGAGCACCGGCGGCAGTCGTTCGCCCTCGATGTTCAGCTCGACGTGCCAGCCGAGGTCCGCGACCCGGAACAGCAGCCTGCGGTAGGCCGGGTCGTCGAGGTCGGGCAGCTCCGCGAGGCGCCGCCACTGGAACCGGATGCCGCGTACGCCGTCGGAGCGCATGCGTTCGAGGACGTACCGGTCCACGCCGGGCTCGACGATGACGGTGCCGCGCAGCCGGTCGTGCTCGCGCAGGGCGTCGATCGTGTAGTCGTTCAGGTCGCCGAGCAGGCTCATCGCCGAGATCACGGCGCGCCCGACGCCGTGCTCGTCCATCGTCGTCAGGAACTTTCCGACGGGCAGGTCCACGTCGGGGCGGGTCCAGGCGCGTGCCGCGAGCGGCAGCGCGCTGGTGAACAGGTGCACGTGCGCGTCCACCAGCGGCACCTCGGCACCGGGCAGGTTCACCGGCACGTCGTCCCCGGACCCGATCACCCGCACGTCGTCACCGGACCTCGGCGGCACGTCGTCACCGGGCCTGGTCATCGGTCTCCGCGAGCGCGGGGAGGCCGTAGAGCGCGGCGGCCGTCCCGCCGAGGACCAGGGCGGCGTCCCGTCCGGGCAGGCCGGCGACCGACTCCCGGGCGATCCGCGCCATATCGGCGTACGTGCCGGCGGTCTGCGTGACGTCGGACCCCCACAGCACCCGTTCGGCGCCGAACCGGGACACGAGCCACTCCACCACCCCCGACGGCGCGACGCCGGCGGCGATGATCCGGGCGAAGTTCAAGGTGGTCACCTTGACGTGCACCTGCGGCAGGTCGGTCAGCGCGAGCAGCCCGGTGGCGCCGGAGAAGGGCTCGGCGCGGTCGGCCTCGACGCTGGCGACGTGGTCGAGGACGACCGGCGTGCCGGGGAACGCGCGGGCGATCGCGGGCAGGGCGCGCAGGCACTCGTCGCGGTTCCAGCGGTAGAGGTGCAGGCACATCGACAGGCCCAGTTCGCTCACCTGCCGCCACACCTCAAGCGCCCGCGGCCCGGCGAACCAGCCGGCGCCCGGTGTGCCGCCGTGCTGGTTGCCGCCGGGCGAGGTCAGGCGCATGGCCACGGCGCCGCGCTCGGCCCAGCGCCGCACGGTCTTGGCCGAGTCCGGAGCCTGCGCGTCGATGACGCACATGGCGCGCAGCCGGTCGGGGTGGCGGGCCGCCGCGTCCACGACGTAGCTGTTGTCGTAGCCGTACACGTGCGCGCGCTGGACCGCGACGGCGGCCGACAGCCCGTTGGCGTCCAGCGCGGCCAGCAGCCGTTCGGCGGTCATCGGGTCGTCGCGCACGGCGGCGCTGACCGTGCCGCCGGGCGGGTCGTAGGGGTAGGCCGGGTCATCGGTCACCAGGTGCGCGTGTGAGTCGATCATCGGATGCGCTCCCAGAGCAGGACGGGGGTGGGTGGCCGACCGTCCGCGCGGTCGGCGCGCAGGGTCAGCCGGTCGCCCTCCACGACCGCCAGGCGGACCAGCTTGGTGCCGATCCAGTTGGGGTAGATTCCGGCCTCCACCTCGTGGACGATGCGGTCGCCGAGCCATTCGTAGCGGCCGGCGTACGCGCCGAAGGTCCGCACCGCGGCGAGCTTCTCCTCGTCGGTGGTCCAGCGCCAGTTCTCCGACGCCAGGGGCGGACGGTCGCCGGCCATGTACTGGACCGACATGTAGCCGTCGGGGCCGTAGATGAGCAGGCCGAGCGGGGTGTCCCCGAGCGGGCGGACGGCCTCGCCAGGCGCGCCCTCCATGTAATAGTCCGCCAGCCGCCAGGTGCCGACGATCACTCGGTCGCCTGCTTCCTGAACGCCTCCGTCATCGAGTGGGCCGTACGGGCGAGCATGGTCGCGTCGTTGCCCATGATGAGGAACTGGTGCCCGAGCGCCGCGGCCCGATGGCCTCCGGCCGCGTCCACGACGGCCGCGCCGCAGGGTTTGCCCGCCGCAGCGGCCGCAGTACGGGCCCGGTCGAGCAGGCCCTGCACCGTGGGGTCGGTCATGCCGACGCCCAGCGCGAGCGACAGGTCGCCGGCCCCGAGGAAGACGGCGTCCACCCCGGGCACGGCCAGGATTTCGGCGGCGGCGTCGATGGCGGCCGGGCTCTCCAACTGCGGGACGCAGACGACGTCCTCGTTGCCGGTCCTGACGTACTCGGCGCGCGGGGTCAGCCCCCACCGGCCCGCCCGGCTGGTGCCGCCCGCCCCGCGCTGGCCGAGGGGCGGGAAGCGGGTGGCCGCGACGACGCGTTCGGCGTCGGCCGCGGAGTCGACGCGGGGCACCAGGATGCCCCTGGCCCCGGCGTCCAGGATCCGCCCGATGGTGGAGCCCTGGTGGTCGGGCACGCGGACCAGCGGGTCGACGCCGTACGCCGAGGCCGCGCTGATCATCCGCGCCGTCATGGACAGGTCGAGCGGCGAGTGCTCCAGGTCGATGACCACGAAGTCGAACCCGGCGCTGGCCATGATGTCGACGCTCTCGACGGTCGCCAGCTTGATCCACGTGCCGAGGCGCGGCGTCCGCGCCGTCGCGGTGTCGAAGAAACCCATGCTCAGCCGACCGTGACGTGATCGGGGGCGGGGTACTCGTCGGCGTTGAGCACCCATCCCTGCTTGGCGGAGAAGTCCGCGCGCGGCGGGCTGAAGATGTCGATGAGCAGGTGGGCGCCCTCGCCGAGGGCCTGGCTGGTGTGCACGGTGGGCGGCGGGATGATCGCGACGGCGGGGCTGCCGACGCTCACGTGGTCGTCGTCGCGCCACTGCGACAGCTTCGAGGTCCAGGGCGTGCGGACGTGGTGGACGTAGTCGCCGGCGACGGTCAGCGAGCACTGCTCGAAGTCGTCGTGATGGTGCGGCGAGAGCCGGTCGGGGTCACGCGGCCCGTTCCTGGGGTCGCCGAAGTTGACCATGAAGGCGCTGGAGCGGAAGATCCGGCCGAACCGGCCCTTGTCCAGCGGATAGTCGGCGTTGCGGTAGACCCGCAGGCGGTGCCCGGCGGGCGGGTCGGGCCACGGCTCCAGCAGCGCGACCCGCGGGTGGGGCTCGGCGTAGTCGTCCGCGTTGACGCAGCGCGGCAGTACGTCGGCGGTCCTGACGTCGAACAGCCTGACCACCTCGGCGTCGGTGTGGGCGGTGACGGCGCTGTCGCCGGGCGGCACGATGACCACGCCGGCCCCGCTCACCTTCTGGCTGTCGGCGCCGGCCGTCACCTCGACCGTGGCGCCGTCGTGGGGCAGGACGATCACGTACTCGTCGCGCTGCTCGGCCGCACCGCGCCGGAGCGTGTCGCCGGCGGTCAGGCGGCTGAAGGCGAGCACGAAGTTCTGGCCGCGGACGTACCAGGTCCTGCTGCCCAGCTCGCTCTCCTCGGTGGGCGGCAGCGTCAGGAACTCGAAGGTGGCGAAGGCCGCCACGGGGGCGTTCAGGTCGGTCTTGGTCGTGGTGGTGTTGAGCGCGGAGCGGGGGTCGGTGGGGCTGTACATACGATGCGTCCTTCAGTTGGCCTGTCCTGGGCGAAACTGGGTGAAAAAGGTCAGTCGTCCAGGCCGAGCAGGTACGAGGGATTGACGCGGACGATCTGTCGCAGGTCCTTCTCGGGCAGTCCGAGGTCGAGCAGCGCGGACCCGACCCGGATGAAGGAGTCGACGGGGAACGGGCGGCCGGCCTGCCCGAGGTCGGAGGCGAGGACGGTGTGCTCGGGGCCGACCTTCTCTATCCAGTCCATCAGCACTTCCGGGCCCCACTTCTTCTGCGCGACCTCGGGGTCGTACATGCTGGTCTCGTGCTCGATGTAGGCGCCGAGCTCGACGAACTCGCGGCACTGCGCGGGGTCGGAGCCGATCACGAAGTTCGGGTGGCTGACCACCATCCGGCGCACGCCCGCCTCCCGGGCGGCGCCGAACACCGCCCGGATGTCGTCGGGAGCCATGTGGCCGGCCGACAGCAGCGCGCCGCTCTCGGCGATGATCTCGATGACCCGGCCGACCTCGGGCAGCAGCGCGCCGTCCGGGCCGCGCACGTCCACCTGCGACATGGTCAGCGGGATCGTCGGCTTGGGGAAGCCGCCGCCCGAGTTGTGGTGGTCGATGTGGGCGCTGGAGGAGATGGTGGGGAACCACACGCACCGGCCGCCCATGCGCAGGGACATCTCCACCGCGTACGGATTGATGCCGCCGACCTGGGCGTTCAGCGCGATGCCGCCGTACACGGCGGTGCTCACGCCGGCCAGCCGGTCGGCCATGGCCAGCAGGTCCATCACGGTGTTGTGGTGGTGCGACTTGGCCAGGAAGGCCCGCATCCCCAGGCGCTCGCCGTCGCGGGCGGCCTCGACGTGGTCGAAGCGGCGCGGCAGCGGGTTGGGCCCGGAGTGGCAGTGCAGGTCCACGAGGCCGTGCAGGACACGCTCGATGGCGGGTCGGGTCATGGTTGTTCCTCCTGCGCGGCCACGGGCGGCGACCCTTGACATGGACCCCGCTGCGAGAGCATTGTTACAAATTACGGACTTACTGTACGATAATTGCGAATCGATGGTCTGACAAGAAGTAAGAGGGGGCCACGTGCCGGAGCCGAGCTACACCTGGGCCGAGATGATGGCGATCTCCATCTCGCACGAGATGCAGGACGGCGACTTCGGCTCCGTGGGCGCCGCGTCGCACATTCCCGCCGCCGCGCTGCGCCTCGCGCAGCTCACCCACGCGCCCAATCTGTCCTTCTTCTGCGGCGGCAGCGGCGCGATGAACCCCAGGATCCAGCGGCTGACCGAGTCGTCGGCCGACTACCGCAACCTGGTGACCAGTGAGTATCACTTCAGCCTCGACGACGTGGTGGACTTCGAGACCGCGATGCGCTTCGACTTCGCGTTCCTCGGCGGCATGCAGATAGACAAGCACGGCAACCTGAACATGGCCATGATCGGCGACTGGGACAAGCCGAAGGTGCGTGGTCCTGGCACGATCGGCCTGATCTTCCTCGGCGGCTTCAAGACCAGCTACATCTACACCGAGCACCACTCGCCGAAGATCTTCGTCGACAAGGTCGACTTCATCAGCGGCGCCGGCTGGCTCGACGGCGGCGACGCCCGCAGCAAGGTCTTCCGCCCTGAGTCCGACGGGCCGCGCCGGGTGTTCACCCCGCTGGGCGTCTTCGACTTCGAGCCGGAGAGCAAGCGGATGCGGCTGATCAAGGTGCATCCGTGGACCAGCGTGGAGAAGATCCAGGCGGCGACCGGGTTCGAGCTGCTGATCGCCGATGACCTGCAGATCGTCGAGGCGCCGGACGAGCACGAGCTCGACCTGCTCAGGACCCAGGTCGATCGCGACGGCGTGCTGCGCCGCTACCCGTCCGCGGCCTGAGCGTGGGCACCCCCTGCGGCTGGGCCGATCGGTACGTCCGCGCCGACGGCTGCACCACCCACTACCTGGAGGCAGGCGACGGGCCGCCGCTGGTCCTGCTGCACGGCGGCGAGTACGGCGCCTCGGCCCTGCTCACCTGGGAGAACTGCATCGAGGCGCTGGCCGAGCGGCACCGGGTGCTGGCGATCGACTTCGTCGGCTTCGGCCTCAGCGACAAGCTGCGCGACTTCGGCGGCGGTCAGCGGCGGCTCATGCGCCGGCAGATCGCCTCGGTACTGCGCACGCTGGGCGCCGAGCCGGCGTACTTCATCGGCACGTCGCTCAGCGGGCGGATGCTGCTCGACATCGCCAACCGGCGCCCGCCCGAGTGGCCGATCCGGGCGATGGCCGTGGTCGGCACCGGCCTGGCCGCCCCCGTGGAGGCGGCCCGCCTGACACTGGAGAAGTTCGACGGCACCCTCGACGGCCTGCGGCCCTCCATGGACGTGCTCTTCCACGACCCGCGCTGGCGCGACAGCGAGGACTACCTGCGCCGCCGCCACGAGTCGTGCCTGGTCCCCGGCGCGTGGGAGACCGCCGCGGCGGCGGGCCTGCGCGCTCCTGGGCGGGACGGCGGGGAGCGGCGCTCGCACGTCCGCCCGCCCGCCCGCGACTACGGCGGCGTCGCCGTGCCCACCCTGCTCGTGCGGGGGGAGCACGACCAGTTGGTGCCCCCGGAGACGTGGCAGGAGCTGGCCGGGCAGATCCCCGGCGCGCGTACGGTGACGATCGGCGGCAGCGGCCACTACCCGCAGATCGAGCGGGCCGGCGCGTTCCTGGACGCGGTGCTGGACTTCCTCAAGGACCCCGCCCCCGAGGACGCGAGCCTCAAGGGCACGGCCGGAGGCGAGGCGTGATGGGCGAGGTGCACGTCGAAGCCGGCGGCGACGGGCCCGCGGTGCTGTTCCTGCACGGCTCGGGCGCCTCGGGCGCCGTCTGGAGACCGGTGCTGAACGAGCTGCGCGAGCGCCGCACTCCGTGCCGGTGGCTGGTGGCCGATCTGCCGGGGCACGGCCGCTCGGCCCACCGCCAGGACTACTCGCCCGACGGGTACGCCGACGCCGTGGCCAAGGCGCTGCCCTCTGGCTCCCCGCTGACCGTCATCGGCCACTCGCTCGGCGGTCTGGTCGGCATGACCCTCGCGGACGGCACCCGCGGACTCGCCGTCGCCTCCCTGACCGTGATCGCGATGAAGGTGGCCTGGACCGAGGAGGAGCTGTCCCGGCGCTCCGCCCTGGCCGCCAAGCCGTCCCGGATCTTCGCCGACGAGGAGCAGGCCCGCGACCTGTTCGGCCGGGTGTCGGGGATGCGCGGGCCGGCCTTCACCGACGAGGACCGCGCCAGCGGGATCATCAGCTCGGACGGCGGCTACCGGCTGTCGGCCGACCCCGGCATCACCGGGGCCGCCCCCGCAGGCGCCCCCGAGCTGGCCACGCGCATGCGCCGGGTGACCTGCCCCGTCGAGCTCGCCTGCGGCGACCAGGACCCCGGCATCGACCCGGCGGACCTGGCCGAGGTCCTCGGCCACCCCGTCACCGTGCTGCCCGGCGCGGGGCACAACGTCCACATCGAACGCCCCGATCTGGTCGCCGACCTGGTCGAGCGGGCACTCAGCCGCTGACGAACGGAACCCATCATGCGAATCGAGCGACTGCTGCGCCAGAACGCGGTGCGGCGCGGCCCGATGACCGCCGTCATCTGCGACCAGACCCAGTTGTCCTGGGCCGAGCTGGACGTCGAGTCCAACCGCCTGGCCAACGCGCTGATCGCGCTCGGCTACCGCGCCCAGGAGCGGGTCGCGCTCGTGCTGTCCAACTGCCACCACATCGTGACGGCCTTCCACGGCGCGTGGAAGGCCAACCTGGTCACCGTCGGGATCAACACCCGGCTGACCGCGCCCGAGATCGCCAGGATCCTCGCCCACTCGGGCGCCTCCCTGCTCATCTGCGACACGCCCGCCGCGGCCGAGGCGGCGAGCACGGTGCCCGGCGTCCGCGGCGTCTACACCATCGGCCTGGACGGCGAGTCGTTCACGGACCTGGTCGCCTCGGGCGCCCCTGACGAGGTGCCGGAGACGGGCACCGGCGACGAGCTGCGCTCGCTGCGCTACACCAGCGGCACCACCGGCGCGTCCAAGGGCTGCATGGCCACGCACGACCAGCAGGTCGCCAGCACGGCCAACTACCTGTGCGAGGTCAATGTCCCGCGCGGCGGCCCCACCTGGATCTCGGTGCCGCTGACGCTGGGAGTCGGCGCGTCCTTCGTGACGACCACCGCCTACCTGGGCGTCCCGCTGCTGCTGCGCAGGCGGTTCGACGCGGCCGGCTTCGTGGACGACGTCGGCAAGTACGGGGTCGAGCACGCGTTCCTGGTGCCCACGATGCTGGTCGACCTCGTACGCGCGCTGCCCGAGCTCGACCTGACCCGGGCGAGCCCGCTCAAGCTGGTGGGCTACGGCGGCGCGTCGGTGTCGTGGAGCCTGATCCGCTCCCTGGCCGAGGCGCTGGACCTGGAGTTCTACCACGCGTTCGGGGCCACGGAGGCGGGCGGATTCGTCGCGCTGCTCACCCCCGACGACCACCGCAACTTCCTGCGGACCGAGACCGCCTCGATCGTCCCGGTCGGCCGGCCGGCCGCGTTCGCCGACGTCAAGATCTTCGACGCGGAGGACAGGGAGGCAGCCGTACGGGAGACCGGCGAGATGCGGATCAGGGCGGCCAGCGTGTTCTCCGGCTACTGGAGCCAGCCCGAGGCGACCCGCGCCGTGCTCAAGGACGGCTGGCTCCGGCTCGGCGACATGGCCTGGCGCGACGAGCGCGGCTACATCTACCTCGCCGACCGCGCGCAGGGCGTCATCCGCTCGGGTGCGCAGAACGTGTACGCCGGCGAGGTCGAGGCCGTGCTGCAGGCCTGCCCGGGCGTCGAGCGCGCGGCCGTGATCGGCGTCCCGCACGAGCGGTTCGGGGAGTCGGTGAAGGCGCTCGTGCAGCGGGTGCCCGGCGCGGACCTGACCGAGCAGCAGGTCCTCGACTACTGCGCCGAGCGGCTGGCCGGGTACAAGCGGCCGCGCGAGGTGGAGTTCGTGACCGGGCTGCCGGTCGACGAGGGCGGCAAGATCAGAAGGGCCGAGCTCAAGCGCGTCACCGGTACGCGCCTGCTCGGAGAGGCGACGACCAGCGAGGGTGAGGGACTCAGGCGATGAGCGCGAGCAAGGTGACGACCCCGGAGGAGGCGGTCGCCGGCATCCCGGACGGAGCCACGATCGCGCTGGGCGGCGTGCACTCGCACAACGGCCCGATGGCGCTGGTCAACGCGCTGATCCGGCGCGGGGTGAAGGACCTGGAGCTGATCCCGACGCCGAGCGCGGGCGCGCCGGTGGACATGCTGATCGCGGCCGGCTGCGTCCGGCGGCTGCACGTGTCGTACGTGGGGCTGGAGTTCCTCGGCATGGCGCCGAACTACCGGCGGGCCGCCGAGGGGAAGGCCATCGAGATCGTCGAGGCGGACGAGGCGTGGATCGTCTACGGCTTCCGCGCGGGGGCCAGCAAACTGCCGTTCCTGCCGCTGCCCGCCCTCTACGAGGGCACCGACCTGCCCAAGGTCAACGACGGCATCAGGACCACGACGGACCCGTACACCGGCAACACGGTGACCACGATCCCCGCCCTGCGCGCGGACTACGGGCTGTTCCACGCCCAGGTCACCGACAGGAAGGGCAACGCGCAGATCTTCGGCCAGCGGCGCTTCGAGGACGTGATGGCCAAGGCGAGCGACCACGTCATCATCAGCTCGGACGAGATCCTGGACGAGTACGCCCCGGCCCCCGATCCGCGCCTGGTGTCCATCCCCGGCGCGATCGTCGAGTGCGTCGCCCACGCGCCGTACGGCTCGCACCCGCTGTCCTCGCCGGGTCACTACGGCTACGACCGGGAGCAGCTTGTGGAGTACCGGGATCTCGCGGCCCAGGACCGGACCAAGGAGTACCTGGAGAAGTACGTGTACTCGGTGGACGACCACCTCGGATACCTGGACAAGCTGGGCGCCCGGCGGCTGCTGGGGCTCCAGCAGACGTTTCGCTGAGCCCCAGGCCGGGGGCCTACCAGGCGTAGGCTTCCGGCGCCGGTCCAGGGCCGGGGAAGATGGTGTCCAGCCGCTCCAGCGTCTTGTCGTCCAGGCTTACCTCGAAGGCGCGGGTGGCCGCGTCGAGCTGCGCCAGCGTGCGCGGCCCGATGATCGGCGCGGTCACGCCGGGCCGGCTCAGCAGCCAGGCCATGGCCACGTCCGCGGGGCTGTGGCCGAGCTCGTCGCACAGGTCCTCGTACTCCTGGATCTGGGCGCGGTGCCGGTCCAGCTTGATCAGCCGCTTGCCGCGGTGCGTGGCCACCTTCGCGCCGGGCAGCGGCGTGCCCATCGCGTTCTCCCGTTCCTTGCGCAGGATGCCGCCGAGCAGGCCCGCGTCGAGCGGCGACCACGGCATGAAGCCGACGCCGTAGTGCGCGCAGGCGGGCAGGACCTCCAGCTCGGCAGTCCGTTCGAGCAGGTTGTAGATGGTCTGTTCGCTGACCAGGCCGGTGTGGCCGCGCCGGGCGGCCCTCTCCTGCCCGCCGGCGATGTGCCAGGCGGGGTGGTTGGACGAGCCCACGTACACGATCTTGCCCTGGGTCTTGAGCACGTCCATCGCCTCCCAGATCTCCTCCCAGGGGGTCGATCTGTCGATGTGGTGCATCTGGTACAGGTCGATGTGGTCCGTCTGCAGCCGCCGCAGCGACGCCTCGCAGGCGCGCCGGATGTGCAGGGCGGACAGGCCCGCGTCGTTCGGCCACGTGGACATGCGGCCGTAGAGCTTGGTGGCCAGCACGGTGCGCTCGCGGCGCCCTCCGCCGGTGGCCAGCCAGCGGCCGATGATCTGCTCGGTCAGGCCCTCGCCGAACTGCCAGCCGTACACGTCGGACGTGTCGATCAGGTTGATGCCCAGCTCGTGGGCCCGATCCATGATCGCGAACGCGTCCTCCTCGGTCGTCTGCGTGCCGAAGTTGTCCGTGCCGAGGACAAGCCGGCTCACCGTCAGGCCGCTGCGGCCGAGGTGGGTGAATTCCACGAGGGTCTCCTGACGTTAGGAGTTCCATTTATCGGACTATGAGTCCTATATGTGAATACTGATGGTAGCGTTGGCGCGTAGGCGAGGTAAAGAGCGCTGGTCGCTCGGGCATTGCCAAGGAGGTTGCTCCATGAGCCCAGACCTGTCCGATCACATCGCCGTCGCGGACCTCCCGCCCACGCACAGCTTCCTCGCCGGAGCCCTGCGCGGTGGCGGCGGGGCTACGTTCACGACCTGCCACCCCGGTGACGGCTCGGTGATCGCGACGGTCGAGGCGGCCACCGACGCCTTCGTGGACGAGGCCGTCGCCGGCGCCGCCGCGGCCCAGCCGGACTGGGCGCGCACCTCCCCGCACGAGCGGGCGCGGATCCTGCGCGCGGCGGCCGACCTCATCGAGGCGCAGGCGCGGCGGCTGATCCACCTCGTCGCGCTGGACAACGGCAAGACACCGGCCGAGGCGCGCGGGGACGTCTTCGTCGCCGCGGCCCACCTGCGCGCCGCGGCCGGATGGGCGGCCACGCTCGAAGGCGTCACGCTGCCGGCCGACGGGTCCACCCTGCGCATGACGTTCCGCGAGCCGGTGGGGGTGGTGGCGGCGGTCATCCCGTTCAACACCACGTTCATGTTCGCGGCGCAGAAGGCGGGGCCGGCGCTGGCCGCGGGCAACGCGATCGTGATCAAGGCGCCCGAGCTGAGCCCGCTGGCGGTGCCCGTGTTCGCCGAGATCCTCACGGCCGCCGGCCTGCCCGCCGGGCTGGTCCAGGTGGTGCAGGGCACGGGGGACGTCGGCCGCCGGCTGGTCGAGCATCCCGGGGTGAGCATGGTGTCGTTCACCGGCAGTACGGCGGTCGGCCGGCGGGTGATGGGCTCGGCGGCGTACGGGATGAAGCGCGTGCTGCTGGAGCTGGGCGGGAAGTCGGCGAACATCGTCTACGCGGACGCCGACCTTGAGTCCGCCCTGCACGCCACCGTCGGCGGAGTCTTCCGCAACGCCGGGCAGCGATGTTTCTCCGGCTCGCGGCTGCTGGTCGAGGAGCCGGTCGCGGACGCGTTCACCGCGCGGGTGGTCGAGGTGGCGCGCTCGATCAGGGTCGGTGATCCGTTCGCGGCCGATACCCAGCTCGGCGCGCTGATCTCGGCCGAGGAGGCCGCCAGGGTGCGGGCGATGATCGACAAGGCGGTCGGCCAGGGGGTCCGGGTCCTGGCCGGCGGGGACCGGCCGCCCGGCGTCCACCCCGATGGCGCCTTCGTCGCGCCGACCGTGCTGGAGATCCCCGCCGGGCTGTCGCGGGTGCCCGACATCGTCTACGACGAGGTCTTCGGGCCGGTGCTCACCGTGCAGCGCTTCAGCGGCGCCCGGCAGGCGGTCGACCTGGCCAACGACTCGCCGTTCGGGCTGGTGGGCGGCTGCTGGACCCGTGACCTGGACCGCGCGCTGACCACCGCCAGAGCCGTGCGGTCGGGCTACTTCTGGATCAACTCCTACGGGGCGCTGGCGCTGGACGCCCCGATCGGCGGCGTCGGCCTGTCAGGGGTGGGCCGGGAGCTCGGCCGGGTGGGCCACGAGGCCTACACGGAGCTCAAGACGGTGATCGTGGACACCGCCGCCGCCGACGCGCCCCGCTGGTACTGACCCGAACCCTGCTACCCGCACCGATCTGACCCGCACCGATCTGGAGGAGCCGCCCATGCCCGCAGCACACTACCGAGGCGCCGTCGTCCGGCAGCCGCTCGGCCCGCTGAGTTTCGAGGACATCCCCCTGCGCGCGCCGACCGGCGACGAGGTGCTGATCAGGGTGAGCGCCTGCGGGTTGTGCCACAGCGACGTGCACTTCATGCACGGCACCTCGGGGACGGACTTCCCGTACCTGGTCGGGCACGAGGTGGCCGGCGTGATCGAGGCCCTGGGGCCGGACGCGACGGGCGTCGCGGTGGGGGACAGCGTGGTCGTCGCGCCCATGGTGGCCTGCGGCGAGTGCCGTCACTGCCTCGCGGGACGGCCGGAGGCGTGTCCGTCGAGGCTGCCGCGCCGGCCGAAGGTGGGCCTCGGCGACGGCGCCGCCGCGACCCCCGTGCTCGGCGTCGGCGGCCTGGCCGAACGGGTCATCGTGCCCGCCAGGCAGGCGATCGTCATCGACCCGAGGGTTCCGCCGAAGATCGCCGCGCTGCTCGGCTGCGGCGTGCCCAGCGGGTTCGGTGCCGCCGTGAACACCGCGCGGGTCGGCCCGGCCGACGACGTGGTGGTGATCGGGTGCGGCGGTGTGGGGATCGCGGCCGTCGCCGGGGCCGCGTACGCGGGCGCGCGGCGGATCATCGCCGTGGACACCAACCCGGACAAGCTAGACGTCGCCGCGCGCTTCGGCGCCACCCACGTGATCGACGCGTTCGGCGAGGACCTGAGCGAACGGGTGCGGGAGCTGACCGGCGGCGCGGGCGCTGACGTCGTCCTGGACGCGGTCGGCGGCCCCGCCACCTTCGCCACGGCCGACGGGCTGCGCGGGCCCGGCTCGCGGCTGGTGATCGTCGGCGCGCCCCGGCAGGGCGACACGGTCGAGCTGCCGCTGCGCCGGCTGTTCCTGAACGCGGGCTCGATCAGGGTCTCCATCTGGGGAGACTGCGTCGCCTCCCGTGACCTGCCCCTCCTGGCGAGCCTCTACCTGGACGGCCGCCTCCCGCTGGACGAGTACGTCTCCGGATCGCTCGGCCTGACCGACGCGCAGGAGGGCTTCGACCGGCTGCTGGCCGGAAAGGCGCTGCGCAGCGTGGTGGTCATCTGAACGTCCGATCCTCAGGGCAGTTGACAAGCAGACATCCACCAACCGACAATCAACTCAAATTTCGGACTGTTTGTCCGATAATTGACACAGACAGGATCAGATGATGGCCACAGCCGATCTCCGCACTCCGCGCTCGCTCAACCACATCGCCTATCCGACCTGGAACTCCCAAGCGACGCACGACTTCTACACCGAGGTGCTGAAGTGTGAGCTGCTCACCGCGATCCAGCTCGACGAGGTCCCGTCGAACGGCGCCAGGACGCCGTACCTGCACACCTTCTTCGGGCTGGGCGACGGGAGCGCCATCGCCTTCTTCGAGGTCGACGACATGCCCGACCCCGGCCCCGACTCGGTGCCGTCGTGGGTGCGGCACATCGCGCTCAACGTCGACTCGATGGAGGAGCTGCACGAGTGGAAGGCGCACTTCGCCGCCAAGGGCGTGGAGACCGTGGGCATCGTCGACCATGACGGCGTCTGGGAGTCCCTCTACATCTTCGACCCCAACGGCGTGCGGATCGAGCTGACGTACCAGACCCGCGAGCTGAACGACGACGACGCGAAAGCGGGCGTCGAGACGCTGCGGAAGTGGACCGCACGCGGGTAGCGCGCTCGTCGCCGACCCACCACCTGCCCTACTCGCGCTGATCAGGAGCCGCCCGTGCTGTCCCGCGAACTACTGCCCATCCCGATGTCCCAAGGCGGACGCCTGGACATCAACTCCGGCGTCGCCCGGATGAGCGGGAAGATCTGGGCCACCCTCTGGAAGGACGACCGGCGGCAGCCGACGACCGCCGTGCTGATCGTGCACCCCGCCTCCAACTTCATCGGCCACTACGCGCTGGAGGAGCTGGCCTCCCGAGGCGTGGCCGCGGTCGGCCTGGCCACCCGGTACGTCGGCAACGACTCCGCGCTGATCATGGAGAACTGCGTCCTGGACGTCGGCGCGGCGATCCGGCGCCTGCGCGAGCTGGGCTACGAGCGGGTGGTCCTGGTCGGCAACTCCGGCGGCGGCGGCCTGGCCGCGCTCTACCAGGAGCAGGCCGAGCACCCCACCATCACCCACACGCCGGCCGGGGACCCCGTGGACCTGACCGGTGCCGATCTGATCCCGGCCGACAAGATCGTGATGGCCATGGCGCACCCCGGCCGGGCGATCGTCTACACCGAAGGGCTCGACCCGGCCATCACCGACGAGCAGCGGCCCTTCGACCGCGACCGCTCGCTCGACATGTTCGACCCGGCCAACGGGCCCGCGTACGGCGAGGAGTTCGTCGAGCGTTACCGCGCCGCCCAGATCGAACGCAACCGCCGGATCACCGCTTGGGCCGCCGAGCAGATCGAGGCGCTGCGCGAGCACACCAGGGAGTCGCAGGACGGCCGGAAGGAGGCGCCCGACGACTTGCCCTTCGTCGTCCACGGCACCGCCGCCGACCCGCGCTTCCTGGACCTGGCCCTCGACCCGTCCGACAGGAAGACCGGCACCCTGTGGGGCTCCCCGTGGGTGGCCAACTTCCAGCCGGCGTCGCTGGGCCACCTCACCAGCCTGCGCTCCTGGCTGAGCCAGTGGAGCTACGACCGCAGCCGGGCCAACGCCTACCGCGCCCTTCCCAACGTCAAGGCGCCGGTCATGGTCGTCTACGGGTCGGCGGACTGCGCGGCCTTCCCCAGCCACGCCCGCACCATGTACGAGGCCGTCGCCCACGACCGCCGCGAGCTGGTCGAGATCAAGGGCGCGGACCACTACTTCCAGGGCCGCTCCGACCTGGCCAGGACCATGTGCGACCACCTCGCCGAGTGGAGCCGATGATGGCCGTTCACGACGTGGCCGTGGTCGGCGCCGGCCCTGTCGGGCTCACCGCCGCGCTCGCCCTGGCCCGGCGCGGCGCGACGGTCGTCGTCCTGGAGGAGAGCGAGCGGCTCAGCACCGAGTGGCGGGCCTCCACGTTCCACCCGCCCACCATCGAGATCGCCCGCGACCTCGGCGTCGTCGGCACGATGTTGTCGAGCGGCATCGTGGCCAGGAAGTACCAGGTGCGCGACCGGCGCGACGGGCTGATCGCGGAGTTCGACTTCGGGCTGCTGGCCGACGAGACCGCGTACCCGTTCAGGCTGCAGCTCGAACAGTACAAGTACACCCAGATCATCAAGGACGCCATCGAGGAGCGGCACGGTCAGGTCGACATCCGGCTAGGGACCGGCGTCGTCGGCGTGAGCCAGAGCGACGGCGAGGCCGCGCTGACCACCGCCGCCGGGGAGCGGGTCGCGGCCCGCTGGGTGCTCGGCGCCGACGGGGCGCGCAGCACCATCCGCAAGGCGCTGGGCACGCCGTTCGAAGGGCTCACCTACGATCACCGGTATCTCGTGCTGAGCATCGACTACCCGGTGGAGACCCTGCTGCCCGGCATCTGCGACGTCAACTACATCGCCGACCCCGAGGAGCACCTGCTGGTGCTGCGGGTGCCCGACCTGTGGCGGGTCGTCATCTCGGTGCCGCCCCACGTCACCAGCGACGAGGCGGTCTCCGACAAGTACGTGGCCGAACGGCTGCGCGGCCTGTTCGGCGACCACCCCGAGCTGCCGCTGCGCGAGCGGAAGATCTACTCGGTGCACCAGCGCGTGGCCGACGCCTTCCGCCACGGCCGGGTGCTGCTGCTGGGCGACGCCGCCCACGTCAACAGCCCGATGGGCGGCATGGGGCTCAACGGCGGCATCCACGACGCGTTCGACCTGTCCATCCAGCTCGGCGCGGTGCTGACCGGCGAGGCCGGTACGGACGTGCTGGACGCCTGGGCGCACCGCAGACGCAAGGCCGCCATCGAGGCGGTCAAGGAGCTCACCCACCGCACCACCACCGCCATGGCCGAGCAGGACGAGGTGGAGCGGCGCAAGTACCAGCGCCAGATGTCGGAGATCGCGGCGGCTCCGCAGCGGGCGCGCGACTGGATGATGGACGCTGCGATGATCTCCAATGTACGGACCCATGACCTCCCACCCCGCGCCGGATGAGCGGCTGGCCGCGTACCGCATCGAAGGAGACCGGATGGCTCACGAGCCGAACGACCTGCCCGAACCCGCCGAGCTGAAGATGAGCGTCGCGACCGCCCTGCGCGCCGCGGCGCAGGCGGCGGGCGATCGGCCCGCCATGATCCAGGGCGACGGCGCCGTCAGCTACGCCGAGCTGGACGGTCGCGCGGCGCGGCTGGCCGGGGCGCTGGCCGCGCGCGGGGTCGGTCCCGGCTCGACCGTCGCCATCGGCCTGTACAACTCCTTCGCGTACCTGGAGACCATCGTCGCGGCGTTCAAGCTGGGCGCGCGGCCGGTCAACATCAACTACCGCTACCGCGCCCCCGAGCTGCGTTACGTGCTCGACTACACCGACGCGGCGGCGTTCGTGCACGACACGAGCCTGGCCGCCCACGTTCGCGAGGTGCCGGGCGACCGCCTGCTGCTGGAGGTCGGCGCCGAGGCGGAGCCGGACGCGCCGGTCGTGCCGTTCGAGCGGGCCGTCGAGCACGAGCCGGTCCACCGCGACGCCGCCGCCGGCTCGCCGCACGGCATCATCCTGCTCACCGGGGGCACGACAGGGCGCCCCAAAGGTGTCATCTGGGACCGTGACGGCCTGCTCGGCATCCTGCGCGGCGTCTTCCGCCAGGCCGGGCTCGAACCGCCGCGGACACCGGACGAGGTGCGCACGCGGGTCCGCGAGCTGCGCGAGAAGGGCGGCACGCCGGTCGTGCTGCCGATGTCGCCGCTCATGCACGGCACCGGCCTGTTCCACGCGCTGCGCACCCTGCTGGCCGGAGGGACGATCTGCTTCTGCACCTCGCGCTCCCTCGACGCGGACGAGGTGTGGCGGACCGTCGAGCGGCGCGCGGTCACCGAGATGGTGATCGTGGGGGACGCGTTCGGCCGTCCGCTGGTGGACGCGCTGGCCGCCGCCGAGCGGGCGGGGCGGCCGTACGACATCGGCAGCCTGCGCTCGATGACCAGCTCGGGCGTCATCTGGAGCGCCGAGGTCAAGCGGGAGCTGCTGCGGCGCGGCGGGATGACCCTGATCGACAACATCTCGGCCTCCGAGGGCGGGCCCTTCGGCCAGGCGCTGGCCCGCTCGGAGGCCGACGTGGCCGACGGACGGTTCACGCTGGCCCCCGTCGCCCGGATCCTGGACGAGAACGACCAGGACATCAAGCCCGGCACCGGGCAGGTCGGGGTCCTGGCCAGCGCCGGGCCGCAGCCGGTCGGCTACCTCAAGGACCCGGAGCGGACCGCCAGGGTCTGGCGGACCATCGACGGCGTCCGGTACGCGGTGCCCGGCGACCTCGCCTCGCTGGACGCGGACGGCAGGCTGATCCTGCTCGGCCGCGGCGACGGCGTGATCAACACCGGCGGCGAGAAGGTCTTCCCCGAGGAGGTCGAGGAGGCGCTGGTGACCCACCCGAGCGTCTCCGAGGCCGTGGTCGTCGGCGTGCCCGACCCGCGCTGGGGGCAGATCGTGGTCGCCGTCGTCGCGCCGGCGGACGCGCTCGCCGAGGTCGAGGACGAAGAGCTGAGCCGGCACGTGGGCGAGCGGCTGGCCGGGTACAAACGCCCGCGCGCCATCGTCCGGGTCGAGGCCATCCCCCGCAGCCCGGCCGGCAAGATCAACCGGCCGTCCGCGCGGGAGCTGGCCGTCGGCCACCTGCGCCCGGCCACCAAGGAGGCGACGCAGTGACTGATGTTCCCTTCCCGATCGAGCAGGGCCACGTGCGGGCGTTCGCCCGCGCCGTGGGGGAGGACGCGGACGTGGTCGTGCCCACCTTCCCGATCGCCTTCTCCCAGTTCGACCCGGACTGGCCGCTGCGCATGAAGCCCGGCGAGCCCTGGAACGGCTCAGGAGCCGACGCGGGCCGCTCGTCGGGCGGAACCGGCGGCCTGCACGCGGAGCAGGAGTTCGAGTATTTCCGCCCGATCCGCGTCGGCGAGACGCTGACGGCCCGCAAGTGGCAGGGCCGCACCTGGCACAAGAGCGGCCGGGCCGGCGTGCTGAACTTCGCCGAGCGGCACGTCGACTTCCACGACGCCGACGGCAACCTGGTGGCCCGCTCCACCTCGGTCTCGGTGCGCATCACCCAGGAGGAACCCTCATGACGGTGAAGGCAGGCGATCAGGTGTCCCAGGTCGTCGTGACGGACCTCAAGCGCACCCAGATCGTCATGTACGCCGGCGCCTCCGGCGACTACAACCCGCTGCACACCGACGAGCCGTTCGCCACCGAGATCGCCGGGCATCCGACCGTGATGTCCCACGGGATGCTCACCATGGGCCTGGCCGGCCGGGTGCTGACCGACTGGTTCGGGCACGAGAACGTACGGCGCTACCGTGCCAGGTTCAAGGCCCCCGTCTGGCCCGGCGACACCATCACCGCGACGGCGGTCGTCACCGACGTCCAGACGGTCGACGGGCAGCGGCGCGCCGAGCTCACCCTCACGGCGGTGAACGCCGACGGCGTGGAGGTGCTGTCCGGCACCGCCACCGCGATCATCGACGAGGCGGAGCGCGGAGGAGCGATGAGGATCGACGAAGGCGAGGGAGAGCGATGACCATCGACGTCACCTCGCTGGACGCGGTCGACGTGCACACCCACGTGCACACGTCCGTCCACGAGGCCCAGGAGCCCGGCGACGGCAACGACCGGTTCGCCGCGATGGCCGACTACTTCAAGGCCGGCGAGGTCAGGAAGTTCACCGTCCCGATGATCGCCGAGTACTACCGCGAGCGGAACATGGCCGCGATCGTCTTCGGCGTCGACTCCATGCACGTCAGCGGGCGGGAGCAGGTGCCGGGCAACCAGGAGATCGCCGAGCAGGCGGCTCTGCACGCCGACGTGCTCATCCCGTTCGCCAGCATCGACCCGCACCGGGGCGCGGCGGGCGTGCGCGAGGCCCGGCGGCTGATCGAGGAGCACGGGGTGCGCGGCTTCAAGTTCCACCCCACCTCGCAGGGCTTCTTCCCGAACGACCGGATGGCCTATCCGCTGTACGAGGTCATCGCCGAGCACGGGCTGGTCGCGCTGTTCCACACCGGCCAGACCGGAGCCGGGGCGGGCACGCCGGGCGGCGGCGGGCTGCGGTTGAAGTACTCCAACCCGATGCACATCGACGACGTGGCCGCCGAGTTCCCCGACCTGAAGATCATCCTGGCGCACCCGTCGTTCCCCTGGCAGGACGAGGCGCTCGCGGTCGCCATGCACAAGCCGGAGGTCTACATCGACCTGTCCGGCTGGTCGCCGAAGTACTTCCCGCCGCAGCTCATCCAGTACGCGAACACGCTGCTCAAGAACAAGGTGCTCTTCGGGTCCGACTTCCCGATGATCACCCCGGAGCGCTGGCTGGCCGACTTCGCCAAGATCGGCATCCGCGACGAGGTCCGGCCGAAGATCCTCAAGGAGAACGCGGCCCGGCTGTTCGGACTCACCGGCAAGGCATGAAACCCGGTCCTGGAGGTCGCCATGCACTACACCGGTCCCTTTGACCGGACCGTCGACGTCGTCGTGCTCGGCCTGGGCGACGCCGGCGCGGTCGCCGCGGTGACCGCCCACGACGCGGGTGCCGAGGTGCTCGTCGTCGAGAAGCAGCAGGCCGCGGGGCACCGGCCCAACAGCCGCTACGCCGCCGGCTTCTTCCTCGTGCCCGAGGACGTGGACGGCGCGGTGGAGTATCTGTCGGCGATGTACGCGGTCAACGGCGAGCTGTCCACGGTCGATCCCGCCCTGATCCGCGCCTGGGCCGAGGAGACGGCGGCCAACCCGGCCTGGCTCGACCGGCACGGCGGCGATTACGTGAAGATGGACATCCGCGGCGAGCACCCGTCGCTGCCCGGCCACGAGTCGATCAGGGTCTACAAGGCGCGGCCCGCGGGCGAGCCGGAGGGCTACACCGGCTGCCCGATGCACGGCTTCCTGCGCGGCCTGATCGCCGAGCGCGCCATCGAGGTCCGGTACGGGACCGCGGCCCGATGGCTCCTCACGGACGCGACGGGCGCGGTCATCGGCGTGGAGACCGAGCATGACAGCGGGATTGAGCGGATCGGGGTACGCCGCGGCGTCATCCTGGCCGTCGGCGGCTACGAGTCCAGCGAACGACTCAAGACGCAGTACCTCCCGATCACCCCCGCGCACTTCTACGGCACCGAGCACAACACCGGCGACGGCATCACCATGGCGATCGAGGCCGGCGCGGAGCTGTGGCACATGAACGTCTGGCCGGGGCATTTCGTGGCCAGGTTCCCCGGCGACGGCTACACCGGAGGAACGGGCATCGACCTGTGGGGCTCTGGCCGGTTCGGGCCGGGGGACGAGCGAGCGCCCGGTTCGATCTTCGTGGACGGCACGGCCCGGCGTTTCATCCGCGAGCCCGGCCGCCAGCACGCCGCCAACCTGGAGCTGCTGGCGATGGACGCCGACTCGCTCACGTACCCGAGGATCCCCACCTGGTGGATCTTCGACCAGGAGCGTTTCGAACGGGCGACGCTCGTCCCGACGTACTCGGGCCCGGCCGGGCCGGTCGGCGACTACACCTGGAGCAAGGACAACGTCGCCGAGCTGCGCAAAGGCTGGATCCGATCGGCCGGCTCCGTCAAGGAGCTGGCCGAAGTCTGCGGCCTCGACGCCGCCGTGCTGGAGCAGACCGTAGCGCGCTACAACGAGCACTGCGCGAACGGCCTCGACGCCGACTTCGGCCGCGATCCCGTCACGCTGACCCCCCTCGGCGGCGACCGCTACTACGCGGTCCCGCTCTGGCCCGGCGGGTCCCACACCGTCGGCGGTCCACGCCGTGACGCGAACGCTCGGGTCGCGTCGATACGGGGAGGTTCGATCAGCCATCTCTACTCCGCCGGAGAGCTAGGATCACTACACGGCCTGCTCTATCCGACCGGCGGTGGCAGCATCGCCGAGTGCCTGGCATTCGGCCGGATCGCTGGACGCAACGCGGCAGCCGACCGGGTAGGTGGAAGTTGACGCTCGAAGTGAGATCAGGCCGGCTCCATGCAGACACAGCAGATGTCCGTGGCACCGACGGCGGTAGGGATGGCTTGACGTGAGCACTGGTGATCGCGCCGGCGAGGGCGGGAGTCAGGGCAGTGGCTCGCAGACCCTGGATCGGGGCCTGCGGCTGCTGGAGCTGCTCGCCTCCGAAGACCGCGACATGACCGTCGCCGAGCTGGCCACGTCGCTGGGCATGCACCGGCAGGCCGTCTACCGCCTGCTCACCACGCTGCGCCTGCACCGCCTGGCCGCGGAGGGCAGCTCGGGGCGCTACCGGCTCGGGCTGGGCGTGATCCAGCTCGCCAGGCAGGCCAACCCGCAGCTCCGCCGTGCCGTCGTCCCCTACCTGCGCACTCTGGCAGAAGAGCTCGGTGCCACCACGCAGTGCGTCGTGGCGGAGGGAGCCGACGCCGTCGTCCTGGCGGTCGTCGAGCCACCCGACGCCATCTTCCACCTCTCCCAGCGCAGCGGCGCCCGCCACCCCCTCGACCAGGGGGCCAGCGGCCTGGCCATCATGCTCTCCCGCCCCGCCCAGGCCGGCGACCCGCCTGCGGTGGTCGAGGCCCGCGAGCTCGGCTACGCGGTCTCCCGCGGCACCTTGACCCCGGGCGCGGTGGGCGTCGCGGTGCCGCTGTACGACAGCGACGGCCACCCGCTGGACGCCAGCCTCGGCATCGTGTCGATGGTGGACCTGGAGGTCGAACGCACAGCCAAACGCCTGCTCGAAGCCGCGGCCCAGATCACGGCCCGGGAGCTGTAGCCCGCTCGGGGTCCAGGAACATTCGTGGCTCGATGGAGCTCGCGCAGCGGGCCGGTCACTGCGGGCCGGTCACTGCGGGCGGGTCGCGCGGACGTAGTAGAGCAGGTGGGGGAGTTCGCCTTCGGCCTCCACCTGGAAGCCGGCGTCGGGGATCATGGTGCCGAGCAGGTCCCGTGGGTCGTGGCGCATGGCGGGGCCGGAGAGCAGGCCGATGACGCGCCGGGCGAGCGGGTTCACCGGTGGGCGGAACTCGGCGATGAGCAGGCGTCCGCCCGGGCGCAGCACGCGGAACATCTGCCGCAGCGCCTCGGGCCTGGCGCCGGCGGGCATGTGGTGCACGGCCAGGCTGGAGACCACCAGGTCGAACGAGCCGTCAGGGAACGGCAGGCTCTGGCCCTCCCCGACGACATACGTGCAGTTCGCCGAGGCGCGGCCGCGGGCGTGGTCGATCATCGCGGGCGACGGGTCGAGGCCGGTGACGTGGCCGGTGGGTGTGACCACGGGGGAGAGGATGCGGGTGAGGTAGCCGGTGCCGCAGCCGACGTCGAGGACGCGGTCGCCGGCGTGGGGCCGGGCGGCGGTGGCCAGGCGGGTGAAGGTGGCGCGGCGGGCGCCGAGGAAACCGATCGTGGCGAAGGCGTCGTAGGCGCGCGGCCGGTCGATGGTGCCGCCCTCGTCGGCATGTTCGTGGTGGCCGTGCAGCAGCTTGCCGAGTCCCATGGTGGTTGGCTCCGTTTCCGTACGATGTGTTCGGTATGAAGCATGCGTTCCCCGTAGAGCGCGGTCAACGAGCAGATCGGACGTGGTGTGCCGTACCGAACAGAGGGTGGGAAAGTGTCCGGAGACCGGAGGGTGCGACGCACGCGGCGGCTCGTTCAGCAGGCGCTGGTGGAGCTGATCCTGGAGAAGGGCTACGACGCGGTGACCGTCACCGACATCATCGTCCGCGCGGACGTCGGCCGCTCCACCTTCTACGCGCACTTCACCGACAAGCAGGACGTGCTGTTCAGCAACCTCGGCGAGCTGGCCTTCCTGCATCGGCTGCCGGCGGCGCGGGAGGCGGAGGAGCTGTTCGCGTTCAGCCGGCCGATGTTCGAGCACGTGCGGGAGCAGGAACGGCTGGTGCGGGCGCTGCTGGGCCGGCGCAGCGGCGGGTTGGTGCAGGCGCGGGGTGAGGAGCTGCTCGCCGCCGTCGTCAGGGACGAGCTCGTCGCCGCGGGCGCCCGTCCGTCGCCGGGGCTCGACCTGCTGGTGGTCTGCGTGGTGGGGGCGTTCATGGGGCTGATGCGGGCGTGGGTGGACGGCGAGACCGGCGCCTCGCCCGCCGAGCTGGACGCCGCCTTCCGCGCGGCTGTGACTCCCGGTGTACGCGTGGCGCTACGTCCGGACGAGGCCCCGCGCCCGCCGCACGCCGGCGCAGGCTCCGTCCCGACGCACGCTTGCGCGGAGCCTACGGCCGTGGGCGGTTGATGCCGGTCTCGTAGGCGAAGCTCACGGCCTGGACGCGGTCGCGGAGACCGAGTTTCATCAGAAACCTCCGAGGAAACCCACGCCTTCAGGCGGGGAGGAATCGGCCCCCTGCGGGGCAGGGCAGGAACAGGCGATTTGCCGCCAGCTGAACCGCCGCATCGAACAAGTGCGCGAATTTTCCTTGATCGTTCGGTAGGATGCCAGGCGTGGCGCAGATCGTGAAGCGGGCCTACAAGTACCGCTTCTACCCGACCCCCGAGCAGGCCGGAGAGCTTGCCCGGACGTTCGGCTGCGTCCGCCTCGTCTACAACAAAGCCCTCGAAGAGCGCACCCGCGCCTACAACCTGGAAGGCAGGCGGGTCTCCTACGCCGAGTCGTCGGCGATGCTCACCGAGCGGAAGCGCAGCGGCGAGTTCGGCATCATGCACGCCATCGGGGCCCGGCCGCGCACCGTACGCCGGATCGTCGCCGCAGAGGGGCTCCTCCTGGCGGTCGCCGGGTGCGTGGCCGCGGTCGTGCCGGCGGTCGTGCTCACCTGGCTGCTCGGCGCCGGGCTGGGCAACCTGTTCATGAACGTGCCCATCCCGTTCCGGATCTCGGCTCTCGGGGCGGTGATCTGGGTCGTGCTCGCCCTCCTCGGCGCGGCGCTGGCCACCGACGCCGCCGCTGCCCGCGCCTCCCGCCTCACCGTCAGGGAAGCACTCGCCTACCTGTGAGATGGGATATATATGCAGGTCAGAGGGGTTGGGGAGACTTCCATGACCTTGGCCGGGGCATAACGCCCGCGGCCGGGAAGCGCCGGCCGTGCATCGGGGGACAGGGGCAGGGCATGGTAGTGATCGATGGAGCGCCCGCCGGGGTGCGGGAGGACGCGGCGGCGCGGGTGGCCCGCAGGACCGAGCAGCGCCGGCGGCAGACCGCCCTGCTCGCCGAGCCGGGCGGGATCGCCCGGGCAGATGAGCCGGTACGGGTGGCCACCCGCATCGATCGGCTCAGCCACCACTACCGTGACGTCCACCCGATCGATCCCGCCGCGCTCACCGCCGCGGACCCGGCCGCCGTGAGCGCGGCGGTGGCGGTGCTGGAGCGGATCATCCAGACCAACGACCTGCTTCCGGTCGGTTACCTCGAAGGCGGGGCGGCGGCGGCGCGAGCGGTCGGGCGGGTGGTCGTACGCGACGAGCGCGGGCGGCTGGACGGGTACGGCACCGGATCGCTGGTCTGCCCCGAACTGCTGCTCACCAACCACCACGTACTGGGCGATGCCGGTACGGCGGGCAGCAGCAGCATCGAGTTCGACTACCAGGACGGCGTCGACGGCAGCCCACGGCCGCTGCAGGCATTCCCGCTGGATCCGGGCCGGTTCTTCTTCGCCGACCGGGAGCTGGACTTCGCGCTGGTGGCGGTGAAGGCCGCCCCGGCAGAGCTGGCCAGGTTCGGGTTCAACCGGCTGGTGGCTCCTGAGGGCAAGGCCATCGTCGGCGACTTCGTCACGATCATCCAGCATCCGGGCGGGGAGAAGAAGCAGGTCGCGCTGCGGGAGAACCGGATCGTGGACGTCCTGGAGTCGTTCCTGCACTACCAGACCGACACCGAGCCCGGCTCATCCGGCTCGCCGGTCTTCAACGACCAGTGGGAGCTCGTGGCCCTGCACCACGCCGCCGTTCCCGCGCCTGAGCACGACGAGTTCGGCGGGTTCATCAACGAAGGGGTGCGCATCAGCCGCCTGCTGGACGTCCTGCGCCGCCAGCCGTTCCCGCCGGAGCAGCGAGCCCTGCTCGACCGGTTGCTCGCCGAACGCATGCCCCTCCCGTCGGCTCCGTCGGCTCCATCGGCTCCGCCCGCTTCGACCAACGGCTCGATGAACGGCTCGATGAACGGCTCGCTCAGCCGGCCGGCCGAGCCGGCGCTGGGGCAGGCGCCGTTGACGCTCACCTTGACCGCCCCCGTCACCGTTCACCTCGCCGGGCCGATCGCCGTGGACGGCCCGTCCATGGCGGCGCCGGAGGCGATCCAGATAGATCCGGACTATTCCGGTCGCCGCGGTTACGACCCGGACTTCCTGCCGGGCGGGCATCGGGTCGCGCTGCCCACGCTGCCCCCCGATCTCCTCTCGCTGGCGGCAGTCACCCGGCAGGCCGGCGACGGGCAGTCGCACGTGCTGAACTACCACCACTTCAGCGTGGTGATGAACCGGCAGCGGCGGCTGGCCTTCTTCACCGCGGTCAACATTGACGGCCCGACCAGCCTGCGCATCCGCCGCGACCCCGACCGCTGGATCTTCGACCCGCGCCTGCCCGACAGCCAGCAGACCGGCGAGGACGTCTACCGCGACAACCCCCTCGACCGGGGCCACCTGGTCCGCCGCCTGGACCCCGCGTGGGGAGCCAGCCTCGCGGTCGCCAAAGGCGGCAACGACGACACCTTCCACTTCACCAACTGCACGCCGCAGCACAAGGACTTCAACCAGAACCAGACCACCTGGGCCGGCCTGGAGGACTACATCCTGGACAACGCCGACAACCGCGACCTGAAGGTCAGCGTCTTCACCGGCCCGGCCCTGGCGGCCGATGACGACCCGTACCGAGGCGTCCAGCTGCCCCGCCAGTACTGGAAGGTCGTGGCGATGGTCAAACACGACGGCGAGCTGTCGGCCACCGGCTACCTGCTCAGCCAGGACCACCTCATCGACGGCCTGGAAGCCGCTCCCGGGGAGTTCTCCTACGGCGCCTACAAGACGTACCAGGTGCCGATCCGGCGGATCGAAGACCTCACCCGGCTGTCCTTCGGCACCCTCTCCGACGCGGACCCGCTGGCCCGGATGGAGGGGGTCACCACCGCCAGGGAGATCACCCACCTGCGCGAACTCACCCTCTGAAGCCCGGTCAGGTTCGGCCGAGGCGGGCGGTCCGCAGCTGGATGGCAATGGAGGCGGCCACGACGACGATGAACAGCTCGACAGCTGGGGCTGATGTGGTCTTCCTTTCGCCGCTCGACCCCACGGTGTTGTTCGACGCGGTACGGAGTTCGGGCGGCGCATGGGCGACGTGCCGCTCTGGACACTCGACGCCTCGCAGCTTGACCCGGCGCGATGCTGCATCCGGCTCATGCGTGTCACACCGGGAGCCCGGACCGCCGATCCCGGCAGCGAAGACGACTACCTCCCGCTGACCACCGCCACGCTGCGGGCGGTCTCCGAGGTGACCAACCGCGCTCTTGAGCGGCTCCGAAACCTCGGCTCAGACGAACCGCTGCTGCCTTGGGGCGACGTGCCACACGTTCTGCACCGTGGGCCGGTGCCGCTCAGCCTCTTCCAAGAACTGCTGTCACCTCCGACGCGGCATTGGCCCGGTTCGGCGGACAGCTGATCTCCGGAGGACCATCACGGTACCTACCGTTGATGAAGGAGCTACCGGCCCACTTCGCCTGCGGGCGGTCTCTACGTCCGGGACCAGCGTTGGTTGGCGGCGCCTGTGCAGGTCCAGATTTGCAGTCTGGTGCCGTTGGCCGTGGCGTTGCCCGCTACGTCCAGGCACTTGTTCGCGCCGACCGCGGTGATGCTGCCGTCCGTGTTGAAGCGCCATTTCTGGTTGCTCTGGCCGTTGCAGTCCCAGATGATGACGCCGCTGCCGTCGGCGGTGCCGGCGTTGTCGACGTCCAGGCACTTGGTGCCGTAGACGCGCAGTTCACCGGCGGCCGTGCTCGTCCATTGCTGGTTGGTCTGCTGGTGGCAGTCCCAGATGACCACCTGGGTGCCGTTGGCCTGGGAGGCGCCGGTCACGTCGAGGCACCGGCCGGAGCCGGCGCCCTGGAGGCGGGTGGCGGACGGGGCGGGGGTGCCGCCGCTGACCCGGTACACGGCGGTGCCGTGTGCGGGGACGCTCGCCGAGATGGCGCCGGTCGTCGTGGTGACGGCGTTCGTCCAGGCATCACGGAGCGTGAACGGGCCGCCGGTCAGGCCGATGGCGGAGGCGGTGGTGCTGATCGTGGTGGTGCTGCCGCCCTGGTTGAACAGGGCGACCGCGACGTCGCCGTTGTTCAGCCGTTTGGCCAGGACGCGGCGGGTGCCGTCATTGCTGACCTGGGTGGCCTGCAGACCGAGCGGGTCCTGGTTGATGGCGACGAGGTTCGTGTTCTTGAGGATCGCCGAGGTGGCGTTGTCCATGTTGCGGACGTCGTTGCCGGCGATGAGCGGGGCGGCCATGACGGCCCAGAGGGCGAAGTGACTGCGCATCTCGGTGTCGTTCATGTTGCCCCGGCCGACGACCATCATGTCGGGGTCGTTGAACTGCCCCGGCCGGGCGCGGCCGGCGAGCGGGACGTTGACATTGACGATGTTCTGGATGCCCATCGGGTACCCGTTGGTCTGCCCTGTGTTCCAGGCGTTGGTGATGTCCTCGGTCGTGCGCCAGATGTTGGCGACGTCGCCCCAGTCGCGCTGCGGGCCGGTCTTCTCGTGGATGCTGTTGGGGTTGATGCTGTAGAGGATCGGCCGACCGGTGGCGGCCAGCGCGTCGCGCATCTTCGCGAAGGTGCGCACCTGGTCGTCGATGGTGCCGGTGGGGGAACACCAGTCGTACTTGAGGTAGTCGACGCCCCAGGCGGCGAACTGCCGGGCGTCCTGGACCTCGTGGCCGAAACTGCCGGTCGCGCCCGGGTAGGAGCCGAAGTACTGGGCGCAGGTCCGGTCCAGCGGCGCCTGGTAGAGGCCGAACTTCAGGTTCCTGGCGTGCAGGTAGTCGCCGAGCGCCTTCATGCCGCTCGGGAACCGGGACAGGTTGGCCTGGAGGTTTCCGGATGAGTCGCGGTTGGGGTCGAACCAGCAGTCGTCGACCACGACGTACTGGTAGCCCAGGTCGCGCATGCCGGAGCTGACGATCGCGTCGGCCGTCTGCTTGATCAGCGTCTCGCTGATGTTGCACCCAAAGGTGTTCCAGGTGTTCCAGCCCATCGGCGGGGTGCGGCCCACGCCGTTCTCCAGCGCCTGCGCCGGCAGGGACGGGCCGACCGCGACGGCCGCTGCCGTCAGGGTCAGCATCGTGGTCAGGGCGAGGGAGAAGCGCGTTCGTCTCCTGCTGGTCATCGATGTCTCTCCTCAGTGGGGGGCGTGGGTCCTGGACACGGCTGAAGCTCCCAGACGCCGTGTCCAGGACCCGGTTCGCTGATGGACCAGGGCGGAACGGGTCAGGCCGTCATCGTTGCAGCGTCAGCAGGCCCGGCCGGTAGGGCAGCAGGCCGTAGTCGCCGCCGGAGCCGGGGCTGCGGCCCTGGTAGAGCAGTTGCAGGTTGCAGGGGTCGACGGTGAAGGTCTGGTCGGCGCTGGTCCGGATGAGCTCGCCGTGGCTGATGTCGTTGGTCCAGGTGGCGCCGCTGTTGGCCTTGCCGGCGAAGGGGTTCGACTCGGTGGCGGCCTGCGGCGTCCAGGAGCCGTTCAGGCTGGTGGCGGTGAACGAGCGGAAGTAGCGGCCCTGCGAACCGATCGCCTCGACGATCATCAGGTACTTGTTCAGGCCCTGGAGCTTGTAGACCTGGACGGCCTCGAACAGGTTGTTCGTGCTGTCACTCATGATCACGGTCGAGGTGCTGCCGAAGCTGCCGGGGAAGTTCCCGATCGGCATGCTGGCCCGGTAGATCTTGCCGTTGTCGCCGGCGAAGAACAGGTACATGTTCGTGCTGTCACCGATGACCGTCTGGTCGATGGGGCCCGTGCCGGAGCCGGAGATGGTGCCGGAGAAGAGCGTCTGCTGTGCCGACCAGCCGTTCGGGTTGGTGGGGTCGCTGGAGGTGCGGTACGAGAAGGCGGTGCTGCCCCACTGGTAGGCCAGCACCCAGATGTTCCGCGGCGCGAAGTAGAACAACGTGGGTGCGACCGTGGCGTTGGACATCGCGTTCTGGCTCGCCGAGGCCATCTCCGACCAGTTGCCGAACAGGCCGAAGTTCATCGAGCCCCACCGGGTGCCCGTGTCGTGGGTGGTGGCGTACACGAGATGGCGGCCGTTGTAGGGGGCGACGGTGAAGTCCTTGAGCGAGACCCAGCCCGACCGCGGGTTCGCCAGCACGCCGGTCGACGACCAGCGGTAGGACGACGGAAGGTCGCACGTGCCGGGGTCGCTGCCGCCGCCGTCCACGCGGACGAGTTGCCATTGCTGGTTGGCGCCGCCCCAGTCGTCGTACTGGACGATGTTGGCGTTGTCGGTGGTGGCGGCGCCTTGGACTTCGAGGGCTTTGCCGCTGTGGCGGGAGATGAGTCTGACGTGGCCGTCGCTGCTGTCGGCGAGTCGCCATTGCTGGTTGGTGCCGTTGAGGTCGGCCCATTGGACGATGGCGCCGCCGTTGGTGGTGGAGAAGCCGGAGACGTCGAGGACCTTGCCGGAGTGGCGGGATTTGACGCGGTAGTAGCCGCCGCCGGAGTCGACGAACTGCCACTGCTGCTGGTTCTGGTTGTTGCGGCTCCATTGGGTGATGCGGGCGCCGTCGTTGGTGGCCAGGTTGTAGACATCCAGCGCCTTGCCGCTGTTGCGGTTGACGAGGACGTACCAGGCGTTCGTGTCGACGGTGGCGGCGCCGGCGGGTTGCGTGGCGATGAGCAGGCTCGCCAGTAAGGTGGCCACCGCCGCCAGGACGGTCGGGAATCTGAATCTCACGGCTGTGCCTTTCGGTCAGGGAGTGGTGAGGTCGAAGCGGCGCACGGTGATCGCGCCGCCGAGGGACTGGGTGGCGTAGTTGAAGATCCCGAAGCGGTAGCCCATGAAGAACTGCCAGGCGTTGTTCAATGTGAACGCCGGGCCGAGACTCACGAACGTGCTGCCGTCGGTGCTGTAGGAGAAGCGGGCTTGCCGGCCGGACCCCGGCCGGATGTCGGCGGTCGCCCGCAGCCAGATCCGGCCGCCCGAGACGGTCGCGCTCGCCGCCTCGGTGCCGGTGCCGGTGGTCTGCCACGAGCTGTTCATGGTCAGGCCGTTGGTCATGACGACCCGGTTGACGCCGTTGTCGCGTTTGACGCCGATCCAGGCCGACTGGTCGCGCAGCATGGCCAGCCCGGCGCGGTCGCCGTTGCCCATCTGGGTGTAGTCGAGTTCGATCGTGGCCGTGGACGACGGGCCCTGGATGCGGTGGGTCAGCGTGTTCCGGGCGTTGTAGAGGTCGCCGGTGACGGTCGCGGTCTGCAGGCGCAGGCCGTTACCGGTGGAGAAGCGGCTGGTGTCGGGGTTGTGGTTCCACTCCCATCGGTGGCCGAGACTGCCCGAGGTGAAGGTGTCGGGGCCGGTCATGGAGGCGACGGTGCGGCTGGTCTGGATGTTCGGCTTGGGGTAGGTGGCTCCCCAGCCGCCGTTGACGGTCTGGAGGGTGGGCCAGTCGCCGGTCCAGGTGATCGGTGCGAGGGCGGGCACGCGGCCGCCTGGGTAGGCGTCCACGAACGACATGTAGTACCAGTCGCCGTTCTGCGTCTGGACGAGCCCGCCCTGGTGCGGGACGCCGCCGCCGGAGATGGGGCCGGGCAGGTTCAGCAGGACCTGGCGCATCTCGTACGGGCCCCACGGCGAGGTGGAGCGGAGCACGTACTGGCCGTTGGCGGGGCGGGTCAGCCAGATGTAGTAGTAGCCGTTCCGCTTGTAGAACCGGGCGCCCTCCAGGGTGCCGACGCTGCTCGGGGTCTGGAACACCTGCTGGGCCCGCACCTGGCCGAGCCCGTCGGCCGAGAGTTGGGCGACGCTGATGGTGCCGTTGCCGTAGGCGACGTACATGGTGTCGTCGTTGTCGATCAGCAGGCCGGCGTCGTAGTAGCAGTTGTTGATCTGCGAGCGCTTGGTCCAGGTGCCGTCCACGGCGGAGGCGGTGTAGACGTAGGTGCGGTTGAACTCGACGCAGCCGATCCAGTAGTACGTGCTGGTGCTGGGCCGGTAGTTCAGGGTCGAGGCCCAGATGCCCTTCACGTACGCCCGGCCGCCGTTGAGGTCGTACGCGCCCGACCCGAAGTCGAGCCTCGGCACCGAGTGGCCGGCGTACTCCCAGTCGACCAGGTTGTACGAGCGCAGGATCGGCGCGCCCGGCGAGTAGTGCATCGTGGAGGCCGAGTAGTAGTAGGCGTCGCCGACCCGGATGATGTCGCCGTCGGCGAAGTCCTGCCAGACGACCGGGTTGCTGAAGCCGCTGCTGCCGCCGCCGTCCACGCGGACGAGTTGCCATTGCTGGTTGGCGCCGCCCCAGTCGTCGTACTGGACGATGTTGGCGTTGTCGGTGGTGGCGGCGCCTTGGACTTCGAGGGCTTTGCCGCTGTGGCGGGAGATGAGTCTGACGTGGCCGTCGCTGCTGTCGGCGAGTCGCCATTGCTGGTTGGTGCCGTTGAGGTCGGCCCATTGGACGATGGCGCCGCCGTTGGTGGTGGAGAAGCCGGAGACGTCGAGGACCTTGCCGGAGTGGCGGGATTTGACGCGGTAGTAGCCGCCGCCGGAGTCGACGAACTGCCACTGCTGCTGGTTCTGGTTGTTGCGGCTCCATTGGGTGATGCGGGCGCCGTCGTTGGTGGCCAGGTTGTAGACGTCCAGCGCCTTGCCGCTGTTGCGGTTGACGAGGACGTACCAGGCGTTCGTGTCGACCGTCGCGGCCGACGCCTGAGGCGGGAGGAACACCCCGACGATGAGCAGGGACGACAGGATCGCGAGCAGGCGCCTCACAGAAACCTCCAGAGATTGGTGTCGGCCCCGTTGTCGTCGGCGAGCACGACCTGCGCGCCCTGCGCTGCGCCGGCCAGGCCGAGGACCCGGCCACCGTTGGCGCACTGGACGCGGAAGGCGGCGCCCGTCCCGTAGCGCAGCCGCCAGCGGTGGTCGGCGGTGCCGTTGTCGGCCCACTGCACGACGCGCGAGCCGCCGGCGGTGCCCATGTTCTCCACGCCCAGCACCTTCTGGCTGTGGGAGTTACGCAGCCGCAGGTAGCCGCCGGCGTCGGTGACCGCCGTCCACAGGTGGTCGGTGGTACCGCTGTCGCCCCACTGGACGACGAGCGCGCCGTCGGCCGTGGACATGCCGGTGACGCCGAGCACCATGCCGGTGCCCACGTTCTGCAGGCGGCGCGCGCCGTTCGGCATGAAACGCCACTGGTTGTCCGGGCTGCCGTTGTCGGCATCCTGCACCACTTGGGCGCCGTTGGCCGTCGAGCCGCTCCGGACGCCGAGCAGCTTGCCGCTGTGCGCGTTGCGGATCTTGACGGAGCCGTCGCCGGTGTCGGTGACCGTCCAGCGGTGGTCGGCGGTGCCGGTGTCGCCCCACTGGAGCACACGGGCGTCGTCGGCCGTCGACATGTTCTCGACGCCGAGCACCTTGCCGCTGTGGGCGTTGCGGAAGCGCAGGGCGCCGCCGTCGACGACCGGGATCCAGTCGTGGTCGGCGGTGCCGTTGTCGGTCCACTGCAGGGCCGGGCCCCCGTCGGCGGTGGACATGCTCTCGATGCCGAGTACCAGGCCGCTGGCCGTGTTGACCAGCCGGAAGCTCGCCGCGCCCGCGTCGGACCTGCCGCGAGTGTTCCAGTAGACGACGTAGTTGTGGTCGTGGGCGTCGTAGAACGGCTCCAGCCGCACCTGCGCCCCGCCTGCCGTGGCCGTGAAAGTCAGGGCGGAGGCGCTGGTCCGGGAGATCGAGGAAGGGGTCAGGACGGGGGCCGCCGACAGGGCGGTGTCGCCGTAGTCGCCCGACAACACGAGCGGGCCGTAGGTGACGGCCTGCAGATCCGGATTGTCGTTGGCGGCCTTCATGACCACCCGCATGGGCAGCCGTACGGTCACGGTGTCGCCTGCCGTCCACGACCGGGTGAGGTCGGCGTACGTGCCCGGTGTCGTGGCGATGCTCTGCTGGACGCCGTTGACGCTGATCGTCGCGTCCTGCGTCCAGGCCGGGATGCGGACGCGCATCGACCACGACCCGCTCACGTTGCCGGTGACCCGCAGCGACGTGGTGTCACTCGCGGGATAGGAGGTCGTCTGGGTGATCGTGATGCCGCGACCGCTCCAGTCGAGCGTGGAGGGCACGAACAGATTCACGAACAGGGTGGTGCCGTCGTGGAAGTAGATCGAGTCCATCAGCTTGGTGTTGGTCTCGATCCCGGTGCCCTGGCAGCACCAGAAGGAGTTGTAGTCCGTGCTCCAGGTGCCGCCGCCCCAGGCCGGGCCGACGCCGCGGCGCCCGCCGGGGTTGAGCGGGGTGAAGTAGGTGACGTGCCCGTGCGCGTCGGCCGGGCGCTGCTGGCCGAGGAGGTGGTTGAACAGGGCGTTCTCGTAGTAGTCGAAGTAGTCGGCCCGCCCGGGTGACAGCAGCCACAGCTCCCGGGTCAGCTTGAGCATGTTGTAGGTGTTGCACGCCTCGCCGGTGTCCCTGGTCAGATGGCCGGCGATCGCGTTGGGGGCGCGGAAGTGCTCGGCCCGGCTGTTGGAGCCGTTCGCGTACGTGTGCGCGCCGACGGTGATGGACCAGGCGTTGACGGCGATGTCCCGGTAGCGGGTCGTGCCCGTCGCCTTGTACTCGCGGGCCGCCCCGATCCATTTGGGCACCTGCGTGTTGGCGTGCAGGCCGTCGAGCCGGTCCTGGCCCGCGGCCAGCGGGTCGAACACGGCCGCGTGGTCGAACCGCCGGGCAGTGGCCAGCCAGCGGGAGTCGCCGGTCATCTGGTACAGGTCCGTCAGCACCGCGTTCATGCCGCCGAACTCGGTGCCGAGCATGGCCTGCATCTGGCTCGTGCTCAGCCGGGACGTGCGGGTGTCCACCCATCCGGCCAGGGCCAGCAGCACGGTCCTGGCCTGCGTGTTGCCGATCAGCCGCCAGACGTCCAGCAGCCCGGCCATGGTCTTGTGGACGCAGTAGTACGGCACGTTGCCGTTGCTCAGCGTGCGGTTCTCCACGGCGGTGATGTCCGACTCGGGAAAGCCGGACAGGTAACCGCTGGTGAACCCGGCGGCGCCGTTGTTGGCCTGGCATTTCGCCAGCTCGGCCACCATGTGGGTGGCCTTGTCCCGGCAGGTGGTGTCGCCGAGCACCGCGTACGCCTGCGCCCACGCCGTCAGGAAGTGGCCCTGCATGTGGGAACGGAACGGGAAGGTGGGCGCGTCCCAGCCGCCGTTGGCCGCCGCGCCGCCGGTGGACAGCCGGTGGTTGGCGCGGAAGACGTACAGGAGCCGGTCGACGTCGACGAAGCGCAGGTAGCTCAGTGTGCGGTTCTGATTGTCCAGGAGGCGGCCGGAGGCCAGCCGGACCTGGCCGAGGTCGAACTCGTAGGCCGACACGCCGAGGTCTGATCTGGCCCAGGGGATCGCGGCCAGGGCGGGGGACATGCCGGTCGACTGGCCGGTGGCCGAGAGCGCTGCGGTCGCGCCCGCGGCCTGCAGAAGCCGGCGGCGGCTCAAGGACATGCGGACTCCTTGGCTTCCCAATGTGATGTTAGCGCTAACATTCCGGGTTGCAGGGGTACGGGGGTCTCCTCCGGTGAGGGCGTTGTGGCGGAGTACATCCGACGGTCCGGCCTGACGTCAACGAGGGGAAGCCCCTGCCGACCCGGGTTGCGCCGCGGAACTCGCGGGAACGCCCGTCCTGCCTGGAGTTTCTCGTCTCCGGGGATATCACGGCGCACTGCCCGTGCAAGTGAAAGTTTCACAGGAGTTATCGGTTGGCAAGAGATAACTTGCGAAGAATTCGAAGTTACGTTGCGGAGGAGTCGTGCTCGCATCGGCGGGGCCGCCCGGCCGGACGGGCGACGCGGTGGCCGGCGAGGCGGGTTGAGCTCTTCCCGCTGGACTGGTCCTGAATGCTGCCGCAGTAGGCCTGACGTGGTGAAAGGCACCCGCCGGGTGCGGGGTGCGATACCGCGAGGCGCGTTCTGCGGCGCGGGCGGCGGGGGCCGGGGAGCGTTGGTGCGAACTCGATGATCTTAGTTAATTTTCCGGCCGCGCCTGGTTGACGAGTCGCGTCAGAGGCCTTTACCTTCCTCCAGGAAGTCGGCCGCGACATCCCGCACCACTCGTCCAGAGCCCGCACGCCCGTCCAGAGCCCGCACGCCCGTGCGGAGAACGAGAGCGTTATGTCGGATTTATCGCGAAGACAAGTGCTGAGGTTCGGCGCGGCCGGTGCCGGAGCCGCGATGGTGCCGCTGTCCTGGACGGCCGCCGCCCGGGCCGCCCCGGCGCCCCCTGCGGAGGTGCGCGCCGCCGGCGACCTGGCCCTGTGGTACGACGAGAGCGCCGGTACGGACTGGCTGAGAGCGCTGCCGATCGGCAACGGCCGCCTGGGCGCCATGGTGTTCGGCGGCACCGACACCGAGCGGCTGCAGCTCAACGAGGACACCGTCTGGGCGGGCGGGCCGTACGACCAGAGCAACCCCCGAGGCGCAGCGGCGCTGGGGCGGATCAGGGAGCTGGTATTCCAGAACCAGTGGGCCCAGGCCCAGGCCCTGATCGACCAGAACATGCTCGGCGCCCCGGCCGGCCAACTGGCCTACCAGACCGTCGGCGACCTGCGCCTGACGTTCGGCGGCGCCGGCGGCGTCTCGGAGTACCGCCGCCATCTGGACCTGACCACGGCCACCACGGCCGTGTCCTACCTGCGCAACGGTGTGCGCTACCGGCGCGAGGCACTCGCGAGCGCGCCCGACCAGGTTATCGCCATCCGCCTGACCGCCGACAGGCCCGGCTCGATCACGTTCTCCGCGACGTTCGGCAGCCCTCAGCGCACGACGCGTACCAGCCCGGACGGGTCCACCGTGGCGCTCGAGGGCGTCTCCGGAGACATGGAGGGCGTAACCGGCTCCGTCAGGTTCCTCGCCCTGGCCCGGGCCGTCGCCGAGGGCGGCGGCGTCAGCAGTTCCGGCGGGACGCTGCAGGTCCGCGACGCCGACAGCGTGACCGTGCTGATCTCCATCGGCTCCAGCCGCGTCGACTGGCGCGACGTCGGCGGCGACCACCAGGCCATCGCCCGGCGCCATCTCGACGCCGCGGCCGGCCGGGCCTACGACGACCTGCGCGAGCGGCACGTCGCCGACTACCGGCGGCTGTTCGAGCGCACGACGCTCGACCTCGGCCGTACCGCGGCCGCCGACCAGCCGACCGACGTACGGATCGCGCAGCACGCGAGCACCGACGACCCGCAGTTCTCCGCGCTGCTGTTCCAGTTCGGCCGTTACCTGCTGATCTCCTCCTCCCGGCCCGGCACCCAACCGGCCAACCTGCAGGGCATCTGGAACGACTCGCTGACGCCGGCGTGGGACTCCAAGTACACGATCAACGCCAACCTGCCGATGAACTACTGGCCGGCCGACACCACGAACCTGGCGGAATGCTACGAGCCGGTCTTCGCGATGATCGAGGACCTCACGGTCAGCGGCGCCCGCACGGCCCGGGCGCAGTACGACGCCGGCGGCTGGATGACCCACCACAACACCGACGCCTGGCGGGGGACGTCGGTCGTGGACGGCGCGTTCTGGGGCATGTGGCAGACCGGCGGCGCCTGGCTGGCCACCCTGATCTGGGACCACTACACCTTCACCGGCGACCTCGACTTCCTCCGGCGGTACTACCCGGCCATGAAGGGCGCCGCGCAGTTCTTCCTCGACACCCTCGTACGCGAACCGAATCTCGGCTACCTGGTCACGAACCCGTCGAACTCACCGGAGCTGGGCCATCACCAGGACGCCAGCGTCTGCGCCGGGCCCACGATGGACAACCAGATCCTGCGCGACCTGTTCGACGGCTGCGCCAAGGCCGCTCAGAAGCTCGGCACCGACGCCGGCTTCAGGACGCAGGTCCTGGCTGCCCGCGACCGGCTGCCGCCGATGAAGATCGGCTCGCGCGGCAACATCCAGGAGTGGCTGTACGACTGGATCGAGCCCGAGACCAACCACCGGCACGTCTCCCACCTCTACGGCCTGCACCCGAGCAACCAGATCACCAGACGCGGCACCCCGGCCCTGCACACCGCCGCCCGGCGCACCCTCGAACTACGCGGCGACGACGGCACCGGCTGGTCACTCGCCTGGAAGATCAACTACTGGGCGCGCCTGGAGGAGGGAAGCCGGGCGCACGCGCTGCTCCGCCTCCTGGTCCGGACGGACCGGCTCGCGCCCAACCTGTTCGACCTGCATCCCCCGTTCCAGATCGACGGCAACTTCGGCGCCACGTCCGGCATCGCCGAGATGCTGCTGCAGAGCCACACCGGCGAGCTGCACGTGCTGCCGGCCCTGCCGTCCGCCTGGCCGGCCGGCACGGTGCGGGGCCTGCGCGGACGCGGCGGCCACACCGTGGACGCGACCTGGAGGTCCGGCGCGGCCACCGACGTCGTCATCGGCTTCGACCGGGACGCGACGGTCAATGTCCGCAGCCGCTCGTTCGCCGGAACCGTCCAGGTGACCGACACCACGACCGGCGGCGCCGTCACGGTCACCCGCCCCGAGCCGGACGTCGTCACCCTGATCGGCACGGCCGGCCGCGCCTACCGCGTCACGGTGACCGCCGCACCCGCCGCCTACGTCCGCATCGCCAACGTCACCACCGGCCTCGTCCTGGACAGCGGCGGCAACGTCGCCGCCGGTTCGGTGCTCAAGCAGTGGACCTACGACGGCAGCACCAACCTGCAGTGGCAGCTCCTCGACCTGGGCGGCGGCTGGTACCGCATCGTCAACCGCACCAACGGCATGGTCATCGACAGCTGGGGCGCCACCGCGAACGGCGCGAGCGCGCGGCAGGCGCCCTGGAACGGCGGCGACAACCAGCAGTGGCGGCTCAACGCGGTGACACAAGGGCGGTATCAGATCATCAACCGGGGCACCGGGACCGCTCTCGACGGGATGGGCAACGGCGCCGCCGGCTCCACCGTGGCGATGTGGGCGCCGAACAGCAGCACCAACAACCAGTGGACCATCATCTCCTGACGGTCGGTCGGGCCTTCACGCCGGTGCGCCGGGGACGATCGTGCTAGCGCCGCAGGCGGACGGGGTCGGCCGTGCCGTCGCGGCGCACGATCCAGGCCTCGGTGATGTGCTGGAACATCGCCTCGGCGGCGCCCTCGGGATCGTGGGCGGCGACGCGCTCGTAGATGCGGCGGTGGCCCTGGTTCGAGGCCACGCACAGGGCCCGCTCGGTCCGGCCCAGGTAACGGGCGGTGTTGACGACCTGGCCTTCCAGCGACCGCACGACGCCACGCGCGATGCGGTTGCCCGACGCCCGCATGATCGTGTCGTGGAAGGCGCGGTCGCTCTCGGCGTACGTGACCGGGTCGTCCACGAGTTCGTCCATCCCATCGACCAGGGTGCGCAGCCGGTCGATGGTGTCGGGCCCGGCCAGGCGGGCGGCGACGTTGGCCATGTCGGACTCCAGCACGCGCCGCGTGACGACGAGGTCGTCGAGGATCGCCAGGCTCTCGTCCTCGGCGATGGTCGCGGTGAGGACGAGCTCGTCGAGCATGTCCCACGTCGCCGGCGGGGTCACCATGGTGCCGGAGCCCTGGCGGACCTGCACCAGCCCCTTCTCCTGGAGGATCTTCACCGCCTCGCGCACGACGGTGCGGCTCACGGCGAACGCCTCGCACAGGGCGGGCTCGGGCGGCAGCGAGGTGCCCGGCGGGTGCACACCGCGCACGATGCGTTCCACCAGCTCGGCCGTCACCGCTCTGGCCAGACTCGCCGGGCGGCGTACCCAGGCCGGTTGCGCCGGGACACTGCCGATCGATTCCCGCGATGCCGTCATTTCGCCTCCGCTGACCCGGCAAGCAGTATACGCGAGACTCTCTTGCCGTCAGACGTCATACGAATTATGTTTGCCCGAGTCGGCCGGATCCGGTGGCCGCTCCCGGAAGGTGGGCAACGATGCAGCAGCGAACGTTATGGTCGGCTCTGATGGCCGTGGCACTGACCGTGGCGGGCTGCGGAAGCGCCACCCGGACGGAGTCACCGTCCGGACAGGCGTCGCAACCGCAGCAGAAGCTGGTGGTCTGGGACTGGAAGTCCGGGGAGGCGGCCGCCGCCACCTACATCGAGCAGGCCAGGGCGGACTTCGCCAAGCGGCACCCGGGCGTCACCGTCGAGTTCGTCGCCCAGCCGTTCGACCAGTACTACACCCTGCTCGGCACGGCGATCCAGACCGGCAAGGGGCCCGACGTCATGCTCTTCAACGGAGGGGGGCAGATCCGCGACCGGGCCGACGCGCTCCTCCCGCTGGACCCGTACGTGGCCCAGGACAAGAGCCGGCTGGCGGGCTGGGACGCCTTCAGCAAGGACGGCAAGGTCTACGCCGCGCCGGTGACCCTGCAGGGCCACCCGATCTACTACAACAAGGCGCTGTACGAGCGGGCTGGCCTCGACCCGGCCGCCCCGCCCAAGACATGGAGCGAGTTCGTCAGCGGCTGTGCCGCCGTCAAGAAGGCGACCGGGGCCGCCTGCTTCGCGCTCGGCAACAAAGAGGGCTTCGGCATCCAGTTCTTCCTGTCAGGCCTCGGATCCGGTGTCCTCACCCCCAAGGAGTACGACGACTGGATCGCCGGCAAGCGCGACTGGAACTCTCCCGGCGTGAAGCGGATCTTCGAGCTGTGGAAGGACGTCGGTGACAAGGGGCTCAACAACGACGGCGCCAACTCCACCGCGATGTTCAGCGACGTGTTCCGCGTCTTCGAGACCGGTAAGGCCGCTCACATCATCGGCCTCATGTCGGATATCGGGCACTGGAACGACTTCAAGGAGTTCCTGCCGCCCGACAAGATCGGGGTCATGCGGGCGCCGGTCGTCACCGACGGGGCCGTTCCGAGCCTCCCGTACGACGGCGGCATCGGCTACGCGGTCGCGAAATGGACGAAGACCCCCGACCTGGCCGCCGACCTGGTGCGATCCCTGACCTCCACCGGTGCGCTGACGGCGTTCTATGGCAAGGCCGGTGCGATCGTGTCCGACACGACGATCGACGTCTCGCAGGCCGGCCCGGCCGTCGCCACGATCACCGCCCAGATCGAGACCGGCAGGCCCGCCCTGCACGTGGCGCTGTCCTCCAAGACCCTCGACGTGATGGGCCGGCTGTCCCAGCAGCTGCTGAGCGGGTCGACCACCGTGGACAAGGCTCTGGAGCAGCTGGCCGCCTCCGACCGGAAGGGCTGACCGCGTGCGGACCGCAGAGCCGTCGACGTCAGCGCTGGCGGAGCGCCTGGCACCCTACGTCCTGGTGGCCCCGGCCGTGCTGATCATCGTGGCGCTGCGGCTGTGGCCGCTGGCCCTGGGCGTCAACTTCTCCTTCACCGGCGACGGCGAGCTCAACGGCACCCCCGTCGGACTGGGCAACTACCTGGAGCTGGCCGCCGACCCGCTGTTCCGCGTCTCGCTGCGCAACGTCGGGCTGCTGGTCCTGCTGCTGCCGGTGGCCGTGGCGATCCCGGGCCTGCTCGCGACCTTCATCTACCTGCGTGTGCCGGGCCACCGGGTCTACCGCAGCGTCTACTTCTTCCCGGCCGTGCTCTCACCGGTGATCGTCGGCGCGATCTTCAACCTCATGCTCGGGTACGACGGCCCGTTGAACTTCCTGCTCGGGACGGTCGGCGCCGGCCCCGTCGACTGGCTCGGCGATCCGGGCATCGCCATGTTCACGGTCGTCGGCGTGCACGTCTGGGCGACCTTCGGGATGGCCCTGGTGGTGTTCCTCGCCGGATTCAGCACCTTGGACTCCTCGTTGCTGGACGCCGCCCGCGTGGACGGCGCGTCGCTCCGCCAGTCGATCTGGCACGTGATCATCCCGAGCCTGACCCGTACCATCCAGTTCGTCTTCGTGACGACGATGATCGGCATGCTGACGTCCATGTTCGGCCTGCTCTTCGTCATGACCAGCGGCGGCCCGGAGGGCGCCACCTATCTGCCGGAGTACTACATCTGGCATCAGCAGGGACAGCTGAACCGGCCGGCGCTCGCCTCCGCCGCCTCGACGGTGCTCTTCGTCGTCATGCTCGTGGTCGGGCTGCTGCAGATCACGCTGCTCCGGCGCGCGGGAAGGCAGGACTGATGCCCGGGGGACGCCTGGCCAGGTGGGCGGCCACCGTGCCGATGGCCGGTCTCGCGCTGGCGACGATCTATCCGCTCGTGTTCACCGCCAACGTCGCGATGAAGACCCGTCGCGACTACGTCCTCGACCGGTTCGCCCCGGCGGGCGCCTTGCGCTGGGACAACATCGCCGAGGCGTGGACCGGCGCCGGGATGGGGCGCTACTTCGTCAACTCGTTCGTCGTCGTCGCCTGTGCCGTGGCGCTGCTGCTCCTGCTGGGGTCGATGGCGGGCTTCGCGCTGGCCCGGTTGCGGTTCCGCGGTTCTTCGATGATCTTCCTGGGCTGTCTCGCCGGGCTGTTCATCCCGTTCCAGGTGATCATGGTCCCGCTCACCCGGGTCATGGCCGACAGCGGGCTCGTCGACACCTATCCAGGGCTGATCCTGGCCTACGTCGCCCAGTATCTGCCGTTCACCGTCTTCCTGATGACGAGCCACTACCGGACCATCCCGGCGGAGATCGTCGACGCGGCCAGGATCGACGGCAACTCGGTGTACGGCGTCTACCGGCGGATCATGCTCCCGCTGGGCGCGCCCGCGCTGCTGTCGGTCGGCATCCTCGACGCCCTGTTCTGCTGGAACGACGTGCTCATCGCCCTGCTCATGATGCCGTCGCCGGAACACCGCACCCTCATGATCGGGGTCAACGCGCTGCGCGGGCAGTACTCCGGCGACATTCCCACCTTCGCCTCGGGTGTCCTGATCGCCGCGGTACCCGTACTGATGATCTATCTGTTCCTCCAGCGGCAGATCGCCGACGGCGTCACCGCCGGTTCCACGAAAGGCTGACATGCGGATCACGGGGTATCGCACCATGACGACGGTCCAGGAATGGGGCCGTCCCGTCGGGGACGTCAACGGCGTCTTCGCCGACGGAACCGTCCCGGTGCCGCTCGTCCTTGTGGACACCGACGAGGGGATCACTGGAGTCGGCCTCGGGCCGCAGGTGGAGATCGACACCGTCTTCGCCGCGATCGAGGGTGAGGACCCGCGCGGGGTGACCGCGCTCTACGACCGCATGCTGCGGCGGACCTTCAAGGCCGGCCACGCCGGCGCCGTCTTCGGCACGATCGGGGCGCTCGACACCGCCCTGTGGGACATCAAGGCCCAGGCGGCCGGTGAGCCGCTCTGGCGCCTGCTCGGCGGGCGCGATCGGCGGGTGCCCGCCTACGCCTCCGGCCTCGACATCGGCCTGACCGACGACGAACTCGTCGCGGTCTACCAGGTCTACGCCCAGCACGGGCTCCGCGCGGCCAAGATCAAGGGTGGCCTCGACATCGAACGCGACCGGTGCCGCCTGATGCTGGTCCGCGATGTCCTGACCGAGGCCGGGCAGGGCGCGCGGCCGGGCCTCATGCTCGACGTGAACGAGGCCTGGACCCGCAAGCAGGCCGTCCGTCACGTCTGCGAGCTCGAACGCACGCTGGATCTCACCTGGATCGAGGAGCCGGTACGGCGGTGGGACGCCGAGGGCCTGGCCACCGTCGGCCGCGGGATCCGCGCCTCCGTCGCCACCGGGGAGAACCTCACCGGGCTGGAGCAGTTCCGCCCGCTGCTGGCCGCGGGGGCCGTGGACATCGTCCAGACGGCCGTCGTCTGGGGGGTGTCCCACTTCCTGCGGGTCTCCGCGCTGGCGCACGCGCACGACCTGCCGGTCAGCCCGATCGGCGGCACGCCCGTCGCGCTGCTGCACGCCGCCACGTCGGTGCCGAACCACCTGGCCAGCGAGTTACAGAATCTGCACCCGCCGCTCGGGCTGTCCCTCGACCTGCACATCGAAGACGGCGCGGTCGTCCTCGGCGACGCGCCGGGCCTCGGCATCACGGTCGACGAGCAGGCGGTCGGCGCCTTCCACCGGTCGGCCGCCAGGACGGCGGAGAGCCCCGACGTCAGGCCCGAGCACGCCGGACGGCGGCTGCTGGCGGTCGCCGACCACTCCTTCCCAGCACGGTCACCACGATGAGCCGGCCCCGCTCCCGCCCGCTCGGACCCGCCCCGCCAGCCGCGCGCGGCCCACGCCGATCCGGGCCGGCCGCCTCACCGGCCGCCTCACCGGCCGCCTCACCGGGCCGAGAAGAGGCGCTGCTGGATCTCCCTGCGGTAGTCGGCGAGGGTGTTGTCGATGTGTGTGGCCGCCGCCTGTGCGGCCGCTTCCGGATCGCCGGCGCGGATGGCGCGGTGGATCGCGTCGTGCTCCTCGACCGCCTTGGCGGCGTGCCCGCCCACCGAGCCGCGCAGGCCGATGAGGCTCGACTGCGCTTGCAGCCTGCGCGCCTCCCGCACGGCGACCTGGAGGAACATGTTGTGCGAGGCGGTGGCGACGGCGGTGTGGAAGGCGTCGTCGCCCTCGTTGAACAGGTCTTCGCGCCCGGTCTCGAAGCCTTGGCGGCACAGGGCGGCGGCTTCCTCGATGGCCCTCAGCTCGGCCGGGGTGGCGCGGCGGGCGGCCAGTCGGCTGGTCTCCATCTCCTGCGCCTGGCGGAACTCGAACAGCATGTAGACGTGGTCGAGGTCGGTCGGAAGGAAGAAGGACCCCCGGCGCCCGGAGCCGAACATCCCCTCGTCGTCGGCCACGTACAGCCCGCGGCCCTTCTGGGCGCGCACCCGGCCCAGCGCGGAGAGGATCTTCACCGCCTCGCGCACCACGGTGCGGCTGGTGCCCAGCCGCCGGGCCAGCTCGTTCTCGGTCGGCATGCGGTCGCCAGGACGCAGGCCGAGCTCGACGATCAGTTCCAGCACCTGCTCGGCCGCCACCTCGTAGCCCGGCCGGTATCCGCTCTCGCGGGGAGTGTCGGTCACCGTGCTCCCTCCTCGCCGTTCCCTGCCTGAGTATGACTGATGGACCGAAATCCCCGAGGCTTGGCCGATGATGAGTACGACTTATATGAACGGTTCATTCGCGACCGATCGATGCGGAAACGCGCCACTCTCAGAATAATCGCAGATGAACACGGCTATCGCAGTACCGAGATCGCAGGGTGCGGGCGTGGAGCCAGGAGATAAGCCCGCCTAATCCCTTGACGGGCTCTCAAGATCTGACGGTAATGGGGAGGCAGGCCGGCGCCCCCACCCCCCGGAGGAACGACTGTGCCCTCACCCTCGCCCGTCACGCCGCCGAGACCCACCGTGATCGGCCTCGTGACCGCCGTGCTCGCCGCGGCGTTCGTCATGATCGCCCCCGCTCCGGCGCTCGCCGCCACCACGACCCTCCACGCCGCACCGTCCGGCAGCGGCACCGCCTGCACCTCCGCCCAGCCGTGCGCGCTGTCCGCGGTGCAGGCGGCGGTACGTGCGCTGAACGCCGGGATGTCCGGTGACATCGTCGTCGAGCTGGCCGGCGGGGTGTACCGGCTCTCCGCGCCGCTCCGGCTGACCGCCGCCGACTCCGGCTCCAACGGGTACACGGTCACGTGGCGGGCCGCGGAGGGAGCCGTTCCGGTCATCAGTGGGGCCAGGGCGGTCACCGGCTGGTCACTGGCCGATTCCGGCAGGAACATCTGGCGCGCCGGCGTCGGAGCCGGGATCGACACCCGGCAGCTGTACGTCGACGGCGCGCTCGCCACCCGGGCGCGCACCGCCGTCAACCGGTCCGACTTCACCGCCGGCAGCACCGGAATGAGGTTCACCAGCGGCGCGCTGAGCTACCTGAACAACCTCACCGGCCAGGGCCGGATCGAGATGGAGAGCGTCGGCTCCTTCACCGACCGGTACGCGCCCGTGCGGAGCATCGGCGGCAACCTCATCACCATGCGGCAGCCCGCCTGGAGCAACAACAACTTCGGCTACGACACCTTCACCAGCCCGCACCGGGCGGGGCCGCTCTACCTGGTCAACGCCTACGAGTTCCTCGACTCGCCGGGGGAGTGGTACCTCGACCCCGCGACCGGCGCCCTGTCCTACATCCCGCTCGCCGGGCAGAACATGGCCGACGTCAGCGTGGAGCTGCCGGTGCTGCAGTCGCTGGTACAGGTCGGGGGCACCTATGACGCGCCCGCGCACCACATCACGTTCAGCGGGATCACCTTCACCGGCACCAGCTGGCTCGGCCCGAGCGGCGACCAGGGCTACGTGGACCAGCAGACCGGCGCCTACATCGCCGGCGACTGGAACCGGCCCGCCTTCACCTCCTGCCACCAGGGCTGCCGCGAGTTCGAGGCGACCCGGCCGAACTGGTTCCAGATGCCCGCCGCCGTGCAGGTCTCCGCGGCCGACACCATCACCTTCACCGGCTCGCGCTTCGTCAACCTGGGACAGACCGCCATCGGCATCGGCAACGACGCCAACGCGCACGCCAGCGGGGTCGGCCTGGGCGCCACCGGCATCACGGTCACCCGGTCGGAGATCGCCCACAGCTCCGCCGGCGGCATCGTGGCCGGCGGCGTGCGCGCCGACGCGCACCACCCGGGCGACCCGCGCATGGTCAACCGGAACATCACCGTCAGTCACAACCGCATCCACGACCTCGGCCTGGACCACCGTGGCGTCGTCTCGGTCCTGACCACGTACGTCACCGGCACCGACGTGTCCCACAACGAGGTCTACAACCTGCCCTACACCGGCATGTCGATCGGGTACGGCTGGGGCGCCAACGAGCCGGGCGGCAGCGACCACTACGCCCAGCGCGGCCTGTACGACTTCCAGCCCCGCTACACCACGCCCACCACCGCCTCCGGCAACCGGCTCGTCGGCAACTATGTGCACGACGTCATGCGTCAGATGACCGACGGCGGCTGCATCTACACGCTCTCGTGGAACCCGGGCGCGCTGATCAGCGACAACCACTGCCTGCGCACCAACGGCTGGTTCGGCGTCTATTTCGACGAGGGCTCCAGGTACTACACCGTCAGGAACAACGTGCTGTCCAGCACCGGTACCTGGGCCACCGCCAACTACTGGTACGGCGAGAACATGGGCGACTTCACCGTCACCGGCAACTGGTCCACCAACGGGAGCACGAACGTGACCAACGGCGACCGCGGCAACGTGGTGAACGGCAACGTCACCGTCTCCGGCGGATCCTGGCCGGCCGGCGCCCAGGCGGTGATCGCCGCCGCCGGGCCCGAAGGCGCACCTTCCGGCGGCACCGGCGCGCTGAAGAACGCGGGGTCGAACCGCTGCCTGGATGTCAACGGCGCCTCACAGGCCAACGGCGCGCAGGCCCAGCTCTGGGACTGCCACGGCCAGGCCAACCAGCAGTGGACCCAGACCGGCGCCGGTGAGCTGCGCGTCTACGGCACCAAGTGCCTGGACGTGAACGGGGCCGGCACCGCCGACGGCACCGCGGTGATCATCTGGGACTGCAACGGCCAGAACAACCAGAAGTGGCGGCTCAACGCCGACGGCACGATCACCGCCGTCGGCGCGGACAAGTGCCTGGACGTGCCCGGCACCGCCAACGGCGCCAAGGCACGCATCAGGACCTGTACCGGCGGCGCCGACCAGAAGTGGTCCCGCACCTGACACCGTCCGACCGGTCTTCCTGTCGCAGGAGGGAACCCTCATGTCCCGACGTCCGTGGCGCGTTCTGCTGACCGCGCTGGCGCTGATCGCCCCCGGAGCGCTCGCGCTCGACGCCACCCCCGCGTACGCCCTCGACATCCCGCCGTCCGACTACCAGCAGGTGTCGCTCGCCTCGGGCGGCACGGAGCTGGGCGAGGCGATGTCGCTGGCCGTGCTGCCGAACCGGTCGGTGGTGCACACGGCACGCGACGGCACGTTACGCATCACCGACGCCGCCGGCGCCACGAAGGTGGCCGGCCGGCTCAACGTCTACACCCACGACGAGGAGGGCCTGCAGGGCGTGGCGGCCGATCCCGGCTTCGCCTCCAACCGGCACCTGTGGCTCTATTACTCCCCGCGGCTGAGCACGCCGAGCGGCGATGCGCCGAGCACCGGCACGCAGTCCCAGTTCGACCAGTGGAAGGGCGAGCTGTATCTGTCCCGGTTCACCCTGAGGACGGACGACACTCTTGACCTGTCCAGCGAGAAGGTGGTCCTGCGGGTGCAGAACGACCGCGGCATGTGCTGCCACGTGGGCGGGGACATCGACTTCGACGCCGCCGGCAACCTCTACCTGACCACCGGAGACGACACCAACCCGTTCGAGTCGGCCGGCTACTCCCCGCTGGACGAGCGGACCGGCCGCAATCCGCAGTACGACGCCCAGCGCTCCGCCGCCAACACCAACGACCTGCGCGGCAAACTCCTGCGCATCAAACCGCAGGCCGACGGCACGTACACCATCCCCAGCGGCAACCTGTTCCCGCCGGGGACGGCGAGAACCCGGCCGGAGATCTACGCGATGGGCTTCCGCAACCCGTTCCGGATGAGCGTGGACAAGGCGACCGGCATCGTCTACCTCGGCGACTACGGGCCCGACGCTGGCGTGACCAACTCGGCCCGCGGGCCGAACGGGCAGGTGGAGTTCGACCGTGTCACCGGTCCGGGCAACTACGGATGGCCGTACTGCACGGGCACGAACACCACCGCCGAGACCTACAACGAATGGAACTTCGCCACCAACGCCACCGGCCCCAAGTACGACTGCGCGGGCGGCCCGGCCAACAACTCCTTCCGCAACACCGGCCAGGCCACGCTGCCCGCCGCGAAGCCGGCCTGGATCCGGTACGCGGGGGACGCGGGAAGCCCGCCGGAGTTCGGCTCCGGATCGGAGTCGCCCATGGGCGGCCCGGTCTACCGCTACGATCCCGGTCTGAGCTCGGCCGTCAAGTTCCCCCAGTCGCTCGACGGGCGGTACTTCGCCGGTGAGTACGGGCGGCGCTGGATCAAGGCGATCGAGGTCGAGCAGGACGGCGGGTACGGAGAGATCGCGGCGTTCCCCTGGTCGGGGACGCAGGTGATGGACATGGCCTTCGGCCCCGACGGAGCCCTGTACGTCCTCGACTACGGCACCGGGAGCAACAACCAGGCGCTCTACCGCATCGAGTACATCGGCGACGCCGACCGCAACCCGATCGCCAAGGCGTCCGCCGACAGGACGTCAGGACCGGCGCCGCTCACCGTGGCCTTCTCCTCGGCGGGCAGCTCCGACCCGGAGGGCGGCGCGCTGACGTACGCGTGGAACTTCGGCGACGGCACCACCTCCACGGCGGCGAACCCGACCAAGACCTACTCGGCGAACGGCTCCTACACGGCCACGCTCACGGTCCGGGACCCGCAGGGCCTCACCGGCACGGCGAGCGTGACCGTGACCGTCGGCAACACCGCGCCCACGGTCACCCTCGCCACCCCGGGCGACGGACAGCCCTTCTCCTTCGGCGACACCGTGCCCTTCCAGGTCACCGTCAGCGACCCGGAGGACGGCACGATCGACTGCGCCGGGGTCACCGTCGCCTACTTCCTCGGCCACGACAGCCACCGCCACCAGATCACCTCCAGGACCGGCTGCTCGGGCTCCATCGCGGTGCCCGTGGACGGAGAGCACGACGCCGCGGCCAACATCTACGGGGTCTTCGAGGCCTCCTACACCGACAACGGCGGCCTGACCTCGGCCAGCGCCCGCATCCTCCAGCCACGGCACCGGCAGGCGGAGCACTTCGGCGCCCAGCAGGGCGTCCAGACGGCCGAGCACGCCACGGCGGAGGGCGGCATGACAGCCGGCTTCATCGACGACGGCGACTGGATCTCCTTCCAGCCGTACCGGCTGGCGGACGCCACGCGAATCACCGCCCGCGTGTCCTCGGCCGGCGCGGGCGGCCGGATCGAGGTGCGGGCCGGCTCGGCGACGGGCACGCTGCTCGGCACCGCGACCGTGGTGAGCACCGGAGGCTGGGACGTCTTCACCGACGTCTCGGCGTCCCTCGCCGGTGCGCCGGCCGGGACCACGACGCTGTACCTCGTCTTCCGCGGCCCGGCCGGGCAGGGCTACCTGTTCGACGTGGACGCCTTCACCCTGTCCACCGGCGGCCCGGGCGGCACGACCGCGCTCAAGGGCGTGGGCTCGAATCGCTGCCTGGACGTCAACGGCGCCTCGCAGGCCAACGGGGCGCAGGCGCAGATCTGGGACTGCAACGGGCAGGTGAACCAGCAGTGGACCACGACCAGCGCGGGCGAGCTGCGGGTCTACGGTGGCAAGTGCCTGGACGTGAACGGTGCCGGCACGGCGGACGGCACCGCGGTGATCATCTGGGACTGCAACGGCCAGAACAACCAGAAGTGGCGGCTCAACGCCGACGGCAGCGTCACCGCCGTCGGCGCGGACAAGTGCCTGGACGTGCCCGGCACCGCCAACGGCGCCAAGGCACGCATCAGGACCTGCGACGGAGGAACCGACCAGCGCTGGACCCGCATCTGAAAGGGACACCCATGCTGCGACATCTGACTTCGGCCTTACCCGGGAGCGGCCGCAGAACGCTGCGACGCCTCACACTGACAGCGGCGGCGATCGGCCTCGCCGCGACGATGCTCCCCGCCCTCCCCGCCGAGGGCGCCGCCGTCAAGGTGCTGGTGTTCTCCAAGACGGCCGGCTTCCGGCACGACTCGATCCCCACCGGGATCCAGGCCATCCGCGACCTGGGCGCGGCCAATGACTTCGCCGTGGACGCCACCGAGGATTCGGCCGCCTTCAGCACGGGCAACCTGGCCCAGTACCAGGCGGTGGTGTTCCTCAGCACGACCGGCGACGTGCTGAACGGCGACCAGCAGGCCGCCTTCCAGACGTACGTGGACGGCGGGGGCGGCTACGTCGGCGTGCACGCGGCCGCCGACACCGAGTACGACTGGCCCTACTACGGGCAGCTCGTGGGGGCCTGGTTCAACAACCATCCGGCGATCCAGCGGGCCACCGTGCGGACCGAGGACCGGGCGCACGCCGCGACCGCGCACCTCGGGGCGACCTGGTCGCGCACCGACGAGTGGTACAACTACCGCACCAACCCCCGCCCGAACGTCCGGGTGCTGCAGAGCCTGGACGAGAGCAGCTACAGCGGCGGTGGCATGGGCGATCATCCGATCACCTGGTGCCACCCGCAGTCCTCAGGCCGTGCTTTCTACACCGGCCTGGGGCACACCCAGGAGTCGTACGCCGATCCGGACTTCCGCGCGCTGCTGGTCGGCGGGATCCGGTACGCGGCCAAGGCCGTCAACGCCGACTGCCGTCCGGAGACCGGGTACACGACGTTGTACAACGGCTCCACGGCGGGCTGGTCGCAGGCGGGGCCGGGATCGTTCGCCAACAGCGACGCCACGCTGACCTCCCAGGGCGGCATGGGCATGTTGTGGCACAACGCCAAGGAGTTCCGCTCCTACTCCCTCAAGCTCGACTGGAAGCTGACCGGCGACTCCAACTCCGGCGTGATCGTCGGGTTCCCGGCCACCAGCGACCCCGGCGCGGCGCTCAACACCGGATACGAGGTGCAGATCGACGCGACCGACACCGCGGACAAGACGACCGGGGCCATCTACGGGTTCAAGTCCGCCGACCTCGCCGCCCGCGACGCGGCGCTCAATCCGCCGGGCCAGTGGAACACCTACGAGCTGCTGGTGGAGGGTGAGCGGCTGCAGGTGTTCCTGAACGGCGCCAAAGTCAACGACTTCACCAACACCGACCCGGTCCGTTCGCTCCAGCAGGGCCATGTCGGCATCCAGAACCACGGACCCGGCGACGTCGTGGCCTTCCGCAACATCCGCGTCAAGGAGCTGACCAGCAACCCGGGCGGCACGAGCGCGCTGCGTGGTGTGGGCTCGAACCGGTGCCTGGACGTGAGCGGCGCCTCGCAGGCCAACGGCGCGCTGGCGCAGATCTGGGACTGCCACAGCCAGGTGAACCAGCAATGGACCTCCACCAGCGCCGGTGAGCTGCGGGTTTATGGCGGCAAGTGCCTGGACGTGAACGGCGCCGGCACGGCGGACGGCACCGCGGTGATCATCTGGGATTGCAACGGCCAGAACAACCAGAAGTGGCGGCTGAACGCCGACGGCACGATCACCGCCGTCGGGGCGAACAAGTGCCTGGACGTCGGCGGCACCGCCAACGGCACCAAGGCACGCATCTGGACCTGCAACGGAGGCAGCAACCAGCGCTGGTCCCGTGCCTGAAGCAGTCCGTCCCCACCGGGTGGCCGGCGCACGCCGGCCACCTTTCTCCGCATCCCGCGTCAGGAGGCTCATGAGCTTGCGATCCACCGCTCGGCCACGAAGGCAGGCCAGGTGCTGAGCATGCGCGGCATCGGCAAGACCTTTCTGGGCGTGCGGGTGCTGTCCGGGGTGGACCTGGAGGTGACCGCCGGCGAGGTTCACGCCGTCGTCGGCGAGAACGGCGCCGGCAAATCCACCCTCATGAAGATCATCTGCGGGGTGCACTCGCCGGACGAGGGCGTGTTCGAGATCGACGGCCGGCCGGTCTCCTTCGGCCATCCGCTCGAGGCGCAGCGCTCCGGCATCGCGATCATCCACCAGGAGTTCAACCTGCTGCCGGAGCGCACCGTCGCCGAGAACGTGTTCCTCGGGCGCGAGCCCGTCAGGCGCGGCCTGGTCGACCGCGCCGCCATGGAGAAGGCGACCGCCAGGCTCCTCGACGAGCTGGGCGAGGGCCCCTTCGGCCCCCGCGACACGGTCAAGCGCCTACCGGTGGCCCAGCAGCAGATCGTCGAGATCGTCAAGGCGCTGTCGGTGAACGCCCGGCTCCTCGTTATGGACGAGCCCAGCGCGGCGCTCGCCGAGCACGAGGTCGAGCTGCTCTACCGGCTGATCGGGCGGCTGAGGGAGCGCGGCGTCGCCGTCGTGTACATCTCCCACCGATTACGCGAGGTGTTCGACCTCGCCGACCGGGTCACCGTGCTCAAGGACGGCGCGCGCGTCACCACGCGCCCGATCGGCGAGGTGACCCGCGACGAGCTGATCCGCCTGATGGTGGGCCGCGACCTCGGTACCTACTACCCGCCCCGCTCGGCGGGCGCCGGCGAGGTGCGGCTCAGCCTGCGCGCGGCCGGCAACCACAAGCTGCGCGACATCGATCTGGAGCTGCGCGCCGGGGAGATCGTCGGCATCGCGGGCCTGCAGGGGTCGGGCAGGTCGGAGCTCGCCAAGGCGATGTTCGGCGCGGAGCCGTTCACCATCGGCGAGATGACCCCCTCGCGCCCGCGCTCGGTCCGGGAGGGCGTGGCCCTGGGCATCGGGCTCGTGACCGAGGACCGCAAGGCCGAAGGGCTCGCGCTGCGCCAGGCTGTACGCGACAACGTCCTGCTCGTCGCCCGCGCGGTCGGCGCCGGGAACCGCGGTGGTGTCCGCGGCCTGCTCGAACGGGTGCGCCTGTCGCCTGCGCAGCGGGAACAGGAGGTCCGCTACCTGTCCGGCGGCAATCAGCAGAAGGTCGTGCTCGTCAAATGGATGACGATGGCGCCACGGGTGCTGCTGCTCGACGAACCGACCCGGGGCATCGACGTAGGGGCCAAGGCCGCGATCCACGACCTGATGCGAGAGCTGGCGAACGACGGCATGGCCATCATGATGATCTCGTCCGAGCTGCCCGAGCTCATCGGCATGAGCGACCGCGTCGTCGTCCTGCGCGACGGCCGCGTCGCGGGCACGCTGCCGGCCGGGGCCTCCGAGGAGGCTGTCATGCGCCTGGCCGCCGGAGAGGTGGGCTGAGTGGACCTGCTCACGCGCGCCCGCCGCCCCGCCCGCCAGCCGCGCGGCCTGGCGAGCCACCTGCGCGACCCCGCGCGGGTGGTGTTCCTCGCGATGTTCGGCCTGGTCGCGGCCGGCTGGGCCCTCGTCGCGCTCGACGGCGGCCAGTTCCTCACCCTGGAGAGCGTCGTCGGGATCCAGCAGCGTTCCGCGGCCCTCGGCATCGTGGCGATCGGGCAGACGCTGGCGATCCTGGCCGGGTCGCTCGACCTGTCGGTGGCGTACCTGATCAGCCTGACCTCGCTGGTCGCGGCCGAGATCATGGCGGGCCAGGACGGGAACGCCGGGCCGGCGATCGCCGCGGCGCTGGCCATCAGCGTGCTGGTGGGACTGGTCAACGGGCTGGTCGTCACCCGGCTCCAGGTCCACGCCTTCATCGCCACACTCGGCGTCGGCCTGATCATCAAGGGCGTCGTCGACCACCTGTACGACGGCCCGGCGGGTAAGGTGCCCGAGCCGTTCCAGCTCCTCGGCTACTCGCGCGTCGGGCCGATCCCCGTCTCCGCCATGCTCTGGGCGGGCGTGGCCGTCGTGGCCTGGTTCCTGCTGAGCAGGACCCGGCTGGGCTACCGGATCTACGCGGTGGGCGGCGACGAGGAGGTCGCCCGGCTGTCCGGGATCCGCACGTCCCGCGTCATCGTGATCACCCACGTGCTCTGCTCGGTCTGCGCCGGCATCGCGGGCCTGCTGCTGGCCGCCAGGCTCGGGGCGGGAGCGCCCACGGTGGGCACCGACGGCGGGTACGACCTCGAGTCCATCGCCGCGGTAGTGCTCGGCGGGACCGCGCTGGCCGGAGGCAGGGGCGGGGTCGCCGGAACGGTGGGCGGGGTCCTGCTGCTGGCCGTCCTGGACACCCTCTTCAACCAGCTCGAGGTCAACTCCTTCGCCAAGGACGTGGTCCGCGGCGCGGTCATCGTCATCGCGGTGGCCGTCTACGCCCGGCGCGGCACGAGGCGGGTGGCATGAAACGGGCACTTCCCATCCTCGCGGTCCTCGTGGTGCTACTGGTCGCGATCGCGGTCGCCAACCCCTTCTTCCTGGAGCCCGCCGGGTTCCTGGCGTTCCTCAAACGGGCCGCGCCGCTGGTGATCCTCGCCGCTGGACAGTACTTCGTGGTCGTCTCCGGCGAGTTCGACCTGTCGGTCGGCTCGCTGGTGACGGCCGAGGTGGTGATCGCCGCGCGGCTCATCGACGGCGACGAGTCCGCCACCTGGCCGGTCCTCGCCCTGCTGATCGTCGCCGGGCTGCTCGTCGGCCTCGTCAACGGCGTGCTCACCACCAAGCTGCGGGTGCCGTCGTTCATCGTGACGCTCGGCATGCTGCTCGTCCTCAGCGGGGCGGTCTTCCTCTGGACCGGTGGCGCGCCGCGCGGCGCGCTGTCGGAGGGCTTCAGGGCGTTCGGCCGCGGCGGCCTCGGGCCTGTGCCGTGGTCGGTGATGATCATGCTGGCCGTGGGCGCGGCGGCGATCTGGCTCATGCGCGCCGACTTCGGCAAGACGCTGATGGCCACCGGCGACAACGAGCGCGCCGCGGCACTGTCCGGGGTTCGGGTCGACCGGGCCAAGATCTTCGCCTTCATGCTCTCCGGCCTGTCCGCGGCCGTCGCGGCGATCCTGCTCGGCGGTTTCGCCGGGGTCTCGGCGCAGGCGGGCCAGGGGCTGGAGTTCTCCGCCATCACCGCGGTCGTCCTCGGCGGCGTGGTGCTCGGCGGTGGCCGCGGCTCCGTGCTCGCCGCCATGGCCGGGGCGGTCACGCTGGAGGCGCTGTTCACCCTGCTCAACCTGTACGGGATCTCGGGGGCGCTGGAGTTCACCGTGCAGGGCGTCATCATCATCGCCGCGGTCGCGGCAGGAACCGTCCGGCTTCCCCGGAAGCCCACCCCCCGAAGAGGAGACGTACATGCCGCGTCCTAAGGCCGCAGTCGCCGTGCTCACCGCGCTCGGCGCACTCGTCGCCGCCTGTACCACCGACGAGCCGGCGGCCACCACCACCTCGGCCGCCGCGAGCGCTCAGGGTTCCGGTACGGGCGCGCAGTCGAAGTTCTTCGTCCAGGCGGACTTCGACGCCCAGCTCGCCATGCGCTCCCAGACGCCTGAGGGCCCCGCGAACAAGCCCTGGGAGCAGGCCATCGCCCCGAAGATGATCGACACGGCGAAGTACAAGAAGGACGGGCCGTACCACCTGTGCTTCTCCAACGCGGCGGTCAACAACCCCTGGCGCCAGGTCGGCTGGAAGACGATGCAGGCCGAGGTCGGCCTGCATGAGGAGATCGAGAAGTTCACCGCCCTGGACGCCGAGGGCAAGGACGACAAGCAGATCTCCGACATCGCCGAGCTGCAGGCCAAGGGCTGCGATGCGCTGATCGTCTCGCCGAACACCACGGCCACGCTCACCCCGGCCGTGACGGCCGCCTGCGGGAAGGTGCCCGTCATCGTGTTCGACCGGGGCGTGGAGACCGACTGCCCGGTGACGTTCATCAAGCCCATCGGTGGCTACGCCTTCGGCGCCGACGCCGCCGAGTTCCTGGCGGAGAAGGTGCCGGCGGGCGGGAAGGTGCTGGCGCTGCGCATCCTGCCCGGCGTGGACGTGCTGGAGACTCGCTGGTCGGCGGCGAAGGTGGTCTTCGACAGGAGCCGCCTCCAGGTGGTGGGGGTGGAGTTCACCGACGGCGACGCCGCCAAGACCAAGAGCATCGTCAGCGACTACATCCAGCGGCACGGCACGATCGACGGCGTCTGGATGGACGCGGGCGCCACGGCGGTGGCCGCGGTCGAGGCGTTCGAGGACGCCGGCCTGCGGGTGCCGCCGATCAACGGCGAGGACCAGCAGGACTTTCTGCAGAAGTGGAAGGACACCGGCCTCACCGCCGTCGCGCCCACGTACCCCACCTACCAGTGGCGCACCCCGGTCATCGCCGCGCTGAAGATACTCAAGGGCGAGGAGGTGCCCGGGATATGGAACCTGCCGCAGCCGAAGGTCACCAGCGAGAACCTGCCGGCCTACCTCAAGCCGAACATGCCGCCCTTGCACTACGCGCTGTGCGGGTGTGAGGACCTGCCCGGCTTCCCGGAGAGCTGGGGCGGGAAGAAGGGCTGACCGGCTCCTTCCCGCGAACGACGACGAAGAGGGACGCCATGTTCTCCATCGGAGTGAACACCTGGGTCTGGGTCTCCCCGCTGACCGACGACGAGCTGGCGCGGCTCGCCCCCCGCGTCGCCCGGTGGGGGTTCGACGTCATCGAGTTGCCCGTCGAGCGGCCCGGCGACTGGGACCCCGGCAAGGCCGCGGCGGTGCTGGCCGAGCACGGGCTGACCGCGTCCGTGGTGCTGGTCATGCCGCCGGGGCGCGAGCTCGTGGCCGCCTCCCCGCAGACCGTCCGCGACACCCAGGACTATCTGCGGCACTGCGTCGACGTGGCGGTGACCGTCGGCTCCCCGGTGATCGCGGGGCCGGCGTACGCCTCGGTCGGCCGCACCTGGCGGCTCTCGCCGGACGAACGCCGAGCCGTCTACGCCGAGCTGCGCGAGAACCTGCGTCCCGTCCTGGACCACGCGGCCGGGCGCGGGATCAAGCTCGCGGTCGAGCCGCTCAACCGGTACGAGACCAGCCTCCTCAACACCGTCGAGCAGGCGCTCGACGCGTTGCCGGAGGACTGCCACCTGGCCCTCGACGTCTACCACCTCAACATCGAGGAGAAGGACCCCGCCCGGGCGGTGCGGGCCGCGGCGGATCGCCTCGCGCACGTGCAGGTGTGCGGCACCGATCGCGGCACACCGGGGGCCGACCGCTTCGACTGGCCGGGCTTCGCCGAGGCCCTGCGCGACGCCGGCTACGAAGGCCCGCTCGTCATCGAGTCGTTCACCGCGCACAACCGGACCATTGCCACCGCGGCCTCCATCTGGCGGCCTCTCGCGCGGAGCCAGGACGCCCTGGCCGTGGACGGCCTGGCCTACCTGCGCGCGCTTTGAAAGTTCCCACCGTTGCCGGCACCCCCTCAGGAGATCCTTCATGCGAAGATCACGCCTGTTCCGCGCCCTGGTCGCAGCCTTATCAGGGCTGCTGCTGTCCTTGTCGCCGCCGGTCGCGCACGCGGCCGCGCCCCAGTTCAAGGTGCTGCTGTTCACCGAGACGGCGAGCGGTGCCTTCCGGCACGACTCCATCCCCGCCGGCGTCGCGATGTTCCAGCAACTGGCGACCGACAACGACTTCCAGCTCGACCACAGCGAGAACTCCTCCGTCTTCACCGACGCGACGCTGAGCACCTACGACGCGGTGATCATGTTTCAGACCAACGGCATGGTGTGGGACAACGACGCCCAGCGCCAGGCCTTCCAGTCCTACGTGCGCAGCGGCCGCGGCGTCGTGGCGATCCACAACGCCACCGACATGAACATCGAGGCACAGTTCCCCTGGTGGGACCAGATCGTCCTGGCCGGCGCCCACATGACCGCGCACTCGTCGATCCTGCAGGGCACCGCCAAGGTGGCCGACAAGGCCCACCCCGCCACCAAGGGGCTGCCGGACCGGTGGGTGCGCTCGGAGGAGTGGTACAACTTCGACAAGAACACGCGGGGCTCGGTCCACGTCCTGGTGACCGCCGACGAGACCACCTACGACGCGGGGCCGAGCAGGATGGGCGCCGACCACCCGATCTCCTGGTGTCACAACCCGGAGGGCGGCCGGGTGTTCGCCACCGCGATGGGCCACCAGACGTCCTCCTACGCCGAGCCGCTGTTCAGGCAGCACCTGCTGGGGGCGGTGCAGTGGGCGGCGGGCGCGGCGCCGGGCGATTGCGGCGGGACGGTCGCGGCCCGCTTCCAGAAGGTCACCCTCGACGGCGCGCCGGACCAGCCGATGGAGCTGGACGTGGCCTCCGACGGCAGGGTCTTCTACATCTCGCGCTCCGGCAAGGTGAACCTCATCCCCGCCAACGGCGGTGGCACGCGCGTCATCGGCACCCTGCCGGTGTACGACGGCGGCGAGGACGGCGGCATCGGCCTGGCGCTGGACCCGGGCTTCGCCACCAACGGCTGGATCTACATCAACTACTCGCCCGCCAATGGCGGTGAGGTGAACCGGGTGTCGAGGTTCACCTTCAACGGCACCGGCCTCGACCTGGCGAGCGAGAAGAAGGTCATCGAGGTTCCGGCGTACCGCAACGTCGACGAGCCCGGCCACACCGGCGGCTACCTCGCGTTCGGGCCGGGCGGGAACCTGTACATAGGCCCCGGCGACGACACCAACCCCAACGGCTCCAGCGGCTACGCCCCGATCGACGAGCGGCAGGGCCGGGAGCACTACGACGCCCAGCGGTCCTCGGCCAACACCAACGACCTGCGCGGCAAGATCCTGCGCATCCACCCCGAGACCGACGGCACCTACACGATCCCGTCCGGCAACCTGTTCGCGCCCGGCACCGCCAGGACCCGGCCGGAGATCTACGCGATGGGCTTCCGCAACCCGTTCCGCTTCGCGGTCGACAAGGTGACAGGCTGGATCTCGGTGGGCGACTACGGTCCCGACGCGGGCGCCGCGAACCCCAACCGCGGCCCCGAGGGCACCGTCGAGTGGAATCTGATCAAGCAGCCCGGCTTCTACGGGTGGCCGTACTGCGTCGGCAACAACCTCCCGTTCAACGACTACAACTTCGCCACCGGCACCTCCGGCGCGAAGTTCGACTGCTCGGCGCCGGTCAACAACTCGCCCAACAACACCGGCCTGACCAGCCTGCCGGCAGCCAAGGCCGCGACCGTGTGGTACAACTACCACGCCTCGGCCGAGTTCCCCGAGATCGACTGCTGCGGCGGCGCCGCCCCGATGGGCGGCCCCTTCTACCGCTACGACGCGACCGGCGGCTCGGACCGGAAGTTCCCCGCCTACTACGACGGCACACCGTTCTTCTACGAATGGAGCCGCAACTTCGTCAAGGAGTTCCGCCTGGACTCCTCGGGCAACCTCCTGAAGATCAACCCCTACGTGGCGCAGCTCGCCCCGCGGGCGCCGATCGACATGAAGTTCGGCCCGGACGGCGCCCTCTACATGGCCGACTGGGGCAACGGCTTCGGCCACGCGAACACCGACGACAGCATCTACCGCATCGACTACGTGGCCGGAAACCGCGCGCCCCTGGCCAAGGCGAGCGCCAGCCCCGACTCGGGCGCGGCGCCGCTGACGGTGGCGTTCTCCTCGGCCGGCTCGGCCGACCCCGACGGCGACGCCATCACCTTCGCCTGGGAGTTCGGCGACGGCGCGACCTCCACCAGCGCCAACCCCTCCCACACCTACAACGCCAACGGCACCTACACCGCCAAGCTGACCGTACGGGACGCGGGCAGCAAGACGGGCAGCGTCACGGTGCCCGTCGTCGTCGGCAACACCCGTCCCAAGGTGGCCTTCTCGGCTCCGCCCGACGGCGGGTTCATCGACTTCGGCGACGAGGTGGACTACACGGTCAACGTCACCGACGCCGAGGACGGCGCCGCCGACTGCGCCAAGGTCAACGTGATCACCGCGCTCGGCCACGACCAGCACGCCCACGACACCGGCCAGTACACCGGGTGCACCGGGACGGTCACGACCACGGCCTCCGGCCATGACGAGGCCTCCAACGTCTACTACGCCCTGTCCGCCGACTACACCGACTCCGGCGGTCTGAAGGGCTCCGCCGGCATCACCCTGCAGCCCAAGCACAAGCAGGCCGAGCACTTCACCGGCTCGTCCGGGATCCGCGTCATCGACGAGTCCGGAGCCGAAGGCGGCAGGCGCATCGGTGACGTCTCCAACAACGACTGGATCTCCTTCACCCCGATCAGCCTGTCCGGCATCGACACGGTGTCCTTCCGCGTCTCGGCGCCGTCCGGCACCGGGGCCTCCATCGAACTGCGCGCCGACTCGCCGACCGGGGCCCTCCTCGCCACCAGCACCGTGCCGGCGACCGGGGGCTGGAACACCTACGTGTCGCTGCCCGCGGTGCGGGTCACCGACCCCGGCGGCACGCGCAATGTCCACGTCGTGTTCAAGGCGCCGTCCGCGAACGCGTTCGACCTGGACTCCATCACTTTCAACGGCAGGGGCGTCGGCCAGGGCGACGGCTCGCCCCCGGACACCACGAGCGCGCTGCGAGGCGCCGGGTCGGGCCGGTGCCTGGACGCCGGGTCCTCGCAGGCCAACGGCACGCAGGCGCAGATCTGGGACTGCAACGGGCAGGCGAACCAGCAGTGGACCACGACCAGCGCGGGCGAGTTGCGGGTCTACGGCGGCAAGTGCCTGGACGTGAACGGCGCAGGCACGGCCGACGGCACCACGGTCATCATCTGGGACTGTAACGGGCAGAACAACCAGAAGTGGCGCCTCAACGCCGACGGCACCATCACCGCCGTCGGCGCGAACAAGTGCCTGGACGTGCCCGGCAACGCCACCGCCAACGGCACTAAGCTGACCATCTGGTCGTGCCACGGCGGCGCCAACCAGCGCTGGACCCGTACCTGACCCCGGCCATGGCGCGGGCCGTCACCGGCATCCCCTGGCGACGGTCCGCACCATGGTCAGGACGCCTGCGTCAGCGACATCACCGCCCATGGAGCGAGTTCGACGTCCAGGTCGAGCACCCCGTCGTCGGGCACGATCAGCGTGTACCGCAGGAGCGCGTCGGCGACGCCGCTCAGGTGGTCGTGCTCGGCCCGGGACAGGTTGAGCGGCGAGCCGAGCCGGTACCACGCCTCGGCGACGTTGCCGTGCTCCCAGTCCAGGATCTCGACGAGGAACGTCCCGCCGGGCCGCAGGCCGCCGATCGGATGGCGGACGCGCCTGGCGGGTCCCCGTTCGGCCAGCGCGCGGGCCGCCGGGTAGGAGCCGCACGCGGCGACGCCCTTCATCTCCATGTCCTCGGGACAGTTGAAGAACACCGCCGACACGGCCGACGTCCGGCTGTCCCGGGTGACGACCCCGTGGGGCGTCGAGAGCAGCAGCCGGTCGCCGAGCCGCCCCAGCATCGTGAACGCGTGGAACGTGGGCTTGTGGATGCCGCCCTCGTTCACCAGCCCGAACCCGCCGTGGAACGGCCCGATCCCGGCACCGCCCTCCTCGAACACGTCCGTGAACGTCCAGTACGAGATGGAGTCGGCCAGGGACGCGCACCGCAGGTACGACCGGGTGATGTAGGCCGCCGCGAACGGCGTGTCGTGGATGAAGTCACGGGCCGAAGGAGACGTGGACCACTCGCTGATGTGGATCTCCGCCTCGGGATACGGGCTGTCGCGCACGAGTTCGCCCAGGAGGGTCAGGTGGGCAAGCTGACGACCCCGACGATGGGATGGGAGGTGCGAACACCGGCCACTGAGGATCCACCGTAGACATCCGGTCGGCTGCTCGGGCACCAACCGTGGCCGACCATCAAAGGAGTTTTTACCTGCCATTTTTAGGCTGTCACGGCAGGTCACACCCTCAGAGCGGCGGGCGCGGGTTCGCCGCGATCACCGCCGCGCTCCTGACGATCGCGGCGGTGCTGCTCGTGCCGCGGCCGGCGGCGGACACGCCGTGGCTGACGGTCTCCGAGGACGGCTACGCGTCCTTCACCGTTCCGATGGCCGCCGTCGAGGCCGCTGTGGGCCCGGTGTCGCAGGTCGTCATCGAGGGCAACATCGGCCCCTCGTCCACCTGGGCGGAGTTCGGCCTCACCCGGCGGGGCGACGCCTGGTCGGGCGTCCTCGGCCCGCTCAAGCCCGGGCTGTACTCGTACCGGGTCACGGGCGAGCCCTACCCCGTGCTGTTCCTGCAGCCGGGCGACGGCGTGAGCGCCACTGACTGGCTCGACCTCGGCCGGGCCAGGCAGATCCTCGACCACCACTTCCTCGACGGGAACCTGGTGCCGATCTCCAGCGACCCCTCGCGGCAGGCCCTCGCCGGTCTGTCGATGGGAGACGGGCAGACGTTCGGGATGCTCAAGGCGAACCCCGGCCGCTTCGCCTACGTCGCGGCCTTCTCGGCCGGGTTCGGCAGCGGCGCCGGCGTCGACACGCAGGCGATCAACGACGGCACCAGGCTGCTGCGCCTGTACGTCGGCGACCGGACGGACTTCGTCTACCCGTCGTTCATGGCGTCCCTGGACACCCTGAACACGCTCGGCATCCGCTACGAGTTCGACGGGGTCACCCCCGGGCCGCACGGCTGGGACGAGTGGCAGAAGAACCTCATCGATCTCGCTCCGCGCCTGTTCAAGCGCTGATCGTCCAACGCTGAGCCGCAAGCGCTGAGCGAGATCGCCTGGGCGTGCTGTTAGCGCTCACATGAAGATCGGCGCGACGGACGGGGCCCGGGTGCTCTCCACCCGGGCCCCGTCCCCGCCCGATCGCTCGGTCTCCACGGCGGCGCACGACCTTCGTGCGCCGCGATCCGCAAGGGAAATATGCGAATGAACAAGAACCGGATCTCTGCCGCGGTGGCCGTGCTGGCCGCCGCGACCACGCTCACGGCCTGCTCCTCCGGCGCAGGAGGGGCGGCGCGACCACCGCGAGCGGCGGCGGCGCCAGCAACTGCACGAACACGATCCCCAAGAAGGAGCTGCCGGTCGTGACGATGTGGGGCTGGTACCCCAACATGCAGCTCGTCGTCGACAACTTCAACAAGCAGAACGCCGATGATGCGGCCCGCGGTGGTCACGGTGCTGCTCCTGTCGGCCGTGGCCTCGTGGAACAACTACTTCCTGCCCCTCGCCATGCTGTCGGACAACCGGCTCTTCCCCGTCACCGTCGGGCTCGGCCTCTGGCAGGGCATCGCGTCGGCCAACAACGCGGGCAGCACCTCACTCTGGAGCCTGATCATCCTGGGTGCTCTCGTCTCGGTCGTCCCGCTCGTCATCGCCTTCTTCAGCCTCCAGCGGCACTGGCGGGGAGGATCGTCCGTCGGCGGCCTGCGGTAGCCGCGAGGCCGGCTCAGGCGGGCGGGGGCGGAGCGGTGCTGGCGCGGACGACGAGCTCCGTGGCCAGCTCGACCCGGTTCTGCGCCGGCGGCTCGCCCTGGGCCAGGGCCAGCAGCATGGTCGTGGCGGCGGCGGCCATAGCGGTCAGCGGCTGGCGGATGCTGGTCAGCGGCGGGATCGCCCATCGCACCGACGGCATGTCGTCGAAGCCGACGACGCTGAGGTCGTCGGGGATGCGCAGGCCGAGCTGGTGAGCCGCGTGGTAGGCGCCGATGGCCTGGCCGTCGTTGGTGGCGAAGATGGCGGTGGGCCGGTCGGGCAGGCGGAGCATGCGGTGCGCCGCCGCCAGGCCGCCTTCGATGAGGAAGTCCCCGCGGCCGATGAGCTCGGGGTCGGCGGGCAGGCCGGCCATGTCGAGGGCGGTGCGGTAGCCGTCGAGCCGGGCCCGGCTGGACAGGGCGGCGTCGGGGCCGGTGATGATGGCGATGCGGCGGTGCCCGAGTTCGAGGAGATGACGGGTGGCGGTGAGGCCGCCGTTCCAGTTGCCGACGCCGACCGAGGGGATGTTCCCGCTGGGCACGTCCGCCGGATCGAGCAGGACCAGCGGGATCTCGCGGCGGGCGAGCTGCTCGTGCTGGATCTCGGTCAGGCCGGAGAACACGGCGATCACGCCGCTCGGGCGGCGCCGCAGCACGCCCTCCAGCCAGGCGTCCGCGGTGGACTGGTCGCGGCGCAGGTCGGAGATGCCGACCGTAAGGTCGTGCTCGCGCGCGACGTTCGCCACGCCCTTGGTGATCTCGACGGGGTAGTCGCCTTCGAGGGCGTGGAAGACCAGCTCCACCAGGGCCGTCGGGGTGGAGCGGCGGCGCTGGCGGCGATAGCCGTGCCGGCTGATGAGTTCCTCGACGGCGGCGCGGGTCTTGGACGACACCTCGGCGCGGCCGTTCACGACCTTGGAGACCGTCGCGGTGGAGACGCCGGCCAGCTCGGCGAGCTGGGCGATGGTGAGAGGGGACGACTCCGTGGTCATGGCGGCAGTCTAGTCAGGGGAGGCGGGACGACTCTGTGGTCATGGCGGCAGTCTGGTCAGGGGAGGCGGGACGGACCGGTGGCGCGAGCACGCCGTGCGGCCACACCCGTCCGCTCCCGGTGCGGACGGGTGTGGCCGCTGTCCTCAGGGGCCAGGGGGATCAGCTCGCGTTGTAGGTCCACTTCTGGTTGCTGCCGCCCCAGCAGCTGTAGAGCTGCAGGCCCGTGCCGTTGCCGGTGCCGCCGCCGACGGCGTCGAGGCAGAGCCCGGACTGGACGCCCACGATCGTGCCGTCGGAGTTGACCCGCCACTTCTGGTTGTCGCCGCCCCAGCAGGAGTAGATCTGGATCCGGGCGCCGTTGCCCGTGCCCGCGGCGTCCAGGCACTTGTTGCCGTAAACCCGCAGCTCACCGGACGAGGTCTGCGCCCATTGCTGGTTGGTCTGGCCGTTGCAGTCCCACAACTGCACCGCGGTGCCGTCGGCGGTGCCGGCGTTGGGCACGTCCACACAGCGGCCGGAGGCCGTGCTCTTGAGCTGCCCCTCGTCTCCGCCGCCGGGCGGCGGCGTCGTGGTGCCGCCGTTGAGCGCGTTCAGCACGGCGGTGTACGCGGCCTTCTTGTTGCCGTTGCCGTCGAAGAGCAGCGCACTGGCGCCGGAGCCGAGCCAGGAGTCGGTGTCGCGCACGCCCCAGACCGAGATGCCGGTGCACCGCGGCACCGCCAGGCAGTCGTTGACGACGTTGGCGTACGTGGTGGCCGAGCCGCCCTGGATGTCCAGCTCGGTGATCTGCACGTCGACGCCCAGCGCGGCGAAGCTCTGGATGGTCGTACGGTAGTTGCTGTTGTACGGGCTGTTGCCGTTGAAGTGCGACTGCAGGCCAACGCAGTCGATCGGCACACCACGCGACTTGAAGTCGCGGACCATGTTGTAGACGCCCTGCGTCTTGGCCCAGGACCAGTTGTCGATGTTGTAGTCGTTGTAGCAGAGCTTGGCGGCCGGATCGGCGGCGCGCGCGGTGCGGAAGGCCACCTCGATCCAGTCGTTGCCGGTGCGCTGCAGGTTGGAGTCACGCCGGCCGCCGGAGTTGCCGTCGGCGTAGGCCTCGTTGACCACGTCCCAGGCGTAGATCTTGCCCCGGTAGTGGTTCATGACGCCGTTGATGTGATCGATCATCGCCTGGCGCAGCGTGCCGCCCGACAGGCCCTGCATCCAGCCCGGCTGCTGGTTGTGCCAGGCCAGGGTGTGCCCGCGAACCCGCTTGCCGTTCTGCACGGCCCAGTTGTAGACCCGGTCCCCGGCGGAGAAGTTGAACTGTCCCCGGTTGGGCTCGGTGGCGTCGATCTTCATCTCGTTCTCGGCCGTGACCATGTCGAACTCGCGGCCGGCGATGGTCGTGTAGGCGGAGTCGCCGAGTTTGCCCGAGGCGATGGCGGTGCCGAAGTAGCGGCCGCTCTGCTGCGCCGCCGCGCCCAGCGTGCTCTCCGCGGCAACGGCCGGGAACGCCGTCGCCAGTGCCGTGATCAGGCCGAGTGCGCCGATCGCGCCGGTGATCAGTGCTCGGCGGCGGGCGCGTTGAGGTCGCCTGGCGGTGAGTGGGGGCATGTCGGGTACAGCCATGCTTGAGCCTCCAGGGGCGAATCATGGGTGCGGTACGAGCTTGTCGTCGGAGCGCGTACTGGAGGTGGGGGAGCTCACCTCGGGCACTCAGTGTGTGAAGGTCGCCGAAAGTTGTCAAGAATCAAGTGAAACTTTCGTAACAGCTCGTTCCTCGAGAGGGGCTTTGTGCTGGTGCGTTGGGTGGCCAGGGCCGTTGAAATGTTTCGGATCGACCACTGGGCCGGCCGAGCTTCTGTGAAACTTTCATCGCCCCGTCATGCTCGATTGATCGCCTCTACCTGGCCCATCCCGAGGTGGCCGGGGTTCATCGCCGTCACCGTAAGCTAAGGCGCTCTTGACAGTATCTTTCCGCCTCATGTTCGCTACCTTCCGCCACTGCCTTCAAGGAGCTCGGCCCGTCGGCGTTAGCGCTAACAGCGGAGAGGCGGAACCATGAACCGAGGCGAACCGCGAACGAGCCGGTACGTGGGCGTCGGCGCCGCTGTGGTGGCGCTGCTCACGGCGGGGATCACCGCGCTGGCCATGTTCCTGACGGCCACGCCGGGCGCCTCGGCCGCGGCGTTAACCGAGGTGACAGGCTTCGGCGCCAACCCCGGCGGCCTGCGGATGTACGTGTACGTCCCGGACGGGGTGGCGGCCAGACCCGGCGTGCTGGTGGCGATGCACGGCTGCAACGGCTGGGCTCCGTCCTTCCACCAGGGCACCGAGTTCGCCTCCCTCGCCGACCGGCACGGCTTCGTGGTCATCTACCCGCAGGCGAACAAGAGCGCCAACGGCCTGTCCAACTGCTTCGACGTCTGGTCGGCCGAGGCGCTGCGGCACGGCGGCGGCAGCGACCCGGTGTCGATCGTCTCCATGACGAACTACGTGCTGCAGCGCTACAACGGCGACCCGCGGCGGGTCTTCGCCACCGGCTTCTCCTCCGGCGCGATGGAGACGCTCAACCTGCTCGCCACGTACCCGGACGTGTTCCAGGCCGGCGCGCCGTTCGCGGGGGTCCCGTACGGGTGCCTCGGCCCCGCCGGCTGCGGCGACAAGACCCCGCGGCAGTGGGGCGACCTGGTCAGGGACGCCTACCCCGGCTACACCGGGCCCCGGCCGCGGGTGATGGCCTGGCACGGCACCGCCGACGACGTGCTGCCGTACACGATGCTGCAGGAGGAGACCGACCAGTGGACCGACGTGCACGGGCTGAGTCAGACCCCCACCGCCACGGACAGCCCGCAGTCCGGCTGGACCCGGCGGGTGTACGGGTCCGGGCAGGTGGAGACGTACACGATCAGCGGCGCCGGCCACAACCTGCCCCACCCCGGGATGGCCGCGCACGCCATCCGCTTCTTCGGCCTGGACGACGGCTCGTCCACCACCACGCCGACCCCGCCGCCCGCCGCGCAGATCAGGGGCGTCGGCTCCGGGCGCTGCCTGGACGTGCCCAGCGCGGCCACCGCCGACGGCACCCAGGTGCAGCTGTGGGACTGCAACGGGCGCGCCAACCAGCAGTGGACCGCCACCGCGGCCGGTGAGCTCCGGATCTACGGCGGCAAGTGCCTCGACGCGGCCGGCGCGGGCAACGGCGCCGGCATCCAGATCTACGCCTGCCACGGCGGCGCGAACCAGCGCTGGCGGCTGAACTCCGATGGCAGCATCACCGGAGTGCAGTCTGGGCTGTGCCTGGACGCGGTGGGCCAGGGCACCGCCAACGGTGTCCGGCTCCAGCTCTACACCTGCCACGGCGGCGCGAACCAGCGCTGGACCCGCACCTGAGCCCTTCGGCGGGCTACCGGCCCGGCTCCGCCAGGTCGTGGCCCGCGCCGATCACCCGCTCCACGACCTCGGCCAGCGGCTCGGACGCGTCGACGATCGTCGCGCCACGGCGCTCGTAGATCGGTTGCAGCCGAGGGTTCCACATCAGGGCTGCCGCCAGCTCCTCGGGGTGCCGGCCGAACGTGTTCGTCGTCCGGGTGGCGAGGCGGTGGCGGAGGGTGTCGTCGTCGATCACCAGGCACACGATGAGGTCGAACAGATCACGTACGTCCGCTTCGTTCTCCACCGACCCGCACAGGAACGCGACCCGGGAACGGGACTCCTCGGCGAGAGCCTCGACGCGCTCACGGACGATCACCCACGCATGCCGATCGAGCCAGCCCTCGGGAACCGGATCCGGAGGGTCGGTCACCACCTCGCCGTTGTCCCGATCCATCCAGCGGCTGAAGCCGTCGTCATCGGCGTCGAACGCGACGTGGCCGCGAGCCCGCAACATCCCGCAGACCGTGGACTTACCGGTGCCGGAATTCCCCGTCACCCACACCAGCGGCATGCGGCCAGTGTAGATACGATCATCGAGACCCCGCTCGCATTTATGGCCACCTCCGAAGCACGGTGCAGATGGAACCGCCAAGCCACCGGGAACGCCCCCTCCTCTTCCTCGACGTCGACGGGCCGCTCCTGCCGTTCGGCGATGGCTCACGGCCTCCGCCGTCGGGTGGCGGGCACCTGGCCCGGCTCGACCCGCAGGTGGGGCTCCGGCTGGCGGCGCTGCCGTGCGACCTGGTCTGGGCCACGACCTGGGAGGACCAGGCGAACGCCGAGATCGCCCCTCGGCTCGGGCTGCCACGGCTGCCGGTCGTGAACTGGCCCGAGCCCTCCGCCGAGGCCGAACGCGAGGACCGGTGGTTCGGGCTGTGCTGGAAGACCAGGACGCTGGTGGCGTGGGCGAAGGGGCGCTCGTTCGTCTGGGTCGACGACGCGATCACCGACGCCGATCGCGACTGGGTGTCCGCACACCATCCCGGCCGGGCCCTCCTCCATCACGTCCTGTCGCCCCGGGGCCTCACCGACGACGACTTCATCGCCCTCGACCACTGGCTGCGAGCGGTCTGATCCACGGCGGTCGTCCGGTGGCTTGAGTTCGCCCATAGGCGAACTTCTAGCGTCGTCGCCATGACCGACAACTGGCATTTCACCGAATGGGCGTACAAGCCGGTCGCTTTCATCGGATACGGCGCCTCCGGCGGCATCAGGGCCGTGGAGCAGTTGCGCGGCGTCATGCCCGAACTGCGGGCCACCACGATCCGGGAGGCGGTGCTGATCCCGATGGCGTGGGAGCACCTGGACGCCGACGGCCGGTTCGTCCCGCCGCCCGGCACCGCGCAGGCGCTGCACGTGACGATGGGCGAGCTGCGGACCTGGGCGAGTGCGTTGCGTTCCGTCCGGATCCCCGACCTGGCCGGCCGGCAGTGAACAAGCTGACCAGGCCCGAACTGCGCGCCGCGGTCGTGCTGGCGTTCGGCGGGCTGATGGCGGTGCTGGACGCCACGATCGTCGTGGTGGCGCTGCCGCGGCTGATGGCGGCGTTCGGCACGTCGCTGACCTCCGTCCAGTGGATCATCACCGCGTACACGCTGGGCATGGTGGCGACGATGCCGCTCGCCCCCGGGCTCGCCGCCCGCTGGGGCGCCCGGCGCGTCTACCTGGTGGCGCTGGCCGGCTTCGCGGTCGCCTCGGCCGTCGCCGGGGCGGCCGGCGACCTGGGCTGGCTGATCGCCGCGCGGGCGGCGCAGGGGCTCGGCGGCGGGCTGATGACGCCGCTGGGGATGGCGATCGGGTTCGGCGCGGTCGCGCCGGAACGACGCGGCCGGATGGCGGCGGTCAGCGGCCTGCCGCTGCTGATCGGGCCGATCCTGGGCCCGGTGCTCGGCGCGGCGCTCCTGGGCGCCGGGTCGTGGCGGGCGCTGTTCTTCCTCACCGTGCCGCTGGCGCTGGTGGGGGCCGTCGGCACGCTGGCCTGGCTGCCGGCCGATCCCGCACGGCGGCAGCGGGTCCGGCTCGACCTGCCCGGGGCGCTGCTGCTGGTGCCGGGCATCGTCGCGGTGGCGTACGGGATCGGCGCGAACGACAGCGCCGCCTGGGCACGGATCGCCACGGTGGCCGCCGGCGCGGCGCTGGTCGCGGCGTTCTCGGTCCGGGCGCTGACCCGTCCGGAGCCGCTGCTGCGGATCCGCCTGTTCGGCGATCCGGCGTTCGGCAGGGGCGTCGCGGTGCTCGCCCTGTACGCGGCCCCGTACTTCGGCTCGGCCCTGCTGATGCCGACGTACGTACAGACGCTGCGGCTCGACAGCGCCTCGGTCACGGCCGCGCTGATGATCCCCGGCGCGGCCGGCATGGGCCTCAGCCTCCAGGTCGCGGCCAGGCTGCTGGAACGGCTCGGCGCCCGCCTGGTCGTCGGCACCGGGCTCGGCCTCGCGATCACGTCCGGGCTCGTCCAGGTGATCATCCTGCGGCCGGACACCCCGTACCCGCTGCTCGGCCTGCTCGGATTCGTCCAGGGAGCCAGCACCGGCGCGATCATGATGCCGACGATGTCCAGTTCCAGCCGTAATCTGCACGGCCCCGACCTGGCCTCGGGCTCCGCACTGCTGTCGCTGGTGAGCACGATCGCCAACGGCATGGGCACCGTACTGATCAGCACGCTGTTCACCGCGCTGACGGGCGCCATGACCGGCGGCGCCTCGCTCGCGGCCCTGGCCGGCCCGGGGACGGCGGAGCGCGCCGCCCAGGCGGTCGCCGTCACCGACGCGCTGCGCTGGGCCCAGGTGGCGGCCCTCGTCCTGATGGCGCTGGCCCTGGTCGTACGGTTGCGCTCCCCGGAGCGGGCGTCGGCGATACTGGAGCGGCGAGAGCCGGCCGCGACGAAGGCGAGAGGTGGGACATGACCGTCACCGAGCTGACGGTCGGGCAGGTGGCCAAGGCCGCCGGGGTCACGGCCAACGCCGTCCGCTTCTACGAGCGCTACGGCGTGATCAACGCCCACCGCAACGGCGGCAACGCCCGCCGCTTCACCGTCGACGCGATCTGCCGCATCAGGCTCGCCCTCGCCGCGCAACGGGTCGGCATCACGCTCAAGGAGAGCGCCGAGATCCTCGCCGGCATCCCGCCCCTCTCCGGCGATCTCGGTCTGTGGGTCGGCGCGGGTGAGGAACTCATCCGGATGGGACGTTCCCGGATCGATCGGCTCCAGGCGACCGTGGACGAACTGGCCAGCATGGACTTCCTCCAGAACGACCCGCGCGCCTGACCCTCCTGCGTGGATGACGCTCCGGCGCCTAGATGCCGGACGCGCGTACGACCGCGCCCGCCGTCCTTCCGAAGGCTCTTCTCCACCTCACCCCCAGCAGGAAGACACCATGCGTACTCTCCATGGCAAGACCGCTCTCGTCACCGGCGCGAGCAGGGGCATCGGCCGGGCCATCGCCCAGCGCCTGGCCGGTGACGGCGCCCGCGTCGCCGTCCACTACGGCGGCGACGAGCGGGCCGCCGCGGAAACCGTCGCCGCCATCGAGGCGGCCGGCGGGCAGGCCTTCGCCCTGCGCGCCGAACTGGGCACGCCCGGCGACGCCGACCGCCTGTGGGCCGCCTTCGACGAACACGCCGCCGAACTGGACATCCTGGTCAACAACGCCGGCATCCTCAACGACGAGCCCGGAATCGAGCACGTCACCAGGGGGCAGTTCGAGCGGATCTTCGCGGTCAACGCCACTGCCCCGTTCTTCGTCACCCAGCTCGCCCTGCCCCGGCTGCGCGACGGCGGCCGGATCGTCAACATCTCCACGATGCTGACCCGGGGCGCGTTCATGCCGCAGTCCATCAGCTACGCCATGTCCAAGGGCGCGCTCGACGTGCTCACCTCGACCCTCGCCAAGCAGCTCGGCCCGCGCGCGATCACCGTCAACACCGTGGCGCCCGGCGTCATCGACACCGACATGCACCAGGGCAGACTCGTCGGGGACGCGCTGGCCTGGGTGTCGTCGCTGTCCCCCATGGGCCGAGTGGGCACCCCCGAGGACGTGGCCGGCGCGGTGGCCTTCCTGGCCCGCGACGACAGCCGCTGGGTGACCGGCCACTGGCTGGACGCCTCCGGCGGAACCCTCCTCTGACGCTCCCGTACGCCCCGAGATCGGGCGGGGTGCGGGCGGGTCACTGCCAGGCGGACAGCAGGCGCTGGAACTGCTCGTTCGCCTGGATCGGGTCGAAGTCCGGCATGGCCGCGCGCATGAGCTCGTGCGTCTGGTCCTGGGCGTCGGCGCGGGCCGCCCGTACCGCCGCGAGGGTCTGATCGGCCAGTTCCTGGCTGTTCATCCGCTTCGCGCGGGGGCCGTAGGTGACGGCGAGGACGCGGCCGTTCACGTCCGTGGTCGCCTTGACCTGGCCTCCCGCCGTCTCGCCCGCTCCCACGATCTGGTCGAGGTCCTCCTGTGCCGTCTCCAGCCAGGCCAGCACCCGCTCGCCCTCGCGGGCGATCTCCTCGATGTGCTGCTCGGTGATGTCGGCGGGGTCGAACTGGGGGTGGTGGTGCACGCTGCTTCCTCCGTGCCTGATCAGCGAGCCGTCCAACAGGGGCGGGCTGTCCTGGGTGAGCGGGCCGTACGAGATGGGGCGGGTCATCCGAGCCGCGATGGGGCGGGTCATCCGAGCCGCGATGGGGCGGGTCGTCCGAGCCGCGATGGGGCGGGTCGTCCGGGCGCGGGTCATCCGAGCAGGTCGCGGGCGACCTGCTCGACCCGGCCGCGGACGAACGTCTCGTCGAGCGGCTGGGGCAGGGCGGCGGCGCCCTCGGCCGCGTCCGCGATCTCCTGCGCCTTGCGCGCCGCCTCGTCCTGGGCCGCCCGGAGCACGGCGGTCACCTCACGGGCGAGTGCCGCCTCTTCGAGTCGTAGCGCCCTCGGGTCGATGCGCAACCGGGTCGGCTCGCCCTCGCCGACGGCGGCCGCCTCGATCAGCCCGTCCTTGCTCCTGGCCACACCCTCCACCCGCCGCATGGCGTCCTGCGCCTGCTGAAGGTCGCGGATGACCCGCTGGCCCTGGGCGAAGTATTCGTGGAGGTATTCGTCGTCGTTGTCGGGTGTGGGTGGCCGCATGTAGGACCTCCGGCGGTGAGGAGAGCGGACGGCCGACCAGTTTAGACACATCCGGCCGTGTTTCATGACACGGAGATTCACGTCTCATGAACGACAAACATCACGAAGATCCTGACAAGTGACGATATTGTGCTGCGCCATGACGGGACTTGAGATCGCCTTGGGGGCGGTGGGGCAGCAAGCCACCCGGGTCAGGGCCCACGGTGAGGACTACAACGCCGCGCTCTCCCCGCTGAAGGAGCGCGGCGACGGGGTGTCCTCGTTCGGGGACGACGGTCTGTTCGGCATGTTCACCAGCATGTACGCCGAGTGCCGCGCCGTGTCGATGGCCGCGCTCGACGGGTTGTCAGGGACGATCGCCGGCACCGGCGACAACCTGCACGCGGTGATCAGGAACACGCAGGAGGGCGAGGCCGCGAGCACCGAGAGCGTCCAGAAGCTCGATCGCTCATGGCTGTAGTGCTTCCCCCGGCGGCGGCCGGGATCATGCAGCTGCTCGGCCCCTGGCCGAACATGAACGAGGACGAGGTCAGGGCCGAGGGCAACGCCGCGCGGGTGGCCCAGGCCGGTACGGCCCCCGCCGCGGGCGGCGCCGACGCCGCCGTACGCAACACGCAGCAGGTCTACCGCGGCCAGTCCGCCGCCGGCATGGAGACCCACTGGAACAGGACCGGCGCCCAGGGCGGCCACGTCGCGCAGGCGAACGCGGCGATGCGGGTGATGCCGGCGGCCCTGGACGGCACCGCCACCGTGGTGTCGGCGGTCAAGGTGGCGGCGGGCACGCAGGCGGTGTTCACCGCGGTCGGGGTGGCCAAGGCGCTGGCGTTCGGCGGGGCGGTCGGGGCGACCGTCGCGACGGCCCGGATCCTGGCCTCGCGCCAGGCGGTCAGGAAGATCCTGCGCGAGGGCAGCGAGGGCACCGGCAAGGTGATCGCCCCCATCGTGCGCCGCCGGGTCACCGAGCCGATGCGCCGCATCCTGGACGACCTGCGGCCCCCCGGGCCACGCCTGGCCATGGCCGGCCCTCGCGGCGGAGTCCCGCTGCGGCCGTCCGGCCTGCGCAACCCGACTGGGCCCCGGTCCGTCAAGGACGGCATGATGCAGATGGCCCGCGGCAACCGGCGCGGCGGCCGGGGCAACAGCGGCGGCCGGGGGAGTGGCGGCGGGCGCGGCGGCGGCGGCTTCTTCTCCCGCAACTCGAACCAGGGCTCGCGCCACGACGGAAGAGTCCACGGCGATCCGCCCACCAGCGCCAGGGGCATGAGCGAGGCGGAGGCCAAGAAGGCCCAGGAGATGCTGGAGAAGAGCATCAAGGCCAGGAAGGCGGAGGAGGAGAGGAAGGGCTGGGAGGCCGGGCACGCCGAGCGGCTCAGGCGCGAGGAAGCAGCGCTGCGCCAGCTGAAAGAGGACATCAAACGGCAGTACGGTCAGTGAGAGCAGCAGAAGAGCAACAGGAGGTAGGAGAGCCGGTGCAGACGCAGACGGGCGAGGACCTGATCGAGCGCATCCTCGCGCACCCGGGCGACGCCGACCTCGTCGGCCCGGCGGCCAACGACCTGCTCAGCGAGCTGTACGCGGGATTCCCGGTCGAGAACCTGCGCAGGCTGCTGCACAGCGGCGACGACCGGATCCTGCCGACGGCCGCCTGGCTGCTGTCCGAGCTCACCGACCTCGCCGCGCCGCTGGTCGACGAGTTGCCGCCGCTGCTGTCCCACCCGGTCCGCAGCACCCGGTACGATGCCATCGCGGCGGCGCTGGTGATCGCCGACGAGCGGCACGGGCCCCTCATCGCCAAGGTGATCGAGCTGAGCCGCGATCCTGAGAGCGGCGTCCGCTGGAAGGCGCTCGAATTCCTGACCGAGGCTTCGATCGAGCAGCTTGAGGCGGGAGCGGCCTGCCTGCCGCCCGGTCAGCTCAAGGACCTGACCGAGTGGCTGATCCTCCAGGACGGCGAAGAGCCCGATCTGACGGGGATCGTCCAGCGATTGGAGGACGGCGACGCGGTGACCCGGCTGTTCGCGACGGCGGCCGCCGCGAGCCTGTCCGACGAGCAGGACACGAACCTGCTGGAGCACGCGGTCATGGTCGAGGAGGACGAGATCCGCTCGTTCGCCGAGGAACGGCTGAACGAGCTACGCGGCACCGACTGAGGCCGCCCGTCCGGCGCCGGGCCGTCCGGGAACCCGGAAGTCCCGGCGCGGGGCCGGCCGGGCGCCCGGAAGCCCTGGGGTGGGTTCAGCCGCGGGGTGCCTGGACGAACTTGGGTGGGGTCAGCCGCCGGGTGCCCGGACGAACTGGAACGTCGTAGTGCGGCGCAATCGGAAGCCAAGGCGTTCGTACAGGCTGATCGCGTTCGTGTTGCTCGCGGCGGCGTGCAGGAACGGCGTCTCGCCGCGAGCCCGGATGCCGGCCGCGACGGCGAGCACGAGGCGCGTGGCCAGGCCCTGCCCGCGGTGGGCGGGATGGGTGCAGACGGCGCTGATCTCGGTCCAGCCGGGCGGGTGCAGGCGCTCGCCCGCCATCGCGACCAGCTCGCCGCGGTGGCGGATGCCGAGGTAGACGCCCAGTTCGACGGTACGCGGCAGGAACGGCCCCGGGCTGGTCAGCCCGACCAGGGCGAGCATCTCGGGGACGTCGGCGGCGGTGAGCCTGACCGCCTCCGGGTCGGGAGCCGCGGCCACGCCGTCATCGACCATCTGCACGCCCGGGCCCCGCGCCACCACCTCCCATCCGTCCGGCGGCAGGACGCCGTCGCCCGTGTACGCGACCTGCCCGCCCGGCCCCGCCAGCGCGGCGACGTCGGCCCAGTCGCTTTCGGCCGGATCCGGGGGAAGAGCCGCGAACGACGCCACGTCGGGCGGATAACGCAGCACGTCGCCGCGCCGTTCGGCGAAATGGGCGTGCGGCCCGGTCAGGGAGAGGCGGGTCGCGTCGTCGAGCGGGTGCGCCGTCGCGTCCGTGCTCGGCAGGGCGGCGGCCGTGGTCATGATCGTGGTCCTTTCTGTGTCCCACATACCTATACAACCAATAGGTTTTATGGACAATAGAGGACGACCCGTGATCTCCTACCACTCACCCCCTCCCTCCGGCATGCCAGGACCGGCATGCCCCCCTTCCGGAGCGTTCCTCACCGTGAAGAACTTCTCTTTCTCCCTGCAGTTGCTGCTGGGCCTGGTCGTGGGCGTCGCCCTCGGCTTCGCCGCCCGCGTCTGGGGCCTCGCCTGGCTGGCCGACACCCTCACCGAAGTCGGATCGATCTTCGTTCAGCTGCTCAAGCTGGCGGTGCCGCCGCTGGTGTTCGCGGCCGTCGTGGTCAGCGTCGCCAACCTGCGCAACGTGAACGGCGCCGCCAGGCTGGCGGGCAAGACGCTGTTCTGGTTCCTGGCCACAGGACTGATCGCCGTCATCGTCGGCATCGCCCTCGGCCTGGTCATCAACCCCGGCCAGGGCGTCACCCTGAGCACGGAGGGAGCCAAGGCGCCCGAGCACGTCGGGACCTGGGTCGACTTCCTCACCGGCATCGTCCCGACGAACATCGTCACCGCCTTCACCGAGCTCAACGTCCTCCAGATCGTCTTCCTGGGGGTCGTCCTCGGCGCGGCGGCCATCGCACTCGGCGACAAGGCCGAGCCGTTCCTCGGTCTCTCCCGTTCCGTGCTCGAACTGGTACAGAAGGCGCTGTGGTGGGTCATCCGCCTGGCCCCCATCGGCACCGCCGGCCTGATCGGCAAGTCCGTCGCCACGTACGGGTGGGACCTGCTCGCCCCGCTGGCCAAGTTCAGCGCCGGCGTCTACGTGGGCTGCTTCATCGTCCTGCTGGCCGTCTACCCGGCGCTGCTGTCGCTGGTCGGCCGGGTCAACCCGATCACGTTCTTCCGCAACGCCTGGCCCGCGATCGAGCTGGCCTTCGTCTCCCGCTCCTCGGTCGGGACGCTGCCGGTGACCCAGAAGGTCACGATCGAGCGCCTGGGAGTCGACCGCGACTACGCCGCCTTCGCCGTCCCGTTCGGCGCGACCACCAAGATGGACGGCTGCGCCTCCGTCTATCCGGCGCTGGCGGCCATCTTCGTGGCCCAGGTCTTCGGAGTTCAACTCGGGGTCGGCGACTACCTGCTGATCGCGTTCGTCTCGGTGGTCGGCTCAGCCGCCACAGCGGGCCTGACCGGCGCGACCGTCATGCTCACCCTCACGTTGAGCACCCTGGGACTGCCCCTGGAAGGCGTCGGCCTGCTGCTGGCCATCGACCCGATCCTCGACATGATCCGCACCGCCACCAACGTCGCCGGGCAGATCGTGGTGCCGGTCCTCGTCGCCAGGGGCGAGGGCCGGATCGACGAGGAGATCCTCAACGCCGCCCCGCAGCCACTCCACGAGGCACCGGCGACCACACCCCGCCCGCCCTCCGGAGAACCGGCGCTCGCCTGAACCGACGAACCGCACACCTCGACGAGCCGGGCGGCGGGGCGGCCCGGCTCGTAGAGGAGTGAAATCGTGCCCGGCCTCACCAGCGCGAAGGTCAGCACAGGCTGAGCGTACGAGGTGGTCTCCAGCGCATCGGGTACGTCGGCGCGGCCGTGATTGGCGGCCCCGCTCGCACCGGCTCCGGGCCTGGCCATGCTGCTTTTGGTCCTGGCCGGAGCGGGTTTTCGTCGCCGGTCAGTAACGGAAATGCCTTTTCCTGAGGTCTGGGCTATGGTCGGCCGTATGACGGGACCGTGGAGAACACCACAAGGGTCCATCGCGTACCTCGGCGCGATGGTCCTGGTCCTGCTGTCCCTGGTCGTGGCCAGTGCCACCGGCCCGGCGAGCAACGCCGTTCCGGGAGCCGCGCAGTCCGGGCCCGTGTGGAGTGCGGGTGGATCCGGCGCCGATCTGTCCAGTCTGCCGCCGCAGGCGGGCAGCGCTCGCGAGCATCACGTGCTGTCGTTCTGGCCGCCCCTGCGCGGTGAGCGCCAGGCCGATCTCGCCCATCTGGTTCTGTTGCCGTCGCTCGGGTCCGACGCGGACACGCGTCGCGATCCCCAGCAACTGGCGCATCGCACCGCGGGATCGCGCAGCCCGCCGCAGGCGTAGCCGACGTCTTCCCGCACCGGACTCCGCCGCCGAACCGTGCCGCGGAGTCCGGTGACGCGCGTTGCGCTCACGCACGCTCATCTGATGCCTTGAACGGTGTCCGTCCCAGGTGTGTCGCCACGCGCTGAAGACGTCTCGCGGTCGTCAATCCGGCAGGAGAAACGGGCAGGTCTGTCCCTGCGTCCAGCGCCCCTTGGCATGGGGTCGCTCCGGTCTGCCGCCGTTCCGCTGACGTTGTTAGGAGCCGATCATCGTCATGGCAGTTGTCGTTGATGTCCACGCCCATCCGTGGCCGGAGCTCGCGCGGACGCGGGGGAGGGCGAGATGAGCCCGGCTCGGCGTTTTCTGGCGCTTGATCTGGGCACCGCCCGTACGCGGTCGCTGGCCGTCGGCGGGCATGCCATCGCTGACCGGCCGTCGGCCATCGTGCGGTGCTTGCCCGGTCCCGGCCGGACGGACGTCGCCTCGCCCATTCGGCATGGCATGGTGGCCGATCCCGGCGCGTGCCTTCGGCTGGTGCGGATGGCGGTGCAGGACACTCGCCACTACGACATCCGGCCGCTGGAGCTGGTGCTGGCCGGGGTGCCGGTGGCGGCCTCGCCCAGCGATCGGGCGGCGGTCCGGGCCGCTGTGGCCGAGGTCGCCGGATGTGAGGTGCGGCTGGTGGAGGAGCCGCTGGCCGCGGCCGTCGGTGTCGGCATCGACGTGCTCGATCCGCGTCCGTGTCTGCTGCTGGATGTCGGGGCGGGCATCGTCGAGGCCGTGGCGATCCGTGCGGGAGTCGTGATCGACGCGGCTGCCCTTCAGCTCAGTGCCACGACCGGAGCGGGGCTGGCCTCGTACGCGCTGGAGAGCGTCGTCGACATGACGGCGAGCTTGCAACGTCGCCTGCCCGAGGACGTCCGCCCGGCCGCGCGCGCCAGGGGGCTGCTGGTGACCGGCGGTGGTGCACAGCAGGAACTGCTGCTGCGCCGGCTACGCGGCGCGCTGCGGCTACCGGTCAGCGCGGCGCCCCAGCCGCAGCACGCCACCATCCGCGGCCTGATGCGGCTGTGCCTGCAACCTGAGCTGGCCTCCAGCCAGGCCTTGTCCACCCGCTGACCGGCCGCGAGCGCCGACCGGCATCACGCTCGCTGACCGGCCTATATCACCGCACGCGGCCACCGGTCGCGACGCGGGCCACCTTCTCGTGCGGGCCTCCTCGCCCCGCACGTACGTGACGCATACCCTTCGCAGAAAGGACCACCTGGTCATGACCGACAGTCACCCGACGCCACACCTCAGCAGCGTCCAGCTCCAGGCGCTCCGACAGGATCTGGAGGAGCAGCTGGAGCAGCGCACACGGCAGTTGAGCAGCCTTCGCGTCCAGGAGCAGGACGGCAGCGGCGCCGACGGCACCTGGCAGGAGCTGATCGTCTCGATCACCACCGCCGAGCGGGCCATCGCCGAGCTGTCCCAGGCCTTCGCCAGGCTGACGAACGGCGAGTACGGCCGCTGCGCCCACTGCGCGGAGGCCATCCCGTTCGAGCGGCTCAAGGTCCGGCCGCTGGCGCGTACCTGCATCGACTGCCAGCGGCGGCACGAAGCCGCCTGACAACGCGGAAGGGGGCGGGGAGTCCCGCCCCCTTCCGGCGACCCGGAGCTGATGATGATCACATTGGACCGCCTGGTGAACGTGCTCGGCGGGTACGGCGTGCGGCTGTGCGGCCGTCCCGAGGCGCGCACGATGTGGCTGCGCGGCGTGGCGATGCCCGAGACCGCCGACCGGCACGCCGCCGGTGACCTGCTGCTGGCCGTCGGTGCCGCCGGCCTGGACGACGCCGTACGGTGGGCGGCCGCCGCCCAGGCCACAGCGGTCCTGGTACGCCTTGAGGAGCCCGAAGCCGATGAGCCTCGCCTCCCCGAGGAGCCCGAAGCCGGCGAGTCTCGCGCCCCCGCGGAGCCCGCCGACCTCGAACGACGGGCCGCCGCGCTCGGCGACCGGTATGGCGTGGCCGTGCTGCTGGCCGACCCCGCCGTCTCCTGGAGCCAGCTGGCCGGCATGGTGTACGGGCTGGTCCTGGAGAGCCGCGAGACGGCCTCCGGCCGGGGCCCGACCGACCTGTTCGCGCTCGCCGACAACCTGGCCGACGTGGTCGGAGGCGCGGTCACCATCGAGGACCGGCACTCGCGGGTGCTCGCCTACTCCCGCTCCCAGCAGGCAGGCGACCCGGCCAGGCTGGAGACCATCCTCGGCCGGCGCGTCCCCGACCGGCTGCGCGAGCTGCTGCAGCGGCGGGGTGTGTTCGCGCACCTGGCAGCGACGGACGAGCCCCTGTTCGTGCCCGCCGACGCCGCGAACGGTCTGACCGGGCGGATGGTGGTGGCGGTGCGGGCCGGCCGCGAGCTGCTGGGCTCGGTGTGGATCAGCTGTGCCGCCCCGCTGACCGGCGACCACCGCCGCGCCCTGGCCGACGGCGCGCGTACCGTCGCGCTGCACCTGCTGCGCTCCCGCGCCAGCGCCGACCTCGAACGGCAGGTGGAGTCGGACCTGGTCATCCGGCTGCTGGAAGGCAGCGCCGACGCCGCGACGACGGCCAGCCGGCTGGGCCTGGCGCCGCACGATCTGCGGGTGATCGCCGTACGCGCCGACACCGCCGACGACCGTCACGCCGCGCTGCTGCTCGCCTTCGAGCAGGCCACCACCGGTTTCGGCTGGTCGCGTCCGGGACGCAGCGCGCTGCTCGGCGACACGCTCTACACCGTCCTGCGCGCCGAGGAGCCCGGCGCGGCCCGGCGGTGGATCACGGCTCTGCATGCCGAGCTGCCCGCACGGGTGCGGGTCGCGGCCGGGATCGGCGCGCCCGCCGAGGTGGCGGAGCTGCCCGCGGGCCGCCAGGAGGCGGACGAGTGCCTGGCGCTGCACGAGAGCGCCGCACCCGGCTCCGTCCCGCCCGCCTATGACGAGTCCTGGGACGACCTGCTGCTGCGCCGGCTCCGCGCGGCCGCTCGGACGGGCAGGACGCCTGCCCGCGGCCCGGTGAGCACGCTGCTGCGGTACGACACGCGGCATGGCACCCGTTTTGTCCCCACGCTGCGGGCCTGGCTGGAATCCCAGGGAGATCTCACGCTGGCGGCCGAACGCCTCCAGGTGCATCCCAACACCGTACGCAACCGGCTGCGCAAGATGGGCGAGCTCACCCCGCTGGACCTCGACGACGCCCGCCAGCGGCTGGCGATGACGATCATGCTGGCGGCCATGGAGGACGAACTCCGGTTGTAGCCCGTCCACAACGGCGGCGCCGCGATTGTCGTCCGCCCACAACGCGGCCGGCCCACGCTGGGGCGATGCTGTGCACGACAGCGGAAACAGGCAGAGCGTTGGAGGTCGGCATGAGCGGCAACGAGCCGCGGTCGGTGGTCGTGGTGGGCGCGGGCATTGTGGGCCTGTCGACCGCGTGGTTCCTGCAGGAACGTGGCGTGCGGGTGGACGTGGTCGATCGCGGAGGCGTGGCGGCCGGCGCGTCCTGGGGCAACGCCGGCTGGATCGCGCCGGGCCTGGCCGTCCCGCTCAACGAGCCCGCCGTGCTGCGGTACGGCCTGCGCTCGCTGCTCAACCCGGCGGCGCCGCTGCACGTGCCCGCGAGCCTCGACCCGGGCCTGTGGGCGTTCCTGGCCAGGTTCGCCGCCAACAGCCGCTGGTCGTCGTGGACCCGCGCGGCGCGGGCCAACCTGCCGCTGAACGACGAGGCCGTCGAGGCGTACGAGGTGCTGGCCGCCAACGGCGTGTCCGCGCCGGTCGTCGCGGCGCCCATCACCGCCGCGTTCCGCACGCGGCGCCAGGCCGGGAGCCTGCTGGCCGAGCTGCGCCGGCTCCAGGAGGCCGGGCAGCGGGTCGAGCACACCGTGCTCGACCGGGACCGGCTGGCCGAGCAGGTTCCGCTGGCCGGCGCGGCGCTGACGGCCGGCGTACGTCTCGACGGGCAGCGCTACGTGGACCCGGGCGCATTCGTGCACGCCCTGGGCCAGGCCGTCATGAAGCGCGGCGCGACCGTGTACGCCGTCGAGGTCGACGACGTGCGCGCCGAAGGCGGCAAGGCGGTCGTCCGCTCCGCCAACGGAACCGTGCTGTCGGCCGACGCGGTGGTGCTGGCCACCGGCGCCTGGCTGCCGCGCCTGGCCAGGCAGTGGGGCGTACGCGTGCCGGTGCGGGCGGGGCGTGGCTACTCTTTCACGGTGCCGGTCGATCATCCCGTGCCCGGGCCGATCTACCTGCCCGACGTGCGCGTCGCGTGCACGCCTTACCGCGACGGGCTGCGGGTGGCGGGCACCATGGAGTTCCGCGACCCGGACGCCCCGCAGGTGCCCGCCCGGCTGGACGCCATCATCGCCTCCGCCAGGCCGCTGCTGCGCGGGGTGCGCTGGGAGGAGCGTACCGACGTCTGGGTGGGCCCCCGCCCCGTCACCCCTGACGGCCGGCCGCTCGTCGGCGCGACCAGCGCCCCCACCGTGTACGTCGCGGGCGGGCACGGCATGTGGGGCATGGCCCACGGCCCGATCACGGGCCGGCTGCTGGCCGAGCAGATCACCACCGGCAAGCAGCCCGCCGCCCTGACCGACTTCGACCCCCTCCGCTGACGCGGGGACCACGCGCGGGCCGCCTCCGCCGGGTCCTCTCAGCCCTTGATGGCGCCCTGGGTGATGCCGCTGACGAAGCTGCGCTGGAAGAGGAGGTACACGACGACGATGGGCGCGATGACGATCAGACAGGCCGCCGCGAGCAGCGGGATGTCCGTCGTGTACTGGCCGACGAAGAGCCCGAGCCCGCTCGGTGCCGTACGCCGGTCGGGGTCCTGCATCATGACCAGCACCAGCATGAACTGGTTCCACGACCACATGAAGTACAGAACGGACAGCGTGGTGACCGCGGGCCATGAGATCGGCAGCAGCACCCGCGCCAGCACCACGAGGTCCCTGGCGCCGTCGATGCGCGCCGCCTCGACCAGTTCCTCGGGCACGTTCGAGAAGTGCGTCTGCATCCAGTACACCCCGAACGGCATGAACAGCGCCGCCTCGGCCAGGATGACGCCCACGTACGAGTCGGTGAGGCCGACCTCGCGCAGGTTGAAGTAGAGGGCCACCACGATCACCTCGATCGGCAGCGTGAGCCCCATCACGAACGCGAACGACAACGTCCGGTGCCCCCACACCCTGAGCACCGCCAGCCCGTACCCGGCCAGCGTGGCCAGCACCACGGAGAGCGGCACCACGCAGACCGCGATCAGCACGCTGGACCGCATGAGGTTGGTGAAGTTGCCCCGCTCCCAGGCCAGTGCGAAGGTCTCCCACGACCATCGGTCGGGGATGCTCAGCCCGTCGAGCTGCGCGCCCGAGGGATGCAGGGCGGCCAGCACGATGCCCGCGAAGGGCACCAGGACCATGACCGCCAGCAGGACGAGGACGCCGTACCGGAGACTGACACCGCCGCGCATGCTCAACTCTCCTCATCCCTGGTGAAGTGCCGGACGGCGGAGACGACGGCGATCACGATGACGGTCAGCACGACCGCCAGGGCGCTGGCGCCGCCGATGTCGCCCTCGTTGAAGGCCAGCCGGTAGACGAGCAGGCCGGGCACGTTGGTCTGCCCCGCCGGGCCGCCGTTGGTCGTGACGAAGACGAGGTCGAAGCTGGCCAGGGCGGCGATCGTGGTGATGACGCCGGCGACCGTGATCTCCCTGCGCACCCCGGGCACGGTGACGTGCCGGAACTGCCGCAGCGCGCCCGCGCCGTCGAGCCGGGCCGCCTCGTACAGGGACGGGTCGATCTTCTGCGCGCCGGCCAGGAAGAGCATCATGCACAGCCCGCTCATGACCCAGGTCCCGATGAGGCCGAGCGCGATCAGGGCCAGACCGTAGTCGCCCAGCCAGGCGCGGGTGATCGAGGCCAGCCCGACCGCGTCGAGAAGCTGGTTGACGGCGCCGTTCTCGCTGTAGAGCCAGCGCCAGGTGATGCCGACGGCGACGAGCGGCAGCACCTGGGGGAGGAAGAAGACGACACGGAAGAACGTCATGCCCCGGCGCACCTTGCCCATCAGCAGCGCCGTCATGAGCAGCCCGACGCCGATGGGGATGCCCGAGAAGAAGACGATCAGCGCGAGGCTGTGCAGAATCGCCTCGTACAGCGCCGGATCACGAAAAATCTTGACGTAGTTGGAGAAGCCTGCCCAGGCCGGCGGCAGGATGCCGTCCCAGGTCAGGAGCGACAGGCGGAGCGTGTTCAGCGCCGGCCAGATGGCGAAGCCGAGGTAGACCGCGAGCGCGGGCAGCACGTAGAGCCAGCCCCGCGCCCGCCGTCCCGGCCGCCGCGGCGGCCGGGCGGGCCCGCCGCCCGTCTCCCCGCCGCGGGCGGGAGCGGCCCGCGGTGGGGAGACGGCCGCGCTCGGCTCACGAGCCATGGTGCGCGTCCCACGATTCCTGGAGGGACCGCAGGAAGGCGTCGGGCGTCAGCTTGCTGTTGATCAGGCCCTGGATGCCGGGAGTCAGCTTGTCGATCATGCCGGGGGAGGCGTAGTCGGGGAACGGCACGATCCCGTTGCCCTGCGCCACCGGCGCGAAGACGCTCGCGATCTCGCCGCGCAGCCCCGTCGCCCCGAGCTCGGCCTTGGTGTCGACCGGCATGAACCCGCCGTCGAACTCGATCTTCGCCGCCTCCGGCGAGCTCAGGTAGTCGAGGAACGCCGCCGCGACGTTCGGGTGCTTCGACTTCGACGAGATCGCGTACGCCACGCTCGCGCCCGAGGCGACCTGGGCCGGCTTGTCCGCCGACGGCCCGGGCATCAGGAAGAAGCCCACGTCCTCCTTCATCTCCGTCTCCAGCGTCTGGGCGGCCCAGTTGCCGGTGATCACGAACGCGGTGTCGCCCTTGGCGAAGCTCGCCAGCGCGTCGGGGTCCGACGTGGCGCTCGCCCCGCTGGGGATGTACCCCTTCTTCGCCCAGTCGATGATGGTCTGGGCGGCCTGCCGGGCGGCCGGGTTCTCGATCGTCCCGCCCGGCTTGCCGTACACCCACGACCGGTAGTCGGCGACGTCGCCGGTCACGTTGAGCAGCGCGTTCCACAGCTGGAAGCCGCCGACCTGCAGCGCGCCCATGCTCAGCGGGGTCCGGCCGGCGGCCTTGGCCTTCGCCATCGCGGCCTCGAAGTCGGCCAGCGTCTTCGGCACCTCGGTGACGATCTTCTTGTTGTAGAAGACGCCGAGCACCGACAGCCCGCCGGGCACGGCGTACAGGCTGCCGGTGCCGAACTGCTTGGCCGACTTGTCGGAGCTGAGCACCTCCAGGCTGGCCGGCGGGAACTTCCCGGCCCAGCCGTACGCCTTGGACCACGGGCTCAGGTCGAGGATGAGACCGGCCGGGACCAGGGAGTTCATCGCGCCCGGGTTGTACTGGGCGATGTCCGGCGCCGAGCCGGACGACATCGCGAGCTTGATGGACTTGATGTAGTCGTTGAACGGCGTCATCTGGGGCTTGATGGTGACGTTCGGATGCTTCTTGGTGAAGCCGTCGATGAGCGTCTTGGTGGGCGGGTCGTTGCTGTAGGCCAGGGTGAGCGTCACCGGGTCCTGGGGGATGGTGGTCGACACCTCGATCTTGGGCGCCGTACCTCCTCCCGAGCTGCTCGCGCCCGCACAGGACGTGAGCGCGAACGCCGTCGTGACGCTGAGCGCCACGGCCGCCGCACGCCTGGCCGGTCTCGTCATCCCGGGCATGGCTTGTCTCCTCATTCCGGTCTCCTCAATCAGGGGGCGCGTCGTTCGCGCGACGGGTGCTCATGACGACCGTTCCTCACCAGGCCGAGCCCGGTCTCACCAGGCCGAACCTGGTCCGTTCGATCTCGTCCAGCGAGTGGAGCAGCGCGCCGTGGACGACGGCGTCCTGCTGGAGCGCCGAGACCTCCAGCGCCGGCTGCTCCAGCGGCTCGCCCGCCAGATGCCGCCGCAGTGCCGCGAGCAGCGGCTCGCCGCACCTGGCCAGGGGCCCGCCGATGACCACGAGCCGCGGGTCGAGGACCGCTCTGATCGCGGCGATGCCCTTGGCGAAGCGGCAGGCCACCACGTCGATCGCCTCCAGCGCCGCCGGGCTGCCGGCCACGACGGCGTCGAGCACGGCTTCGAGGGCGTGCTCGCCCATGGCCTCGATCCGGGACAGCAGCTCCGTCTCGCCGGCGCGTTCCGCCGCCGCGGCGGCCTGGCGCACGATCTCCGCGCCGCCGACCCGATCCTCGAACGGGCCCAGACCCCGCGAGGACCGGGTCTCCTCGGCCGGGCCGGCGCCGAGCAGGTCGAGGAACCCGACGTCGCCGGAGTCGTTGGACGCGCCGCGGTAGAGCTCGCCGTTCAGCACGATCCCGGCGCCGACCCGCTCGCCCCAGTGGATCATCACCAGGGAGTCCTCGCGCCGGTCCGCGTCGCGCCGCCGCTCGCCCTGCGTGGCCAGCTTGACGTCGTTGTCCAGGTAGACGGGGCAGCCGAGCGCCTGGGTCAGCCGGCGGACGAGGAGGTCGCCGGCCAGGCCGGGCATGCTCGGGATGAGCTTGATGACCCCGGCCGCCGGGTCGACGATACCGGGGGTGCCGACCGAGGCGAACCATAGGCCGCCTGCCGTGGTCTCCGCTGTGGTCCCCGCAGTGGTCCCCGCAGCGATCCCAGCAGTGCGCAGCGTGCCGTCCACTGTGGACAGGAGCGTCTCCACCACTTCCTCACCGCCGAGACGGGCGCCGAGCTGCACCGCGTCGGCGGCCGTGACCGCGCCGGCCAGGTCCGCGACCGCCACGCGCACGTCCTGCGGGCTGATGGACACGCCCAGCACGTGGCCGGCCTCGGCCCTGAACCGCACGAGCTGCGCCGGCCGCCCGGCCCGGGTGGAGTCGCGATCGACGGGGCCGAACTCGACCAGGCCCTCGGCGGCGAGCGCGTTGAGCGAGCGGGTGACCGCCTGGCGGGACAGCCCCACCGCCTTGGCCAGCGCGGAGACGCTCATCCTGCCCTCGGTCCGCAGTCTGCGCACGACGGCGACGGAGTTGACCTCGCGCATGAACTGCGTGCCGGCGGCCACGACCTGCTCCATGCTCTGCCTCCTCGCGTTCGGTTGCCGGTACGCTAGCATAATAATTATGTACTGTACGGAACTAATTAGTCGAGGGGTGTGACCTGCAGATGTCGTCCGGTGATGGCCCGCCGTGGGCGGACACCGTCGGTGGCCTGGCCCACCGCGTGCTCGGGCCCGCGGCCGATTCGGTACGGTTCGCCGCCCGCGACGGTGACGAGCGCGCGTACACCTACGAGGCGGCCGGCGGCGTGCTGACCATCGCCGCCACGGACGGGGTGAGCGCCTCGGTGGCGCTGCACCACTACCTCCGCGAGCGCTGCGGCGCCTCCGTCGGCTGGGACACGGCGCTGCCCCTCGGCCTGACGTCCCTGCCCGACGCCCCGCCGCGCGAGGGCACGGCCCGGGTCAGGGAGGGCTACTACTTCAACTTCTGCACCTTCAGCTACACGATGCCCTACTGGGACTGGGCCGACTGGGAACGCGAGATCGACTGGATGGCCCTGCACGGCATCACCATGCCGCTCGCCATCACCGGGCACGAGGCCGTGCTGCACGCCGCCTACTCCGCGCTCGGCCTCGACGACCAGCGGATCCGCGCCTTCCTGGGCGGCCCAGGCTACCTGCCGTTCCAGTTCATGGGATGCCTGGACGGCTTCGCCGGCCCGCTGCCCGCGTCCTGGCTCGACGGCCACCGCGATCTCGGGGCGCGCATCATCGGCCGTGAGCGCGCCTTCGGCATGACGCCCGTGCTCCCGGCCTTCACCGGGCACGTCCCGCCCGAGGTCGCGGCCACGGCACGGGCCGGCCGCCGCACCTGGCAGGGGTTCGAGACCTGGGTCCTCGACCCGGCCGACCCCCTGTACGAGCGGATCGGCGCCGAGATCGCCCGCACGCAGATCACGCTCTTCGGCACCGACCACCTGTACGCCGCCGACCCGTTCATCGAGATGATCCCCATCGACGCCGACCCCGCCTTCCCCGGCGCCGTCGCGGCGGCGACGCTGGCCGCCCTCCAGGCCGCCGACCCGGACGCGGTCTGGCTCATGCAGGCGTGGCCGTTCTCCTACCAACGGGACTTCTGGACCGAGGAGCGCGTCAACGCCTTCCTCGACGCGATCCCGGACGACCGGATGCTCGTGGCCGACCTGTGGGCGGAGCACGACCCGCTGTGGGGCCGCTTCCGCGAGTTCTCCGGCAAGCCCTGGCTCTGGTGCGCGCTGCTCAACTTCGGCGGGCGCACCGATCCCGGCGCCGACCTGCGCGGCGTCCCGGCCGGGATGGACGCGGCCCTGGCGGCGCCGAGCCCGCCCGCGGGGATCGGCCTGTCCATGGAGGCTACCCGCAACAACCCCGTCTTCTTCGAGCTCGTCGCCGACCAGATCTGGAACGAGGTGCCCGACCTCGACGCCTGGCTCGACGCCTTCGTCTCCCAGCGCTACGGCACCGGGGGCAGGTGGGCGGACGAGCTGCGGGCGGCCTGGCGGGGGCTGCTCGGCACCGTCTACGACGCGCGGGGCGTACGGATCGCCCCCGACCAGTTCAAGGGCGTCATCACCGCCGCCCCCTCCTACGCGCGGATCCCCGGCGGCCTGGCCGAGCTCCGTGCCGACGCCGTCCGTGTCCTCTGGTACCGGCCTGACGTGCTGGCGCGGGCCTGGGAACGGCTGATCGAGGTGGCCGAGCACGACCGCGACCTGCTGGCGGGACCGCTCGGGCACGACCTCGCCGAGGTGGGCGTGGCCTACATGGCCAGGGTCGCCGACCGCTGCCACCTCGACGCCGTCGAACGCTCGATCCGGCTCGGCGCCGCCGCCGGGCCCGAGCTCGAACGGTTCCTGCGGGTCTTCGACGACCTGGACCGGATGCTGGCCTGCCGCCCCGAGTACACCTTCCTGCACTGGGAGTCGAAGGCGCTGGCGCACGCCGCCGACGCCGCGGAGCGCGAGATCCTGGCCGACAATGCCCGCCGCATGATCACGGTATGGGGCACGTCGGACAGCCCGCTGCTCGACGACTACGCCGGCCGGCACTGGAGCGGGCTCGTCGGCGGCTACTACCGCGACCGCTGGGCGTTGTGGGCGAGCGGCCTCGACCGTGCCCTCGATCACACTCCTGACCGCGGCGCCGATCGCGCGCTCTCAGGACCCGGCGATGGCGTGGAGGCCGAGCTGCGGGAACGGCTGCGCGAACGCGCCGAGCTCTTCCTGCGGGAGGGCCCGCCGCCGGCCCCGCGTGACCTGGGCGACCTGGCCACGGAGTCGCGCCGACTCCTCACCGCGTACGCGGGCCGGACCGGCCCGCTCGCCCAGACCCGCCCGCCGGCCCAGACCGGCTCGAACGCCCAGTCCACGGACCACGACTGATGAGGAGCAGGAGCACGATGCCCCAGCCGGCCCCGCCGACAGAACGCCGCAACCCGCGCACCACCGGGATCGACACCCTGGATCCTGAAGCCGCCCTCCGGCTGCTGCTCGACGAGGACGCCAGAGCCGTCGAGGCCGCCCGCGCCGCCACCGGGCCGCTCGCCCGGGCGGTGGAGGAGACGCATGTACGGCTGGCCCGCGGCGGCGGCGTGCACTACTTCGGCGCCGGCGCGTCGGGGCGGCTGGCGGTGCTCGACGCCACCGAGATCACGCCGACGTTCGGAGTGGCCCCCGGCCTGTTCACGGCCCACTTCGCCGGCGGGCCCGGCGCGCTCACCGACGCGTCCGTCGACCGGGAGGACGCCGAGGAGCTCGGTGCCGCCGACGCGGCCGGCGCCGAGCTCGGCGAGAACAGCGTGGCCATCGGCATCACCGCGTCGGGGACCACCCCGTACGTGGCCGGGGCGTTGCGGGCGGCCCGCGCGGCGGGCGCGCTCACCGTGCTGATCACCTGCGATCCCGGCGCGCCGCTGCGCGAGTCGGCCGAGATCGTCGTCGTCGCCGACACCGGCGAGGAGGCGCTCACCGGGTCCACCCGGCTGAAGGCGGGCACGGCCACCAAGGTCCTGCTCAACGCGTTCTCGACGGCACTCATGATCAAGGCGGGACGTACGTACTCGAACCTCATGGTCGGGCTCGTGGCCACCAACGCCAAGCTGCGGACGCGGGCCGTGAGCCTGCTCGTGGAGGCGACGGGGGAGGACGCGGCGGTCTGCCGGGACGCCCTGGCCGAGGCCGGCGGGCGGATCCCGGAGGCGCTCGTCCGGCTGCTCACGGGCTGCCCGCCCGACCGGGCGCGTGCCGCGCTCGCCGCGCATCCCGGCGTCCGCGCGGCCGTCGCCGCCCTGGGCGGGCAGGCCGGATGAGCGGGCTCGGCTTCGCGGGCGTGGACGTCGGCGGCGGCGGCATCAGGGCCCGCGTCGAGAGCGGCGAGGGGGCCGCTCACGGCGAGGACACCTCCCCGGCGCCGCGCGCCGGGGGCCGGGTGGACCTCGACCGGCTGGCCGCCGGCATCACCACGGTCATCGAGAACGCCACCCGCGCCGGCGGGCAGGCGGGAACGGGCCGGGGGCCGGGGCGGCTGGCCGGGATGGCCATCGGGGTGACCGGAATGCCCGGCCTGGTCAGGGAGCCGGAGCCGCTGTGGCACGCCCTGCGCGAACGCTTCGAGCTGGGCGCGCTCGCGGTCGCGGGCGACACGGTGACCACGCACGTCGGCGCGCTCGGGTTCCGGCCGGGAGTCGTCGTCGCCGCCGGGACCGGCGTCATCACGCTGGGCACCGACCTCGACCGCGTCTGGAACCAGTCGGACGGCTGGGGCCACCTGCTCGGCGACCACGGCAGCGGCGCGTGGATCGGCATGTACGGGCTCCAGGCCGCCCTGCGCGCCCACGACGGCCGCGGCGGCGGGTCGCCCGCCCTGCTGGAACGCCTGACCGCCCGTTTCGGCCACCCCCTGGACCTGGTGGCGCTCGTCTACGAGTCGGCCTCGCCCGCCCACCACCTGGCCTCGTTCGCCCCGTCCGTGGCCGACGCGGCCCACGAGGGGGACCAGGTCGCGCGGGCCATCTGGGACGAGGCCGGCCGGCAGCTCGGCCAGGCCGCCGTCGCCGCCGCGACCGGGGTCGAGCCGGTCATCTCCTGGGGCGGACGCCTCTTCGACGCGGGTGACCTGCTGATGGAGCCGTTCCTGGCCGCCGTACGGGCCCTGCTGCCCGAGGCCCGTCCCACGCCGCCGCTGGGCACCTCGGTGGACGGGGCGCTCGCCCTGGCCAGAGCCGCCGCCCGCGGCGAGCTGCGCTCACGCCACCCGTACCTCTACGTCTTCGCCGCGGACCGCGGCGCGCCCTCGCCGCACACCCGCTGATCGGCGCCACCCACGAACCCACCCGCTCATTCGGCGATCTCGTCGACCAAGTGCGTCCAGAACGCCGTCAGCTCGTCGCCGATGTACCGCTGATAGTGGATGCGGACATGGCCCCCGCCGTCACCCGCCCGGTAGACGGACACCTCCGTGTACGGCGTGCCGTCGTCCACGAAGCCCGTGTACAGGTGTGCCCAGTCGCCGCTCTGGGGTGTCCAGTCCGGGAACGCGAGCTGGGCGGCGTGGTTGCGAAGGGCGCTGAGCCACCGATCTTCCCTCGAGGTTCGCATACTCCACGGTGGCAGGACGGCCACCAAGAGCAGGCAAAACGCGGCCGTCGGCCACACCACTCGGCGGAGATCGTCCCCAAGAGGGCCCGATGCCGGTGAAGTGACGAAGGTCCCGGGCTGTGCGGGCTGTCCGGCACTGCCGCGCGAACCGCGAAGACGGTGTGCTTGGGGTGACAGCGAAACGGTAGATCACCCCTTGAAAGGGGGCCGTCATGGCCGCCACCATCAACAGCCCCGTCGTGAACGCCACCACCGCGACGCCCCGCCCCGCCGCCGGCTACGTCTGGGCCCTCGCCCGGATCGCGCTCGGCTGGACCTTCCTCTGGGCATTCCTGGACAAGACCTTCGGCTGGGGCTTCGCCACCCCCGCGGAGCGTGCCTGGGTCGCGGGCGGCAGCCCGACGACCGGCTTCCTCAAGGGCAC
>NZ_JBEZGB010000031.1:0-91431 GCF_040649755.1 Nonomuraea sp. NPDC048882
CGGTGGACGTCCGAGGGTGAGTTGGCGTTCCTGGGCCGGGTGGATGACCAGGTGAAGATCCGCGGCTTCCGGATCGAACCCGGCGAAGTACGCGCCGTGGTAGCCGAACACCCCCGGGTGGCCCAGGCGGCGGTGATCGTCAGGGAGGACCGCCCGGGGGACAAGCGGCTGGTGGCCTACGTCGTCCCTGCCGGCGAAGGGCCGGAGCCGGAAGACCGACTGCCGGAGGCCGTACGAGAGTTCACCGCCGCCCGGCTGCCCGAGTACATGGTCCCGTCAGCCGTAGTGGTGCTCGACGCGCTGCCACGCACGGCCAACGGCAAGCTGGACCGCGCCGCGTTGCCGGTGCCGGAGGTCGCCGTGACGGCCGGGCGGGCGCCGGTCAACGCCCGCGAGGAAGTCGTCTGCGCCGCGTTCGCCGAGGTGCTCGGCGTCGAGAGCGTCGGTGTGGACGACGACTTCTTCGCCCTCGGTGGCCAGTCGCTGCTGGCCATCCGCCTGGTGGCGGCGCTGCAGGCACGGGGCGTGTCGGTGTCGGTGCGGTCGTTCTTCCAGGCGCCGACCCCGGCGGGGCTGGCCAGGTCGGTGGGCGACCGGCAGGTGGAGGTGCCGGACAATGCGATCCCGGCCGGCGCCACCGCGATCACCCCGGAGATGCTGCCGCTGGTGGACCTGTCCGGCGAGGAGATCGACCGGATCGCGGCCACCGTGGAAGGCGGCGCGGCCAACGTCGCGGACGTCTATCCCCTCGCGCCGCTGCAGGAGGGGCTGCTGTTCCACCACCTGCTGGCTGAGGGCGGCGAGGACGCGTACGTCATGCCGATGGTCCTGGAGTTCGACTCGCGGGACCGGCTGGACGCCTTCGCCGACGCCGTGCAGAAAGTGGTCGACCGGCACGACATCTACCGCACGTCCATCGTGTGGGAGGGACTGCGCGAGCCGGTCCAGGTGGTGTGGCGGCGGGCGAACCTGCCGGTGACCGAGGTGAGGCTGCCCGAGGGCGACGGCGACCTGCCCGGACGGCTGGTCGCCCACGTCGGCCAGGTGCTGGACCTGGGCCTGGCTCCGCTGATGGACCTGCACGTCACCCCGGTCCCCGGTACCGGCCGCTGGCTCGGGCTCATCAGGAACCACCACATCGTCCGCGACCACACCGCGCTGGAGATCGTCCTGCGAGAGGTGCGGGCCATCCTCTCCCGGCGCGACGGCACGCTCCCGAAGCCGCTGCCGTTCCGTAACTTCGTGGCCCAGGCCAGGGGCGCCGTCGAGCGGGCCGAGCACGAGCGCTACTTCGCCGATCTGCTCGGGGACGTCACCGAGCCGACCGCGGCGTTCGGAATGGTGGACGTGCGCGGCAACGGCGCGGACGCGGTCCGCAAGGTGGTGCCGTTCCCGGCGGAACTGCACACCCGGCTGCAGGAGGTCGCCCGCCGGGTGGGGGCGAGCCCGGCGACGCTGCTGCATGTGGCGTGGTCTCGGGCGCTGGCGGCGGTGTCGGGACGGGACGACGTGGTGTTCGGCACCATCCTGTTCGGCCGCATGAACGCCGGCAGCGGCTCCGACCAGGTGCCCGGCCCGTACATGAACACTCTCCCCGTACGGGTGCGCACCGGTGAGCTCGGTGTGCTGGGTGCGGTGGCGGCGATGCGCGGGCAACTGGCCGGGCTGCTGGAGCACGAGCACGCGCCGCTGACCCTGGCGCAGCGGGCCAGTGGCGTGCCGGGCGACCTGCCGCTGTTCACCGCGCTGTTCAACTACCGGCACAACACGAGCCGGCCTCAGCAGAACGACGCCCCCGCCCCGGACGGGGCCCTCGACGGCATCAGCCTCGTCTACCTGCGCGAGCGCACCAACTATCCGCTGCTGGTGTCGGTCGATGACGACGGGGACCGGATCTCGCTGGCGGTGGACGCGGTGGCGCCGATCGATCCGGGCGAGGTCGGGGTGCTGGTGCGGACCGCGACGGAGAACCTGGTGGGGGCGCTGGAGGACTGCCTGGCGGGTGGCCCCGAGGTGCCGCTTGGCCAAGTTGGAGTGCTGGGCGTCGAAGCGCTGGATCTGCTGCTGCGTGAGTGGAACGACACGGCGGTGGCGGCGCCGCAGGTGACGGTGGCGGGGTTGTTCGAGGCGCAGGTGGCGCGGACGCCGGGCGCGGTCGCGGTGGCGGCCGACGGTGTGGAGATCACCTACGCGGAGTTGGACGCTCGGGCGAATCGCCTGGCCCGGTCTCTGATACGTCAGGGTGTGCGGGCGGAGTCGGTGGTGGGGATCTGCCTGGAACGCGGGATCGATCTCGTGGTGGCGGTGCTGGCGGTGTTGAAGGCCGGTGGCGCTTATCTGCCGATCGACGGTCGGTATCCGGTGGAGCGGATCGCGTTCATGCTGGCCGACGCGGGCGCGGTCGCCGTGGTGACCTCGCCGGAGCTCATGGACCGGCTGCCTTCAGGCGTGCCGATGGTCGATGTGCACGACGTGGCGGAACTGCCCGGCGGGCCTGTGGCCGGCGAAGTGCTGCCGGGTCATGCGGCATATGTGATCTATACGTCGGGTTCGACCGGGCGGCCGAAGGGTGTGGTGGTCGAGCAGCGGTCGGTGGCCGGGTTCCTGGCGTGGGCGGTGCGTGAGTTCGGTGGGGCGGATTTCCAGCGGGTGTTGTTCTCGACGTCGTTGACGTTCGACGTGTCCGTCTTCGAGCTGTTCGGGCCGCTGGTGTCGGGCGGCTGCGTCGAGGTGGTTCCCGACGTTCTGGCGGTCGCGGACGGCGACCGCGACCTCGACGGCGTGAGCCTGGTCAGCGGGGTGCCGTCGGCGCTGGCTCAGGTGGTGGGGTCGGGCGCGCTGGAGGTGCGACCCCGCACGGTGGTGCTGGCCGGCGAGGCGCTGTCGGCGGATGCGGTGGCGGGGTTGCGTGCGGCGTTGCCCGGGGCGCGGGTGGCCAACATTTACGGGCCGACGGAGGCGACGGTGTATGCCACCGCCTGGTATGCCGACGGTGAGGTGGACGGCGTGGTGCCGATCGGCAGGCCGGTCGACAACGCGCGTGTCTACGTGCTCGATGACCATCTCGCGCCGGTGCCGGTCGGGGTGGCGGGTGAGCTGTATTTGGCCGGGAATGGGCTGGCTCGCGGGTATCTGGGCCGGCCGTCATTGACCGGCGAGCGCTTCGTCGCAGACCCGTTCTCCGAGGGTGGGCGGTTGTATCGGACCGGCGATGTAGTGCGCTGGAACGCCGATGGCCAGGTGGAGTATCTCGGCCGGGTGGACGAGCAGGTCAAGATCCGCGGCTTCCGCATCGAACTGGGCGAGGTCCAGGCAGCCATAGCAGCCCACCCAGAGGTCGCCCAAGCCGCCGTGGTGGCCAGGGAGGACCAGCCGGGAGACAAGCGCTTGGTCGCCTACCTCGTCCCCCGAGGACCGGCGAAGGACCTGCCCGAACAGGTCCGTGCCTTCGTCGCCGACCGGCTCCCGTCCTACATGATCCCGGCCGCGATCGTCGTCCTGGACGCACTGCCACTGAGCCCCAACGGCAAACTCGACCGCAAGGCCCTGCCCGCACCGGAGTACACGGCGGGCACCGGCCGCGCCCCGGCCGACGTCCGCGAGGAGATTCTCTGCGCGGCCTTCGCCGAGGTCCTCGGCCTGGACGGCGTCGGCGTGGACGACGACTTCTTCGCGCTCGGCGGCCACTCCCTCCTCGCGATCCGGCTGGTGGCCCTCGTACGGTCCCGTGGCGTCTCGGTCTCCGTACGCGCTCTCTTCGAGACACCCACCCCGGCCGGGCTGGCCCGTTCGACGGGCGAGAGCCTGGCGGCGGTCCCCCCGAACCTGATCCCGCCCGGCGCGACCGAGCTCACTCCGGACATGCTGCCGCTGGTGGACCTGACCGGCGACGAGCTCGACCGGATCACGGCCACCGTGGAAGGCGGCGCGGCCAACATCGCGGACGTCTACCCGCTCGCGCCGCTGCAGGAGGGGCTGCTGTTCCACCACCTGCTGGCCGAGGGCGGTGAGGACGCCTACGTGATGCCGACAGCGCTGGAGTTCGACTCCCGCGAGCGGCTCGACAGCTTCGCCGACGCGCTCCAGCAAGTGATCGATCGGCACGACGTCTACCGCACCTCCATCGTCTGGGAGGGCCTGCGCGAACCCGTCCAGGTCGTCTGGCGCCGCGCCGTGCTCCCGATCGAAGAACTGACCCTGGACCAGGACGGCGCCGACCCGGTGGCGGAGCTGGTGGCGCGCGGCGGCACGTCCATGGACCTCGGCCGGGCCCAGCTGATCAGGCTGCACACCGCCGCCTCGCCCGGCACCGGCCGCTGGCTGGCCCTGGTCAGGATCCACCACCTGGTGCAGGACCACACGGCCCTTGAGGTGCTGCTCGACGAGGTACGCGCCTTCCTGGCCGGCCAGGGTCACCGCCTGGCGGAGCCGCTGCCGTTCCGCGACTTCGTCGCTCAGGCCAGGAGCGGCGGGAACCGCGCCGACCACGAACGCTACTTCGCCGGCCTGCTCGGGGACGTCACCGAGCCGACCGCGCCCTTCGGCGTGGCCGACGCCCGCCGCGACGGCATGGACACGGTCCGGGCCAGGACCGACTTCGACGGCAGCCTGCACACCCGGCTGCTTGAGGTGGCCCGCCGGGTGGGGGCGAGCCCGGCGACGCTGCTGCACGTGGCGTGGTCGCGGGTGCTGGCGGCGGTGTCGGCCAGGGACGACGTGGTCTTCGGCACGGTCCTGTTCGGCCGCATGAGCACGAGTGCCGGTTCCGACCGCGTACCGGGGCCCTTCATCAACACTCTTCCCGTACGGGTGCGCACCGGTGAGCTCGGTGTGCTGGGTGCGGTGGCGGCGATGCGCGGGCAACTGGCCGGGCTGCTGGAGCACGAGCACGCGCCGCTCACCCTCGCGCAGCAGGCCAGCGGCGTGCCCGGAGACCTTCCCCTGTTCACCGCGCTGTTCAACTACCGCCACAACACCCCGGGCGAAGCCGTTCCGGGTGCTGGCGAGGCGCTGAGCGGGATCCGGCGGGTGTACTTCACCGAGCGCACCAACTATCCGCTGCTGGTGTCGGTCGATGACGACGGCGGCCGGATCTCGCTGGCGGTGGACGCGGTGGCGCCGATCGACCCGCATGCGGTCGGGGCGCTCGTGCGGACCGCGACGGAGAACCTGGTGGGGGCGCTGGAGGACTGCCTGGCGGGTGGCCCGGAGGTGCCGCTTGGTCAGGTGGGTGTGCTGGGCGTGGAGGCGCTGGATCTGCTGCTGCGTGAGTGGAACGACACGGCGGTGGCGGCGCCGCAGGTGACGGTGGCGGGGTTGTTCGAGGCGCAGGTGGCGCGGACGCCCGGTGCGGTCGCGGTGGCGGCCGACGGTGTGGAGATCACCTACGCGGAGTTGGACGCTCGGGCGAACCGGCTGGCGCGGCTGCTGGTGGGCCGGGGTGTGCGGGCGGAGTCGGTGGTGGGGGTCTGCCTGGAGCGCGGGATCGATCTCGTGGTGGCGGTGCTGGCGGTGTTGAAGGCCGGTGGCGCGTATCTGCCGATCGACGGCCGGTATCCGGTGGAGCGGATCGCGTTCATGCTGGCCGACGCGGGTGCGGTCGCCGTGGTGACCTCGCCGGAGCTGGCGGACCGGCTGCCGGTCGACACGCAGGCGGTGCTCGTGGACGATCCCGAGCTGGCCGGGCTGCCGGACGGGTCGTTGCGCAGCAGCGTCCTGCCGGGGCATGCGGCTTATGTCATCTATACGTCGGGTTCGACCGGGCGGCCGAAGGGTGTGGTGGTCGAGCAGCGGTCGGTCACCGGGTTCTTGGCATGGGCGGTGCGGGAGTTCGGTGGGGCGAACTTCGAGCGGGTGCTCTTCTCAACCTCGTTGACGTTCGACGTGTCCGTCTTCGAGCTGTTCGGGCCGCTGGTGTCGGGCGGCTGCGTGGAAGTGGTCCCCGATGTCCTGGCGGTCGCCGATGCGAGCCGGGATCTGCGCGATGTCAGTCTCGTGAGCGGGGTGCCGTCGGCGCTGGCTCAGGTGGTGGGGTCGGGCTCGCTGGAGGTGCGGCCGCGTACGGTGGTGCTGGCCGGTGAGGCGCTGTCGGCGGATGCGGTGGCGGGGTTGCGTGCGGCGTTGCCCGGTGCGCGGGTGGCCAACATTTACGGGCCGACGGAGGCGACGGTGTATGCCACCGCCTGGTATGCCGACGGCGAGGTGGATGGCGTGGTGCCGATCGGCAGGCCGGTCGACAACGCCCGCGTTTACGTGCTCGATGACCATCTCGCGCCGGTGCCGGTCGGGGTGGCGGGTGAGCTGTATTTGGCCGGGAATGGGCTGGCTCGCGGGTATCTGGGCCGGCCGTCATTGACCGGCGAGCGGTTCGTCGCGGACCCGTTCTCCGAGGGTGGGCGGTTGTATCGGACCGGCGACGTGGTGCGCTGGAACGCCGACGGCGAGGTGGAGTATCTCGGCCGGGTGGACGAGCAGGTCAAGATCCGCGGCTTCCGCATCGAACTGGGCGAGGTGCAGGCCGTGCTGGCCACCCATCCTCAGGTGGCGCAGGCCGCCGTGGTGGCCAGGGAAGATCAGCCGGGGGACAAGCGCTTGGTCGCCTACGTCGTCCCGCGAGGACCAGTGAAGGACCTGCCCGACCAGGTCCGCGCCTACGTCGCCGACCGGCTCCCGTCCTACATGATCCCGGCCGCGATCGTCGTCCTGGACGCGCTGCCACTGAGCCCCAACGGCAAGCTCGACCGCAAGGCCCTGCCCGCCCCCGACCACTCCGCACAAGCCGGCCGAGCCCCGGCCGACCTGCGCGAAGAGATCCTCTGCGCCGTCTTCGCCGGCGTACTCGGCCTCGACAGCGTCGGCGTGGACGACGACTTCTTTGCCCTCGGCGGCCACTCGCTGCTGGCAGTGCGGCTGGTCAGCCGGGTGCGGTCGGCGCTCGGGGTCGAGGTGCCGTTGCGGGCGCTGTTCGAGGCGCCGACGGTGGCGGGCCTGGCGGCCCGGCTGAGCGACGCCGCCGCCGCCCGCCTGCCGCTCACCCCCGGACAACGGCCCGAGCGGGTCCCGCTGTCGTTCGCGCAGCGCCGGCTGTGGTTCCTCGGCCAGCTCGAAGGCCCGAGTGCCACCTACAACGTGCCGATCGTGCTGCGGCTCGCGGCAGGAGTGGACCAGGAGGCCCTCGGCCACGCGCTGCGCGACGTGGTCGGCCGCCACGAGGTGCTGCGGACGGTCTTCCCCGTCGCGTACGGCGAGCCGTACCAGCACGTCATGGACCTCGACGAGCTCGACTGGAGCCTGTCGATCACCGAGCTGCCGCCGTCCGAACTGGACGCCGCCGTCACCCGGGCCATGGGGCACGCGTTCGACCTCACCGCGGAGGCGCCGATCCGAGCCTGGCTGTTCGACGCGGGACCGGACGAGCGGGTCCTGGCCGTGGTGATCCACCACATCGCCGGTGACGGCTGGTCGCGGGCGCCGCTGGCCCGCGACTTCTCCCTCGCGTACGCGGCCCGCCGCGAGGGCCGGGCCCCGGTGTGGAGCCCGATGCCGGTCCAGTACGCCGACTACGCGCTCTGGCAGCGAGAACTGCTCGGCGACGAGGACGATCCGGACAGCCTGATGTCCCGCCAGGTCGCCTACTGGCGGGAGGCCCTGGCGGGGGCGCCCGAGGAGTTGGCGCTGCCGTTCGACCGGCCGCGTCCCGCCACCGCCTCCCACCAGGGGCACAGCATGCCCTTGACGGTTCCGGCCGAGGTGCACGCGCGGTTGGTCGAGGTGGCCAGGGCCGAGGGCGTGACCGTGTTCATGGTGCTTCAGGCCGCCTTGGCGGTGCTGCTGTCGCGGCTCGGCGCGGGCACCGACATCCCGATCGGATCGGCCAACGCGGGCCGTACGGACGCGGCACTGGAAGACCTCATCGGCTGCTTCGTCAACACGCTGGTCGTACGGGCGGACCTGACCGGCGACCCGGCCTTCCGCGACCTGCTGGGCAGGGTGCGGGAGCGCAGCCTGGCGGCGTTCGCGCACCAGGACGTGCCGTTCGAGCGGCTGGTGGAGGAGCTGGCCCCGGCGCGGTCGATGGCGCGGCACCCGCTCTTCCAGGTGGTGCTCACCAAGGGCGACACTGTTGACGCCGTGCTGGACCTCCCCGTCATCCGGCCGGGGGCCCCGTCGGCGGGGGAGCGGGCGGCCAAGTTCGACCTCGACGTGATGGTGAGCGAGGCGTTCGACAGGGGTGCTCCGGCCGGGGTGCGGGGGTCGGTGACGGTCGCCACGGACCTGTTCGATCCGGAGTGGGCCGAGCGGATCATGCGTTACTGGGTACGCGTGCTCGACCTGGTCAGCACCGACCCGGGCACCCGGCTGAGCGGTGTGGACCTGCTCGGGGAGGACGAGCACCGGGCTCTCGCAGAGTGGAACCGCACGGCGGCCGACGGGCTTGCGACGCCGGTGGTGGAGCTGTTCGAGGCGCAGGTCGCGCGCAGGCCCGGGGCGGTCGCGGTGGTGGCTCCCGACGGCGAAGAGGTTACCTTCGCAGACCTTGATGAGCGGGCCAACCGGCTGGCGAATGTCCTGGTCGGCGAGGGGGTGGGCGCCGAGTCCGTGGTCGGGGTGTGTCTCGATCGCGGTGTCGAGCTGGTGGTGGCGTTGCTGGCGGTGTGGAAGGCCGGTGGCGCGTACGTGCCGATCGACCCGCGTCAGCCGGTGGAGCGGATCGCCTACCTGCTCGCCGACAGCCGGGCCGTCCTGACCGTCACCACCGAGGAGATCGCGGACGAGCTGCCCGCGAGCCACGCCCGCATGCTGGTCCTCGACGACACCTTCACCGCCCTGCGCCTTTCGATGGCCTCGAAGGACAAACCGGAACGACACCTCCACGGCACGCAGACCGCCTACGTCATCTACACCTCAGGCTCGACCGGTCGGCCGAAGGGTGTGCTGGTCAGTCAGGCGGCTTTGGCGAACTATGTGGCCTCGGTGCCGGGCCGGCTCGGGATGGACGACGGCCGGTATGCCCTGGTTCAGGGCCAGGCGACCGACTTGGGCAACACGATCGTCTTTGCCGCGCTGACCCTGGGTGGTGAGTTGCACATCATGGCCGAGGAGGCCGCCACGGACCCGGACGCTTTCGGCAGCCTACTGGCCGAACGCGAGATCGATTTCGTGAAGATGGTGCCGTCCCACCTGGCGGCGATGGGCCCAGGTCTCCTACCCGCCCGCGCGCTGGTCCTGGGCGGTGAGGCGGCCGCTCCCGACTGGCTGGAACGGCTGCTGGATGAGGCCGACGAGCGCGGTTGCGCGGTGTTCAACCACTACGGTCCGACCGAGACCACGATCGGTGTGGCCACCACCCGCCTGAGCAGCGGTGGCACGGCACCGGTCGGTACACCCGTGGCCAACACCGCTTTCCACGTCCTGGACGAGCATCTGTCACCCGTGCCTCCCGGCGTCACCGGCGAGCTCTACGTCGCGGGCGCCCAGTTGGCCCGGGGCTACCTCGGCCGCCCGGGTCTGACGGCGGAGCGCTTCGTTGCGTGCCCGTTCGAGCCGGGCACCCGCATGTACCGCACCGGCGACCGCGCCCGCTGGACCACCGACGGCCGGCTGCTATTCGCCGGCCGAGCGGACGACCAGGTCAAGATCCGCGGATTCCGCGTCGAACCAGGCGAGATCACCGCGACCCTGACCGCGTGCCCGGCGGTGAGCCAGGCGGCCGTCATCGCCCGCGAAGAGGGCCCAGGCGACGTCCGCCTCGTCGGCTACCTCGTGCCGGACGACCCCGAGAACGCCGCCGACCTCCCGTCCGTGGCCCGCAAATTCGCCGCCGACCGCCTCCCCGACCACCTGATCCCCTCGGCCTGGGTGGTGCTCGACGCGCTCCCACTGACCGCCAACGGCAAGCTCGACCGCCAAGCCCTGCCCGCCCCCGACTACGGCTCCGCCCAGACCGAGGGCGGCCGGTCGGCGGCCACAGCGCAGGAGGAGATCCTCTGCCTGGCCTTCGCCGAGGTGCTCGGCCTGGACAGCGTCGGCGTGGACGACGACTTCTTCGCCCTCGGCGGGCACTCGCTGCTCGCCGTCCGCCTGGTCAGCCGCATCCGCGCCCTGCTCGGCGTCGAGATCGAGATCCGCGCCCTGTTCGACGCCCCCACCGTCGCGGGGCTGGCGGCGGGCCTCAACGGCGCCGCCCGCGCGCGGGCGCCCCTGACGGCGGGTGCACGCCCCGAGCGCGTTCCCCTGTCGTACGGGCAGCGGCGCATGTGGATCATCGCCCAGCTGGAAGGCCCCAGCGCCACCTACAACATCCCCGTGGCGGTACGCCTGTCCGGCACGATCGACAGCCACGCCATGGGCGCCGCCTTCCGTGACGTCATCGGCCGCCACGAGGTGCTCCGCACCGTGTTCCCGGTCGCCGACGGCGAGCCGTACCAGCGGATCATCCCCGTCGACGACCTCGACTGGGAGCTGACCGTCAGGCAGGTCGCGCCGCAGGAGCTGGCGGCGGCGGTGGAGGAGGCGCGGGCCCACACGTTCGACCTGTCCGCGCAGGCGCCGATCCGGGCCTGGCTGTTCACCACCGGCCCTGACGAGCACGTGCTCGTCGTCGTGGTGCACCACATCGCCGGTGACGGCTGGTCGTGGGCGCCGCTGGCGCGCGACGTCTCCGCCGCCTACGCCGCCCGCCGCGACGGCCGGGCCCCGGAGTGGGAGCCGCTGCCCGTCCAGTACGCCGACTACGCGCTCTGGCAACGCGACGTGCTCGGCGACAGCGAGGACCCGGGCAGCCTGATCTCCAGCCAGGTCGCCTACTGGCGCGACACGCTGGCCGGCCTGCCCGAAGAGCTGCCGCTACCGTTCGACCGGCCGCGCCAGGAGGTGGCCGGACACCTGGGCCGGCGGGTGCCGCTGGAGGTCCCGGCGGACGTGCACGCCCGGCTGCGCGAGGTCGCCCGCGCCGAGGGCGTGACCATGTTCATGATGGTCCAGGGCGCCCTGGCGGTGCTCCTGTCCCGGCTCGGCGGCGGCACCGACGTCCCCATCGGCTCCGCGCTGGCCGGGCGGACGGACGAGGCGCTGGACGGCCTGGTGGGCTACTTCGTCAACACCTTCGTCCTGCGTACCGACCTGTCAGGCGACCCCACGTTCCGCGAGGTGCTCGCCCGGGTCAGGGAGGCCGGGCTCGGCGCGTTCGCCCACCCCGACGTCCCGTTCGAGCGCCTGGTCGAGGAGCTGTCGCCGGCCAGGTCGCTGGCCCGGCACCCGCTCTTCCAGGTGATGCTGCTGCTGCAGAACACCGCGGGCGCCAGCCTCGACCTGCCCGGCCTGGACGCCGGCCGCCGTCCCGGCGGCGGCGAGGCGGCGGGGGAGGACACGTCCGTGGTCAAGTTCGACCTGGACGTCAGCCTCGGCGAGGCGTTCGACGCGGACGGCGGCGCGGCGGGCCTGCGTGGCGCGGTCGTCGGCGCGGCCGACCTGTTCGACCGCGCCTCGGTCGAGCGCATCGCCGAACGCCTGGTCCGGGTGCTGGCCGCCCTGTCTGCCGACCCCGGCCTGCGGCTCAGCGCGGTGGACGTGCTCGGCGACGCCGAACGCCGGCTCATGCTCACCGGCTGGAACGACACCGCCGCCCCCATACCGGGCACGACGGTCGTCGGGCTGTTCGAGGCGCAGGTCGCCCGCACCCCCGACGCGGTTGCCCTGACCTGCGGTGACGTGGAGCTCACGTACGCCGAACTGGACCGGCGGGCCAACCAGGTGGCCGGACGCCTCATCGGCCTCGGCATCGGGCCCGAGTCCGTCGTCGCCGCCGTCTTCGATCGCGGGATCGAGCTGGTGGTGTCGCTGCTCGGCGTGATCAAGGCCGGCGCCGCCTACCTGCCGATCGACCCGGCCTATCCGGCGGGCCGCATCGCGTACGTGATCGCCGACTCCGGCGCGGCCTGCGTGCTGACCGGCGAGGACCTGCGCCCGCGCCTGGCCGAGTTCGAGATCGACGCCGGCCTGCCCGTCGTCGTGGCCGGCGAGCCGGAGGTGCGGGCGCAGGCCGGCACCAGGCCGGACGTGACCGTGGAGCCCCGCCACCCCATGTGGGTGATCTACACCTCGGGCTCCACCGGGCGCCCCAAGGGCGTGCTGGTCGAGCAGCACGCGATCGTCAACTTCCTGCTGTCGATGCGGGAGTCGTTCGCGCCCACCGCGGCCGATCGGCTGCTGGCCGTCAGCACGCACGGCTGCGACATGGCAGGCTTCGAGTTCTACCTGCCGCTGGTGACCGGCGCCCGCGTCGTCCTCGCCGAGCAGGAGCAGGTGCTCGACCCGTGGGCGCTGCGCACGCTGATCCGCGCCGCCGGCGTCACCATGGTGCACGCCACCCCCAGCCTGTGGCGCGGCCTGATCGCCGACGACGGCGACCCCGTGGACTGGACGACCGTCCGCGCCATGATCGGCGCCGAGGCGCTGCCGCCCGACCTGGCGCGCACGATTCTCGGCCGGACCCCGACCCTGACGAACCTGTACGGCCCCACCGAGACCACGGTCTGGTCCACCGCGAAGGTGCTGACCGGCCCCGCGGACGACGTGTCGTCCATCGGCACGCCCGTCGCCAACACGCAGGTGTACGTGCTCGACGACGCCCTCCAGCCGGTCGCGCCCGGCGTGGCCGGCGAGCTGTACATCGCGGGTGACGGCTTGGCCCGCGGCTACCTCGGCCGTCCCGGGCTCACCGCCTCCCGCTTCGTGGCCTGCCCGTTCCGGCCCGGCGGCGCGCGCATGTACCGTACCGGCGACGTGGTGCGGTGGAGCGCCGGCGGCGAGCTCCAGTACGTCGGCCGCTCCGACGACCAGGTCAAGATCCGCGGCTTCCGGGTCGAGCTGGGCGAGGTCGAGGCCGTGCTGGCCGCGCACCCGCGCGTGACGCAGGCCGTGGCGCTGGTCCGCGAGGACGTGCCCGGCGACCGGCGGCTCGTCGCGTACGTGGTCCCCGGAGGCGACGCCGACGGACTCGGCCCGGCGGTGCGCGCCGCCGCCCAGGAACGCCTGCCCGGCTACATGGTGCCGGCGTCCGTCGTGGTGATCGACCGGCTGCCGCTGATGCCGAACGGCAAGCTCGACCGCAAGGCCCTGCCCGCCCCCGACACCGGCGCGGAGGAACGCACCGTCACCCACTGGGACGTCACCTCGATCGCGGCCGGCCTGTGCGAGGCGTTCGCCGAGGTGCTCGGCCGCGACAGCGTGGGCCTGGACGACGACTTCTTCGCCCTCGGCGGCCACTCCCTGCTGGCCGTCCGGCTCGTCGAACGGCTGCGCGGGCGCGGCGTGACGATCGCGGTCCGCGACCTGTTCGTGGCCCCCACCGTCGCCGAGCTGATGCGGCGGATGACGCTCTCCTCGGTACGCGACGCACTCGACGTGCTGCTGCCCATCCGCACGGAGGGCGAGCGCGAGCCGTTCTTCTGCATCCACGCCGCGGGCGGCCTGAGCTGGTGCTACATGCCGCTGGCCCGCCACGCCCAGCCGGACATCCCCCTGTACGGGGTGCAGTCCCGCGGCCTGGACGGCACCACGGAGTTCGCCCGCTCCATCGGGGAGATGGCCGCCGACTACATCGAGCAGATCCGCTCCGTGCAGCCGCACGGGCCGTACCACCTGCTCGGCTGGTCGTACGGGGGCGGCGTCGCGCACGAGATCGCCGTCCAGCTCCGCGCGGCCGGGGAGCAGGTCGGGGCGCTGGTCCTGCTCGACCAGTACCCGTGGGTGGCTGAACAGGAAGCCGCGGAGGAGCACGACGACGACCCCGACGCCGCGCTTGAACGGCAGATGGACATCGTCCGCTGGCAGGCGGGCAACGGCTTCGGCGCCGCCACCGAGGACGAGATCCGCACCTTCGCCCGTCTCCTGCGCAACCACCGTAAGTTGCGCCGCGGCTTCGAGCACGGCCGGTTCGACGGGGACGTGCTGGTGGTCGTGGCCGACGAGAGTGGTTCCGACGAGGCGCGCAGGCCCGAGTTGTGGCGGCCGTACGTGACGGGCGAGATCGGGGTGGCCCGCATCCCCTGCACCCACTACGACATCGCCAAGCCGGACACCCTGGGCCAGGTGTGGGCCGCGGTGTCCGACTGGCTGCGGCTGGACGGCTGACCGGCGAGGAGCCGGACAGCCGGACAGCCGGACGGCCGGGCGCGAGGAGCCGGATGCCCGACGGCGAAGAGCCCGCCCCCCGGATGATCGGGGAGCGGGCTCTGCGGGAGCTGGGGGATCGGGTCTGGGGAAGGCGGGCTCGGGGGGACGCGGGCCGTCAGCCGTGTCGCTTCAGCTCGTGGAAGAAGCCGGGCACCGTCATCAGGTCGCCCGCCGCGCCCACCTCGTCGTAGACGTACCTGGCCACGGCCAGGTCGAGCACCCCGAGGCCGAACGGCGAGAACACCACGGGCCGGTCGGCCGGGGGCGTCAGGGTGCCCTCCAGCACGTCGTACAGGGTGCCGGCGACGAAGGAACGGCCGCCGGTGCGCTGTTCGGCCAGGTGCGGCGACGTACCGGCCTTCAGGCAGTGCTCGACGTCGTCGAGGACGTTCCACGACGAAAGGATGATCTCCGGCGACAGGTCGCGCAGCGAGACGTGCAGCACCAGCGGATTGTGCGCCAGCGCCTCGGGCGCGTGAATGTGCGGCTCGCCCGCCACCGTCGCCAGCACGACCAGGTCGGACGCCGCGATCAGCGACTCGGCGTCATCGTGGAACGTGACCTCCTCCGCCCCCGACCGCGTCAGATAGGCGCCGAACCCCTCGGCGTGCTCCTTGGCGAGGTCGAAGACGCCCACCTCGTCGAAGGACAGACCGACCGCCACCAGATAGGTGTGGATGTAACGGGCGATCAGCCCGGTGCCGATGAAACCGGCGCGTCGCGGCGTCACCCCCCGGGCGGTCGCCAGCGTCGTGGCCGCGAGCGCGGCGGAGCCGGCGGTTCGGGCCGCGCTGATGATCGAGCTTTCCAGGCAGGCCAGCGGGTAACCGGTCGTCGTGTCGTTGAGGATGAGCACCGCCGAGGCGCGTGGGAGGCCGGCCGCCACGTTCTCGGGGAACGAGGAGATCCACTTGATGCCGTGCACGTCCACCGGCTTCCCCGCCGACGCGGGCAGCGCGATGATCCGGGAGGAGGGCCGGTCGGGGAAGCGCAGGAAGTAGGAGTCCGGGTTGACCGTCCCGCCCGCGCCGTGCAGCCGGTACGCCCCCTCCACCACCTCCATGACCTGCTTCTCCCTGCCGTGCAGGACACCGGCGACCTGCTCTCCTGAGACGACGGCGAACGACGGGACCTGACTCATGGGTGCGTGCTCCAATGCGGTCGGTCGGGCAGGTCGAGAGGGCCGAAGTGCTCGCGCAGCCAGCCCTCCTCGTAGATCGAGTCCAGGTAGCGCTCGCCGAGGTCGGGGGCGACCGCCAGGGCGACCGGCTCCTCACCCGGGTACTTCTCCTGCAGCCAGCGCGCGGCGCCGCTCACCACGGTGCCCGTCGAGCCGCCGAACAGGAACCCGCGCGCGGCCAGGCCGTGACAGGCGCGGATCGTGTCCGTCTCCGGCACGTGCACCACGTCGTCCACCCACGACTCGTCGACCAGTTCCGGCCGCACGCTCGTGCCCAGCCCCGGCACCATGCGGCGCTCAGGGACGTCGGAGGCCGTGCCGTGCGGCCCGTTGTAGTGGTCGAACGTCACCGAGCCCACCGCGTCCACCGCCACGATCGTGACCGGGGCGCCGCGCTCCTTGAAGTAGCGGGCGCAGCCCATCAGCGTGCCCGTGGTGCCCGCGCCGACGAACAGCACCTCCAGGCCGGGGAAGTTGCGTTCGATCGCGGGTGCGGTGTGCCGGTAGTGGGCCCGCCAGTTGCCGGGGTTGGCGTACTGGTTGAGCCAGACGTACCGGTCGTCGGCGGCACACAGGTCGCGGACGTAGCGGATGCGGCTCTCCAGGTAGCCGCCGTTGGCGTCCTGCTCCCCGATCACCACGACCTCCGCGCCGAGCGAGCGCATCAGCCGCATGGAGGCGGTGTTGCAGCGCGGGTCGGTCACGCACACGAAACGCAGGCCCTTGTCGGCCGCGACCATCGCCAGCGCGATGCCCAGGTTGCCGGACGACGACTCCACCAGCACGCAGTCAGGCCCGACCAGTCCGTCGCGCTCGGCGGCCTCCACCATTTCCGTGGCCGCCTTCAGCTTGACCGAACCGGCGAAGTTGAACCCCTCGCATTTCAAATAGAGCGGGGTCCCCGTCACCGTCCGCAAATCGATGAAAAGGTCTTCGACGTTGAACTCCTGCGGAGCTTTGATAACGGGCACTTCGCCGAATCCCCCAGTTTGACGGGAATGGACGCGACAGAAACACGTCAGGGAAGTCGAAGCGATCGACCGGCCTATTCTCCGGCTCTGCACGACCTTGATCGCGGTAGCTCCGGTCACGATACTTGAGGAAATCTCGGCCCGGCAAGGTCGGCTATTTCCCCGCATTTACCGGAGCGTGCACATGACATTCGCGGACGCCCTGCTCGGCCAGGACGAGCTGCCCAGACTGCCCATCTCGCCGCAGCAGGCCGAACGTGCCCGCGCCGCGGCGACGCGCCGTCCCCACCCGGTGGACCTCGCCGACGCCGTGATCACCCTGGTCGAGCGCACGGCCGCCGTGGACGGGGACCGCCTCGCGGTGACCGACGACACCCGCCGCCTCAGCTACGCCGGGCTCGCCGCCGAGGCCCGCCGCCTGGCCTCGCTGCTGGAACGCTCGGGCGCGGGACCCGGCACGGTGGTGGCGGTGGGCGGGGAGCGCAACGCCGCGGTCATCGCCGGGTTCCTGGCGATCGAGCTCCTCGGAGCCGTCTACGTCCCCGCCGACGCCACCTGGCCGGCCGCACGGGTGGCCGAGGTGCTGACGAGGGCCGGCGCCGCCCTGCTCCTGGACACCGGGACCGGCGCCGCCTCACCCACGCTCGCCACCGGGACCGGCGCCGCCTCACCCACGCTCGCCGCCGGGGCCGGTGCGGTCTCGCCTACGCTCGCCGCCGGGGCGCGTGAAGCGGGGGTGCGGCTCGTCCGTGCGGGGGAGGCCGTCGCGCAGCCGCTCTGGTCGGGACCGGCTCGGCTCGACGGCCCTGATCAGCCGCGGTACATGCTGTTCACCTCCGGCTCGACCGGCCGGCCGAAGGGTGCGGTGGTCGAGCACCAGGGCATGCTCAACCATCTGCACGCCAAGGTCGTCGACCTGGGTCTGACCGCGGGCGACACGGTGGCGCAGACCGCGCCGCTTGGGTTCGACATCTCCATCTGGCAGATGCTCTGCCCGCTCGTCGTCGGCGGCCGGGTCCGCGTCGTCGGTGACGCGACGGCGTACGACTCGGTGGCCTTCGCCCGCCTGATCGGCGCGGAGGACATCACGATCGTCGAGCTCGTCCCCACGATGGTCCGCCTACTGCTCGACGACCTCGCCACCGCCGCCCGGACAGGCCCGCCCGACGCCCCCTCCGGGACGGGGCTGCTCGGCGGGCTGCGCTGGATGCTGGCCACCGGGGAGGAACTGCCCACCGAGGTGGCGCGTCGCTGGTTGCGGGAGATGCCGCACGCCGGGCTCGTCAACGCCTACGGGCCCACCGAGTGCTCCGACGACGTCACCCACCACACGGTCACCGCCGCCGACCTCGACCTGCTGCGCCTGCCGATCGGCGGGCCCGTCGTCAACGCCGACCTGTACGTCCTGCGCCACGAGGACGACGGCTGGCACGCCTGCGAGACGGGCGAGACGGGCGAACTGTTCGTCGGCGGCGTCTGCGTGGGTCGCGGTTACGCCGGTGACCACGACCGCACCCGCGAGGCGTTCTTCCAGGACCCGTTCCACGACACCCCCACCGGCCGCCTCTACCGCACCGGCGACGCGGTCCGGGCTCTGCCGGGCGGGGCGCTGCAGTACCTCGGCCGCGTCGACCGCCAGGTCAAGATCGCGGGGGTGCGGATGGAACTGGGCGAGATCGAGGCGGTGCTCCAGCGCCACCCCAGCGTCGGCGCCGTGGCGGTCGTAGTACGCGACTTCGCCCGCTGACTCCGGCCGCGACACGTGAAGGGCGGGCGCCGACGACCGGTGCCCGCCCTTCGTGTCGTCGCTCAGCCCTCGGCCCAGCCGTGGTTCTTGGCGAACTGCAGCAGTCCGGTACGGATCTGCATGATCTGCGCGCCGGTGAGCGTCGGCGCCTGGCTGAGCAGGATCTCCGTCACCTCCCGCAGGTACTCGTCCGCGTCGAGCACGTCGCACAGGGAGTCGTCATCGTCGCCCTGCGCGGTCGTGACGCGCGAGGGAACGGCCGCCACCGTGGTCACGGCCGACGGCGTCTCGGCCGGTCGCACCCGCCACGCCTTCGGTCCCTTGTCGCCCTCCTCGACCTCGAACACCACCGAGAGCCCGGCCCGCACCTCGGACTCGGGCATCAGCATGTCGTTGACGTGCAGGAAGACGTCCTCGCCGCCACCGTCGGGCGCGATGAAGCCGTAGCCCCGCGCCGCGTCGAACTTCACCACTCGTCCAGAAACCACCACAACCCCCAAACCTCGGACCCCATGTCCGATACCTCGCTCCACAACATAGAGCCACCGGACGGGCTGACGGGAGTTCCGCCCACCGGCCCGCCCTCGTGCCGCCAACCGTGCCGCCAACCGTGCCGCCGACCGGCCACTGACCGGCCGGTCCATCGCGCCGCCAACCGCCCGCTCGCCGCATTGTTCACCTGCCCACTCAGGGGTCCACGTACCGGTTGCCGACAGGTGATCTGCTCAGCCGCCGGTTCCGGCGGCCTGCTGGGCGAACTGCGTGCGGTACAGGTCCGCGTACAGGCCGCCGGCCAGCAACAGCTCTTCGTGCGTGCCGCGTTCCCTGATGCGGCCCGCCTCGACGACCAGGATCTGGTCGGCGTTCCTGACCGTGGACAGCCGGTGGGCGATCACCAGCGACGTCCGCCCCGACAGCGCCGTCTCCAGCGCCCGCTGGATCGCGGCCTCCGACTCCGAGTCCAGGTGCGCCGTCGCCTCGTCGAGCACGACGATCGGCGGTGCCTTGAGCAGCAGCCTGGCCAGGGCCACCCGCTGCTTCTCGCCGCCGGACAGGCGGTGGCCGCGCTCGCCGACCACGGTGTCCAGGCCGTCCGGCAGGGCGCTGATCGTGTCCCAGACGAGCGCCGCCCGGCACGCCTCGATCAGCTCGCGCTCGGTCGCCCCGCGCCGCGCGTACTCGAGGTTGGCCCGCAGCGTGTCGTGGAACAGGTGCGCGTCCTGGGTGACCACCCCCACCGCGTGGCGCAGGGACCGCAGGGCCAGGTCGCGGACGTCCTGGCCGCCGACGCGCACCGCGCCCTCCGTGGCGTCGTAGAGGCGCGGGACGAGCTGGGTGATCGTGGTCTTGCCCGCGCCCGACGGTCCGACCAGCGCGGTCAGCTTGCCCGCCGGGGCGTGAAAGCTGAGGTCGCACAGCGTCCACCGCTTGTCCGCGCCGCCGCCGGGCGATCGCATGGAGGACTCCAGGGACGCGAGCGACACCTCCTCCGCGCCCGGATAGCGGAAGCGGACCCGGTCGAAGACGATGTCCGGCGCGGGCGGGCCCGAGCGGCCGGGCGCGGCCAGCTCCCGCGCGCCGGCGCGTTCGACGATGTGCGGCTCCAGGTCGAGCACCTCCAGCACCCGGTCGAAGCTCACCAGGGCCGTCATCGCCGTCGCCTGCATCGAGGCCAGCAGGTTGATCGGCCCGTAGAGCCGCATCAGCAGCGCCACCATGGCCACCAGCGACCCGAGTTCGAGCGAGCCGCCGATGGTCAGGACGCCGCCCAGGCCGTAGACGACGGCCGTGGTGAGCGCGGTCAGGACGGTGACGACGATGCCGAAGATCCGCCCGTACACGACACGCAGGATGGACACGTCACGCACGCGCCCGGTCTTCGCCGCGAACGCGGCCAGGTCGTCGTCCGGGTGGCCGTAGAGCTTGGACAGCAGTGCCCCGGACACGTTGAAGCGCTCATGCATCATCGAGCTCATGTCGGCGTCCAGCTCCATGGCCTCCCGCGCGAGCCGCTCCTGCCGCCGGGCGATCAGCCGCGCGGGCAGCAGGAAGAACGGGATCATCACCAGCGCCGCGAGCGTGATCTGCCACGACAGGTAGACCATCGCGGCGAGCACGAGCGCGAGCGTGAGCAGCGTCGACACCGACTGCGACAGCAGCGTCGTCAGGGCCTGCCTGGCGCCGATCACGTCGGTGTTGAGCCTGCTGACCAGCGCGCCGGTCCGGGTCCGGGTGAAGAACGCCAGCGGCTGCCGCTGGATGTGCGCGAACACCTTGGTCCGCAGGTCGTGCACCAGGCCCTCGCCGATCCGGCCCGAGCACCACGCCCCCAGGTACGCCGCCCCTGCCTCGACCAGCGACAACGCCGCCACCAGCAGGCAGAGCCAGAGCACTGTGCCGGTGCGCTTCGGCACGATCCCGTCGTCGATGATCGCCTTGAGGATCAGCGGGCCGGCGGCCGTGACGACCGCGACGGTGACGGTGGCCAGCAGCAGCAGGGCCAGGAACCAGCGGTACGGCGCCGCGTACGGCAGGATCCGCCGCCACGTGCCGCGTTTCACCCGCTGCCGGGTGATCGAGTCGTCGAACCGCAGCCCGGTCACCCCGCCGGCCTTTCCGCCCATGTCCTGCTTTCCGCCGCTTCGTCCGCTGCTCTTTCTGCTGCTTCGTCCGCCGTCAATGGACACCTGCCTTGTTGTCGATGCTGTGGATGCCGCCGGTGGGAGACCCCGGACGGCCGGCGGCGGCTCCCGGCCAAGTGCGGCATCAGCGCAGTTGAACGGGTGAACGGGTGAACGCCGAAGTTGACTGCCGCCCGGCGCCTGAGCTCATAGTTGGTCCCGCGGGGCCGAGCGACGCATCACGCGGCCACCGAACGCCGGACCGGCGTCGTTGCGGACGTCCGTTCTCCGGTGCCACCCATCCCGTACCGAGAAAGGACGACGTGGTGACGAATCCGTTCGACGACCCGGATGCCCAGTACCTGGTTCTGGTGAACGACGAGGGACAGCACTCCCTCTGGCCGATCTTCGTGGCGGTTCCGGAAGGCTGGAAGACCGTCTTCGGCCAGGCGGGACGCCAGGAGTGCCTCGACTACATCGAGAAGTCGTGGACCGACATGCGTCCCAAGAGCCTGATCGAGGCCATGGAGAAGAAGTAACCACCCCTGTGACGTCGCCGATCCACCTGTGGTGGTCGGCGACGTCCGCATGTGCAGGGCAGTCATCGTCCTCGGGACAGCCGTTACTGGCCGACCGCCTTCCAGGACAGTGACGGATCGCGCTCGTCGAGCTCCTGCGCGAACTGCTGCCACGTGGCGGCGTACTGGCGGGCCAGCTTGACCACCAGCCCCTCCCAGTGGGGCGGCACCGCCGCGATGAGGTCGGACCAGCTCTCCATCGCCAGCGCGGTCTGCTGCAGCAGCCGCAGCAACTGCCGGCCCTCCTCCTTCAGCCGCAGCGAGGGGTCACGCAGCAGCTTGTCCAGCACCAGGGCGGGCTCGGAGTGCGGCGCGTGCGCCGCCGTTCCCTGCCCGGCTCGCCGCCGGGCGATCTGGTCGGGCATCGCGGCCTCGTGCGCGGGCGCGGCTGGAGCCGGCGGCCTGGCGTCGGCCGGGTGGGGCATCGTGGGCGGCTCGTTGGACAGTAGTCGTTTACGGACGTCGCTCGCCGTGGCCGGAGAGATCCCGGCCAGCCTCGCCACCTCGCGTAACGAGGCGTCGGGGTTCCTGGCGATGACCTCGGCCGCGCGCAGCCGTCCGTCGGCTCCGCTCAGCGGCCGGACCCTCCCGTCGCGGCCGATGCGGGCGTTCAACTGCGGCACGGAGCCGGTTGAACGGCGGCGGATGGCGGCCACGGCCTTCGCCCCGAGCCCCGAGGCCCGCGCGATGGCCCGGTCGGACATGTGCGGGTGGGAAGCGACGATGCGGATCGCGGCGGCCCGCCGGTCGGCCTGCGTCAGGGGCAGACCGTGGGCGATGTTGGCCTGCACGGCGTGCAGGAAGGCGTCTTCCGTGGTGCCGTCGAAGAATTCGACGTCGATGGTCTCCTGCCCGCGTACGAGGGCGGCGAGGAGACGGTGCATCCCGTCGATCACGTGCCGGTCGGTGCGGCGGACGAGAATGGGCGGAAGCGGGCCGTCGATCTCGGCCAGCCGCGCCACGTGCTCCTGGTCCTGTCCCTGCAGTCGCGGCGACTCACCGGGCAGGAGCGTGGCGATCGGAACGGAGACGATCTTTGATTCGAAGGTGTCGGGAAGCCTGCTGATTCCGGTCGGGCGAGGTTCCGTGGCATCTGTTCGATCCGGAACCGAGCTCATGCCGCTGTTGTGCAACTGCAAATGGTTCACCCCGTTATCTGTGAATCCCAACGAGCATTCCCCGTGAATTTCCCGCCGTTCGGCGGTGAAATTCCCGTGCCATTTCCGTCGCCTTCCGCAGAATTCTTTCCGCCGTGACCGGCCCGCTGCCCGTCACGATCCCGAGCCCGTACGCGCGCCGAAACGCGAGGGAGAAGGCCCGTTCCGGCCCGCCGGCCGGAGTCCCGGCCCGGATCATTCGACAGACTGCCAGCGGCCGATCGCGGAGAGGCGGGAGGAGGCGGCCGACCCGGTGGGCCGCCTAAGGGGCCAGAAGCTCATAAGCCCTCATCATCCACAGGGTTCACCAGTATGCCAAGGCTTTGAGTCATCGGCGTTGTCAAAGTATATGGGCGGTATTTCCTTCGGTAGGGGCGCGCTCCTGATGGGGTGTCAAGAGGGCGCGGCGACTCCGGTCGCGGCGAATCCCCTGCTCAGCCGCCGCCGGGCGCGGGCGGCAGCCGCACAACCTAGATACACGCTTGTTGATCTTTGAGCTACTTCCGTCGCACGAAGCCCTGACCTGCCCCTCCGTCGGGGCGCGCGGCGGTCATGGCCCGGACGATCGCGCCGGAGTTCTCGCCTGGCGGCCCGCATGATCACACACGGTGAGTGGCGGGCCAGGGAGGCGTGAGCGGTTTCCGCTCACATCTCGGTCCGCACCGGGTGTTCAGCGGCGAAGCGGCCCCAAGAGTTCATGAGCGGAAGGATCACTTGTACGTTTTTTGTAGCGTGCGGGACTACCGTCGGCTCCATGTACTTGCGGTCGACCCGCCGGCGGAACAAGGACGGTTCCGTGGTCCGCTACCTGCAGTTGGCGCACAACGAGTGGGACGCGGCCACGAAACGGTCGAAGGTGCAGGTCATCTACAACTTCGGCCGCGACGACGCCACGAACCGGCAGGCCCTCGTAAGACTGGCCGCCTCGGTGATCAAAGAACTCGGACCAGAGCAGATCCTCGACGTCACCGCCGACGGGCTGGAGTTCGTGGACTCGCGGCCGTTCGGTGGCGTGTGGGTGCTGGACGCGCTGTGGCGGCAGCTGGGGATCGACAAGACGTTCCGGCGCATGTGCGTGAACGGCGGGCTGGACCCGTCGGCGGAGCGGGTGCTGTTCGCCCTGGTCGCCAACCGGGCCCTGACCGGCTGGGCGGACCCGCCCGGCGAGGTCGCCCGCTGGGTGAACGAGGACGTCTTCGTGGACGGGCTGCCTGGCGTCACCGAAGAGGCGTGCCGGAAGGTGACCGACTGGTTGTGCGAGATCTCCGGCAGCCTCCAGGAGGAGGTCTCGCGCGAGCTGGCCCACCACCTCGACCGCGAGGCCGACCTGCTGTTCTTCGAGTCCCCCTCCTCCGGTCCCGAACCCATTCAGAGGGTGACCGGCCTCGACTCGGACGCGTACGAGCCGCTCCTGGACGCCGCCGCGACCGGTCGGCCCGCCTTCGGCCCGCCCCCGGACCCCGACGCGGACGGCCGGACCATGGTCGGGCTGGCCGTCACGCGTGGCGGCATCCCGCTCAGGGTCTGGCGCTGGCCCGGCCGCACGCCCGACGAGGTCATGATCGGGCGGGCCAAGGAGGACATGAAGGGCTGGGCCCTGTCCCGCGTCATCTGGACGGCCGACCGGGCCTGCCCGGACGACGGCGATCGGCGCCTCCCGCGACAGGACGAGGGCCACCACGACATCGTCGGCGCGAAGCTGCGCTCAGGATCGGCCGAGGCCGACGCCGCGCTGTCCCGTCAGGGTCGCTACCACCGCGTCGCGGCGAACCTGCGGGTCAAGGAGGTCCACATCGCCGCGGACGAACGCTTCGTGATCTGCTGTGACGCCCTGACCGCCCGGCGGGACGCCGAGACGCGCGCCGGGCTGCTGGAGGAGCTCACCGGGCTGATCGACGGCACGGACCGGCTGCCCTCCGCCGCGCGGGCCGCTCTGCACCAGCAGATCTCAGCAGATCCACACATGAGCCGATATTTGCGGATGACGCCGGGCGGGTTGTTGCGCATCGATGCCAAGGCCGTCAGAGCCGAGGAGAACCTCGACGGCAAGTACCTCGTCCGCACCACCGACCCCGGACTCCCGGTCGAGGACATCGCGCTCGGCTACATGCGGCTGCTCACCTTCGAACGCGGCTGGCGCGACCTGCTCACGGGCGTGTCCCGGCTGTGCGACCGGGGCGAGCCGAGCGTCCGCAGGCACCTGCCGCTCACCTGGCTCAGCCTGCTCCTGGTCCCCGTCGCCGAGTTCCGCACCGGGCTGTCGTGGGCGCGGCTGCGGCGCGAGCTCGACCGGATCAAGCTCGGCACCTTCGCCGCCCGTACCTGCACGCTGCGGCAGCGTACGGAGATGACCGAGAAGCAGCACGATCTGCTGGCCGCGCTGCTGCTGACCCCGCCGCCGCGGATCATCGAGATGACGCCGGCGGGATGCTGAGCCCGGTAACGCGTTCGTCACCACGGTTCCGCCCGGCCCTTCCCGGGGGCACTCTGGAGCCATGCCGAAGCCGACGCCGGGGAAGGGGACGGAAGGCGAGCCCGATCGGCCGGCCGCGCGGCCCCACGTCCAGCAGATCGGCACTGCGTCCGGACACGGCCGGGTCTATCAGGCCGGGCGTGACCTGACCGTCCACGAGACGGTGCTGCCCGCCACGGCGCTCCGGCCGGTCACCGAGGTCGACGCGCCGCCGACGACCGTGAACGTCCCCGGGCACCAGCAGTTGTTCGTCGGACGTGACGAGGAGCTGGCGGCCCTGCGGACGACCCTGTCCGCCGGCCGGCCGGCGGTGGTGGCCGCCGTGCACGGGCTGGGCGGCATCGGCAAGTCCACCCTGGCCGCCCGGTACGCCACCGGACAGGCCGGGGCGTTCAACCCGGTGTGGTGGATCACCGCCGACACCCCGCCGGGGTGCGGGCGGGGCTGGCGGCCCTCGCCGCCGCGCTGCAGCTGGAGCTGGCCGCGGCCCTCCCCTCGGAGGCCCTCGCCGAGCGGGTCACGGCCTGGCTGGCCGCCCACGAGGGATGGCTGCTGGTCCTGGACAACGTCACCCACCCCTCCGACGTGGCGCCGCTGCTGGCCCGTACGCTGACCGGGCGGGTGCTGATCACCAGCCGGCTCGGCCAGAGCTGGCACCGGCTCGGCGCCGAGGTGCACCGGCTGGACGTGCTGGACCACGCGACGGCCCGGGAACTGCTCACCCGGATCGCCGGCCCACCCGGCCCGGGGGAGGGCGCGACGGAGCTGGTCGAGGAGCTGCGCGTCCTGGCCTGGTACGCGCCGGAGCGCATCCCCCGCACCGTGCTCGACGGCCTGGCCGAGCCGCCACGGCTGCAGCGCGCGCTGGGCGCCCTGGCCGCGTACAACGTGATCACCCTGGACGGGCCGGGCATCGTCGTGCACCGCCTGGTCCAGGCCATCGCCCGCACCCCCGACCCGGCCGACCCGCACCGCCAGGCCGGCGACATCGAAACGGCCCGTGCGTACGCCGTCGCGCTGCTGGACCTGGCCCGCCCCGCCGAGCACGACATACCCGCCGAGTGGGCACGGTGGCGAGCGCTGCTGCCGCACATCGACGCCGCCTTCGAGCGCACGCCCTCCGAGGCCGACACCGTGGAGGCGCAGCGGCTGCTTCTCGCCACCGGACTGTTCCTGAACGACCAAGGGGCCGTCGGCCGCTCACTGACGTACCTCAAGCGAGCCCTGGGCACGGCCCGCCGTCTCCACGGCGACGACCATCCCCTCGTGCTCAACACACGGGCCGCCCTCGCCTACGCCCACCGGGCCATCGACGATCTGAAGGAGGCGATCCCCTGCTGGAGCAGAACGTGGCCGAAGAGGAACGCCTCCTGGGCCCTGACCACGCCAACACCCTGATCTCCCGCAACAACCTGGCCGGCGCCTATGAGGCGGCGGGGGACCTGGGCCGGGCCATCCCGTTGCACGAGCGCACGCTGGCCGACCGCGAACGGGTGCTCGGCGCCGACCACCCGACGACCCGTACCGTCCGAGACAACCTGCCGGGTCGCCGCCCGAGCGGCACCCCGGCCGCGATCGGCCGGTGACGGTGCGAAATGATGGCCGTATGGCCGATCAGTCCGTGGTGCTGTTCTCCTACGGCACGCTGCGTCAGCGCGAGGTGCAGCTGGCGGTGTTCGGACGCGAGCTGTCGGGCACGCCCGATCGTCTGCCCGGCTACCGGCTGTCGCTGCTGGAGATCACCGATCCGCACGTCGTCGAGGTCAGCGGCGCCACGCACCATCCGATCCTCGAAGCCACCGGCGATCCGGCCGACGTCGTGGAGGGTACGGCGCTGCGCGTCACCGAGGACGAGCTCACCGCGGCCGACGCCTACGAGGTCGACGACTACGAGCGGGCCCTGGTGCCGCTCGCCTCCGGCCTGCGGGGCTGGGTGTACGCGGCCCACCACCGCCCGGCCGGCACGTGACCGTGCCGTCCGGCCCGTACCGCCTTCCAGCCGGCCGAGGGCGTTTCCTGGGTCTCGGGCGTCAGGGACGCACGATGAAGCGTTCCTTCGCGCGCGCGAACGCGCGGAGGGGCTCCCGGTAGAAGGCCACGTTGGGCACGCTCAGATGAGCGAAGGGCTGATGCTCCTGAGACGGGAAGGCCATACCGACAATTCCCTGCCCGATGGGGGCGCTGTGGCCGGCACAGCCGGAAGAGGTCTGGAAATCAGCGGAGTCTCGCCACACCGCCACATCACCGCCGTCTCACGATGAGCCGTCTCACGATGAGCCGTCTCACGATGAGAACGTCAAGGCGTCACTCGGGCGTCCAGTGCGACGCGGAACCGGTGTACCGAGGGGTCGTTGACGCGGTACGCGGGCCGGCCGGCGAGGGCGTTGACGAGCTCGATCGCGCCCTCCCGCCCGGCGGCGTCGCGGGCCTCCACCGTCTGGCCGGCCATGTGCGAGTACACCGTGATGCCCTGGACGCCGCGCAGCACGCTGTCGGCAGGCAGCGGCTCGACCTCGCACACGTCGAGGGCGGCCCCGGCGATGGCCCCGTCGCGGACGGCCGCGGCCAGGGCGTTCTCGTCCACGATCGCGCCGCGCGCGGTGTTGACGAGCAGCGCGGTCGACTTCATCAGGCTCAGTGCCCTGGCGTCGATGAGGTGGCGGGTGGCGGGGGTCAGTGCGGTGTGGACGGAGACGACGTCCGAGCGGGAGAGCAGGGTGTCGAGGTCCACGAACTCCACGTCGGCGACGGGCGAGCCGGGGCCGGACGCGACGGCGGGCGAGCCGGCGGCGGGCGGGACGACGGCGGGCGGGACGACGGCGGGCGGGACGACGGCGGGTTCAACGGCGGGCGCGAGGGCGGTGCGGCAGAGTACGGTCATCCCGAACGTGCGGGCCAGCGGCACCACGGCGCGGGCCGCCGCGCCGAACCCGATCAGCCCGAGGGTCGAGCCCCGCAGCTCGTGCCCGTCCGTACGGGGCCAGCCGCCCCCGGCGACGCCCGCGGCCAGCTCGACCAGGCGCCGCGACGCCGCCAGGATCGCGCCCACCGTGAACTCGGCGACGGCGTTCGCGTTGATCCCCGGCAGGTTGCTGACCAGGATCCCCAGCTCGGAGGCGGCGGCGACGTCAACGGAGTCGTACCCCACACCCGACCGCACCACGGCCTTCAGGGCCGGCGCCGCGGCGAGGACGTCGGCCGTCATGGGCTCGTTGGCGATGAGCGCGCCCTCGACACCGTCGAGCAGCCGGACCAGCTCGTCGCGGTCGCGGCGCCCCCGCAGTGGCGCGTGCACCGTCTCGTGACCGTGCTCCTTCAGGTACACGTCGACCGGGTCGCCGGGCCGGAGGTAGTCGGTGGTGATGAGGATGAGGGACATCGGCCGAGCGCTCACTTCTCCGTCGGGGTGGTACGCCCAGCACCGTAACGGCGCTCACCCCGGCGGGATAACCCCCGGCGGCGAAAGGTGACCTTTCACGCCAAGGCCAGCCGCTCGGGCAGCCGCTCGCCCAGGAAGTTCAGGACCGCCGTCACCCGGGCGGGCACGTGGTCGGTGTGGGCGTGCAGCGCGTACACGTCGGCGGGCGGCGTGGGCACGTCCGCCAGAACCTGGACGAGCCGCCCGTCCTTCAGCAAGGGGGCGACCTGCCAGGTGGAACGCATGATGAGCCCGCGGCCTTCCAGCGCCCAGCCGGTCACCACGTCGCCGTCGTCGCTGGACAGCGCGCCGGCGACCCGGACCCGGAACTCGTCCGCGCCCTCGCCGAAGCGCCACAGCGCGTAGTCGCCCTGGTTCTCACGGAGCAGGATGCAGTTGTGGCCGGCCAGCTCGTGCGGCGTTCCCGGCTCGCCGTGCTCACGGACGTAGGCGGGGGACGCGCACACCACGCGCCGGTTCTCCGCGAGCCGCCGCATCCGCAGGGTCGAGTCGTGCAGCGGGCCTACGTGGATCGCCACGTCGAAGTCGCGCCGGTGCGGGCTGACCGGCAGGGGCGTCGTGGTGAGCTGGATGCCGAGCTGCGGATGCCGCGCGCCGAACTCGCCGAGCAGCGGGCCGATGTGCGCCCGCCCGATGCCGAGCGACGACTCCACGACGAGCGTCCCGCGCAGGTCGCCCGAGGCGCCGGAGATCTCCTCCTCCAGCCGCTGCACGTCGGCGAGGATCGGGCCGATGCCCTTCGCGAGCGCGGCTCCCTCGGAGGTGAGCACCAGTCTGCGGGTGCCACGCCGGACGAGGCGCACGCCGAGGCGCTGCTCCATCGCCGCGAGCCGCTTGCTCACCACGGGAAGGGAGCACCCCAGCCCGCGGGCGGCCGCCGTCAGCGTCTCGCTCGCGGCCACGACCGTGAAGAACCTCAGGTCGTCGACAGACTCCGGCACGGCCCCGACCTCCGCCACGCGTCTTTCCTGGCGCGAAAGCCTACCTTCCCCTTGAGCCCCCTTGAGCGCCCTTTCAGCCCTTTTCGGCCCCTTACAGCCCGCCTTCGGCGGCGGAGAGTCCCACCTAGCATCGCCGCGTCCGTGCGTGAGTCCCCCGATCAGGGGACGAGAGTCCCCGGCTCGTGTGATGAGCCGCCCTTTCGCCCCGACCTAGCCTGTGACCAGGGGAAAGGCCGACGGGGTCCGTCAAAGCTGGAAGGAAGCGGACATGCTGGCTGCGCTGGGCTTCGGGTCCATCTGCCTGTTCACGGTCTTAGTGATGACCAAGAGGATCTCGGCGGTCGCCGGTCTCATTCTCATCCCCACGGTGTTCGGCCTGCTCGGCGGGTTCGGCGGGAAGCTGGGGGAGATGATGGTGTCGGGGGTCGTCGACACCGCCCCCACCGCGGTGCTGCTGACGTTCGCCCTCCTGTACTTCCTCGTGATGACGGAGTGCGGCCTGTTCGAGCCACTCATCCGCAAGATCCTGGCGATCGTCGGCGAGGATCCGGTCCGGATCGTGCTCGGCACCGCCATCCTCATCATCTGCATCGGCCTCGACGGTGACGGCTCCACGGCCGCCTTCGTCGTCATCACCTCGATGTATCCCATCTACCGCCAGGTCGGCATCAATCCGCTGATCATCGCGATGCTGCTCGGCATCATCTGCCCCACGCTCAACTGGATGCCGTGGGGCGGCCCGGCCGCGCGGATGGCGGTCTCGCTGGACATCGAGGTCGCCGACGTGGTGCTGCCCATGCTGCCGGCGCTCGTGCTCACCCTCGCCGCCGCGCTCGTCTTCGCGTACGTCGTGGGACGAGGCGAGCGGAGCAAGCTCGCCGCGCGCAAGGCCGAAGCGGCGGCCCTCGCGGACGAGGGCGACGAGTCCGGCGTGAGCAAGACCCGCACCCCGATCCCGACGAAGAACGTCTGGTTCAACTTCCTGCTGACGATCGCCTTCATCGTCAGCATGGGCATCGAGCTGCTGCCCCTGCCGGCCCTGGCCATGATCGCGTTCTCGCTCGCCGTCACCGTCAACTGGCCCAGCCTGCGCGTGCAGAACGAGAAGCTGAAGCCGCACGCGGGGACCGTCGTCATGGTGATCTCGCTCATCCTCGCGGCCGGCGCCTTCTCCGGAGTGCTCAACGAGAGCGGGATGGTCAAGGCGATGTCGGACGCGCTCGTCGCCCACCTGCCGCAGGCGTGGGGCGGCGGTTTCGCCTTCGTCACGGCGCTGATCTCGGGGCCGCTGCTGTTCATCCTGTCGAACGACAGCTTCTACTTCGGCGTCGTGCCGGTCCTCGCGGAGACGGGGTCGGCGTACGGGATCCCGCCCGAGGTGATCGCGCACTCCGTGCTGCCCGGGATCTTCCTGCACACGCTGAGCCCGCTGAGCGCGCCGATCTACCTCGTCGCCTCCCTCCTGCGTACGGACTTCGGTTCGCTGCAGCGCTTCGCCTTGAAGTGGTCCGTCGCCATCACCCTGGCGGCCATCGCCGCGGCCACGGTCACCGGCGCGATCTACGCCGTTTGAGCCCGCAGAACGCCATCGACCAGCCAGATTCCAGGAGCAGACAGTGCGTTTCATCAGTTACTCAGCCGCGGCCGAGCAGGGCGTCGGGATCAAGTCCGAGGGAGGGTACCGGGGACTACCGGTATCCCAGCTCGGCGGTGACCTGAGGTCGTTCCTCGGTCAGGAGTCCGGGCTCGCGGACCTGGCCAAGCTGCTCCAGGGCGCACCCGAGTTCGCGCTGACCGACGTCACCCTGCTGCCGCCGGTCACCCGGCCGGAGAAGATCCTCTGCATCGGGCTGAACTACCGCTCCCACACGCAGGAGAGCGGATTCGAGGTGCCGGACTATCCGGCGGTGTTCGCCAGGTTCGCCAACGGCCTCGTCGCGCACGGCGCGCCGCTGGTCCGGCCGAACGCGTCCGCGCTGCTCGACTACGAATGCGAGCTCGCCGTGGTGATCGGCAAGGGCGGACGCCACATCGCCCGGCACGACGCGCTCGGCCACGTGGCCGGCTACTCCCTCTTCAACGACGGCTCGGTCCGGGATTTCCAGACGAAGTCGCAGCAATGGACGATGGGCAAGGCGTTCGACGCCACCGGCGCGTTCGGCCCCGAGCTGGTGACGCCCGACGAACTGCCCGACGGCTGCCGCGGGCTGCGCATCAGGACCATCCTGAACGGCGAGGTCATGCAGGACGCCGACACCGAGGACATGATCTTCGGAGTGGCCGAGCTGATCGCCGTCCTGTCCGAGGCGATGACCCTGGCGCCGGGCGACGTCATCGTCACCGGCACCCCCGACGGCATCGGCGCCTTCCGCGACCCGCAGGTCTGGCTGCGGCCCGGCGACGTCTGCACGGTCGAGATCGAGCGGATCGGCACGCTGACCAACCCGGTCGTCCAGGAGCCGGCCGAATGACACAACCCGAGGCCCACGTGTTCGACGACTACAGAGAGGAAGGACCGTTGGTGAGCGACGTCGCCGCGCGGTTCGCGAAGATCGTCGGGGACGCGAATCTCCTCGTCGGCGAGACGATCCCGCCGGACTACGGGCACGACGAGGCCCTGACCGCCGTTCCCCAGCGGCCCGCCTACGTCGCGCGGCCGCGGAGCGCGGAGGAGGTCGCGGCGCTGCTCGTCTGCGCGGGGGAGCACGGCGTCCCGGTCACCGCGCGCGGTTCGGCGACCGGGCTCTCGGGCGCGGCCCGGCCCAGGCCGGGCGGGCTGGTGATCTCGTTCGAGCGCATGAACGCCGTCCTGGAGATCGACGCCGACAACCACGTCGCCGTGGTGCAGCCGGGCATCACGCTCGCCGACCTGGACGAGCGGACCGCCGCCACCGGGCTCGGCTACACCGTCTACCCGGGCGAGCTGAGCGCGACCGTCGGCGGCAACGTCGGGACGAACGCGGGCGGGATGCGCGCCGTCAAGTACGGGGTGACCCGGCACAACGTCGTGGGACTCCAGGCGGTCCTGCCGACCGGCGAGATCATCAGGACCGGCGGCAAGCTCGCCAAGATCTCGTCCGGGTACGACCTGACCCAGCTGATCATCGGCTCAGAAGGCAGCCTCGCCCTCGTCACCGAGGTCACCGTGAAGCTGCATCCCCGGATGCCGTACGGCGCGACCGTGCTGGCCCCGTTCACGAGCGTGGACGAGGTGCTGCGCAGCGTCGTCAAGGTCATCGGCAGCGGGCTGACTCCGCACATCCTCGAATACATCGACGACCGGACCCTGCGCGCGATCGGCGACCAACTGGACCTCGACCTCGGCATCCGCGACGCCGTCAGGGACTCGGCCGCCGCCTACCTGATGGTGGCGCTGGAGAGCCGCGACAAGGACCGCGTGCAGGCCGACGTCATGGAGCTCGGCGGCCTGCTGCTCGACGTGGGGGCGATGGACGCGTACGTGCTCGAAGGCACCGCCGCCGCCAAGCTCGTCGAGGCCCGCGAGAAGTCGTTCTGGACGGCCAAGGCGCTCGGCGTGGACGACATCATCGACGTCGTGGTGCCGCGCGCCGCGATGCCCGAGTTCCTGCGCAGGACCGAGGAGCTCGTGCGCTCGCGCGACGCCGTCGTGGCCGGGTGCGGCCATGCCGGGGACGGCAACGTGCACCTCGGCCTGTTCTGCCCGGACGAGGAGAAGCGAGGGCGGCTGCTGACCGAGATCTTCGCGCTGGGTATGGAGCTGGGCGGGGCGATCTCCGGCGAGCACGGCATCGGGCAGACCAGGTCCGGGTACTTCCTGGAGCTGGAGGACCCGGCGAAGATCGCGCTGATGCGCCGGATCAAGGCGAGCTTCGACCCCGCCGGCATCCTCAACCCGGGCATTCTCCCCGCCGTGGAGGTGTGAATGGGGACGAACGGCGCGCACGCGCTGATCCGTACGCTCACTGACGCCGGGGTGGAGGTCTGCTTCGCCAACCCGGGCACGTCGGAGATGCACTTCGTGGCCGCGCTGGACGGCGTTCCTGAAATGCGGGCGGTGCTGGGGCTGTTCGAAGGCGTCGTCACCGGCGCCGCGGACGGCTACGCCAGGATCGCGGGCAAGCCGGCCGCGACGCTGCTGCACCTGGGGCCCGGCCTCGGCAACGGGCTGGCCAACCTGCACAACGCACGCCGCGCGCACTCGCCGATCGTCAACGTGGTCGGCGACCACGCGACCTACCACAAGCAGTACGACGCCCCGCTCGAATCGGACATCGAGGCCGTCGCCGGCAGCCTCAACGGCTGGGTCCGCAGGTCGGAGCGGGCCGCTGAGGTCGGCGCCGACGCCGCCGCCGCGGTCGCCGCCGCCCAGGATCCGCCAGGCCAGATCGCCACGCTGATCCTGCCGGCCGACGCCTCATGGAGTGAGGGCGGCGTGATTGCCGCTCCCGTCGAGCCCAGAAAGCCCCGGCAGGTCGGCGCGGCCACCGTACGGCGGATCGCCGGAGTGCTGACCGGCGGCGAGCCGGCCGCCCTGCTCATCGGCGGCAGGGCCTGCCGCGCGGCCGGGCTGCGCGCGACGAGCCGGCTCGCCGCCGCGACCGGGGCGAAGGCGCTCGCCGAGACGTTCCCCGCGCGCATGGAACGCGGCGCGGGACTGCCGGCCGTCGAGCGGCTCGCCTACCTCACCGAGTCGGCCGTCCAGCAACTCGCCGGGATCAGGCACCTGATCGTCGCCGGGGCCAAGCCGCCGGTGTCGTTCTTCGCCTACCCGGACCGGCCGAGCGACCTGGTCCCGGAGGGGGCCCAGGTGCACTTCCTGGCCGACGGCGGCGACGACGTGCCGCAGGCCTTGGAGGACCTGGCGGACCTGGTCGCGCCGGGCACCGAACCGGTGCTCCAGGAGGCGGCCAGGCCCGAGCTGCCGTCCGGGCCGCTGACCGGGCAGAACTGGGCCGACGTGATCGGCGCGCTGCTGCCCGAGCGCGCGATCGTCGCGGACGAGTCGAACACCTCGGGACTGTCGCTGCCGCGCGCCACCGCCGGCGCCCCACGGCACGACCTGCTGACGCTGACCGGCGGTGCGATCGGCTACGGCATGCCGGTCGCCACCGGCGCCGCCGTCGCCGCCCCCGACCGGCCGGTGATCAACCTCCAGGCCGACGGCAGCGCGCTCTACACGATCTCGGCGCTGTGGACCCAGGCCAGGGAGCACCTCGACGTCACCACGGTGCTGCTGAACAACCGCGCGTACGCGATCCTGCGCCTGGAACTGCTGCGCGTCGGCGTCGAGGGGCACGGCCCCAAGGCCGGTGACCTGCTCGACCTCTCCCGCCCCGACATCGACTTCGTCCGGATCGCCGAGGGGATGGGCGTGCCCGCGACCCGGGCGACGACCGCCGAGGAGCTGGCCGAGCAGTTCCGGCACGCGCTGGCCGAGCCCGGCCCCCACCTCATCGACGCGATCGTGCCGCCCCTGCTGTGAGGCCGGCCGGACCCCTTCGACCCAGGAGAACGACAGAACATGACCTACCCGACGCGTGTCCGCCCGGTGGACTTCGCCGACCTCTCACCCAGGCAGCAGCAGGTCCGGATCAAGCTGGGCCCGTACGGCGAAGAGGGCGCCTCCGCGATGATGCGGACCTTCCTCCACTATCCCGAGTTCGCCCGCTCCATCGGCCGGATCGGCACCAGGGTCACGCTGACCGGTGACCTGCCGAGGCGCCTGTCCGTCCTGGCGTCGCTGCGTACGGCCTGGCTGTGCGGAGCCGAATACCTCTGGGCGCATCTGCGCGCGGAGGGCGGCGCGCTCGGGATCACCGGCCCCGAGCTCCGCGCGGTCGCCACCGGCGACCATGCCGTCCTGAACAGCATCGAGCGCCACGTCGTCGAAGCGATCGACGAGCTGCACGAGACGCACTACCTGAGCGAGGAGAAGTGGTACCGCGTGGGCCGGCTCGGCCCGAACGCGGTCATGGACCTCATGACGACCTACGGCTTCCTCGTCACGCTCTCGGCCGCGGTCAACAGCATGGGCGTGCGGTTGGAGGACGGCCTCGACGGGTGGGACGTGCCCTGGGACGCGAGCGTCACGGCCGGCACGGGGCTGGCGGCTCCGCGCGAGGTGCCGAAGCGCGTCTTCGAGGCCGACTACGCGCTGCTGAGCCCCCAGCAGGTCGAGCAGACGAACCGGATGGGCCGGCGCGGCAAGCCGACCACCTCCAAGCTGCAGAAAGCCATGATCAACTACCCGGAGTTCCTCCGGTCGATGGCGCCGTTCGGCAAGCGCGCGATCGACGACACGTGCCTGCCGCCGCGGGTGTGGCAGCTCGCCTCCATGCGCACCGTCTGGCTGTGCGACAGCGAGTATCTGTGGTCGCAGCACCGCAAGGCGTGCCTGGCGCTGGGCGTGACCGACGAGGACCTGGCCGGCGTGGCCGAGGGCCCGCGCAGTGCGTCGCTGAAGGACTTCGACCGGGTGGTGGTCAGCGCCGTGGACGAGATGTACCACGGCAACCGCCTCTCGGACGCGAACTGGAAGGAGTTCGACCGGTTCGGCCCCGAGGGGATCACCGACCTGATGCTGGTCTACGGCCTCTACGTGCTGCAGTCCTGCGTGGCGCGCACGTTCGGGACGACCCTGGAGGACGGCGCGCTCGGCTACCTGCCCGAGCTCGACCGCTTCCGCGACGGACAGCAGCGGAGGAGCCGTGGCTGAGCTGCGATCACAGGACTGGTTCGGCGGCACGGGCGCGAAGGGGTTCACCCACAGGAGCTGGGTACGCAGCCGCGGCGTGCCGGCGGACCACTTCGACGGCCGCCCGGTCATCGGCATCTGCAACACCTGGTCCGACCTCACCTCGTGCAACTCGCACTTCCGCGAGCTGGCCCAGCACGTCCGCGAGGGCATCCTGGAGGCCGGCGGCGTCCCCATGGAGTTCCCCGTCATCTCGACGGGGGAGACGCTGACCCGTCCCACCGCCATGCTGCTGCGCAACCTGGCCAGCATGGACGTCGAGGAGACGCTGCGCGCCAACCCGCTCGACGGCGTCGTGCTGATGATGGGCTGCGACAAGACCACGCCCGGCCTGATGATGGGCGCCGCCAGCGTGAACCTGCCCACGATCGGGGTGTCGGCCGGGCCGATGCTCAACGGCAGCTTCCGCGGCCGGCCCTTCGGCATCAAGGACGCCTGGAACCTCGGCGCCGACCTGCGGGCAGGCCGCGCGACCAGCGCCGACGTGGAGGAGGCCGAATCCTGCCTCAACCGCACCGTCGGCGTCTGCAACGTGATGGGGACCGGCTCGACCATGGCGGCGATGGTGGAGGCGCTGGGCGTCGGCCTGCCCGACAACGCCACGATCCCCGCGGTGGACGCGCGCCGCCGGGTGCTCGCGCGGATGGCGGGCCGCCGCATCGTCGGCATGGTGCGCGAGAACCTCACCCTTGACCAGGTGCTGACCAGGCGGGCCTTCGAGAACGCGATCAAGGTGAACGCGGCGATCGGCGGCTCGACCAACGCCGTCATCCACCTGACCGCCATCGCCCGGCGCATGGAGGTCCCGCTGGACATCGAGGACTGGCACACGATCGGCCGCGACATCCCCACCCTGGTCAACATCCAGCCGTCCGGTGCGTACCTGATGCAGGACTTCCACGAGGCCGGCGGGTTGCCCGCGGTCATCAGGGAGCTGTGCGAGGGCGGGCTGCTCGACGGCGACGCCCTGACCGTGACCGGCAGGAGCCTCGCGGAGAACAACGCAGAGGCGGCGTGCCACAACCGCGAGGTCATCTTCCGGCTGGACGAGCCGTTCAAGGCCCATTCCGGGATCGCGGTGCTGCGCGGGAACCTCTGCCCCGACGGTGCGGTGATCAAGCCGTCCGCGGCGGAACCGCGCCTGCTCAAGCACCGGGGCAGGGCCGTCGTGTTCGAGAACCAGGACGATCTCAACGCCCGTATCGACGACCCCGCCCTCGACGTGGACGCGGACTGCGTCCTGGTGCTCAAGAACTGCGGGCCCAGGGGCTTTCCCGGCATGCCGGAGCTGGGGATGATCCCGATCCCGGCCAAGCTCCTGGCCCAGGGGGTCAAGGATATGGTCCGGATCTCCGACGCGCGCATGAGCGGCACCTCCTTCGGCGCCGTCGTCCTGCACATCTCGCCGGAGGCGGCGGCCGGCGGGCTGCTGGGCGTCGTCCGCGACGGCGACCTCATCGAGCTCGACGTCGCCGCCCGCCGGCTCGAACTCCTGGTCGCCGACGAGGAGCTGACGCGGCGGCTCGGGGAACGGCCCGCGACCGAGCCGAAGGCGACCCGCGGCTACGCCAAGCTCTACGCCGACACCGTGAACCAGGCTCACGACGGCTGCGACCTGGACTTCCTGGTCGGCATGACCGGCAGCGACGTCCCACCCAACCAGCACTGATCAGCCGCAGCGGCATGAAAGGGAAACATTGAACGCGACCACGCCTGCCCGGGAACCGGTAAGGATCTACGTCCCCCAGGGCTCACTGGGTGTCGGGCTCTTCCCCGAGGAGATCGACCACGCGCTGAGCCACCGTCCCCACGCCATCGCCCTGGACGCCGGCTCGACCGACGCCGGCGCGGCCTACCTGGCCACGGGGATGTCCAAGAACGACCGGAGCTCGGTCAAGAAGGACCTCACGCTGCTGATGGGGGCCCAGCGGACGGCGGGCATCCCGCTGCTCATCGGCACCTCGGGCCAGGCCGGCGGCGATCTGAACGTCGACTGGACCCGCGACATCGTCACCGAGATCGCCCGCGAGCAGGGTTACACGCCGAAGATCGCGGTCCTCTACTCCGAGCAGGTCCCGGAGCTGATCAAGCGCAAGCTGGCGGAAGGCCGGATCGCCGCCCTCCCGCCGCTGGGCGACCTGGACGAGGCCACCATCGACGAATGCCTGCACATCGTCGCGTTGATGGGCCCCGAGCCCTACTTCGCGGCGCTGGAGGCGGGCGCCGACATCGTCATCGGCGGCCGGACCTCCGACCCGGCGGTGATCGGGGCGTTCGCGCTCTGGAAGGGCGCACCGGCCGGGCCGAGCTGGCACGCCGGCAAGATCGCCGAGTGCGGGGGCCAGGCCACGACCGCCCACACCGGGCAGCGTGGCGTGATCCTGTCCATCGACGCCGGCGGGTTCGAGGTCGAGCCGGTCGATCCGCGGTTCAGGGCGACGACCGAGGGCATCGCGGAACACCTTCTGTACGAGAACAAGAACCCGTGGCGGCTGACCGAGCCCGGCGGCGAACTCGACGTCACCGACTGCGCGTACATTCAGCTGACCGAGTCGAGGGTGCGGGTCACCGGATCGAAGTGGATCCCGCGCCCCTACACGCTCAAGCTGGAAGGCGCCTCGGGCGGCCTGTTCCAGAGCATCATGATCGTCGGCATCGCCGACCCCGACGTGCTCGCCGAGCCCATCGCGTTCCACGACATGATGCTGAAGAACCTGACCGCCCGCGCCATCTCCGCCACCGGCCTGAGCAGCGACGACTTCCACATCTCGCTGCGCATGTACGGCTACAACGGGGTCAGCGGGATGGAGCCGCCGCCCGGCTCGGTCCCGCTGGAGATCGGCATGATGTGCGTCATCACCGCCCAGACGCAGGAACTGGCCAGTCACATCGCCAAGGCGTGCAACCCGTACTTCTTCCACATGCCGCTCCGCCTGGGCATGGAGCTGCCCAGCTACGGCTGGCCGTTCACACCGGGCGACATCGACCGCGGACGGGTCTTCCAGTTCGTGCTGAACCACGTGGTCAGCGTGGACGACCCCCTGGAACTGGTCCGCATACACCTGCTCGACGACGCGAAAGTGAAGGTGGCAGCCGATGCCTAAGGTCCGTGACGTCTGTCATCTCGTCCGCTCGAAGGTGGCGGGCCCGTTCTGGGTCACCATCGACCTGATGTTCGACGGCCAGGAGAACTATGATCGTTATGCGCAGAGCCCCTCGCTGAACGCCGACGCCATCGCGGCGATCTATGGGGTCGAGCCCGGCACGATCTCTCACTACCCGATTCCGCAGATGAGGGTGCTGAAGATCTCCTACCCCAGGCGCACGCCTCAGGGCGGGGTCGAGGAGCGCGACCTGCACTCCGGGCAGCAGTACGCCTACCTCCTCGATGTCGAGCTCACATGACGGGCCGTCGACGACGGGGTGAGGGTGAGAGGGCATGAGTCAGGCGTTCGGTGACTACCAGCTGGAGATCTACTTCAACGCGCTGAACGGGCGCGTCTCCGACTTCCCGATGGACTACGCGACCCTGGAACGCCGGGCGGTCGCCGCGCTCGACCCGTCGCTGCTGTCGTACATCGCCGGCGGCGCGGGGGACGAGGCGACCCAGCGGCGCAATGTCGAGGCGTTCGCGCACTGGGGGGTCGTGCCCCGGATGCTGGTCGGCGCGGTCGAGCGGGACCTGTCGGTGACGGCCTGGGGGCATGCCTTCCCCACGCCGATCTTCATGGCGCCGGTCGGGGTGGCCGGCCTGGTGACCCCCGATCGGCACGGTGACGTCGCCATCGCCCAGGCGGCGGCCGCCACCGGCGTGCCGGCGATGTTCTCCACGCTCATGGAGGATCCGCTGGAGGAGGTCATCCCGCACGCCGGCGAGACCCCGAGCTTCTTCCAGCTCTACACGCCCAAGGACCGCGACCTCGCGGCCAGCCTGGTCGAGCGCGCGGCCCGGGCCGGCTACAGCGGGATCACCGTGACCCTCGACACGTGGCTGCCCGGCTGGCGGCCGAGGGACCTGGCGTCGGGCAACTTCCCGCAGCTGCGCGGGCACGTGCTGAAGAACTACACCAGCGATCCGGTCTTCCGCCGGCTCGCCGGCTCCGAGGATCCGCAGGCGATCGTCCGCACCTGGGCGGGGCTCTTCGGCAACCCGCTGACCTGGGCCGACCTCGAATGGCTGCGCTCACTGACCGATCTGCCGCTCATCCTCAAGGGCATCGCGCACCCGGACGACGCCCGCCGCGCCGTGGACGCGGGCGTGGACGGCGTCTACTGCTCCAACCACGGCGGCCGCCAGGCCAACGGCGGCCTCAGCGCCCTGGAGCTGCTGCCGGCGGTCGTCGCGGCCTGCGACGGCCGGGTGCCGGTGCTGTTCGACTCCGGCGTGCGCAGCGGCAGCGACGTGGTCAAGGCGCTCGGCCTGGGCGCCACCATGGTCGGCATCGGCCGCCCCTACGTGTACGGGCTCGCGCTCGGGGGCGTGCCCGGGCTGATCCATCTGCTCCGGATGTTCCTGGCCGAGGCGGATCTGCTGATGGCCGTGAACGGCTACCCGGACGTGGCCGCCGTACGGGCGAACATCCAGCGCACTCTGGACGGGCCGGGATGACGGCCGCTGACGTCGCCCTGGTCACGGGGGCGAACAAGGGGCTGGGCCGGGAGATCGCCCGGCAGCTCGCCGGCCTCGGCATGCGGGTGTATCTCGGCGCCAGGGACGAGACCCGCGGCAGGCAGGCGGCAGGCGAGCTGGCCGCCGCCGGCGGCGACGTGCGCTTCGTCCGGCTCGACGTCACCGACGCCGGCTCGGTCGCGGACGCGGTCGCCGTGATCGAGGCCGAGTCCGGCCGTCTCGACGTCCTGGTCAACAACGCGGGCATCTCCAGCGAGATCGGCACCGCGGTCCCCGACATCACCGCCGACCAGATGCGCGCGACCTACGAGGTGAACGTCTTCGGCGTCGTCACCGTGACCTCGGCCTGCGTCCCGCTGCTGCGCAGGTCGGCGAACGGGCGGATCGTCAACGTTGTCCAGCCGCCTGGGGTCGCTGACCGCGCTGAGCGCCCCTGACAGCCGCCAGCGCAAGCTCGGGGCGCTCACCTACAGCTCCTCCAAGGCCGCGCTGAACGTGCTCACGCTCCTGTACGCCGAGGCGCTGCGAGCCGACGGCATCCAGGTCAACTCCGTCACGCCGGGGCGGGTGCCGACCGACATCAACGCCGCCACCGACCGGCGCGGTGACCGCACCCTGGCCGAGGGCGCGGCGGCCCCCGTCCACCTGGCCACGCTCGCGCCCGGGACCATGACGGGGGCGTTCCGCGGCGCGGCGATCGACGAGTCACCGGGCTGGTGACCCCAGCCTCGCGGGGTCAGCCGTCCAGCTCGTCGGCGACGCGGACGATGCCGTACCGGTAGGCGTACCGCACGGCGTGCACCCGGTCGCGCAGCTTGAGCTTGGTGAGGATCCGTGAGACGTGCGTCTTGACGGTCTCGTCGCCGATGTAGAGGGTCGTCGCGATCTCCTGGTTGGTGAACCCCTCGGCGAGCAGCAGGAACACCTCGTGTTCCCGGGCGGTCAGCCGGGCCATGCCCGGCGGCAGCGTCTGGGCCTGCCGCTCGGCCGGGGCGATGGCGTCGGCGATGCGCGGCGTGAGCCGCCGGACCACGGACGGGTCGACGTAGGAGTCGCCGCGCGCCGCCGCCTTGACCGCGGCGATCAGCTCCTCGGCGGGCAGGCTCTTGAGCACGAAGCCCTGCACCCCAGCGGTCAGCGCACGATGGAGGTATTCGTCGCTGTCGTACGTGGTCAGCATGAGGATCCGGACGCTGGTCAGCCCCGACGCCTTGATCTCGGCCGCCGCCGCGAGGCCGTCGAGCCTGGGCATGCGCACGTCGAGGATCGCCAGGTCGGGCCGGAGCCGGAGCGTCTCCGTGACCGCGGCGCGCCCGTCGGCGACCTCGGCCACGCACTCCAGGTCCGGCTGGGTGCTGAGGATGGCGCGCAGCCCGGAGCGGAAGGCCGCGTGGTCGTCGGCGATGAGGATGCGGGATATCACGGTGTCTCTCCTGGCGATGGCGCGTCAAAGCGTACGCTCACCCTGGTCTCCCAGGTCTTTCCCGCGGCGTCGGGCCCGTGGGTGACGGTGCCGCCGAACAGGGCGACCCGGCTTCTGATGCCCACGAGCCCGCGCCCGGTCGAGGGCCGCTCGGCCCGCTGCGGGCAGGTGCCGATGCCGTTGCGCACGCCCAGCTCCACCCGCTCCCCGGCGAACTCCAGATCGACGTCCACGGTGCCGCCGTTCCCGTAACGCAGGGCGTTGGTCAGCATCTCCTGGGCGATCCGGTACAGCGCGATGTCCACCGAGCCCGGCAGCCGGCGCGGCGGGCCGGCCACCTGGAACCGGATGCCGAGGCCCGAGCGCCGGACGCCGTCGAGCAGCCCGTTCAGGTTGCCGAGGCCGAGCTGGCCGGCCGAGCCCGGGGTCCTGTGCAGGACGTCGAGCACCCGGCGCAGGTCGAGCATGGCCGACCGGCTGGACGCCTCGACGGCCGTGAGCGAGTCGATGATGTCCGGATCGGCGCACTCGGGCCGCGCGGCCAGCTTGAGCCGGGCCGCGCCCGTGTGCACGCCGATCGCGCTCACGTGGTGGGAGATGACGTCGTGCAGGTCACGGGCGATCGACGTGCGCAGCCGCTCCGCGGCCCGTTCCATCTTGGCGGTGGCGTCGCGTACCTCCATCTCGCGGTTGCGGTGCAGCTCGGCGATGTAGCCGCGGCGCGCGGAGGTGTAGCGGCCGACCAGCCAGGGGATGAACGCGTCCTTCATGATCCCGGTGACGGCCGACAGCGGATCGCCTGGGCCGGCCACCGACTCCGCGACCGCCATCCCGGCCGCCAGCACGACGGCGGCGGCGATGCTCGACCGGTCACGCAGCCAGGCGCCGGTGCGGTACGCGGCGATCACGCCGCCGATGAGGTCCCAGTCCGCGCCGGGGGTCGCCTGGAGCAGCAGCGCCAGGCCGATGGCGGCGGCCGCGTGCGCGACGGCCACGTGCCCTGAGTACCGGGGCGGCAGCGCGAGCGCGGCGTCCACGCACACGATGGCGACCAGCCCGCCGATCCTGGGCGCGGCGGGCAGAGCGGGCGTCGCCACCACGTACAACGCGACGTCGACCAGGAGGCAGGCCAGGGCGATGAGCCGAGCCTGCCGGGCGAGCGACTGCATCACACCGTGCACTTCCCTCCGTCGCGCGGACCAGTGCGCTACGGGCGTACCGGCATCCTCCACATCGGCCATCTGAACCATCTATCACTGACCCGCCCTCGGATGAATCCCCCGATCAGGGGGCATGCCTCCCCGAATGGTGTGACGCTCGCCACGCGCCCGGGTCTGTACGTTTGCGGCAATCCGGTCTCGTGATGGAGGGCCCGTGCCGTCGTACAACCTGTCCTCGCTGCTCGAATCGAGCGCGACCAAGCACCCGGACCGTGCCGCGATCGTGCTCGGCGCGACCCGCCTGACCTACGCCCAGGTGGACGCCGCCGCCAACCAGGTCGCCGGCCTGCTGGTCTCGCGCGGCGTGCGGCCCGGCGACAAGGTCGCCCTGATGATCCCCAACCTGCCGTACTTCACCATCGTCTACAACGGCATCCTCAAGGCCGGCGCCACCGTCGTGCCGCTCAACGTGCTGCTCAAGGGCCGCGAGGTCGCCTACCACCTCGCCGACTCCGACGCGGTCGCGCTGTTCGCCTTCGAGGGCAGCCCCGAGCTGCCCATCGGCCGGGAGGCGTACGCGGGCTTCCAGGCCGCCGGGAGCGTCAGGCACTTCTTCGTGGTCACCGCCGACCCGGCCGCGCCCAGCCCGATCGAGGGCGCCGAGACGTTCGGCGCCGCCGTCGGCGGGCGGCCGGCCACGTTCGCCACGGTCGCCACCGACGAGGACGACACCGCCGTCATCCTCTACGGCCTGTCGGAGACCTCGCCGGTGGCCGCCTTCAAGCCGCGCGGCGCCCCCGCCAGGGCCGGCTCCATCGGCACGGCGATCCCGGGCGTCGAGCTCACCCTGCTCAAGCCGTCGAGCTGGGAGGAGATCGACTGGACGCCCGGTGCGGTCGGCGAGATCGCGATCAGGGGCCACAACGTGTTCAAGGGCTACTACGGCCGCCCCGAGGACACCGCCGAGGTGCTCACCGGGGAGGGCTGGTTCCGCACCGGCGACCTGGCCAGGCGCGACGAGGACGGCTGGTACTCCATCGTCGACCGGGCCAAGGAGATGATCATCCGCGGCGGCTTCAACGTCTACCCGCGCGAGGTCGAGGAGGTCCTGCTCACCCATCCGGCGATCTCGCTGGCCGCCGTCATCGGCGTCTCTGACGAGTCCCACGGCGAGGAGATCAAGGCCGTGGTCGTGCTCAAGCCGGGGGAGAGCGCCACGCCGGCCGCCCCGGTCGCCGGGTCGGCGGCCGAGGCGTCGGCGGGTCGGCGGGTCGGTGGGTCGGCGGGTCAGAACTTGAGCCACCAGCTCCTGAGGGTTCCGACGTCGCCGGCGGTGACGTCCTTGACCCGTAACTTCCAGGTGCCGTTGGCCGGGAACTGTCTCGCGTCCACCCAGAAGGTCTTCGAGATCCCGTCCCCGTCGTCCGTGGGATCCGGCAGCAGCAGCTTGGAGACGGAGCCGTTCGGGGCGACCAGGTCGATCTGCAGGTCGCCGCACCAGGTGTGATCGATGTCGACGCCGATCGTCACGTCGTCGTAGGCGTTGCCGGGGAACCATCCGGTGACCGTGATGGGCGCCTCCACGACGCCGCTGTCGGGGATGGCGTACTCGTTGGTGTTCTCGTAGAAGGGGACGTCCATGGACCAGGAGCTGATGGTGCCGGTGTCGCCCTTGTAGGCGTCGGTGGCGCGCAGTTTCCACGTCCCGTTCACCGTCGTCAGCTTGCTGGCGTTCACCCGGTAGACCTCCGACAGGGACGTGGCGTCACTGGGGGAGGGGTTCTGCAGGTTGTAGATCGTGCCGTTCGGGGCGACCAGCTCGATCTTCAGGTCGCCCACCCAGGTGTGCACGACGTACACCCAGATGTGCAGGTACACGGGTCCCGAGCCCTTGATGCCGCTCACCGGGAGCGGCGAGTCCACCTTGCCGGGGTCCGGGATCTTGTACTTGTTGGAGTTGATGAAGAAACGCGACCACTGGCCCTCGGGGTCCTCCGGGTCGGGCTCCTCGGGGGTGCTGCCGAGGGCGGCGGCGTCCAGCTGGAGCCGGGGGGTGACGGCGGAGCCGTTCGTGATGGGCCGGCCCGTGCTCTTCATCAGCGTGAGGAGCTCGTCGACGCTCTTGGCCGGAAACTTCTGGCGCAGTACGGCGAACGCCCCGGTGACGTGCGGGGCGGCCATGGAGGTGCCGTTCATGCTCGCCCACTTGGCGCCGGGCACTGAGGAGACGATCCCGGTGCCGGGCGCCATCAGGTCGAGCAGCGCGCCGCGGTTGCTGAAGGTGGAGACGCCGTCCTCGTCGGTGGTGCTGCCCACGGTGATGGCGGAGGAGACGCAGGCGGGAGCGGCGACGGCGTCGTTGTAGCCGTCGTTCCCTGCGGCGATCACCGTGGCCACGCCCTCGGCCAGCAGGTCCTCGATGACAGGACCGCGCAGGTCGGTCTCCCCGCAGTCCGCGGTGTAGCGGCCGGAGCCGAGGCTCAGGTTGGCGGCCACGAGCGGGACGCCGGACTCCTTGAGCTCCAGGACCTTCTCCAGCCCCGAGAGCTGGGCGCTGGTGAAGCTGAGCACGCACGGCGAGGCGCCCGTGCCGCAGAACTCGTCGGTGCCGAACTTGCTGAACACCTGGATCGCGACCACGTTCGCGCCGGGGGCCACGCCGGCCGGCGGTGCTCCGCTGACGTTCGCGCCGTTCCCGGCGGCGATGCCCGCCACGTGCGTGCCGTGGGCGCAGTTGAGCGGGGCGACCGAGCAGGGGCCCTGGTCGGTGTCGGCCGCTCCGGTGCCCTCCTGCTCGTCCTCGCCGCTGGGGCACAGGCTGGAGGCGCCGTACTCGGCGTCGGACGGCGAGAAACAGGCCTCGGCCACGACCCGGCCGGTCAGGAAGGGGTGGGTGCGGGCCACCCCGGTGTCCAGCACCGCGACCGCGGTGCCGGCGCCGGTCAGGCCCTCGGCCCTGGTCTTGTCACCGCCGATCAGGGGGACGCTCTGAGCGAGCACCGGGGGGACGGGGACGTCCTCGGTGACGCTCACCACGCCGGTCTGCAACTGCAGCCGGTTCAGACCGGCCGCGTCCACCCGCAGGGTGACCACCGGATAGCGGGAGAACGTGCGCAGCGGCGTGCCGGCGGCGGTCGCGGCGGGAAGGTCGCTCCGGGACTTGGTGACCACGTTGACGCGGATCTTGCGGCCGTCGTCCGTCTTCGCGGGCAGGGCGGGATCGATGACCGGACGCTCCGCGTTCGAGGTGACGGTGCGGGCGGGTTTCGGCGGCAGGGTCGCCGGCGCCGGATTCGGGGCCGGGCTGACCGGCGCCGGGCTCGGCGCCGCGGTCGCCGGCGCCACCTGAGCGCCCAGGAGTGTCGTGACAGCTAACGCCAAAACGAGGGGCAGCGATCTTTTCATGGCAGGGAGTCGCCTCTTCCAGCGAGATCTGTGGCGCTGAGTGGTTCGTGGGTGGCGGGCCGGCGGCCGCCCGGGAGCGGGGCCACCGGTGCCCCGTTCGCGGTTCGTGGCGCGACCGGATGGCGGCCGATGCCGCCATCCGGTCGGAGGAGGGCCACCGAGCAGGTCAGAGGTGGCGCGTCAGGGGGATCACGGGTTGCCGAACTTTTTGACGAACTTGTGGTAGACGACCGCCCATGCCCGGCAGTCGGGGCGTACCAGGATGAAGTAGCCGCCACACACCTTGTCGCGCAGGGTGATGTAGAAGCGGTTGTCCACGTCGAGCTTCTTCGAGCGTGTGTTGTCGAGGTAGTACTTGTACTTCTTCTTCTTGTTGGCCATCAGGCCGTAGCCGTAGTCGTGGGAGTCACAGGCCGGGCGGAAGTCGAAGTTGTGCGGCTTGTCGGGCGACTTCGTGCAGTGGTCGTAGGTGATGCCCCTGACCTTGAAGCCGTTGGCGGTGCGCTTCCAGGCCGGCTTGCGGAACTTGCCGCCGTGGTAGGCCCAGGCCGAGCAGCCCTTGGTCGTGTACCACATCCATTCCTTGGCCGTGTTGCACTTGCGCGGGTAGGACTGCGGCGGGTCCACGCCGTCCGGCAGGAAGTCGCTGGCCGGCGGCTCGGTCGCGTCGGGGTCGTCGAGCCCGGCCGCGCCCTCGGTCTCCCCGCCGTTCTCCGGCATGTCGGGGTCGGTGGCGGTCACCGTGGGAGCGGCGGCCCCGGCCGGGAAGGTGAGCTGCCAGCCGCCGTTGCTGGAGGACTGGATCGTCGACAGGCGGCCCGTCGGGTCGTAGTCGTAGGCCGCCTGGACGGTGCCCTCGCTCGGGTCGGCCATGCCGCGCAGCAGGCCGTTCGGGTCGTAGGCGTAGGTGGCCTCGGTCAGGGGCGCCTCGGTCCCGTACGCCACCGAGATCGACTTGAGCCGGCCGGCGAAGTCGCCGAAGGTGTCGCCCGCCGCCGTGGTGGCCGTGGCGTAGGTGAACCTGGTGACGGTGTCGGGGGTGCCGGCGCCGGCCGGCTCCCCGACGGTGCTGACGCGGCCCTGGGCGTCGTACGTGATCGTGGACGAGCCGAAGGCGGCGGTGCCCACGCTGGTCACCCGCCAGGGGTCGGCGCTCGGCGCCCCGGCCGGCCGGGACCAGGTGTACTTGAGCTGGAGAGCTCCCTGGCCGATGGGGGCGCCGGCGGCGTCGGCGAAGGCGTCGTCGTCCGCCTCGACGGGGCCGGGGTCCGTCTTCAGCGTCTCGGTCGTCGTGGTGCGCATGACGCCGAGGTTCGCGTCCCACTTGGTGAGCTGCGTGATCGTGGATCCGTTGGCGGCCTCGTAGGTACGGATGCTGCCCCCGTCCGGGCTTGAGACGTCGCTCGCCAGCGGATACTGGGTCTGCGTCCCCTCCTCCAGATCGGTGACGACGATCAGGCCGTTCTGGACCTCCAGCTTGCGGTTGATCGCCCCGCCGGCGAACTCGGCCTGCCAGCCCGGACCGAACACGCCCAGCTCGGGCCGGGTGGCCGGGGCCGACTGCGGCCGGGCCAGATCGCCGCCGGTCAGCGCCACGCCGTGCTTGCGGCTGACCGAGCCCGCCGAGACGTCCAGCTCGGTGAGCTTGAAGGTCTTCGTGTCGGCGGAGTACAGGCCGGGACCGATCTCCTTGACGTCGGCCAGCGGCGGCTCGTCCAGCGCGGCGGCGGCGACGGACGGTGAGACGGAGAAGGGGACGAGCATCGCCGCGAGGGCGACGGGCAGTGCTAATCGGCGCACGTGGTTCCTCCTGTTTACGGAGAGTGGTTGTCGAACCCGGACCATCCGATTCGGAGGATGAGAGCCCGTCATGACGCCCGGCTGACGGCAGGCTGACGTTCCGGCGTGCCACGCCCGGGGCCGGCCGCCTCCCGCCGCCGTGTACCCGATCCGGCCGGTCGCAGGAAACCCCTGGCCGGGGGCCTGATCCGGCCGGCTCGCCGGCGGCGGCCGGCGCCACATTCGCGCCACATCGCCCGGCCCGCGTCACCTCTCCGCCCGCGGGGCGGGACGGCGCGCGGGGAGGGTACGTCAGCGGTGTTCGATCCGCGCCTCTTCTCACGGATCTTGATCGAGCTGATAATGATCGCGACGATTCCCGTGCGAACGGAGAGTGTCGTGGAGTTTCGATTACTCGGCCCCCTCCAGGTCGCCGACGGTGACGGATGGGCCACGATCCGCGCACCTCAGCAGCGTGCCGTGCTGGCCGTGCTGCTGCTCGCGGGCGGCCGGATGGTCTCGATCGACCGGCTCATCGACGAGCTCTGGGGCGAACGCCCGCCCGCCTCCGCGCACAACACGATCCACGCGTACGTGATGCGCCTGCGGCGGGTCCTGGGCGACGGGCTCGGGCGCCGCCTGCTCACCCGGCCACCCGGATACCAGTTGCAGGCCGAGGCGCAGGCGCTGGACAGCGGCGTCTTCGACCGGCTGCTCATGGAAGGACAGCTCGACGCCGCCGCCGGCCGGTGGCAGTCGGCCTCCGACCGGCTGTCGCAGGGCCTGGCCCTTTGGTACGGCTCAGGCGCGCTGGCCGACGTTGCCTCGACCCCGGTGGTCGAGATGGAGCGGGCCCGGCTGGAACGGGGCCGGCTCACCGCCCTGGAGCTCGGCATCGACGCCGACCTTGAGCTGGGCCGGCCGGCCGACGTGCTGCCGAGGCTGGAACGGCTCACCACCGAGCATCCGCTCAGGGAGAGCCTGCGCCGTCAGCAGATGCTGGCGCTGTACCGGTGCGGGCGGCGTACCGAGGCCCTGGAGGTCTACCGCGAGACCCGCCGCCTGTTCGTGGACGAGCTGGGCATCGAGCCGGGGGCGGAGCTGCGGGACCTGGAGCGCGCCATCCTGCGGGACGAGCGGCCCGTGCGCGGCGCCGTTGCCGCCGGCCTGGCGCGCGGCGGAGGTTCCGCCGCTCCGGGCCGGGCCGCCCGCGCGCGGCCGGCCGGGACCAGGCCGCCGTGCATGCTGCCGCCCGACATCGCCGACTTCTCCGGCCGCGAGGAGCAGGTGCGCCTGCTCGTGAAGCAGCTCACCAGCGGCGACGGGGCGACCGCGCCGGCCGCGACGGCGCTGTGCGGCCACGGCGGCGTCGGCAAGACGACGCTCGCCGTGCACGTCGCGCACCAGCTCCGCACCCACTTCCCCGACGGTCAGCTCTACGTCGACCTGCACGGCGCCGAGCGGCATCCGGCCGAACCCGGCGAGGTGCTGGCCCGCTTCCTCACGGCGCTGGGCGACGACGGCAGGGCGCTCCCCACGAGCACGGAGGAGCGCGCGGAACGCTATCGGGGGCTGATGGCCCATTCCCGGCTGCTGGTCGTGCTCGACAACGCGGCGAGCGAACGGCAGCTCCGTCCGCTGCTGCCCGGCGGCCCCGGCTGCGCCGTGATCGTCACCTCCAGGAGACGGCTCGGCTGGCTGGGCACCCAGCCGCTGCACCTGGACGTCCTCGACCCGGACGCGGCCCGGCACCTGCTGACCAGGATCGTCGGCGAGGAGCGCCCGGCCGGCGCACCCGAGGTGGCCGAGACGATCGTGCGGCTGTGCGGCTACCTGCCGCTGGCCATCCGGGTGGCGGGCGGACGGCTGGCCGCCCGCCCGCACTGGCCGCTGGAGCGGATGGCCACCCGGCTGATGGACGAACGGCAGCGGCTGGACGAGCTCTCCGAGGGCGACCTGGCGGTCCGGGCCAGCCTGGAGCTCAGCTACGCCGGGCTGGAACCGGGGAGCCGGCTCTTCTTCCGCTCGCTGGGCCTGCTCGACGTGCCCGACTTCGCCGCCTGGCTACCCGCCGCGATGCTCGACGTCTCCGTCGAACAGGCGGAGAGCCACCTGGACTCCCTCCTCGACGCCCAGCTGCTCACCTGGTCCGGCACCGACGGGCTGGGCCAGAACCGCTACCGCCTGCACGACCTCGTCCGCCTGTACGCCCGCGAGCGCGCCGAGCACGAGGACCCGCCAGAGACGCACGCCCGGCTGCGCACCCGCGCGCTCGGCGCCTGGCTCTCCCTCGCCGAAAGCGCCGACCGGCTGCTCGCCGAACGCGTCGCCGCCGACATCCGCGGCTCGGCCCCCCGATGGCCGGCCGACCCGGCCATCGTCCGCGCCACCCAGGCCAACCCCACGGCGTGGTTCGACAGCGAGCGCGCCTGCCTGCCCGCGCTCATCGCCCAGGCGGGCGCGGCCGGGCTGGACGACGACACCGCATGGGAGCTCGCCGCCACCGCGATCAACTACTTCGCCGTACGCGGCTTCTACCACGACTGGCTGCGCACCCACGAGCTGGCCCGCCAGGCGTGCGTCCGGGCGGGCAACCGGCGCGGCGAGGCCGTCATGCTGCGCAACCTGGGCTTCCTGCGGATGATCGGGTTCAGAGCCCCGTCGGGGGTCATCCTGGTCGGGGCGGAGTCCGCGCTGGAGACGTTCCGCCGGACCGGCGACCGGCACGCGAAGATCGACGCCCTGTTCCTGTGCGGGTTCGGGCTGCGTCACAGGGGCAACTTCGACCAGGCGCTCGAACTCGTCACCGAGACCATGATGGAGGCGAGGTCGGCCGGATACGCCCTGGGCCTCGGGCGCCTGTGGTACCTGCGGGCGATCATGGCGCGCGAGCAGGGACACGACGTCAACGCCGCCCGCTACGCCGAGCTCAGCTTCCAGCTCGCCGAGCGCAGCGGCGCCATCCACGACCGGGTGCTCGCCCTGTGGGAGCTGGCCGCCACGCCCGGCAGGGACGTCGCGGCGCGGCAGACGTGGGGCCGGCTCCAGGAGCACATCGACGTGTGCCGTGGCCGGGGTGAGCGGGTGCTGGAGGCGTACCTGCTGCTCGCCGCGGGCGATCTCGGCCGGGTGCTGCGGCAGCCGGACGCGCGCGACCTCGTCGAACGCGCGCTGAAGGTCTTCGACGAGTACGTCGTCCCGCTCGGCCAGAGCGTCGGCCTGCGGCTGCTCGGCGAGCTCGACCACGCCGCGGGAGAGCACGAGGCCGCCTGCCGTCACCTGCTGGACGCGGTCGGGATCAGCCGCCAGACCGGCAACACGTACGAGCAGGCTCTCGCGCTCAAGGCCCTGGGCGCCGCGCGGCACGCCAAGGGGGACCACGACGCGGCGAGGCGGGCCAGGCGGCAGGCGCTGGCGCTGTTCCGGCAGCTCGGCAACCTGCGCGAGGCCGACGCGCTCACCGCCCTGGACGCGATGGCCCCCGTACGGAACGGATAGTTCCCGTGCCGCCGCTGCCTCAGCGGCAGGGAGGGTCGTACGGGAGGTCGGCTCCGACGTGGTCGCGCCAGTCCTGCGGGGTGAGCCGGGTGAGGGCGCAGACGCGGCGGGCGGCCCGCTCCTCGTCGAGGTGCCACAGCGACACCAGGTAGTGGTTGCCGCCGCCGGCCAACCTGGTGCCGTCGGGGCTGAACGCCACCGACATGACGTTGTCGGTGTGCGCGGTGAGCGGGCCGCCGCGCACGGCGGGGCGCGCCGGATCGCGTACGTCGTACAGACGGAGCGAGCCGTCGGCGCCCGCGCTGGCCAGCGTCCGGCCGTCGGGGCTGAAGGTCACCGAGAAGACCGCGCCGGTGTGCCCGGTGAGGCGGCGGCTCGCCGGGCGGCCGGTGAGGTCCCACAGCCGCACCTGCCGGTCCTCGCCCGCGCTGGCCAGGGTGCGGCCGTCGGGGCTGAACGCGACCGCGCGGACGCTTCCGGTGTGGCCGGTCACCAGCCGGTCGCGCTCGGCGGGACGGCCGGGGTCACGCACGTCCCACAGCCGTACCGACTTGTCGTGAGTGGCGGCGGCCAGGGTCGTGCCGTCGTGGCTGAACGCCAGCCCGTGGACGAACCCGGAGTATCCCGGCAACGGACGGCTGGGCAGCGGACGGCCGCGGAGCGTAGGACGGTTCGGATCGGTGACGTCCCACATTCTCACCACACCGGCCGCGTCTCCGCTCGCCAGAGTGCGGCCGTCGGGGCTGAAGGCCACCGCGTGCACGGCGCCGGCGTGGCCGCGCAGCGGCGGGCCGCGGGAGGTGGGGCGGCCGGTCACGTCCCACAGTCTCACGGCGCGGTCGGCGGCGGCACTGGCCAGGGTGCGGCCGTCGGGGCTGAACGCGACCGCGTAGACGTAACCGGTGTGACTCGCGCTGCCGCGAGGGCGCAGCCGGTCGGTGACGTCCCACAGTCGCACCTTGCTGTCGCCGCCGCCGCTGGCCAGGACGCGGCCGTCCGGGCTGAAGGCCGTCGTGGTGACGCCGCCCGCGTGCGCGGAGCGCTGGCCGGCCGGCAGGTGCCACAGACGGATGACGTCATCGTCGCCGCCGCTGGCCAGGACCGTGCCGTCGGGGCTGAACGCCAGGCCCCAGACGTTGTCCCGGTGCCCGGTGAGCGGACGCCCGCGCGGGACGGGCCAGAAGGGCGAGGTCAGGTCCCACATCCGGATCGTCTGGTCGTCGCCGCTGCTGGCGAGGGTGACGCCGTCGGAGCTGAAGGCCAGTGCGCGGACGGTGTTGGTGTGGCCTGGGACGGGGTTGGCGCGCGGCTCGATCCGGCCGGGCACGGTCACGTCCCACACTCTGATGGCCCGGTCGGTGCCGCTGCTGACCAGGAGCTTCCCGTCCGGGCTGAACGCCAGTGCGTTGACCGGCACGCCGCCGGAGCCGATCCGCCGCTGGACGCGCGGGGTAGGCCCGTCCTTGGCGGACATGTCCCACAATCTCACCACACCGTCCGCGTCCGAGCTGGCCATGGTGCGACCGTCCGGGCTGAAGACGACCGCGTGGACGGCGGAGTCGTGGTGCTTGAGCCTGCGCCCGGGACGTTCGGGGTGGGTGGCGTCCCAGGTCCACATCGTGCCCGCGTTCCCGGCCGCGGCCAGCGTCCTGCCGTCCGGGCTGAACGCCACGTGGTTGACGTCCTCGGCCGAGCCGGTCGCCAGGATGCCCTTCGGGCCCGGCCTGGCGGGGTCGGTCACGTCCCACAGCCGGACCTCGCCGGCGCTGCCCGCGCTCGCCACCGTCGTGCCCGCGCGGCCGATCGCCAGCGCGTAGACGGGCCCCGCGTGCCCGGTGAGAGTCCTGCCCTGGCCCCGGGCCACGTCCCAGAGGCGTAGCCTGCCGTCGCCGCCGGCGCTGACCAGGGTGCGGCCGTCCGGGGTGAACTCCACCTGGTTGACGTCGCCGCGGTGTCCCGTGAGCTGCGCGGGCAGCGGGACGTGCTGGGTGGTGAGCAGGCGCGTGTAGGTCTCGCCTGGCGGCTGATCGGGCGGGCGCCTGCGGTGGGCGAGCAGCGCCAGTTGAGCCGACAGCGCTATGTCGGTGCCGGCGGTCCGGTCGGACTCGGCCAGGATGCGGTGGTAGAGCGCGGTGTCGCGCTGGCGTACCGCCTCGCTCCGCTGCACGGAGGCGAAGACGGCGGCGGCGCCGGCGAGCACGGTCAGCACGGTCAGCACGGCCGTGACGCCGGTACGCAGCCGCCGCCCCCGCCGCCACGCCCGCACCGACGCGCCCAGAAACTCTTGCCCAGCCGGACTCAGCCCACCGCCCTCACCCGCCTTCCCAGGGGGGTCGGCCCTGGTGCGGTCCCGAGCGTTCCGCCTGGCCCGGTCGTCGTGAACGCCGTGCTCGGCGGCCCATGCGCGGGCGGCTTCGAGGCGGCTGCCTCGGAACAGCAGGGAAGCGTCGTGGCGGGAGCGCGTCCAGGCGGCGGCCGTGTCCTCCAGGTCCTGGCGGAGCAGGCCGCCGGCGCGGTCGGCGTCCAGCCAGCCGCGCAGCCGCGGCCATTCGCGCAGCAGCGCCTCGTGCGTGATGTGGATCGTGCCCGCGTCCTGGGTGATCAGCCGGGCGTCGGTGAAGGCCGTCAGCGCGGCCACGGCCGCTTCGCCCGCCACGTCGTCCCTGGACAGCGGGCGGCGGGTGTCCTCGCCGTGGTCGCCGAGCTTGACCAGGCGCAGGAACAGCGGCCGCACCGCCTGCCGGGCGCCGGGGGCCAGCGCCGTGTGCACGAGTTCGGCGGTCTTGGCGATGGCCTGGTGGATGGTGCCGGTGTCGCGGTAACCCTGGGCGGTCAGGGACGAGCCGTGCCGCTGCTGCCAGGTGGCCCGCAGCGCGTGCGCGAGCAGCGGCAGCCGCCCGGCCTCGTAACCCTCGCCCGCGCCGCCGTAACGAACGCCGCCGTGACGAACGCCGCCGTCACTGATGCCGCCGTCGCGAATGCCGCCGTCACGACCGCTGTCGTCGCGGACGCCGAGGTCGCGTAGCAGCAGCTCGGTCAGGCCCGGCTCGACCTCCAGCCCGGCCTCCTGCGCCGGATAGAGGATCGCCTCGCGTACCTGCTCCTCGCTCATGGCCCCGACCAGGAGCTGCCGATCCTGCAACGCTCGCCGCAACGCCGCGTACCCGGCGCAGGCCGGATAGAAGTCGGCCCGCAGCCCCGCCACCACCAGCGCCTGCCCCGGCCCGGCCAGGCGGTCCAGCGCCTCGATGAAGGCCGCCCGCCGCGACTGCGCGCCGCACAGCGTGAAGACCTCCTCGAACTGGTCGACGATCAGCACCGTCCGCCCTGGCAGGCCGGCCGCGCGCAACAGGCGCGCGCCGCTTCCCGGATCGGTGGCCAGCGCCTCGGCCACCTCATCGGCCTGTCCGCCGGTACGCAGGCAGATCGCCGCGGCCAGCGCCCGCAACGGATCGGGCCCGGGCATCAGGGTCAGCACGGCCCACGCCGCCGACCCGGGCAACGCCCCCGCCTGCAGCCGGGGCACCAGCCCGGCCCGCAGCAACGACGACTTACCCGCGCCGGAAGGAGCCACCACCAGCTGCGGCCCGCCCCGCTCCAGCCGTCCGTCGAGCCGGTCGATCAGCTCCGCGACCACCTCGTCCCGCCCGAAGAACCACCGGGCCTGATCCGGCCCGAACGCGGCCAGCCCCGGGTATGGGCACTCGTCCCCGGCGGCCTCGCCCCGCCGCCGCCCGCGCACCCCGTCCCCGTAGTGGAAATGCTGGTCACGCGCGGCCTGGTGGACGACGGCCTCCCCGGAGGCATGCGCGACGAGATGAACGTCAGGCCCGTCCCGCTCCATGCGGTGACCATACGGCTACTGAAGGCGACCGGACAAGCCCCGGTCACGACCTCGACCGGCGGAGCCACGGGCGGCGCGTCCTGAAGAACGTCACCAGGAACATCACCTGGATGCCGCCCTCGACCAGGATGAGCAGCGCGGCGTCCACCGCGGCGACCACGGACCCGCCGCGCAGACCCTCTCGGACGGCGGCGAACGCGTGAACCAGCCCGTTGACGATGATCGGGCCGCCGTAGAAGGCGAAGACCGTCAGCGTGACGGAACCGCCCAGGGCGAGGGCGACGGCGTAGATCCGTACGGCCCGCCGCTCGTGCGGGGCCAGCTCGCCGGTGGGGTCGGCGGCCGGCGCGGAGGGCTTCCTGAACGGGGCGACCGCCCGGGCGAGCAGATACCGGACGTAACGGAGCCCGTCCCCGAACAGATCCTTGCACCGGAGCAGATCGCGCAGCACGAAGTAGAGGTCGGTGCGCATGTAGATCTGGGCCTGGAGGGGCAGGGACAGCAGCGTGGTCAGGATGAAGGCCCGCAGCAGCGCCTCGGCGAAGCCGGACAGCGGCAGGTACGCCACGGCCAGCAGCATCGTGGCGATGAGGAGGAGATCGGAGGCCATCCCGGCCAGGTACACGCGGTAGCGGCGCCGGCGCGGAACGCCCCAGATGGCGGTGACGTCGGTCTGCACGACGAGGTAGTGCAGCCGGGTGCCGAACGCGATGCGTGCCGGAGCGCCGAGCGAACGTGCCGCCAGCAGGTGCATCATCTCGTGCACGCTCGCGACGACGGAGAAGAAGGCCGTGTTGACCAGCACGGAGAGCCCGGTGTACTCGCTCCAGAAGAAGTCACGGTGATGGGGGAACAACCCTGGCCGCACGACGACGGTCAGTGCCGCGGCCGCGACGACGGCGAGCCAGACCAGCCTGACGGGCCGGGCGAAGAGCGGGCGTACGTGCCGCTCGGTGATGCCCGCGAAGTGGGCGGCCTTCGGCGCGGTCCCCGGCAGCGGCCGCCCGTCGATCTCGGCCACGAACTCGAGGTCGGCGAGCGATTCCACGAAGTCGGCCACGTCCAGCTCGACGTCATGCTCGTCGGCGACGGCGGCTTCGACGTCCGCGACCGGACGCCCTTCGCCGAGCAGCCGGATCACCTCTCCGCACACCGCGGGCAGCTCGACGAACTCGCCGAGGTCCGGGCGTCCGGCCACGATCGTCTCCGGGTCCTCGTCGTCGGGACGGACGACGAGCGGGTGCAGGCGTACGACGCTGCCCGCGCCGACCTCGGCCGCCGGGACGCTCACCCGGTCCCCGGCCCGTGCGGCGAGCCCGGCCCGCACAGCGGGCAGTCGTCGTCACGCGGGACGTCGATGAAGTACTGGTGGTCCCAGACGGCCATGTTCCAGTGGAAGACCCTGCCACGGGTCTGCGCCGGCAGGCCGCCGAGCTGATACAGCACTTCCAGCGCACAGAGGTGGCCGCTGATGTTCGCGCTGGCCGCGACCACCGCGTTCGGTCGTGACTCGGGCAGCAGCCGCCCGAGCTCCTTCTCCTTGCGTGCCTCCTCCTGCCGGTCCAGGCAGGCCCAGCAGCCGGTCTCGCCGGGCACGAACGAGCCCACGACGACCATCGGCCCGGTGTAGAGGCTCATGAACCACGGGGTGCCGGTCCGCAGGGCGGCCTCGTTGGTCCACTGGACGATCTCCGGATGGGGCTCGTCCGCGCACAGGACGAACAGGTCGTAGCCGCTCATCAGCTTCACGACGTCGTCGGGGCCGGTCACCCTGGTGTCGCTGCCGGTCACCTCGACCGCGCCGTTCATCGCCCGCAGCCGGGCGACGGCCTGGTCGACCTTGGGCTCGCCCACGTCCGGCTCGGCGTACAGGAGCTGGCGGGTCAGGTTCGACTCTTCGACGCGGTCGAAGTCGGCGATCCGCAGCGCTCCGATGCCGCTCGACACCAGTCCCGCCGCCACGGCGGAGCCGGTGCCGCCCACGCCGAGCAGGCTCACCCGGGCCGCCTTGATCCTGGACTGGACCTCGTGCGGTGACGTACGCGGCGTGGTGTCGATCCAGCTGAAGAAGTGGCGCGCCGATTCGTGCCGGGCGAGGTCGCGCTCGGTGAGGTTCTCCGGCACGGGCGCTCCGGCGTCCTCGATGAAGCCGCCCTCGATCAGGCCGGCGACGACGTCGCGCACGCTGTCGTCGTCCACGTCGGGACGGGTCGCGGTGAAGTCGGCGCAGATCTGGTCGACCGTCCTGGTGCCGTCCATGAGGGCCACGATCGCGGCGATGCTGCCCTCGTCGTCGTCGGCTATCTCGGAGGCCACCCCGAACTGGGACAGTCCGATGACGATGCGGTTGCCCGGCAGCAGGAACGGCTGGTGAACGCGTTTGACCCTGGGCAGGCGCACTCGTCACCTTCTCCTTCCCATGAAAAGCGGAACCGGCCGGATCTTCTCCGGCCGGTTCCGTGTGTCAGTAGATCAACCGCTCTGTCCGCCGCGGTTGATGGTGGTCTCGATCTTCTCGAGCTTCCTGATCTTGACTTCGAGCTTCTTCTTCTTCATCGACATCTCCTCGCTCTCGACCTCAAGCCGGGGAGACTCCCCGTACGACGACCGGCGAAGGACACGAGAAACAACGTGAGTCCCGCTCGCCACTCTTGTGAGCAAGATCCTGACACCTGCACGATATGGCCGTCAATGCCGTAATTTTTCGGACAACCGCTGTGGAAACGGCGGGCGGCGCGACCGAGTGAGAGGAAGGCCCGACATGGCCGGCACCTGTACGTTCTGCGGCATCATCGCCGACGACATCCCGGCCGAGATCGTCCACTCCGACGAGCACGTGGTCGCCTTCCTCGACATCTCGCAGGCGACCCGCGGCCACACCCTGGTCGTCCCGCGAGAGCACTGCCGCGACCTGACCGACATCGGCCCGGACCGCGCGGGCCTGCTGATGCGCGGCGCCGTACACACCGCCGACCTGCTGCGGCGCGCGCTGGAACCGGGTGGGATGAACATCTGGCACGCCACCGGCGCCACGGCCTGGCAGAGCGTGTTCCACTTCCACCTGCACCTGCTGCCCCGTTACGCCACCGACGACCTGCGGCAGGCTTGGACGCACCGGGAGCTGCCGCTGTCGTCGCTGGCCCCCCTGGCCGACCAGATCAGGACCGCGGCGGAACAGCGGCCGGCGCAGAGCTGAACGGCGCCCCCGTCCGCGTCGAACGCGACCAGGGAGGTCGGCGGCGCCCGACCTGGGCAGGTGTACCGCCCACCTCCTTGGCGATCTCCCGCACCACGTCCACGATGGCGAAATTGCGTTCGGTGAGCGAGCCGCCGGCGATGGTGACGCTCCTGCGGGTGCCGTCGCCGGCCGCCCGGTCCGCGGCGGTCACGTCGCCGGAGCTGTACTTGCCGGTGAGCACCCCGCCGGCCAGCGGCGAATACGGCACCACGCCCAGCCCCAGCTCGCGCGCCATGGGAATCAGGTCACATTCGCCGGTACGGTCGATCAGGCTGTAGCCGATCTGCAGCGCGACCACCGGCGCCCAGCCACGCAGGTCGGCGATGGCCTGCATGCGCGAGATCTGCCAGGCCGGGACGTTCGACATCGCCACGTACAGGACCTTGCCCTGCCGGACCAGATCGTCCATCCCGCGCATGATCTCCTCGACCGGCGTGGTGTAGTCCCACACGTGCAGGTAGAGCAGGTCGATGTAGTCGGTGTTCAGCCGGCGCAGGCTGCTCTCCACCGACGCGAACAGGTTCTTGCGGTGCGGCCCGCCGGAGTTGGGGTCGCCGGGCCGGCGCAGCGTCGTGTACTTCGTCGCCAGCACCAGGCGCTCGCGGTCGTCGCCGACGAACTCGCCCAGAATGCGCTCGGAGCTGCCGCCGGTGTACGTGCTGGCGGTGTCGATGAAGTTGCCGCCGCGCTCGACGTACCGGTCGAACAGCTTGCGCGCGTCGTCCCGCTCGGCGCCCCAGCCCCACTCGGTGCCGAACGTCGCCGCGCCCAGCGCCAGCGGCGAGACCCGCAGCCCGGAGCGGCCCAGCAGCCGGTAGGTGTCGAGGGTGAGTGACATCGTGTCCTCCTGAGCTCGTGATCCGTTGTCGAGCTCCGAGTCTGCGACGGCCCTGAGCAGGGGGTAAGGGAAGGAAATGCCGGGGAAGGATTTTCCCACCCTCGCGGCAAAATCGAAGGCGATGACCGGCACCGTGGACACGACCCAGGAGCTGGCCGCCTTCCTGCGGCCCCGGCGCGAACGCCTCGACCCGCGCGACCTCGGTTTGCCGCCGCGCTGGCAGGCACGCCGGACCCCGGGGCTGCGCCGCGAAGAGGTCGCCGAGCTGGCCGGGGTCAGCATCGACTACATCGTCCGCCTGGAGCAGGGCCGCGGGCTGCGACCCTCGGCCGGCGTGGCGGAGGCGCTGGCGCGGGCGCTGCGCCTGGCCCCCGACGAGCGCGCCTACCTCTTCAACCTGTCCCGGCAGCGGCCGAGCGACGCGGGCGAGCGCGCCACCACCGCGCCGCCGCCGCTGGCCCAGCTGGTCGCCGACCTGTCACCGCGGCCGGCCATGCTGATGAACCACCGCTGCCAAGGCGTCGGCAGTGCTCCGCCTTTCAGGACGCTGTTGCCCAATTCGGTGGGTCATGCGGTGAGTGCCAGGTCGAGGCGCGCGGAGTGTGAGACTCGGGTCGCGCCGGGGGTGTCTCGGTGAGCCAGGCGTCTAGGCGGATGAGGTTGATCGCGGCAGCTGACAGCGCGTTGGCCAGGTGGGTCTTGTTCAGGCCGAGGTATCCGCCGATCAGACGGTCTCGTCCAGCTGGGCAGCCAGTTGTTCCAGGCCGCCCTTGATGAGCCGCCCGTAGTCGTCGTCGCCGAGCGCGCCGATCCCGTCCCGCGCCTGCTGGAGGTGCGCACGGGCGCGGTCGAGCTCGCCCAGCTTGCGGTAGCACTCGGTCAGGTTGAGGTGCAGCGACGGATACAGGCCGGCCACTGACAGCGGCACCCCGGCCTGGGCCACCCGCTCGTCCGTGATCGAGCCGACGGCGGCGAGCGCGCGCAGATCCCAGATCAGCTCCTCGCGCACGTCGTCCTGCACGTCGGCCATCGAGTGGGCGAGGACGCAGACGTGCAGCGGATCGCCCTGCTCGCCGCCGATGTCGTCCCAGATCCGTGCGAACAGCTCGCGGGCGTCGTCACGCCGGCCCTGCTGGTGGTTCAGCTCCACGCCCTGGGCGATCCGGGCCATCGTCGGGTCGGCGGTCATGCGCGGCTCCTTCACGGTCGCGGAACGGTCGCGGCACAGCCTACTCGGGCCTCATTCAGCCCGACGATCTTTCACCGACCGGCGGACGACCCCACCGGCCTGCCGTCCCGTCCCGGCGCCACCGGGCCGCCCGATCCGGTGCGTTCGGGCCGGTCTCCGGTGGTGCGCGCCGAGCGGCAACGGGCCTGGTCGGCTCGGGCCGGTTGCCCGTGGCGAGCACCTGGCGGCAACGGACCTGGTGCTCGCGGGTCAGTTTCCCGTGGTGAGGACCACGCGGTAGCGGGCCTGGTTGTCCACCACGCGCTGGTACGCCTCGTTGATCTGCTCCAGCGGACGCTCCTCGGTGATGGGCCGCACGCCGGTCAGCGCGGCGAAGCGCAGGGTGTCCTCCACGTCCTTGGCGGTCCCGGACGGGTGGCCGTGCACCGACTTCGAGCTCGGCAGGATCTGGAACGGGCTGACCTCGATCGGCTCGGGCGTGGCGCCGACCACGAGCAGTTCGCCGTTGTACTTCAGCCCGTCGATCGCCGCGCTCATCGCGGCGGAGCTCATGGCCGTGGCGAGCACGACCTGTGCACCGCCGAGCGCCTGCAGCGCCTCGGCTGGGTCGTTCGCCGTGGAGTCGATGTAGTGGTGCGCGCCGAGCCGCTTGGCCAGGTCGGCCTTCTCGGTGCCGCGCGAGATCGCCACCACCTCGAAGCCCATCTTCGCGGCGAACTGGATGCCCAGGTGGCCGAGCCCGCCGATGCCGAGCACCGCGACCAGGTCGCCGGGGCGGGCGGAGCTGCGGCGCAGGGAGTTGAAGGTCGCGACGCCCGCGCAGCCCATGGGCGCGGCGTCGACCGCTGAGAACCCTTCGGGGATCCGGGCCAGCGCCGTGGCCGGGACGATCGTGGCATCGGCGTATCCGCCGGCGTAGTGCCAGCCCGGCACCTTGACCTGGGCGCAGTGGATGAAGTCGCCCGCGCGGCAGGCGTCGCAGGACCCGCAGTTACCGCCGAACCAGCCGACCTCGACGCGGTCGCCGACCGTCCAGCCGGTCACGCCCGCACCGAGGGCGTCGATGCGGCCGGCGATCTCGTGGCCGAACACGGCCGGCCACTCCACGGGGTAGCCGCCGTTGACGAAGTAGTGGTCGGTGTGGCAGACGCCGACGGCCTCGACCTTGACGCGGACCTCGCCGCGCCCCGGCTCGGGCAGGTCAGCCTCGACGAAGGTGAAGCCGCCGCCGACCTCGGTCACCTGGGCGGAACGAATCTTGGTCATGATGTACCTCGCTGCTCTGTCGTGTTGACACTCATCAGTTTTCCCTCGTCAGAGGCCCTTATGAGGGTCACCATCGGCCCTGCGCGACCTAGGACTCTCAGACCCAGGCACGACGGCGGCCCGCTTGGCACCATGGGGGTATGAGCGTCAATCGTGAGCTGGCCGACTTCCTGCGTCGTGCCCGGAGCAAGGTGGATCCGGCGCGGGCCGGGCTGCCGCCCGACGACCGGATCCGGCGCGTCCCAGGACTGCGCCGGGAGGAGGTCGCGCTGCTGGCCGGCGTGTCCACCGACTACTACACGCGGCTGGAGCAGGGGCGCCGCATCACGCCGTCGGACCAGGTGCTCGACGCCGTCGCGAACGCGCTCGACCTCGACGACGCCGGCCGGACGTACCTGCGCGAGCTGGTCGGCGCGACGACGCGCACCACGCGCCGGCGCGCGCCGAGCGTCCAGCGGGTGCGGCCCGGGCTCTACCAGCTGCTCGACAGCCTCGACGGAAATCCGGTGCTCATCCTGGGCAGGCGGACGGACGTGCTCGCCGCCAACCGGCTGGCCCGCGCGCTGTTCACCGACTTCGACGCGATGCCGCCCAGGGAGCGGAACTACTCGCGCTGGATGTTCCTCGACTCGGCCGCCCGAGACCTGTTCGTCGACTGGGAGGAGCACGCCCGCAACTGCGTCGAGAGCCTCCGCCTCGACCTGGCCGCCAACCCCGACGACCCGCTCGCCCGCGACCTGCTGGCGACCTTGTCGGAGCACAGCGGGGAGTTCCGCGCCTGGTGGGACGCCCACGGTGTCTACCAGCGCACGTTCGGCAGCAAGACCCTGCGCCATCCCGTCGTCGGTGAGCTGACCGTCGAGTTCGAGACCTTCACCATGCCGGGCGACAACGACCAGACCATGTTCGTCTACACCACCGAGCCGGGGACGGCGTCCCGCGAGGCCCTCAACCTGCTCGCGAGCTGGACCCTGACCAGACCGGGGACAGACCCGGCACCCGCACCCCCACCGCCAGGACGGTAGGGGCCGGGTGGTGGCCGGCCCCCTTTCGCGGGAGCTGCGCCGGTCAGGGATTTCGGGTCAGGAACTCGTGCAGGCTGCGGCAGGCCCTGGTCAGCGAGGTCGAACCGCGTCTCTTCGCGTGGGCGGCCACCTCGGCGATCTCGCCGCGCGCTCCGGCCCAGGTTGCGATGGTGGTGGCCAGGACGACGGCGTCGGTGTGCGGGCGCTGGGCCCGTTCGCCCTCTCCCGGGAGGAAGGCGGCCAGGAAGTGGCGCAGGATCGTCCAGACCTCGGCGTGCGCGCCCTGCCTGGCGGCCAGCTCCAGCGAGGGCAACGCCGGGCCGGCCGGAAAGCGGGTGCGCCGGTCCAGCAGCCCCAGCAGCCGGCCCGTCTCGGCGGCGGGCAGCGCGTCCTTGGCCGCCAGCCGCAGCAGCGGGGGCACCGCCTCGTCGCCCTCCAAGGTGAGGAAGTAGGCCAGGATCAGGGCGGTCGCCGGTCCCGACGTGCCTTCGGCCTGGGCCAGGGCATGGAGGTCGTCGATCGTGAGCTGGGGCAGGTGGTAGCCGTCGATCAGGCCGATCGCCAGGTGGGCCGCTGCCAGCTCCCGGTGATGAGGCGTCATACCGGGCCAGAACTCCCGTGACCCGCGCCGGAACGAGATCGTCCTGGGCGCAGTCAGCAGGGTGTCGAGGCGGGCGAGGCCCGTGGGCGGGATCGGCTCCCAGCTCACCTGGACGCTGCCGCGCCGGTCGCGGGCGTCTCCGCCGTAGGTGCCATCGCCTGGGGACCAGGTCAGCTCCACCCGCGGGGACGGCGGCGCGCCGCGCCCGAACCAGTGGGCCACGGTCGCGGCGGCGGCCGTCCCGATGGCTCTCGCGCGTTCGGCCAGGTCGGGGGAGGGGCCGGGCGGGACGCGCAACAGGGCCTGCTGCAGGTCCAGCGGCAGCGGCTCGCGGCCGGACGCCGCGCACACGATCAGGCGATCGAGCAGCGTCTCCGGGTCGAGGTGGCCGTCGGCGCGGGTGGGGGTGGCCAGCAGGAGCGGGGGCAGAGTGCCGGCCTTCGCCGCGCGCAGCAGCTCGTCGAGGCGGGACAGCAGGAAGAGGTCGGGGTGGGCGCACCGCCGCGACGGCGGGAGACGGCTCCAGGGGGCGGACGCGGGCCGGGTTCGCGGGTCGTAGAGATCCTCTGGGGCGGCCTCCGGTTCGTGCGGATCGGTCCTGGAATCGGCCGTCCGCAGGAACTGCTCCTGGAAGGAGTCGGGCATCTCGTGCAGCGGGAAGAGCGGGCGTAGGCCGGGGAACAGCTCGTACGCGGTGACCGCGACGTTCATCATGCTGTCGTACAGGGTCTGACCAAGATCGCCCAGGCCGGCCTGAGTCGCGCCGGTCCGCTGGTCGGACGTCGTCCCCCAGGACGAGGCGCGCCGCCTCGGCGGACGCGCGTCCGGCGGGCCCGGATCCTCGCCGGGATTGACGAGTTCCCTGGCCAGCGCGGTGCACCAGTCACGAGGCGAACGCCACTCCGGCATGTCGTAGAGCACCGGCCGCAGCTCCTCGCCGAACTGGCGGGCCGGCGTCCGCTTCAGGGCGGCCGGGTCGGTGTACGCCTGCCGCGTGACCGCCGCCAGCCACGCCTCCACACCGATCCACCCGGCCTCCGCCGACCGGCCGCTCTCCGCACCTGAACCGGAGAACGAGCCGAACTCCGCGTCCACGTTCGGGAACGGGCCTGGGACGGTGGTTTCGGGCAGGCGGCCGGGGGTGAAGTCGCCGGTCCAGCCCTCCGCGAAGCGCTCGAAGAGCCGGCGGGCCGAGGCGGGGGGCAGCAGTTCGGCCGCCTCCAGGATCGGGGCCGCGTCCGTGAGGTGGGCGGCGTGCTTGAGGGTGAGGGTGACCGCGCGGTCGCGTACCTCGTGCGCGGCGTGCCCGTAGGCGTGGGTCAGCGCCGTGACGTGGTCGGACACCCGTTCCGGATGCTCGCCGAGGTGACGGTCGAGCCAGGCCAGGCCCTTCACGGCGAGCCCGGTCTCCTGGCGGAAGGTCATCGCCTCGACGGCCTCGGCGACGTCCGCGGGATCGAGCCGAGCCCCGCGCACCTGCCGCCAGGCCAGCTCGGCCACCGGGCCCGGCGCGACGGGCAGCAGCCGCAGGTAGTCGCGCAGCCGCCCGGCCGACTCCTGCGGCGTGGGCGCGACGAGCGTGTGCAGCCGGACGAAGAAGCGCAGGTCGCGCACGTCGCCGCCGCGCAGGAACCGGCTCACGCAGCCGTCGATGACCTGCTCGCGCGGCAGCGTGCGGGCGGTCAGGGCCAGCCAGTGGGACGGCTCAGGGGTGAGCGTCTCGCCGGACAGGGCCCGGCCCGCGCCGGCCGCTTCGAAGATCTTCGGCAGCAGGTGCGGTGTCAGCGGGTCGCCGGGCACGCCCGCCGCCGACAGCCAGGCCGCCACCAGCGGCTCGTGGTCGGGCGGAATGACGTCGGCGTCGCGCAGCAGCTCCAGGGCCAGCGGCACGATCCGGTCGTCGGTACGGCGGACGCGGCGCGCCAGCCGTACCGCGAGATCGGCACGCCAGGACGCCGGGCGGCCGGAGATCGCCCGCACCACCCGGTGCGGGCTCGGCGCGCCGGCCCAACGGGGGAGGTTGAAGTCGCGCCGCATCAGCCAGGTGGCCGCCCCGGCCGGCCCCGGCAGGGTCGCCGCGCCCACCATCATCAGCACCTCGGCCGCGACGGCGTCCAGGTCGAGCGTGTCCCAACCGGCGGGCCGGTTGGCGCGGAGCACGGCGAGCAGGCCGGGCGCGTCGGCGGCGACGGCGGCCCGCTCGGCGTCGGTGAGCCGCGGTAATCGCCCGGCCAGCCCCTCGGCGTCGTGGTCGAGCACGAGAGCCCTGATCTCTGTACGAACGCCGTCAATGGTCATGACGTGGCCTCCGTGAGCTGGGCGTGCAGGCGGCGGCATTCGTGGGCGAAGCGGCTCGTGCGCCGGCTTCCCGTGAACGCGGCCACGGCCGGGATCTCCCCGCGCGCGCCGGTCCAGCCGGCCACGTCGGCGGCGAAGGCGACGAGCTCGGTGTGGGTCACGCTCGCCCGCTGCCCCTCGCGCGGCAGCAGCTCGGGCAGCAGGACACGCAGGATGCGCCACACCTCGTGGTGGCCGCCGGCGTCGGCCAGCTCGGTCAGGACCGCGATGGCGGGACGGGTCTGCAGCCAGGTGCGGCGCAGCACCAGCGCGAGCTGGCGGCCGATCGCCTCGGCGGGCAGCTCGCTCTTGGCGGCCATGCGCAGGATCAGCGGGATCATGTCCGGCACGCCGCTGACGAGGAGGTAGGCGAGGATCACCGCGGTGGCCTCGCCGAGCGGGCCCTGGGCGAGCTCCAGGTCGGCGATCTCCGCCGGAGCCGCCCACGTGCCCCAGTGGCCGCGCAGCAGATAGGGGAGCAGGTTGACGGCCACGATCTCGCGATGCGAGGGCACCATGGCGGGCCAGACCCCGATCGTGCTGTTGTACTGGTCGAACAGCCATTCGGACGGCTCGCGCAGCAGCACCTCGTCGATCAGCCGGTGGCCGGTCGGGGCCGTCACCCGCAGCACGGGCCGCAGCCTGACCTCGGTGAAGTGGTCCGGCTCCGTGTCGCCGAACTCGACCATGGTCGCGCCGACCATGTGGCGCCACACCAGGCCGCACTCGGGGTCGGCCAGGCCGTCACCGGCGAGCCAGCGGGCGGCCGAGCGCGCCGCCTCCGAGTCGACCTTGGCCGCCCGGTCGGCCGCGGTCTGGTGGCGGCCCCTGGGCAACCGCAGCAGCGCCTGCGCCAGGTCGGACGGGACCGGCTCGACTCTGGCGGCGGCACAGGTCTCCAGCCGGTCGACCAGCACGTCGGGGTCGAGATGGCCGCTCATCCAGGTAGGCGTGGCCAGCAGCACCGGCTGCAGGGCGCCGTCGCGGAGGGCTGCGAGGAGCTCGGCGTAGCGGTGGAGCAGGAAGTCGTGCGGCGGGGGGACCTGGTTGGGAGAGGGCAGGTAATTGCGCCGCCGCCACTCCTCGTGCTCGGGCAGCGGCTCCGGCATGAAGGAACGCAGCCGGGGCGGGACGAAGACCACGGTCACCTGCACGAGCGGTTCGTCCGCGCCCGGCGGGGGCACCGGGCGGCCTGATCGCATCGCCTTGATCCTGGCGGGGTCGACGCCGAGCTCGGCCATCCGCTCATAGGCGATGTCCAGGACGCGGGACGGCATGGCCTTCGCGGAGCCGTCGTAAAGGCCGCGGGGCCCCGCCGGACGATCCGGACGCGGGTCGCCATGGCGGTCCTCGTCGTGCTCCGGCGGCAGCTCGGTGCCGGTGGTGCCGGTGCCGGTGGTGCCGGTGTCGCTGGAGTCGGCGTAGGTGGAGTCGGCGTCGGTGGGGGAGGGCCCCAGGTCGATCCGGCCGTTGGAGAAGGGGACCTGCCGCCCGCCCTCGCGGGCCACCGCATGAGCCGGGCCGTCGTCGCTGGTCCAGGTGATGAAAAAGGCACGCAGTGGGGCGTCGTCATCGAGGTAGCGGCCGGGCCGGTAGAAGCCGCCCACGGTGATCCGCCGGGGCGACGGCTCGTCGCCGGGTTCCTCGCCACGGGTGAGGACGCGCACCCGTACGGAGTGGTTCGCCGAGTCCCAGAACCTCTGCGGCCTGACCGGCGGCCGCGGCGGCGCGCTGCCGGGGTTCACGAGCTCGGCGGACAGCGCCGACTGCCAGTCGCCGGGGTCGAGGCGCATGTCCTTGCCCCGCCAGCCGTACACGTGCGGCTGGATCTGCTCGACGTGGAACCTGAGCCGGCGGCGCAGTTCCTCCCTGTCGGCGGCGGCTCCGGCGACGAAGGCCGCCAGCCAGCGCTCGCGGCCGGCCCAGCCCTCGACGCGGCCGGGCGCGAGCGACGGCTCGGGGAACGGCTGCGGCTCGGCTAGCTCCGGCAGCGGCGGGAACTCCTTCTCCTCCGGCAGCGCCTCGGCCGGGGCCTGTCCGCCGAACCGCTCGGCCAGCCTCGCGCCCAGGCCGGGGGCCAGGTGGCGGAGGCCGTCGAGGATCGCCTCGGCGTGGCCGGCGAACGCCTCGGCGTGCTTCAGGCTCAGCTCGACCGCGCGGTTGCGCACGTCGAAGGAGTCGTGCGCGTACGCCGTGGTCAGCGCGGCCACGAAGTCGCCGGCCGCCTCCGGCGTGGCCCGGAGCGCCTGGTCGAGCCAGCGCAGCCCGGTGACGGCGAGTTTGGCCTCGGCCCTGAAGGTCAGGGCCTCGACCGCCTCGACCAGGTCGGCGTGGTCGAGCGGCGCCGCGCGCACCTGCCCAGCGGCCAGTTCGGCGACCGTACCGGGGGCTGACGGCAGCAGCCGCAGGTAGTCGCGCAGGCGGGGAGCAGTCTCGGCGGGCGTGGGGGCGAGCAGCGTGTGCAGCCGGACGAAGAAGCGCAGGTCCTGCGCCTCGCCGCCGCGCAGGAAACGGCGCACGCAACTGTCGAGCACCTGGTCTCTGGGCAGCTCGCGGGCGGCGGTGGCCAGCCAGTGCGACGGCCGCGGCTCCAGCCGTTCGTCACGGAGGGCCCGGCCCGCGCCGCCGGCGTCGAAGACCCGGGGCAGCAGCACGCCCGTCAGCGGGTCACGGGCCACGCTCGGTGCGGCCAGCCAGGCGGCCACCAGCGGGTCGTGGTCGGGCGGCACGGCGCCGGACTCGCGCAGCAGCGCCAGGGCCAGCGGCGCGATGCGGTCATTGGGCCGGCGGATCCGCCTGGCCAGCCGGACCGCGACGTCGCGGCGCCACTCCAGGGGGCGGGTGCCCGCCACCCGGCACACCTGGGCGACGTCGATGGCGGCGGCCCAGCGGCGGTTGACGTCGCGGCCGGTCATCCAGGTCACCGCGGCGGCCGGGCCGCCGATGACACCGACACCGGTCAGCAGCAGCGCCTGGGACGCCGTGTCGAGCGCGTCGCCGATCTGCCAGGAGGACAGCTCCTCGAAGTCGTCGGGGTGCTCGGCGCGCACCCGCTCGGTGTGGGCGCGGCGCAGCTCCTTGACCAGGCCGGGTAAGTGCCCGCCCAGCTCGGCGCGTTCGGCGTCGGTGAGTGTGACCAGCCGGTCGGTCAGGCGGATGACCTGATTAGCGGCGACCAGGTCGCGGATCTCCGTCCAGAGGGTCATCGGGAGACCTCCACGGCGGCGCGGGCGACGATCCGGGCGGCCAGCACGTGTTTGCACGGCCCGCGCGAGCCGCGATGGTCCCACCACCACTCGCAGGTGCAGGAGCCGTCGGCCAGGGAGACCTGGCGGGTGCCGCCCGAGGTGCTGACGGTGGCCGACTCTCCGTCGAGCCGCACGGCGCCCGCCTCGACGAGCTTGCGCGCCTTGGCCAGCCGCGGGTTGAGCAGGCTCACGTCGTCCTTGTCGTACGGCAGCTCGCGGTGGAAGTGGGCGGCCTCCGACAGGTCGTAGCCGACCCGGCCGGCCACGCCGAGCTGGGTCAGCGCCGCCCGCACCCGGTCGGCGGGCAGGCCGGCGCGGTCGGCCAGCAGGCCGATCTCGACCTCGGGCTCGAAGTTGAGCAGCATGCCCACCACGTCGGCGTCGGCGTCGGCCTCGTCGGTGGCCAGGTCGTCGAGCACCGCGCCCTCGCCGGAGAAGCCGCGCCAGCGCGCGGGCGACAGGGTGAGCGTGTAGCGCATGCCGGGCAGCTCGAGCTCCCAGGCGCTGGAGGAGGCGTCGGCGGGCCCGTACACCCGCAGCGACTTCGCGAAGCGCAGTAGCGGCAGCAGGGTGGCCAGCCGGTTGGGGCTCGCGAGCTGGACCGAGCCGGCGATCCGACGGGGCGAGACCTTCAGCTCGCGGCCCGCCTGCGCCACCCACACCGTGTCCTTCCTGGGCAGCCCGCGCAAAAAGCGCACCGCCGCCATGCCGGCCAGCTCGCCGCGCTGGTCCATGCCGGAGGCGATGACCTGCACCTCGGCGAAGCCGCGCAGCCAGCGCTCGGGCAGCGGCACCTTCTTCTCCACCACCGCGCCGTCCATCGTGGTCACGACCAGCTCGTCGAGGCCCACCCCCAGGTGCAGCGGGTCACGCGCGCCGATGCGGGCCAGCGCCTCGCGCAGCGGCGCGTTGACGTCGACGTTGGTGGTGCCCCGGTCGAACACCTCGCCGTCGAGCGCGCCGCTCAGCAGGTCGAGCCGGGCGTAGACGCCGCCGCAGGCCGAGAACGACTCGAACCGCAGCCGGTCGCCGTTGCACGTCACCACGGGGTCGCGCACCCAGCCGGGCCGCGACTGCGGCTGGTGGTAGCGGGCCAGCGCCACGTCGGCGACGCCGAGCAGGGCCGCCGCGGCGGGAGCGGCCTGGGTCACCACGCCGCTGAAGAACCGGGGGGCCACGGCCGGGCCGGACAGGGCCCGCCCGCCGGAGGTCGCCAGCCCGAGCCGGCCGTCGACGAGGGAGGAGGGCGCGGCGTACGTGTACGCCTGCGTCGATGAGGTCATGGCCGGGACAGTAGATCAACGCACCGACAAACCGGCTCGCCGCTGATCAGAGGCACTTTCATGGGCCACCGCGCGGGACGTTCACGGTGGTGTGCGACGGCACTCGACCCCGGGCCTTGACGGCCGCCATGACCGCGCGCTACTAGTGATCGAACTCTGTCGGGGGAGCCACACATCCACTCAGTGGAGGCACGGGCCATGGCTGGAGCGACGTTCGGCATTCTGGGCCCCGTCCAGGTGCGCGCGGCGGACGGGCGGGAGATCGCGCTCAAGGGCAAGGAGCACGTGGTCCTGACGACGCTCCTGCTCAACGTCAACGCGCCCGTCTCCAGAGACCGGCTGATCGCCGCGCTGTGGGAGACGGCCCCGCCCTCCGCCGTCTCCAACCTGCAGACCCACGTCGCCCGCATCAGGAAGGCGCTCGGGTCCGACGTCCGCCTGTTCACCAGGGGCTCCGGATATCTGCTTGAGGCGGACGAGGAGGACGTCGACCTGCTGGTCTTCGACCGTGAGGTGCGCCGGGCGCGGGCCGACGCGCGGCGGGGCGACCTCGTCGCCGCGGCACGCGGGTTCCAGGGGGCACTGGCGTTGTGGCGAGGGCGTCCTGCCGAGGGCGTCCAGGTGCACGACTGGATGCGCGAACGGGTGGCCGAGCTGGAGGAACGGCTGGCCGAGACGCGCCTGGACGACGCCGAGGCCAGGCTGGGGGCCGGCTCGCCCGCGGAGGTGATCGGCGACCTGCGGTCGTTCGTCGCCGAGCAGCCTCTGCGCGAGCGGGCCTGGCACCTGCTCATGCTCGCGTACGTACGGGCCGGCCAGCGCCATCGCGCACTGGAGACCTACGAGCGGGCGCGCACGCACCTCGTCGCAGAGCGGGGCGCGGAACCCGGCCTCGACCTGAGGCGGCTGCACGCCGTCACCCTGGCCGACGAGCTGAGCGCGGCCGAACCCGGACCGCGCACCACGGTCTGCCAGCTCCCGCCCGACCACGCCGACTTCGTGGGCCGGCGCGACGAGGTGGCCGCGGTCACGCGGAACCTGCTCTCGGCGCACGGCACATCCGCCGGCACGGCCGTGCCCGTCAGCGCCATTTCCGGCCAGGGCGGCGTGGGCAAGACCACGCTGGCCGTGCACGTCGCGCACCGGCTCAGGCACGAGTTCCCCGACGGCCAGCTCTACATCGACCTGCGCGGGTGCGAGCGGCATCCGCTCGACGCGGCCGAGGCGCTGGGCCGGTTCCTGCGCGCCCTGGGCCTGGACAGCTCCCGGCTGCCGGCCGACCTGGACGAGCGCGTCGAGCTCTACCGCGAGACCCTCGCCGACCGGCGCTACCTCATGGTGCTCGACAACGCGGCGGACGAGGCCCAGGTACGCCCGCTCATCCCGGGCACGCGCGGCTGCGCCGTACTGATCACCAGCAGGCAGCGGCTGGCCATGCTCCCCGCGACCCGGCGCATCGACCTGGACGTCCTGCCCGTCGCGGACGCGGTCGAGCTGCTGGGGAACATCATCGGCGCCGAGAAGGTCGTCGACACGCCCTCCGAGGCCCGCACCCTGGTCCGGCTCTGCGGCGAGCTGCCGCTGGCCGTGCGCATCGCCGGCGCCAAGCTCGCCGCGCGCCCCCACTGGGACCTGGGCCACCTGATCACCCGCCTGAGCGACACGCGCGGCCGGCTCGGCCAGCTCTCCCACGGCTCCCGCGAGGTCCGGGCCAGCATCGCCATCGGCTACCAGAGCCTGCCGTCCCAGGCGCAGCGGATGTTCCGCCTGCTGGGCCTGCTGGAGGCGCCCGACTTCGCGATCTGGGCCGGCGCCGCGCTGCTCGACACGTCCGAGCCGGAGGCCGAGCAGCTGATGGAACAGCTCGCCGACGTCCGCCTGCTTGAGGTGGCGGGTCACGGGCCCGGCGGGCAGGTGCGCTTCCGGTTCCACGACCTGATCCGGGCGTACGCGCGGGAGCGGGCCGAGGCCGACGAGCCGGACGGCGCACGTTCCGCCGCTCTCGAACGTGCCTTCAGCTCCTGGCTCGACCTGGCCAGGCGAGCACACCGGCGGCTGTGTGGCGGTGACTACCGGATGGTCCACGGCGACGGGATCGTCTGGCGGCTCGACGCGAAGGCCGCGGGAGGCGTGGTGGCCGACCCGCTGGCCTGGATCGAGGCCGAGGCGGCGAGCGTCGTGGAGGGCGTGCGCCAGTGCGCGGCGCTGGGGTTCGACGAGCTCTGCTGGGACCTGGCCACCAGCACTCTGGACCTGTTCCAGACCAGGAACTTCCACAACGAATGGCGCGTCACGCATGAGACCGCGCTGCGCAGAGCCCGCGTGTCGGGCGACCTGCGCGGGCAGGCGGCCATGCTGCACGGGCTCGCCCGGCTGTGCTTCGCCCTCGACGACCGGACCGGGTGCGGCCTGGCCCTTGAGGAGGCCCTGGAGCTGTTCGACAAGGCCGGCGACCGGCACGGGCACGCCCTGGCCCTGGTCAACCAGGCCGAGTTGCACCGGCTCCAAGGGCGCGACGCCGACGCGCTGGCCTGCTACGAACAGGCCGGCGAGGGCCTGGCACGGGCCGGCGACCGGAGCACGGAGATCACCGTCCTGCGGGGCATCGGCCGGATCCACTTCCGCATGGGCCGGCTGGAGCAGGCCGGCACGTTCGTCCGGCGGGCGGTGCGGATGGCGGACGAGATCGGCGACGTGCGTTCGCGCGAGTTCACCAGGATCGTGCTGGGGGAGATCGTGCTCACCCAGGGCGACCCCGCCGCCGCGGAAGGCCACTTCAGCCAGGCGCTGGCCGTGCTCGGCGCGCTCGGTTTCCCGAGCGGCGTCGGCTACGCCTCCCTGGGCCTGGCCGAGGCGCGGCTCGCCCGGCAGGATCTCGCCGACGCCGAACCCCTCCTGGAACGGGCCGTGGCCATATATCGCGATATGGGCGACAAGGTAGGGCAGGCCCGCGTGCTGTTCACCCAGGCCGAAGTGTGGCGCAGGCAGCGGCGTCTGGACGCGGCGGCCGCGCTGCTCGACGAGATCGTCGCCATGTGCGCGGCCATCCAGGCCCCGAGCCGCCAGGGCCTGGCCCTGCGCCTGCTGGGCGACGTGCACCGCGACGCGGGAGACCTGCCCGCCGCCGTGGCCGCCTGGCGCCGCGCCCTCACCCTCCTGGAGGCCACGTCCGCACCGGAGGCCGGCGAGGTCGCCGCGCTGATCGAGCAGCACACCGCCTGACCGTACGGCGCGCACAAGGCACCGTGACGAACGGGCCAGGGAACATTCGTTCAATCCACCACCGCGCACCGGCGGCGACACTGGGGGCCCACGACCGGGCACGACCGGCCACGATGCCGGTCGAGCCACAGAGACGAGGGCGGGTTCATGCGGATTCTCATTTCCGGCGCCAGCATCGCCGGCCCCGTGCTGGCGTACTGGCTGACCAGGCACGGCTGCTCCGTCACCGTCGTCGAGCGGGCACCGGCCCCGCGCTGGACCGGCGGCCACGCGGTGGACCTGTTCCGGCCCGCGATGGACATCACGGAGAAGATGGGCGTGCTCCCGCGCGTCGAGGAGCGGGCCACCGGCACGACGCGGATGACCCTGCGCGGTGAGGGCGCGCGGCGTCCCGTCCGGGTGGACCTCGGCAAGATTTTCAGCGTCGCGTCGGGCCGGCACGTCGAGATCATGCGCGACGACCTGAGCGAGATCTACTATGACGCCACGCGCGACGACGTCGAGTACGTCTTCGACGACTCGATCACCGCGATCTCGCCCGACGGCGAGGTGCGGTTCGAGCAGGCGCCGCCGCGCCGCTTCGACCTCGTCGTCGGCGCGGACGGGCTGCACTCCAACGTGCGCCGCCGCGAGGCACGGGCGTTGTTCCTGTTCCGGAGCGAGCGCGAGCTCGACTACCACCGCCACGACGTGCCCCGCCAGAAGGAGCTGCTGCGCGGCGCGTTCGAGGGGCTGCATCCCGACGTGGACCGCTGGCTGGACGAGCTCGGCCGCACCCCGGCGTTCTACTTCGACTCGATCTCCCAGCTCCGCATGGACACCTGGTCGCGGGGGAGGGTGACGCTCGTCGGCGACGCGGGCTACTGCCCCGGGCCGGCCGTCGGCGGCAGCACCAGCCTGGCCGTCGTCGGCGCGTACGTGCTGGCGGGGGAGCTGGCGCGGGCGGGCGGCGATCACGAGCGCGCCTTTCCCGCGTACGAGCGCGCGATGGCCGGGCACGTGCGCGGCAGCCGCGCGGCGGCGCTCAGCGCGGCCAAGACCCTGGTGCCCACCTCCCGCCTCGGCGTCTCGGCGCTGGCCCAGGGCATCCGCCTCATCTCCGCCCTGCCCGCCGGCCCCAGGCGCGCCCTGCTCCGCCTCACCACCAAGAGCGGGCGCGTGTACGAGTCCATGACCCTGGACGACTACCCGTCGTCACTCAAGACGTCCGGATCCTGACCCCGCCGCAGGATCGTCAACCGGCCGGCGGCGCGGCGGTGGAGGCGCGGTAGACCATGGAGACGGGCAGGACCTCCTGCGCCGACGCGCTCCGCTCCGCGATGCGATCGAGGAGCAGGCGGACGGCGGCCGCCCCGGCGTCGTAGAACGGCATCCGCACGGTCGTCAGCGGCGGGATCGTACGGGCCGCGACCGGATGATCGTCACAGCCGACCACCGAGCAGTCGTCGGGGACGCGCCGCCCCCGCTCGTGCAGGGCGTTGAGCACCCCGACGGCCATGAGGTCGTTCTGTACGTAGATCGCGGTGATGTCGGGCGCTCGGTCGAGCAGCCGGTGCGTGGCCGCGTAGCCGCCCTCGACCTCCCACGCGCCGTCCTCGACCAGGAGCGGATCGTAGGCCAGGCCATGCCCGGCCAGCACCTCCCGGTAGACGGCGGTGCGCTGCTGCGCGCTGTGCCGCCGCAGCAGGCCGGTCACCGTGGCGATCCGGCGGTGGCCGAGCGCGAGCAGGTGGCGGACCGGGAGCGCCGCGCTGTTCTCGGCCTCGATGGTGACGGACGGGACCCCGCCGCCGGCGATGTCGTGCAGACTGACGCAGGGCGGCCCGCCGCGCAGCAGCCGTCCGACCTCCTCGTCCTCCTCGGTCGCGGGGGCGTTCATGATGATGCCGTCGACTCGGCGTTCCATCAGCACGCGCAGGTAACGCACGCAGTCGGAGCCGTCGGGATCCAGGCTGCTGAGGATCACGCTGAGGCCGTGCCGGCGTGCCTCGCGCTCGATGCCGACGAGGGACAGCGCCGCCGTCGAGTTGCTGAAGTCGACGGTGATCACCCCGAGCGTCAGCGAGCTGCGTGACTGCAGGCTGCGGGCCAGCGCGTTGGGGATGTAGCCGATCTCCTCGGCCGCCTCGATGATGCGCTGCCGGGTGGCCGGGGTGACGGCGCCCTTGCCGTTGAGCACCTTGCTCACCGTCTGGAAGCTCACGTTGGCGCGCGCGGCGACGTCCCTGAGCGAGACACTGGCCACGGTCTTTACCTCCGAAGGGCGAACGTTCGCCTTCGGATCGGCCCAGGTCCGGAGCATCCGGCCATGCCCTCATGCCCCCATTCCCCCCCCCATCCCCCCCATCCTGCCCCCTCGTCTCAGTTCCCGCGCCTCGATCCCGGCGGGAAGGAGAGGACCCACCATGACCGATCTCGGCCGCCGGCGATTCCTCGGACTGTCCGGCGCCGCCCTGGCGGGCGTCCTCGGCGTCTCCGGATGCAGCCGCAGCTCGTAGCAGGAGGCGGCCACCACGGCCGGCGCCGACGTGATCCGCTGGTGGGATCACTTCCAGCCGCTCAAGCCGCTGTACGAGCGCATGTTCGCCGAGTACGGCAAGGCCCACCCCGGAACCCGGGTGGAGCACGTGGTCTACAACCCGAGCGAGATGGGCCAGGCGCTGCAACTGGCGTTCAAGAGCAACCAGATCGCCGACGTGCACACGGTCGTCGGCCTCGGATCGTCGGAGGCGGCCCTGGTCGCCGGCGGCTGGTTCTCCCCCCTCGCGAACCCCGACGCGATCCGGGCGAAACTCCCCGCCGACAGCCTGCTCGAAGGACTGCACGTCTTCGACGGCAAGCTCTACACCTCTCCCGTCTTCACCCCCCGCCAGTACGCCACACTCAACTGGTTCAACCGCGACCTGGTCGAGAAGGTGGGCGGCGATCCGGACGCGGGCCCCGCGACGTGGGACGAGTTCCGCGCTCTCGCCGCGCGGATCACCAAGGACGGCGGCGGCCGGGCGTACGGCTGGATCCAGGGGCTGCAGTTCCAGGAGCGGATGCAGACCCACGTCACCGAGCTGGCCATGTCGGCCGGGAGGGCCAGCTGTTCGTGTCCGGCAAGTCCAAGCACGTCGAAGCGGCCTCCGAGCTGCTGGCCCAGTGCACCGGGCCCGAGTTCAACCGGGCGCTGGCGAGCTACATGGACCAGGTGCCCCTCGACCTGGAGGCCGTGGCCACGGCGGACGTGCACCCGACGTACAAGCGGGCGGTCGAGCTGTTCGGCCGGAACGTCCGGCTCGCGCCCAGCCCCGTCTCCCGCAACCCCGCCGTCACCCAGGTGATCAGCGAGACGAAGGAGCAGAGACCCACGCTCGGCGAGATCACCCAGGGCATCCTCAGCGGCGAGATCACCGACATCGGCAGGACGCTGCGCGAGCACAACGGCAAGCTCGCCGCCGAGCGGGAGCGCGCCACGCGGGTGGTGTCGGGCAAGGGGGTGCGGGTGAGTCTCGACGACTGGGCCTTCCCGAACTGGAAGCGCGGCGAGGACTACACGGCGGAGATGTACCGGCAATGACGAGCACCTCGACACAAAAGGCGACACGAACCGTGACACCAAAGGCGACGGTCCGCCGCCGGGGGCTCTCCGCCAGACTGTGGTCGGAACGCTGGTCGTACGTCTTCCTGCTGCCCACCGTCGTGCTGTTCGGCATGTACACGGTCTGGCCGATCGTCTCCGGCCTGTACTACTCCCTGCTCGACTGGAACGGGCTCGGCGCCGAGCGGCCCTTCATCGGCCTGGCCAACTACCGTGAGGCGTTCGGCGACCCGCTGTTCTGGAAGTCGCTCGGGGTCACCCTGCTGATCATCGCGATGACCGTGCCGCTGCGGGTCGGGCTGATCCTGCTGGTCGCGCTCGTCCTGAACAACCCGCGGCTGCCCCTGGCCAAGCTGTTCAGGACCGCGCTGTTCGTGCCCGTGGTGACGACGACGGCGATCATCGGCGTGGTCATGGGGTTCATCTTCGACCCCGCCGGCGGCCCGGTGAACCAGCTGCTGCTCGGCCTCGGGATCGTCGATCAGCCCGTCGACTTCCTGGGCGACCCCGCCACCTCCCTGTGGACGGTGATGGGCGTGCACATGTGGAAGTGGTTCGGGATCACGCTCGTCTTGGCCGCGATCCAGGCCGCCGGCCTCCGCTACGCGAACCGCGTCAGGAGCAGCTCATGAACGTCTCCGCCGTCCGCCGCCGGTTGGGGATCTGGGCCCAGGTGGCCGTGCTCGCCGTCGTCTGCGTGGTGTGGATCTATCCGCTGCTCTGGATCGTCTCCGCCTCGCTGAAGGACTCGCTGGGGGTCTTCTCCGGCGGGCTCGGCCTGATCCCCGGCTCGCCGCACTTCGAGAACTACGCGCGGGCTTGGCGGGACGCCGACTTCGGGCTCTACACGGTGAACAGCGTGCTCGTCACCCTGAGCACGGTGGTGCTGGTCGTCCTGCGCTGCGCCCTGGCCGGCTACGTCATCGCCCGCCGCGACTTCATCGGCAAGCGCGTGGTCGTCGGCGTGCTGGTGGCGACGTTGTTCGCGCCAGGCGGCCTGACGATCATCCCGGTGGTGGAGCTCAGCGACCTCCTGGGGCTGCTGAACTCGCGTACGGGCATCGTCCTCGCCCTCGCGGGCGGCGGCCACGTCGCGGCCGTCCTGCTCTACGCCGGCTACTTCGCCCGCATCCCGCGCGAGCTCGAAGAGGCGATCATGGACGGCGCGGGCTTCCTGCGTACGTTCTTCCGCGTCGTGCTGCCCCTGGCCGGCCCGGTCACCGCGACCGTCAGCGTGATGACCTTCCTGGCGGCCTGGAACAACTTCCTGCTGCCGCTGGTGTTCACCTTCAGCCGCCCGGACCTGCGCACGCTCTCGGTGGGCATGCTCGCCTTCCGCGGCACCAACTCCACCGACTGGTCCGGCCTGGCCGCCGCGGGCACCATCTCGCTGATCCCGCTGCTCCTCGTCTTCCTCGCCCTCCAGCGCTACTTCGTCGAAGGCGTCGCCGGAGCCGTGAAGTCCTGACGCGCCGACCCCGCCGGAGCCGTGCGGCCCCGGCGCGCTTCACCCGGATTGAGAGTCATGAACGCACCGAACATCCTGCTCATCTGCACCGACCAGCAACGTTTCGACGCGCTGGGCGCGTACGGCAACGACGAGATCCACACGCCCCACCTCGACCGGCTGGCGGAGCAGGGCGTGCTGTTCGAGAACTGCTACGTCAACAGCCCCGTCTGCGGCCCCTCCCGCGCCAGCCTCATGACCGGCCGCTACGTGCACGCGCACGGAGCCTGGGCGAACGGCGTCGGCCTGCCCGCGCACGAGCGGCTGTTCTCGCGCACCCTGGCCGACCACGGCTACGACTGCGGCCTGGTCGGGAAGTTCCACGTCGGCGGGGCCTGCTCGGACGGCCGGCTCGAACCGCGGCTCGACGACGGCTTCCGGGTGTTCCGCTGGGCCCACGACCCCTATCCGGGGTCGTCCGAGAACGCCTACCACCGGTGGCTGCGCGCCGTCCGGCCGGATTTGTACGACTCCGCCGCCCGGGCCGGCTCGGGCACCGGCTTCGACGCCCTGCCCACCGAGTTCCACTACAGCCGGTGGATCGGCGACGAGACCATCGACTACCTGCGGCGCTCACGCGACACGAGCAGACCCTTCTTCTTCGTGGCCAACTTCTTCGACCCGCACCACGGATTCGGCGCGCCGAAGGAGTACGCCGACGCCTACCGGGGCAAGTCTCTGCGGCGTTCGGTCACCCGAGACCAGGAGCTGGCCGGCAAGCCCCCCGTGCTCACCGAGGCGTCCCACCGCTCCTACGCCGGCCACGCCCGCGGCTACGTCGAGTACACCGAGTCCGAGCTGCACGACGTCAAGGTCAACTACTACGCGATGGTGAGCCTCGTGGACGACGAGGTGGGCCGGATCCTCGCCGCCCTCGACGAGACGGGCCTGGCCGAGAACACCCTAGTCGTCTTCACCAGCGACCACGGCGAGATGCTCGGCGACCACCAGCTCATGCTCAAGGGCCCGATGATGTACGAGTGCGCCGTCCGGGTCCCGCTCATCATGCGCTGGCCGGCCGGGCTGCCCGCCGGCGAGCGGCGGGCGGAGCTCGTGCAGTGGATCGACCTGGCGCCCACGTTCCTCGCGGCGGCCGGCGCGCCGCCGCTGCCGCGCGGGCAGGGGCTGGACCTGCTGCCGCTGGCCCGTGGTAAGCGGGACGCGCCGGTCAGGGGCTGGGCCCTGTGCGAATACCGCAACAGCGGTCATCCGTACGCGGAGCCGGTGCACACCACGATGCTCAGGCGGGACCACTGGAAGATCGTCGTCTACCACGGCGCGCCGTCCACGACCCGGGCGCGCACCGGTGAGCTGTACGACCTGGAGCGCGACCCGGCGGAGCTGGACAACCTGTGGGACGACCCGGCGCACGCGACCGTCCGGGCCGGGCTGCAGGAGTCGCTGCTCGACGTCCTGGTCGCCACCGAGGACCGCAGCCGGCCACGGCTCGGGGACTGGTGAGGACGCGTCCGCCGCGCGTCCTCACCGGCCGGTCACCCGATCTCGATCAGGGTGAACTCGATCTCGGGGACGCTCCGCCCGCTGCGGTGGTCGAACACAGCCGCGCCCCACTGGGTGAACTCGGGCGTCTTGTCCCGGTAGCCACGATTGCCGCGCAGCGTCACCCGCCGGCTGTCGCGCACGCTCACCCCGTACGGGTGCGGGCCGAGCACGGTGGCCACCCGGAAGAGCACGGAGTTGGCCAGCAGGATGTCCCGGCAGCGCTCGATCTCGACCGCCTGCGAGCGCCAGCCGTAGATGTGGTCCTCGGTCTGCAGGCCGAGGAAACGCCACCCCGACACCCTGCGCAGCACCACCTCGCGGGTCTCGTGGTGCTCGATGGAGAGCTCGTACAGGCGGGCGGGCACGTCGGTGTCCTCGACGAGCAGGCCGTTCTCGGCCCAGCCGTTGATGCTCCACACGTTGACGAACGTGCCGCCACCGCCGCGCACCCAGATGCCGTACTTGTGCGCGCCCCTGTAGGTGTAGCCGGGGTCGCCCGAGGGGGCGTCCGCCGGATGCCACTTGACGAACTGGGTGGTGATGTCCGCCAGATAGGAGTCCGCGCCTGAGCGCCAGAGGAGGTTGACCGCGCCCGGGGTCTGCCGGGCGGTGTCCAGGCCGAGGCCCGTGACGGTGTTCCGGCCGCCGCGCGGGGTCGACACCAGCGCCCGTGGCGCGCCGGGGTCGGTGAAGTGCGGGTGGCCGTCGACGGCGAGCAGCCAGGTCTGCCGGGGGTGCAGGCCGATCAGGTTGGACGTGCGCCGCAGCTTGAGCGTGTCGGAGAGAACGTACCGTCCGATCGGGACGAACACCGTGTCGTGCCGGTCCACGGCCGCCTGGAAGACGGCCAGGTCGTCCTCGCCCTTGCCGATGGTGCGGCCCATCTCGGCCGCGACGTCGGCGACGCTCACCCACGTCCTGACCGGTGGCGGCGGCGGGGTGTCGGCGCGCAGGTTCGCCCGGACCCTGGCCGTGGGGGCGCCCGCCGTGAGGTCGGCGTGCACGCCTTCGCGCCTGGTCTCCCTGCCGGTCAGCGCGCGTTCGACGCGCAGGCCGTACGTCAGCTCGCGGACCAGCGCCGACGGCTTCCCGACGGCGGTGCGGGCGCCGCTGCCGGCCAGCAGGAGCAGGTCCCGGGTGGCCGAGGTGGTGCAGTTGAGCAGCGTGAGCTGGTTGCTGCGGCGGATCCGGTCGTCGTCCGCGCCGGGGATCGACGCGCTGTCGTTGAGCACCACGGCGACGTCGCCGACGTCCTGGAAGTGGGAGTCCTGGACGTAGAGGTGCTGCCACTGGCCGGGCACCGACTCGAACGCCCGTGGCGTGCGCGCGACGATCGCCCTGACGACGACGAGCTTGGCGTCGTTGTTCATCACCACGGCGGCCCGGCGCTGGCCCTCGAACCGGCAGTCGAGCAGCGTCGTCTGCCAGCCGGCCGAGGCGGCGAAGGCGTTCAGGCCCACCTCGCCGCCGCGCACCCGTACCCGGTGGATCAGGTTGGCGTTGTGGTCGATGCCCGCGCGGCCGTCGCCGGCGTCGATGTCGAGGTCCTGCAGCAGGCAGAGCTGCGCGCCGCCGAACCGCACGGCGATGGCGTCAGGGTTGCCCGGTTCGATGGTGATGTCCAGGTTCACCAGCGCGGTGCCGAACGTGTCGTTGTTCGCGTACGTGACGGGGCCGCCGACCGGGCGCCGGCGGAAGGCGAACACGTCGCGCGCCGTGCCCGAGGCGTAGCCGGGGGAGTCCGCCCCGAGGACGAAGCGGGGCCGCCGCCGGCCGTAGCCGATCACGCGTACGGAGTCGTGCACGTTCACAGGGGCCGACAGCCGGTACGTGCCCTCGGGGACGAGCACCACGCCGCCGCCGTCGCCGGGCGGGAAGTCGCGGGCGCCGCCGAGTATGTCGCCGAGCCCGTTCGCGATCCCGCGCCGCGACGCCTCGTCCACGGCCGCCTGCAGCGCCGCCGTGGCGTCCCCCGTACCGTCGGCCGGGGCCTCGAAGCCCGGCCCGCCGAGCACCACGGCGTACGGGTCGGGCGGGAGCGCGGTGAAGACCGAGGTGAACGTGGTCGGGTCCAGGTGATCAACGGGGCCGGCGGGGCCGACGGGCCCGGCTGGCGCGGTCGGGTTCAGCCCACCGGCCGATGCGGCGGTTGCCGGGAGCAGCGGTAATGCGGCTGTGCTCGCGGCCAGCGTGACGAAAGCGCGACGAGAGTACATGGCTGGTTCACCCCTTGAAGCCCGGCCCGTTCCTCGATGTGCTGCGGCCGGGTGAGAACGAAAGACGATCAGGACGCGGGAGGCCGAGGCCCGGCACCGGGTCCGGCGGCGGCGAGGGTGGAGCCCTCGATGAGTTCGCACGGCAGCAGCTCCTGGGGGGTGCCGCCGCTCTCGATCACCCCGGTCAGCAGCTCGACGGCCCTGCGGCCCATCTCGCGCCGGGGGATGAGGAATCCGGTGAAGTCGATGTCGGAGCGGACCGGCCGGGTGGCCGAGCCGAGCGTGACCACGGACAGGTCGGCGGGGACGGAGATCCGGTGCCGCGCCGCCGCCATGAAGGTGACAGCGTCGGCCTGCTCCTCGAAGAACGCGACCGTGGCGCCGGTCGCGAGCACCGCGTCCACGTCCGGCGCGCCGCCCGCCTTGACGCCCTCGACGCCGAGTTCCGTCACCGCGTCCAGGAAACCGCGGTGGCGGTCGGCCCAGGACTCCGCGCCCGTCCCGGCTCCGACGTAGACGAGCCTGCGGTGCCCGAGCGCCACCGCCCGCCGTACCAGGGCGCCGGCGGCGGAGGCGTAGTCGGCGCCCACGTACGGCACCGGCCCGCCCGCGTCGTCGCGGCGGCCCACCGACACGAACGGGATCTGGTCGGTGATGAGCCGCGCCAGGTCGTCACGGTCGACCGTGTGGCCGAGCAGCACGCACCCGTCGGCCAGGCGCACCCGGCTGTCCTGGTCGAAGATCCGCCGCCGGCGGCCCGAGGCCCGCGCGCTGGTGAACAGCAGCAGGTCGCAGCCGGCCTCCTCGGTGCACTCCTCGATGCCGACCAGGAACGGATGGTAGAAATCGGCACTGGTGGCCGGGAAGACCGCCTCGTAGGTGAAGACGCCGAGGATGCGGTTGCGGCCCTCGGCCAGCCGGCGGGCGGCCGGGTCGGCGATGTAGCCGGTCTCCTTGATCACCCGGATCACGCGCTCCCTGGTCTCGGGAGAGATGCGCACGGCGCCCTCCGCGCGGTTGTTGAGCACCAGCGACACGGTGGTCTGGCTCACTCCCGCCATGCGGGCGATGTCCTGCTGCGTGAGACGTCTCGCCACGGCTCCCTCTCCTCGCTCAAGGGCGTCAGCTGGGAGTCTGCGACCTCACCGAGCCCGGCGTCAAGAGTGAAAGCCCAGTAATAATTCGCATTACCATGATCACGGCGAGGGCGACGGGGTCACCGCGCGGGGGCGGCGGCGTCGTGCAGCCGGGCGGCGTCGTGGCTGGGCGGGACGCCGTACTGGCGCCGGTATTCGCGGCTGAACTGGGACGGGCTGTCGTAGCCGACGCGGTGCGCGACGGCGGTGACGTCGTGGGCGCGGGAGGCGAGCAGGAGCCGGGCCCGCTGGAGCCGGATCTGCTTCTGGAACTGGATCGGGCTGAGCGCGGTGACGGTCTGGAAGTGGCGGTAGAACGCGGAAGGGCTCATGCCGGTCAGCCGGGCCAGCTCCTCGACGCGGAAAGGCTCGGCGTAGTGGTCCTGGATCCACCGCACGGCCCTGGAGACGTGGCTGAGGCTGCTGTCGGCCAGGCCGAGCTGGCGTACGGCGTCGCCCTGCTCCCCGGTGAGCAGCCGCCAGAGGATCTCGCGCTTGACCAGCGGCGCCAGCACCGCCTGGTCGCCTGGGTCGTCCAGCAGGTTGACCAGGCGGATCAGCGCGTCGAGCAGGCCGTCCGTCATGCCGGCCACGGCGATGCCCGGCAGCGCCCCCGCCCGGGGGCGGGGCAGGCCGCGTGAGCCCGCCTGCAGCAGCAGGTCGGCGATGGCCGGCGGCTCCAGGACGAGCGCCAGCCCCAGAGCCGGGCGCTCCGGGCTCACGTCCACGAAGGAGCCGCTGACGGGCAGGTCCACCGAGGCCACCAGGTAGCTGCCCGGGCGGTATTCGAGGACCCGGTCGCCCACCGTGAGTTGTTTGGCGCCCTGGGCGAGGACCGCCAGCACCGTGCCGGACATCGAGGGCGACGGCGGGCCGTCGCGCTCGACCCGCGCGATGTACAGGCCGTCGATGGCGGTGGCCTCGTCGGGCCGGACGTGCCGGGCCAGCGCCGCGCGGAGTTCGTCGAATCCCATGCTCTGGATTTCATCACACCCTTGGTGTGGAGGATCGGGCAAGAAGTGAGGAGGTTCATTCTACCGTCTGAGCAGCTCAAGCGGTGAAATGGAATCACACAGTCGGGCGGCGGAGAATCGCCTTGCTGGAGGAACGTACATCCCGAGAAGGAGCATCGCCATGAAGGTCGGATACGGGTTCAACGCTGCCATGACCGCCAAGCCCGGCATGGGGGAGCGGCTGGTCGAGCTGTTGCTGACCGGTCTGAACGAGGGCAACCCGGCCGCGAGCGAGCACTGCCTGGTCTACCTCGTCAGCCGGTCGGCCTCCGACCCCGACGTCGTCCACGTCACCGAGGGCTGGAGCAGTGAGGAGGAGCACCACCGGCTCTTCGCCGGCCAGGCCGCCCAGGACCTCGTCGCCCAGGTCCAGGAGCTGGTCGCCGCGGAGCAGCCGTACACGGACTACGTCCCGGTCGGCGGCAAGGCCACCTTCTGACGCCGCCCCGGCTCAGAGGCCCCGGCTCAGGGAGCCGCACCACCTCGGAGCCCCCGCGCACAACCTGGGTGCCCTGCGCGCCACCCGAAACCCCGCATCACCCGAAACCGCGCAGTACCCCGCAGAAAGGAACCCCCATGTCCCGCCCCGCTCTCGACCCTGAGCTGAACACCCTGCTCGCCGGCATGCCCCTCGTCCAGGAGATCACCCCGGAGCTCCTCACCGACCTGCGCGGCATGACCGCGGTCCCGGTCGAGCCGCTGCTGGTCGGCCGGGCTCTGAACCGGCGCGAGATCACCGTCCCGGTCTCTGGCCCGGTCTCTGGCCCGGTGTCTGGCCCGGTCTCTGGCCTGGTCCCCGGTCAGGAGGGCGCGCGGATCCCGATGACGATCCTGACCCCCACAGATGCCGGCGCCGAGCCCGGTGACCGTGCCGGGGCGCCGTGCGTCTACTGGATCCACGGCGGTGGCATGATCATGGGCGACCGGTTCTCGCAGCTCGACATCCCGCTCGAATGGCTCGACCGGCTCGGCGCCGTCGTGGTCACCGTCGACTACCGGCTCGCCCCCGAGGCCGGGGGCACCACCCCCGTCGAGGACTGCTATCAGGGCCTGCTGTGGCTGGCCGAGCACGCCGCCGAGCTCGGCATCGACCCGGACCGCATCGTCGTCGCGGGCGCCAGCGCCGGCGGCGGGCTCGCGGCGGGCGTCACGCTCATAGCGCGCGACCGTGGCACGCCGGCGCTCGCGGCCCAGGTCCTGATCTGCCCCATGCTCGACCACCGCAACACCACCGCCTCCAGCCGCCAGTACGCAGGCGAGCCAGGCGTGTGGACCCGCGAGACCAACGTGTTCGCCTGGAAGGCCCTGCTCGGTGACCTCCCTGACGACCAGGTGCCCGCCTACGCCTCACCCGCCAGGGCGGACGACCTGTCCGGCCTGCCCACCACGTACGTCGACGCAGGCTCGGCCGAGGTCTTCCGCGACGAGGACGTGGAGTACGCCACCCGCATCTGGGCCGCGGGCGGCCAGGCCGAGCTGCACGTCTGGGCCGGCGGCTTCCACGGCTTCGACGCCCTCTTCCCCGAGGCCGCCCTGTCCGCCACCGCCCGCCGCACCCGTACCGACTGGCTCACCCGCACGCTCACCCGCCCCGAGCCCGCCCGCGACTGACCACCGCCGGGCGAGGAGCACCGGTGAGGGCTGCGTCCGACCCCAAAGCGCCCTCAAACGGGCAGCGGCCGGCGCACGCCCTCGGTCGACTCCCGCGCGTCCAGCCGGTACGGCGCCAGCCGCACCTCGAACGGCAGCGGCTCCGCCGCCCCGATGCGATCGGCCAGGCACCGGACGGCCAGGGCGGCGATGGCGGCCTTGTCGGGGATCACGGTGGTGAGGGACGGCGTGCTGTAAAGCGCCTCCTGCGACCCGTCGATACCCGCCACGGCCACCTCCCCAGGACAGTCCACCCCGGCTTCGTACAGGGCCCGCTGCGCCCCGATCGCCAGCAGGTCGCTGAAGCAGAAGACCGCGTCGGGCTGGACGCCGGCCGGCAGGGCGAGCAGGGCGCGCATGGCGAGCAGGCCGTCGGGGCGGTCGAACCGCCTGACCGCGGGCGCGAGGCGCGGGTCGTACGTCAGCCCGGTCTGGTGCAGCGCCTGATGGAAGCCTTCCAGGCGCTGCCGGGAGGAGGCGGACGGCGTGGTCGTCACCCCGATGGCGGCGATCCTGGTCCGGCCCAGCCCGGCCAGGTGCGCGGTCACGTCACGCGCCGCCGCGACATTGTCGATCATGACATGGTCGGCGGTGATCCGGTCGCGCTCGTAGCCGCGTTCGCCGAGCAGCACCAGCGGGATCTCGTGGGTGACAGGGGCCAGCTCGTCGAGCGAGACGTGCAGCGGGGAGAGGATCACGCCGTCGAGCAGGTCGGCCCCGACGCCGGTGGCCAGGCGCAGCTCCTCCTTCGCGTCGCCCGCCGTCTCCTCGATGAGGACGGTGAGGCCGAGCCGGGGGGCCTCCGCGCGTACGTGCTGGGCGAGCTCCGCGAAGCAGGGCGTCGTCAGGCTGGGGACGGCGAGGGCGATCAGCCCGCTGCGGCCGGTACGGAGCCGGCGCGCCGACGGGTTGGGCCGGTAGCCGAGCTCGTGCACCGCCCTGTTCACCCGGTCCCGCGTCGCCGCCGACACGTTCTGCACCCCGCGTACAACGTTGGAAACGGTCTTGATCGACACGCCCGCGCACCTCCGAGATCGACCGCGGCTTCCTGCGCACGGGCACCTTCCAGGGCCGCCAGTACGCCGTCCCGCAGGGCCGCGGCATCACCGGCTACGCCTACGACTCCGCCCTGTACGCCAAGGCCGGCGTCCCCGCGCCGCAGCCGGGCTGGACCTGGCAGGACTTCGAGCGGGCCAACCAGGCCATCGCCGCCCTCGGGCTGAAGGGCCCCGACGGGCGGCCGGTCACGGGCGCCAACGACGGCGGCGGCAACGAGGACATCTTCGAGACCTGGCTGCGCAGCCGAGGCGGGCAGCTCTACGCCGACCAGAGCCGGCTCGGGTTCACCGAGGACGACCTCACCGAGTTCTGGACGTTCTTCGACCGGATGCGCAGGCAGGGCGCGGTCGCCTCGGCCGAGGACACCGCACAGGCCGGTAGCACCGAGACCAGCCCCATGGGCCGCGGGCTGACGGCCGCCGACTTCACCTGGGACGCGCCCTTCCCCGGCTACACGACGCTGCTCGGCGGGGACATATCGCGGGAAAAGTCCGAGCCGGCCCCGTACCAGTGGCGCAGGTCGTGATCACCTGTCATGATCTTGGCGAATCGTAACTGGGTCGGGAACGAGGTCGTTGATGAAGAGAACGTCGGTGCGCCGGGCGGGTGTCGTGGCGCTGGCATTGACCAGCCTGATGACGGTGGGCGCCACCGCGCAGGCCGACGCCCAGCGGCTCGCCAGTTCCTGCGGCCTCAGCTTCTGCCTGTACGAGCACGACGACTACGCCGGCGCCGAGCAGGAGTTCCTGTTCACCTCCAACAACACGTGCGCCAACGTGACCACGCTGAACAACAAGGCCAGCTCCATGCGGAACCCGTCGGCCGGCCGGATTCAGTTCTACAACAGCGCCAACTGCTCGGGCTCCTACGGCTACGCCGCCGCGCCGCGGTCGTCGGACAGCGACCTGACGAACAACGACTTCGACAACAAGACGAGCTCCGTCAAGCGGGTCAGCCCGTAACGTCCGAGGTCACAGGGGTCCGGTGAGCGAGAGGTCCGCCCGGCGGCGGAGCGCTGTCGTGGTGCTCCTGGCCGCCCTGGCGGCGGCGTGCTCGCCGCCGCCACCCCCGCCACCACAGGTGCCGCCTCCGGGCGCGCAGGCGCGGGCGATCTCCTTGCCGTTCGATCGCTACAACTTCACCCCGGCCGACATCTCGATCATCGAACGCGCCGAGGACCTCCTCGTCCGCGACTGCATGCGGAGCAGGGGCCTGGTGTGGGAGACGCTGCCGCCCCCGGCCGAGGACGACCTGGAGCCGCCCAACCGCCGCCGCTACGGCATCGTCGAACCGGAGATCGCCCGTCTGTACGGCTACCACGTCGCCCCCGAGCGCCCCTCCGTGGCCAGGCGGAGCGCGGCGAGCGAGAGCCGTACCGCGAGCCCGTCGGAGCAGGAGCGGCGGGCCGCGTACGACGAGAGCGGCGGCTGCCTGCGGCAGGCGCGGGCGCGCATCGAGCAGGGGGCGCCCGAAGTGGACTCCGCGCTGTTCAACCAGCTCATCACGCGGACGTTCGAGCAGTCGCGGCGGGAGGCCGCGGTCGTCCAGGTCTTCCGGGCGTGGAGCGCGTGCATGCGGGCCGGTGGGTGGCGCTACGACGACCCGCTGGCCGCCATCACCGACCAGCGGTGGCTGGGCGGCGGCCCGGCCACGGACGAGGAGATCCGCGCGGCGCGGGCGGACGAGCGGTGCAAGGTGAGCACGGGTCTCGTCGCGGTGTGGGCGGTGGCCGAGAAACGCCTTCAGGAGGACGCCGTCCGCGTCCATCCTGAGACGTTCGAGGCCCTGAAGGCGGCCAAGGACCGGCAGTTGGAGACCGCCCGCACGATCATCGCCGAGGCCCGGTGACCGCCGGCGACGGAGCCGGCCGGCTCAGGTCGCCGGCCTCTCGCGGCGTTTTGCCGGGAGCGTCGCGGTCCTGAGCCCGTCGCAGCGAGTCGTCGCCGTCATGCGAAGGCTGTGTGACGGCGGCGAGGAGGGTCAGCTTCTCGGCGTCGTCGCTGCCGGGGTCCGGGTGGTAGATGACGAGCGTCCGGCCGCCGCCGACGCCCAGCCGCTCCCGGTTCAGCCGGAGCAGGCCGAGCTGGGGATGGTCGATCTCCTTGGCCGCGCCTTCGCACGTGTTCACGTCGTGGCGGGCCCAGAGCCGGCTGAACCGGGGGCTGGCCAGGGAGAGCTCGCCGACCAGCTCGATGAAGCGGGGATCGTCCGTGTCGGTGCCGACGGACGCGCGGAACCCGGCGACCATGCCCGCGCCGGCGCCCTCCCAGTCGGGGTAGAGGGCCTGTTCGGCGGGATCGAGGAACGTGTCGCGCAGCCGGTTCGCCCCCGGCACGAGGCGCGGTGACAGAGCGGTCGCCAGCGCGTTGACGGCCAGGACGTCGAGGTAGCGGCCCTCGACGTACGCGGGCAGCGCGAGCGTGGCGACGAGCTTGGCGACGCCGGGAGGAACGCTCTCCTTGCGCGGCCGGCGCCGCCGCCGGCGGGGTTCGGCGGCGGCGAGACTCAGCAGGTACGCCGTCGCGGCCTCGTCGAGCCGCAGCACGCGGGCGAGCGATTCGAGCACCTGCACGGACGGGTTGCGGTCGCGGCCCTGCTCCAGACGCAGGTAGTAGTCGGCGCTGATGCCCGCCAGCATCGCCACCTCCTCCCTGCGCAGGCCCGGCACCCGGCGCACACCGTGGACGGGGATCCCGGCCTGCTCGGGGGTGACGAGCTCACGCCGGGCCCGTACGTAGTCGCCCAGCGGGTTCGCTCGCTCGCTCATCCCTCCACGGTATGTGCCGGGACCGCGTACGTGCCTGGTCCTGTCACCCCCAGGATCGCGGCGGCCCTGGCTGTGCGCGGGGCCGGCGGGCAGCGTGGCCGGCGAAGGACGTACGAAATGAGGAGAGAGACCACTATGTCGACATATCTGCTGGTACACGGCGCCTGGCACAGCGGGGAGTGCTGGAAGCGGGTGGTCCCGCTGCTGGAGGCGGCCGGGCACCGGGTGTTCGCGCCGTCGCTGACCGGCTACGGCGACAGGGCGCATCTGCTCGGCCCCGAGGTGGGGCTCGACACGCACGTCGCCGACGTCGTCCGGCTGATCACCGACGAGGACCTCACCGAGGTGGTGCTGGTGGGGCACAGCTATGCCGGGCTGGTGATCTCGTCCGTGGCCGGGCAGGTCCCCGGCCGGATCGCGGAGCTGGTCTACCTCGACGCGATGGTCCCCGAGGACGGGGAGAGCGCGGCCGATGTTATGCCCGTGACGCGGCAGCTGATCGAGCTCGCCGCGGGATCCGGGGACGGCTGGCGGGTGCCGCCGATGCCCGAGCTGCCGCCGCCCGCGGGCCTGTTCGGGGTCACGGACCCGGAGGACGTCGCCTGGCTGCGGTCGATGCTGTCGGACCAGCCGGTGCGCTGCCTCACCGAGCCGGTCCGGCTGGGCGGGCCGGCCGCGCGGGCGATCCCCCGTACGCACATCCACTGCACCGTCGGCAAGCCGGAGGGGGTCGTCCGCCGTCCCGTTCCCGAGGTGCAGCCGAACGGCCGCCCCGCCCAGGTGTGGCAGCTGCCGACCGGCCACGACTGCATGATCACCATGCCGGCGGAGCTCACCGACCTCCTGCTCAAGCTCGCCTGAGCACGGGCGCGCGGCGGCGGCCGGCCTCCACGGCACACCCGCCGCGTGGCCGTCCTCGAAGTCGTCGAGCCGGAAGTTCACCGGCGCCACGCTGTCCAGGAACATGCGTCCGACGCTGTGCGGGAACGTGCT
>NZ_JBEZGB010000032.1:0-85773 GCF_040649755.1 Nonomuraea sp. NPDC048882
ATCCCGTGTGCGGGTGGGTCGGCCATGCCGACACCAACGCCGCGATCAACATCAACAACGCCGCAGGGCCTGCGGTGTCAGGACGTGGAGACCTCAGCCTCACCCGGTCTGCGAAGCGTCAACCCCCGCGCGCCGCTCAACCGCGACGCGACGGGAGAACCCTCGGCCTTCCGGCCGGGGAGGAGGTCAAAGGATCGCGTCGATCAGGCCCAGGGGCGGCGAGCCGAGATCGAACAGCGCCTTGTGGAAGCGCTGGAGGCTGAACCCGGCGCCCCACTCGGCCTTCGCCCGCTCCCGCAGGTCCATGATCATCAACTTGCCCCAGGTGTAGCGCCCGTACGTCGGGTCGAACGAGGCCCGCCTGGCCTCCGACAGCGCCGCGGGACCGGCGAGATGCGTGTCGGACTCGAAGCGCCGCGCGCCGTCCTCGACCGTCATCTGACCGGTGTGCACGCCGATCGCGCAGGCCAGCCGGGTGACCCGGATGAGCGCCTCCACCCACACGCCGATCTCGAAACGGGGGTCGTCCGGCGCGAACCCCTCCTCGACGCACAGTTCCTCGGCGTAGTGCGCCCAGCCCTCGATGAACGCCATCGACTGCAGCAGCCTGCGCACCTCGGACGGCGCCCGCCGCAGCGCCCTGGCGTGCGAGAAATGCCCGGGGGCGACCTCGTGCACGTTGATCGCCGGCAGCGTGGTGCTGCTGAAGACCTCCAGCCACTCGGCCTGGTCCTGCTCGGGCCAGGACGGCTCGGGCGGCGTGATGTAGTACCAGGACGGGCCCTCGGGCTCGCCGGGCGAGTTCCACGCCATCATGGCCATCGCCCAGCGGCGTGACTCCGGCGCCAGCCCGACCAGGCATTCGCCGTCGTGGTAGGGCACGAGGTCCTTCTCGCGGGTGAACGCGATGGCCTGCTCCGTGCCGATCCGCGCGGCCTCGATCACGCCGTCGGCGTCGGGGTGGTCCTTGACCAGCTCGCGTACGACGTCGAGGGGCGGCCTGCCGCTCTGCCCCAGCTTGGCGCAGGACTCGGTGAGCAGCGCCGTCAGCCGGTCCCGCTCCGCGTCGGCGCGCTCGGCCAGCCTGCCGAGATCGACCGGCAGCCCCTCACCGGTGCCCATCAGCCGGGCCAGCGCCTGGCCGCCGAGCGCCGCGTCGGGGTCGCCCTCGGTGGTGGCCCGCTCGATGTGGGCGACCAGCCGGGCGTGCGCCTTGAGCGCGGCCTCGTCGTCGATGCCCGCAGCCAGCCCCTTCGCCGCCCCGATCAGGGACTTCGCGACGGGGGCGGGGATCTGATCGAGGGACGCGACCGCCTGGTCGACGGCCTCGGGCCAGAGCGCGAGGTGGGCCGCCTTGGCCGCCGCGCGATCCTCGGCCGAGCCGTAGTCGCGGTCGTAGCCGGCCAGGTCGAGGTTGGACAGGTGGATCAGCGGGTTCTTGCGGTGCAGCTCCAGCTCGGCGAACTGGGTGCGCAGGCTCTCCTCGAACACGCGCAGGTGCCTGGCGTCGTGCTCGTCGTCCGGCGCGGGCCCCTCGCCGAGCCGCGCCAGCCCGGTGCGTACGCCCTCGGGCGACAGGTCCTGGATCTGGCCGTCGTACTCGTGCCTGCCGCCGCCCTCGCGCGCCTCGGCGACGATCAGGTCGGCGACGGCACGCAGCCTGGCGTCAAGTTCTGTCATGCCGCCGACGCTAGCGCACGCCGCCTTCACCACTAAGTACGGATATTTCGCGCTTTAGCGCGAATAAGGGCGTGCGCGGCCTCCCCTGGAATGCCAAGATCATGCCATGGCCCTGCGGATCACGACGCTCGGAGAACGCCCGCAGTTCGCGTCGGCGTTGTGGGACATGGACCACACGTGGCACGAGTTCGTGCTGAACGACCCGTTCGCGGACCTGTTCTACGGCCTCGTCACGACGGTCTACCAGGACTACGTGCTGGTGGCCGACGACTCCGCCGAGCCGGGCCGGCTGGTGGCGCGGGCCTGCATGATCCCGTACGTGGCCGGCGCGGACGCGCTGCCCGACGACGGCTGGGACGGCGTGATCCGCTCCGGCCGGCGGGCCCGTGAGCACGGCCTGCGCCCCGACGCGATCTCGGCCCTGGAGATCACCGTCCGCCGCGACCTGCTCGGCCACGGCCTGTCCGCCCTCATGGTGGCCGCGATGCGCGAGCACGCCGCCCGCCTGGGCCACAGCGAGCTGGTCGCGCCGGTACGCCCCAACCACAAGCACCTCGAACCCCACACCCCCATGGCCGAGTACGCCTTCAGGACCCGCCCCGACGGCCTGCCCTTCGACCCCTGGCTGCGCGTGCACGTACGGGCCGGCGGCCGGATCGTCAAGGTGGCGCCGCGCTCGATGGTCGTGCCGGGCACGCTGGCGGAGTGGCGCGGCTGGACGGGCCTGCCGTTCGACCGGCCGGGACCGGTCGAGGTGCCGGGCGCGCTCAACCCCGTCCACTGCGACCCGGAGCACGACCACGCCGTCTACGTGGAGCCGAACGTCTGGGTCACCCACCCCCTGAGCTGACCCTCCCGAGCCGTCCATCCGGCCGGCCGGACGCTGGGCCGCCCTCACCCGAGCCGCCCTCACACAGGAAGCCCTTGCACGGGCCGATCTCACACCTCCGTACGCTCGCCGGGCGCGAGCAACCGCAGCCCGTCCCCGAACGACGCGAACGCCTTCATGACGTTCTCTCTGCCCTGCGTGAAGTGCGCCCAGTGCTCAAAGTGCAGCGGCACGACGTGACGGGCGCCGAGAACGCGCGCGGCGCTCACCCCGTCCTCGCTCGTCAGCGTCAGGTAACCGTCCACCAGTGGCGTCCTGGCCCCGCCCATGAACAGCAGCGCCACGTCCACCTCCCCGACGCGCTCCGCCACGGACCGTACGACGTCGAGCGAGGCGTTGTCGCCGCTCACGTACACGGTCGGCAGCCCGTCGCCGGAGAGCACGAACCCGGTCACCTCCCCCACCAGGTGCTCGGTCCCGTCGGGCCCGTGCTGCGCCGGCACGCCGGTCACCCGTACGGGGCCGACGTCCACGGATGTCCAGTTGGGCAGGGCCCGTACGGGCTCGCCGACCCGAGCGGCGGCCGAGCCGGTCGACAGGACCAGCGGCACGGTGGACAGGTAGGCCCGGCCGGCCCGGTCGAGGTTGTCCGGATGCTGGTCGTGCGAGAGCAGCACCGCGTCCACCGGCCCCACCTCGTCCGCCCCGAACGCGGGCCCCCGCGTCTTCGTGAGCGCGCGAGCGCCGATCGGGTACTCGCCGGGCCCGTCGAACGTGGGGTCGGTCAGCAGCCGCACCCCGCCGAGCTCCAGCACGGCCGTGGGGCCTCCCGCGTATCGAATCTCCATCATGCCTCCGTTTTCGCTCGCAGCCCGTTGACCACCCGCCACGTGGCCCGGTGGCAGAGTGCGCGGAAGTCGGCCTCGTCCATGCCGATGCGGCCGCTCAGGTACTGCTGCACCAGCCCCTGGACCGACGAGGTGACCGTCATCGCGACCTCCAGCGGGTCGTCCTCGCGCAGGAGACCCGTCCGCATGCCCTCTTCCACCAGCCCCGTGAGGACGCTGAACGGCGGCCCCTGCCCGTCGCGGAAGTCCTCGGGGAAGCGCCGCGCCCCCGCCCACGCGTCCAGGATCAGGAACCGGTACAGGTGCGGGTCGCCGAGCGCGAAGTCGAGGAAGCCGTCGAGCGCCGCCGAGACGCGCTCCTCCAGCCCGCCTGAGGGCGCGTGCCTGATCCACCGCTCGGCCAGGGCGCGGGCGCCGCGGTCGGCGACGGCGCGCAGCAGCGCCTCCCTGCTGGGGTAGTGCCGGTAGATGGCCATGGCGGTGACTCCCACGGCCTGCCCGACGCGCCGCATGCTGACCGCGTCGGCCCCTTCGTCGCGCAGGATGCGCTCGGCCACGGCGACGATGCGCGCGGCCGTCCCCTGTTCGTTCACGTTTACAGCGTAGACAATCCGCTATTTGAGCCTGGCCCGGCGCATCGCCTTGAGCGTGCCCGCCAGCAGGCTGGCCCACTTCTCGTACGTCATCCCCGACGGCGGCTCGAACCCCAGCCAGCCCGCCTGCGAGGCCACGGCCTGGACCTCGGTGTAGCGCAGCAGCCCCTCGGCGCCGTGCCTGCGCCCGAGCCCCGACGCCTTCATCCCGCCCATGGGGACGTCGTAGGAGGCGTACGCGGAGGCGTACCCCTCGTTGATGTTGACCGTGCCGGCCTTGATCCGGGCGGCCAGGCGGCGGGCGCGCGGCAGGTCGGAGCTCCAGATGGACGCGTTCAGGCCGTAGGCGGTGTCGTTGGCCAGCTCGACTGCCTCGTCGTCGGTGGCGAACGGGTAGAGCGCCACCACGGGGCCGAACGTCTCGCCCCGGCACAGATCCATGCCGTCGTGCACGCCGGTGAGCACGGTCGGCTCGTAGAACAGCGGGCCGAGGTCGGGCCTGGCCCGGCCGCCGGTCAGCACCTTCGCGCCCTTGGCCACGGCGTCGTCCACGTGCGCGGCGACCGCGTCGAGCTGGCGGCGTGAGGTGAGCGAGCCCATCTGCACCGACCAGTCATGGCCGGCGCCCAGCTTGAGCGCCGCGGCCTGGGCGGCGAAGCGCTCGGCGAAGGCGTCGAAGACGGACTCGTGCGCGTAGAGGCGCTCGATCGACAGGCAGAGCTGGCCGGCGTTGGTGAAGCAGGCGCGCAGCGCGCCCTGGACGGCCACGTCGAGGTCGGCGTCCTCCAGCACCAGCATGGGGTTCTTGCCGCCGAGCTCCAGCGAGCAGCCGATGAGCCGCTTGGCCGCCTCCTCGGCGATCTTCCTGCCGCCCCGGGTGGAGCCGGTGAAGCCCACGTAGTCGGCGTGGTCGAGCAGCGCGTCGCCGATCTCGGCCGGCTCGCCGAGCACGACCTGCCAGATCTCGCGCGGCAGGCCCAGCTCGGCCAGCAGGTCGATGGTCCAGAGCGTGGACAGGGTGGTCTGGGTGTCCGGCTTGTGCACGATCGCGTTGCCGGCCAGCAGCGCGGGCAGCGCGTCGGTGACGCCCAGCGCGAGCGGGTAGTTCCACGGGGTGATCAGCGCGACCACGCCCTTGGGCCGGCGCAGCTCCGTCACGCGGGTGGCCATAGGGAAGATGCCCTTGCGGGCGCGCGGGGCGAGCAGGCGGGGCGCGCGGCGGGCGTAGTAGAGGCTGCAGCCCGCGACGTCGAGCACCTCCTCGAAGGCGTGCTTGCGGGCCTTGCCTGTCTCGTTCTGGACGATGTCGAGGATCTCGTCCCTGCGGTCGAGGATCGCGTCGTGCAGGAGCAGGAACGGTCTCGCCCTTTCCGCGGCCGATCTGCCGGCCCAGTCGAGCTGGGCGGTCCTGGCTCGCTCGTACGCCACCCGTACGTCCTCGGCATCCGAAATGGGCAGCTCAGCGAGGGTTTCGCCGGTAAATGGGGCGATGATGGGCCTTGTCCTACCAGTGGACGTCACCTTCATGGCAGAAGGATATTCGGTTACCCTACCCACGGGTAGTTTTTGCGGAAGCCCGCGCGGGGGCCAGAATCCCTACATGGCATCCTTCGCTCCGCTCCGATCCGGAGATCCACAGCGGCTCGGGGGCATGGAGCTTCTCGGCCGGCTCGGCGAGGGCGGTCAAGGCGTCGTCTACCTCGCCAAAGATCATTCTGGCGCCAACGTGGCGGTCAAGTGGCTGCGGCCCGACCTGTCCGGTGACCAGGTGAGCGTGGAGAGGTTCCTGCGCGAGGTCCAGGTGGCCCAGCAGGTGGCGCCGTTCTGCACCGCCGCCGTGCTGGGCACAGGGGTGGAGCAGGACCGGCCGTACATCGTCAGCGAGTTCATTGAGGGCCCCTCCTTACACCGGGTCGTGCAGGAGGAGGGGCCGCGCACCGGCTCCGTCCTGCACCGGCTGGCCATCGGCACGGCCACCGCCCTGGCGGCCATCCACCAGGCCGGCATCGTGCACCGCGACTTCAAGCCCGCCAACGTGATCATCGGCACCGACGGGCCGCGGGTGATCGACTTCGGCATCGCGCGGGCGCTCAACGCCACCGCCACGATCAGCGGCACGGTCGTGGGCACGCCGTCGTACATGCCGCCCGAGCAGATCATGGGAAGCACCGTCGGGCCGGCCGCGGACATGTTCTCGTGGGGCAGCGCGATGGTCTTCGCCGCCTCGGGGCGGGCGCCGTTCGGCAGCGACACCATGCCCGCGGTGATCAACCGGGTGCTCAACCAGCAGCCCGACCTGGGCGCGCTGGAGGAGGGCCCGCTGCGTGACGTCGTGGTCGCCTGCCTGGCCAAGGACCCGGCGCAGCGGCCCACGGCCGAGCAGGTCATCATGCGGCTGCTGCACCAGCCGGCGGCCAACAACGGCATGCTGGCGCAGGGCGCGGCCGAGGCCCACTTCCCGCCCTCCAGCGGCCCCCAGGGGCCGCCCTCGAACGGGCCGCACAGCTACCAGGGCCCGCCGTCCGGCGGCCCCCACAGCCACCAGGGGGTGCCGTCCAGCGCCTCGTACGGCCATCAGGGGCCACCCTCAGGACCCCCGTACGGGCCCCCGTCCGGACTTTCGTACGGTCCCCCCTCCGGCGTTCCTTACGGTCCTCCCTCGCCGACGGTCTCCGGCCGCCACCCCCAGCACGTGCCGACGTACGGCGCCCAGCAGGGCGGCTACCCCCAGCCGCCGCGCAAGAGCAAGGGCCCGCTGGTCGCCGGCATCACGGTGGCCGTCGCGCTGCTGCTGCTCGCCGGCGTGGTCGTGGTCATCCAGATCGACAAGTCCTCACTGGCCGGCCCCACCACGTCGGCCTCCCCGTCCAGGACGAGGAGCACGACCCGGGCGCCGAGCCCCTCGGCCACGCAGGTGGGGGTGCCGCGTACCGGCACCAGACGAACCCTCCCCGGCGGGTCGATCTCCCTCTACGAGAACCCCGGCGACGCCATCGTGCTGACCTCGTACGAGATCCAGAAGGGCGACGACTGGATCGACTACGCCAGAGGGTCGTTGCGCGGAACGTTCAAGAAATATGAGGAGAACTGGGAGTCGATGGTCTCCCCCGACGGCCACCTGCTGGCCTCCAGGGGCAGGAGCTACAGCTCCGACGACTACGACTTCATCGTCATCACCGACCGGCGCAACAACCGGCGCACCACGGTCAAGACCGTCAAAGAGCCGCTGATCAGCAGCATCAGGGGCTGGTCGAAAGACGGCTCCAGGATCTTGCTGAACATCGAGAAGAAGAGCGGCGACGACTGGCTCTACCTGGGCTTCGTCGTCATCGAGGTGTCCAGCGAGTCCGCCGACGTGGTCAACGTCTCCGACACCTCCATCCGGCAGACCGCCTTCGGTTTCGACGGCGACGACAAGGGCACGGTCAACGTCACCGGCGACGAGAAGAACCTCGACCTGCGCTTCTTCGACACCGAGGGCAAGGCTACCCGCACCCTGAAGGGCATCGGCACGCTGTCCGCCGGCACGCAGGACATCTTCTCCCCCTCCGGCAAGGCGTTCGTCACCAACTGCCCCGGCGGCGGCGACGGCGACCACTGCGTCTGGGACACCGCCACCGGCGAGCGCCTGCAGAAGTTCGTCTCCGACTGCGACAAGGTCCTCGGCTTCTACGACGAGGAGCACCTGTTCTGCTGGGAGCAGGACAACGCGACCGACGACGAGATCCAGGTCGTCGACTTCAACGGCAAGCTGATCCGCAAGATGCTCGAAGTGCCCGACAAGCTCAACTTCAGCCCCGCCTTCACCTTCAACCTGAGCAGGGGCTCCTGAACCATCCCGGCCGCGCAGCCGTGATGAGGGCATGAAGACGATGATCCGCACGGCAGTGACCGCCGCGGCACTCGCGGCGGTCACGGCCGCCTGCACCTCCTCGACGGGAGGGACCAGGAACCCGCCGCCCGTGCGGGCGGACCTCGGCGCCGTCCGTCTGGTGGCCTACAGCAGCTGTGACGACCTGCTGGCCGGCCTGCGCGAGCAGGCCGGCAAGAACGTCAGCCCGTACGGGTTCGGCGGCGCCATGCCCATGATGGCCATCGCCGAGGACGCCAGGAGGAGCGTGCCCCAGGGGAAGTCGGCGCCCGACCACTCCACCACGAACGTGCACGAATCCGGCGTGGACGAGCCCGACCTGGTCAAGACCGACGGCAACCGGGTCATCACGGTCACCGACGGCACCCTGCGGATCATCAACACGGCCACCAGGAAGATCACCTCGTCGCTCAAGCTGACCGAGCACGACGGCCCCGGCATCCCGTCCGACCTGCTGATCTCCGGGGACCGCGCGCTGGTGCTCATGCGCGGCGGCGACATCATGTACAAGACGGCCAGGCCCATGGGGCCGCCCAGCGACACCCGCTACGTGGTGGTCGACCTGTCGGGCGAGCCCAAGGTGCTGAGCACGATCAAGCCGCAGGGCTCGTACGTGGACGCCAGGATGGTCGGCTCCACCGTGCGGCTCGTCACCCGCAGCCAGCCGGACGTCACCTTCCCCGAGCCCAAGGGCGAGGCCACCGAGGCCGAGCGCCTCAAGGCGAACCAGGCCGCGATCCGGCAGGCGCCGGCGGAGGCGTGGCTGCCGAAGATCGAGATCACGGACGCGTCCGGCGCCGTCACCAAGAGCACCGTCCCGTGCGAGCGGGTCAGCCATCCGGCCGACTACACCGGCACCTCGATGCTGACCGTGCACACCATCGACCTGGCTCAGGGCGTCACGGCGGCGGGCACCGACCCGATCGTGCTGGCCGCCGACGGCGACATCGTCTACGGGACCGGGCAGAGCCTGTACGTGGCCAGCAACCCGCGCTGGTGGTTCCCCGTACGCCCGCTGCCGATCGAGGAGCCCCCTTCCCCCGCCACCACCCCGCCCGCGACGGCTTCGACCCCGGCAGACTCGACCCCGGCTGACTCCCCGATCGCTCCGGCCGAGGAGCCCACCCCGACCGACCCCAGCGTCCCCGTCTCCCCGAAGCCCAGCACCTCCACGCCCAGCACCCCCGCACCCAGCACCACCGCGCCCAGTACCTCGACGCCCGCCCCGGACGAGCCCAGTACCGCCGCGTCCACCGAGCCGGTGCCGACGCCCACGGCGCCGCCCGAGGAGACCGAGGTGCACCGGTTCGACATCACCGCCCCGGGCGCGCCCGCCTACGTGGCCTCGGGCAAGGTGCCGGGCCGCCTGCTGAACCAGTACGCGCTCTCCGAGTACGACGGCCACCTCCGCATCGCCACCACCCGCGACCCCGGCGACGGCAAGTCCAGTTCCAGCGCCGTCTACGTGCTCAAGTCGGACACCATGGCCAAGGTCGGCGAGGTCGGCGGCCTGGGCAAGGGCGAGCGCATCTACTCGGTCAGGTTCATCGGCCCGGTCGGCTACTGCGTCACGTTCCGCCAGGTTGACCCGCTCTACACGCTGGACCTGCGCGACCCGGCGGCGCCCAAGGTGACCGGTGAGCTGAAGATCACGGGCTACTCGGCGTACCTGCATCCCGGCGCCGAGGGCCGGCTGATCGGCATCGGCCAGGAGGCCAGCGAGAAGGGCAGGACACTCGGCACACAGGTCTCGCTGTTCGACGTCAGCGACCCGGCCGGCCCGCGCCGGCTGTCGCAGCTGTTCCAGAAGGACTCGGGCTCGGGGGCCGAGTGGGACCCGCACGCGTTCCTGTACTGGCCGAAGACCGGCCTGTCGGTGATCCCGCTGACGCAAATGGAGGAGTCGGGCGCGCTCGTGCTCAAGATCGAGGACTCGGGCGTGCGGAAAGTCGGCATGATCAAGCATCCGACGCAGCGTCAGGAGGGCGGTTACGCCTACCAGCCGGGGATCCAGCGCTCACTGATCATCGGCGACTCGCTGTGGACGCTTTCGTACGAGGGCGTGCAGGTCAACGACATGACCACGCTCGCCGCACAATCCTGGATCCCACTCCGTTAAGCAATCAATGGGTGCCGATTCGTAGCGAATCGGCACCTTTTTTATGGACATATCCCGACATCTGATGAAAGCTTTACTAACACAGTCATGTCGGACCAGGGGTCCGCGTCAGGGCGGACTCGCGGTCCACGACCCCAGAAAGGGGCCCACGCTGCCATGCGAACACGCACCCCCCTGCTCGCATCGCTCGTCAGCGCGCTGGCGTTACTCGCCGCGCCGCTCCCGGTCTCTGCCGCCACAGCGGCTCCGGACGGCACGTACATCGTCCAGCTCAACCCCGCGATGCGCGCCCCCCACGGCGTCGCGACCGACCAGGTGTCACAGGCCGGCGGCGAGCTCGTCGGCGTGTACGAGCACGCGTTCAAGGGCTACACCGCCCGCCTGAGCGCGGCGGCCGCCGAGAAGCTCAAGCAGAACCCGAACGTGCTCAGCGTGGAGCCCGACGCCGAGGTCAAGGCGTTCGTCCAGACCGTGCCCACCGGCGTCCGCCGCATCTTCGGCCCGAACAACCCCAACCTGGACATCGACGGGGTCGACGACGTCCGCATCGACGTTGACGTGGCCGTCGTGGACACCGGCGTCGACAACACCCACCCCGACCTGAACGTGGTCGCGCGGGCCAACTGCCAGACCGGCGTCTGCGTCAACAACTCGGGCGTGGACGACAACGGCCACGGCTCGCACGTCGCGGGCACGGTCGGCGCCCTCGACAACACCATCGGCCCGGTGGGCGTCGCGCCCGGCGCCCGCATCCACGGCGTCAAGGTGCTCAACGCGGCCGGCTCCGGCACCCTGTCCGGCATCGCCGCGGGCCTCAACTGGGTGGTGGCGCGCGCGTCCACCATCGAGGTGATCAACCTGAGCCTGGGCTGCAGCGGCTGTTCGAGCAGCGCGATCAGCACGGCGATCACGAACGCGGTCAACGCCGGCATCGTCGTCGTGGTGGCCGCGGGCAACAGCCACGCCAACACCTCGGGCTTCTTCCCGGCCAACCACCCCGACGTGGTCACCGTCTCGGCGCTGACCGACAACGACGGCCTGGCCGGCGGAACCGGAGGCAGCACGCTGTCCTGCCGCAGCGAGACCGACCTGGACGACACGTCCGCGTTCTACTCGAACTTCGGCTCGACCGTGGAGATCACCGCGCCCGGCACCTGCATCTACTCGACCTACATGCGTGGCGGCTACGCCACGATCAGCGGCACCTCGATGGCCAGCCCGCACGTGGCGGGCGCGGCCGGCCTGCTCACCTCGGGCGCCAACAAGCCGACCAACCGGACGGGATCGCTGGCGGTGCGCAGCGCGCTGATCTCGACCGGCAACGGCAACTGGACCGACGACTCGGGCGACGGCGTCAAGGAGCCGCTGCTCGACGTGCACGACGCGACGCGCTACCCCCCGTCGTGAACTGACCGGAGAACCATCCTGGAATGGGCGGTCCGCGGACCCCGCAGCGCCGCGGGCCGCCCCTCCCCGGGAAGCACTTGCCGGGTCGGATCAGGCCGGATCAGGTCACATCGGCTCCGGTGCGACGACGGGGACGATCTCAGGGGCGCCCAGCCGGATCGCGTCGGCCTCGTGGTCGGAGTCCTGCTCCTGCGAGCGCCGCTCGGCCTCGACCCGCTTCGTGTAGTACTCGACCTCTCTCTTGACCTGCTCGCCGTCCCAGCCGAGCGGCCCGGCCAGCAGCTCTGCGGCCTCCTGGGCCACCGCCACCCCGCGGTGGAAGGTCTCGATGGAGATGCGCGTGCGGCGGGTCAGCACGTCGTTGAGGTGACGGGCGCCCTCGTGGGTGGCGGCGTAGACGATCTCGGCCCGCAGGTAGTCGTCGGCCCCGGACAGCGGCCGGCCCAGCGACGGATCGTCGTCGATCAGGCTCAGCAGCTCGTCGATCAGCGAGCCGTAGCGCTGGAGCAGGTGCTCGATCCTGGCCACGTGCAGCCCGGATTCGTGGGCGATGCGATGCCTGGAGTTCCACAGCGCCTGGTAGCCCTCGGCGCCCACGAGCGGGATGCGGTCGGTGCACGATCGCGGCACCCGCTGGTCGAGGCCGTGGGCCACGGCGTCGACCGCGTCCTTGGCCATCACCCGGTAGGTCGTGTATTTGCCGCCGGCGATCATCACCAGCCCCGGCACGGGATGGGCCACCACGTGCTCCCTCGACAGCTTCGAGGTCTCGTCGGACTCGCCCGACAGCAGCGGTCGCAGCCCCGCGTAGACGCCCTCGACGTCGTCACGGCTGAGCGGCACCGACAGCACGGCGTTGACGTGGTCGAGCAGGTAGTCGATGTCGGTGCGAGAGGCGGCGGGATGGCTCTTGTCGAGCGTCCACTCCGTGTCGGTGGTGCCGACGATCCAGTGTCGGCCCCACGGGATCACGAAGAGCACGGACTTCTCCGTGCGCAGGATGATGCCGGTCAGCGAGTGGATGCGGTCGCGCGGCACGACGAGGTGGATGCCCTTGGAGGCGCGGACGTGGATCTGGCCGCGCCCGCCGACCAGCTCCTGGATGTCGTCGGTCCACACCCCGGTGGCGTTGACGACCTGCCGGGCCCGCACCTCGAACTCCTCGGCGGACTCCAGGTCGCGCACGCGCACGCCGGTGACCCGCTCGCCCTCGCGCAGGAATCCCACGACCTGCGCCCTCGGCATGACGTGCGCGCCGTAGGTGACCGCCGTGCGCAGGATGGTCATCACGTAGCGGGCGTCGTCGACCTGGGCGTCCCAGTATTGGATGGCACCGGTGAAGGCGGACTTCTTCAGCGCGGGAGACAGCCGCAGCGCCCGCGACCTGGACAGGTGGCGGTGGCCTGGCACGCCCCTGGTCACGCCGGTCGCGAAGCCCAGCGTGTCGTAGAGCGCCACGCCCGCGCCCACGTAGGGGCGCTCCCAGGCGTAGTGGGTCAGCGGGAACAGGAACGGCACCGGCCTGACCAGGTGGGGCGCGATGCGCTGGAGCAGCAGTGCCCGCTCCTGGAGCGCCTCGCGGACGAGCTCGAAGTTGAGCTGCTCCAGGTAGCGCAGGCCGCCGTGGATGAGCTTGGACGAGCGCGAAGACGTGCCGGAGGCGAAGTCACGGGCCTCGACCAGGCCCACGTCGAGGCCGCGGGTGGCCGCGTCGAGCGCGATGCCCGCGCCCACGACGCCGCCGCCGACCACGACCACGTCGAGCTCCTCGGCCGTCATGCGCTCCAGCGCCTCGGCCCGCTCGGCGGGCCCGAGCCGGGCCGCGCTTCTTCCCGACGTCATAACTCCCCCTGACACGGCATTGTCGCCTTGCGTCCCAGTACCTACCCGCCCGAAGCCGGACCAGTAACGCGAGGGCCGATCAGCCCCTGGCGTAACGGAACACGTCCGAGGGGCCACTCAGGCTCTGATCACCTTCACCCCGGCGTCCGCCAGCTCGTTCGCCAGCGTGTCGGACAGCTGGGCGTCGGTGACGAGCGTGTCGATCCTGGCGATCGGGCAGATCCGGGAGAAGGCCCGCTTGCCCACCTTGGAGGAGTCGGCCACCACCACGACCTGGGCGGCCCGGCTGATCAGCAGGTTGTTGACGCTGGCCTCGCCCTCGTGGTGGGCCGAGGCGCCCAGCGAGACGTCGAGCGCGTCCACGCCCAGGAAGGCCACGTCGAGCGTCACCTGCTCCAGCACGCCGCCGGCCAGTGGCCCGATGAGCTCGTAGGACTGCTGCCTGGCCACCCCGCCGGTGACCACGATCTTGACGTGCTGCCGGACGGTGAGCTCGGCGGCGATGTTGAGCGCGTTCGTGACGATCGTGAAGCCGCTCTCCAGGGTGGACCGGGTGGCGAGGACGCGCGCCAGCTCGGAGGTGGTCGTGCCGCCGTTGAGCCCGATCACCGCCCCCGGCGTCACCAGTTCGGCCGCGGCGGCGGCGATGCGGTGTTTCTCGTCGGCGTGCCTGGCCGTCTTGTAGCGCAGCGGCAGGTCGTAGCTCACGCTCTGGGCGACGGCGCCGCCGCGCGTGCGCATGAGCATCTGCTGCTGGGCGAGCTGGTCGAAGTCCCGCCTGATCGTCGCCGTGGAGACGTCGAGCGCCTGGGCGGCCTCCTCCACCGACAGCCTTCCCTCCTGCGCCAGCAGTTCGAGGATGGCGTTCCAGCGGTCGTAGCGGGACACGTAGGCCTCCCTGAGGGACGAGGTCAGGAGCAAGCGTGACACAAGCTGGGACGCCAGGGCTATCGGTGTTCATTTCTGCTCTCTCCTGATATAAAAAAAGCAGAAACAATCAATCTCGCGGAGGTAAGCGGTGACCAGCCACACCGAGGCCGAGATCGCGTCCCAGCCGTCGTGCTGGCGCCGCGCCGTCGCCGGTGTTCCCGCCGACGCGCTCCCGCGGCCGGGTGAGCGGGTCGCCGTCGTCGGCTGCGGCACGTCGTGGTTCGTCGCGATGGCGTACGCGGTGCTGCGCGAGCAGGCCGGGCACGGCGAGACCGACGCGTTCGCCGCCTCGGAGTTCCCCACCGGCCGCCGCTACGACCGCATCCTGGCCCTGTCGCGCTCGGGCACCACGACCGAGGTCCTCGACCTGCTGGCCAAGACCTCCACCAGGTCCACGGCCATCACGGCCGACCCCGGCACGCCGATCATGTCGGCCGCCGACGAGGTCGTCGTGCTCGACTACGCCGACGAGCGCTCGGTCGTGCAGACCAGGTTCGCCACTACGCAGCTCGCCATGCTCCGCGCCGGCCTGGGCGAGGACCTGACCCGGGCGGTCGCCGACGCCGAGGAGGCGGTGGCCGCGCCGTTGCCCGCCGAGCTGGTCGACGCCGAGCAGTTCAGCTTCCTCGGCACCGGCTGGTCGGTGGGCCTGGCCCAGGAGGCCGCGCTGAAGATGCGCGAGGCGTCCCGCTCGTGGACGGAGGCGTACCCGGCGATGGAATACCGGCACGGCCCGATCAGCATCGCCGCGCCCGGGCGCGTGACGTGGATGCTCGGCGCCGCCCCTGAGGGGCTGCGGGAGCAGGTCGAGGCCACCGGCGCGACGTTCTTCGAGAGCACGCTCGACCCGATGGCCGAGCTGATCCGCACCCAGCGGGTGGCCGTGGCGCGGGCCTTCGCGCGCGGGCTCGACCCCGACGAGCCCATGCACCTCACGCGATCTGTGATCCTTTCTCCATGAGCCTTACTCTTGCCGACGCCAGGATCGTGACCCCCGAGGGAGTGCACGAGGGGTGGCTGACCATAGAAGATGGCCGCATCACGCATGTCGGCCACGGATCCGCCCCGGGTTCGGGCCTCAGTGTGGGCGGGCGGCACGTCGTGCCCGGCTTCGTCGACCTGCACAACCACGGAGGCGCGGGCGGCTCTTTCCCCACCGGCGAGCAGGACAAGGCGCGTGACGCCGTGGCGCTGCACCGCCGCCACGGCACCACCACCACCGTGGGCAGCCTGGTCACCGACTCGATCGAGGGCCTGACCAGGGCGGCGGCGTCGCTGGCCGAGCTGTGCGAAGAGGGGTTGCTGGCCGGCATCCATCTGGAGGGCCCCTACATCTCCATGGCGCGCTGCGGGGCGCACGATCCCGCGCTGCTGCGCGAGCCGTCGCCGCAGGAGCTGACCGGGCTGGTCAAGGCCGGGCGCGGCCACATCCGCATGCTGACCATCGCGCCCGAGCTGCCCGGCGCGCTCGACACGATCAGAACGGCCGTGGCCGAGGGCGTCATCGCCGCCATCGGCCACAGCGACGCCGACTACGACAAGACGATCGAGGGCATCGAGGCCGGCGCCACCGTGGCCACCCACCTGTACAACGCGATGCCGCCGCTCGGCCACCGCGCCCCGGGGCCCGTGGCGGCGCTGCTCGACGACGAACGGGTGACGGTCGAGCTGGTCAACGACGGGGTGCACGTCCATGCGGCCATGCTGCGGCTGGCGTACGAGGTGGCCGGGCCCGGCAGGACCGTGCTGATCACGGACGCGATGTCGGCCACCGGCCTCGGCGACGGCGACTACGCCCTGGGCTCGATGCGGGTGCACGTGCGCGACGGCGTGGCGCGCCTGGCCGAGGGCGGCTCGATCGCCGGCTCCACGCTCACCATGGACGTGGCCTTCCGGCGCGGCGTCCAGGAGGTGGGCATGTCGCTGCCCGACGCGGTTCAGGTGGCCTCGCTCACGCCCGCGCGCGTGCTGGGCCTGGCCGACCGGATCGGCTCGATCGCCGTCGGCAAGGCGGCCGACCTGGTGGTGTTGTCGGATTCCCTGGAGGTGGACGGCGTGATGAAGGACGGCCTCTGGATCACGGAGCCCTGAATGATCCTCACGGTGACGCTCAACCTCGCGCTCGACGTGACCTATCAGGTGCCCGGTGTCGACTGGGACGGGGTCAACCGGGTCAGCGCCGTGCACCGGCGGGCGGGCGGCAAGGGGGTCAACGTGGCCAGGGTGCTGGCGGCGCTCGGCCGCGACGTGCTGGTCACGGGCCTGGCGGGCGGGCCCACCGGGGAGGCGGTCGAGGCCGACCTGCGTGCGGCGGGCTTGCCCGCCGCGCTCCACCCCATCGCCGGCGACTCCCGCACCACCCTGACGGTCTCCGACCTCCCCGCCCCGGGAACGACACCGCCCGCCCCCGGCGGGCCAGGAGCCGCGCCCGCCCTCGGCGGGCCAGGAGCCGCCGATGACAGCTCGCGGACTGCGCTGTTCAACGAGCCCGGGCCCGAGGTGACGGCCGTGGAGCTGGCCGGGTTCCTGCGGCACTTCGCGTCGCTGCTCGACGCCGCCGACGCCGTGGTGCTCTCGGGCAGCCTGCCGCGCGGCGTCCCTGCCGACACCTACGCGACCCTGGCCGCGGTCGCGGACGGCAAGGGCGTGCCCGCCATCGTGGACGCCGACGGCGACCCCCTGCGCCACGCCCCGAAGGGCCGGCCCGCCATCGTCAAGCCCAACGCGGAGGAACTGGCCAGGGCGGTGCCCGGCGGCGGCCCCGCCGAGGGCGCGAGGGCGCTGCGCGGGCAGGGCGCGCAGGCCGTGGTCGTGTCCATGGGCGCGGATGGGCTGCTGGCCGTGACCGGTGAGGGTACGTTCAGGGCACGGATGCCGTACACCGTGCGCGGCAACCCCACGGGAGCGGGCGACTCGCTGGTGGCCGGGCTGGCGCTGGGCCTGGTCGAGGCGGATCCCTGGCCGGACCGGCTCAGGCGCGCCGCCGCGCTCGGCGCGGCGGCCGTGGCCACACCCGTGGCCGGCGACTTCGACCCCGACGTGTACGCCGACATACACCCCCAGATCATCATCACGTAAGGAGCCATCCATGCCCCTCGCCAGCATCGGCGACATCGTCAGCCAGTCACCCGCTGGGGTGGGCGCGTTCAACGTGATCCAGCTGGAGCACGCCACCGCGATCGTCACCGGCGCCGAGGCACTCGCGCTGCCGGTCGTGCTGCAGATCAGCGAGAACTGCGTGCGTTACCACGGCGCCCTGGAGCCGATCGCGCTCGCCTGCCTCGCCGTGGCCAGGAGCGCCGACGTCCCGGTGGCCGTGCACCTCGACCACGCCACCGACCGCGCGCTCGTCGAGGAGGCGGTCGGGCTGGGCCTGGGCTCGGTCATGTACGACGCATCGGCCCTGCCCGACGAGGCGAACGTGACCGCCACGGCCGAGGTCGCAGCCTGGTGCCACGAGCGCGGCGTCTGGGTGGAGGCCGAACTGGGCGAGGTCGGGGGCAAGGACGGCGTGCACGCGCCCGGCGCCAGGACCAAGCCGCACGAGGCGGTCGACTACGTGGCCAGGACCGGCGTGGACGCGCTGGCGGTGGCGGTCGGCACCTCCCACGCCATGACCACCAAGGACGCGGTGCTGGACCTGGAGCTCATCGCCGAGCTGCGGGCGGCCGTGCCGGTGCCGCTGGTGCTGCACGGATCGTCGGGGGTGCCGGACGACGTGCTGCGCGAGGCCGTACGGCAGGGCATGAAGAAGATCAACATCGCGACCCACCTGAACAAGGCGTTCACCGGGGCCGTACGCGACTACCTGGCGCACGACGAGCGGGTGGTCGACTCCCGCAAATACCTCAAAGCGGGGCGAGACGCGGTGGCCCGCGAAGTCACGCACCTGCTGGGCGTCCTGACAGGCTGACCGGCCGACGCGCTGGGCGGCAGGCGGGAGCCCCGCGCCCAAGATCGGCGTCACGACTCCAGGATGGCGAGAACCCGTTCGACCTGCCGCTCGAACGTCCCCGGCGGGTTGCGCGGGCTCTCGTGGGAGAGCAGGAAGAACCAGGTGAGCGCGTGCGCCCTGCGGCACTCCCGCAGCCGCCGCTCCTCCTGCGGGCTCAGCTCGAACCTGCGCGCGATCTCCACCTCCCCGTCCACCCACATCGACACGTGCTCGGCCAGCTCCGCCAGCTCGAACGCCACGTCGCTGCGCCCTGAGTCCTCGAAGTCGACGACGCGCACGCGGGTGCCGTCCCACAGGAAGTTCGCCAGGTTGCCGTCACCCGCCCCGAACGCGGGCCTGACCCCCGACTCGCCCGGCGACCAGCTCTCCAGCCACCGCTGCCCCTCCTTGACGGCCCGGTCGGCCAGTGGCTCGCGCGGTTGCCAGGCCGCGCACCGCCGCAGCACCCAGTCGACGAGCGCCTCGCGCTGCCAGGGCCGTACGGGCAGAGCGCGCAGGACATGGTCGGGCACGGCGGCGTGCAGCTCGGTGAGGGCCGCGGCCATGGCCGCGACGTGCACGTCCCTGGCCAGCAGCCCGCGCAGCGGCGCGCCGTCGATCTTCGACATGGTCACGACGCCGTCCTCGTACGCGATCGGCTCGGGCGCCAGGCCGGGAGCGTGCTCGGCCAGCAGCGTCAGCGCCCGCCACTCGCGCTCGGCGGCGCCGGGCTTGCCGTCCACGTAGCGCTTGCTGACGCGGTCGCCGTCGTAGACGAGCTCGTGCGTGTGCTGAAGATCGGCCATTTCCGCATGCTAGGGCACCAGTCGCTCGACGGCGCTGGTCACGAGCCTGGCGATCTCCTCTTCCCCGAACACGTCGGGCAGCGTGAGCCGCTCGACGACCAGCCAGTTCATCGCCAGGTAGAGCAGCACCACGGTGTCGGCGTCGCCCGGCAGCCCCGAGTCGAGGTGGTGGCGGATGTTGGCCTCGACGTCGGCCCTGATGTGCTCGGTCAGCACGGCGCGCAGCTCGGGCCGCCTGGTGGCCTCCAGCCGCAGCTCCAGCAGGGCCAGGTAGCCGGATCTGAACGACGAGACCCGGTCCACCACCTCCTGGATCAGCACGGCGACCCGGTCGCGGTCGCGCGGCCCGCTGAGGCTGTCGGCCACCGTCGCCGCGTCGGGCTGCAGCCGCTCGTAGATCCGGCCGCCGGCCTGCGTGAGCAGGTCGTCGCGGCTGGCGAAGTAGTTGGAGGCGGTCCCGGTGGGGACCCGCGCCTGCGCGTCCACCGCCCTGAACGTCAGCCCGCGCGCGCCCTCCCTGGCCAGCACCTCGATCGCGGCATCGACCAGCGCCGCCCGCCGGGCCACATTCTGTCTGACCACCTTGACACCACTCCATCTGTAGTACTACGGTCAAACCACTTCAGTCATAGTACTTCAAACGGAGTTGGTTTGGATGCGAAAGCTCGTCTACTACATCGCCACCTCGATCGACGGCTACATCGCCGGCCCTGAGGGCGAGTACGACTTCTATCCCCTGGCCGACGACATGGCGGCCTACCTCAACGGCGAATACCCGGAGACCGTCCCCACCCACATCCGCGCCCACGTCGGCCTCGACGCGCCGAACAAGACCTTCGACACCGTCATCATGGGCCGCGGCTCCTACGAGCCGGGGCTGGCCGCCGGCGTCACCAGCCCGTACGCGCACCTGCGGCAGTACGTCGTCTCCAGCACCATCAAGAGCATCGACGATCCGGCCGTGGAGCTCGTCCCCGACGACCCGCTCGGTCTCGTACGCCGGCTCAAGCGGGAGGACGGCCTGAACATCTACCTGTGCGGCGGCGGCAACCTGGCCGCCCAGCTCCTGCCCGAGATCGACGAGCTGATCGTCAAGTGCTATCCGGTGGTGGCGGGGGCGGGCATCCCGGCCTTCCACGGCGGGTTCGCCCCGACCACGTTCACCCTGACCGGCACCCGCACGTTCAGCAACGGCGCCGTCCTGACGACCTACACCCGCGCCGCCTCCGCCGGGTGAGGCCCCTACTCGCCGGCTTCGAGCCGGCGGGCCATGGACTCCACGGCGCGCTTGGCGACGACCAGCAAGGCTCCGGTCGCCTCGCGGTAGGTCTTGATGGCCCTGATCATCTTGCCGTCACGCAAGGATTCCATGGCAGGAAACCCTACGCCACCGTACGAAAACGGGCCGCCCCTCACCAGGAGGAGCGGCCCGGAGTAGCGGATCTCAGCGCTGGATGGGCGCGACCACGACCTCGACCCGCTGGAACTCCTTGATGTCGGAGTAGCCGGTGGACGCCATGGTCCGCTTGAGCGCGCCCATGAGGTTCATCGACCCGTCGGCGACGCTGGAGGGCCCGTGCAGGATCTGCTCCAGCGTCCCCACCGTCCCGAAGCCGACCCGGCGCCCGCGCGGCAGGTCGGGGTGGTGTGCCTCGGACCCCCAGTGGAACCCGTGTCCGGGCGCCTCGGCGGCGCGGGCCAGCGGCGAGCCGACCATGACGGCGTCCGCGCCGCAGGCGATGGCCTTGGCGATGTCGCCGGAGGTGCCCATGCCGCCGTCGGCGATGACGTGCACGTAGCGCCCGCCTGACTCGTCCATGTAGTCGCGCCGGGCCGCGGCGACGTCGGAGATCGCGGTGGCCATCGGCACGGCCACGCCCAGCACCGTGCGTGTCGTGTGCGAGGCGCCTCCGCCGAAGCCCACCAGCACGCCGGCCGCGCCGGTGCGCATGAGGTGGAGGGCGGCGGTGTAGGTGGCGCAGCCGCCGACGATGACCGGCACGTCGAGCTCGTAGATGAACTGCTTGAGGTTGAGCGGCTCGGCTCGCCCCGACACGTGCTCGGCGGAGACCGTCGTGCCGCGGATGACGAAGATGTCGACGCCGGCGTCGATCACGGCCTTGTGGTATTGGACCGTGCGTTGCGGCGACAGGCGCACGGCGGTGGTCACACCGGAGGCGCGGATCTCCTCGATCCTGCGGCCGATCAGCTCTTCCTGAATCGGCGCCGCGTAGATCTCCTGCAGCCGCTTGGTGGCCGCCGCCTGGTCGAGGGCGGAGCACTCCTCCAGCAGCGGCAGCGGGTCCTCGTAGCGCGTCCAGAGCCCTTCGAGGTCGAGCGGGGCCAGGCCGCCGAGCCGGCCGATCTCGATGGCGGTCGCCGGGGAGACCACGCTGTCCATAGGAGCGACGAGCACGGGCAGCTCGAACCGGTAGGCGTCGATCTGCCAGGCGATCGAGACCTCCTCCGGGTCGCGGGTGCGCCGCGAGGGCACCAGGCCGATCTCGTCAAGCGAGTACGCCCGGCGCCCGGTCTTCCCCCGGCCGATCTCCACCTGCTGAGTCATGACTTACCTTCTGTGATAGTTCGGAGCTTCCACGGTCATCTGGATGTCGTGGGGGTGGCTCTCCTTGAGTCCCGCCGCCGTGATCGGCATGAGCTCGCAGTCGGTGTGCATCTGCGGGATCGTCCGGCAGCCCGCGTACCACATGCCCTGGCGCAGCCCGCCGACGAGCTGGTGGGCCACGGCCGCGACCGGGCCGCGGTAGGGGACCTGGCCCTCGATGCCCTCGGGGATGTATTTGTCCTCGCCGCCGACGTCCGCCTGGGCGTAGCGGTCCTTGCTGAAGGAGGTGCCGCCGCGCTCGCGGTTGCGTACGGCGCCGAGCGAGCCCATGCCCCGGTACGACTTGAACTGCTTGCCGTTGATGAAGATCAGCTCGCCTGGCGACTCCTCACAGCCGGCCAGCAGCGAGCCCAGCATGACCGTGTCGGCCCCGGCGGCGATGGCCTTGACGATGTCGCCGGAGTATTGCAGGCCGCCGTCGCCGATCACCGGCACCCCGGCGGGCGCGCACGCCTTGGACGCCTCGTAGATGGCCGTGACCTGCGGCGCGCCGACCCCGGCCACCACGCGGGTGGTGCAGATCGAGCCCGGGCCCACGCCCACCTTGACCGCGTCGGCGCCCGCGTCGACCAGCATCTGGGCGCCCGCCCTGGTCGCGATGTTGCCGCCGATGACCTGCACCTTGCTGTTGGCCTTGACCTTGGCGATCATGTCGGCCAGCCCCTTGGAGTGACCGTGGGCCACGTCGACGACCACCACGTCGACCCCGGCCTCGATGAGCGCCTTGGCGCGCAGCTCGGCGTCGCCGCCCACGCCCACGGCCGCGCCGACGATGAGCCGGCCGTCGGCGTCCTTGGTGGACAGCGGGTACTGCTCGCTCTTGGTGAAGTCCTTCACGGTGATCAGGCCGCGCAGCCTGCCCTCGCCGTCGACGAGCGGCAGCTTCTCGATCTTGTTCTGCCTGAGCAGGGCGAACGCGTCGTCACGCGACACCCCGACCGGGGCGGTGACCAGCGGCATCTTGGTCATGACCTCGCGCACGGGCCGCGACTGGTCGGTCTCGAAGCGCATGTCGCGGTTGGTCACGATGCCGACCAGCGTGCCCGACATGTCGGTCACGGGCACCCCGGAGATCCGGTACGTCGCGCAGAGCCGCTCGACGTCGGCCAGCGTGTCGTCGGGGCTGCACGTCACCGGGTTGGTGACCATGCCGGCCTCGGACCGCTTGACCAGGTCGGCCTGCTGGGCCTGCTCCTCGACCGAGAGGTTGCGGTGCAGGATGCCGATGCCGCCCTGCCTGGCCATGGCGACGGCCATGCGGGCCTCGGTCACGGTGTCCATCGCGGCGGAGATCAGCGGGATGGACAGCGTGATGTCCCTGGACAGCCGGGACCGGGTGTCGGCCTCCCCTGGCTGCAGGTCGGAATAACCCGGCACCAGCAGCACATCGTCGAAGGTCAGACCTGTCTCGGTGAACTTGGACATGCTGCGGCCCCTCCTGCCGTTGCGCTGAATGAGCCAAGTCTAGGGCCTGCCTCCAAAACAGCCCGCACGGCCTCACCGCTCACCCCGGAACCTCGGCGCGGGTGTCCGTGTCCACCAGCGGAGCACCCCCACAGAACCCCGGCACGGGCCTCCATATCCACCGGCGTGCCGCACGCAACCTCGGCGCGGTGACCCCGAACGAGGATGATGCCGGGAGCACAACGGGCCCCCACGGTCCGTCGTACTCCCGGCATCATCGAAGTGCCGGGGGATGGGACGGTCGGTGATCCGTCCCATCCCCCGGCCACCGGCATCCGGGAGCGGCAGCGCCACACACCACCGAACCCCCCTCCGCGTCCTGATGGCCGGAGCTGCCGCGCCCTGCCTGGATGCCGACGCTAGGTAAAGAATGCGTTACTCACCGGCACATTGCAATGTGCAAACGTGCAATTGCACGAAGTTGCACCAGGCGTCTAACGAGTCGGCGCAACACGCGGACACAGGCGTTATACGGGGTTATCCTCGCGGCACGCCCGTGACCCCCCACCGGAGCCGCATAAAATGCGCAACGAGCCCCGAACCGTGTCCGATCCCTTCGAGACGCTGGGCCTCGACCAGGCTCAGACCGCGCTGTACTCGGCGGTGCTGCGGCTGCACAAGGCCAGCCGCACCGACCTCGCCCAGGCCATGGACGGCCCGGTCGAGAAGGTCGGCCGTCAGCTCGACGACCTCGTGAAACTGGGGGTGATCGACGAGCAGTCCGGCCAATACCTGGCCCGGCACCCCGCGGCCGCGCTCGGCAGGGTGATCGCCGAACGCCTCGACCGGCTGGCCGAGGAGAGTCGCATGATCGACTCGGCGCTCGGCTCCATTCGCAGCCTGATCCGCGACTACGACGCCGGACGCGACTATCGCAGCGGCCATTTCACGGTGGAGATGGCCAGCGGCGCGGACGTCCTGTACGAGAGCGTGGTGGGCATCGCCGTGCAGTCTCATTCGCCGCCGATGAAATTACTGACCGCCGTTCCGGACGACCGCACCATGACCGACTTTGCGCGGAAATTTGCGGATCCATGGATTGATGCGCAAAAACGAAACCTTCTCACGGTTCATGCGATCATTCCGGTCTCCAGCCTCGTGCTCCCCGGCGTACGCGACCAGCTGACCGAGCTGACCGAGACGGGCGGCAAGGTACGCACGCTCGACCGGCTGCCGAGCTGGTTCATGACGGCCGGCACCGAGGTCGCGGGCCTGCCCGCCCACTGGGGCGGCAACCTGCCCGACCACGCCTACAACTTCTACCTGATCCGCACGTCCGTCGTGGTGGGCATGCTCAGTTCGCTGTTCGACGAGCTGTGGGCCCGCGCGCTGCCCCTGCCCTGGAGCGGGCGGAGCGAGGGCATGGTCCAGGTGCTGCGGCTGGCCGCGCAGGGCATGTGCGACGACTCGATCGCCCGCCAGCTCGGGGTGTCGGTACGTACCGTACGCGCCAGATTCGCCGAGGCCATGACCGAGTTGGGCGCTCAATCCCGCTTCCACGCGGGCGTGGAGGCCGCCAGCCGCGGATGGCTGAGGTAAAGCCCACCGCTGGGGCCGCTTCGGTCATATGGTGGGAAGGTGCTGGAAGACGTCCCCCGCGATCCGTTCGCGGACGATCCGAACGACCCTTCCTCAGCGATGGGCGCACTCGACGACGCCGAGCCACTGACGGCGGCCGAACGTGACGAGGCCATCACCGACCTCGCCGACGTCGAGGTCTTCCGCTCCCTGCTCGAACCGCAGGGGGTTTTGGGGCTCGTACTCGACTGCCCGGAATGCGGCGAGCAGCACTTCTTCGACTGGGAGCTGCTGCGCGGCAACCTGAAGCAGATGATCGAGAAAGGCCAGCCGCAGGTGCACGAGCCGGCCTTTCACCCTGACCCCGCCGACTACGTCAGCTGGGACTACGCCAGAGGCTATGTCGACGGCGTCATCGACACGGAGGAGCGCCGCTGACCGACGTCTTCGAGCAGCGCGGCCAGCAACCGCGCCGCTGGATCGCCTGAGTCAGGCGTCTGTCCACGACCGAGCGCGTCGAGCAGCGCGTCGGTCTCGTCCTCAGGCGTCAAGCCGACTCCAGCTCGGCCATCTGCCTCAACCTGGCCAGCGCCCGATGCTGGGCGACGCGGACCGCACCCGGTGACATACCGAGTACATTACCGGTCTCCTCGGCCGACAACCCCGACACCACCCGCAGCAGCAGCAACTCGCGCTGATTGTCGGGAAGCCTGGCCAGTAACCGCCTGGCGTGCTCCACCTCGATGTAGCGGACCACCGTCTCCTCAGGCCCCGGCCCGTCGTCGGGCCCGTCGGGCAGATCCTGGGTCGGCACCGCAGAGCGCACCGAGCTCCGCAGCGCGTCGGCCACCTTGTGCGAGGCGATCCCGAACACGAACGACGCGAAAGGCCTCCCCATGTCGCGGTATCGCGGCAGTGCGGACAACACCGCGATGCACACCTCCTGGGCCACGTCATCGGCAATGTGATATTGCCCTGAAACCCGGCCCAGCCTGGCGCGGCAATACCGCACCACCATCGGACGCAACTCACCGAGCAGAGATTCGATCGCACTGCGATCCCCCTGCACGGCGAGGCTCGTCAGTTCCCTAAGGTCGGAGTCATCCGTCCGTGCCGGAAGTCTCGACGCGAGCCTTACCCCAATTTTGGCGTCGGCGACGCTTCCCTCGCTCACGATAGGCATGATGCCCGCACTGATCCTGCCTGTCGTCATAGCGAACGGCTACGGATTGGTCACATTGAAGCGACGATAACTGTCAGTAATCAATTGACCACACTAAGCCTTAATACTGACATAATATTTCATCCCATAACCTGGAATGCACGACATTTGTCATGCCGCCGACGCTTATCGCCCGTGCTCGGTTTACTCCAACTTTCCACCTTTTCCCCCAATTCCCCCCATCCTGCCGCTCCAGCCCGCGAAAGTCCCTCCCCGAACGCGACCCCCGAACCCACCCAACCCCCGCAAACATCGGACCCTTCCGCAAAACCACCCCACCATCAACCCCTGTTGCGACCCGCTCCCTGATCACCACCCACGCCCATCACCCCGGCCACGGCCTGCACCACCACCCCCACTGCGATCCACGCCGGTCACGTCGCGGGTCGCCGGCCTCGTGTCGTTCCTAGCCTTCGTCGCGTTTGTCGGACTCGTCGCGCTCGTCGCGTCCGTCGGGCCCATCGCGCTCGTCACGTTCGCCGTGGTCGGCATGCTCGTCACGTTCGCCAAGGTCGACGCGTCCAGCATGCTCGTAGAGGAGTTCCAGGTAGCCCTGCACCGCCTCCCACAGGTGATGCTCCGGATAGCGGCCCAGCCCCCGGTGTTCGCGGCGCCACTGACGGTCCCAGAACGCCGCATGGACCGATCTCAGGTGGTCCAGGGTCGTCTTCAGCTCGGCCTCCACCTGGGCCGGTGGGCGGCGGACGGCGGTCGTCTGCTCGCGGGCCGACTCGAAGCGGCGCTCAGCCAGCGCCTCCAGCACCCCGGGCTCGATCCCGGCCAGCGACCAGAATCGTACGGGCTCGCGAATGAGATGGTTGGCCACCGGATCAAGGTGGGAACGCCACCAGTACGCGATCCCACCCTTGTCCAGGCGCAGGAAGTCCACCAGCCACGCCGTGCCGGGCGGGTGGGAGCCCCACGACACCTCCTCGGGCGGCAGGTTCAGGACGAAGGCGACCTCGATCGCCTCGATGGGGTCGGCGCCCTCCAGCAGGTCACCGAAGACGTACGCCTCCTTCAGGAACGGCTCGTCCGCCGGCACGCGCCGGGTCTGCTCGCAGGCCTGCGCGAGCATCCGCAACCGCTCCACGGCCCGCTGGTACCGCATCCGCGCCCCCACCCTCCCCGCGTCGAGTCAGGGCTCAGCGTACGTCCTGCGCCCACGCCGCCGGGCGGCTCGGAAACCGTGTCACGGCGGCCCGTAGCCGCCGGACGGATACGCCCCAGAACCGCGTCACAGCCCGCACCCCCGCACGGGGCACCCCCCGCGCCCATACCCCCGGACGGGTACGCCACGGAAGCGCACAACGGCCCCCGGACGCGTACGCCCCCGCGAACGCGTCACAGCCCATACCCCCGGACGCGTACACCCCCGCAAACGCGTCACGGCCCGCACCCCCGGACGGGTGCGGGCCGTGAAACGGTCGGACGTGAGGTCAGTGGCCGTGGCCGTGACCGTGGCCCTGGCCGGCGGCCGGGGCCTCCTCCTCGGGCTTGTCCACCACGAGCGCCTCGGTGGTGAGCAGCATGCCCGCGATCGACGCCGCGTTCTGCACGGCCGAGCGCGTGACCTTGACCGGGTCGATGACACCCTGGTCGAGCAGGTTGCCGTATTCGCCGGTGGCGGCGTTGAAGCCCTCGCCGGCCTTCAGCTCGGCCACCTTGTGCGTCACCACGTAACCCTCGAGACCGGCGTTCTCGGCGATCCAGCGGGCGGGCTCCACCAGGGCGCGGCGCACGACGCCGACACCGGTGGCCTCGTCGCCCGTCAGGCCGAGGTCGTCGAGTTCCTTGGAGACGTGGATGAGCGCGGAGCCACCGCCGGAGACGATGCCCTCCTCGATCGCGGCGCGGGTCGCGGAGATCGCGTCCTCGAGGCGGTGCTTCTTCTCCTTCAGCTCCACCTCGGTGGCGGCGCCGACACGCAGCACGCACACACCGCCGGCGAGCTTGGCCAGGCGCTCCTGCAGCTTCTCGCGGTCCCAGTCGGAGTCGGACTGCTCGATGGCAATCTTGATCTCCTTGACGCGGTCCTCGATGGCCTGCGCGTCACCGGCGCCGTCGACGATGGTCGTGGCGTCCTTGGTGACGACGACGCGGCGGGCCGTGCCGAGCACCTCGAGACCGACGTGCTCCAGCTTGAGGCCGACCTCTTCGCTGACGACCTGGCCGCCGGTGAGGATGGCCATGTCCTGCAGCATCGCCTTGCGGCGGTCACCGAAGCCCGGGGCCTTGACGGCCACGGAGGTGAAGGTGCCGCGGATCTTGTTGGTGACCAGGACGGCCAGGGCCTCGCCCTCGACGTCCTCGGCGACCACGAGCAGCGGCTTCTTGGTCTGGGCGATCTTCTCCAGCAGCGGCAGGAAGTCCGCGATGGAGGCGATCTTGCCCTGGGTGAGCAGGATGTAGGCGTCTTCGAGGACGGCTTCCATCCGCTCGGGGTCGGTCACCATGTAGGCCGACAGGTAGCCCTTGTCGAACTGCATGCCCTCGGTGAACTCGAGCTCCATGCCCATGGCGTTGGACTCTTCGACGGTGAGGACACCGTCCTTGCCCACCTTGTCGAACGCCTCGGCGATCAGCTCGCCGATCTTGGCGTCCTGCGCGGAGATCGTCGCGACATTGGCGATCTCCTTCTTGTCGCCGACCTCACGGGCGCTGGCGAGCAGCTTGTCGCTGATCTCCTTGGCGGCCTTGTCGATGCCGCGCTTGAGCGACAGCGGCGAGGCGCCGGCGGCCACGTTGCGCAGGCCCTCGCGGACCATGGCCTGGGCCAGGACGGTCGCGGTGGTGGTGCCGTCGCCCGCGATGTCGTTGGTCTTGGTGGCCACTTCCTTGGCGAGCTGGGCGCCGAGGTTTTCGTAGCGCTCCTCCAGCTCGATCTCACGAGCGATGGTCACACCGTCGTTCGTGATCGTCGGCGCACCGAACTTCTTGTCGATGACGACGTTGCGGCCACGCGGGCCGAGGGTTACCTTCACGGCGTCCGCGAGGGCGTTCACACCGCGCTCGAGCGCACGGCGGGCGTCCTCGTTGAACTCCAGGATCTTCGCCATAACTGAAAGTCCTCTCCTAGCGTCGAAAGCCCCGGCCGCCCTCAAGAGCGCCCGGGGCTCGACACATCCGGCTACTTCTCGATGATCGCGAGAACATCGCGGGCGGAGAGCACGAGGTACTCCTCGCCGCCGTACTTGACCTCGGTGCCGCCGTACTTGCTGTAGAGGACGATGTCGCCCTCGGAGACGTCGAGCGGAATCCGCTTGTCGCCGTCCTCGTCCCAGTTGCCCGGGCCCACCGCGAGGACCTTGCCCTCCTGCGGCTTCTCCTTGGCGGTGTCAGGGATGACCAGGCCGGAAGCGGTGGTCTGCTCGGCCTCAAGCGGCTGAACCACAATGCGGTCGCCGAGCGGCTTAACGGGAACCTTGGTGGCGGTCGTCACGATCGGACCTCCCCTTCAGATTTGAATGATCAGAAGAGGCGACCAGCGGGGCCTGCCGTCGCGGGTGTCAGACCTGCCTCGTCGCACGTTGGCACTCTCAAGGGGAGAGTGCCAACACGAAACATATGCAAGAGGGGCTTGACAGTCAACACGAACGCGTCTGCTCTGAGCGATCAGGCGTCAAAGCCCGGGCCTCGTCAAGGCCGCTACGTGGACAAATACTCCCATCTCCCCCCGTCTGCGGGACGATCCGGGTACGCCGTGGCGCTAACGTCGGACGACGTGGACCTCGACGCCTTCACCGAGCTGCTGACCCCGCGCGGCCAGGAGGCCCTGGCGCGGGCCGGTGAGCTCGCCGGCGCCGACCCGGTCGCCGCCGCCACCGCGCTGCGCAGGACGTACGACGCCGCCCTCACCTCCGCCGCGCTCACCCAGGCGGGGCTCAGGGAACGGGCGAAGGCCAAGTTCGGCGAGGACGCGGCGGTGATGTATTTCACGCCGCACGGCCTGGAGCAGTCCACCAGGGCTGAGGTCGCCGAGCACCGCGCCCGCCGCCTGCCGGCGATGGCCGGACACACATTCGAAGCGCCGACCGGGCCGGAGCCTGGATCGGCGACCGCACCGGCGGCCGGGAAGGCGCTCCAAGTCGTGGACGCCTGTTGCGGCATCGGCGGTGACCTGCTCGCGCTGGCCCGCGCCGGCTGCGCCGTGACCGCCGTGGACACCGACCCGCTGACCGTCGCCGTGGCCGCGGCCAACGCCCGCGCGCTCGGCGTGGACGACCGGGTGACGGTACGCGTGGGCGACGCGGCGCAGATCAGGCCGGAGGAGTACGACGTGCTGTTCGCCGATCCGGCCAGGCGGACCGGCAGGGGCAGGACGTTCGACCCCATGGCCTACTCCCCGCCGTGGCCCGTGGTGCTCGACCTGATCTCCCGCGCTGGCCTGGCCTGCGTCAAGGTCGCGCCCGGCATCCCGTACGAGTTCATCCCCGAAGGCGCGCAGACGGAGTGGGTCTCGTACAAGGGCGAGGTCAAGGAAGCCACGATCTGGACCGGCCAGGGCGGCGGCCGGCGCGCCACGCTGCTGCCCGGCGGCCACTCCCTCACGGCCGCCGGCGTCACCGCCACCCCCGCGCCGGTCGGCCCCGCCGGCCGGTACGTGTACGAGCCGGACGGCGCCGCCGTCCGCGCCCATCTCGTCGCCGAAGTGGCCGAGCTGGTCGGCGGCAGGCTGCTCGACCCGCTGATCGCCTACATCACCGCGGACGACCCGGTGGACACCCCATGGGCCACCAGATACGAAATAGAGGACATTCTCCCGTTCTCTCTGAAAAAACTCCGCGCGCTTCTCCGCGAGCGACAAATCGGCAATATCACCATCAAAAAGCGGGGCTCCGCGGTCGACATCGAACGCCTCCGCGCCGACCTGCGCCTCAAAGGCGACAACTCGGCCGTCGTCATCTTGACTCGCATTCTCGACAAACCATCGGTTCTTCTCTGCAAGCCCCTCTCACCTGCCTGAACCTCCAAACTCGGTCATCCGCGCGTTAACGGCGATCTTTCACTTCGGCCCTGACGGACCATGATCGAAAGGCTAAGGTTGGCGGGCGGGAGTTCTCCCCCTTAATGCGGTCACCCGCGTTCTCGCTCTTTCAGATGAACCGGACCAACCCCACCGCTGCGCGGCAGACCGTCGGCGAGCGAAGGAGCTTTCGGTGGACCATTCCAACCACACCACCCTGCTTCAGACGGGCGCGCATGACGCCGTACCCAAGAGGATGCGCGACCTGCTCGCGCGTGCCGCCCAGGACCACGTCTACGAGCAGCGCACGCAGGGCGCCGTGCTCGACGAGATCCGCCAGCGGCTCGAAGGCATGGAGTGGCTGCTGCGCGAGGTGCGCGAGCGCGAGCTGGGCGGGCTCAGCGGCACGCTGGAGTCGGTGAGCGGGCGGCTGGACGAGATCTCCGCCAAGCCGCCGATGTGGGCGGAGGGCCTGGCGCAGCACGTCGAGGCCGTACGCGACCACGTGGACGCCGTGGGCGCCAGGGTGGGCGAGGTGGACGCGAGGGTCGGCGACGTGGACGCCCGGGTGGCCCCCGTCTCCGAGTTGCCCAGCCTGTGGGCCGACCTCGGCACCGTGGGCGAGAGCGTGGACGAAGCCCTCGGCAAGCTGCAGTCGGTGCTCGACACCACCGACGGCATCACCAAGGGCATGTCCGACTTCTCCGCCAAGCTGGCCACCCTCAACTCCAGCATGGAGGCCGCGGCCAGCCGCTTCACCCGGCTCGACAAGTCGATGTCCGATCTGACCACCCGTACCGACCGGGTCGAGGTCGCGATGAGCGACCTGTCGGAAAACGTCACCGAGCAACTGCGGAGCACCACCGACCAGCTCACCGGCCAGGTCGAGGCGAGCGAGCAGCGCGTCAGCGCCCGGCTCGACGAGGCCGACCAGCGGCTCACGACCCGGCTGGAGCAGACCGACCAGCGCCTCGCGGTCCGGCTCGACGAGACCGACCAGCGCCTGGCCACGGCGCTCCTGGAGGCCGACGAACGCCTCGTCAGCCGGCTCAAGGAGGCCGACGAGCAGCTCACCGGCCGCCTGACCGGCGTCGAGCAGCGCCTGACCACCAGGCTCGACGAGACCGACCAGCACCTCGCGGTGCAGCTCGGCGAGAGCGAGCAGCGCCTGACGGCCCGCCTCAGCGGCGTGGACGCCCGCCTCGACCGGGCCGAGGGCAGGCTGCAGGGGCTCGACTCCCGGCTCACCGGGTTCGACAGCCGGCTGGAGTCCGCGGACGAGGGCCTGGCCGACATCGACACCAGGCTCGACGGCCTCGACGGCCGGATCGGCGGGGTCGATCAGCGGCTGCTGTCCATGGACGGCCGGCTCGGCGCGGTGGACAAGCGGCTGGGCACCCTGGACGGCCACCTGGGCCGCCACGACGACCGCTTCGACGCGCTCGACGTACGCGTGGACGCCCGCTTCGCCTCGCTCGACGAGCGCATGGCCACCACCGACCAGCACGTCAGCGAGACCGCCACCCGCAACGAGGGCCGCTTCAACAAGCTCGACAACCAGATCGACGCCATCGACGAGCGGCTCGGCGAGGCCGAGGAGCACATGAGCAGCCGCTTCGACGCCGTCGACGGTCACTTCGGCGGGCTCGACACCCGCTTCAACGGCCTCGACACCCACCTCAACGGTTTGGCCACCCGCGCCGAGCAGGCGGGCGCGCACCTGGAGTCGGTGGACGACCGCATCGAGGCCGTCAACCAGCGCATGACCCAGCTCCCCGCCACCCTGGCCATCCCCGAGCAGGTCGGCGAGCTGATCCAGACCCACTCGGGCGAGCAGGCCGAGCGGCTCGCCGCCGCGACCGAGACGCTCACCGAGCTGGTACGGTCCCGCCCCGACCACGACGAGCTGGCCGGCACGGTGTCCGGCATCGTCAACCCCGCGACAGAAGACCTCAACAAGCGGCTGGGCGCGCTGGAGGAGACCATGCTGGCCCTGGCCGAAGCTCTCCTGCGCCCGACCCGCCCCAAGGACTGAGCCGCCCAAGGGCCGCTCGGCCCAAGGGCCGCTCGGCCCAAGCACTGCGCGGCCCAAGGCCCGCGCGCCCCGCCCTCGCCGCACCGGCGAGGGCAGTCGGGTCAGAGGGCGGTCAGGTCGGACGTGCACGGTCGTGATCGCTGGTCAGACGTGCACGGTCGTGAGCGTGGCTCAGACGTGAACGGTCGTGATCGGCAGCGACGAGTCGGCCGGGATCTCCAGCGTCGACGGCGTGACCCCGGCCGCCACCAGGTCGGACCCGAGCGCCGCGACCATGGCGCCGTTGTCGGTGCACAGCCCGGGACGAGGCACCCGCAGCCGTACGCCGGCCGCCTCGCACCGCTCCTGGGCCAGCGCCCGCAGCCGCGAGTTGGCCGCCACCCCGCCCCCGATCAGCAGATCGTGCACGTCGTATTTCCGGCACGCCTGCAACGCCTTACGGGTCAGCACGTCCACCACGGCCTCCTGGAACGAGGCGGCCACGTCGGGCACGTGCACGGACTGCCCGGACGCCTCGCGGGCCTCGACCCACCGGGCGACGGCCGTCTTGAGCCCGGAGAAGGAGAAGTCGAGCGTGCCGTCGTCGATCTTGCCGCGCGGGAAGGCGATGGCCGCCCCCGACCCGTCGCGGGCGGCCCTGTCGATGTGCGGGCCGCCGGGGAAGGGCAGCCCCAGCACCCGCGCGACCTTGTCGAACGCCTCGCCGGCCGCGTCGTCCACGGTGGAGCCGAGCGAGATCACGTCGTCGGCGACGTCGGGCACGAGCAGCAGCGACGAGTGACCGCCGGAGACCAGCATGGCGATGCACGGCTTGGGCAGCGGCCCATGCTCCAACTGGTCGACCGCGACGTGGGCGGCCAGGTGGTTGACGCCGTAGAGGGGCACGCCGAGGCCGAGCGCGTAGGACTTGGCCGCGGCCACGCCGACCAGCAGCGCCCCGGCGAGGCCTGGCCCGGCGGTCACGGCGATGGCGTCGATGTCGGAGAACTTCAGCCCGGCCTCGGCCAGCGCGGCCTCCACCGTGGGCGTCATGGCCTCCAGGTGGGCGCGCGAGGCGACCTCGGGCACCACCCCGCCGAACCTGGCGTGCTCGTCCATGCTGGAGGCGATCGTGTTGGCCAGCAGCGTGTGGCCTCGCACGATGCCGATGCCGGTCTCGTCGCAGGACGTCTCGATGCCCAGGACCAGGGGTGCGTCAGTCACCAAGCTTCCTTCTCATCATGATCGCGTCGGTGCCGTCGTCGTAGTAGCGGCGGCGGGTGCCGATCTCCTCGAACCCGAAATGCCGGTAGACGGCCTGCGCGTGGGGATTGTCGGCGCGTACTTCCAGGAAGATCTCGCGTGCGCCGCGGCGGGTCGCCTCGGCCAGCAGCTCGGTCAGCATCGCGCTGCCGAGGCCGGTGCCCTGGTGCTTCTCCAGCACGGCGATGGTCTGCACGTCGGCCTGGTCGGCCGCGGCGGCCAGGCCCGCGTAGGCCACGATCTCGTCGTTCACGGTGACAACCACGTAGTGGCGGGTGCGGGGCATGTCGGCCAGCTCGCCGCGCATCATTCCCTCGCTCCAAGCGTCGAGCGGGAACGTGGCGCGTTCGATCGCCATCACGGCCGGGAGGTCGGCCACGGTCATCGGTCTGAGTTTCACGCCGTCACCTTCTTGGGCGCGCCGGGCACGACGGCGTCGGGTCTGCGCAGGTAGATCGGTCGCGGGGGGTCGAGCGGCACGCCCTCGCCGAGCCGGAGCGCGGCCAGAGCGGCCAGGGCGCCGGCGTAGGGGTAGGGCGGCGCGTCGCCGCCGTCGCCGAGCAGGTCGGGGTAGAGCCCGGCGCCCGCGCCGACGACCGGCAGGCCCTGGACGGGCACGTCGGCGGGCCGGTCGACGAAGGGGCCCTCGGCGCGGGTGCGGCAGTCGGTGTAACGCGCCCAGAACACCTCTTTGCGCCGCGCGTCGGTGGCCACCAGGAAGGGCTCACCGAGCCCGGAGGCGTACGCGACGGCGTCGAGCGTGCAGATCCCGTACGCGGGCACGCCCAGCGTGGTCGACAGGCCCTGGGCGGTCATCAGCCCCACCCGGAGCCCGGTGTAGGGGCCCGGCCCGCTGCCGGCCACGACGGCGCTCACGTCGCGCAGCCGCGCGCCCGCCTCGCTCAGCACGGACTCGATGGTGGGCACGAGCAACTCGCCGTGGCGCCGGGCGTCGATCGTGGTCGACTCGGCGAGCACGCGCTCCCCGTCGTGGAGCGCGGCGGTGACGGCGGGGGTTGCGGTATCAAAGGCCAGGACCAGCACGACTGTTTAGCCTACCCGCCGCCGGGGTCGTGCCTGGCCGGTACGCGGTTTCACGCCTGTCCGGCGCTCAGACCTGGGAGGCGTACACGATGATGTTGTCGAGATATTCGCCCGTGGCGTAGTCGAACTTGCCGCCGCAGGTGACCAGCTTCAGCCCGTCCTCCAGGTAGACCCGTTCGCTGGGGAAGCTGTCCTTGTGCACCTGCTCGATCGAGTCCACCTTGTACGACACGACCTTGCCGTCGCTGCGTTCGACCTTGACGGTCTGGCCCTTGCGTAACTGCCTGAGCTTGTAGAAGACGGCGGGCGCGGTCTTGGTGTCGACGTGGCCGATGATCACCGAGGGGCCCTTCTCGCCGGGCACCGCGCTGCCGGTGTACCAGCCGGCCACCTTCGGCTTCTCGTACGGCGGCAGCTCGACCTCGCCGTTCTTCTGCAGGCCGAGCTTCATCAGCTGGGCCTCGACCTCGATCGAGGGAATGTCGATGCTCTTGGGTACGACGACGGCGGCGGACTTGGTCGTGCCGGTCTCCATGTTCTTGCCGAACATGACCAGCACCAGGCCCGTGACGGCGCCCGCGAGCACCACCCGTCCTGCTCGGGCCATGGGTCAGGCCCGGTTGCGCCGCTTGACCGCGAAGCCGATGCCTCCGGCCAGGGCCAGGGCGATCAGCGCGCCGGCCGGGCCGAGCGGGATGGAGGACTCTTCCGAGGCGTCCTGGGCGTACGTGCCGCCGCCGCCGGCCCGTGGGGCCCTGGTGGGCACCGTACGGGTCGGCTCGGGCTCGGACTCGGCCGCGGCCACCCTGAGCGTGGCCCTGCCGATGTCGTTGGTGCCGTCGCACTTGACGTCCACGCGGTAGCTGCCGCGCCGGATCGTTCCCGAGACCTGCGCCTCGCCGCGCACCCACGGGGAGCCGGCGGTCGTGCCGGTCGGGGTGGGGCTGGCCGAGGCCGCCGGGACGGGGTTGAGCGTGACGCCGTTGACGAACGCCCTGGAGGTGGCCGTGCCGGTGTGGGCGGGGCCGCCGGTCGGGACCGGGCAGTTGGCCAGGATCCACACCCTGGACGTCTCGCCGGCGGTGACGCGGTCGGGGTTGAGCTGGACGTTGATGGTCGGCCTGGTGGTGGTCGTCCGCGGGGTGGCGGTCGCGGTGGTCGTGGGTGAGACGGTGGTGGTGGCCGTGCCGCTGGGCGTGGCGCTCGGTGTGGCTGTTGGATCGGAATCGGCCGAGGCCGTGCAGCCGGTCAGACCGACCACGACAATGGCTCCCGCGTACGCGACACGCCTGACCCTGAGCACCGGCCGCACCCCACTTTGCCGTCTTACAACCCAGCATCCACCAAAATTGTGGATGTCGCCCCTCCTGATACCCAGAAATTCTGGGCGAATCCCTGACCAACGATCATGATTTAAATCATCGGCCCGGTACGTCAAGGGTGCCAGCCATACCGGGCTTTGACCGTCGTTTTACTCTTCTGGCGGATCAGACGGCGTGTCGCTCCACCGGGAGCCCACGCCGCGCAGGGTCACAATGCGGGCCTCGTCGCCCGCCTCGCGGTCGATGTGGATCTCCAGCCGGTCCTCGGCCAGCCCTTCGACCAGGCCCTCGCCCCACTCGACCACGGTGACCGAGTCTTCCAGCGAGGCGTCCAGGTCGAGATCGTCGACCTCCAGGTCACCGCCGAGCCGGTAGGCGTCCACGTGGACGAGCGGCGGGCCCTGGCGCAGCGAGGGATGCACCCTGGCGATCACGAACGTGGGCGAGGTGATCGGGCCGCGTACTTTCAGCCCTTCCGCGATGCCCTGCACGAGCGTGGTCTTGCCGGCGCCGAGCGGGCCGGACAGGACGAGCAGGTCTCCCGGGCGCAGCCTGGCGGCCAGACGGGCGCCGTAGGCACGCATGTCTTCCGGTGTGGCCAGTCGTGTCACCGCTCTCCCCCCTTCGTACCAGGCGTGACCAGGCGCGTCACAGCCCTGCCCCCTTCTCGTCGGATGCGCTCCGGCACGTCACAGCTCCACCCGCTTCAGCAGGTCGCGCAGCGCGTCGTTGACGACGCCCGGCCGTTCCAGCTGGATCAGGTGCGAGGTGTCGGGCACCTCGGTGAGCTGGGCCTTGGGCAGCGCGGCCGCCATGGCCTTGCTGTGGTCGGGCGGCGTCAGCCAGTCGCGGTCGCCGACCAGGATCGCCGTGGGCACCGGATCGAGCACGTCGAGGGCGGAGAGCTTGTCGTGGTTCATCAGCGCCGGGTAGAAGTCGGCGACCACCTCGGTCGGGGTCGCCCTGATCATCGACTCGGCGAAGTCGACCACGGTCGGGCTGACGTTCTTGGAGTCGCCGAAGCCGACGAACCGGGTGATCAGGAACGCGATGTCGCTGCCCGCGTGACGGGCCCTGTCGGCCAGGGCGCCCCGCTTGCCCAGCATCGACACGGTGGTGGGAGCCACCTTGTGCACGACCTTGGACAGGATCGCGGGCAGGCCCAGCGTGAGCTCGGCGAGTTTGCCGGCCGAGGTCGAGATGAGCGACACCGCGCGGATCTTGTCGCCGAACAGGCCGGGGCGGCGGTCGGCCAGCGCCATGATCGTCATGCCGCCCATGGAGTGGCCGACCAGCACGCACGGGCCGGGCACGAACTGCTCGATCACCTCGGCGAGGTCCTCGCCCAGGCGGTCGATCGTGCTGTCGTCGGCGCCGGCCCGCTGGGAGCGCCCGTGGGAGCGCTGGTCCCACAGCACGATCCGGTAGTTTTCCCGCAGGTCCTTGCGCTGGTAGTGCCAGGATTCGAGGTTGAGGCAGTAGCCGTGGCAGAACACGACCGTCAGCGGCGCATCGTCGGGACCGTCGATCACGATGTGCAGCGCCTTGCCGTCGGAGGTGATGAGGGTGCGCTCCCTGCCGCGCAGCTCGCCGAACGGCTCGCTCGCCTCGGTGTCGGGGCGCAGCCTGATGCGGCCGACCGCGTAACGCTTGGCCAGCGCCGCCGCCGCGACACCGGCGGATGCCGCACCGACGAGCGCGCCGGCGATTCCCACCCTGCGCCGTGTTGTCGTCGTCGTCATGTCCCCGATCCTTCTCCGCTCATGGCAGCCGCGATGTGCCCGCCGTCACCCTCGATAGACCCTGGGCACCCGCGCACCGATCCTGGTCACGATCTCATGCGTGATCGTGCCGAGGGAATCCGCCCACTCCTGAGCGGTCGGCTCGCCGTCGTCGCCCGGCCCGAACAGCACGACCTCGTCACCTGCCGCCAACGGGTCGTCGCCCATATCGATCATGAACTGGTCCATGCACACCCGGCCGGCGATCAGCCTGCGGCGCCCGCCCGCCAGCACCTCGGCCCGCCCCGTCGCGTGCCGGAGTATCCCGTCGGCGTACCCGAGCGGGACGAGGCCGAGCGTGGTCTCGCGGTCGGTGGTGTAGAGGTGACCGTAGGAGACGCCGGAGTCTTCAGTGACCCGCTTGGCCAGCCCGACCCTGGCCACGAGCGTCATCGCCTGCCTGAGGCCGAAGTCGCCCAGCTCGGGGACGGGGCTCAGGCCGTACATCGCGATGCCGCTCCTGACCATGTCGTAGCGGGCCTCGGGCAGCGTCATCGTGGCGGCCGAGTTGGCGATGTGCCTGATCACGTGGGAGCCGCCGGCGCCGGCCTGCTCGGCCAGCTTCAGCGCCGTCTCGAACGCCTCCAGCTGCCTGGCGATCGACGGATGCCCGGGGATGTCGGCGCAGGCGAAGTGGGACCAGAGGCCGGCGATCTCGACGACGCCCTCGGCGCGCAGCTCCAGCGCCCTGGCCAGCAGCGCCGGCCAGGCGGCCAGCGGCGAGCCTCCCCTGCTCATGCCGGTGTCGGCCTCCAGGTGCAGCGTCGCGGTGCGGCCCGTGCGGCGGGCGGCGGCGGCGATCTCGTCGAGCAGCCGCACGTCGGAGGCCGACAGCTCGACGTCGTGGGTCAGCGCCTCGTCGAGCGGCTCGTCCGGGGTGATCAGCCAGGACAGCACCGGCGCGGTCACACCGGCCTCGCGCAGCGCGAGCGCCTCCGTGATGAACGCGGTGCCGAGCCGGCTCACCCCGGCGCGCAGCACGGCCTCGGAGACCGGCACCAGGCCGTGCCCGTAGGAGTCGGCCTTGACCGCGGCCATGAGCTCGGCGCCGCCGGCGGCTTCCTTGATCAGGGTCACGTTGTGCCTGATGGCGGCCAGGTCGACCCGTGCCTCGGCGGGCGTGGCGGGCGGAGAGTACATCCTTCTAGTGTGGCAGCTCGCGCACGTGCTCGGGCGCCGTTCTCACCGCCGGCCTCTTCGAGACGGCGCTGGTCACGGCCCTCAGTCCTGTCACGAGGGCGCGCTGGTCGCAGCCCTCGGGCCCGTCACGAGACCGCGCCGGTCACGGCGCGGATCGCCGCGGGAACCGCCGTGGCCACGTCGGCCGCCGCCAGGGGCGCGCCGTCGGCGGCCAGCCGGCCGGCCACGCCGTGCAGGAACGCGCCGCACGAGGCGGCGTCGTAGCAGCTCAGCCCCTGGGCGAGCAGCGCGCCTGAGATGCCGGCCAGCACGTCGCCGGTGCCGCCGGTGGCCAGCCAGGAGGTGCCGGTGACGTTGACCCGTACCGGCCGCGCGTCCTCGGCCACCACCGTGGTCGAGCCCTTGAGCAGCACGGTCACGCCCAGCTCGGCCGCCGCCCGGCGGACGTGCGCGAGCCTGGCCGCCTCGATGTCGTCGCGCTCGGCCCTGATCAGCCTGGCCAGCTCACCCGCGTGCGGCGTGAGCAGCACGGGCGCGTCACGGCGCAGCAGGCCGGGGTCGCGCGCCACCAGCGTCAGGGCGTCGGCGTCGACGAGTACGGGCACGCCGGAGCCGAGCACCCTGGCCGCCAGCTCGTGCGCCCAGTCGTCGGTGCCGAGCCCGGGGCCGAGCACCCAGGCCTGCACCCGCCCGACATGATCGATGGTGGGCTCGTCCAGGGGCGTCACCACGGCCTCAGGCCAGTGGGCGCGCACCTGGGCGACAGGCCCTTCGCGGCCGGCGTAACGCACCATGCCGGCGCCCGCCCGCAGCGCGCCCCCCACCGCCAGCACGGCGGCGCCGGTGAACTGGTCGCTGCCCGCCGCCACCCCCAGCACTCCCCTGCGGTATTTGTCCGACTCAGCGCCCGGCCTGGGCATGAGGGCGTCCACGTCACCGCCGCTCAGCGCGGCGACGTCGGGATCGGGCACGTGGTCGCCCAGCCCGATGTCCACCAGCCGGACGTCTCCCGCGAAGGAGGCGCCAGGATCGACCAGCAGCCCCGTCTTGTACGCCCCCATGGTCACGGTCACCTTGGCCCTGACCGCCGCGCCCGCCACCTGCCCGGTGCTCGCGTCCACCCCGCTGGGCACGTCGACGGCCACGACCGGCCCAGGGGCCGCGTTCGCCGCCTCGGCCAGGCGCGCGTACGGCTCACGCAGCGCCCCTGAGGCGCCGATCCCCACGAGTCCGTCGATGATCAGGCCGGCCCGCCCGAGCTCATGCGCCTCGACGACCCGCCCGCCCGCGTCGAGCAGCGCCCGCAGCCCCGCCTCGTGCGTCTTGGACCCGGCCAGCACGGCGCCCACCCACGCGCCCCGCCTGGCCAGCCGCTCGCCCGCGTAGAGCGCGTCACCGCCGTTGTCACCGCTGCCGACGAGCAGCACGACCCGTCTCCCGTAGACCCGCCCGAGCAGGTCGGCACAGACGGCGGCGAGCCCGGTGGCCGCCCGTTGCATGAGCGTCCCCTCGGGCAACAGCGCCATGAGCGCGTGCTCAGCGCCTCGGATCTGATCAGCGGTATAGGCGGTCTTCATGTTTCACCCTTCGGCGATCACGTACGCGATGGCCACGCCCGCGTCATGGCTGAGTGAGACGTGCCACCGCTTGACCCCCAGCTCGTACGCCACCTCGGCCACCTTCCCCGAGACGCGCAACTCGGGCTTGCCCAGCTCATCACAGTGAACCTCGGCCTCCAGATGACCAAGCCCCTTCGGCGCGCCGAGCGCCTTGGCCACCGCCTCCTTGGCGGCGAACCTGGCGGCCAGGGAGTGCACCGCCAGCGGCCGCTCGACCTCGGTGAACAGCCGGTCCCTGAGCTGCGGCGTACGATCGAGCGCGGCCTCGAAGCGGGCGATGTCGACGACGTCCACGCCGATTCCCAGGATCATCGTCCCAGCCTACTCAGAACGGCCCGCGCTCCCACGGACCCCAGATCGCGATCGACATACCCTGTCTGGCCTGCACGTTGACGTAGAGCGTGTGACCGCCGGGACCGAACGTGGAGCCGGCGAACTCGGCGCCCGCGTCGTCGGCGATCGGCTGCAGCCGGCAGAAGTCGAAGATCTGCCCCGCCTTGCTGAGGCCGCGCAGGTAGTTGTCGCCGTCGCCGTCCTCGCACAGCACCAGCGTGCCGCGCCTGCTGGCGGTGACGTTGTCGGGCAGGTCGAGCACCGACGCGCGGGGCGATTCGTAGGCGAGCTTGAGCCGGCCGCTCCACGTCTCGTACGCCCACACCTGCCCGCGCCCCTTGCCGAACCCGTCGGGCGCGGTGTCGCCCGGCGCGGTGGCCCCGCCCTGGGTGGAGACGAAGTAGATCGTCCCCTGATGGTGGACCGCCCCCTCCAGCCGGGAGAAGATCGCCGCGCCCTTCCGCCTGCCCTGCTTGCCCACGGCCTGGACGGCCACGTCGTTGGCCGGCCTGCCGGTGAAGTCGGGGTCGGGGTCGTCGATGTCCACCCACGTGGCCGCGTACGTGGCACCGGGCTCCTGCCCCTCGGACAGGTCCTTGCGCTCCGCGCCCTTGACGGCGAGCATCTGCAGCCGGCCGCCGTCGAGCAGCCGCCCCGCCAGGATCGGATGCTTGGGCGGCAGGTAGCGGTAGAAACCGGACGGGAAGCCGAAGTTGTCCTCGGTCAGGTAGATGGCGCCGGAGGAGGGGTCGAAGGCGGCCGACTCGTGCGGGAAGCGTCCGGCGGCCCTGATCGGCCTGGCGCTGGCGGCGCGCCCGATCGGCACCTCGAAGAGGTAGCCGTGCTTGCGCGTCAGCTTGGAGTTGTCGCCGCCGGAGAAGTCGTCGCCCACGTCGGGCCCGTTGACGGTCTCCTCGCAGGTCACCCAGGCGCGCCAGGCCATGGGGCCGCCGGAGCAGTTCATCATGGTGCCGGTGAGCGAGGGCGCGCTGGTGATCACCTCGCCGTAGCGGGTGACGCGCAGCGTCGAGGTGCCGCCGCCGGCCATCGGGTCGTACGCCTTGTCCCTGTCGCCGAACGCGCCCACGGGCCCGTTGACCTCGTGGTTGCGGATCAGCACGGTGCTGCCCTTGGGGCCGGAGAAGGCCGCCATGCCGTCGTGCCTGCCCGGCACCGTGGACCCGTCGTCGAACTTGTCGCCGACCACGCTGAACGAGCGGTATTTGAAGCCGTCGGGCAGGTGCAGCCGCACCTTGCCGTCACGCAGGTCCTTGACCGGGCGCAGCGGGCCGTAGCCGGACACGGGCTCGGCCCCGCCCCTGGCTCCGGCGCAGGCGACCCCGGCGAAGGGCCCGGCGATGCCGGCGACGACGTTGGAGATGAAGCGACGACGGTCCACGGATAACCTCCCGTCCGGACAGTAGCCGCCCGCGATCCGTTTCAGCACGGCTTCGGCAAGACCAGTTCTCTTTCCCCGATCGGAGTCGCGGTAATCCCACGTCTTCGTCCACAGGCTGTGGATCGAGGGGTGACCCCCGCCCATGATCCGATTCGTCCCGCATCGCTACGCTGCCTAGGTGAACAACGGCTACGTGGACCTGAGCAGGGAGCAGTGGAGCGAGCTCCGCAAGAACACGCCCTTGACTCTCACCGCAGACGAGCTGGAAGAACTACGCGGCCTCGACGACCCCATCGACCTCACCGAGGTCACCGACATCTACCTCCCCCTGACCCGGCTGCTCAACCTGCACTTCACCGGGTCCAAGCAGCGCAGCAGCGTGCTGAGCGCGTTCCTCGGCCATCCCGAGCATCGCGTCCCCTACATCCTGGGCATCGCGGGCAGCGTCGCGGTCGGCAAGTCGACCACCGCCCGCCTGCTGCACACCCTCCTCGCCCGCTGGCCCGAGCACCCGCGCGTGGAGCTGATCACCACCGACAGCTTCCTCTACCCCAACGCGATGCTCGAATCCAGGAAGATCATGCATCGCAAGGGCTTCCCCGAGAGCTACGACCGGCGGGCCCTGGTCAGGTTCGTGGCGGAGGTGAAGGCGGGCGTGCCCGAGGTGCACGCACCCGTCTACAGCCACCTTGAGTACGACATCGTCCCCGGCGCCAAACAGACCGTGAAAAATCCTGACATCTTGATCATCGAAGGGCTCAACGTCCTCCAGCCGGCCCCGCCCACGTCCCTCGCGGTCAACGACTACTTCGACTTCTCCATCTACGTGGACGCCAAGGTCGAGGACATCCGCACCTGGTACGTCGACCGCTTCCACAAACTGCGCCGTACGGCCTTCGAGGACCCGAAGTCGTACTTCCGGCACATCGCGGAGATGTCGTACGAGGAGGCCACGGCCTTCGCGGTGAACGTCTGGCGCGACATCAACGAGCGCAACCTGATCGAGAACATCGCCCCCACCAGGGGCCGCGCGGACCTCGTCCTCAAGAAGGGCGCCGACCACTCGGTACGGCGGGTACGCCTCCGCCAGACATGAAGACCTCCTCGAACAGGTAACGCCCGAACCTGCCCGCACACTCCTGGTCGTCGATGTCGGCGAACCAGCACTCCTCACCATGGTCGTGACATATGAACGCGATCATGCGAAAAAGCCTCGCGTATCCGCGTCAACACATCGTCAACGTCCGATCGACGACAATGGTCACGTGCTGCATCTGCGACTGATCGTCCCCGCCGCGCGCACCGACGAGGCGACGGCGGTGTTGGAAGACTGCCCCGGCGTCACCAACATCGTCGTCCTGCCGGGCGCGGCCCGCGACCCGCGGGGCGACGTCGTGCTCTGCGACGCGGCCAGAGAGTCGGCCAACGAGGTGCTCGGCCGGCTGAAATGGCTGGAGACCGAGGGCTCCATCGCGGCCGAGCAGATCGAGCTGTCGCTGTCGGAGGCCGCGCGCGACGCCGTCCACGAGGCGCCGGGCGAGCCGGACGACGCGGTGATCTGGGAGCAGTTGTCGCAGAAGGTCTACGCCGATTCCCGCATCACCTGGGCCTACCTGGCCTTCCTGGCCATCGCCACCCAGCTCTCCGGCATCGCCGTGCTGCAGGACTCCATCATCCTCATCGTCGGCGCGATGGTGCTCGGGCCCGAGTTCGGCGCGGTCGCGGCCATCTGCTTCGGCCTGCTGCACCGCAACGGCCACCTGGTCGTCAACGCGCTCAGGACGCTGGTGGTCGGGTTCGGGGTGGCGATGGCGATCACGTACGCGTGCGCGCTCGTCTCGTACTGGCTGGGCTGGATCGTCCCCGGCGACCTCGACACCAGCGCGGAGTTCCAGTTCATCGTCAAACCCGACCGCTGGTCGTTCATCGTCGCGCTGCTGGCCGGCGCGGCGGGGGTGCTGTCGATCACGGCGGGCAAGTCGTCGGCCCTGATCGGCGTGTTCATCTCGGTCACCACGGTCCCCGCGGCCGGCTACGTGGCGGTCGCCTCGGCGCTGGGCGACTGGAGCGAGGTTTCCGGCTCGGTCGCCCAGCTCGCGCTCAACCTCGCGGGGATGATCATCGCGGGCACTCTCACCCTCCTGGTCCAGCGGAAATTCTGGCCTCAAGTAGGACGTCGTTCATCCGTCTGACCGAGGCGCGACGCGTGAGCACCCCGGTAGTGTCCGGCTCATGCACATCCTCGCCACCGAGGGGCTGACCAAACGCTTCCCCGCCGTCACCGCGGTCGACCAGCTCACGGTCACCGTGGGCCCCGGGGTCACCGGTCTGGTCGGGGCGAACGGCGCCGGCAAGTCGACGTTGATCAAGATCCTGCTGGGCCTGCTGCCGCCGTCCGGCGGCGGCGCGCGCGTGCTCGATCTCGACGTCACCGCGCGCGGCGCCGACATCCGCAGGCTCGTCGGTTACATGCCCGAGCACGAATGCCTGCCCCCCGACGTCTCCGCCACCGAATTAGTCGTTCATTTCGCCCGGATGTCCGGGCTGCCCCGTACGGCCGCACGCGAGCGCGCCGCCGACGTGCTGCGGCACGTCGGGCTGGCCGAAGAGCGTTACCGGCCCGTCGGCACCTACTCCACCGGCATGAAGCAGCGGGTCAAACTGGCCCAGGCGCTCGTCCACGACCCGAAGCTGATCTTCCTCGACGAGCCCACCAACGGGCTCGACCCGCGCGGGCGCGACGAGATGCTGACGCTGATCAGGCGTATCGGCACCGAGTTCGGCATCAGCGTGCTGGTCACCTCCCACCTGCTGGGCGAACTCGAACGCATCTGCGACCACGTGATCGTCATCGACGCGGGGCGGCTGCTGCGCTCGTCCGCGATCGGGGAGTTCACGCAGGTCACGCAGACCGTCGAGGTCGAGGTGGACGAGGGTCTCGACGACCTGGCCGCCCACCTGTCCGCCGGTGGCCAGACCGTCTCGCGGCAGGGACGCCTGCTGGTGGTCAAGGTGACCGGGCCCGAGTCGTACGACGCCATCCGCGACGCCACCGCCGAGCTGGGCCTATGTCTCATCCGCCTCGAACAGGGACGCCACCGCATCGAGGACGTCTTCAGGGACGAGGTCGCACATGTCTGAGATCTACGACATCGGGTACCGCCACTACGACGGCCCCCGGCTCGGCCGCGGCTACTCGACCCGGGCGCTGACCGTGCACAGCCTGCGCGGCGTCTTCGGTCTCGGCCGTCCCGCGCGCAGCAAGATCGTGCCGTTCGCGCTGGTCGGCATCATGTTCATCCCCGCGATCGTGAGTATCGCGATCATGGCCCTGGCCCAGCAGCGCGGCATCCCCTACAGCGGCTTCGCGGTCGTCATGCAGGCCGTGGTGGCGATCTTCTTGGCCGCGCAGGCCCCTGCGGTCGTCGCTCCCGACCTGCGCTACCGCGTGCTGCCGCTCTACCTGTCGCGGCCGGTCTCGATCACCGAGTACGTCGGCGCGAAGGTCGCGGCGATGACCATGGCGGTGTTCGCGCTGATCGCGGCGCCGCTCACGCTGGCCTACGTGGGTGAGCTGGTGGTCGACATGCCCGGCCCGCCGGCCACCGGCGAATACCTGGGCGCGATGCTGATGGCGCTCGTGCTGGCCCTGCTGCTGTCGGCGTTCGGGCTGGCGCTGGCCTCGTTCACGCCGCGGCGCGGGCTCGGCGTGGCCTCGGTGATCACGGTCTACCTGCTGTCGTCGGCGTCGGTGCCGGTGATCTACGCCACCTTCGCCGAGACCGGCAACGTGGAGACGGCCAAGTGGGCCTGGCTGGCGAACCCGTTCTGGCTGGTCGACTCCGTCCAGAGCTGGCTGTTCGGCACCCCGCCGCACTCCATCGAGGGCGACTACCCCAACGGGCCCGCCTCGGCGTTGCTCCTCGTGGTGCTGATCGCCGTCGGCCTGCTCGCCCTGGCGCTGCGCTACAGGAAGGCGGCCGCGCGATGAAGATCGAGCTCTCGCAGGTTTCCCGCTGGTACGGCAACGTCGTGGCGGTCAACGACGTCACGATGACCATCGGCCCCGGCGTCACGGGGCTGCTCGGGCCGAACGGCGCGGGCAAGTCGACGCTCCTGCACATGATGGCCGGCTTCCTGGCCCCGTCGGGCGGCTCGGTCACGCTGGACGGTACCAGGGTCTGGAAGAACCACCATATTTACCGAAATATCGGCCTAGTTCCTGAAAGAGAGGGCGTGTACGGCTTCCTGACCGGCTGGCAATTCGTCCTCTCGGCCGCCCGCCTGCACAACCTGCCCGACCCGATCGAGGCCGCCCGCAAGGCCCTGGCCACGGTCGAGATGGAGGAGCCGAAGGACCGGCGCGTAGAGACGTACTCCAAGGGCATGCGCCAGCGCGTCAAGGTCGCCGCCGCGCTCGTCCACGACCCGGCCGTGCTCCTGCTCGACGAGCCGTTCAACGGCATGGACCCGCGCCAGCGCCTGCACCTCATGGACCTGATCCGCACGATGGGCACGGGCGGCAAGACGATCCTGTTCAGCTCCCACATCCTGGAGGAGGTCGAGCGGGTCGCCCAGCACATCGAGGTGCTGGTCGCGGGCCGGCACGCGGCGTCGGGCAACTTCCGCGAGATCCGGCGGCTGATGACCGACCGGCCCCACCTGTTCATGATCCGATCGAGTGACGACAGGCGGCTGGCCGCGGCCCTGGTCCGCGACGACTCAACCGGCGGCATCACGCTGCGCCCCGACGGGCTGGAGGTCCAGGCCACCGAGTTCCGCCGCTTCGCCCGCCTGCTTCCCCAGGTCGCCAAGGCCGAGGGCGTGCGCCTGCACCAGGTCTCCCCGGCGGACGAGGACCTGGAGAGCGTCTTCTCCTATCTGATCAACAGGAGCAGCTGATGAACACCGTCGTAGCGGGCATCACCTACCGCGCCCTGCTGGGCCGGCGGCGGATCATCCTGCTCCTGCTGCTGCCGGCGGCCCTGATCGGCCTGGCCGTGCTGCTGCGCCTGTTCAGCGCCGACGACCAGGCCACGACCGTGCTGCTGATGAAGAACTTCGCGATCGGCACCATGCTGCCGCTGCTGGGCCTGATCGCGGGCACGGGCGTCATCGCGCCGGAGATCGACGACGGCACGATCATCCACCTGATGTCCAAGCCGATCTCCCGCCCGGTCATCGCGCGGACGAAGTTCCTGGTCGCCGCGTCGCTGCTGGCCGTGTTCGCGGCGGTGCCGACGTACGTGGCGGCCTGGATCCTGGTCGGGAACGAGGACGGCATCGCGCCCGGGTTCGCCCTGGGCTCACTTGTGGCCGGCATCGCGTACGCCGCCGTCTTCCTGCTGCTCGGCGTGGTCACCCGGCACGCGGTCACGATCGGCATCATCTACGCGCTGGTCTGGGAGAGCCTGGTGGGCAACCTACTGGCCGGCGCCCGTACCTGGTCGATCCAGCACTGGGGGCAGTCGATCGCCGCGCAGCTCTCCGACTCGCCGTTCTTCCAGGCGGACGTCTCGCTGAGCTTCGCGATCCCGGCGCTGATCATCGTCACCGTCGGCGCGGTCCTGTGGGCCGGGCAGCGGCTGCGCGCGTTCTCCCTGACCGGCGACGAGTGAGAATGACCGTCCATCGGGCGCGCCGAGGCGCCCGATGGACGGTCGTTCGTCAGACGCAGGCCGTACGGACCACGTCGGCCAGGCGGCCCGCCACCTGCGTGGCGTGCTCCTCCGACGCGGCCTCGACCATGACCCGGATCATCGGCTCGGTCCCGCTCGGCCTGATCAGCACCCGGCCGGCCTCGCCCAGCTCCGCCTCCGCCTCCGCGACGGCCGCGACGAGCTCGGGCACCGCGGCCTTGCCCCGGTCGACGTCCTTGACGTTGATCAAAATCTGCGGCAGCGGCGTCATCACCGAGGCCAGCTCCTTCAGCGGCACGCCCGACTTGGCCACCACGCCCAGCAGGTGCAGGGAGGTGAGCAGGCCGTCGCCGGTGGTGGCGTGGTCGAGCATGATGACGTGCCCCGACTGCTCGCCGCCCAGGTTGAAGCCGTCGGACTTCATCCGCTCCAGCACGTAGCGGTCGCCCACCGAGGTCTCCACCACGGTGATCCCCGCATCGCGCATCGCCAGCTTGAAGCCCAGGTTGGACATCACGGTCGCGACCACGGTGTCCTTGGCCAGCAGGCCCTCGCCGTGCATGGCGGCGGCCAGGACGGCCATGATGTGGTCGCCGTCGACGACGGCGCCGGTGTGGTCGACCGCGAGGCAGCGGTCGGCGTCGCCGTCGTAGGCCACGCCGAGGTCGGCCCCGCGCGAGATGACCACCTGACGGAGCTTGTCCAGGTGGGTCGAGCCGTGGCCGTCGTTGATGTTGAGCCCGTCGGGCCTGGCGCCGATGGCCTCGACCCGCGCTCCCGCGCGCACCAAAGCCTCGGGCGCCACCATGTGGGCGGCCCCGTGAGCGCAGTCGACCACGACGTTCAGGCCGTCGAGGGCCGCGGTCATCGTGGTCAGCACGTGGGAGATGTAGCGGTCGGCCTCACCGTACGCGTCGCGCACGCGCCCGACGCCGGAGCCGACGGGGAAACTCCACTCCTCGCCCAGCCGCCGCTCGATCTCGTCCTCGACCGCGTCGGACAGCTTGAAGCCGCCGCGCGCCAGGAACTTGATGCCGTTGTCGGGCGCCGGGTTGTGCGACGCCGACAGCATGACGCCGAGATCGGCGCCGAGCGCGGCGGTGAGGTGGGCGACGGCCGGGGTGGGCAGCACGCCGAGGCGCAGCACATCCACTCCAGACGCCGCGAGGCCGGCGACCACGGCGGCCTCGAGAAACTCTCCCGAGGCACGCGGGTCCCGGCCCACGACCGCCACCGGCCGGTGTTTACCGGATCCGGTGGCGGAGAACGCGCCTGCATCGCCGAGGACGTGAGCGGCCGCCACGGACAAGTCCATGGCGAGCTCCGCCGTGAGGTCGCGGCCCGCGACCCCACGTACCCCGTCGGTGCCGAAAAGGCGCGCCAACTTAGCGCTTGCTGTACTGCGGAGCCTTGCGGGCCTTCTTGAGGCCGTACTTCTTCCGCTCCGTGGCGCGGGCGTCACGGGTGAGGAAGCCGGCCTTCTTCAGCGGCGGGCGGTTGACCTCGACGTCCAGGACCGCCAGGGCGCGGGACAGGCCCATGCGCAGCGCGCCGGCCTGGCCGGTCACGCCGCCGCCGTCGATGCGCGCGATGACGTCGAACGCCTCCTCGGCGCCGAGCACCACGAAGGGCTCGTTGACGATCTGCTGGTGGACCTTGTTCGGGAAGTAGGCGTCCAGCGAACGACCGTTGATCGTCCACTTGCCGGTGCCGGGGACGATGCGCACGCGGGCGATCGCCTCCTTGCGGCGACCGGTGCCGTACGAGTTGCCCGTCGTGACGGGCTTGCGCACGGGCGCGTCAGCGCTGGCGGTGGATTCGGTGGTGTACTCGGACGGGAACTCCTCGCCGGAGAAGTCCTCCACCTCGGCCGTCTCTACGACCGTCTCGACACCAGTGGGCTCAGCCACGGTTCTCCTCTAACTCTTTCGAACTACTACTGGGCGATCTGGGTGATCTCGAACGGCACCGGCTGCTGGGCCTGGTGCGGGTGCTCAGAACCCGCGTAGACCTTCAGCTTCTTGGCCATCTTCCGGCCGAGGGAGTTCTTCGGCAGCATGCCCTTGACGGCCTTCTCCACTGCCTTGTCGGGCCGCTTGTCCATGAGCTCGCCATAGCTGACGGAACGCAGACCGCCCGGGTAGCCCGAGTGGCGGTACGCCTTCTTCTGCTCACGCTTGTTGCCGCTCAGCGCGATCTTGTCGGCATTGATGACGATGACGAAGTCACCGGTGTCGACATGGTTCGCGAAGATCGGCTTGTGCTTGCCGCGGAGCAGGGTCGCGACGTGGCTGGCCAGCCGGCCCAGCACGACATCGGTCGCGTCGATGACGTACCACTGACGCTGGACGTCGGCGGGCTTCGGTGAGTACGTGCGCACGGTCGTAGCCTTCTTTATGCTCGCGTCTTCGGCGCTGTCGGATGTGACAGCTACATTGGTCGGTCGGTGCGGGCACACGACGGCCCGGACCTTCCGTCTCCGCAACACGGGAGATGACGCCGGACGCGCCGCGCATTGGTCGCGCTGGACCTATGCACACAACGAACCTAAGCTACCCGCCCTGAGGCGCGCAGGTCAAAAGACCGGTAACCCTGTGCGAGTCTACCTGACCGCAGAACGGTTCGATTTCGTTTCCCTGGGACCCCTTCTTTCCCAGGACCAGACATCCCTATCGTTGGCGGCGGTATGTGGCAGAACTCTCGCACCCGGCAAACCCAGCGCGGCCATCGGCGCCGGAGTCACCTGGGTGTGCTGGCCTGCCTCATGGCCGTGCTCTTCACCGGCGTACTGATCGGCCGGCTGACCACCGACCCCGACCCGGCCCGCCACGTCTACCTCGACGAGACCGCCCCGCCCGCGGCCGCCACCGCCAACCCCGCGCCGACGGCGGCGAGGAAGGCGCAGCAGCTCGAAAGCATCCCCAGGGGCGTCACGACCAGGAAACTGCCCAGCGGCGCCCCGACGCCCCGGCCGACCAGGTCGTCGAAGGACCAGATCCCGGGCTTCGCCTCGGAGGACCGTACGCGGGTGCTCGGTGGCGAGGACGGCGGCGTCCAGGTGCTGGCGGGCGTCGCCTCGCGCGTGGTCTCCCTGACGAACTCGGCCAGGTCCAGGCGCGGTTGCGCGCCGCTCAGGGTGGACGGCGGGCTCACCCGCTCCGCGCGTACGCACTCGCTGGAGATGGCCCGCACGGGGCAGCTCTCGCACAACTCCCCCGACGGCGCCTCGCCGTGGGACCGGATGGAGCGCGCCGGATACCGCTGGGGCGCCGCCGAGAACATCGGCGCCGGCTACCGCACCGCCGACGAGGCCGTACGCGGCTGGCTGGACAGCCCCGACCACCGCAGGAACATTTTCGACTGCCGCCTGCGGGCCATCGGCGTGGGCGTCGCGTCGGGCCCCGGCGGCCCCTGGTGGACCCAGGACTTCGGCACCCAATGACATCACCCCCGGCGGGGGTCCGATTCCTCCCCGCCTTCAGGCCAGGATCTCCTCAGAGGCATCTGATGACAAACATCACGGTAGTGTCGCCGCATGGTTTCCAACGGCGATAGGGAACGCGAGAACGGCACGGGCGATGCCCCCTTCGCCCCTTTCGGCCCCGGCCCCGCCGGTGGCGCCCCCTACGGAATGGGAGGCGCGCCCCGAGGCGGCGCGCCCGCGGGCGGCGCGCACGCGGCTGCCGGAGCTTCGGGTGGCAGGCCCCTGAACAGCGACCCCTTCGACAGCGGACCCCCGAACGGCGGATCTCGCAACGGCGGCGCCCATGGCGCGCCCGCGAACGGCGGTCCCAACGGTGGCGGACCCGCGAACGGCGGCCTCATCGGTGACTTCAACGGCGGTTCCAGCGGTGGCGGGCCCACGAGTGGCGCCTTCATGACCAGCGGCCCGGCGGGCGGCGGTCCCGGAGGCGGCGGCCCCGGTGGTGGCCTTGGCGGCGGCCCCGGTGGTGGCCTTGGCGGCGGCCCCGGTGGCGGTCTTGGCGGCGGCCCCGGCGGGCCTGTTGGCGCCTCTGGCGGCCCCGGCGGTGGCTCTGGCGCCGGCCCCAGCGGCGGCCCTGGTGGCGGCGGCCCGTCCGAGGGCCTTCCCAGCCGTGGCAAGCGCGCACGTGGCGGCCCCTCCGGCGGCTCGCACGGCGCGGGAGGCCCCGGCGGTCCTGGCGGCCCCGGCGGGGGCGACCCCGCGGGCGGCTTCTTCGGCGGCGGTCCCGCAGGGGGCGGCCGTCCGGGAGACGACCGGCCGGGCGGAGACCAGCCAGGTGGCGGCCGTTCCGGTGGAGGGCCTTCCGGCGGAGGCCGTTCCGGTGGACGCCGGGCCGGAGGCAGCCCGTTCGGCGGCGGTTCCTTCGGCGGCGGCGACCCGTTCGGCGGCGACAGCGGCGCGTTCGGCGTCAACCCCGGCCCAGGCGGTCCTGGCGGGCCAGGCGGTCCCGGCGGCGCGAACCCCGACTCCGGCGCGCCGGACGACGACAAGTCCGCGACCGGCAAGGGCCGCCGTTCCCGCAGGGGCAAGGCGGACAAGGGCGACAAGGACCCCGCCAAGGCCAAGGACACGTCCAAGAAGAAAGACGACGCCGGCGACGACACCACGTGGGTGCCGCAGAGCAAGGTGGGCTGGAGCCCGTACGACGAAGGGCAGCGCTCCCGCGCCCCGCTGTGGTTCGCGATCGGCGGAGTGCTGGTGCTCGGCCTGCTCGGCGGCGGCCTGACCCTGATGTGGAACGCAGACGGCCCCGTGACGGCCGAGACCGCCGCCACCCGCCAGACCTCGGCGCCGCTGCCGTCGGTCCCGGCCGGCAAGTACGGCTTCGCGGCCGCGCGCACCACCGACCCTGACGCGATCACGGTCAAGGAGGTCTTCGGCAAGAGGAAGAAGATCACGATCTCGGGCCGCAGCTACGAGATGACGATCACCAGCAAGGACAAGAAGTGCACCGACGGCGCTCTGGGCGACACACTCCAGAAGGCGCTCAAGTCCGCCAAGTGCACCCAGTTCGTCCGCGCGAGCTTCCGCGACAAGTCCGCCACGGTGATCGGCACGGTCGGGGTGGCCAACCTCAAGACGAGCAAGCTGGCGATCAAGGTGGCCAAGGCCGGCGACACCAAGAACTACGTCAAGCCGCTCGCGGGCAAGGACACCGTCACGAAGTTCCTCGGCTCGGGCAGCGGCGGCGCGAAGATCTCGACGTACGGCCACTACGCGATCCTGTTCTGGTTCCAGAACAAGGACGGCACGAAGCCCGACGCGAAGGGGACGAAGCGGATCGCGCAGGCCATCAACGACATCAGCAAGGCCACCGTCTTCCAGGCCCTCGACAACCGGGCACTGACCGGAAGCCGGGCGAGCTGATCGGCATTGTGGGGCATAAGCGCCGGTAGAGGACTCGTGTTGCTGCTGGGAACATCCATACCGACATAACGATCTCGCTACTCTCGCTAGGCTCCAGCTATGCGTGGCCAGGAACCCGGGTCTGAGCACGATCACAGGGAAGCCGAACGCTCGGCCGCACCGGTGACGCCACCGCCGAGCTTCGGCCAGACCAACGGGCGAGACGTTCCACCGGCGTCCCCTTCGACCGACCCCTCAACCGACCCCGCGATCGACCCCCGGACCGGCGCTCCGACCGACGCCGCACCCGGCGCCCGGTCCGCACCAGGGACCGACACCGCGTCCGGCGCGCCAGGCGCCTCCTCAACCGGCACCTCGGATGGCTCCCCGGCCGACGCCGAGGCGTCTCCGGTCGTCTCCGCCTTCCAGGGTTCGCCGGGAGGTCCTGAGGGGCCGTCCGGTGTCGCTCAGCCGTGGGAAGTGCCAGGCGACGACGCCTCCCCGTACGACTGGTACGCCGACCCCACCGACCCCGACCTCGCCGCCCAGGAGCCCTCCGGCGGCCCGCGCCCCGGCCACCAGCCGCACGCACAGTCCGCGCCCGGCCCCGCCTTCGGCCAGCCCGCCACCGACCCTTCCTGGCCGCACCACACCCAGCCCGGCTCCGGCCAACCATGGCCAGCACCACACCACCCCGGAGCCGAAACCGCCCAGCCGTGGTCACCGCCCCCAGCCCAAGCGGGGACGGACCAGCCGTGGTCGCCGCCGCACGCTCAGGCCGGGGCTGACCAACCATGGCCGGCGCCGCACGAGCCCCAGGCCGAAGCCGGGCAGCCGTGGTCGCCATCCCCAGGCCAGCCGCCCCCAGGCCAAACGGGGACCGACCAACCGTGGTCGCCGCCCCACCCCCCATCCGGGGCCGAGCAACCGTGGCAGGCACCGCACCACCCCAGAGCTGAGACCGGGCAGCCCTGGGCAGCCGCCCCCCACGCGCAACCCGACGCCAACCAACCATGGCCGCCCTCGCACCACCCCCAGGCCGGGAGTGACCAGATCCGGCCCGGGCGGATCCATGAGGTGCGGCCGTGGGACGCCGCCGGGGCGGATCCCGGTGGGCATCCCGGCGATCCCAGTGGGCGACCCGGCGATCCCGGTAGGCAGCTCGGCGATCCCGGCGGACAGCCTGGCGCCTGGCCGGTGGAGCCCGTCGTGCCCGGTGCGCCGCCCTGGGAGCCGCCTCCCGCCTTCACCGCCGCCGCGGCGGGCATGCCGGTGTGGCCCGCGCCGCTCTCCGACCCGCACGCCATGCCTCCCTGGCCGGCCGCCACGGGCGAGCTGGTGGCCGAGCCCGACTCCGACGAGCCGAGCCCGCTGGCCGCGCCCTTCGACGCGAGCGCCACCCAGCCCGACGGCCTCACCCACCCGGCTCACTACTTCGATCCAGACGCCACGCAACGGGACGCGATCCACCACCTCCACGCGGACGACACGCCTCCCGACGGCATGCCCGCCCAGGATCGGCAGCTCCAGGACCCACCAACCCACACCGCCCCTGGCGGGCACGCCCCAGAGCCGGCACACACCGCTCCCGGCGGGCACGCCCCAGAGTCGGCGCACGCCGAGCAGGACTCCGGCCGCCCCGACGGCTTCGCGGGCCCCGGTGGCCCTGAGCCCACCGCCACAGTGCCAGGTGGCCTCCGCCCCGGCAGCCCCGAACCTGCCGACACGGTGCCCTGCGGCCTCCGACCCAGCGGCCCCGAGCCCACCGGCACCGCACCCGGCGACACGGTGCCCGGCGGTCTCCGCCCCGGCGTCACCGCCCCCGGGCGCGCGACCTCCGAGGACGCCCACCCCGGCGACTCCCAGACCACCGACCCACATTCCTTCCACAACCAGACACCCGGCCAGGGTCCGGGCCAGGGTGCGAGCCAAGGAGCCGGTCAAGGCCCGGGCGAAGGAACGAGCCAAGGTCCCAGTCAGGGACCCGGCCAAGAGCAGCAAGGGCCCGGCTCGAAGCCGTCCGAACTCCCCTACCTCCCCGCCCCCATCGCCTCCACCCGCGACCCCTCCGCCAAACCGGCCCACTACTTCGACCCGAACGCGGCCAAGACGGAGGCCGCCGGCCAGAACCCACCCTTCGACCCCAACTCCACCAACCCATCCGTCCGCCCCCCGGAGCCAGGCGACGTACCCGTCTGGCCCCCCAATCCCCCGACCGGTGACAAACTGCCCGAGCTCCCGTTCTCGAGAGACACCTGGGGCCACAAGCCCTCGACCTCTTTCGACGTCCCCAAGCCCCCAGCGGGCGGCCCCGCGTTCCCGCCAGGAGCGTTCAAGCAGCCCCCGTTCCAGACCCCGCCCCCACCACCTCCCCCGCCCAGGAGCAAACGGGCGCTGCTCATCACGCTCGGCGCGCTGGCCCTGGCCGGCGTGGCGACGGGCGGGTTCTTCGCCGTCCAGGCGATGAACTCCGCCGCGCCGCCACCGGTGGCCGCCTCGCCCGCGCCGGCGAGCCCGAGTGTCGCCGAGGAGTCGGCGGCCCCGCCGGCCGACCTGGCCGGCACGTCGGTGCTCGACTCCGAGGAGAGCGATCCGCAGAAGCTGTCGCTGTCGGAGGCGTTCCCGAAGAAGAAGGTGAGTGCGGCGGGCACGACGTTCACCAGGGTCAAGGCCCACATGGAGACGACCTGCGACAAGGCCGCGACCGGCGCCTTCGCCGACGCGCTGAAAGAGCAGAAGTGCAGCCGCGTGCTCAGGGCGACGTACGTCGACAGCAAGCGCCGCTACGCCGTCACCACGGGCTTGGCCGTCCTGCCGGACAAGAACGCCGCCACCACCGCGGACCAGGCGAAGGACCTGTCGAACAACATCTGGTTCCGCCCGCTGCCCGGCGCGTCCGGATCGGGCGGCGAGCGCGTGCACATCGCCGGCGGTTACGCGGCGGGCCTGGTCTGGGGCCGCTACATCGTGTTCAGCTACGCCACCTACGCCGACGGCCACACGCCGACGGCCAAGGAGAAGACGCTGCCGAAGGTCAGCGGCGCGTTCAGGGACCAGATCTCACTCGTCCTGGAACGCCGCATCACCAAGGGCTGAACCCCGGCCAGGAGCCACCTGGCTCCGATCGGGACCTACTCGGCCGGAGGCTGCTCGGGCACCGTCCGGACCCGTCGCGTCGCCACCGCGCGCGCGGCGAGTTCGGACGGCGCCGGATAGCCCACCTCTTCCAGGCAGAGCCCATGCGCCGGCGCCACATGCACCCCCGAATCGCGCACCCCCCGCCGCAGCACCTCACCAGGCCACTCCACCGGCCGCCGCCCGTCCCCGGCCGCCAGCAGCGACCCGACCAGCGCACGCACCATGGAGTGGCAGAAGGCGTCGGCGACGACGGTGGCGACCAGCACCCCGTCCGGCCCCCGCACCCAGTCCAGCCGCTGCAGCTCCCTGATCGTGGTGGCGCCTTCGCGCTTCTTGCAGAACGCGGCGAAGTCGCGCTCGCCGAGCAGCCGCGCGGCGGCGTCGTTGAGCGCGCCGAGGTCCAGAGGCCGGTTGTGCCAGACGATCTCCCAGCGGCGCAGCGGGTCGACGCCTCCCGGCGCGTCACTCACGCGGTACGCGTACCGCCGGAACATCGCCGAGAACCGTGCGTCAAAGCCCTCAGGAGCCACGGAGACCCGATATATCCGTACATCTGACTCCAGGACACCACCGAGCCGTCTCACGAGCGCAGAGAGCCGCTCATCGATGCCCAGCGGCCCCCGGTTCCCGTCGAGCTCCCCCAGCCGCTCCTCCGGCACGTCCACGTGAGCCACCTGCCCCCGCGCGTGCACCCCCGCGTCGGTCCGCCCGGCCACGGTCAGCATGGCAGGCTCGCCGAGGCGCAGGATCCGTCCGAGCGCCTGCTCGATCTCCCCCTGCACCGTACGCAGCCCCGGCTGCCTGGCCCAGCCGGAGAAGCCGGTCCCGTCGTACGCGAGGTCGAGGCGGAGCCGTACCACGATGTTCCCTCCCGGGGATGAAAAAACGGGCCCGGACCCCCGTCAGGGGATCCGGGCCCGTCTCAGCCGTTCTGAACCTCAGGCCTGAAGATCAGGCCTCGTCCTTCTTCGCCTCGGCGGCCGGGGCCTCCTCGGCGGCGGCCTCCGGAGCCTCGGCGGTCTCGGCCTTGGCCTCAGCCTCGGCAGGGGCCTCGGTCTCCGCGGGAGCCTCGGTCTCCTCGGCGGCCGGAGCCGCAGGGGCGGCCGCGGCGGCGGGAGCCTCGGTGGCGCGGGTCGTGACGCCGCCCAGCGGCTCGCTCACCAGCTCGATGATCGCCATCGGGGCGTTGTCGCCCTTACGCGCACCGATCTTGGTGATGCGGGTGTAGCCGCCGGGACGCTCGGCGAACGTCGTCGCGATCTCGGTGAAGAGGTGGTGGACCACGCCCTTGTCCCGAACGACGGTCAGGACCTGGCGACGGTTGTGGATGTCGCCCTTCTTCGCCTTGGTGATCAGGCGCTCCGCGACGGGACGCAGGCGCTTGGCCTTGGCCACCGTCGTGCGGATCCGGCCGTGGCGGAACAAATCGGTGGCGAGGTTCGCCAGGATCAGCCGCTCGTGCGCCGGGCTTCCGCCAAGACGCGCACCCTTGGTGGGCTTGGGCATGTCATCTCTCCTTGGGGTTCACCCGCCCCGGCCGTGCCAGGTACCGGGGTCGGGCCGCCAGGCCCCCGGCGGGGGCCCGCGCTATCTGGATCAGTACTGCTCGGTCTCGACGTACGCGCTGTCGTCGTCGTCGTAGCCGCCGCCGGCCACCGCGCTCGGGTCGAACCCGGGCGGGGAGTCCTTGAGCGCCAGCGACATCTCGTGCAGCTTCTGCTTGACCTCTTCGATCGACTTGGCGCCGAAATTCCTTATGTCGAGAAGGTCCTGCTCGCTGCGGGCGACGAGCTCACCCACGGTGTGGATGCCCTCGCGCTTGAGGCAGTTGTAGGAGCGAACGGTCAGGTTCAGCTCCTCGATCGGCAGCGCCAGGTCGGCCGCCAGGGCGGCGTCGGTCGGCGACGGGCCGATGTCGATGCCCTCGGCCTCGACGTTGAGCTCGCGGGCCAGGCCGAAGAGCTCGACGAGGGTCTTGCCGGCGGAGGCCACCGCGTCGCGGGGCTTCATCGCGGGCTTGGTCTCGACGTCGAGGATGAGCCGGTCGAAGTCGGTACGCTGCTCGACTCGGGTCGCCTCGACCTTGTAGGTGACCTTGAGCACCGGGGAGTAGATCGAGTCGATCGGAATCCGGCCGATCTCCTGGCCCGGCTGCTTGTTCTGAGCGGCGGAGACGTAGCCGCGACCGCGCTCGACGGTCAGCTCCATCTCCAGCTTCGCCTTGCCGTTGAGCGTGGCGATGCGCAGCTCGGGGTTGTGCACCTCGACACCGGCCGGAGGCGCGATGTCGGCGGCGGTGACCTCACCCGGGCCCTGCTTGCGCAGGTACATCACGACCGGCTCGTCGTGCTCGGAGGAGACGACCAGTTCCTTGAGGTTGAGGATGATGTCGGTGACGTCTTCCTTGACCCCGGGAACGGTCGAGAACTCGTGCAGCACGCCCTCGATGCGAATGCTCGTCACGGCCGCGCCCGGAATGGACGACAGCAGCGTGCGGCGCAGCGAGTTGCCGATGGTGTAGCCGAAGCCCGGCTCCAGCGGCTCGATGACGAATCGGGACCGGGTGTCGTCGATCGACTCTTCGAGGAGAGTCGGGCGCTGAGCGATCAGCATGTGTGGGTTCTCCCCTTTTTCGTGTGGCGACCGCTATATGACGCCACTCCGATGAAAAGCATAGTTGAGGCACGGAAATCCGTGCCTCAACCACCACTCACTTCGAGTAGTACTCGACGATGAGCTGCTCCTGAACCTGGGTGTCGATCTGCTGGCGAACCGGCAGCTGGTGCACCAGGACGCGGAGCTTGTCCGGCACGACGCCGAGCCACGCGGGAACCGTGCGCTCGCCGGCGGTGGCGCGGGCCACCTCGTACGGCAGCAGGTTGCGCTTGCTCTCGCGGACCTCGATGATGTCGTGCTCGCGAACGCGGTAGGACGGGATGTCGACCTTCTTGCCGTTCACCACGATGTGCCCGTGACGGACCTGCTGGCGAGCGGCGTCGCGCGACTGCGCGAACCCGGCGCGGTAGACGACGTTGTCGAGACGGCTCTCCAGGATCTGGAGCAGCACCTCACCCGACTTGCCGCTCTTGCCCGCGGCCTCCTCGTAGTAGTTGTGGAACTGCTTCTCGAGGACGCCGTAGATGCGGCGGGTCTTCTGCTTCTCACGAAGCTGAAGCTGGTACTCGGTGTCCTTCGGACGACCGCGGCCGTGCTCACCCGGGGGGTAAGGACGGATTTCGATGGGGCACTTGGCGGACTCGCACTTGCTGCCCTTGAGGAAGAGCTTGGTCTTCTCGCGACGGCAGAGCTTGCAGTCCGCGCCCGTGTAACGAGCCATTTCTCACTATCTCCTGGGCTGAGTCAGACGCGGCGGCGCTTCGGCGGCCGGCAACCGTTGTGCGGAACCGGGGTGACGTCCTGGATCGAACCCACCTCCAGGCCGGTGGCCTGCAGCGAGCGGATCGCGGTCTCACGGCCGGAGCCGGGACCCTTCACGAAGACGTCGACCTTACGCATGCCGTGCTCCATGGCCCGGCGGGCGGCGTTCTCGGCGGCCATCTGCGCGGCGAACGGGGTGGACTTACGGGAGCCCTTGAAACCCACGTGGCCGGCGCTGGCCCAGGAGATCACGTTCCCGTTGGGGTCGGTGATCGAGACGATCGTGTTGTTGAACGTGCTCTTGATGTGGGCGTGCCCGTGAGCGACGTTCTTCTTTTCCTTGCGGCGCACCTTCTTCGGCGCACCCTGGCGGCTCTTAGGAGGCATCCTTGGCCTTCACTCCTGAGGTCTTCGGTCCTGCGGCTGCGAGGACTACTTCTTACCGGGCTTCTTCTTGCCGGCGACGGTCTTCTTCTTGCCCTTACGGGTGCGCGCGTTCGTCTGGGTGCGCTGACCGTGGACGGGCAGACCCTTGCGGTGCCTGATGCCCTGGTAGCAACCGATTTCGATCTTGCGACGGATGTCGGCCTGGACCTCGCGGCGCAGGTCACCCTCGATCTTGTAGTTCGCCTCGATGTAGTCACGCATCGGGACGAGCTCGGTGTCGGAGAGCTGGTGCACACGAAGGTCGCCGCTCACGCCGGTGGCCTGGAGGATCTCCAGGGCGCGGGTGCGGCCGATTCCGTAGATGTAGGTGAGAGCGATCTCCAGCCGCTTGTCGCGGGGGAGGTCGACGCCAACCAGGCGAGCCATGGTCGGGCATTCTCCTTCTTTGTGGCGGAGGTCTTGCGCCGCACTACCCCTCCCCAATGCCCGGGGTGAGGGCCCCGGCCTCCGACCGGGGGTCTCCTGAACGGTTCGGACGCCCGACGTGGAGCGGCCGCCTGTTCAGGTGTGTGACGCGACTACTGATGCAGGCTCCTCATACGTCGAGCCCGCACCCTGCCGGGGCGGACTCGGAGAGGCCTTGCGGCGACTAACCCTGACGCTGCTTGTGGCGCAGGTTGTCGCAGATCACCATGACGCGACCGTGCCGGCGGATCACCTTGCACTTGTCGCAGATCTTCTTGACGCTCGGCTTTACCTTCATTGTCCTTTGTTCCTCAGACGTCTTACTTGTATCGGTAGACGATCCGCCCACGACTGAGGTCGTAGGGGCTCAGTTCAACGACTACCCGGTCGTCGGGAAGAATCCGGATGTAGTGCATCCGCATACGTCCGCTGATGTGGGCCAGGACTTTGTGGCCGTTGTCGAGCTGCACCCGGAACATGGCGTTCGGGAGCGATTCGACCACAGTGCCCTCGATCTCGATGGCGCCGTCTTTCTTGGCCAAAATTCCTCGCGTTTCACTGATCGGTCGTCTGAGGCTCCGGTTCACTACGCAGCCGCGACCTCCACGCTTCGAAGAGAGCGACGGCCGACGAGGGCCGCCGACGCGTGGAAAGTCATAGTGAGCCGACTAAGGAGTGTACGACACCTGAGCCAAAAACGCGAAACGCGTGCCAGGTGTCCTGACACAACCATGTAGGAGTCTACCCCACGTGGCGAATCCTCAGGACACACGACGCGAAGCCCGCCGGCGTCATGCCCGGCGGGCCTCGATCTGCCCCTCTCTGATGCGAGGAGGACATTTAGTAGATGCGGTGCGAGGGGCCGCAGTACTTGGACTTCCCGCCCCAGCAGGTGTAGGTGTATATCTTCTTGATCCCCTTGCCGGACCAGGTCGCGTCGTACGAGCCGTTCCACCGGTGGGAGAACTTGTACCACTTGCCGCCGGCGTAGTACTTGAACCAGACGTAGCCGTACTTGGGCGAGTACTCCTTGCCGTACCAGTGGGTGTAGACCTTGCCGCCGTACTTGTAGGTCTTGCCGTAGGTGTAGGCCTTGTGGTTGCTGGAGTAGTACTTGCCCCAGCTGCCCTGCGAGCCGGCGATGGCGGTGGCGGTGCTGCTGACCGTGCTGGCGGCCGTGCTGGTGGCGGCCTGCGCGGCGGGGGCCGCGGCGAGACCGGCGATGGTGACGGAGCCGGCGATGGCGGCGGCCGCAAGGATCTTTCGCATGGGATGTCCTCCGTGAGTCGTGCTGTTCGACACACCTCACGGTAGGAATCCCGGCGGATCCGGACTGCGCACGAATGCACAGAGTGCACAACAGCACAGAACCCGCCGGAGCCGGCAGAGCCGTCGCAGCTGCTAGAGCTATCAGAGCCGTCGTCGCAGCCGGCAGAGCTGTCGCAGCCGCCGGAGCCCGCCGAGCGGACTAAGCGTGCTTCTTGTTCCCGTCGCCGGCGCCGCCGAAGACGGTGCTGATCAGTAGGATCACGCCCCACGGCCCCATCACCCACAGCGGCCACGGATAGATCGGGTGGCCGCTCGTCAGGCTCACGATCAGCCAGACCGTCCAGTTGATGCCGGCCACCGCCGCCCACGCGCTCCAGGCGGCCTTCATGCCGGGGTGCATCCCGCGCCGCTCGGGCGCCGGGGGCGTGGCCTTGGCCGGCAGGCGGCGCATGTCGACGTCCGGCAGGTCCGACGTCAGCTTGGCCAGCTCACCGTAGGTCTTGCTCTTGTAGAGCGACTCCAGCCGCTCGTTGAACTCGTCCATGGTGATGCGGCCCTGCGCGGTGTGCTCGCGGAGGATGGCGGCGACCCGGTCACGGTCGGCGTCGGAGGCACGCATCTCGGGACTGTTCGCCATCCCACCACTCCCGGGCTAGTTCTGCAGTTGAGCGAGGCGCTCTTCGCCCCCATCTAGTGCGGTAAGCACCCAAGGTCCATTATGTGTCACCGCGACGCTGTGTTCGAAGTGTGCGGAGGACTTCCCGTCGACCGTCACCACGGTCCAGTCGTCGGCCAGGACGCGGGTGCGCTCGGTGCCCAGGTTGACCATGGGCTCGATGGCCAGGCACATGCCCTCTTCGAGCGCCGGGCCCCGGCCCGGCTTGCCGTGGTTGGCGATCCACGGGTCCATGTGCATCTCGGTGCCGATGCCGTGGCCGCCGTATTCAGGCGGGATGCCGAAGCGGCCCTGGGACTTGACGTAGCGCTCGATCTCGTAGCCGATGTCCGACAGGTGGCGGCCGGGCTTGAGCGCGGCGATGCCGCGCCACATGGCCTCCTCCGTGATCCGCATCAGCTCGGTCAGCTTGGGGTCCACCTCGCCCACCGGGACCGTGACGGCGGAGTCGCCGTGCCAGCCCTCCAAAATCGCGCCGCAGTCGATCGAGATGATGTCGCCCTCACGCAGCTTGCGTACGGCGGTCGGGATGCCGTGCACGACCTCGTCGTTGACCGACGCGCAGATCGTGGCGGGAAAGCCCTGGTAGCCCTTGAACGACGGGATCGCGCCCTCGTCCCTGATCGCCTTCTCGGCGATCACGTCGAGGTCCAGCGGCGTCATCCCGGGCTCGACCGAGCGCCGCAGCAGGTCGAGCGTGCGCCCGACCACCAGCCCCGCCGCGCGCATCTTCTCCAGCTGCTCCGGCGACTTGATCTGGATGCCGTGTCTGTTGCGTTTGAACATCTCTTGCCCCCCTGGGTCTCAACGGGCCACGGTGGGGGCCCAATTCCCCCCACAATAGCCGCGAGGTGGCACGGAAACCCGTGCCACCTCCGCGAATCAGTCGGATGAAGCGCTCAGCCCATGAACGGCCGGATCGCGTCCATGGCCCGCTGTGTGACCTCCTCGACCGGACCGGTCGCGTCGACGCCCACCAGGATGCCCTCGTCGGCATAGTAGGAGACCAGCGGCGCCGTCTGCTCCTGGTAGACCTCCAGGCGGTGCCTGACGGTCTCCTCCTTGTCGTCGTCACGCTGGAACAGCGCGCCCCCGCACGCGTCACACCTGTCGTCCTTCTTGTCGTCGAACTCGACGTGCCAGATGCGGCCGCACTGGCTGCAGGTGCGCCTGCCGGCCAGCCGCCTGACCACCTCGTCGTCGTCCACGACGAGCTCGAGCACGAGGTCGAGCGCCTGGCCCCAGTCCTTGAGCATGTCGCGCAGGATCTCCGCCTGCGCGACGTTCCTCGGGAAGCCGTCGAGCAGGAAGCCGTCCTGCGCGTCGTCCTCGGACAGACGGTCACGGACCATGGCGATGGTGACCTCGTCGGGCACCAGGTCACCACGGTCCATGAACGTCTTGGCCAGCTTGCCGAGATCCGTGCCGCCCGAGACGTTGGCACGGAAGATGTCACCTGTCGAGATTTTCGGGATGGACAGGTTCGATGCGATGTACTGGGCCTGTGTCCCCTTACCCGCTCCGGGGGGCCCGACCAAGACGAGACGCACTACCGCAGGAAACCTTCGTAGTTACGCTGCTGCAGCTGGCTCTCGATCTGCTTCACCGTGTCAAGGCCGACGCCTACCATGATCAGAATGCTCGTCCCTCCGAACGGGAAGTTCTGGCTCGCACCGGCCACCGCCAGCGCGACGATCGGGACCATGGAGATGAGACCCAGATAGAGCGCGCCTGGCGCGGTCAGACGGGTGAGCACGAAGTTCAGGTATTCAGCCGTCGGACGGCCGGGGCGGATGCCCGGAATGAACCCACCGTACTTCTTCATGTTGTCGGCGACTTCAGTGGGGTTGAAGGTAATCGACACGTAGAAGTAGGTGAAGAAGATGATCAGCAGGAAGAACGTGGTCATGTAGATGGGCGTGTCGCCCGTGGCCAGGTTCTGCGAGATCCAGGTGATCACCACGTTGTCGCTGGTCGAGAACAGCGAGGTGATGAGCTGCGGCAGGTAGAGCAGCGAGGAGGCGAAGATGACGGGGATGATGCCCGCCTGGTTGACCTTCAGCGGGATGTAGGTGGAGGTGCCGCCGTACATCCTGCGGCCGACCATGCGCTTGGCGTACTGCACCGGGATGCGGCGCTGCGCCTGCTCGACGAAGACGACCGCGGCGATCATGAAGATGCCGACGATCATGACCACGGCGAAGGTGAACTTGTTCGCCTGGAAGATGTTGGCCAGCTCGGACGGGAAGACCGCCACGACCTGGGTGAAGATCAGGATGGACATGCCGTTGCCGACGCCCCGGTCGGTGATGAGCTCGCCGAGCCACATGATCACGGACGTGCCGGCGGTCATGATGACGACCATCGTCACGATCTGGAAGATGTTGTCGGGGTCGAGCAGGACGTCCTGCTGGCAGTTCGGGAAAAGCTGCCCGGTACGGGCCAGCGCGATGAAAGCCGTCGACTGGAGAATCGCGAGACCGATGGTCAGATAACGCGTATACTGCGTGATCTTCGTCTGGCCGGACTGGCCTTCCTTCTTCAGCGCCTCCAGCCGCGGGATCACCACGACGAGCAATTGCAGAATGATGCTCGCGGTGATGTACGGCATGATGCCCAGCGCGAACACCGACAGCTTCAGCAACGCGCCGCCGCTGAACAGCTGGACCATCCCGTAGATGTTGCCGGTTTCGCCACTACGGGCCTGGTCGAAACAGGCGGCGAGGTTTTGGACGTGGACTCCCGGGGTCGGCAGAACCGAGCCGAGACGGAAAAGCGCGATGATGCCCAGGGTGAAGAGCAACTTCTTGCGCAGGTCCGGTGTCCGGAACGCCCGGGTAAACGCGGTCAGCACGGTCCCTCCTGCGCGCCTTTACGGCGTTGTGAGTAAGCGATGGTGCGGGGATCTGCCATCTGAAGTCTCATGTCGAACGAGCCGGACAGAAGCCTGCCGTCTCGCGAACTCTAACGCACTACGGGCGTGGGGGCCCATTGTCAAAGCCCCCACGCCTCGTCATAGCGTTACTACAGCTCGGTAACGGAACCACCGGCGGCGGCGATCTTCTCCTTCGCGGCGGACGAGAAGGCGTGAGCCTGCACGTTCACCGCGACCGAGATGTCGCCGGTGCCGAGCACCTTCACGAGCTGGTTCTTGCGAACAGCACCCTTGGCGACCAGCGCCTCGACGGTGACCTCGCCACCCTCGGGGAACAGCTCGCCGAGCCTGTCGAGGTTGACGACCTGGTAGGTCGTCTTGAACAGGGCGTTGGAGAAACCCTTGAGCTTCGGCAGACGCCTCTGCAGCGGCACCTGGCCACCCTCGAAACCGAGGGGGACCGTCGTGCGCGCGTGGCTGCCCTTGGTGCCACGGCCGGCGGTCTTGCCCTTCGACGCCTCGCCACGACCCTTGCGGATCTTGGCCTTGTTGGCGCCGGGAGCAGGACGCAGGTCGTGGATCTTGAGCGGAGCAGCGTTGTTGGAGCTGTCAGTCATGTCAGTCGACCTCTTCCACCTCGACGAGGTGCGTCACCACGGAGACCATGCCGCGAATCTCGGGCCGGTCCTCCTTGACGACGACGTCGCCGATTCGCTTCAGGCCAAGCGAACGAAGCGAGTCACGCTGGTTCTGCTTGCCACCGATCTTCGAGCGAACCTGAGTGATCTTCAGGCGTGCCATGACTAGCTCACCGCCTTGGCGGCCGCGGCCTCGGCGATGCCCTCGCGCTGAGCCTTGAGCATCCTGGCCGGAGCGACGTCCTCGATCGGCAGGCCACGCCGGGCGGCGATCTCCTCAGGGCGGGAAAGGCCCTTCAGAGCCGCCACGGTGGCGTGCACGATGTTGATCGGGTTGTCCGAGCCGAGCGACTTGGACAGCACATCGTGGATGCCCGCGCACTCCAGGACGGCGCGCACCGGGCCACCGGCGATGACGCCGGTACCGGCCGAGGCCGGACGCAGGAAGACGACGCCGGCCGCCTCCTCGCCCTGCACCGTGTGCGGGATCGTGCCCTGGATCCGAGGCACCTTGAAGAAGTGCTTCTTCGCCTCTTCGACGCCCTTGGCGATCGCCGCGGGGACTTCCTTGGCCTTGCCGTAACCGACGCCGACCAGGCCGTTGCCGTCACCGACGACGACGAGGGCGGTGAAGCTGAAGCGACGACCACCCTTCACGACCTTGGCCACGCGGTTGATCTTCACTACGCGCTCGATGTACGAGACGCCCTTGTCGGCGGCGCCACCGCGGCGATCGTCACGACGGTCACGCCGATCGCCACCGGTGCCGCCACCGCGACGCGGAGCTGCAGCCATCAGTGGTTCCTCTTCTCAGTTGCCATCATTTGCGATCCTCGGGCCCGCATCAGAACTCGAGCCCGCCCTCGCGAGCGCTGTCGGCCAGCGCCGCGATCCGACCTGCATACCGGTTGCCACCGCGGTCGAAGACGACCTTGGAGATCCCGGCTTCCTTGGCCCGCTGAGCGAGGAGCTCGCCGACCTTCTTCGCCTTCTCGGTCTTGTCCGCCTCCAGCGTGCGCAGCGAGGCGTCCATGGTGGACGCGCTCACCAGCGTGTGGCCGACGGAGTCGTCCACGATCTGGACGAATATGTGACGGGTCGAACGGTTGACGACCAGGCGCGGACGCTCTGCCGTACCGACGACGAACTTGCGGACGCGGCGGTGACGGCGGGCCCGCGAGACGGTGCGGGCAGCCGTGTGCTTGCTGAACGCAGTCTTCGGAGCCATGCCTACTTACCAGCCTTTCCGACCTTGCGGCGGATCTGTTCGCCCTGGTAACGCACGCCCTTGCCCTTGTACGGGTCAGGCTTGCGCAACTTGCGGATGTTGGCCGCGACCTCGCCGACCTTCTGCTTGTCGATGCCGTCCACGTGGAACAGGGTCGGCTTCTCGACGCGGAAGGTGACGCCCTCGGGGGCGTCGACGATGACCGGGTGACTGAAGCCCAGAGAGAACTCCAGCTGCGCCGGGCCCTTGGCCTGGACGCGGTAACCCACACCGACGATCTCAAGGCTCTTGGAGTAGCCCTGAGTGACGCCCTGCACCATGTTGGCGATCAGCGTCCGGGACAGGCCGTGCAGCGCACGGACCTTGTTCTCGTCGTTCGGCCGGGAGACGGCGATGGCGCCGTCGTCGTCGCGCGCGACCGTGATGGGCTCGGCGACCTTGTGAAGCAGCGTGCCCTTCGGGCCCTTGACTTGGACATCCTGGCCGGTGATCGTGATGTCTACGCCACTGGGCACAGGGATGGGCAGCCGTCCGATTCGCGACATGCTGTGTTCCTCCCCTCTACCAGACGTAGGCGAGGACTTCCCCGCCCACGCCACGCTTGCCGGCCTGCTTGTCGGTCATGAGACCGGCGGACGTCGAGATGATCGCGACGCCCAGCCCGCCCAGGACTCGAGGCAGGTTGTCCTTCTTCGCATAAACCCGCAGACCGGGCTTGGAAACCCGGCGCAGGCCCGCGAGCGAACGCTCACGGGTAGGCCCGAACTTGAGCTCCACCACGAGGTTCTTGCCAACCTTGGCGTCTTCGACGGTCCAAGCCTGGATGTAACCCTCTTGCTGGAGGATCTCGGCGATGTGCGCCTTGATCTTCGAGTACGGCATCGACACGCTCTCGTGGTACGCCGAGTTCGCGTTGCGCAGACGTGTGAGCATGTCTGCGATCGGGTCGGTCATCGTCATGGCCAGTGGCCTTCCTCGCCGCGGTTTCCAGTCGGTGAAGCAGCGCTCTACCGGTGGACCTTCGGCGTGGTCACGGACGCGGGATGCGTCCTTGTTTTTCGTGAATATGAACACCTGGGGGCGACACGGGGCCGCCCCTCAGGTTATCTACCAGCTCGACTTGGTGATGCCGGGCAGTTCGCCCCGGTGCGCCATCTCGCGGAAGCACACGCGGCAGAGGCCGAACTTGCGGTAAACGGCGCGGGGCCGGCCGCAGCGCGAGCAACGAGTGTATGCCCGGACCTCGAACTTCTGCTTGCGCCCCGCCTTGGCGATCAGCGACTTCTTCGCCATTGGATCAGGCCTCCTTGAACGGGAAGCCGAGGAGCTTCAGCAGCGCCCGGCCCTGGTCGTCGTTCTTCGCGGTGGTCACGATCGTGATGTCCATGCCCCGCGGACGGTCGACCTTGTCCTGGTCGACCTCGTGGAACATGACCTGCTCGGTCAGACCGAAGGTGTAGTTGCCGTTGCCGTCGAACTGCTTGGGCGACAGGCCGCGGAAGTCCCGGATACGGGGCAGGGCCAGCGCCAGCAGGCGGTCGAGGAACTCCCACATGCGGTCACCGCGCAGCGTGACGTGCGCGCCGATCGGCATGCCCTCGCGCAGCTTGAACTGCGCGATGGACTTGCGCGCCCGGACGACGGCCGGCTTCTGGCCGGTGATCACGGTGAGGTCGCGGACGGCACCTTCGATGAGCTTGGAGTCGCGAGCCGCCTCGCCGACGCCCATGTTGACCTTGATCTTGGTCAGGGCGGGGATCTGCATGACGTTCTCGATGCCGAACTGCTCGCGAAGCTGGGCCGCGATCTCCTCGCGGTACTTCGTCTTGAGTCGCGGCGTCGGGCGCTCGGTCTCAGTGGTCGTGGCAGTCATCAGCTGTCCTCACCCGTCTCCTCGTCGGCCTTCTTCTCGTCGGCCTTCTTGTCGGCGGGCTTGTCGTCCTTGAGCTTCTTCACGTTGGAGACGTGGATCGAAGCCTCCATGGTCTGCACGCCGCCGGTCTTGGCGCCGCGCGGGCCCTGGTGGGTCTCCTTGGTGTGCTTCTTGATCATGTTGATGCCCTCGACCACCACGCGGTCCTCGCGCGGGAGAGTGGCGATCACGCGACCCTTGGCACCCTTGTCCTTGCCGGCGATGACCTGGACCAGGTCACCCTTCTTCACATGCAGCTTCGGCATTACAGCACCTCCGGGGCGAGCGAGATGATGCGCATGAACTTCTTGTCGCGCAGCTCGCGGCCGACCGGGCCGAAGATACGAGTGCCACGAGGGTCACCGCTGTCCTTGATGATGACGGCGGCGTTCTCGTCGAAGCGGATGTAGGAGCCGTCAGGCCGGCGGCGCTCCTTGACCGTGCGGACGACGACCGCCTTGACGACGTCGCCCTTCTTGACGCCCGTGCTGCCGGGCAGCGCGTCCTTGACTGTGGCGACGATGATGTCGCCGATACCGGCGTAGCGTCGGCCAGAGCCACCGAGAACACGGATGCAAAGGATCTCCTTGGCACCCGTGTTGTCGGCGACCTTGAGCCGCGACTCCTGCTGGATCACGTCTTACTCCTGTTAGTCGCGCCGGTTCTCATCGCTGAGCCTGGCGGAACCCGTCATTGTCTTGTTCCCACGGCCACAGCGCCTCTGGAGGCACCGCACCGCAGGCGACGCGAGGCCCGAGGGCCTCGCGTCCTTGGACGCCGTCATGGGGGCTCTGAGAGCCCCCACGAGGCGCGGTATGTCCGAGAGGGCCTTACTTGGCCTTCTCGAGGATCTCCACGACCCTCCACCGCTTGGTGGCGGAGAGGGGGCGGGTCTCCATCAGCAGCACGCGGTCGCCGACGCCACAGGCGTTGGCCTCGTCGTGCGCCTTGTACTTGGTCGTACGGCGGATGACCTTGCCGTACAAACGGTGCTTGACGCGGTCCTCGACGGCGACGACGACGGTCTTGTCCATCTTGTCGCTGACGACGAGGCCCTCGCGGACCTTGCGGAAACGACGTGCGTCCTCCGCGGCCTCAGGCGTGGTCCCAGTAGTGGTCTCGGTGGTCTCGGTCTCAGCCATCGCTCGTCTCCTTCTCGACCGTGACGATGCCCAGCTCGCGCTCGCGCATCACGGTGTAGATACGGGCGATCTCGCGGCGGACGGCACGCAGCCGCCCGTGGCTCTCCAACTGACCGGTCGCCGCCTGGAAGCGGAGGTTGAACAGCTCCTCCTTCGCCTCCTTCAGCTTCTGGACGAGGGTGTCCTCGTCCTCGAGCCGCAGCTCCCCGGCGGTCAGGCCCTTAGCCATCACGCCTCACCCACTTCACGCTTTACGATCTTGCACTTCATGGGCAGCTTGTGAATCGCTCGGGTGAGCGCCTCACGCGCCACCGACTCCGCCACGCCGGACAGCTCGAACATCACGCGTCCGGGCTTGACGTTGGCGATCCACCACTCCGGCGAACCCTTACCGGAACCCATGCGGGTCTCGGCCGGCTTCTTGGTGAGCGGACGGTCGGGGTAGATGTTGATCCACACCTTGCCGCCACGGCGGATGTGACGGGTCATCGCGATACGGGCGGACTCGATCTGGCGGTTGGTCACGTAGGAGTGCTCAATCGCCTGGATGCCGAACTCGCCGAACACGACCCTGGTGCCGCCCTTGGCGGCTCCGCTGCGGTCAGGCCGGTGCTGCTTGCGGTGCTTGACCCTGCGCGGGATCAGCATGGTCAGCTCCCTTCAGCACCCGGCTGCGCAGCCGGGCCGGTCTCGGGGGCGGCCTGCGAGGCCGCCTCGTTACGGGGGGCGCGGTCGCCGCGGCCGCCACCACGACGGGGGCGGTCACCGCCACCACGACGCGGACGGTCGCCGCCGCCGCCACCACGACGGTCGTCGCGGTCACGGCGCTGGCCGGCGCGAGCACCGGCGGCGGCCGCCTCGCGCTCGGCGCGGCTCGTCGGGGCCTCGCCCTTGTAGATCCAGACCTTCACGCCGATGCGGCCGAAGGTGGTGCGGGCCTCGTAGAAGCCGTAGTCGATGTCCGCGCGGAGGGTGTGCAGCGGCACGCGGCCCTCGCGGTAGAACTCCGACCGCGACATCTCGGCGCCGCCCAGACGACCGGAGCACTGGACACGGATGCCCTTGGCGCCGGACTTCATGGCCGACTGCATCGCCTTGCGCATGGCACGGCGGAACGAGACGCGGCTGGACAGCTGCTCGGCGACGCCCTGCGCGACGAGCTGGGCGTCGATCTCCGGGTTCTTGACCTCGAGGATGTTGAGCTGGACCTGCTTCTTGGTCAGCTTCTCCAGGTCGCCACGGATCCGGTCCGCCTCGGCGCCACGACGGCCGATCACGATGCCGGGACGCGCGGTGTGGATGTCCACCTGCACGCGGTCCGTCGTGCGCTCGATCTCGACCTTGGAGATGCCGGCCCGCTCCATGCCCTTCTGCAGCATGCGGCGGATCGACACGTCCTCGGCGACGTACGACTTGTACAGCTTGTCGGCGTACCACCGGCTCTTGAAGTCGGTCGTGATGCCGAGGCGGAACCCGTGCGGGTTAACCTTCTGGCCCACTATCGGGTCCTTCCCTTCGGCTCGCGGGACTCCACGATCACGGTGATGTGGCTCGTCCGCTTGTTGATCCGATAGGCACGACCCTGGGCACGCGGACGGAACCGCTTCAGCGTCGGGCCCTCGTCGACCCACGCGCGGCTCACTACGAGCGTGCTGGGGTCGAGATCGAAGTTGTGCTCGGCGTTCGCCATGGCGGAACTGAGCACCTTGTAGATCGGCTCGCTCGCCGACTGGGGAGCGAACTGCAGCACGGCCTGCGCCTCCGAAGCGGGCAGCCCGCGAATAAGGTCCACCACGCGGCGGGCCTTGAGGGGCGTGACACGGACGAACCGCGCCTGAGCCCTGGCTTCCATCGCTTACTCCTCTAAATGCTTCTGAAGGCGTCTATCGCCGGCTGCGCCGGTCGTCCTTGACGTGGCTGCGGAACGTCCGCGTGGGCGCGAACTCTCCGAGCTTGTGGCCGATCATCGACTCGGTGACGAACACCGGGACGTGCTTGCGGCCGTCGTGCACGGCGATCGTGTGCCCGAGCATGTCGGGGACGATCATGGAACGCCGCGACCACGTCTTGATGACGGTCTTGGTGCCCTTCTCGTTCTGGACTTCCACCTTCTTCTGAAGGTGCTCGTCCACGAAGGGACCCTTCTTAAGGCTACGTGGCATTTCGGCTGCTCCTACCGCTTCTTCCTCTTGGACCGACGGCGGATGATCAGCCTGTCGCTGGCCTTGTTCGCCTGACGGGTACGGCCCTCGGGCTTGCCCTTGGGGTTCACCGGGTGACGACCACCGGAGGTCTTGCCCTCACCACCACCGTGCGGGTGGTCGACGGGGTTCATCGCGACACCGCGGACGGTCGGGCGCTTGCCCTTCCACCGCATACGGCCGGCCTTGCCCCAGTTGATGTTGGCCTGCTCGGCGTTGCCGACCTGACCCACCGTGGCGCGGCAGCGCACGTCGACCATGCGCATCTCGCCGGACGGCATACGCAGCGTGGCGTAGGTGCCCTCCTTGGCGAGCAGCTGGATCTGGGCGCCGGCGGAGCGGCCGAGCTTGGCGCCGCCACCCGGACGGAGCTCCACCGCGTGGATGAAGGTACCGGTCGGGATGTTGCGCAGCGGCAGGCAGTTGCCCGGCTTGATGTCGGCCGCGGGGCCGTTCTCGATGCGGTCACCCTGCTTGAGCCCCGTCGGCGCGATGATGTAGCGCTTCTCGCCGTCGGCGTAGTGGAGCAGAGCGATGTTGGCGGTGCGGTTGGGGTCGTACTCGATGTGAGCGACCTTCGCCGGAACGCCGTCCTTGTCATGCCTACGGAAGTCGATGATCCGGTAGGCGCGCTTGTGACCGCCGCCTTGGTGGCGGGCGGTGACCCGGCCGTGTACGTTGCGGCCGCCCTTGCTGTGAAGGGGCGCAAGCAACGACTTCTCGGGGGTGCTGCGGGTGATCTCGGAGAAGTCCGAGACACTCGACCCGCGGCGACCCGGAGTCGTCGGCTTGTATTTACGGATGCCCATCTTTTTCGTTCATCCTTCGTCGGTTACATGGGTGAGCCCGCCGCACCGAAATGCGACGGTCTCAGCCCCGCGCGGACCATGTGTGGCCCGCACTCACTTCTATGGCCGCTCAGCCGATCTGACCGAAGATGTCGATCCGATCGCCCTCACCCAGGCTCACGATCGCGCGCTTGGTGTCGGGACGCTTGCCGAAACCGGTACGGGTCCGCTTGCGCTTGCCCTGCCGGTTGATGGTGTTCACGCTGGTGACCTTGACCCCGAAGATCTGCTCAACAGCGATCTTGACCTGAGTCTTGTTCGCGGTCTTCCGCACCAGGAACGTGTACTTGTTGTTCTCATCGATCAGGCCGTAGCTCTTCTCAGAGACGATCGGCTTGATGATGATGTCGCGCGGGTCGGCGATCTTCTCCATCAGGCGTCTTCCTTCCCGCCACTCAGTCGCGCCACGACCTGGTCGTACGCCTCCTGGGTGAAGACCACGTCGTCGTGCACGAGCACGTCGTAGGTGTTGAGCTGCCCGGCGTCCAGCAGGTGGACCTCGGGCGCGTTGCGCAGGCTCAGCCAGGTCAGCTCGTCGTCCGAGTCGACCACGACGAGAACGCGCGCGGACTGGGTGATCTTGCGCAGGGCATCGAGCGCCGCCTTGGTCTTGGGCGTCTCACCCGTGACCAGCGAGCTCACCACGTGCACGCGACCGCCGCCGGCCCGGTCGGAGAGGGCACCGCGCAGGGCGGCGGCCTTCATCTTCTTGGGCGTACGCTGCGAGTAGTCGCGCGGCACGGGGCCGTGGACGGTGCCACCGCCGGTGAACTGCGGCGCACGGGTCGAACCCTGACGGGCGCGACCGGTGCCCTTCTGGCGATACGGCTTCTTGCCGCCGCCGGAGACCTCACCACGGGTCTTGGCCTTGTGGGTGCCCTGCCGGCGAGCGGCGAGCTGGGCCACGACCACCTGGTGGATCAGCGGCACGTTGACCTTGGCGCCGAAGATGTCCTCGGGCAGGTCGACGGTACCGGTCTTCGCGCCACCGGCGTCGAGGACGTCAATAGTGGTGCTCACTTGGCAGCCCCCTTCTTGGCAGCGGAGCGGACGAGGACCAGGCTGCCGTTGGCGCCGGGAATCGCACCCTTGATCAGGATGAGACCCTTCTCGGCGTCCACGGCGTGAACCTTGAGGCTCTGCACAGTGGTGCGGACGTTACCCATCCGACCAGCCATGCGCAGACCCTTGAATACGCGGCCCGGGGTGGCGCAGCCACCGATGGAACCCGGCGAGCGGTGCTTGCGCTGCGTACCGTGCGACGCGCCCAGACCACCGAAGCCGTGCCGCTTCATGACACCGGCGAAGCCCTTGCCCTTGCTCTTGCCCGTCACGTCGACGAACTGGCCGGCCTCGAAGGTGTCGGCCAGCAGCTCCTGGCCCAGGTTGTAGTCGCTCGCGTCGTCGGTGCGGATCTCCGCGAAGTAACGGCGCGGGGTGATGTCGTGCTTACGCAGGTAGTCGCCGAGCGGCTTGTTGACCTTCCGGGGGTCGACCTGTCCGAAGCCGAGCTGGATGGCGGAGTAGCCGTCCTTGTCGGCGGTGCGGACGCGGGTCACCACGCACGGACCGGCCTCGACCACGGTCACCGGCACCATCCGGTTGTCCGCGTCGAAGACCTGGGTCATGCCGAGCTTCTTGCCCAGGACGCCCTTGATCGTCTTAGCCATGTCAGTGCGTTCCCTCAGAGCTTGATCGAAATGTCGACACCCGCGGGGAGGTCGAGCCGCATGAGCGAGTCAACCGTCTTGGGGGTCGGGTCGATGATGTCAATCAGCCGCTTGTGCGTGCGCATCTCGAAGTGCTCGCGGCTGTCCTTGTACTTGTGCGGCGAGCGGATGACGCAGTACACGTTCTTCTCGGTCGGCAGCGGCACCGGGCCCGCGACCTTCGCGCCAGTCCGCGTCACCGTCTCGACGATCTTCTTGGCCGAGCTGTCGATGACCTCGTGGTCATAGGCCTTAAGCCGGATGCGGATCTTCTGTCCCGCCATAGTGGCCTCGGTGTCCTTCGCTGTCGTCTGAAAAAGTATCGTGCGGCCTGTTGCCGCTGATGTGTTGCTGCAGGTCGAACCCGCACTGACCCCACGAGGCAGACGTAGTCGATCTGCCTTTTCTTCCGTGATCCGGCAGTGACTTCGGTCACCTGTCATACGGCGGCCGAAGCTACTGCTGGATCACGGCGCCATCTGCATGGGGCCTTACGTGGTGCGGCGGTCGGCTCCGAGTCCGGGGCCGACCGCCGCCCCGACGGTCCAGCTACTTGATGATCTTCACGACCCGGCCGGCGCCGACAGTGCGGCCACCCTCACGGATCGCGAACTTGAGGCCTTCCTCCATGGCGATGGGCTGGATCAGCTCAACGCGCATTTCGGTGTTGTCGCCCGGCATGACCATCTCGGTGCCCTCGGGGAGGTTCACCACACCGGTCACGTCAGTCGTACGGAAGTAGAACTGCGGGCGGTAGTTGTTGAAGAACGGCGTGTGCCGGCCGCCCTCGTCCTTGGACAGGATGTAGACCTGGCCGGTGAACTCGGTGTGCGGGGTGGTCGTGCCCGGCTTGATGATGCACTGGCCGCGCTCGACGTCGTCGCGCTTGATGCCGCGGAGCAGCAGGGCGGCGTTGTCACCGGCGTGACCCTCGTCGAGCATCTTGTTGAACATCTCGATGCTGGTGACGGTGGTGGTCGTCTTCTCCGGCTTGATGCCGATGATGTCGACCTGCTCGTTGACCTTGACGATGCCGCGCTCGATACGGCCGGTGACGACCGTGCCGCGACCGGTGATCGAGAAGACGTCCTCGACCGGCATGAGGAACGGCTTGTCCGTCTCACGCGGGGGCTCGGGGACGTTCTCGTCGACGGCGTCCATCAGCTCGATGATGCTGTCGGCCCACTTCGCGTCGCCCTCAAGAGCCTTGAGCGCGGAGACGCGGATGACAGGCAGGTCGTCGCCGGGGAACTCCTGAGCGGACAGGAGCTCACGAACCTCGAGCTCGACGAGCTCCAGGATCTCCTCGTCGTCCACCATGTCGGACTTGTTGAGGGCCACGACGATGTAGGGGACGCCGACCTGGCGGGCCAGGAGGACGTGCTCCTTCGTCTGCGGCATCGGGCCGTCGGTGGCGGCGACCACGAGGATCGCGCCGTCCATCTGAGCGGCACCGGTGATCATGTTCTTCACGTAGTCGGCGTGACCGGGGCAGTCCACGTGAGCGTAGTGGCGCTTCTCGGTCTGGTACTCGACGTGCGCGATCGAGATCGTGATGCCGCGGGCCTTCTCCTCCGGCGCCTTGTCGATCTTGTCGAACGGCGTCGCAGCGTTCAGCTCGGGGTAACGGTCGTGGAGCACCTTGGTGATCGCCGCGGTCAGCGTGGTCTTGCCGTGGTCGATGTGCCCAATGGTGCCGATGTTCATGTGCGGCTTGTTCCGCTCGAACTTGGCCTTGCCCACTGGTTCTCTCCTTAGAGAATCTGACTGACTTTCGTCTACACACTCGGGCCCGGGAAATCCCGAACCCCTTGGCGGTGGGGTGGCTCTCACCACCCCACCAGGGACCAGGACAGCAGTCCTGGCCCAGCCCCTTACGGGACCGGACCGGAAACTATTCGCCCCGGGCCTTCGCGACGATCTCCTTGGCGATGCCCGGAGGCACCTCCGCGTAGGAGTCGAACTGCATGCTGTAGCTCGCGCGCCCCTGCGTCTTGCTACGCAGGTCGCCCACGTAGCCGAACATCTCAGACAGCGGCACGAGCGCCTGGATGACCTTGGCGCCGGCCCGGTCATCCATCGACTGGATCTGCCCGCGGCGACCGTTGAGGTCACCGATGACATCACCCATGTAGTCCTCGGGCGTCGTGACCTCGACGGCCATCATCGGCTCGAGGAGCACGGCGTCCGCCTTGCGCGCGGCCTCCTTGAAGGCCATCGAGCCGGCGATCTTGAAGGCCATCTCCGACGAGTCGACGTCGTGGGCCGCACCATCGGTCAGCGTAACCTTCACGCCCACCATCGGGTAACCGGCCAGCACGCCGAACTCGGCGGCCTCCTGCGCGCCCGCGTCGACCGACGGGATGTACTCCCGCGGGACGCGGCCACCGGTGACCTTGTTCTCGAACTCGTAGCCGTCGTTGCCTTCGCCGAGCGGCTCGAGGTTGATGATCACCCGCGCGAACTGACCGGAACCACCGGTCTGCTTCTTGTGGGTGTAGTCGAGCTTCTCCACCTTGCGGCGGATGGTCTCGCGGTAGGCCACCTGCGGGCGGCCGACGTTGGCCTCGACCTTGAACTCGCGACGCATGCGGTCGACGAGGATCTCCAGGTGAAGCTCGCCCATGCCCCAGATGACCGTCTGACCGGTCTCCTCGTCCCGGCGGACCTGGAAGGACGGGTCCTCCTCGGCCAGCCGCTGGATGGCGGTCGACAGCTTCTCCTGGTCGCCCTTGGTCTTGGGCTCGATGGCGACGTTGATGACCGGAGCCGGGAACGTCATCGACTCGAGCACGACCTGGTTCGCCGTGTCGGACAGGGTGTCGCCGGTCGTGGTGTCCTTCAGACCCATGACCGCGACGATCTGGCCGGCGATCGCCGTCGGGCGCTCTTCGCGCTTGTTGGCGTGCATCTGGTAGATCTTGCCGATCCGCTCTTTCTTACCCTTCACAGAGTTGGTGACCTGTGAACCGGTCTCGAGCGTGCCCGAGTAGATGCGGATGTAGGTGAGCTTGCCCAGGTGCGGGTCGCTGGCGATCTTGAAGGCCAGCGCGGAGAACGGCTCGGTCGGGTCGGCGTGCCGCTCGATGACCTTCTCCTCGTTGCCGACCGCGTGGCCCTTGAAGGCCGGGATGTCGGTCGGGGCCGGGAGGTAGGCGACGATCGCGTCGAGCAGGGGCTGCACGCCCTTGTTCTTGAACGCGGTGCCACACAGGACCGGGTTGATGGCGCTGGCCAGCGTCGCGCGGCGGATGGCCGCGACCAGCTGCTCCTCGGTGGGCTGGGTGCCCTCCAGGTAGAGCTCCATCAGCTCGTCGTCGTTCTCGGCGACCGTCTCGATGAGGCGGTCACGCCACTCACGGGCGGCCTCGGCGTGGTCGGCCGGGATGTCGACGATGTCGTACATCTCGCCCTTCGCCGCCTCGGCGCTCCAGATGAGACCCTTCATCTGGATGAGGTCGATGACGCCCTTGAAGTCGGCCTCGACGCCCCACGGCAGCTGAATGACAGCCGGCGTGGCGCCCAGACGGTTGATCATCATGTCGACGCAGCGGTGGAACTCCGCCCCGACCCGGTCCATCTTGTTGACGAAGCAGATCCGGGGGACTTCGTAGCGGTCGGCCTGACGCCACACCGTCTCCGACTGCGGCTCGACACCGGCCACGCCGTCGAACACGGCGACGGCACCGTCGAGGACGCGCAGCGAGCGCTCCACCTCGATGGTGAAGTCGACGTGGCCCGGAGTGTCGATGATGTTGATCGTGTGACCGATCCACTCACAGGTGGTCGCGGCAGACGTGATCGTGATGCCGCGCTCCTGCTCCTGCTCCATCCAGTCCATCGTGGCAGCGCCCTCGTGGACTTCACCGATCTTGTAGTTGATGCCGGTGTAGAACAGGATGCGCTCGGTCGTGGTTGTCTTGCCCGCGTCGATGTGGGCCATGATCCCGATGTTTCGGACCTTGGCCAGGTCAAGAGCGGTCTGCGTGGCCACTTCTCTCGCGTCCTCGTCGTCTCGTCGAACCCACTACCAGCGGTAGTGAGCGAAGGCCTTGTTGGACTCGGCCATCTTGTGGGTGTCCTCGCGCTTCTTGACGCTCGCCCCGAGGCCGTTGCTGGCGTCGAGGAGCTCGTTCATGAGGCGCTCGGTCATGGTCTTCTCGCGGCGGGCGCGGGAGTACTGCACCAGCCAGCGCAGGGCCAGGGTGGTGCTGCGCGCGGCGCGCACCTCGACCGGCACCTGGTAGGTCGCGCCACCGACGCGACGGCTGCGGACCTCGAGCGTCGGCTTGACGTTGTCAAGCGCGCGCTTCAGGGTGACGACCGGGTCGTTGCCCGTCTTCTCCCTGCAGCCTTCGAGGGCGCCGTAGACGATCGACTGCGCGATGGAGCGCTTGCCGTCCAGGAGCACCTTGTTGATCAGGGCGGTCACCAGCGGCGAGCTGTAAACCGGGTCAGCCATGAGCTGACGACGGCCAGGAGAACCCTTACGAGGCATTGTTAGCTCTTCTCCCTCTTCGCGCCGTAGCGGCTGCGGGCCTGCTTGCGGTTGCGGACACCCTGGGTGTCCAGCGAGCCGCGGATGATCTTGTAGCGAACACCAGGCAGGTCCTTCACACGACCGCCACGCACGAGCACGATGGAGTGCTCCTGCAGGTTGTGACCCACACCCGGGATGTAGGCCGTGACCTCGATGCCGTTCGTGAGCCGAACGCGGGCCACCTTGCGCAGTGCCGAGTTGGGCTTCTTCGGGGTCGTGGTGTACACGCGCTGGCACACGCCGCGCCGCTGCGGGCTCCCCTTGAGGGCAGGAGTCTTGGTCTTGGAGACCTTGTCCTGCCGGCCCTTGCGGACCAACTGCTGAATAGTGGGCACTGCCACTCCGTTTCGTGCCTTGGCCGGTGTTACGTCATGGTCTTGCATTTCGCAGGTTCTGCCGGTGTCATGACCTGCTGGTTTCTCTTGTCTCGGCGCCCCCGCGCTCGGGCGTGTCGCGCTATTCGCACAGACACATCCGCGAGGATTACGAGCCAGGAAGCCGTCCTGCGCCCGCAATTGGGCGCACGGCCGAGAGCCCGTTAGAAGACGGGCACGATGCTCAAGACTACCCAGGCCTTGGCGACACGTCAAAACGGCGCGGCAAAGCGGACAAGCTCCGCCACTCCGGATCGCTGAGGCCTATTTCATCCAGCCCATCTACAGCTCCGGAACTCATGATATAGCCCCCTGGGGTGTTCCGCCCCCAACTCCACGAACCGCCACCCGCCCGTTACCTCCCCTTGTCCCACCAAATCCCCTTCAGCCACCCATCACGGCCACGCGACTGTGCCACACAACACACCCGCGCTCCCACCTCGGTGACACTTCCCTGCCTCTGTTCGGGAGCCGGGGTCGCCACTGCCCCGGGGGCCGGGGTCGCCACGGAGGGGGCCCAGGAGGCGGCGTAGCGGCGGCTCGCCACTGACGGGTTCAGACAGCGTCTCCCTGGAGGGTCCTCAGCCACGCACGGCGTGTGGGGCAAGCTGGCGCCGCCGTAACAGAAAGAAGGCCCTGAAAAGCCGAGCGCCCGGCCCCTCAAAAGAGGGGGCCGGGCGCACAGACCACTGGCAATCAGAGAATCACCGGTTGTACTGGCCGAAGTCGTACTCCTCCAGGGGAACGGCCTCGCCGCTGCCGGTGCCGAAGGTGTAGTCGGCCGCGGAGCCGTCGTAGCCGCCCACGGTGTACATGGCGGCCTTGGCCTCCTCGGTCGGCTCGACCCGGATGTTGCGGTACTGGGGCATGCCCGTGCCGGCCGGGATGAGCTTACCGATGATGACGTTCTCCTTCAGGCCCAGGAGCGAGTCGGACTTGGCGTGGATCGCCGCGTCCGTCAGGACCCTGGTCGTCTCCTGGAAGGAGGCCGCCGACAGCCACGACTCGGTGGCCAGCGACGCCTTCGTGATGCCCATGAGCACCGGACGGCCGGCGGCGGGCGACCCGCTCTCGGCCACGGTCTCGCGGTTCATCTGCTCGAAGCGCGGACGCTCCACGAGCTCGCCGGGCAGCAGGTCGGTGTCACCGGACTCCAGCACGTTCACGCGCTTGAGCATCTGCCGCACGATGATCTCGATGTGCTTGTCGTGGATCGACACACCCTGCGAGCGGTAGACCTGCTGGACCTCCGCCACCAGGTGTAGCTGCACGGCCCGCGGGCCGAGGATGCGCAGCACCTCGTTGGGGTTGACCGCACCGGCGACCAGCTGCTGGCCAACGGTGACGCGCTGGCCTTCCTGCACGAGCAGGCGCGAGCGCATCGAGACCGGGTAGGCGATCTCCTCCGAACCGTCGTCGGGGGTGATCACGATCTTCCTGGTCTTGTCGGTCTCATCGATCCGCACGCGGCCCTCGGCCTCGGAGATCGGGGCGACACCCTTGGGGATGCGCGCCTCGAAGAGCTCCGTGACACGGGGCAGACCGTGGGTGATGTCGGCGCCGGCCACACCACCGGTGTGGAACGTACGCATGGTCAGCTGCGTGCCGGGCTCGCCGATCGACTGGGCGGCGATGATGCCGACCGCCTCGCCGACGTCCACGAGCTTGCCGGTGGCCAGCGAGCGGCCGTAGCAGGTCGCGCAGACACCGATCTTGGCCTCGCAGACGAGCGCGCTGCGGGTGCGGACGGTCTCGACGCCGGCCTCGACCAGCTTCGTCACGTGGTTGTCGTTGATGTCGACACCCGCCGGGACGATGATCTTGCCGTCGACCTCGACGTCCTCGGCCAGGATGCGGCCGTGCACGTTGGACTCGGCGTTCTCCGCCTTGACCAGGTTGCCGCTCGCGTCGCGGTCGGCCACGTGCAGCGGGACCGCGCGGTCGGTGCCGCAGTCGATCTCCCGCACGATGACGTCCTGCGCGACGTCCACCAGACGACGGGTCAGGTAACCCGAGTCGGCGGTACGCAGCGCGGTGTCGGCCAGACCCTTCCGCTGACCGTGGGTGGAGATGAAGTACTCCAGCACCGACAGGCCCTCGCGGAACGAGGCCTTGATCGGCCGCGGGATCGTCTCACCCTTGGTGTTGGACACCAGGCCGCGGATGCCGGCGATCTGCCGGACCTGCATCTTGTTACCACGGGCGCCGGAGTTGACCATCATCCAGACCGGGTTGGTCGCCGGGAAGGCGTTGACCATGTCGGTCTCGACGTCGGCGGTCGCGTGCGTCCAGATCTCGATGAGCTCCTGACGGCGCTCCTCGTCGGTGATCAGGCCGCGCTCGTACTCGCGCTGGACCTTGTCGGCCCGGCGCTCGTAGTTCTCCATGATGTCGGCCTTGTTGGGCGGCGCGACGACGTCGTCGATCGAGATCGTGACACCGGAGCGGGTCGCCCAGCGGAAGCCGGCGTCCTTGAGCGCGTCGAGCGAGTTGGCGACCTCGATCTTGGGGTAGGTCTCCGCCAGCTCGTTCACGATCGTGGACAGCTGCTTCTTGCCGACCTGGAAGTCGACGAAGGGGTAGCTCTCCGGCAGCGTCTGGTTGAACAGGCACCGCCCGAACGTCGTCTCCAGCCGGAGCGGGTCGCCCTGCTCCCAGCCCTCGGGGGCCACCCACTCGCGCGGCGGCAGGACGTCCTTCAGCCGGATCTGGATCTTCGCCTGGATGTCCAGCTCGCGGCGGTCGAAGGCCATCTGCGCCTCGGCGATCGAGCCGAACACGCGGCCCTCGCCGATCGCGCCTTCCTTCTGGGTGGTCAGCCAGTAGAGGCCGATGACCATGTCCTGGGTGGGCATCGTCACGGGCTTGCCGTCGGCCGGCTTGAGGATGTTGTTGGTCGAGAGCATCAGGATGCGTGCCTCGGCCTGGGCCTCAGCCGACAGCGGCAGGTGCACGGCCATCTGGTCGCCGTCGAAGTCCGCGTTGAACGCGGTGCAGACGAGCGGGTGGATCTGGATGGCCTTGCCCTCGACCAGCTGCGGCTCGAACGCCTGGATGCCCAGGCGGTGGAGCGTCGGAGCGCGGTTGAGCAGCACGGGGTGCTCGGTGATGACCTCTTCGAGCACGTCCCACACCACGGGGCGGGCGCGCTCGACCATCCGCTTGGCCGACTTGATGTTCTGGGCGTGGTTGAGATCGACCAGCCTCTTCATCACGAACGGCTTGAACAGCTCCAGCGCCATCTGCTTGGGCAGACCGCACTGGTGCAGCTTGAGCTGCGGGCCGACGACGATGACCGAACGGCCGGAGTAGTCGACTCGCTTGCCCAGCAGGTTCTGGCGGAAACGGCCCTGCTTGCCCTTCAGCATGTCGCTGAGGGACTTCAGCGGCCGGTTGCCGGGACCGGTGACCGGGCGACCGCGACGGCCGTTGTCGAACAGCGCGTCGACGGCCTCCTGGAGCATCCGCTTCTCGTTGTTCACGATGATCTCGGGCGCGCCGAGGTCGAGCAGACGCTTGAGCCGGTTGTTGCGGTTGATGACCCGGCGGTAGAGGTCGTTGAGGTCGGAGGTGGCGAACCGGCCACCGTCGAGCTGCACCATCGGGCGCAGGTCCGGCGGGATGACCGGGATGCAGTCGAGCACCATGCCGCGCGGCGAGTTGGTCGTGTTGAGGAACGCCGACACGACCTTGAGCCGCTTGAGGGCGCGGGCCTTCTTCTGGCCCTTGCCGCTGCGGATGGTCTCGCGCAGGTTTTCGGCCTCGGCGTCGAGGTCGAAGCTGATCAGGCGGTCCTGGATCGCCTGCGCGCCCATGCCGCCCTTGAAGTAGCGGCCGAAGCGGTCGCGCATCTCGCGGTAGAGCAGCTCGTCGCCCTCGAGGTCTTGGACCTTGAGGTTCTTGAAGCGGCTCCACACCTCGTCGAGCCGGTCCAGCTCACGCTGGGCGCGGTCACGCAGCTGACGCATCTCGCGCTCGGCGCCCTCACGGACCTTGCGGCGCTGGTCGCCCTTGGCGCCGGCGGCCTCGAGCTCGCCGAGGTCGCCTTCGAGCTTCTTCTGCCTGGCCTCGACGTCGGCGTCGCGGCGCTGCTCGATGTGCTGCCGCTCGACGGAGATCTTCGCCTCCAGCGAGGGCAGGTCACGCTCACGCATCTCGGTGTCGACATGCGTGATCATGTAGGCCGCGAAGTAGATGACCTTCTCCAGGTCCTTCGGGGCCAGGTCGAGCAGGTAACCGAGGCGCGAAGGGACGCCCTTGAAGTACCAGATGTGCGTGACCGGGGCGGCCAGCTCGATGTGGCCCATCCGCTCACGACGCACCTTGGCGCGAGTGACCTCGACGCCGCAGCGCTCGCAGATGATGCCCTTGAACCGGACTCGCTTGTACTTACCGCAGTAGCACTCCCAGTCGCGGGTCGGGCCGAAGATCTTCTCGCAGAAGAGCCCGTCCTTTTCCGGCTTGAGGGTTCGGTAGTTGATGGTCTCGGGCTTCTTGACCTCGCCGTGCGACCACTGACGGATGTCGTCGGCGGTCGCAAGACCGATCCTGAGCTCGTCGAAGAAGTTGACGTCTAGCATTTTGTGCGATCTCCCCCTCAGACTTCTTCCACGCTGCTCGGCTCACGCCGGGACAGATCGATACCGAGCTCTTCCGCCGCGCGGAAGACGTCCTCGTCGGTGTCGCGCATCTCGATGGACATGCCGTCGCTGGAGAGCACCTCGACGTTCAGGCACAGCGACTGCATCTCCTTGATGAGCACCTTGAAGGACTCGGGGATGCCGGGCTCGGGGATGTTCTCGCCCTTGACGATGGCCTCGTAGACCTTCACCCGGCCGAGAACGTCGTCGGACTTGATGGTCAGCAGCTCCTGCAGGGCGTAGGCGGCGCCGTACGCCTCCAGCGCCCACACCTCCATCTCACCGAAGCGCTGGCCACCGAACTGGGCCTTACCGCCGAGCGGCTGCTGGGTGATCATGGAGTACGGGCCGGTCGAACGCGCGTGGATCTTGTCATCGACCAGGTGGAGCAGCTTGAGGATGTAGATGTAGCCGACCGCGATCGGGTAGGGGAACGGCTCGCCGGAGCGGCCGTCGAACAACTGCGCCTTACCGCTCTGCTGCACCATCCGGTCACCGTCACGGTTGGGGATGGTGCTGTCGAGCAGGCCGACGATCTCTTCCTCGTGGGCGCCGTCGAAGACCGGCGTGGCCATGTTGGTACGCGGGGCCACCTTGTCGAAGCCCTTGTCGCGCAGCCGCTCGGCCCAGGCCTCCTGGACGCCGGAGATGTCCCAGCCCCTGGCGGCGATCCACCCGAGGTGGGTCTCCAGCACCTGGCCGACGTTCATCCGGCCGGGTACGCCCAGCGGGTTGAGGATGATGTCGACCGGGGTGCCGTCCTCCAGGAACGGCATGTCCTCGACCGGCAGGATCTTGGAGATGACGCCCTTGTT
>NZ_JBEZGB010000033.1:0-58395 GCF_040649755.1 Nonomuraea sp. NPDC048882
CAGCACAGCAGACCCCACCGACCGGCGGTAACGCTACAAATCCATACGATCACATAGCGACATCACAGGCATATGCTCGCGGAACGCACTCTGAGGGGTCGGGGGATCTTGACCAGCACGCATCGCGGCAAGAATGGCCTGTTCCACGCTGCGATGCACGGTCAAGATGGGGCTGGCTCCGGTAGAGGTCAGCAGGCGGGCAGGTGATTCCTGCAGGGCGGCCAGGTGCAGGTCGCCGCCGTGCCAGCGGGTCAGGGCCCGGACGTTGAGCAGGACCCGCAGGCCTGCGTGGCCCAGGAGTGGTACTTCGCTCAGGTCGAGCACCACATGGTCGCCCGGCTGGCGGCGTGAGCGGCTGATGAAGGCGTCCAGCCGGTCAGCGTTGGCCGCCTCCAGATCTCCGGCCATGGAGATCACGGTGACGCCGGGCATGTGCTGGCAGGCGAACGTCAGCGGGGTCATCGCGGCCCTCCGGTAGCAGCGGGCGATCCTTCCGGCAGGACGGGGACGGGCGAGCACGGCGGCCATAGGCTCAGCTCAGTTCTGTGTGCGTGCCAGGAAGGTCATGACGGCCAGGGCGAGACCGACGAAGCCGGCGAAGCCGGCCGCCCCGGCCAGCATGGCCAGCGGCACGGGGGTGCCGCCCAGCCAGGCCAGGCCGCCGCCGGCGAAGGCGATCACGAGACCAGCGGTGACGATCACGGCCACCCACAGTCCCCGGTAGTTGTTCATAAGTCCTCACGTCGTTGTCGAGGGGGTCGTCCTGGCGCCCAGGCCCCGGGCAGCAGCACCGGGCGTGCCCGCGGCTGCGGGGCGTGCGCTCGCTTCCATGCCTAGTGCCTGGCCGTCATCTCGCTGGGCACAAAGATCGGAACCAGGTCGATCCGGAACGAAGGCATGCCGTGGCAGATGTTTGGCAGGCTCTGGCCAGCCGCTTCCGGATTCTGGTCCGGTGCCCTGGTGAGGCTCCCGCTCTGCGCCGAGCCGCCCCGTCCCGCGGCGTTCCGGATGGTGTCGCGATGTCGTTCCGGAGCGCACCGCGCAGGACGATCCGGAACGATCCGGAACGGCGAAACCCCGTGCAAGAGGCCGATCGGGAGAACGGGGAGTTGACCATGTCGTACCGGCTCGTTCCGGATGAGGCGGGCGGGGAAATCTGGGCCTCAGAGCTGTGCTGAGTGCGAGAGACTTTTGCTTTCTGTTACCTAAGGCGCACTCTGTGATTGGCGGTGACCGCCACGATGACTGGCCGTGCGGTCGACGCTCCCCTGGAGCGGCTATATGAAGAACTGCGGCGGCTGCGCCGTAAGGCGGGCGATGTCTCCTACGGTTACATCGCCCGGAAGAACACGCGTGGCCTGAGCAAAACCACGGTGGCGGCCATCTTCACCGGCCAGGGCCGGGTAGGGCCCCCGAGCTGGGAGAACATCGCCTGCGTTTTCGATGTCCTGCACGACAAGCTGGACAGCACCGGCGTGGACACCGACAGCCTGGGCACCAAGCAAGGCCTGTATCAGCTTCACCAGCAGGCCGTCGACGCCCTGGTGAGCCAGACGCCGCGGAAGATGCCCGCGAGGCTGCCCGTGGATCAGGGCCAGGTGGCGGCCCAGCCGTCTTCCACGCTTTCGGCGGACCTCACGTCCGCCGCGGCCGACACGAGCAAGCCCCCGCCGATGCCATGCGCCACCGACGCGGACGCCTCGCTCGGCACCGATCTGGCGAGGGAACTGGACACGCTGCTCGAGCGGGACGACCTCGGGGACGGGCCAAGGCCCTGGCCGGCCTTGGAGGACCTCCCCGGCGAGCTGGTGCCCGCCAGCACACCGGCCCCGCCCTCATCCCCAGGTGAGGGCGGTGGGCTGTCGACCCTCGTGATACCGGACCTGGCATCCGGCAAGCTCCAGCAAAAGACGCTCCCAGAGCCGCGGCCCGGAGCCCGCCAGCCGGAAGAAGAGACCCAGCCCGTAGAGAAGGAGGCCAGCTTCGCCGTCTGGGGCGCCCCATCCCGCGGGCAGGCCACGGTGGATCGCATACGCAACTGGTTCGGCCCATGCGGCCTGCAGCTGCTGCACCGGGCCGACAACGGTGACGAGCTGGCGGCCTTCCGGCTAGGCGTCCTGCTCATCAACCGCGACGCCCCGAAAGAAGGCGGCCTGTTCCTCCAGCGCGCCGCAGGTATGAATCCCAAGTTCAGGCTCACCCTGCCCGACCTCGCCGTGCGTGATCGGCTGTGTGGCATCATCGTCACCGACATCTGCCAGCGCATCGCCGACGCCTACGACATCAACGGCATGCCAGCCATGGCGGAGCGGTGGAACACCTACATCGACACCATCGACACCCGGTTCCCGCTCGCCGTCCTGCTGCATCGCCGCATCCAGCCGATCGGCCGTCACGCACGTGACATCAGCCACGACCTGATCCACCTCGAAACCAATGAGATCCGCCAGATCAGCACGATCTACTGGCCCAAACGCATGATCGGCGCACCACCGAAGACGCGCCCCACCGACGCGACAGCCCCGCACCGTACCCCTCAGCCGGTGATGTGACCCTGTCACTGGCTGAAGCGCTTGGCGGCCTCATCCGGAAGCCCCATCGTCCGGCAGCACACCATCACCACACCAAGCGTCGTCGGCTGCCCCCCGCCCGGCCGACGACACCGGTGCGGACGATCTCTCCGCCATCTGGGCTCCCCGCTCGGGTTCGTGCCACTAGCCCCAAAGTAGCTCTGCGTAATGTTTTGGTTCAGTGCGTAGTGGTCGCGGCCCGCCACAGGAGGTCGACCCCTCCGTTTCCCCAGGTGAGACGCTACTTCGTTGAAAACTTCTTCAGTACTACTGGGACCCCCCACGGCCGCAGGGGCTTCCACACTGGGCCTGGAACGGCGCCTGGTCTAACCGGTCGTGGGATCGATCACGCCGTTCTCTGGGCCGCGATCACGGCCTGAACGGTGGCCAACGAGGCGTCGAACCCCTGGCGCTGGGCTTCGGCGAGGATGCGCTCCGGTCCCCACCCAGGGTGCCTGTGGACCAACGTCGCGATGACATGCCGCATCTGTTGCGCTGCGTCATGCAGCTCCCAGAGGTAATCGTTCACGGCCTGCTCGGGGACGCGGAAGCTGCGTCCTACGCGAATCGCGGGCAGTTCTCCGGCGTGAACCAGGCGGTAGACCGTCATCTTCGAGACGCGAAGGGCCGCCGCCACCTCCACCACCGTCAGAAAGTTCACCTCGGACAGAGGCCGCTCTCCATCACCGCGCCGGGAACCGGCGGCGTGCTCGGCAACCACCTGGTCGATCGCAAGCTCGGAGACGTCGCTGGTGCGGGCCAGGTCGACCAGCACGGCCGCGGCCGAGGCGATGTCACCGGCCGCCTCTGAGGAGGGAGCCGCGCGCAGCAACAGCCGTTCCGCTACCTGCTGCGCCGTCACCGTGCCCGTGCTCGCCATACAACCAACGTAGCGGGCCTCCCGCGGTCTGTCCCACCCCCTCGGGAGGGTCAGGAACACCACGAACACGTCCCCCAGCGCTTGGCCGCGTACCACAAGTGCGCCTTGGCCAGGCGCTGGGCCGTCTCCGTGGCCCGCCGCGCCGACAGCTCTTCCATCTCGCTGGTGTTGAGGAAGTCCACCACGGTCCGCTCCCAATGATCTTCGGCATGCGGCCAGCGGCCGCGATGGACCTTGGTCACGAACATCTCAACGAACCGCTCCCAGTCCCCGCCCCGCTCGTGCAGGTCTGCCAGGGACTTCATCGCCGACTCCCCGGCCGCCGGTTGTCCCGGGCCCGCCGGCGCAGGTCCTCGACCACGTCCGCGGTCGAGCGCTGGCGACGGGCCTCGATCTGCCGGGTCACCAAATAGCCCACGGTGCCGCCGACGAACGCCGGGATCGCCAGCCAGCCCACGATGGACACCAGCCAGGTCACCGGTGCCGAGCCCGCGTCCGCTGGCGACTTGATGCCGATGAGCACCTCGTACGCCGTCGACCAGCCGATGAGCACCCCGTCGACGACGAAGACCACGGTGAACACCAGGGCCACCCACAGGGCACGGGTAAGCAGCCAGTACCGGGTCTTGCTGAGCGCGGCCAGGGACCGCACGAACTTGCGACACCGCGCCACCAGCGGAGCCCGCGGGGGTGGCTCCGTCCCAGCCGGTGTCATGCCTCGACGATAACCGCTGTTCGATTCCATTCAACGGCTGTGAAGACGTTGGCTGACGACCCTGCCCTCGCGCCGCAGTTTGCGGCGGACGCTTTCGCCGCGGTCGGCAGCCTGTCCACTGTAGGCGGCCACTTGTTCCCAGCTCTCCGGCGGATTGAGTGCGTAGTCCAAGGCGATCCGGCGCTCTGCCGGACGCAGACGGTCCAGGACAAGCAGTATGCGGGGATTGTCAATAGGCATGATCCGGGCCAGCACCTCATCCTCCACGGTGACGGGGTGGCGAAGGTACGGCTCTAGTGGGCTGTCCAGGTAACGGATGCGTCGTCGTTGCACTTGATGATCGCCAATGAAGTCGGTGCCGTAGCGTGCCCGTTGGCGCAGCCGAGAACGCAGCGCGGCATCGTCGTACACGTCGAGGTCGTCATTCCAGTCATCGGCCAGCAGAGTCAGTGCGAGGGCCTGCACTTGATCTTCGGAGATCTCACTACGGCGAAAGCCGAGGTGCTCGTGGAGGAAGTTTCGGACCGGCGTCAGATCTCCCGCCCGCACAGCGGTTCTGACCGCCAGCATCGCGAGGTAGCAGCTATTTTTGAAGCGGATGAGCTTGGCCAGCACATCTGGCACGCCCCAGCTTCGAAACAGCGGAGCCAGCCGCGAGCTCATTGCAGAGGCCCACTCGTTGATGATGGCCTGGCACCGTGGCGCGAAGGGCGACAGGATGGCGGCAGAGAAGCTCTCTGATAGCGAGCGCGTTGTCGTGACATGGGCCATCTGCCGCCAGGCTGATGAGATCGTCGTCTGTATCTCAGCGTCGAATCTCGCTATTACCCCGGGTTGAAGACCAGCCAGGGCCTGTTGCGCGCTGGACCGCAGGGCTCTGTTCAGGCTGCTGCTGCTGGACTCGGCGAAACGCGCCAGAGTGACGTTGATGCGGCTGCTGGCGAGCAGCTTCGCCAGGTCCAGCCGGGCCAGTGCTTGTGTCTCACGTTCCTGAACTTTGGCGATCGCGTTCTTCCTGACCTGCGCCAGCCCTGCTGCGTGTGCGTGTAGTGCGGAAACTGCAGGCATGCGCATCAAGTCCGCGGCCACGGTGCGCTGCAACGTGTTCTGCAGGCGAGCGATGCTCTGGTTCAGCGGGCTCGTGATCGTCCGGTGAAGTTGCGTCGAAAAAGCTGCGGACAGCCGAACAGGCGCTCGCCCGGCTTCGAACCGCATCACCTTCTGTTCCCGCCTGGGACTGGCGTCGTCCACCATCGTCCACTCCTTCGTGATTGCTCGAGGCTTCACCCTCTAGCGACGGCAGAAGGCCCAACCGACAAAATTTTCTCAGTAGGTGCCGACATTCCCAGCCTGACTATTGACCAGGGGAGGAGCCGTAGCGCTCGTGCGGTGTTGCGAGAGTGAGTGGGGCGTCTAGGCCAACCATGGAGGAGCCGGACAGCAGGTGACCACGATCGAGGTGTGCCCGACCCACGGGTCCTACGTGCAGGCTACCGCTCGCCGACGCGGCTTCAACGCGCTGCCCGCCAGCAACTGAAAGGGGGCGATTCCGTACGGGGCTGGTGCGGCGTCCGACGTCAACGGATAGATTGCGTCTCCCCCGAGAGACGCAATCATGCCTGGTCATCCCCTATGCGAGGCGTTGATCGCTTCGTATCTTTCAAGGCAACTGATCCATATTTCATGCTCCCGGCGAGGGGACGCTTGATGGGACCCAGGAAGTTCCGGTGGACCGAGGAACGACTCGAGGAATGGTTCCACGACCGGCTCGGTCAATGGCTCGGCGAACGGCTTGGCGAGGAGTTCGGCAAAGGGTTCGACGAGCGGCTGGACGCCTGGGCGGACAGCCACTTCCAGGACCGGGTCGAGGCGCTGTTCGCCTCACGGCTCGACGCCCGGGTACAGACCCAGTTCAAGGCCCTGTTCGGCGCAGGGTTCGACGCCCGGGCCCGGGCCTGGAAAGACGATGAGCTCAAGGACTGGTTCGACGACTGGGTCAGGAACTGGTTCGACGACCTGTTCACGGTGTGGGCCAACACCTGGGCGGACAGCCCTGGCTTCCGCGAAAAGTTCGCGACGAACTTCGCCGCCCAGTTCCACGAACACCTCGACGTCGTGGTGAAAGCGCGCGTCGCGAACGAGATCAACACCCACATCGACAGACGCATCGAGGCCTGGCTCCTGGCGGTTCGCGAAGAACTCCTCGCAGCCGCGGCGTTGACCGACTCCGCCGCGGCCGGCAACGACGGCGGCACCCCAGACAACGGTGACAGGCCTTTCGCCGACCGCACCGCCACCGCCGCCGAACTCGCCACCTACCTGGCCAAGGGCTCACTCCAGCCGCAGCAGATCCGCAAAATCCTCAAAGGCAAGGAGATCCCCGGCCAGCGTCCGACCGCCTATCCACTGGGCGAAGCGGCGGCCACCCTGCTCTCACGTCGGCGCCGGCAGGAAAGGCGTCCTGAAGCAGACCACGCCGAGCCGCCGGACAGCACCGAGTAACAGTGGAGACTCGACCGAAGGACTTGGAACAGCGAAACAGCCAGCGCGGTAGCACAGGGAGTGCGTGGCGGGCCGGCACGCGACCGCACCGGCACGACCGCGTAGAAGTGAGGGCACTTCAGAGCAGGCGGGTTGGCGCTGGCACCGCGGGCTAGAAGATCAAAGACCCGAGAGCCGCTACCGCCACCGGCTCGCGAGCGTCTCGCCTACCAGCCATCACGCGATCCCGACGACCCCGACGACCCCGACGACGTCGTGGACAACGTGCTGCCGGTCGATGAGACGCTCGCCCGGCTGCGCGAGCAGATGGGCTGGGCGCGTCCACACACCCCGACGTAGCGGGTCCGCGAGCGCCGAGGACCCGGGTGCGCCGACCTTGTGGGACGGCGCACCCGGTCTCTCACATCGCGCGTGACGACGCTCACCGGCGCCGGGTGACACGCCCCGCCGGCAGCGTGCTGCGGTTGTCCGGACTCGACATGCTGGGCCCCATGGAGACGAATCCCCCCGCACACAGCAAGGGGCGCGAGCTTACCCAGACCGCCATCGAAGCGATCGTCAACCTCGTGCCAGCGGTCGGCAGCACCATCACGGTGCTGCTGATGGCAGGCCTCAACCACAAGCTCAACCAACGGCGCGAGCGCTGGCTCGGCGAGCTTGCCGAGGCGGTCGAGGACCTGAGCCAGCGCTTGGACGAGTTCGACCCTGACGCGCTGGTGGACAACGACGCGTTCGTCGACGCGGTGATGACGGCGACCCAGACCGTGTACCGCACCTCCCAGCAAGAAAAGATCGAGGTGCTGCGCAACGCGGTCCTCAACTCCGCCATGCTGGGCGCCCCGGACCTGGACATCCAACAGATGTTCTTCGACCTCATCGACCGGCTGACCCCGACCCACATGCGGCTGCTTGCGCTCCTGAACGACCCGCCGGGCTGGTTCGATCGGCATCCCGAGCTGTCACGCCCAACGTTCAGCCTGTCCTCCAACCGCGTCCAGCTGATCTCGGCGGCCCTGCCGGATCTCGGCGCGCAAGGGCAGGCGATCATCGAGCGGTTCTTCGCGCCGCTGGCTGAAGGTGGCCTTGTCAACGGCAGCATCCACGGCATGATGACGGCCGCCGGAGCGTGGCAGCCGATGACGACCGACCACGCGAGCGCCTTCCTGGCCTTCATCCGAGACCCACGTTAGGGCTTCAGCTCACTCAGCCCGGCGGCTGGAACGTCGCCTGTGCCCGCCGTCTGGGGAGCACATCCACACGCGCCTCCCCCGCATATGCCCGACCTGGCGAGAACGATCCTCGCCACCCTGGAGTGACAAGACAAGAGCCCGCCCGCCCCTACCAGAGCGGGCGGGCTTGCTCGTGGGACGGCCCTGCACGGGCGTCTGGCCGAACCCCAAGCGGAAGGGTCGTACGGCGCGGCAGACCGAGGCCGGCACACCGAGATCTCAAGCATGCCCTCATACCCCAACCCCCACCATGAACCTCACTACCTGACAACCGTCATTGCTCAACCGAAACACGCATGTCATCCTTATCTTCCAAGTTCAGAGCAGAAAAGATCGTTTGTACCCAGGTATCGCAGGGGCGATACGCGGGCTCCGCCCGACGGCCTGGTCCCGTGCGCGAAGGGGGTGCACGGCATGGCATGGCTCACCGTGCTGGGCCCCGCCGCGGCGCAGATCGACTACCGGCTCCGTGCGGACGCCGGCTGCGGCCAGGTCGACTACCGCCTCGCCGACGGCGACAGCCAAGAAGCCGGTCAGGAGGCGGCCGCCGGTGCCGAGCCGGGGCGTGGCCTGACGTGGATCGGCGACGGGCTGCGCGAGTTCGGCATCGAGCCGGGCACCCCGTTGACCCCTGAGGACCACCAGGCCGCCCGGCGGCTCATGGCTGGCCGCGATCTGGACACTGGCAAGCGGCTCGTCAAGCCGAAGCTGGCCGTGCACCCGCAGGCGATGCTGCCCGGCGAGGTGCTGCTGCAGGCGCTGCAGCAAGCCGCCGTCGAGCGCGGGCAAACCGTGGAGGACATGCTCGCCGGCACGCAGTGGGCGGCCAAGCGCGCCGGGCGTCTGGAGCGCGGCGTCGAACGCGAGGGCGAGGCGCACACCATCCCGGTCGGTGACGCCGAACGCGTGGCGGCCGCCGCCGGCCTTACCCTCGATGCGTTGTATGAGCCGGACCGCCTGGCGCAGGCGCGCGTCCACCGCGATGAGCGAGTGCAGGTCGGCAACCGCGGCTACGACCTCACCCTCGAGCTTCCGAAAAGCGTGTCCGTGCTGTACGGCTTGGCCGATCCGGAACTGGCCCAAGGCATCGAGGACACCTTCGCCGAAGCGGTGTACGACACGGTGGCCGCGCTTCAGCAGTGGGCCGGGTACGGCATGCGCGGCCACCACGGCGACGGCCAGCGCGCTGAACGCATCGCGGGCACCGGCGTGCTCGGCTGGATCCTCTGGCACCGGGCCGCCCGCCCCGTGGGCGGTCAGACTCCGGACCCGCATCTGCACGCCCACGTGATGATCGCGAACATGCTGTGCGGCATCGACGGCAAGTGGTCCACGCTCGGCGCCGGCGGCCGCGACGTCCACCGGCATGTGAAGGCGGCCGGCACGCTGGTGCAGGCGCGACTGCGCCGGTTGCTGACCGAGCGGTACGGCATCGCCTGGGAACGCGATCCGCACACCGGCGCCTGGGAGATCACCGGCATCGGTGAGGACCTGCGCGCCCGGTTCAGCAAGCGCGGCGGCCAGGTCGCCGATCTCCTCAAGGCGATGGGCCTGGAGGCCGGCAGCGCGAGCACCGCCCAGGCCAAGAACGCGGCCGCCAGGACCCGGGAGAACAAGAACTCCGCGCCGACGGCGCCGGTGGACTTGCGCACCTCCTGGGCGGTCCAGGCCCGAGCCGCCGGCGTCGACCCGGCACGGTTGACCGCCGCGTGCGTCGGCGCCGCCCGGAGCCTGCTGGCACGGCGCTCGCCGGAGGAGATCGCCGCGTGGATCTGGCGGAGCGAGGACGGGCTGACCGGCCACGACAAAATCGTGACTCGGGCCGACGTGCTCGCCGAAGTGATGGACGCGCTGCCGGACGGCGTCGCCGGTCTGGCCGACGCCGATGTCCTCGCCGACCAGGTCCTCACGCACGGCCCGGTGGTGGAGCTGCCGCCGGCCGGGGCGGTGCACCTGACCAACAGCCAGCGTTACACCTCCAGCGACATCACCACCGCCGAGAAGACGGCGCTGGCGGCCGCCCGCGCCGGCTATGGCGCGGGCCTGGCCGTGGTCGACGACGCGGCCGCCGAGCTCGCGCTGGGCGCATTCGAGGCCGCCGCCGGAATCGACCTGTCGGCCTCTCAGCGCGCGGTGCTGGAGCGGCTGCTGGGCGGCGGCCACGGCGTGGAGGCGGTCATCGGCGTGGCCGGCTCCGGCAAGACCCTCATCATGGCCGCGGCCCGCTCGGCGTGGGAGAGCCGCGGCCTGGTGGTCGCCGGCGCGGCCACCGCGGCGGTGGCCGCGATGGGGCTGGCCGCCGAGTCCGGCATCGGCTCGGACACGATCGCTACCTGGCTGCGCCGCATCGAGGGCGGGCCCGGCCTGGATGGCGTGGACGTCCTGGTCATCGATGAGGGCGCGATCGTCGACGACCGCCAGCTCGCCACCCTGCTCACCGAGGCCCGCCGCACGCGCACGAAGGTGGTGCTGATCGGTGACCCGGTCCAACTGCGCGCGATCGGCGTCGGCGGCACGTTCGCCGCGATCCATCGCCAGGTCGATGGGCTGGTGCTCGGGGAGAACCGGCGCCAGCGCCACGACGGCGAGCGGGCCGCCCTGCAGCTGTGGCGCGACGGGCAGCGCGGGCAGGCGTTGCGTACCTGGAGCGCCGCTGGGCGGGTGCACGTCGGCCGCGCCGCCGACGACACCATGGCTGCGATGCTGGCCGACTGGCAGCAGGCCCGGCAGGCGTACGCGGGCGATGTGCACGCCGAGCTGGCCGCCGTGGCGCTGCTGGCCGGCAGCAACGCCGACATCGACCGGCTCAACGCCGCGGCCCGGGCGGTGCGCCGCGCCGCCGGCGAGATCACCGGTCCCGAGACGCGCTACCGCCAGGCCGGAGGCCGCACCCTCGCCCTCACGGTCGGCGATCACGTGCGGGTGCACAAGAACGACTACCGGGCCCGTCGCGGCCAGGGCGCCAACGTGCTCAACGGCTACCGCGGTCGCGTCGTGGTGATCAATGACCAGCGGCGGGTGCTGGTCGAATGGCGCGCCCCCTACGCCGATGGGTACCGGATCGAGCAGGAGTGGATCGACCCGGACTACATCGCCGCCGGCGGGCTCGGTTACGGCACCGCCATGACGGTGGCCGCCACTCAGGGCGCCACCGTCGACCGCGCCCTGGTCTACGGCTATGGCCTCGATCCGCACTCGCTGTATGCGGCCATGAGCCGCGACCGCGAGATGGTGCGCCTGTACCTGCCGCGCGAGCTGCTGGAGAGCGACGCTGACCGGGCCCGGCTCGGCGAGCCGGACAGCTACCAGGTGGAGCTGCAGCGCGCGATCGCCGCCTACGCCGCCACCCTGCAAGGCGACCGCGCCGACAAGCTCGTCACCGCCGAACCCGAACCCATCGCCCACCAGCACGCCGCGCGCGCCGCCGAGCCCGACCGCGCCGCCCCGGCGTCCAGCCCGCAGCGGGCCCGCGAGCGGCTCGCCGACTTCGCCCGCGCCTGGGGACGTGACGAGACCCGCGACAGTGCTCACGACGCTGCCCATGGCGGGATCCGCGCCGCCGGGCGAGGCGCTGAGCGTGACGCAGAGCCCGCAGCCGCGTCCACTCCCGATCATGTCCCCGGCGGCCGCCAGAATGAGCCTGAGCGCGCCACACAGACGCCGCCGGCGGCCGGTGAACGGACGGCCGCGCCCGAGGACGAAGGCCTGCGCCGGGCCCGCCAGGACCTGCAGGCCGCCGAGCGCGAGGCGGCGGCCGCCGTCCAACGAGCCGGCGCCTTGCTGAAGCTGTCCCAGCGCCCCTACGGCCTGCTGGACGACGCTCAGCTGGCCGCCCGGGCGCGGGCGCTGACGGACCGCGCCGGCGCGGCGGCCGCCGCAGCCGAGGCCGCCGACCAGCACGCCCGCCGCTACGCCCGCGACGGCGACGGCTCCGCCGAGCAAGCGCTGCAGCAGCTGCGCGTCCAGCTCGCCGAGCAGGCCCGTCAGGTCAACGCCGCCGAACAGGCCGCCGGTCGGCTGCAGCAGGCCCGCCAGACAGTCATCGACGGCCGCGAGCAGATCCACCGGCTGCGCCAGCGCGAGGCCGACATCAGACGCGAGCTCGACACGCTGGGCCGGGTGCGGCCCTCCCACCGGGCCCGCCGCCGCGACCTGGAGGAGGTGCTGCCCCGCATCGCTGAGGACCTGACCGCGGTGCGCGAGCGCCTGGCGCCCATCCTGGCCGAAGGACCGTCGCTCGAGGCGGCGGCCGAACGGGCCGCCGCCGCAGCACCGCCGCCGGCCGCCTGGCCGCTGATCCGCCGCCGCCACGCCGACCTCGAAAGCGACCCAGACTCCGCCCGGCGCGGCGCCCGGGCCCGCGACGTCGACGCCGCCGTCCAGCAGGCCGCCCTGGCCTGGCACGTGCACCAGCGGGCTCACGCCGAGCTCGCCGCCGTTCAGGAGGAACACGAGCGCCGCGCCGACCTGCCGTCCGATCAGCGCGCCGTTGAACACGCCGCCCGCGCCGAGCACGCCCAGCGCCAGCGCGACGCGACCGCCCGCGGCGACGGGCCGACCCGCCCGACACCCGGCCTGCAACGCGAGCGCGAACGACGCGAGGCGTACCGGCCGCCACCTGCGCCGCGAGCCGACCGCGGGCCAGGCCTGAGTCGTTGACCCTGCTACAGAGGGCCGGCCGTCCGGGCCGTGGGGCCGCACACCCCCGTGCGGCATAAGTGACAATCACATATGCTATGTGAGGGTCACATACGACAGAGGAGTGGCTCATGCCGAACAAGACCCTGTCTGTGCGCGAGGACGACCTTCCGCTGTGGGAGCGCGCCGAACGAGCCGCCAGGGAGGCCCGCACCACCGTCTCCGCTCTGGTGGCCTCCGCCCTGGCCAGCTACCTGCAGGACACCGACATCATCGCAGTACTGGTCTACGAGGCTTTCAGGCGGCCAATGCAGGTCCGGTTCGAGGGCCGCTGGCTCATCGACTCCAGCTCCGACCTGGACCAGGACACCGAAAGCATATGGCGGGTCGGCGTGGCCGAGACCAAGCGCGGACGAATCGCGATCTACCTCCATCACCGCGACTACGACCCGGGCGTCTCCGCGACCCTGCTGGACTTCGACTCCATCGAAGACGCCCGCCGAGCGCTCCAGGACGATGTGCGCCTCCCGGACGACTTCCCCTGGGAGCGCATCACCGCCGGCCACGCCGACCGCCTTGCCGTCGAGTGGCGCGACATCTGATCGCAGGAGGACCTCACCCCCAGCATGCGCTGACCGTCCGGTCAGCGCATGCTCTCTGCGAGCAGCCGGTCGATCCGATCCGGCAGCTGCCCCGTCGCGGCCGCGATCAGCGGCACCAGACCGCTCACCACGCCGACACGCTGGCCGTACAGCGCGCCGATCCCCACGTGTGGCGCATCGGCGACCGGGTCGTCAGGCAGGTCGTTACGCCACAGCTGCGCCCACCAGCTGCCGGTGCCCTCATCCCATCCCCACACGCTGCGGTCTTCCCAGCCCTCCAGCAGAAACCCGAACGGTCCAGGGCGCCTCATCGCACTCCTCTCCCTCCATCACGTTCCGCCTGCTCGCCGACACCGATTGTGGACCTTTCGTTCCCGCGGCGCGCCTTTGCCGGCGCAACCAACGCGGCGCCCCCGGGCGAGTCATCGGCGTCACCATGTCCGAAACCTTTCGTGGATCGTTTGCGCGCACGTGGAGCGGATGTGAGGACCTCGCCGCCACAAAGAATCTTGAGGCTGAGGTTCACGGCCATGCCATGAGCGGGCTCTTAACTCACGGGAAGAAGGGGAGTCCACGTCAACCAGGCTGAGGCTCCACGACACTGCCGGAGGAGATCCGCCCATGGACATGGCGACCATCATGGTTGCCCTCGCCTCGCTCGCCCTGGCCCACGTCTGCGCCCTGCTCGGACTACGGCTTCGATTGCGCTGGCGGGTACGGCACGAGCAGGTTCAAAGCAGGCACCTGACCGACTTAACCACGGTGCTCGACGCAGGCGGCCGCATCGAGCTGGACGAAGAACGCGGCGAGGGGCGCCGTCTCAGCGTGAAGATCGTACGCGTGGCCTCCAAACCAGGGAGGCGGACGACGCGATGAGCGACCACGACCCAGAGCGCACAACCTATCCGCCCGGCGTCGTGCCAGACGAAGACACCGAAGCGCTCTGCCAGGCAGCCACGAACGAGGCCTTCTCGTGCTTCTATCGCGCCACGATCCGTTCCTTGGTCGGCTTCCTGCTCATCCAAGGCGCCTCACTGCCCACCGCCGCGGAAATCGCCCAGGAGGCGATGATCAAGGCATACCGGCGGTGGAACACCGTCACTCACCCGAAGGCATGGGTGTACACGGTGGCCGGCCGCGCACTGGTCCGCCACGTCGCCGACATCCGAGAAGACCCCTGCGAGCGGACTCCGGAACCCACGTACCTGCTCCCCGCTCCCGACATGGCTGCCGAATGGGAGGTCCGGCAGGACCTGCTCCGCATACTGCCCAGCCTGCCGATCCGACAGCGCCAAGTGCTGGCCTGGACCTTCGCCGGTTACACCCCCAGCGAGATCGCCCAACAACTCCGCATCACACCCGACGCGGTCAGGGCCAGCCTCAAAAAGGCCCGCCGCGCCGCCAGCCGACACCCCAGCGCGGCCGACTACCACGCCGAGCCGCCAAGGGAGGAGAAGCCGTGACGATGGCACGCCAGCCCGACGACCACGACGCCATCACCCAGCAGTTCCTGACCGGTCTCGACCGCATCCTCGACGTCGAAGCAGGCCTGCGCGAGGCCATGCTCAGCTCTCAGCACACCACGTTAACTCGCGACCTCGACCACGTCCTCGACGTCGAAGCAGGCGCACGCGAAATCGTGTCCACCTCAAGCGCCGCCCCAGGGCCACACAGGCTCGATCATGCTGCCACGGACATCCTCCAGCTAGTGTCGGCCTGTAGCCGTCTCATACTCCGTAATCATCCCAAGGTCGTAGCCAAGCGGCGGCAACTGCGCAGGACCCAGGGACTGATCAGGTCCCTGGAATACGAGCTCGGCGCCGCAGTGGCGAGCACCAACCATCTCTTCTCGCTGGTTGACAGCACGGAGGAGGTCAAGTGGGATTCGGTAGCCTCTTCGCTGTTCGAGCTCAAGGAATCTCTCGAAAAGATCATCATCAGGTTTCAGGATCTGATCGAGGAGCTGGGCGATGCTGCCGCAGCCGAATCCGCGTCCGCCCTCAACGTGCTGATGGGACTCCTCCCAGTCGCCCGGGTCTTGTACGCCGACAGCGATAAGCCGTGGCACGCTCATCAGGAGAGCCACGTCGACCACAGGTATGCAGAGCGCCTGCGCAAGCAGCAGCACCGCATCACCGCGGGCCTGGAGACAGCCCGGGCATGTGCCATCAAGCACTCGTCAGCCGCTATCGACGCTCGCGTTCGGGCGATCAACGAAGCGGTCAGAACGGTGCTCGGCCGATTCGACCTGCCGTCCTTCACCGCAACATCAGTGGAGGACTTCCTTGACGACTTCACAACCTCCGACCTGCGCGGCCTGGACCTGGCAGATGTCGATCTCGCAGGCGTGCACTGGTCGCTGTCCTGCACACTCTGGCCATCTTCGATCCATATCGAAGATATGAAGGCTCGCTCCTTCGAGCTTGAGGACGAGCCCGGGACGTACGTCGTCCTCCGCGGCAGAGCGACCGTCCGCGACTGCGCCGAACTGGCCTAACAGTCGAGCTCGCCACAACCGCAACAACACGCACGCGATCGGTCGACGTGCTCGATGGTTTACCGCATCGAGGTGGTACAGGCCTCACGATCGCCTGACTTCGGTCCTCGCCGTACACGGCCGGGGGCGATCGCCGCCATGAGGCCTCCTTCGTCGGCCCAGGGCACCGAGCAAGTGGCGGGCTCTTCACTGTGGGGGACATCGGAGGATAGGGAGGTCGAAGGTGCTAAGGCGCCCCCTGTTGGGCAGAGGGCGCCTCGGCGCTGTTGACAAATTTGTCAACAAGATCAACTTCTAAGGCCGAACTCTGATTCCAACATCCCTACCGCCTGTCGCAGGGCGGGAAACAGCACGCTCTTTCCCCAGTCGGGATCCTCTTTGGCGGCCTCGATGAGACGCTTCCCGTGGCCGTCGCTAACTAGCTCGGCGAACTCGCGGAAGCGCGCCAAGTTCTTGGAGAAGGCGATCTCCTCGCGCTCACTCTCGGCGTCTTCCAGAGGGGGCAGGTAGCCCTTGGCCCGGGCGACCCGTACGAGGGCGGCAGCCGACTTCTTGCCCTCCGTGGAGTCCCACACGTCGTAGAGGGCCTCGCGGCCGTGCTCTTCCAGTACAGGCCGGACCGCACTGGCTTGCCCCTCGTTGAGGTCTCTGTCCACGCCGTGCTCGGCGAGTGCCTCCACGACGGGGATGTCGGCAATGACGCGAGACACGTACGACGGATGCCAGGGGTGCTCGTTCTTGAGGTAGGCCGTGAACGAGGTGTAGCCCTTGTCCCGGAACAGCTCATGGTCGCGGATGGCGGCCAGGGCCCGGCCGACCGCGAGCAGCCACTGCGTGGTGATCGCGGTGATGTGCTTCTCGCAGTCCTCCAGCGTGGGCACGTCCCCGCGGGCCAGCTTCTCCACGAATGCGTCTGCAGGCGTCGGTGCGGCAAGAGCTGGCGCGCGGACAACCTCCGCGCCTGTGGCGTCTAGTGTCGGCGTTGCCCAGGCGTCGTCGGCCCGGCTGGTCATCGCCGCCGCTTCCTGCTGTGCCTTCTCCAGCCGATCGAAGGCGTCCTCCGCCGCATTGCCGCGATTGGCGGCCCGCCTTCGCTGAGGCGGCCGATGCTGCTCGCGAGTGTCTGGTGGGGTCACTTGCGGCCTCCTCCCTGTACGCCGGGCACCTCATCGAGCCCCAGCGCGAACGCCGCCAGCTCGGCGACTACCTTGCCGTACTCTCGGAAAGTGCGCGGGAACATGCCGAACGCCTCCGCGTAGCGGATGGAGTCGTACAGCGGCGTGGAGAACACCGGGTAGTCCTTCTTCTCCACCCGGGCGTAGGAAGTCCGGAGCAAATTCGTGTCGTTCGCGCCCGCCTGCTTGGCCCGGGCGAACAGAACGATCGCGGCCAGCTCGCCGCCCTGGGCGGCCTTGAGAGCATCCATCTGCTCCGCCACCTTGAACGTGGAGTCGAGCTGGGCGGTGTCCATGGGCGTCGGCTGGCAGGGGATCACGAAGGTGTCGGTCACCATCAGCCCGGCGCGCAAGATGTCGTCGTGCTGAGGGCTGGTGTCGATGACCAAGTGCTTGAACTGCCCCTCCATGGCAGTCACCCGTTTGGCCAGATCCGGAGTTGCCCAGGGCATGACGGTCAGGTTGATCGGCCATTCGTCGCCGGCGCCGAGCTTCCACATGAGGCTGCTCTGGTTCTTCGGATCACCGTCGACGAGCAGGACGGGATCACCGGTCAACGCGAGGGCCAGGGCCAGATGGACGGCGGTTGTCGTCTTGTTGACGCCGCCCTTCATGTTGCCGATCGTGATGCGGATGGGCCGACCGGCGATGGCCGCGACCACGCTCTCGAACTGGGCCCGGTCGGTGGGCGTGAGGAGGCTCCAGATCCCGGCGAGCTGTTCCTGGACAGCTGCGGCATCGAGCTGGACGGGGGTTGAGGCTGGAGTCGTCGTCACGGCATTATCTCGCCGTGTCGGCCGGAGTAGGCGATCATGTGGTCCTCCTGTGATGAGTTGTCACTGGCGCCAGTGACAACCGACATCCTAGAGAGACCATTACCGGCAGGCACGCAGAAAGGCCGCCCCCGGCGAGCGGGGGCGGCCTTCCTAGGCTTCTCATCACAGAAGTTACGGCGATGATACCTCTGCCGGCCCGGCTAACTGCTTCTGATCATCCGAAGGGGAGGACGGCCTGGTGGCGGCCCCATGGGATACCCGTTGCCCGCCATCAAGATAGGAGCCAGGCCATGCAGGTGGCCGATGACGTTCTCACGAGTGAGTCGGAGTTGGCGGGCAATGTCGGCCGGGCGCACCTGCTGGCCCTGCCCGGCCGTCAGCAGGTCGGTAAGCACCTGCGAGGTCTCCCCGCCCACGGCTGGAGCGGAAAACCGATGCAGGTTGGCGCACGCGCTGCGATAGTCCTCCCCCTGCAGCAAGCCCATGTCGCGCAATCGGTGAGCCAACGCCATTCCGGGCACCTTCAAGGCGCGGCTCACATCTTGAATGCGGTCGCTGCCGGCGCGATACAGCGTCCGGCCCAGCAGATCGGGAGCGGGCATCAGGAAGTGGGCGGCGAACTCGTCCGCGGCCGTCTCGGCCTCACCGCTGGCCGGCGACGCTTCACCACGGTGCAACACCAAGTGCGCCAGCTCGTGGGCAGCCTCCACCCGGGCTTCTGCGCCGTCACCCGCCTGGCCGAGGAACAAGAACGGCACACCGCGCCAGTACAACGAAAAGCTCCCCACATCGGCGCAGTCGGGTGGCAGCGCATAGACACGCACCCCGTGCCTCTCCAGCAGACGGATCATGTTCGAGACCGGTGTCTGCCCCAGCCCCCAGCTGATCCGGACCACCTGCGCGGCCGTCTCCGGGTCCGTCCCCGGCAAGCGCGGCACGTCCGGATCGGGCAGGCTGACGCGCTCCTCCACCCACTCATTGATGAGAATGCCGATCCTGGCGGCGCTGCGGGCAGCGTTCTTGCGTCCTGCCGTGTGCTTGACGGCCGCGCGGAAACTGATCGTCGGCTCAGGCACCTCCTCCAGGTCTTCTCCGAGGAAGAAGCCTTCGGGAAAATCCAGAACGTCGGCGAGGCAGGCACGGGCCCGCAGGCTTGGGCTGCGCTCGCCCCGCTCGTATGCCGACACCGATCGCGGGCTCACACCGCTGAGCTGAGCCAGGCCCACGACGGTCAGCCCACGGCGCTTGCGCGCCAACACCAGACGTGAAGGAGCGAAGAACCCGGACGGAGAACTCATCACATCAACCAGACGCTGGAAGCTCGGACGGGGACTACACCGCGGCGCATCCTCCGCTGATCGGCCAAGAGAGACGATCCATCATCCTCGCCTCAGCCTCTCCCGTCACTGATTTCACTCCTCCTTCCCGAGATCCTTTCCCGTCAGAGTCGGCAGCAGAATCCGCTCGCTCCAGCTGTCCACGTACCCCTTCGAAGTGATCGACAGGGGCAGCGACAACTCTGAACGAATCTCCGCCGACATCGCGTTGTACAGCAGCAGCCATACGACATGCGGCTCTCCGCCGGTCGGCCCGGTCACCTCCGCCAGCGCCTCACCGATCTCCTCGCCCGGCACCTCCTCTTCGAACAGCGCAGGCTGCACGAAGCGCTCGTTCCTCTCCACCAGATGCGCCGTCGCCGGCCCCTTGGCGTACTTCGTCGTCGGCTGCATACCGGGCAGACGAAGACCGGTGCACTCGTCACCCGTGGTGGCCACGATCGCGAACTCGCCCTCCGGATGGATCGTCCGGGGCAGATTCCGCGGGTTGTCGTATGTCCAGCCGCGCACCATCAACCGCTCCCGCAGGAAGCGGTTGGTCTTGCCCCAGCGACCGATGCCAGGAGTGTTGGGCGGATCGAGATGGGTGTACAAACGCGCCTCACGATCCGCCGCGAGCAGCGCATGCTCGATATCGGCCCAGCTCAGCCCCAACTCCTCCAGCCGCCGATGGGCATCGTCGTCTTCATGGAACGCAGGTTCCGCCATCAGACCTCCCTCGCCAGGTCAAGGTCCTCACGGGCGGATTGTCCGTTCAAGCCGACAGCTCATCAAGATTGCCGAAGGCCACAGCACGGTGTACCAGCCGTAAGCTGACGCCCGCCCTCCGGACGGGCTCGCGGATTGGAACGCGCGCAGAGGCCGCGTCATGCTACGACGTAGCGCGCTTCCCCCCGTCGGGACCAGCAGAGAGAGCCAGGCACCGTGACGATTCATACCCCCGAGCAGTTGCTGACCGCCATCAGCGACGCGATTGTAAGCAGCCAGCGTGATCAGCGTCCGCGGCTGCCTGCAGACCTGCAACTGCGCCGGCACTACCAAGCGCTGGTCGCACAAGCTGGCGACATGCTCAACGGCGTCGCGAAGATCACCCCGGAGTGGCTGATCTTCGCCGCCGACCAGCTGTTCGGCCACGCCGAACGTTTGCTGGCTGCAGCACGGCTGCCCAACGTGCCACCCCCTTGCCGAGCAAAAGACGATGTCCGTCGAAGACTTGCATGGAGCCGCCCGTCAGACCGCCATCGCGGCCCTGCAATCCGCAGGCGACCGCGACATGCCGCAGCTTCTCCAGGACCTGGTCGCCGCCTACAACCTCTCCAGCCTGATGGCCGCCGCGATTCTCGGCGAGGCGGCACGGGCAACCCATGCGGCACAGACAACCGCGATCGAATGACCGCCACCGCCGAACCGAGGCGCGCCAGCCTGAGCTGACCGCACGGAGGCTCCCGTGCTGGCGATCACCAGCGCGGCAGGTAGTCCGGCTTCGGGATGTCGGAGTCGATCGTCCAAAGCTCACGATCCCAGCGCGCCTGAGAGCCCCGCGGCCCGTAGACGAACACCGGAGCTGAAGCGGGGTCGTGCTTGCTCAGCTCGGCGAGCGTAGCCACCAGCGCGTAGACGGCCGGCCATGCCGCGTACCCGGGGCACGACAGTGCCCGCACCTCTTGGCTCGCCTGAGTGCCAACAACGATCTGGACGTGATCAGCGGCTGTATACCGCTGCGATGGATGGGGTTCGCGCCACGACTCGTCACCCTCAGGGAACATCGGCACCGGGTTGACGCTCACGATGCTGTCGATCCGGATCAACTGCTGCGGGTCCTCAGTCACCAGCCATGCCGCCATATCGCCAGCGTGAGCGACATCCGCGTCAGGATCAAGAGCGCCCGCCACCTGATGTAGGCGCGGAACACCTCGAGGCGCATGCGAAAGGGGGTCCCGATCAGAGGCGTCGGGACCCCTTGTCGTCGGTTCAGCTTGGGAAAGCTTTCCGGTAGCGGCCAAGAGCGCATGAAGCTGCGCTGGCCACCAACATCACTTGCCAGACAATGCGTCGGCAGCTGTGATGATGAGATCACGAGCCTGGTCGCCGGTGACGGCCTGGTCCCAAAGCTTGTCCATGACTCGCCTGTATCCGGCGGCCTCGGCCCCCCGGTGAAACGTCTCACCGATGAACGTCTCCACAACTGCGAGCGACTCTTCGCCTTCGTAGATGCCGAAGCTGTTTTGCGGGGTGACCTGCAGTTCCACACTCATGGGGATGATGCCGAATCGAACGCGCTCAAGCCCAATGACGGTTTGAAGACGATCAAGTTGGGTGCGCATCACACTGGGTGGGCAGATCAGCGTGCGCAGCACGGGTTCGGCCAGGAGGAACTCGAACTGTTTGGCTGGGTCGTACAGCAGTTGCTGGCGCTGCATGCGGGTGGACACAGCGGTGTCTACGTCGTCGACGTCGAGTTCATGCAACCAGATCATCTCAGCTAGCACCCGCTTGGTGTACGCGGGCACCTGCAGCAGTCCTGGAACGTAGACCGTCTCAAAATGTCGGATGAGGCTCGCCTCCCGCACGAGAGCGTTGTAGCTCTCTTGAACAGCGGCCTGGCCGCCACGCATGCGGCTGCGAAACGTGAGTTGGGCTATGCGGCCCTTCTCCCGCAGCTGCAGGAGCTCGTCCACCTCGGTTTCACTGGCACCGCATGTCTCCGCCCAAGTTCGTACGTCCTCGGGAGAGGGCAGTTGTTTGCCATTCTCGATCCGGCTGACCTTTGACTGTTGCCAGCCATGCGAGTCGGCGAGGTTCTTACCGGATAGCCCCGCCTGCGTGCGCAGGTTCCGCAGGCGGGTTGCTACCCCATCGGGCTGGGTGAGCCAGTCCTCTAGCGATTCCACGACGATCATTCCTTTAGTCGGCGGGCGCGTCCGGAGTACTTAGGACGCTGTGGTGGACTGCCAGGTCCCGCCACGCGCACGCCTGCACCACAACTGCTGGATCATCAACGAGCTCGTGCGTGCCAGGCCGTCCCGCTTCATCGAACCGCATGATGATCAGCTGTGATGAATCAAGCAGCCACCAGTCAGTGCTGCCCGCGTCCGGCAGCAAGCCGATGTCGAAAGCCTGCTGCCGGGTGAGGTATCGCATGATCTCGCCTGACGCGACATTCCAGGCGTCGAGCCACCGTTCGAATCTCTGGTACGGCGTTGGTGGATCATCCTGGACACGCACCCGCTCGATGCGCTTGCCTTGCCGGACGCCTTCAGCAACCTGGTTGTACCAATCTTGGTAGACCGGTACAGGAGACCGAGGCTCGCCCTTGAGGAACGCGGCAAGGATTTTAGTCTCCTCGGGCACCAGATAACTCGGCTGCAGTTCGAGGCGAAACGCCGTGTGCTTGAACTGCTGGAGGGTGTCGCCGAACCGCTCCGGCGCGATGGGTCGGCCTTGGATCACGCCGGCACCGTGGCTCGCTGAGCGAGGCGCTCCTCAACGAGGCGATCGATGACGTCGGCAGGGACATAGACGGCGTCTTCATCCATGGCGAGGTCTTGTAGTTGTGCACGCGTGGCCTCGTCGATCCTCTTGCCTTGAACGACGTAGCCGCTCGGCGCGTCGTAGATGGCCGGACACTGGCCGCCGCCGGAGTCGGAGGTCTTCCACTTGAACGTGATCTCCATGTGGGTTCGCCTTTCTGGTTCCGTCACCACGCTTCCATGCTCGCAAGTTGCAGCCGCAAAGGCAATGATCCCCGCTCAAAGGTGCAAGAGGCGGGGATCTGCATGGTGTGGTCGGAACCTGGCTCCTCAATCGTAGCCGCCGAGCCACAATTATCGAGCAATGCTTGACTCTTGCGCGCAGCGGTCAGACCCTGATCTCGTGACGACCCAACAGGGAGGCGCGCAGGAGGCCGAAGAGCCAACATTCCAGCCCAAACGCCGGCTGGCTGGATCTTTGAGCGTCTCAGCCTGGCACGACGAACTGCACACACGTGTTGGAGGTGGCAGCAACTAGCCCTGATCGCAAGTCAGAAGCATCGGAACCCTGCACAACATCAATGGGGCCTCGCCCGGATTGCGCCCGGACGAGACCCCTAAACACCGGGACCACCTCTACGAAGGGAAGAACCCCGGATGAGCACCATGCTCTCATTGGCGCGCCAGGGCCTGAACACCTTGGCCGCTGCCGAGTTGTCTCGGCAGGTACAACAGCAGGGCGTCTGCCGCGGTGCCGGCGACCCTGACGCGTGGTTCCCGCCCGAGCCGAACCGGTCGGGTGGGGAGTCGAAGGAGGTGTGGCAGGCTCGGCGCGCCGCCTACGAGCAGACCGCGCAGCGCCTGTGCAGTGACTGCCCCGCGCGGGCGGCGTGCCTGTTGCTCGCGCTCCAGGAGGAGGCCAAGCTCCCCCGCACCTGGGTGCACGGCATTCGCGGCGCGAGGGCTCCCTGGCAGCGTCTGGCGATGCTGCGCTCGAGCAAGCGTCGCTCCCGGGCCGACCAGGCCGCCGAGGGGGCGGCCTGAATGACCATCTCGAAGATCAGGGTCCCGCTGACGGTCGCCTTCGCGCACCTGCCGAACGTGTCCGTGCGGGTGCAGGCCGTCTACGTACCGGCTGACCCGTACGCGGTTCAGCTGCGCTTCCCCTCCTCCGCCGGTCGCGCCGACACCACCGAGTGGGTCTTCGCCCGCTCGCTGCTGGCGCAGGGCATGGACCCGCTGGCGCTGACGCCCGCGGGTGACGGGGACATCACGGTCGGCCCGGCCGAGGCCGACGACTACGTCGAGATCGTGCTGCACCCGCACGCACCGGAGCGGACGCGGCTGTTCGCTCGCCGGGATGAGCTGAGCTCGTTCCTGGCCAACACCTACATGAAGGTCCCCGACGAGCAGGAAGACCACTGGATCGACTGGGCGGGCGCCTGGTCGTGGCTGCGCCGCTGCGTGCTGGAAGCGGGAGGTGCCGTATGAGCACCGTCCCCGCCGTGGTGGAGGGCCTGACGTTGTGGCCCATCACCGAGTTGGACAGGCCGCTGGTGGCAGTGCTGTCCTACCAGGCCGGCGACCTTCACGTGATCCGCATGGCGTTCGTGGACGCGAACGAGCACGAGACGCCGTGCATCTACACCTTCCTTCCGGAGCTGCTGACCGAGGCGCTGGAGGACCTCGCCGAGCCCGCCGGCCACGGTGAGGTGCACATCGGCCCCACGGAGGTGCCCGGCCGGCTGCTGCTGTCGCTGGCCGCCCCGGACCTGCTGCGCGAGTCCGGCGGCCGGTTCGAGCTGCTGGTCGAGCGGGCGCGGCTGCAGGCGATCGCCGAGCAGATCGCGGCCCTGGGCGCCCTGGCCGGGCTGGGGGTGGGGGCATGACGCGCGACGACGCGCCGGCGATGACCGCCGCCTACGACGAGCTGCTGGCCGCCGCGCGGGCGACGGTCGCGGCGGCCGCGCTGGGCCAGCCGGAGCCGCTGGCCATCCTGGCCGGCTACCTGGCAGAGCACGGGCAACTGCCGCCCGCCGGCGCGCGGCCCGCGCAGCTGCTGGCACAGGCCGTCCCGGCCTGCGAGCACCGGGCGGGGGTGGTCTGAATGTCGATCACGTTGCCCGTGCCCGTCGCCGCCTGGCAGGCCTTCCCCGGCACGCCGGGGCAGGTCGCCGCGGCCCGCGCGTGGGCGCTGGCGGCGGTGCCGCTGCCGCCCTATCACCCGCGCGCGGCCGACCTGGCGGTGGTGGTGGCCGAGCTGGCCACCAACGCCATCCGGCACTCGATGTCCGGCGCGCCCGGCGGCCGGTACTGCCTGCAGATCGAGCTCGACCCGGACTCCTGCGCCGGGCGCGGCGCGGTCGATCTGACCTGCATCGACCTGGGGCCCGGCGATGGGCTCGCGGAGGAGCGGGCGGCGGGCGAGAGCGGCCGCGGTCTGGTCATGGTCCGCGCCCTGGTCGACGACTACCGGGTGACCCCGACTGCCACCAGCCGCGAAGTGCGGTGCCGCCTGACCTGGCCCGCAGGTGCGGCATGAGCGAGGTACCCGGGCTCGGCCACGTTCCCGACCAGGTCAGCCTGACCCAGGACGTGGCCGGCCTCAACCGCTGGCAGCTGGCCCTGACCCAGGCGATGACCATCACCACGACCACGGAGGTTTCCGACCGTGACTCCTCCGCTCCCTGACGGGAGCGGCTTCTCGCTAAGCCGCTTTCGCAGCTTCACGAAGGACAAGCCCTGCCCTCAAGATGTTGATCGCCGCGTTCACGTCGGCGTGCGCGGTGTGCCCGCACGCCATACACGCGAACTCGGCTTGAGTGATGCGGTTCTCCTTTGCGCAGTGCCCGCATCGCGAGCAGGTGCGGGAGGTGTTGCGGGGCTCGACTGCGATCAGCTCTCGACCAGCGCTTTCAGCCTTGTCCGACAGGATCGTCAGGAACACCCCCCAACCCGCGTCCAGTATCGATCGGTTCACACCCGATTTTGCCGCGGCCCCGTTCGGCAGCCATCCGCCCTCGCTGTCCGGTTTGGGCGCGGCACGCCGGGTCATACTGGCGATCCGCAGGTCCTCGTGCATGATCACGTCGTAGTCCCGGACCAGCGCGAGCGCGGCCTTGTGTGCGTGGTCGAGCCGCTGATGCCGCACCTGGGCGTGCAGTGCCGCGACCCGCGCCACAGCCTTGCGGCGGCGTTTGCTCCCCCGCTTCTTGCAGGCGAGGGACTGCTGGGCCGCTGCGAGCCGATCAGCGGTCGCGGCGAGGTGGCGCGGGTTAGCGATGTGCTCGCCGTCGCTGGTGGTGACCAACGACGCCACACCCATGTCGATACCGGCGACCGAGCCGGTGGCGGGCAGCGTTTTGGCGGGTACGTCGTCGCACGACAGGACAACGAACCAACGGCGGCCTTCCCGCTTGGCGCTGATCGTCTTCACGGTGCCGAGCACACGCCGATGTTGGTGCACGCGGACATGCCCGATGCCCTGCAAGCGCACGAACGTCGCCGAAGGGTGGTGGGGCTGGGAGTCCCACCGGCAGCCATCGCCGTCCTTGGGCCACTCCACGGTGTTGAACCAGCCCCGGCCCTTGAAGCGCGGGAAGCCGGGCGTGCGGCCTGCTTTGACGCGGTTGAAGAACGCGCGGAACGCCTTCTCCAACCGCCGGGTGGCCTGCTGGGAGGAGAACGACCACCGGGCCTGCCCGTCAGGGTCGCCGCCGCGGATGTGCTTCAACTCCGCCGACTGGTCGCCGTAGCGCACCGTTACGCCCGCCATGCGGTAGGCGGTGCGGCGGTGCTCCAGCGCCGCGTTGTACAGCTGCCGGTGATCCTTCAAGCACTGCGCGAGCGCAGCGGCCTGCTTGCTGGTGGGACGCAGCAGGAACTTGAACGACCTGCGCACACCCACCTCCCACGTTCGGAAACGAGACAACCACGCTACCGACTGGCTCCGACAAAACTCGAAGGGAGGGAGCGCGGAGTTCCCCGCCAGCTGAAGCAGGCGGTCCTCTCCGCGTGAACCTGATGGGTGACACACCCGCGATCGCGTTCGGGCTGTTCAGCCTGGCGCTGGGCATCCTGCTCTACCGCAAGCGCATGAAGCTGATCAGATCCGGTTCCGGCGCGGCGCTGGCCGTGGCCGGCGCCAAGCCCACCGGCGGGAAGCTCGGCGGAGGGAGCGGCAGCAAGGACCGCTGGTACAAGATTCCCGCCGCCGTGCTGTACCGGATCATCAGCGGCCTGATGTTCCTCGGTGGCGTCGGGCTGGCCTCGACGTTCATCGGCGACTGGCTGCGCAGCTGGGACTTCAGCATCGGCCCGCTGGGCTCGACGGCGTGCGCCACCATTCTGGCGCTGCTGCTGGGCGTCGCGGTGCTGATCGACGTGTTCGACGGCAACGGCCTCAAGCCGCTCACCTACGCGATGATCGTCTCCTTCCCGCTGCTGTGGGCCACAGCGGGCGGCAGCCTGGCCTGGCCCCGGGCCCTGTCGGCCCAGGCCTGGCTGTGGATGACGGGAGCGGTCTGATGCCGCGCCCGAGCGCGCACGAGCTGGCCCACGCCATGTGGGCGAACCGGCCGAACCTGCTGGAGCTGCTGTTCCTGGCGATCTTGGTCATGGTCACGCAGTGGCTCACCGGCCTGCCGCTGATCCTGCTCGCCGTGGCGGTCGGCGCCCTGATCACGGGCGGCACGCTGCGCATCGCTCTGGTCAGCCTGCGCCGGCACCCGCCCGCCGAGTCCGGCGGCGAGGCAGCGGAAGGGGGCGGCCGGGATGCGGATTGAGCACTTCATCGTCGCCTTCATCGCCATCTGGGCGATCGTCGCGATCGCCCGGGCGGCCAACCGTAACCAGCAGGATCGGGAGCGCCCGTCGTGGGCGGTGCGCGCGTGGAACGCGGCGGGCGGCCCGCAGGTGGAGGCCAACCGGCTGCTGCCCGCGACCGCCGAGCTGGTGGGCCGCGGCGCCGGGGCCGGGGTGCGCAAGGTACGCGATCTCGTCACTGGCGGCAGCGCCGAACGGGCCGAGACCAGCCAGGCGCGGCGTGAGCGAGCCGCCGAACTCGCTGACAAGGCGCGCGGGGCGGCCGCTCAGCGAGGCCAGGCCGTCGTCGAGGCCGCCGAACGCCGCTGGGGCGCACGTCCTGCCGATGGTCGTCCCCTGTTCGCCCGCCGGGATCGCCCCGGCGGCGATCAGAGCAACCAGCGCGACAGGGCCAGTGCCGGCGCCGGTGCCGATGACGCTGCGGGTGCCGCGCGAGCTCCGGGCGGGACCGGTCCGGCCGCCTCGCAAGGGAGTGTCCAGGCCGGGGCGGCGCCAACGGGTGACGGCGAGCCCGCTTCAGCGGTTCCTGCGTCCCAGCCCCGGTGGCGGCGGCTGCGCCGGTTCGTGTGGTGGCGCGACCGAGACAGCAGCGGCACCGCCCCGGCCGGCGCCCCCAACGGCGTCCCGGGCGGGGGCACCTTGCCCCGATTGGCCCACGACACGACGTGCCGGACCTGCGGCACCACCCACAGCGTGACCCTCGCGGCGGGTGAGAACGCCGGTGAGGTCCTGTGCGGCTGCAGGACCCGGCTCATCATCTTTCGCGACCTCAAAGGCCAAGCCCCGCCGACCACCGACCCGGACGCCTGGATCGCGTGGCAGACGCTGGTCGCCGCCGAAGACGGCTACTGCACGTCGATCAAGTGCACCGGCAACGGCACCTACGTCGAGGCCGGTCCCGGGGGCGTCCGCCGGACGCCCTGTCCCACCTGCACCACCAATGGCGCCACCACTGGCGCCGGCACACCCACCCTTCGCGTCGTGCCCAAGGAGGACACCGACATGACCGCACCCACCACCGAGCAGACCGCCCAGCCCGCCCCGGGCGTGGAAGAGGCGCACGCCCAGGCGCTGCGCACGATGGCCCCGGCCGACTGGGCCGGACTGGCGGCCCGGATTCAGAACTTCGACCCCGAATCGGACGCCGACCTGATCAACTTCATGACCGGCGAGGTGGCCGGCATCTGCGGCTACGCCGAGGCGTACGAGGCGCTGCACGGCGGATGCGTGGACAGCATCGGCCTGGACCCGGCCGCGGTGCAGGGGCTGGGCGAGTTCGCCGAGCACGTCATGGAGCTGACCCGGGCGATGACCGCCGCGCACCGGCAGTTCGTGACCACCTACCAGGAGGTCCTCAACGCCGTGGCCAACGGCGTGGTCCTGCCCTACAACGGCCGCTGGATCACCGGCGAGGCCGTCTGACCGTCCCCTCCTCTCGCCGCGCCCTGCTGGGCCAACCCTCGCTCCTCGCCCCGCAGGGCGCATCGGAAGTCGAAACGAGAAAGAGACGCGCCGTGTCTGTTGCCGATCAGTGCCCGATCCCGCCGCACCGCGACCACGCCACCCCGGCCGACCCTGCTGACCCGGCCGGGCAGCAGGCCCCCGAGGCCGGTCCGGCCGAGGGTCATGTCGAGCCGAGTGCCCTGTGGGTGGCCACCAAGGCCACCTGGCGCTGGTTCCGCGCGGCCCCCGCCGAGCGCACCCCGCTGCTGGGCGGCGCCGCGCTGTATGGCGCCGGCGCGCTGGTGCACGCCTACCACCTGCCGTGGTGGGGCATCGGCCTGGCGACGGTGGCGGGTTCGATCGCGACGTATGCCAGCGCGACCAACCGGCTGACCGGCTGGCGCGTCGGCGGCGCGACCACCGCCACCGCCGCCTCAGGCGTGTGGCTGGCCAGCGGCGCCGAGCTCGGTGTGACCGCCGGCCCGTCCGCCCTGGCCACCTGGCTGTTCGTGGGCACCTTCGGCGTCGGCTACGGCCTGCACCGGCTTGGATTGCGCCGCCGCCCGCAGGAGGCCGACGAGCCGCAGATCGAGGTCGTGGCGCCGGAGGTGCCGCGGATCAGCTGGGAGAGCTACCTGGCCGGGTGGGGGCTGGACGGCGCGAGCGTGGTCAAGGCAGAGCCGACCCGGCTGGGCGAGCGCGTCCTGCTGGACACCCGCGGCACCGGCAAGCTCGCCTCCGCCTTCAACGCCCGTGCCCTGGAAGAACAGATCGCCCAGGACTTCGGCCTGGCCGTTGGCCGCGTCGAGGTGCGCCGCGGCGGCATCGCCGGCCAGATGCGCATCTCGGTCCGGTTGAAGGACCCGTGGGCACAGCCGATCGCGCACCCGATGCTGGACATGACCTCCGAGGTCCGGCTGGTGGAGGTGGAGGACGCCCGCAAGCCGCTGATCGTCGGCCAGGACCCGGAGACCGGCCGCCCGCTGGGCTTCACTGTCTGGGATGAGGACGGCGCCGCGCACTGGATGGTCGTAGCCATCAAGGGCGGCGGCAAGACCGTCCTGCTCAACAACGTGCTGGAGCGGCTGACCGCCGCCGACAACGTCGCCGTGTGGGGCATCGACGTCTCCAAGGGCAAGGACCTGCGCCGCTGGCGCGACGCTGGCGCGCTCGGACCGACCGCCTGCGGGGCGAGCGAGCGGGCCAAGGCGGTGCGCATCCTCGAGCTGGCCGTCAAGACCATCAAGTGGCGCGAGGCCCACAGCAACGAGGCCGTCTTCCAGCCCCGCCCCGGCCACCCGTTGATCGAGGTCGTCATCGATGAGGTCGACGCCCTGGTGGCCGGCGGCGACCAGCTCGGGCAGCGCGCCTCTGCCGCGCTGACCTATATCACCAGCAAGGGCCGCTCGGCGTCGGTCGGCTGCATCCTGGTCGGCCAGCGCGGCACCGCCGCCTGGATGGGCGGGGCCAACATCCGCGCCAACATCGACCGCTTCGCCCTGCTCAAGGTCGGCCGCGGCAACGAGGTCCGCAACGCGGTCGGCGAGATGGGCATCGCCCTGCCCGACATCGCCTCCTACGGCGAGGGCAAGCCCGGCGTCGTGCTGTTCACCGACATTGCCGGCGCCTACGAGGTGGGCCGCACCTTCAAACTCAAGGACCTGGAAGACATCGAGGCGCTGGCCGCGGGCCGCGCCCCCTCCGAGATCGAGCCCGACCTGCTGGCCCACCTGGGCACCGGCTACACCCAGCTGGCCAGCATCGACGACCAGGCCGCCGCCCCCGTCGCCGGGCAGGCCGCGGCCGAGGAGCCGGAGCAGGACGTGGTGCGCAGCCCCGAGGAACGCGCCGCCGAACTGGCGCAGCTGCGCGGGCATTTGATGCTGCTGCCGCCGCTGACGGCCGACGACGCCGCCCGGGTGCGCGAGCACAGCGCCGCCCGCTGGGAGCTGTTCCACCGCGTCGAGGCCGAAGCCGAAGCGTCGCTGTCCTCGACGGTGCCCGCCGACGCGCGCGAGGCCATCCTGGGCCGCCTTGCCGACGGCGAGGCGGCCCGCCAGGAGCTCGCCACGGCGGCCGGCTACAGCCCGGCCGCGATCAAGCGCTTCATGACCCAGCTGCGTCAGGAGAAGGTCGTCGACTGCCACGGCCGAGGCCCCGCCACCCGCTGGTACCTGGTCGGTGATGAACACGTTGCGTAACCACTCTCGGAGGGGTTTCGGATCGGCTCATCGGCTCACCGACCGGCTCCCAGAGTCCCCCTATAGAGGCCCTGCTGTGGGCCGATGGGCCGATGAGCCGATCGGCCCGGACCAGCCTCGCCACCACGCCCAACTTCTACGGACAGTAATCGAATCGAGGGTCCGATGGACGTCATGAGCACCGCCGTCAGCCTGGCCGACACCAGCGAGATCGCCGGCACGGCCGCCGCCATGATCGGCCGCTGCCAGGCCACCGGCATTGTCGTGGCCAGCTACCGCGGCCTGATCGCGGCTGCCGTCACGCTGGGCATGCAACCGGCCCTGCGCGGCCGCGCCTGGCCCACCGACACCACCTTCGTCACCGCCCTGGTGGACCTGGAATGCGACCTGTTCAGCAGGTTGACCCAGGTCAACGCCATGATCGACCGGCTGGTAGGGGACATCGAGTGGCTGGAGAGCCAGTACACCGGGACACCGGAGACGGAGATATACCTGCGCCGCAGCGCGGTCCTGCGGGCCGCCCTGGACGTACTGATCCCCGCCCAGACCCGCCTCAACTACGCCCTGGGCCGCGTCATGGCCGTACCGGAAGAACTCGGCGAGACCTACGCCGCCGCCTGCGCCCACGTCCGTTCCGGCCGCCAGTTGCCATTCAACGGACGCTGGATCACTGGTCGAACGGCTGGATAACCGCAGCTCAACCCCCCACTTTGCGCATGTTTAAGGAGATTTGCTTATGAACGCCACCGCTGCTCTCCCTCGCTCAGCGAAGGCTGTTTCGCACGCGAAGACGCAGGCCGGCCATGGGTTGCGCCTGTGGTGGTGGATCCTGATCCTCGGCTGCTGCATTTCGGTCGTGCTCAACATCTGGCACGCCGTGACCTTGAACACCAGCGACAAGGGCCACCCCGTCTTGGGCATCATCTTCGCCCTGGTGCCGGTGCTGTTCGCCGCGCTGCTGTCGCACGGACTGGTCAGCCCCGGCACCGCCTGGTGGTTCAAGGCCGCGATCTTGACCTTGTTCGGCATCAGCATGATCACGTCGATTTCGTCTCAGGCGGAGGTGATGAAGCCGTACGGCGGTGGCTACGGCGCCGAGTGGTCCATCCCGATCGTTCTCGATGCTGCGGCGATTCTCGCCCTGTACTTCATCACCTCCCGCGCGGCCGCCGCCCGTGAGGCCGCCCGGCAGGCGGATGTGGAGGCGGAACTGGCCGCCCTGCACGCGGAACTGAAGCCCGCCGTCGAGGCGGAAGTCAGAGCGGAACTGGAAGCCGAACGCGCCGACGCCCGAGCGGAACTGGAGGCGGAACTGGCCGCCGCCCGGGCGGAACTCGTGGCGGAAGCCAACCGGACCCGGCAGGCGGAACTGGCCGACGCTCGCGGCCAGGGCCGGGCGGAGGCGGAGGCGGAGTTCACCGCCATCCACGCCCGGCTGGAAGCCGACTACGCGACCCGGCTGGAGCAGGCGGAGGAAGAGATCCGTCAGCGCGCTGAGGCCGACATCGACGCCCGCATCCAGCAGGCCGAGAGGACGGCCGAAGCCCGCGTCCGACTGGAATTGGTCGGCGACAGCAAGCCCAAGCAGCGGACCAAAACCGCTCCCCCGCCCGCAAAGGACACCGCCAAAGACGCCGCCATGGATGGTCTGACCAGGGAAGAAAGAGGGGCTCTGCGGCTGCAGCAGGCACGCGCTCTGATGGCTGAAAAGCCGGACATCACCGGCGCCGAGATCGGACGCGCCCTGAAAGTGTCCGAGCGGTACGGCCGCACGCTGCGCGAAACGCTGGAGGAAGAGCAGAACAGCGGCCAGGAGAAGGAACCCCACTCGGCCGCCCATGACATCCGCTTGCACGCGGTCCCCTGACACCCCGCCTGGTAGGGACGCGCGGGCTGGTTCCGCGTCTCGGTTCCGCCCCGAACTCCGCCCTCAGATCCGCTTGCGGCGACCGTCAGTTCCGCCATCCGGCGGACCTCGGCTCCGCCGTCGACCGCCCTCGGTTCCGGCCCTGGTTCCGCTTTCTCGCCAGCCCTAGTTCCGCCTTCCGCACTGCTCACAGTTCCGCATCACGCCACACCAGACCCGATCATCTGAAGGAGCATCGATGACCGCCCACCCGTCCCACCCGCCGGCGTCGAACCGCATGCGGCAGCTTGTCCGCCCATCACAGTCGTGGAAGGTCGCCGTGCTGATGGCCACCGGCTGGCGCGGCGCCGCAGTACGTCTCGGCCGTACCGTACGGGCGGCCGGCACGGGCACCGCCACCTCGCCCGCCTACCGGTGTGACGGCATCGGCCTGGCCGCGGCGCTCGGCGCGGTGCTGCTGGCGGCCGCCGCCTGGAGCATCTTCAGCAACCCCCTGATCGACCTGACCCGCGCTCTGGTCACCGCCCTGGTCGGGAACGTGCTCATGGTGGCGCCGGTCATGGCCGCGGTGCTGGCCTGGCAGCTGCTGCGCGGCCTGGCCGACAAGGGCGAGCTGGTGCGGCTGAGCGTCGGCTGGGCCGGCGTGATGGCCATCAGCGCCGCGCTGGCCCACCTGGCCGCCGGCGCTCCCGGCCTGGACGGCATCACCGGCGCGGGCGGCCTGCTCGGCATCGTGATCGGCGGGCCGGCCGGGACGCTGCCGTCCGGGTGGCCTCTCATCGTGCTGCTGATCGCGCTGGCCGGCGTGCTGCTGGCTGCGGTCCGCACCCCGCTGCAGCTGGCCCGCCGCCGCCTGGACCGGTGGCGCAGACAGCGCAAGGTCGTCGCCACCGCGTCGGCGGCCGATCCGGTGCCTGAGGTCATCCGCCACGACGACGACCAGCCAGCCCCCTCCGCCACCGTGACCGCCCAGTCGGCCGATCCCGCTCCGGCCGGCGACATCGCTCCCGACGACAGTCCTGAGGCGGATGAGCAGTCTTCGGCCAGGGCGCCGAAACCCCACGCGGCCACGGAATCCGCCACGGCACCTGCCGCTGGGCCGCGCGTCCGAGCGGCCACCCCGGCCGCCGCCCAGCCCGCGACGGTGCCCAGCCTGACCCTGCTGCACGCCGGGCCGCCGCCCCGCACCGCCACCAGAGCCAATCACCGGGTGGCGGCGTCCATCAACGGCGTGCTCACCGAGTTCGGCGTGGCCGCCGAAGTCAAGCGCTACACCCGCGGCCCGACCATCACCCGCTACGAGATCGGGATCGAGCCCGGCGTCAAGGTCGAGAAGGTCACCGCGCTGGCCAAGAACATCACCTACGCCGTCGGCTCGGCGGACGTGCGGATCCTGGCCCCGGTGCCGGGCAAGTCGGCGATCGGCGTGGAGATCCCCAACACCGACAAGGACCTGGTCGCGCTCGGCGACCTGCTGCGCTCGACGGTCGCGCAGAAGGACCGCCACCCGCTCGTCGTCGGCCTGGGCAAGGACGTCGAGGGCCGCACCATCGTGGCCAACCTGGCCAAGATGCCGCACCTGCTGATCGCCGGCGCGACCGGCGCCGGCAAGAGCGTGTGCGTCAACGACCTGATCACCTCGGTGCTGGTCCGGGCCACCCCGGACGAAGTGCGGATGATCCTCATCGACCCCAAGAGGGTCGAGCTGGCCGCCTACCAGGGTATCCCGCACCTGATCACACCGATTATCACCAACCCCAAGAAGGCCGCCGAAGCCCTCGGCTGGGTCGTCGGCGAGATGGACCTGCGCTACGACGCGCTGGAGCGGCACGGCTTCAAGCACGTCGACGCCTTCAACACCGCCGCCCGCGCCGGCCGGCTGACCAAGGACGACGGCACCCCGGTCGAGGCGTACCCGTACCTGCTGGTCGTCGTGGACGAGTTGGCCGACCTGATGATGGTGGCCCCGCGCGATGTGGAGGACTCCATCGTGCGCATCACCCAGCTGGCCCGCGCCGCCGGCATTCACCTGGTCATCGCCACCCAGCGGCCGTCTGTGGACGTGGTCACCGGCCTGATCAAGGCCAACGTGCCCTCCCGGCTCGCCTTCGCCGTCTCCAGCCTCACCGACTCCCGCGTCATCCTCGACACGCCCGGCGCCGAGAAGCTCATCGGCCAGGGCGACGCGCTGTTCTCCCCGATGGGCGCCAGCACCCCGATGCGGCTGCAGGCCGCCTTCGTCTCGGAGAAGGAGATCGCGGCCGTGGTCGGCTACTGGCTGCAGCAGAGCGCCGGAAGCCGCCCGAGCGACGTCTTCGCCGACACCCCTGGAACCGGCACCACCACCGGTGCGGCCGCCGACGGCGAGGACATCGGCGACGACCTGGAACTGCTGATCCAGGCCGCCGAGCTGATCGTCACCACCCAGTTCGGCTCCACCTCGATGCTGCAGCGCAAGTTGCGCGTCGGCTTCGCCAAGGCCGGCCGACTGATGGACCTGCTGGAAAGCCGCAACGTGGTGGGCCCGAGCGAAGGCTCCAAGGCCCGCGAGGTGCTGGTCAAGCCCGACGGGCTGCCCGACCTGCTCGAGGGCCTGCGCTCCTCCGTCGCCGCCCCCGCCTGATGACTCTCTTCGCCCGCGACCCGCGACCTGACAAGGACACCTCGATGACGCTCACGAACACCGCCCCCACCGGCCTCCGCAGTGCTGGCGACAAGAGCAGGCCGATCACGCTCGTCTCCTTCGGCTACCTGCACCAGCCCGGCGAGAGGCCGCCGGCCGCCGACCGGGTCGAGGACGTGCGCACGCGGCTGCGCGACCCGGCGGCCGCCCGCGAGGGCGGCATCCTTGACCTGGACGGCCGGGACCCGCGCGTCCAGCAGATCGTCCTGGCCACGCCCGGCGCCGCCGAACTGCTCGACAACCTGGCCGCCTACGCCGAGCTGCCCGCCGGGCCGCGCAGCATCGCCATCGGCTGCGCTGGCGGCAAGCACCGCGCCTGCGCCCTCACCCAACTGCTGGGCGAGCGGCTGCGCGAGCGCGGCCACCAGGTCGTGATCGACCACCGCCACGCCCACCTGCCCCGCGTCCTGGCGCCCGCCGGCGACCCGACCGATGACCCGGTCGGGGACGCGGCGGACCGGCTGCAGCGGCGCGCGATGCGGGGCTACGCCGAGTGCATGGTCACGGTGATCCTGCTGCTGATCGCCGCCCTGAGCGGCGCTCCCGGACCGGTCGTGATCGTCCTGGCGGTGCTGTTCGTCGTGGCGCTGGGCCGCTGGATCCGCGTGGCTCCCCAGCGCGCCGCGAGCAGCCGCGACGGAGGCGATCATGACCGTTGAGAGCCCGGCCGCCCGCGCCGCTACCGCACCCGCCGGTCCCAGCCTGCGCCGGCAGATCCACGCCTACCTCGACACGATCCTGGTCGCCGACGTCGGCGACCGTGCCGCCTGGGACCTGCAGCTCGACCAGGTCGCCATGCTGCAGGCCGTGCACGGCCGCGACCAGGTCGCCGCGGCGTACAAGGCGTGGCTGCGCCGCTACCAGGACGACAGGCTCGCCACCACGGCGCCGCTGACCGGCTGGGACGAGCTCAGCCTGCCCTGCGCGCCGATCCCGCGCTGGGACCGCGACATCCACGGCTTCCTGTGCGTGGGTTGCGGCGAGAACTTCTCGCAGGTGCGCGGGGACGACGGCTGGGACTGGTGCCGGCCCTGCGCCCGTAAGGTGCTGCAGGCCCAGCCGCAGCAGCTGCTGCTGTTGCCCTTCCCCCGGGCTCACCACCAGCTGGTCTACCGCGGACTGCTGGGCGAGGAACGCCTCGCCCGCCGGCCTCACGACATCGAATGGCCGCTGACCGACGGCAGCACCGCCTCCTACGCGCCCGGCGACGTCGTGGCCCTCGGGTGCAGGTGGAAGGGCATGGACACCGTCGGCGACCGCATGTGGGGCGAGCTGACCAGCCCGTACCTGCACATCACGGCACGCACCGACGTTCCCGGTCACACCTTCGAGATCAGCATCACCCTGCACTACGACCCGGCCCCGAGCCGAGACGCCGGCTGGGGCGCCGAGCGGCCCTACGGCTTTCGCGTCGTGGAGGCCACGCTCACCGACACCGGTGGCCACACCACCACCGTCACCCATCTGCACGAGCTGCTGGGCGTCATTGTCCGCGGCGAAACGCAGGCCGCCGCCGAGCGCGACGCGCCGTCGGCCGCCCCGGTACCCGCCATCACCCACACGAACGGGGAAACCGTGCCCAGTCCCGACATCCCGCTCGACACGTCCGCGCTCGCGCAGGACACCAGCGAGGCCTTCAACCACGATGACGACCTCGGCCACGGCATCGACGACCGGCAGCTGCCCGCCACCACCAACTCCGTGGGCACGGTGCCGGGCTCGGTTCGCGCCGGATACGGCGTCGAATGCGTCGAAGGCTGCTGGATCACCTCGTTCTTCGTCAAGCCCGGCAGCCTGCCGAACGTGCCGACCTTCCGCAGCCTGCAGGAGGCGGTGGAGGAACTGCCCGGCTACGGCTGGACCCGGGCCCACGACGCCGAAGGCGGCCTCGGCGAAGCGCACGAGGTGCCCGCGGCCGCGCAGCTGTGGCGCTGCCCGGATTGCACCCGCATGCGGGCCTGCGACTGGGAGGGACACCTGCCGGTGCGGAAGCTGCCGCAGCTCACCGCGTGGGGGACGTGGCGCGGCGGCGGGCTCGCCTGCCGCCGCTGCCGCTGCTGGCTCACGCAGCCCGCCTATCACCAGGGCAGCAGGCTGACCCGGGCCATCGCCTGCGTCGTCTTCTGGCGCCGGCGCCTGCGATGCCGCCGCGCCAGCAGGCGAGCTGGGCAGCACCACCAGCCTGCCCCGCCGCCGAGCGACACCTTCTGAACACGCCCATGATCCCCAGCTCACCGCGAACCGAGGAGGACAGCCCAGTGGCCAGCAGACACCATGACGCTGCTCGCGTCTTCGAGGTGCTGCCCTACCGCGACGCCGCGACCGGACGCCAGTTCCTCGTGCACCAGGACGGCAGCGTGATCCGGGGCCGCCATGCCGGCGGCGACCTCGCCGAAGAGGCGTTCTGGGCGCTGGCGGCGGCGTCCGGGTACGCCGTCTGGCTCCGCCGTCGCTGGCTGCTGTGTTTCCTCGGCATCCGCGACCGCACCGCCGATCCGCTGCTGTATCAGTTCGCGCCGGACCTCACCGGCCTGCAGCCGTACGAGGTCGGCGCGCCCGCCATGGTGTGGGCTGGCCACGAGGTCATGACCGCGATCGGCGACCCGCGCACCGCGGCGCTCTACGACCGGGTGATCGCCCACCTGCAGCAGGCCTCGACCAGACCCACTGCTAGCGCCAGCCCGGCCCCGCTCCCGCTCACGCTCACCCGTACGGGCGACGCCCGTGCCCGATCCCACCAGGAGTAGAACCGCATGACCCAGACCCTCATCGAATCGCCGCCCACCGCCGGCGACGCCTGGCACTTCGTGGGCGTGGCCTCCCGGCAGGTGGCCCGGCACGGCAGCACGCTGCTGACCCACCCCGTGGACCGCGCCGTCATCCACGGCCTGCTCGGCGCCAGCGCCGAGCTGCTGGGCAAGCGCGGCCGCCAGCACCTGGCCGCCGCCGGCGACCTGCTGCGCCGCAACCATCGCGGCGGCCAGAGCGACCCGGCCGAGACGGCGCTGGCCCAGACCCTGCTGGCCCTGATGTACACGCTGCTGCCCGGCTGCGAGCAGCACGCCGTCAACCTCCTGCAGGAAGCCGCCAAGACGGCCGCAGCCCACGACGGGGGCGCGGCCACCACCGCCGCCGCTGACGGAGACGTGTTTCACGCGGCGCTGACCGGACTGGTCTACGCCCAGCTCGCCGCCCGGAGGAGCGCATGAAGAGCTTCCCGATGGCGCCGATCGGTGAACACACCAGCGCGCACGCCCGCGCCGACGCCCTGGTCTGGGCCAGCGCCTTCACCACCGATCGGCACAACCCGCTGAGCGTCATCGCCAACGCCGAGCCGATCTTCGAGTGGCTGGCGGCCGCCACCGACAGCAAGGACCTGACGCTGCGCCGCCGCGCCGGCAACCAGCAGTGGATCAACGACGACACCCGCGACCCGGACGACGACCCGGCCGCCTTCCTGATGCGCGCGGCCGCCCTGTACGGCGCCATGACGGGCGCCGTCTGACCCGATGACCAGCGCCACCCGCCCACCCGCCGAAGGAGCAAAGAACCATGTCGCCACCAGCATCGGCACGAACCTCGCGATACCGCCTCGTGAAGCCCTCTCGCGGAGAGGTCCTGCTCGCGGTCACCGGCGCGATGGCCACCATCACGCTGGTCACGGTCGCGGCGACCGTCGCGACCCTGCGCGCCGAGAACAGGCGCACCCCATGACCAATTCCATCACCGTCGAGCAGCAACTTCTCGCCATCGAGCGGGATGCCGTTCACACCGAACGGATGCGGCTGCAAGCCGCCGAGGACCTCCTGGCGCTGGTCGATGAGGAGCTGGCCGCGATGCGGCGGATCCTGCGCGACTGGCCCAGATAAGCCTCCCCCAGACGGGCGCGCATCACCGCGGCCAATCCGCCAAGACCACCGCGGCGGGCGCGCCCGCAGACCCCACTCGATCCGAACAGAACCGGAAAGGGCTGATTCCCATCATGACGCACCCCGTCAACAGCGCCGTCGCGGCCACCGAGCGATCCGTCGAGCGAGCTCCTGAGCTGGCCACCGAGCTGGCCGTCGCCGTGCTGCTGAGCGAGTACGAGACGCTCAAGGCCGAACAACGCTCCCGCATCGGGTTCCGCGACAACCTGCTGTACGCGATGCTCACCGCGGCCGCCGCGATCGCCGCCGTCACCGCCACCGCGCAGCGGCTGGAGCTGCTGCTGGTGCTGCCCCTGGCCGGGCTGGTGCTCGGCTGGACGCACACGCACAACGACCACATGATCACGTCGATCGGCGTGTACGTGCGCGAGCGGCTGGGTCCGCGCCTGTACGGCCTGGTTGACGACGCCACCGACATCGACATGTTCGAGTGGGAGACCGAGCACCGCAGCCCCGATCGCCGGCGTGCGTCGCGCCGGCGGCTGCAGCTGGCGGTGAACCTCGCCGCGTTCTGTCTGCCGCCGCTGGCCGCCCTGGTGCTGGTGTGGGCGCTGGGCCCGCACACCCCGGCGGTGCTGGCCGTCTCCTTCGCTGAGCTGGCCGTCGTGGCCATGCTGACCGCCCAGATCACCCGGTACGCCGAGCTCGGCGCAGGGGGTGGACGGTGACCGCCACCCGCCCCAACTCCAGTACCGACGAGGTCGCCTTTCCCGGTGCGCCGGCCCGGCTGCTGCGCGAACTAGAGGTCGTACGCGCCGAGTTGGCCCGCGTCGACGCCAAAGCCACCGCGCTGATCGGCTGGGCCGGGACCGCTCTGGCCATCCTGGCCGCGGCCGCGAGCATCACCCGCCTGCCGCTGGCCGCGCTGGCGGCGGTCATCACCGCCGCCGTGCTGCTGGCCACCGCGGTGGCCACGCTGCTGGGCGTGATCCGCCCCGCCCTGCCCACACGGCGTCCGCGCGGCCGCGCCGGGGCCGGCTACGGCTTCATCCGGCACGCCGCCGCCGTCGACGTAGGCGAGCTCATCGCCGGGCTCGCCTGCGACGCGAGCGGCGTCAGCCAGCAGCTGGGCGAGGAACTGTTGCAGGCCTCCAAGCTGACCGCCCGCAAGTACCGGTGGCTGCGCCTGGCGGTGCATCTGCTGCTGGGCGCGCTGCTGGCGATGGCGACCGCCCTGCCGCTGACCCTGCTGGGGAGGAGCGCATGAAGCCCTCGCAGACCGTCGATGCGTTGGCCGACGCTGTCGTGCTCACCCCGCTCCCGTACGCCTACGAGAGCTATGACCAGGACCAGGTCGTCACCACGACCGCCTACACCACGCGCGAGCCTGGCCTGCTGGTGCGCAGCCGCGACCCCGAGCACGGCGAGGACGGGCCGCGCTGGCTGGTCGTGCATTGGCAGGGCGAGGCGATCCAGGGCCGGCACGACTACACCTCGCCCTGGCAGGCCCTGATGGCAGCCGACCGGCTCGGCGCACTTGGCGTCGACTGGCGGCAGACCAGCCAGACTCTCAAGGCCACCGGCACGCCGGACGGGCTGTGGACCACGCTGCGGGGCGGAGCGCTGATCGATCGCGCCGGCGCGATTCTCAAGGCCGTCACCAGCGGTCACGAGGACCGTTACGACCACTACGACCCCGTCATGGACCTGCTGGCTGCCGGCTGGAGTCCGCAGGCGCTCACCGCCCGGCTCACCGAGCCCGGAGGTGAGCTCCCGCTGACGGACCTGCTGACAGCGCTGCTGGCCGCGCTGGCGCCCGTGGACGGGCGGCCGCCGTGGTGCGGGCACTGCCTGGCCGTAGCCCGCCAGTCGGTGGACGAGCGCGGCTGGCTGACGCGCTGCCCGCAGTGCCATCCCATGCCGGAGACGGCGAGCACTGCGGAGCGTTCGTCGTGAGCAAGGCCAGGCTGCCGTTCTGGGACCCGTCCGGGTCCCGGCACGGCGGCCTGCCCACCTACCCGTGGCAGATGGCCCCGCCCGGCCTGGCCACGAAACGCCAGCTGGCCGCCGACGGGCTGCGGCCGGGCGGGCAGCCGGTGTGCGCGCAGGTCATGTGGCGCACCACCACGAACGGCGGCCGCGCCGCTGGCGTGGCGGGCAACGTCGGTGTCGCCTACCTGTATGACCGGGCGCTGGCCAAGCCCAAGCGGAAGCCCAGCCCGGCCCAGCTGGAGGCGATCGCCAAGGCCTTGCGCGCCCGCCGCCTGTGCCCGCAGTGCGGCATCGAGAAGGACTACTGCCTGCCTAAACGCTACGGCGTCTGTCTCGATTGCCACGAGCAAGGACAGGTCGGCGCCCACCCGGTTGAGCCGTCCCGTGCCCCGACGACCGCCAGGAGCCCCTTGTGAGTACGGCCTCTCGCATCGAATGGACCCAGGCCACGTGGAACCCGACGACCGGCTGCGACCGCATCTCCCCGGGCTGTGATCACTGCTACGCGCTCACCCTGGCCAAGCGCCTCAAGGCCATGGGATCAGCGAAGTACCAGCAGGACGGTGACCCGCGCACCAGCGGTCCCGGGTTCGGCGTCACGGTTCACCAGGCGGCGATGCTCGAGCCGCTGCGCTGGCGCACGCCTCGCAAGGTGTTCGTCAACTCCATGAGCGACCTCGGGCACGCGCGCGTCGGCAGGGCGGCGCAGGCCCGCATCTGGGCGGTCATGGCGCTCACGGGCCGGCACCAGTTCCAGGTGCTCACCAAACGCCCCAAGCGGCTGGCGGCCGTGCTGGGCGATCCACGCTTCCAGCGTGAGGTCGCCGAGCAGGCCACCGACCTGATCGCCAGCCGGTTCTGGCGGCGCTGGCAGCTGGACCTGGGCGGCCAGCGCCTTGCGGGTGACTCGGGTGCCGGCACACGGTGGAGCACGGAACACACGGCCGACGGGCCGCTGTGGGTGCCACCGTGGCCGCTGCCGAACGTGTGGGTCGGCACCTCGATCGAGTCCGACAACTACTGCTGGCGTGCCGATGCGCTCCGTGCGACCCCGGCCACGATCAGGTTCCTCTCGCTGGAGCCGCTGCTGGGCCCCGTGCCATCACTGGACCTGTCGGGAATCGACTGGGTCATCGCCGGCGGGGAGAGCGGTCCGCAGCACCGGCCGCTGGACCTGGCCTGGGTGAGGGACATCCGGGACCGCTGTATCGACCTTCACATCGCCTTCTTTTTCAAGCAGGTCGGTGGGCCAACCCCGAAAGCCGGAGGCCGACTTCTGGACGGCCGCACCTGGGATGAGTTCCCCCTGGCCAACAGCGCTCAAGCGAGCTCTCCGCCCACTGATCTGCCTACCGAGCACCCCCGTGCAGTCCAGCCCCTTCCAGGGAGATGACCATGACCATCACCACCTCGACCATCACCGCGGCCAGCATCGACACCCGCTCCACCGACAGCATGACGCCCAGCCCGGGGGCGTGTTCCGACCTGCAGCTGACACGCCAGATCGACGCGCGCACCGGCATGCCCTGGACCCGCACGCAGACGCGGGTGCTGGGCGAGGCTCAGATCCGCATCTTCGAGGCGCTGTGCCGGATCACCGGTCGGCGGCCGCACGAACTGGCCACCGACCTGGTCCTGCAGGCGCTGCGCGAACTCTGCTACGACCCCGAGGTGCAGAAGGTCATCGCGGAGATCTCTGAGGCGCTGGCCGACCCCGACCGGGGGCCGTGGTGCCGGATGTGCGGCTGCACCGATGAGGCCGCCTGCGCCGGCGGCTGTGCCTGGACGCCCGACCCGCTGCTACTAGGCGACCTGTGCAGTGCCTGCTTGCCCCGCGTGACCCGGGCCGTGGGCGAGATCTCCGAGGCCGCGGCGATCGGCGAGTTGCTGGAGTACCTGCCGCACGCCGACGCCGCCGAGCTGATGACGCTGGCCCGCACCTGCCCGGCCGACCACATCGCCCACTACGCCGTCCAGGCCGGCGCCTTGCTGGAAGGGCTGCGCGCCGAGCTGACCGCCGTGGTGACCGATGCGCACCAGCAGGCCCAGGCCGCCGAAAAGTGGCTCGCCGAGTTGGAGAGCGACGATGGCATCGAAGCCTCCGCTACCACGCTGGGCGTGGTCTGAGTGCCGCACGCTGCTTTCTCTGCCAGCCTCGCCTGCCTTCTCCTTGCCGCACGAGGATGCTTTTGCGCTGAAAGGGTTCAGGAAAGCTCATACGGCTGCGGTCATGGTGGGGACGTGACGGCCGTGCCGAAAGCCTGCCGGTCAACACGCGGGCACGACACAGATGCGGCATGTGTGCCTGCTTGCCTGCTTCGCGGTACCGGAGTTGCGACTGCAGGACAGGCCATGATCAGAAATACGGAAAGTTGTTACGCGACACGCCTCGGCGAACATGGATCCCGGGATCGTGCTTGCGCCATCATTAGCGACCATGAGCGGAAGCAGACCCGGACCACCGAAGACAGTGGTCGCCAAACACCCGCTGTCGTGGACCGACGCCGAGCTGTACAACAAGGTGAAGGCTCTCGAAACCGAGTGGGGCTTGCCACTGGCACGCACGATCGAGCGCCTGGTTGCTCAAGCCCTCGATCACAGACCGGTGCCCAGCGAGCAGAAGCAACTCCCGCTCGATCACGACGACACACCCAGCAGCACCAAGGTGGCTGCCTAGCCATCGGGCAGGCGCGCCCCTACGAAGGAGATCTCCCAGAACGCAAGAAAGCCCCGCAGCGCGGGGCGTTCTCGAATGACGAGCGATCCACTACGTCGTTCGGCTCGCAAATGGTTTGGCGGCCTCGTGAGCTGAGCGACAAGGAGAATCGTCCGGCTGTAACCGCGTCGGCCTGGATGGCCGCACGCGGGCTTTGTTACCCCTCCACTGGATCGAGGAGGCTCCGCCATGATAACCGGCGGACGAGAGATCATGCCAACATGCCCGGCGGCATGACGGGGCGTGTCGGGACAGGAATGTCCAAAACGGCACTCCAAATGCGCCGCTGCGGGCGGCTTTGGTCAGCTTTCACCGGCGTGTCGCACCGTTGGATCCCGGCCGTGAGAACCGACGCGCCGGGCGGTAGCCGAGCGGCGCGAGACGTCGGTGACGGCTCGCCGTGCCATGTCCGGTGCGCAGGTCATTTCCGTCTGTTCGGGGAGTACCCGCCCCTCCTTGGCTCGCCGGCCGTGCCCTGCGGCCTGGCGCCCGACTGTCTTGAGGAGTTGCCCTTGGCATGAGTAGAGCCCCGCCGAAGCGGGGCCCCCTCCTAATCACATATCGCGCAGGACCTGCTGTTTCGCCCCCGGTGTCGCATGCCATGGCGATCAGCTCTGTTCATTGCGCCCTGTTTCGCGCTTGGAGTCACGATAAGCACTCGCCAAGCGTTCTGTGAAGTGCGCCCTGAAACAGAGGGCGTGTCGCAGGACGCCTCACCGTTTCTGGTGCCTGTCATCCCTGATGGGCATGTCCTCGCACCCAGCAAGATCGTGTGGCTGGAGTGCGATGCCTACGTGGTGGGCACGAGCTGGCATCGCCGCGACTGGATGCGCAACTATCAGCGGGTGGGCGAGGCGCTGGTGCGCAACACCGAGCCATGGATGCAGACCCGGCACGGTATGACGTGGAAGTCGCTGGCGGGTGATGCCGGCGTGTCCCGCTCGACGCTGGCAGATCGGCTGCAGTGGCGACGCGAACACGGCCTGATCGCGGTGGTGCAGACGGGGTCGACGGTGGAGACGCGGGAAGGCACCGGGTGGGGCCGGTGGGATGACGGGCTGGGCAACATCGCAGCGGAGTACGCGTTGATCTGCCCGGTGGCGGTGCTGGAGGCGCTGTACGGGGAGTTCTGGGCGGAGGAACTCGGCGTGGAGGACGGCTCCTGTTATGTGGAGCGGCCGCGGCGGGGGACGCAGGCGTCCATCGTGGCCAACCCGGCATGGGAGGAGGTGCCGTGGCCGTGCGAGACGCGGATCTCACGGCCTAAGTTTCCGCAGGTCGAGCAGGGTGTTAATCAAACTCGGACGCTCCGGTTTTCACTGGCTGATCTTTCCTCGGAACCTGTCCCTATCGCGAGGCGCCTCATCCAAACGCTGGCGCCGTTTCCGCTGACCGCTTGTCCATCAACGCGGGGGGAGCGCATTTGGGCGGGTGAGCGGGTGCGGGCCGAGCATGTGACGGTGCGGGGGTTGTCGGCGCGGGATCTGGGCCGGATCGGACGGCCGTTGTTCCAGCTCGGGGCGACGCTAGGGGACTTCATCCACGTGCTCAACGTGCATCCGGTGCAGGGCCAGTGGGCGAGTCCGGCGACGGGGTTGGGCGAGCGCCGCAGCTGGTCAGCTCTGGTGCGGCTGCGCCGGCGGCTAGAGGCGCGAGTGGCGGCCTGGATCGGCCCAGACGGCGCTCTAGTAGCGCCCTTGCCGTCGCAGGCTGCCGCCCGCGCCCACCAGGAGGCGCGGGCGGATACGGGGGGTGGCTGGCGGGAGCGACTGGAGCAGGCGGTCGCGCAACCGGACCCGCCGAAGCCCCAGCAGGTGGCGGCAGCCTGTACCCCCTCGATGCCCCCGCAGGCGCGGGCTGGGCTCCGGGAGCGGCTGGCGGCGGCACGCGCGTCATGGACGGCCGCACGGGAATCGCGGGTGCCGGGAGCGCTGCTTCGGGCACGCCGCCGGGCGGCGTTGGAGCGAGGCGAATGACCATCTGCGATCTACAAAGTACAGGCCGCCGGGCTTCACACCTTCAAGAGGGTCAACCTCCTGCGGCAACCGCTCCCCGCCCTCTCATATCGGACATCCATTCTGTTCCTTGGACATCGATGCAGGAAGCGCCCACCACAACGGTCCCGCACTTGGCCCACTGCGGAAGATCCAATCGACACTGTGCGCGCCTGTACTTTGTAGATTCACCTAAGACCTGTCCCGCCTTGGGTCCTCGCCAGGCGCAGCATCTGCCACCCGTCCGCGCCCGCCTCCACGCGCCAGCTCGGGGCCGCTGGCGTCGCAACCTGACCAGCCCGTACCGCTTCACCGACAGCCCCCGCCCCTCCGGCGATGAGGCCCTGGCCGCCCTGACCCTGCTGGCCAGCTTGCGGGACTGGCTGGCCGATGTCGAGCCCGCCCTGATCGCCGCCGCCCGCGACGCTGGCGTCACCTGGGACGTGCTCGCGCGGGTCGAGGAGTTGATTGGCCGTCCGGTGACGGGGTGGGATCAGGACGAGTCCAGCCGCTCCGTCCACGGCACGTCGTCCTGGTACCCCCTGCATGAAAGCCCCGCGACCGCCTACAGCCGTCATCTCAGGTGAAGCGGACCTCTTGGCATGAGCTCGCCTGCGGGCGAGGCCTTCGCGGACCGCCTTTCAACCCCCACACCCTCGCGCCAGGGCATGGTGTCGGCCGGGCGGCCTACCGTGGACAGTCGTCCCCCCTTGTGTGAAGGAGCGGATCGTCTGGCCAGATGGGGAAGGGGGGTTGCTCGATCTCCAGGAGTAAGGCCGGAGCGTCCTCGCCAGAGCTGGTGGCGTCGTCGGACGCGGCGCCGGTCTCCTTTTCCTCCCCGGCTTGTGGTTTTGCCGCTTGCGCCGTTCTGATGGCTCCGGCAAGGTCCACCATGGACTGCCAGGCCGGCCCGTACCGAGCCCGTGCAGCGATGGGATGGTGCACCAGCGCGCTGGAAGCGGGCGGGGTACTGGCGGGGCTCACCTGTCCCGGAATCGGCTCGATCACGTGCGGTGCCTGCTGCCACGGCAAGCCGAGCCGGCAGGACAAGTGCTCGGCGCAGGCGTCGTCCAGCGCTGACGGCAGGTGGTCGGTGAAGGCGATGTCGGAGGCGGAGGCAGCCGGGGAGGTGCCCGGCGGTTCTGGAGGCGGTGCGGTCATTCCGGTGATCTTCGCGATTGCCTCGGGGTGACCGGTTTCGGCGGCGAGCTGGTAGAAGCAGCGGGCGATGCTGGCTCTGGTGGCGCCGCCCGCCTCCAGGGCGCAGCCGTGCTGGTAGGCGACGTCAGCGGCCTGCAGGCGCAGGTCGTCGGCGTCCTGCAGTGCTCGCGCGGCTTCGTGGCCGGCGTCGACGGCCCGGCGGAGCCAGCCCATGCCGTCGTGGCCCCAGCCGCGCAGCAGGGTGAACAGCGCCAGGTGAAAGCAGGCCTCAGCGTCGCCGTTCAGGGCCATGCGGGTCAGACGAGCGGCGATACGGCCGTGGACGTCGAGGTAGCACTGGGTGATCTCCTCGGCGGTCAGCCGATCGGCAGACAACATCGTGGCGGGGCCGGCTAAGGCAGGAAGGACGGCGGCTCGATCGTCCGAGGCGGTGACCGGCCGGTCACCATGCCGGGCGTGGAGCAAGCGGGTCCTCCAGATCTCCATGTCCATGGGGCCGAGGTCCAAGCTCCCGTCCCGGGCCGCCTCATGGCAGGCCGCGACGTAGGAGGCCACCCAGCTCCACGGCGGCAGACGACGCCGTTTGCCGCTGAGGACCTCCTGGGTGGTGCTGGCGGCGAGCTCGCGCCCCTCCCTGCCGTTGGGCAGCGGTTTGCGAGACAACTTGCGCAGCTGGGACAGGGGCGGCTTGCCGGCCTGGTCCCTCAACTCATTGAGCTGGTGGATGAAAGCGCGATGTGAGGCGCTTTGCTGTTGCGTCATCGCTTTTGGTCGATTCGTGATCTCTGATGGGGGGCGTCACGCCGTGATTAGGGGGATCTACGAATCGTGACGGCAGTCATGTTGCCACCGATACGGGGCAAGCCGCGCGCCGATCACCCATTCGAGGTTGTTCGGCATGGCCTGCAGAAAGGCAGGCCGTGCCGGCACGGCAGGTCCAGGTGGTTCTCGACGAGCGTCGAAGGAAGCCGAACGAAGCCGAACACCTCTCGCTTCCGGCTCAAGGCCGACCGGGTTCGTTCCCGTTCGCACCGCGTCTGGCGTACCGCATCGACATCGTTCGGCCCTGTTTGAACCGCTGGTGACGGCACGCCCGGAGCGGGCAAAGTCATCGCCGCCGTGCCTTCCTGCATTGCGTTACAGGTCGGCGCGCCCGATGACCGTGACCCCTTCACAACGCCGTGAGGAACGCCATGAACAACACCCGGGGACTATGGGTGGCCGTGATCATCACCGCCGGTCTCATCGTCGCCTTCGCCGGCGGCGGCCTGGCCTGGCTCGGCGGCACCCCCGCGCCGCTGGCCGTGCTGGCCGGAGCGGCCGGCTTCGCCGGCTTCGTCGGCCTCGCCGTGGCCGTCATGGCGTTCCTGACGCGTGTTCAGGACTGACCTCGTGGCCGCCGTCGATCGTTCCCATCCCGCCAGAAGGTCCACACGCTGCCGGGGAGCCGCGATGAGCCCGCCCACGTTCGCCTGCCAGCACATGCCCGGCGTCACCGTGATCTCGGTGGCCGGCGACCTGGAAGCCGCCAACGCCGACCAACTCGATGCCTTCGTCGCCCGCGCCCGCCGCCGGCCCGGCGACCACGTGGTGCTCGACCTGAGCGAGGTGCCGTTCGTGGGCCAGGCGGGCCTGCGCGTGCTGCTCAACGTCCGGGCCCTGGTCCGCAGGCACGGCGGCGACCTGCATCTGGCCGCCCTGCAGGAATCGCCCGCCCGCGTCCTGAACGCCACCGGTGCCGCACCCGTGCTGACCGTCCATCACAGCGTGCAGCAGGCCATCCTCACGGCCCTGCACGCCAGCCATAGCCTGCGGAACAAGCCGTAGCCACCAGCGCAAGGGATAGAGCTCGACCAGCCGCGGGAGGGCCTCTATGGCGGCGACGGTGTTGGCCTTGCGCCTGGCCACCGTCCTCAGGCGGGTCTTGTAGCCGCGTACGGGGAAGTCGCGGTCGCGCGCGTCGGTCAGCGGGTCGGCGCTCGACGGACGGCGGCTTGCAGCGCGGCAGGCACATCGCGCGCCTCGACCGATGGCCGCGCCAGGTAGGCGATCATCACCATCCTGCTACTGCGGCACATGCCGGCCACTGCTATCACTGTGAGTGACTGATATCCACTCATAGTGATGTCGTTGAGCTGGAGGACCATGCTTCTCCCCCTGCGCTGCGCGGCTCTTGTCGCCGGCAGCCTCATCCCCATCGCCGTGGCGGCGCCGCCTGCCACCGCTCATCGCGCGCCGGCCGCGCCGCCGCCCCTGCTCCGGCAGGCCGTGGCCGACCTGCCCGTCACTGCCGAAGGCCGTACCGGATACAAGCGGACCAGCTTCAGGCACTGGGTCGACGGCGACGGCGACGGCTGCTCGGCCCGCAACGAGGTGCTCATTGCCGAGGCGATCGACAAGCCCGCCCAAGGCGCGCAATGCAAGCTGAGCGGCGGGATCTGGTACAGCTACTACGACGACACCATCGTCGACAACGCGTCCAAGCTCGACGTCGACCACATGGTGCCGCTGGCCGAGGCGTGGGATTCGGGCGCCTCAGCCTGGGACGCCAAGAAGCGCCAGGACTACGCCAACTACCTGGACCACCCCGAGCACCTGGTGGCCGTCACGGCACGTTCCAACCGGCAAAAGGCCGACAAGGACCCCGCGGACTGGCTGCCGATCGCGGCCGTGCGCTGCCGCTACATCGGCGAGTGGATTGCGATCAAGCGCCACTGGGGGCTGGCCATCGACGAACGCGAGAAGACCGCCCTCACCGAGCAGGCCGCCGCGTGCCCCAACGCGCCGCTGGCCCTTCCGCCCGCCCGCTGAACCGCCCGGGGGTTGCCACTGGCGCCGTACAGAGCGTGCCGTCACAGGCCGGTGACCGGGTTGTCGGTCCAGCGGTCGGCGTCCTCCAGGTAGCCGAGCAGGGCGGCGGAGCCGTCGGCCCAGCCGCCGTGCCGGCCGATGCGCTCCAGGTCGGCGCCCGCGCGGCGGGCGGCGGTGGCGAACCCCCGGCGCAGCGAGTGACCGGTCCACGCGCCGGTCAGCCCGGCCGCCCGGGCCGCGGTGCGGACGATATCGGTCACGGTCTCGGCGGTCAGTCGGCCGTGCGGGTCGCCGATTGTTCTGCCGTGGCGGACCGGCGGGCGGGCGACGTGACCGCCCTTGGCGATGCGCACGAACAGCGGGCCGGACGTTCGCCCGGTCTGCGCCAGGCCCGCGAGGTAGGCGCGCACGGCGCGCACCGGGCAGGTGGCGGGCACTTTGCCGTACGGGACGGCGACCTGCGTGTACTTTTAGCTTGGGTCGGTAGACGGTGACGTCCAGGCCCTCGTCGGTCTCGGTGACGTCGGCGAGGTCGAGGGCGACCAGCTCGCCGGCGCGGGCAGCGGCGGCATACCCCAGCAGGAACAGGGCTGCGTCGCGTTGCCCGGCCAGAGTGGTGCGGTCACGGGTGGCCAGCATGGCGCGCAGCGCGTCTGGCACGGCTGGGGCGGCCTTGCGCGGCAGCGCGGCCGGCTCCTTGGCCAGGGCCAGGCGGGCGCGGTAGGCGGCAAGCAGGGTGCGGGCGGCCTTGGTCTCCGGCGGGGGGTGGCCGGCCAAGCGGTGGGTGGTGCGGATCGCGGCCAGCGCGCGCTCGATGCCGGAGGGCGAACGCGGCGTGCCGCGCCGCGCGGTGGGAGTGATGATCAGGTGCCGGGCGTACTCGGTGACGGTCTCGGCGGTGGCCGGAAGCGGGTGCCACCGGAATACGGCAGAAACGGGCCGCCTCCGTCCGAAGCCGCAGGTCAGGGGGTACGACTCCCCCAGTGTTTTGGCTGTGGATAACCTCGCTCAGCAGGGGACCGGATTGGCGCACGGAGCGCCTCTCGGGAGCTGACCTGGGCAGACGTCGGACTAGATACGGGACAGTCCTCAGGTTCTGTCTGGTTAGGCCCTCGACGCGGCCCATGTCCGCCGTATTCCGGTGGCACCCGGGAAGCACCGTCCGGCCACGCTCGGTGCACCAGGCGGTGAACGCTGTCATGTCGCCGGCGTACGCGCGCCGGGTCGAGGCGGGCACCGCGTCGGTCAGCGCCTGCAGTGTCCCCTGGCTCAGTGTGAAGTCGGCGGCGGCGGTGTGCGGCAGCAGCGCGCTCACTCTTCACTCCAGACCAGGTCAGCGCCGGGCGAGGGCCGCGTGGCGATCCTCTTCCAGATCTGCGTGCCCCGATAGGGGTCGTGCAGCTGAGCTTCGGCGGCGGACAGCCGGAGCGAGGCCGTCACGAGAAACTGGCAGCACCAGGCGACATCCTGCGGCGTGGGCGCGTAGGTGTCCGGCGCCCGGTACTCTCGCCGGCCGTTGATGAAGTCGACGATGTCCGGCGTGAGCAGGCCGAATCGGTGTGCCGCCGCGAAGTCCACGCCGATCAGCGTGAGCCGGGTGGCCGCCTGCAGGGCCATGACGATCTCGGTCACGGCGGCGATCTGCTGGGCCAGTTCCTGATGGCGGCCGCCCACCCGCTTCCTGCGGCCGTCTTCCGGCGGGTACAGCACCCCCGCGATCTCCCCGTCCCGCAGCGGGCGGTTGATGGTGGGGCCCAGGCGCAGCACCGCCTTGCGGGCGTAGTCCTGATCGAGCGGCGAGGTCTGGAAGAGTTCCTCGAACGCCTCCGCCAGGGCGACCATGGCCGCCAGCTGCTTGCCGTCGGCGCTGGCGGCCTCGGCCTGGCGGACCAGGTCGCGCACCGGCGGCTGCGGGATCACGTCGGCCATCGACACGGCCGCGTAGTCCAGCTGGAAGACCAGCGGGGTGCTGGCCTCCAGGAACGTGGTGGTGTCGATGGCGGCCAGATCGATGGTGGGCTGGTCGGGATGGCCGCCGTTGTGCTTGAGCGTGTTGCGGTCCTTCTCGGCCCTCTGCTCCCGAACGCGTCCCCAGCCGCCAGGTAGCTGAAGGGGGCCGGCGGCGTAGGTAGCGGCGCGATCGGCCAGCCAGGACAGGAACATGCGCACCCGGAAGCGGGTAGATGCAGCTGAGTCTCGGCCGATAGCGGCGTGCGCTCCAGCGCCGGTGTACTCGCCGAGCGCCACGTCGTAGGAGGCGGCAGCCGGGTGGGGCGGGGTGCTTGGACGGCGCTTCGTAATCTCGGAAGCAGACCCAGGCTCCGACGAGAGGCCGGAACGCGCAATCCCGGAAGTCACACCTGGCTTCGATGTCGGCGATCGTCTCGGTCACCGTCGGGCAGTGCGAGTGACCTGATCAGGTCACTCATCTCGGCGCGGTACAGGTCGCCGGGCTGGCGAGCCTGCGGGCCGAGATGCCCGTAGACCTCCAGCGCGACCAGGCCGTGCATGCGTCCCCACAGCCGCAGCGCCAGGGCGAGGGCCGCGGGTGGCAGGTCGGGGAAGGCTTCGCGGACGGTGCCCACCAGTTCGGGAGCGAACGCCTCCCAGGTGCAGTTGTCGTCCTGGACGGCCTTGGCGTACGGCCAGGCCGCCGCGGCCAGCGCGGTGAGGCCCAGGCATGCCTGCTTGGAGGGTTCGGGCGCGGGCCCACCGGCAGGTGGCTGATAACCGGGCACGGGATCGCCGTAGATCAACCGGAAGCCCTGGGGATTGGCCAGCGACCATTCGCGCAGCGCGGTGGCCCATGCCAGGATCCGGCCGGCGACGTCGTCGGCCGGAAGGGCGTCGCGGGCGGCTTCCACGTGGTCGACGAGCGCGGTGTACACGTCGTTGATCAACTCGGTGATCAGGGCATCACGGGTGTCGAAGTAACTGTAGACGGCGCTGCCGCTCATCTCCAGGTCCCGGGCGATGGCCCGCAACGAGATCGCGTCCGGTCCGCCCTCCGCCATGTGCCGCAAGGCGGTCGCCTTGATGTCTGCGGTGGTCTGCGCCCGCAGTCGCGCCCGTCGCCCAAGTGTCTGCTTTCCCACAGTTGACATCGTACAGCGTTCCGTTAAAGTGCGGCATACAAAAACTGTGCACCGCACGGAAATAGTGCGGCATTCATGATTAGGGAGAACGACATGGCGAACGTGGTGGTCTTCGATCGGCTGGGCGGCCCGGAGGTGCTCCGGCTCACCGAGGTGCCGCTGGCCGAGCCGGGCGAGGGCGAAGCGCGGGTTCGCATCGACGCGATCGGGCTCAACCGGGCCGAGGCGCTGTTTCGCGCGGGCGGGTACTACTACCAGCCCACCCTTCCCGCCTCGCGCCTGGGCAGCGAGGCGGCGGGCGTCGTGGAGGCGGTCGGACCAGGAGTGCAGGGCTTCGTTCCGGGTGACCCGGTGAGCGTGCTGTCGGTCGGCATGGGCATGTCAGAACACGGCGTCTACGCCGACCGTGCCATCGTGAAGGCGGACACCCTCCTGGCGCGCCCCGAGTGGATGGACGCGCCCATCGGGGCCGCGACCTGGCTCTCCTACCTGACCGCCTACGGAGCGCTGCTGGAGGTCGGCCGCCTCCAGCCTGGTGATCACGTGCTCATCACCGCCGCCTCCAGCAGCGTCGGAACGGCGGCCCTCCAGGTCGCGGGCCAGATCGGGGCCGTGCCGATCGCCGTGACGCGCAGCGCCGCCAAGACTGAGCACCTCTTGCGGGCCGGGGCCGGTCACGTCATCGCGACCGACGGGGACGACCTGGCCGAACGCGTACGGGAGATCACCCACGGAAAGGGCGCGCGCATTGTGTTCGACTCGGTGGGCGGACCGGAGCTCACCACACTCGCCCAGAACGTGGCCGAGGACGGCGCGCTGATCGTCTACGGCTGGCTGGACCCCCGCCCGGCGCCCCTGCCCATGAACTGGCCTCTCAACGTCCACGGCTACGGGGTCCATCTCGTCACGCGCGACGCCGACCGGATGCACCGGGCTCGCGCCTTCATCACCGCCGGCCTGCGTACCGGTGCGCTCGCCCCGGTGATCGACCGCACCTTCGACCTGAACGACATCGCCGAGGCCCACCGCTACATGGAAGCCAATGGCCAGACCGGCAAGATCGTCGTCACCGTACAGCACTGAACCGGAAGGAACACCCTGGTGAGCAGCACACACGCGGACACCATCAGACGCATGATCGACGCGATCAACGAACGGGAACCGACCCGCCGCCGTACGTTGATCGAACAAGCCTTCACACCCGACGGCGCCTACACCGACCCTGACGACGAGGTGCAGGGGCATGACGCGCTCAACGCACTGTTCGAGCGGCTCCAGCGTCAAGCTTCACCAGAACTGCGCTTCAGCCTGCTCGGCCCGGTCGACGCCCACCACCAGCAGGCCCGCTTCACCTGGCAGTACGGGATCGCCGGGACAGCGACTCCGCTAGCGACCGGTGGTGATGTCGCCGTCTTCCACAATGGCCGCATCCGCCACCTGTACGCCTTCTTCGACCAGGCTTGATCCTCGTGCACGACCGGGCGGCACTGGCCTGGCTCGAGTGCCGCCCCTTTGCCGGTCAACGGGGGTTCCTGAACCTGGGACAACCGTTGGGGCTGAGAAAGATCTTGCGGAGTCGGCCCCCGAATCTGTCCTCGGCCGCGAAGTAGGTATTGATCGTGGGGTGATGCCGCGCGAGAGCTGTCGGGATTAGAAGATTTAACGACACCCTCGGATTGGGACCCGCAAATCCTCTGGAAAACCGGACATCGAGCGACGAACCGTGACGTCAGGAGGTCGGTTCCGCACACGAATTGACGACAGTATTTTCCGACAGGAGAATCGGGGCTGCAACCCTTCCCGAGGAGAACCCGGTGCAGATCGTCTACTCCCGCGTCTCCACCGCGACCCAGTCCCTGCTGCGGCAGCGCCACATCCTCACCGAGGCCGGCCTTCTCGTGCGCACCGAAGGCGTCGCCGAGGGATTCCGGCCTGCCGACGGCGTCCTCCTCTTCGAGGACCCCGCCACGACCTCCAAGATCCCCGCCCTCGACCGGCCCGCCTTCGGCAAGATCGCCGCCAGGGCGCACCCCGGCGACACCCTGACGGTCTCGGAGCTGTTCCGGCTCTGCCGCGACCTGCTCGACATCCACGCCGTCCGCAACTGGTGCCAAGCCCGCGGCGTCGCCCTGCGCGTCCTGTCCGGACCGCTGTCGAACTTCCACGACCTCGCCGCCGAAGACGCCACCACCGCCGTCATCATCAACGTGATCACCGCCGTGGGCCAGTTCCAACGTGACATCCAGAATGAGCTCACCGTCGAGGGGATCGCCGCCGCCGAGGCCGAAGGCCGCTACCGCGGGCGGCCGCCCGCGCTGGACGGTGACCGGCGCGAGGACGTGCGGGCGGCCTTCGGCGAGGGCACCTCGATCGCGGCCCTGGCACGGGCTCATGGGGTAAGCCGGGCGGCCGTGCGAACCGCCCTGGCTGACCTGCTCCCCGGCCAGGGCGTCCTGCCTCGGTCATCGGCGTGATCGACGGGAAGGGTCAGGCGACCAGGTCGAGGTCAAGACGGCGACCCATGTCGATGTCGATCGTGCCGTACAGGTTGGCGTTGGACCAGAACAGGGGCGAAAGTCCTCGCTTGTCGGCGTCGGTCAGTCGCTTCTGCCAGGCGGGGTCCTTGAGGAGTTTGTCGCTCCCGCCCCCGCACCTCATGGCAGAGATCAGCGAGCGGGAATCCGTCCTGTGGGAGCGCCTCGCAGCGGGCCCGCGCCCCTCGCGGGACGCCAAGAAGCACGCCGCCGCCCGCGCGCCAGTACCGGACCTTCCCCGACCTGGCCATCGCGCGTGACTGGTGCGCCCACTGCAACATCTGGATTGACCCTGGTGAGAAGCGTCCCAATAACGGTGGTTATTGGGACGGTGTGGGGGCAGGCCGTACCAGCTCCCACACGCCCGTCTTATCGGCTGCTGTGGTGGGCGTCGGGCTGGGTGTTCGGGTCGGTGGAGCGTCGCCGCCGTACGTGGGCGGTGAGGTTAAGGGCGGCGGTGGCCAGGTTGAGGAGGGCCCCGATCACGGGGATCGCTTCGAGGATGTGGTGCATGTCCGGCTCCTTTTGTGCTTGGTCATCGGGGCGGTCCGGCCGGTGCCGCGTACTTGCCAGACCAAGCTCGCCCGGGTGGGGTCCGTACGGCATCGGATGCGGAGCAAGCCGGACGATTGGCCGTCTGCCGGGACCTGGGTGGGGCAGGCTGGTCAGCACCAACAGGCGAGTCGGTCGGTGCCGGAGATCAGGGGTTCGCCGCTCTTCGGCGGCGTGGGCGAACAGCGCGCAAGATCCCGGGGATGGGCCGCGGAGGCGGGAGCGGAGGCGGTGGAGATGGCAGACGGCGTAACGCCGGAGCCAGGCGCGAGGATCGCTCCGGAGTCCGTGCATACCCCCGGCGAGCTGGCCGCTGCGCTGGATGGGCTGCGCCGGGGCCGCTCATATTCGGAGCTGGGGCGGGCGGCGCGGCCGGATCGGTTGCCGGCCAGCACGCTGAGCGATCTGTTCGGCGGGGTCACGGTTCCGAGGGTGGAAACGCTGGAGGTGTACCTGCGCGCCTGCGGGGTGGACACCACCGGGAAAGCGGCCTGGCGAGCGGCGCTGGAACGGGCGATGACCGCATGTCCGCCGCTGGCCGGGACGGTGCGGGTGTCCCAGGCGCAGCCCCGGCTCCTGGGGGTGCACAAGGCCATCGATACTGACGGCGCGAGCGGGCCGCTGCCGGTCTACATCGAGCGGGACACTGATACCGAGCCCGGCGGAGTCCGCGCGCGGCTGGCCGCAGCGATGCAGGGCGGTGGGCTGGTGGTGCTGGTGGGCGGCTCCTCGGTGGGCAAGACCCGCTGCGCCTATGAGGCCGTCTCAGCGTTGATGCCGCAGTGGTGGCTGCTCCACCCCGGCGACGCCGCGCAGGTGCGCGAGCTGGCCGCCGAACCGGTGGAGAAGACGGTGGTGTGGCTGGACGAGCTGCAGCGCTACTTTTCTGCCGAGCACGGCCTGGACGCGGCCACGGTACGGGCGCTGCTGCGAGCCGGGGTGGTGCTGGTGGCCACCGTCTGGCCCGAGCGCTATGCCGCCTACACCAGAGCGCCCCAGCCCGGCGCGCCCGATGTGCACCAGAGAGAACGGGAGGTGCTGGACCTGGCTGACGTGGTGCACCTGCGGCCGCGGTTCAGCCTGACCGAGACCGAGCGGGCCCGCCAGGTGGCCGACCGCGATGCGCGCATCCGGCTGGCGCTGCAATCATCCGACTACGGCCTGACACAGGTGATCGCCGCCGCGCCGCAACTGGTCGACCGCTGGCGCGGCGCTGATGCGTACGCTGCGGCGGTGCTGGCCACTGCGATCGACCTGACCCGGCTCGGCGCACAGGCTCCGCTGAGCGCCGACCTGCTGCGCGCGGCCGCGCCCGGCTACTGCAACCGGCGCCAGCGCGCCACCGCCCCGGCCAACTGGTTCGAAAACGCTATGGCTTATGCCGTCGAGCCACTGCGCGGCGCGGCCGCCGCGCTGGCCCCGGTCGCAGTGGAGATGGGCCAGCCATCGGGCTACGTGGTGGCCGACTACCTGCTGCAGCACGTCGGCACCGAACGTCGCGCCGCCATCGTTCCCGCCAAAGTGTGGGAGGCCGTGCTGACACATCTGCACGACCCCGGCGATCAGACTCGCCTCGCTGTCCGCGCGGAGGACCGGCTGCTGTACTGCTACGCCGGACCCCTCTACCGGAAAGCCGCCGAGGCCGGCGACAGACTCCCCGCCGATCGGCTGGCCGAGCTGCTGGCTGAGCAGGGGGAGGTGGAGGAGGCACTCAGCCTCTTGCGGGCCGGGGTCGAGGTCGGCGACGAGTACGCCGCCTGGCGGCTGGTCGATCTGCTGGCTGAGCAAGGCCGAGTGGAGGAGCTGCGGGCGCGGGCTGAGGCCGGCGACGGGGCCGCCGCAGTGCGGCTGGCCGTGCAACTGGCTGAGCAGTTGGCTGAGCAGGGGGAGGTGGAGGAGGCACTCAGCCTCTTGCGGGCCGGGGTCGAGGCTGGCGACGAACTCGCCGCCAGGCAGCTGGCCGATCTGCTGGTCAAGCAGGGGGAGGTGGAGGAGGCACTCAGCCTCTTGCGGGCCGGGGTCGAGGTCGGCGACGAGTACGCCGCCTGGCGGCTGGTCGATCTGCTGGCTGAGCAAGGCCGAGTGGAGGAGCTGCGGGCGCGGGCTGAGGCCGGCGATGGGACCGCTGCCGGGTGGCTGGCTAGGCTGCTGGCTGAGCAAGGCCAAGTGGAGGAGCTGCGGGCGCGGGCTGAGGCCGGCGATGGGACCGCTGCCGGGTGGCTGGCTAGGCTGCTGGCTGAGCAAGGCCAAGTGGAGGAGCTG
>NZ_JBEZGB010000033.1:58492-64572 GCF_040649755.1 Nonomuraea sp. NPDC048882
CTGCGGGCGCGGGCTGAGGCCGGCGACGGGGCCGCCGCCGGGTGGCTGGCCGATCTGCTGGTCAAGCAGGGGGAGGTAGAGGAAGCACGGAACCTCTTGAGGGCGCGGGTCGAGGCTGGCGACGAGACTGCCGCCTGGTGGCTGACCAGGCTCGGGCTGGGGGAAGCGGAGGAGGAGCTGAACCTCGTGCGGGCACGAGCTGAGGCCGGCGATGGGGTCGCCGCCGGGTTGTTGGCTGGGCTGCTGGCTGAGCAGGGCCGGGTGGAGGAACTGCGGGCGCGGGTCGAGGCTGGCGACAGGTCCGCCGGCTGGCTGCTGGTGAGTACGCTGGAGCGTCGAGGGTGTCAGGAAGAAGCCGATCGGGTGCGCCGCGTCGGGCTGTCACTGCGGGCGGAGGAGGATCACTGACGTTCGGGCTTTCACCGGCTCAATCATCCCGGCCGATGGCAGCGGATCTTCGCGCCGATGTCTCCTATCGCAGATAGTGAGTCACTATCTGCGATAACGCGGAGGCTGACCAGGGAGAGCACCACCCGCATGGCCAGTGACTTGCCCTGCTTATCTGCGTTAGCCCCTTTCGCGCGCCTCGATGACGGTGGCGCGCTGGCTCACGTCCGCCAGAGCGCACCCTGCTTGGGCCGAACGGCGTTTCGGTTGTATGGGCACGGATGCATCACGTGATCTTGGCTGAGGCTTCATGATGCCGGTATGCGCAGGCGCGTGCCGGTATGGGCCGGAAGTACGGTCGCGGCGGCGGCCATCATTGGGCTGGCCATCTACCTGGCATGGGTCGGCCTGGATAACGCCGACAAGCTGGCCAGCGTGATCGGGCTCTTCGTCGCCCTGGCCGGACTGGCTGTGGCCGCCTACAGGCTCACCGCCAGCCGTCCCCCAGCCCCGGGGCAAGGGCTGCAGCGACTGGACGGTGAGTCGACCGTTGGTCAACCGTCGATCGCGCTCCAGGGCAGCAATGCGGGCATCATCTCAACCGGCGAGGGCGCGACCAACGTGCAACTGCACGCCCACGCCTCCGAGCATGGCCACGTCACTCAGACGGTGCTGCCCGTGGACGCGCTGCGGCCGGTCACCGAGGTGAGCGCGCCGCCGGCGATGGTGAACGTGCCCGGGCATCGGCAGGTGTTCGTCGGGCGCGGCGGCGAGTTGGCCGCGCTGGAGGCGGCGCTGGGCGCAAGAGGGCCGGTGGTGGTGGCCGCGGTGCACGGGCTCGGCGGGGTGGGCAAGTCGACGCTGGCCGCCCGCTATGCCGCGGCGCAGGCCGGGGCGTGGAATCCGGTGTGGTGGATCACCGCTGACACCTCCGAGGCGGTGCGGGCCGGGCTGGCCGCGCTGATGGTCGCGCTGCAGCCGGAACTGGCCACGGCGTTGCCGCTGGAGGCCCTGGCCGAGCGCGCTGTTGGTTGGCTGTCCGCCCATGAGGGGTGGCTGCTGGTGCTCGATGACGTGGTCGACCCCGCTGATGTGCGGCCGCTGCTGGAGCGGACCCTGGCCGGGCAGGTGCTGGTGACCAGCCGGCTGGGCGAGGGTTGGCATCGGCTGGACGCCCAGGTGCTGCGCCTAGACGTGCTGGACGAGCGAGAAGCGGTCGAACTGCTGATCCGGATCGCCGCCCCGGCCCTTCCCTCGGATGTCGTGCAGGCCGACCTCGATGGAAATCTGCCCGAGGACTTGGATGGGGCGGTCGAGCTGGTACGTGAGCTGGGGTACTTACCCCTGGCGGTCGAGCAGGCGGCCGCGTATCTGCACCAGACCCGGCTGACTCCCCGCGCCTACCTCGGCGTGCTCACAGACCAGCCGGCGGTGATGTACGACCGGACGGCCCGCGGCGCCGATGCCGAGCGGGCCGTCGCCCGCCTTTGGCGGCTCACACTCGACCGGCTGACCGATGTCCCCCTGGCCGGGCAGCTGCTGCGCCTCCTAGCCTGGTACGGCGCCGAACCCATCCCTGGCACCCTGCTGCTGGAGGGCCTGGAAGCGACGGCGCCAGAGGTGCAGCAGGCCCTGGGGGATCTGGCCGCCTACAACATGATCAGCCTCGACAGTGCGGTGGTCACCGTCCACCGCCTCGTCCAAGCCGTCGCCCGCACTCCCGACCCTGACGATCCGCATCGCCAGGCCGTCGACATCGATACCGCCCGCGACCAGGCCACTCATGTGCTCAGTGGCGCTCTACCCCAACCGCCGTCCGACCCTGCCGGCTGGCCAGTGTGGCGTGCACTATTACCGCACATCGAGGCTCTCGCCGCGCACGCATCCCCTGCCATCGACACAGCCACGACCGCACTGTTGCTCAACGAGGCCGGAGTTTTCCTGAAAAACCAGGGTGCCATCGCCCGTGCAATCGGCTACTACAAACGGGCACGCATGGCCTGTGAGCGGGCGCTGGGCGCGGACCACCCCCACACCCTGATTTCCCGTAACAACCTCGCGGTCGCCTACGAGGCGACGGGGGATGTGGGCCGGGCCATCTCCCTGTTCGAGGCGACGCTGGCGGATCGGGAGCGGGTGCTCGGCACCGACCACCCCGACACCCTGACTTCCCGCAACAACCTCGCCGCCGCCTACGAGGCGGCGGGGGATGTGGGCCGGGCCATCCCGCTGTATGAGGCGACGCTGGCGGATCGGGAGCGGGTGCTCGGCGGCGATCACCCCCACACCCTGATTTCCCGTAACAACCTCGCGGTCGCCTACGAGGCGACGGGGGATGTGGGCCGGGCCATCTCCCTGTTCGAGGCGACGCTGGCGGATCGGGAGCGAGTGCTCGGCGGCGATCACCCCCACACCCTGTCCTCCCGTAACAACCTCGCCGCCGCCTACAAGAGAGCGGGGGATGTGGGCCGGGCCATCCCGCTGTATGAGGCGACGCTGGCCGACTGTGAGCGGGTGCTCGGCACCGACCACCCCGACACCCTGATTTCCCGTAACAACCTCGCGGTCGCCTACGGGTCGGCGGGGGATGTGGGCCGGGCCATCCTGCTGTATGAGGCGACGCTGGCGGATCGGGAGCGGGTGCTGGGCACCGATCACCCCGACACCCTGATTTCCCGTAACAACCTCGCCGCCGCCTACAAGAGAGCGGGGGATGTGGGCCGGGCCATCCCGCTTTATGAGGCGACGCTGGCCGACTGTGAGCGGGTGCTCGGCACCGACCACCCATTGACGAAGACTGTGCGAGCCAACTTGTCGGCGCTTGGATAGCCCGTCGCTCGGATGCGATCTCCCTACGCTGGCGATCTCTGATCAGCGCCGAGCTCTCGGACTTCGGGGTTGAGGAACCTGCGGACAGCCGTTGGCGGTACCGGCGAGTGACTTAGCAGGACGCTTCGACAGGGCCCTCGGTCGGGATGAGCACGGGCGGACTCGGGGTGCCGTTAAGAACCGTGCCACCAGCCCCAAACCACGGGATCCCTACGGGAGACCTGATCACGACTTGGCACGTCTTTGGTCGATTGATCGCCATGCGCAGGCTGCAATCGATGTATGCCTCTGCCCTCGTGGCCAGCCCGTCGCCGTGCTGCGGACCCAGACAATCCGTTCACGGCGCCCGCGCCATCTCGGCGACGACCCCGGGGAAGCGGTGGGTGGATCATTCTGACGGTGCTGGCGGTGGGCGCTGCCGTAGGGCTTACCGCGTGGTGGTTGTGGTCCGGCTTGCCGCCGTTGAAGCCCGCCCAGGCGGCGACGGCGCGGATCGATGTCATCCGTACCGCGCTCGCGGCCGGGGCCGGGGCGGGTGCCGCGATCACACTGATGCTGGCGTTCCGCCGGCAGCGGCACCAGGAGATCGTCGCCGCGAGCGCCGAGCATGACGCCAGCGAGCGGCGTGTCACCGAGCTGTACACCAAGGCGGCCGAGCAGCTCGGCAGCGACCAGGCCCCGGTCCGGCTGGCTGGACTCTACGCGCTGGATCGTCTGGCCCAGGACACCCCGGAGCTGCGCCAGACGATCGTGGATGTGTTCTGCGCCTACCTGCGCATGCCCTACACCCCGCCCCACGAGCAAGGGCGCGGCGAGAAGATCCGCACCGCGCAGCGGGCCGCCCGTGCCAAGGGTGCGCCGTCCTCGGGCCCGGCCGGTGACCGGGACCCGTACGAGGAATACCAGGTGCGCCTCACCGCCCAGTGCATCCTGGCCAACCACCTCGGCTATGCCCCACCCCCACAGGGTCGCGCCGACCCTCACGCACGGTACTGGCCCGCTACCCGCCTCGACCTCACCGGGGCAGCCCTGGTCGGCTTCAACCTCGACGGCTGCCGCATCGGTGAAGCCCAGTTCGGCGGGGCGACCTTCACCGGCGTCGCCCAGTTCGGCGGGGCGACCTTCACCGGCGACGCTTGGTTCGGCGGGGCGACCTTCACCGGTGCTGCCCAGTTCGGCGGGGCGACCTTCACCAGCGACGCTTGGTTCGGCATAAGGGGCTTCACCGGCGACGTCTGGTGGGGGACCTTCACCGACCACCCTTGGTTCCGCGGGGCGACCTTCACTGCCGACGCCCGGTTCGACGGGGCGACCTTCACCGGCGACGCTTGGTTCGGCGGGGCGACCTTCACCGGTGCTGCCCAGTTCGGCGGGGCGACCTTCACCGGCGACGCCCAGTTCGGCGGGGCGCGTGGGGCGGAACGCGTGGAGCTGGACGGAGCTCGCGTGCTGCGCCCCGACGCGGGGCACGCGTGGCCGCCCGGGTGGAAGCTGGTGGCCGAAACGGACGGGGAGGTGGTGTTGCGCCGGGAGCCGTCCGCGCCGCCGGCCGACGCGCGACCCGGCCCGCAGGAGGCGGGCCCGGACGCGACCGAAGCGCCTTGACATAACGGGCCTTACCGGGCAGCACGACCTGCGCGAACGCCTTTCACCCCGCCCTCACGGCAGCACCTGCCGGACTTATCCCACGATGTTCGAAGCCCAGGTGTAGCCCGCCCGGCAGGCCGACCGGACCTGGTTTGGGGCAGGTGACGCGTTTCTTAACGGCACCCCAAGTTACTCGCCGGTACCGCCAACGGCTGTCCGCAGGTTCCTCAACCCCGGACTTGGCCGCTTTCGCGGAGGCGCCTCAGGTCGGGAATGTGGTTGTACAGCGTCCCTGCTGAAACGCCTAGGAGCTTGGCGATCGAAGTGATCGAGTTCTCCGGGTTGGGCAGCATATCGCGGGCAGCGCGCAGCAGTTCGGGGGTGATGACGGTGGGGCGGCCGCCGGTGCGACCGCGAGCACGCGCCGCGGCCAGGCCGTCGCGGGTGCCGGCGACGATGAGCTCGCGGATGAACTCCGCAAGGGCAGCGAAGACGTGGAAGATGAGGCGGCCGCCGGGGGTGGTGGTGTCGAGGTTCTCGTGCAGGGAGGTGAAGCCGATCTCGCGCTTGCGGAGGTTGCCGACCATGGTGATGAGGTCGGCCAGGGAACGTCCGTAGCGGTCCAGGGAGGGTACGACTAGGGTGTCGCCCTCGGTCAGGAACGCATGGCAGGCCGCCAGCTCTGGCCGTTCGGCGGTCTTGCCGGACTTCTTGTCGGCGAACACGCGCCGGCATCCGGCTGTCTTGAGGGTGTCGAGTTGGCGTTCGAGGTTCTGGCCGGCGGTGGAGACGCGGGCATAGCCGATGCGGATCTCGCTGCGGTGGGAGGGGAAGGCGGCCAGCGGGTCGGCGGGCAGATGCGGGGCGTCGGTCACGTCCGTCATTCTCTCAACAAACGGTGTTCGGAGGTTGTTGAACCGCTGAGGTTGTTGAACGAGTTTTTGAAGGCTTTCCGAGTCTTCTGAAGGCCGGTCGGGCTGGTCTTCAAAAAACGATCGTTAAATGAAGCCATCACCCACCCGGCTTCGTTCCCTCTGCCTCCCCCGTCCAGCGGGCGAGGTTGTGCCGGGTGATCAGGGTGTTGGGGTGCTCGGCGCCCAGGACGCGCTCGCGGATGGGGAGTAGGGCGGCGTACTGGTCGCGGGCGGCGGCCGCGTCCCCCGCCTCCCCCGTCCAGTAGGCGAGGTTGTGCCGGGTGATCAGGGTGTCGGGGTGCTCGGCGCCCAGGACGCGCTCGCGGATGGGGAGTAGGGCGGCGTACTGGTCGCGGGCGGCGG
>NZ_JBEZGB010000033.1:64669-77020 GCF_040649755.1 Nonomuraea sp. NPDC048882
CGGCCGCGTCCCCCGCCTCCCCCGTCCAGTGGGCGAGGTTGGCCCGGGTGATCAGGGTGTCGGGGTGCTCGGCGCCCAGGATGCGTTTGTGGATGGGGAGTAGGGCGGCGTACTGGTCGCGGGCGGCGGCCGCGTCCCCCGCCTCCCCCGTCCAGCGGGCGAGGTTGGCCCGGGCGGCCAGGGTGTTGGGGTGCTCGGCGCCCAGGACGCGCTCGACGGTGGGGAGTAGGGCGGTGAGCTGGTCGCGGGCGGCGGCCGCGTCCCCCGCCTCCCCCGTCCAGCGGGCGAGGTTGTCCCGGGTGATCAGGGTGTCGGGGTGCTCGGCGCCCAGGACGCGCTCTACGGTGGGGAGTAGGGCGGTGAGCTGGTCGCGGGCGGCGGCCGCGTCCCCCGCCTCCCCCGTCCAGCGGGCGAGTTGATTCCGGGTGATCAAGGCGCCGGAGTGCTCGGCGCCCCGGACGCGCTCGATGATGGGGAGCAGGGTGGTGAGCTGGTCGCGGGCGGATGCCATGTCCCCCGCCTCTCCCGTCCTGGTGGCGAGGTTGTGCCGGGCGATCAGGGTGTCGGGGTGTTCGGCGCCCAGCGTTGCGACTACGTAGGTGTAGAGGTCCTGCTGGAGTTGGACGGCGGTGCTGTAGTCACCGCTGGCATCGAGGTAGGCAACCAGCTGGTACAGGCCGGAGGAGCCGGGCGGCAGCACGCTGCGGGCGTGCGGGAGAAGCGCTCGATAGGCGGGCCAGCTCTCGATCGTGCTCGGATCGCCGGGGAGCGCGTCCAGGATCAGCTCCGCAGCGACATGGCGGTCGAGGTCGCGCTCGTCGGGGGTGAGCTGGTGCAGGGTGACGGCCTGGACGAGGCGGTGCACGCTGACTAGGTCATCCGGCTCGCCGGGCTTCAGGTCGGCAGGGCTGGGAGTGAGGGTGATCAGGCTGTACGACTGCAGGAGCGCCAGGGCTTCGCCGACCTGGAGCGGGTCGGTCTCCGGCAGGCGGTCCAGGACGGAGCAGGGCAGGTTGTCGGGGGCGAAGCAGGCCAGCAGGTTCAGCACGCGGATGGCCAGCGGGTTGATGGCCTGGATGCGGGTGTGGCTGAGGGTCAGCACCTTGGCCACCACCCGTTCGGCGTCGCCGCCGGTCGGGGTGGCGGTGGCGTACATGCGGGCCGGGATGTCCTTCAGCAGCTCCAGGTACCGGGTCAGGGACATGCGGGGGGTGCGGGCGATGTAGGCGCCGGCCTGGGTCAGCGCCAGTGGCAGATCCCCCAGCTGTTCGGCCAGGTCCTCCAGTGCGCCGGTGCTGGCGGCGTTCGGAGGGCCGATCAGGCCGGCCAGCAGAGCGGTCGCGGCCGGGCGGGACAACAGCTCCAGCCGCACGGGGGCGACGTTCAGGCGCTGCCAGCCGATGTCGCGGCGGGTGGTGATCAGCACATGACCGTGCGCCAGGCCAGCCAGGTACGGCTCGACATCGGCGACTTCCTCGACGTTGTCGAAGATGACCAGCCAGGCCGGGTGGGTGGCCAGCCAGCTCAGCGCCCAGGCGGCGGCTTCCTCCACGGTGGCCTGCTCGGCCGCGTCCGAGTCGATGCCACAGGTCAGCGTCCGGGCCAGGGCGGCCAGGCCAGCCCGGATCAGGTCGGGGCTGTCGGCGTCGATCCACCACACCAGCTCGTAGTCCTGGCGGTGGCGGTGGGCGTACTGCAGGGCCAGTTCGCTCTTGCCGACGCCACCCAGCCCGAGCACGGCCTGACTGATCACACCGGTGCTCATCGTGTCCCGCAGCGTCTGGCGCAGGGCGTTCAGGGCTGCATCCCTGCCGACGAAGGCCTGCGCGGGGCGGCGCGGCAGGCCCGACAGCCCGGCCGGCACCCGCACAGTGCCGGCTTGAGGCAGCGGCCGCCGCGGACTCAGCTGGTTGATCTCATTGATGATCTGGTCACGAGCCGCCTGGTACGTGCGGCCATGCTCACGAGCACTGCCGTCCATCTGGACATCCGGCGGCTGTCCCGGATCATCTGACGGGCTGCTCATCATTCGTTGATCGTCTGGTCGCCGCCGGCCTGGTACACCCGCCCCTGTCCAGAGGCGGTGCCCCCCATCCGCACATTGCGCGCGCCGTCCCCGGTCGAGATGATGCCGGCGTTGCCGCCGCCGAGGGCGACCGCCCCGTCGCCGGAGGCGGAGACGGCGGGCGGCGTGTCCTGTGCGGCCTGCGTTGGGGCGTGCTCGGCACGCAGTTGCGCCCGCAAGGCCACCACGGCGACCACCAGGGCGGCCACCCCCAGCGCCATGCCAGTGAACATGCCGGCCACGCTGGCCCGCTGATCCAGCACCTGAAGCACCTGATCGGGCACATGCAACGGGTCGGCGAAGAACCAGACCAGCACGGCCGCCAGACAGACCGCCAGCACGGCGCTTGCGGCGATCGCCACGATGCGCCACAGCCGTGAACCTGCCGCTCGCTTGACCCCGGACGTCTTCGACATGCCTCCAGAGTGCTCCCGTACCGGCAGGAGCGGACGCATGGTGACGAACGCGTTACCTGTCCACTTCCGGCCTCGAATCGGTCGTATGCGGGACGGCCGTGAAGGCCTTCGCCGAACGGCATGAAGGCGGGCGACACGCTGGTCATCACCAAGCCCGACCGGGTGGCCCGCAGCGTGAAGGAGCTGCTGGTCTTCCTGGAGGACGAGCTCGCGCCGCGCGGCATCAACCTGCACATGGCCGCAGCCCGCGCCCAGGGCCGTACGGAAGGCCGCCCGGTCAAGGTGAGCGACGACCTGCTCGCCGCCGCCCGGGCCCGCCGCGCAGGCGGCGGTCGGTCACGCAAATCGCCCGCGAGCTCGGCGTGGGGCGCTCGATGCTGTATCGGGCACTTGAAGACGACAGCCCGCCTGTCACCCCGCAGCGGCCATGAGCCTGGTCGACCAGGCTCATGGCCCTCCGTTCAGATCGATGTGATGGGCCGCAAAGTAGGAGCACTACCGCAGGACCCCTGGGGCGTATAAATCAAAAATTCCCGGACTTTGGAGTCCGGGAAGGGGTGATTCTCTAGGGCCTCCCTTGATGATCTTGTCCGGTCTGGCGGGAGGGGGCGAGGTAGATCGCCATCCCGAACACCGCAGTGAAGATCACGGCTACCGCGGCGAAGGTGGTCCAGTATGGTGCGGCCGTCGAGATCCCGATGACGGTGACCAGGCCGGCCGGAAGCGTTGCCGCCACGGTGACCATGAGCGTCGCCACGGCGGTCTCGGTGAGCGACCTGATCGGAGCGCTGCTGTCCACGCTCATTGATCCCCACCTGCCGACCTTGACCATCGACTTGTGCCTGGTCAGACCGTCAGGATCAGCCCTGGGGGTGGGGGCACCCTCCTTTTCGACGAGGTTGCGCTCCTCGTAGACGCCCTGGCCTTCTCCTTCGGCAGGCTCCGCGGAGCCGGGAAGCCGGGGGTCGGCTCGGCCGCTCGGAGCACCCTCGGTCTCAACGAGGTTGCGCTCCTCGTAGACGACCTTGTCCTTCCTCCGCCTGCGCGGCGGAGTCAGCCCGCCGCTCTGGCGATCACGCCGGGCCCGGCGTGATCGCGGTCGGCCCGCTGGGGGGTCGACGTTGCTCATGTGACTCTCCCGAGATGGCTCAGGTGAACGACCATCCGGGCGGGGGTTGTCTTCGCACCCGGGGGTGGGCACATGGCTCGTGCCCTACCCCCGAGGGGCGGGAGGTCATCCCAGCCCGCTGACGCCGGATGCGCCAGATCTCACAGCAGCATCGTAGCATGACGTTATGGACACGCAATCAGAGTGAAAGGTGTCCAGTGAGGGTCTAGTGTATGTGTCAGTGGGCATGGGAAGCACATAAGAGGCACATTGAAGTTGACTATCGCAGTGGTTCGACGCATACTTAGACCCAAGACTCAAGGTCAAGGACGAAGCCCAGCCGTCGCGGACGCGAACCCGCGAAGACAGGGGAGGGTGACATGCCGCCCTTAGATCGGGACGCACAACCCCCAGGGGTAAGCGCCCATACATAAAGGAAGCCAGGCCCCTTAGGCCAGAGGAAGCCTGGCGTGTCGGCCTGGCCACGCCAGATCTCGGCGCCAACCGAATTGGCGTGTGCCCCGGCCAGTTACACAAGGAGAGGTTTGCCATGCCCAAGAACGGCGCCGACGCCATAGATGAACGCACTCGCCGCAGGACCAACGCTCCGCTGGCACGAGTCTCCGTCAATCTCACAGCCAAGGCGACCAGGGCACTTGATGACACCGTTGAGATGACCGGTGACAGCCAGACAGACATCATCAACCGGGCAATCCAGGTCTACGCTCACCTGGAACGCATCCTCAACGCCGGCGGTTCAGTACTCACGCAAGCTCCAGATCAAAAGGATCCCGTGAGCCTGCAGTTCTTCTGACGTTGCTGCCTCCCGACGCTCCCGGCCCGTCGTATGCCATACGACGAACACCGGGAGTTCAGCCCTGCCCGCTGACGCCGGATGCGCCGGATCTCACATCTTCGAACGCAGGCCGACAAGCCGCAGGACTGACCCCTTGGACGGCTCTGACCATGCATATCGCCAGGTCAGAGCCGTCCATACACAGCAGCAGTACGCTTTTTATGAGCACCGACGCTCCCCGCCGCATGTCGCCGGTGACCGCGACCGGCAAGGCAGGTGGCAGTGCATCTGCCTACTTAAAGGACGGCAGTTTGTCACCGCGCTCCGAAGCATGGTCCGGTCTCGGGTCATCAACGGTTGCGATGATCACCCCATGCGGCGGAGGCGCCGAGACGACACTCGCGAACAGCTGCTCACGGGCGAGGCATTCAACGAGCTCGGGCGTGGCGAAGATGCCAAGACGGTGAGCGCACGCGCTCACATCGGCGACGCAAAGGTCGATTGTGTCCACGGGGACGGTCGGGAACTCTTCGGCCAGCCTGAGCTTGACCGGCTCCCACAGGAGCCGTGTGACCGGGGCACGCGATCCTGTAAGGATGCTGGATTTTCCGCAATTATTCGATCCGACAACGACTGTCGTATTCGTGGCGAACGTGACGTGAGCTGGCTCTTGTGAGGACATCACTGGTAGGCCTGACTGCCCATGCGTGGTGGTCTGGCGCGGAGGGTCAACCGCCTGGTTGATGCAGTCCTCATGGGGGAGCTTCGGCACTATCAGAGACTCTGCTAGCCAAGATCGGCACCGCTCGTATCTGGCTTCGAACTGATCATGCCGCTGGGCAGCAACATCGGCAGCCTCCGGGGCACAGTGTGCGCTGAGCAGGGCAAGGCTCAAGAGATCTATGACGATTTCCACGCCTTGTGGGAAGATCACGTTGATCCCGTGATGTCCATAGTGAATGTACGCCTGGCAGCGCTCGGCGTTTTCCTGCTTCTCGCGGAGAGCCGCGCCGGTTTGTAGGACGACGTCACGCCACCGCGATTGCCTGCGCGCAGGGTAATAGTGGATTTCGCCAGGCTCGCTGCGAGTCGGCGGCCGGGTCTCCGCCGTGATGTGGGTAACCACGCGGTGCGCGATGTTGATGAGGTCTGCGGCGTCGCGTTCGGCCTCGGCACGGATACGGGCGGCCTGGCGGTGTGCGGCGTTGATGAGGTCTGCGGCGTCGCGTTCGGCCTCGGCACGGATGCAGGCGGCCTGGGTCTCCGCGGTACGGCGCGCGTCAGTCACGATGCCGGCGGCTTGAGTGAGGGCAGTGTCCAGTCGCTCGCTGGCGTCGCGTTCGGCCGCGGCGCGGAAGCGAGCGGCATCAGCCTGCGCCTCCATTCGTGCTCTGTGCTGGATTCGGTGTGCTTCTCGATGCGCCGCGTTGACGATCTCCGAGGTGTCCGCCCACATGGGGGGAGCGCCCTTTTGGATGTCGTCGCTCCTCAGGGTGCGCAGGCAGTCGAGATCCGTGTGCGGGGACTCCCCTGCGACGATGCTGATTTCCCTCGTGACGCCGGAGGCCCAGATCTCTTCCGGCAGCGAGGGCCCGCCGAAGAGCTGTCGTGCCCGCTCGTCTATTTGCTGATCAGGGATGTGGTCGACGTCCTGACTGATCTTGTCGATGAAGTCGAGGTAGTCGGCCACCGGGTCGTGAGGGATCGGCGGAAGCGGCTGTTGCGGCGTGTCGGGGGTGTGGTCATGATTCATTGGGCGCCCTCCTCCCTGATCTGTGGCGCCGCCTGGGCGACAGGCGTCTGTATGCGGTGCTCCTGCTCGATGATCTCTTTGAGGCGTTCGCGGGCGAACTGCAGATTCTTGCGAATCGTGGCCGGCTTCTTGTCCAGGTATTCGGCGATCTCGGGACAGTTCAGGCCTTCCAGGTAGTAGGCCATCACCTCGCGCTGGGCGGGTGGCAGACGGTCAAGCAGCTGCTCCACCCATGTACGGTCCTCCCACAGGGTCATCCGGGTGTCCCAGTCGGCCTCCCTGGCAGGTGCCTGCGTGCGGAGCAACCGCCCCGCCTCGGCCCGGTCCTTCTCCCGCAGCTTGATGAGGTTGCTCCGCAGCGCCTTGGCGGCGTAGGCGTGGGGGTTGAGAATCGTATGCCAGCGTCGCCACAGGTCGAGCATGGTCATGCTGACCACGTCCTCAGCCTCCTGGACCGTGGCCCCGTGCATCATCGTGGCTTTCATCAGTAGTCGGCTGCGTTGGCGATAGAACTGTTCAACCTGGCCCCTGATGCTGGGGTCCGCCTCGGGCGGGGCCGCAGCTTGAGCGGCGCTCTTGTTCAGCTGGACCACCTGCCTACCTCCGTGGGTTCGAGTGGCCCTCTGCCGCTCGTCTTGATGATGAGGTCCATCACTGGGGTCGAGTGTGAAAGAAGAGAGCAAGATTTCTTGGGGTGCGATGCTCCGGTCAGCTCTTCAGAATGATCGTCAGGGCGATGAGCAGTGCGGCCACGCTGGCGATCACGGTGATGACCATGGAGGAGGTGGTGACAAAGACGCCGCCGACGGCGACGATGACGCCGTTGATGAGACCAAGGAGATTGTCCGCCTGCCATGTGCCGGACCGCTCCGGCCGCTCTCGGGCGGGTGACGAACCGGCTGGGTTCACGTTCTCGGGCGGCGAGGCATTGGAGCTTAGCTGTTGAGGTTTGTCGTCGTCGTGCGAATCCATGGGTCGTGCCCTTCGGTGTGGGGTTGCTGCCGTCGATGATGAAGGTCGCCTCCGGGTCGGCGGTGTGAAAACACCTGCTGGCGGCCACGAGCATGGAGGCTTCACCGCAGGCCTTCGAGTCGCCGCGAAACGGGTCGTTTGCGGGAACGGCTGACATTGACGCGATCACCACGGGACCGGAACAAGAACTGCTTCCGGATCGACCCGCCTTCGCCTGTCACGTCCCCTCGCCCCGGTAAAGGGCCTTACCGTCCGCCCGTTCGTCGGTGTACGACGGTGGGGCCCCCGGCTGGTCGCTTCAGTAACAGGGGCAGGTCATCCGCGGATACGCCACCTGTACGTGACCCGCTTGCAGTCTTAAAGCTGTAACCGAACTGGGTAGGGCGTCGAGAGGCGGTAAGGTCTACAGTTTTGAAACTGTAGACACGGATGGAGAGGAGACCGCATGTCCACTCTGCAGCCCAAGGCCGGTGGCGGCATGGCTGTCGCGCTCCGCGAGGCGGCGGCCGTCGAGACCAGCGCGCTGAGCCAGATCGCGGCCGCGCGGGCGGCCAGCTATCAGGCGCTGGGCGATGCCGCGACGAACGCGGGCGGCACGCTGATGAAGGCGCTGGTGGTGGCGGAGGAGATGCTCGTGCTGGCGTCCAGGTGCCACGACGACGGCCTGGTCGACGGGGTGAGCGCCTACCGCGACACCGTGGCGCTGGCGGCCCGCCAGGCCGCGAGCCTGCACGCCGACCTGGCCATCGCGGCCACCAGGATGCGGGACTGACCCAGGCCCTCGCCGGCCCGCCCGGCGAGGGCCTATCCGTGATCGCACCAAACCTCCACATCGGCAGGAGTCAGACATGCGCTTGTTCGCCCTGATGGCCACACTCATGGCGGGACCCGGGCCTGAGCGAGGCGGGGATCGTCACCGAGATCGTGCGTGCCGCGCGGGTCGACCAGCAGCCTGACCAGAGGTGAGATGGCTTCCGGGACTGGGACCGCCATCTGCGTCGGGGCGCATCCAGCCCGGCACGGCACATGACCTGACTTGAGGAAAGGAGCCCTTCTTGACGGCCACCCGATCGGTACGCGGCCGCGACGGCGCGCCGGTGGAGACCGCCTCCACCGAGCCGGCCGAGACCGTGGACCTGGACGAGCACCTGGCCGCGCTGCGTGAGGCCCTGGCCGCCGGCGAGCGGCCGCCCGCCGGCGCGCTGCTGGGCCTGCCACCCTTGGAGGGGGACGTGTGGGTGGACATCGCCGGCGCGGCCGCCGTCTCCGGCTTCCCGCCCAAGACCATCAGCGGATGGCTGGCCAGGGCGCAGCCCAAGCGCTGCCCGTTCCCGGCCCCCATCCGAGTCCTGTACCGGCTGTACTGGCCGCTGTCGGCCGTCGAAACCTGGCGCCAGGCTTACACCGCCGCGCCGGCCGCGGAGCCGGAGCGCGACCTGCGCAGCGAGCGCATCCAGCAGAGCCCGGCCGCCGCCCGTGCTCAGGACCGCGCAGGAGGCCGCCCGGCAGAACAGGCCGCCCCCACGCCGAGCCCTGCCTCCGACGCCGGCCCTGGCCTGCTGTCACCTCCCCTTGGTAAGCCCACGCCCGACGATGCCGGGCTGAGCCCGGCGAGTGAGCCGACGCTCGGCGAACCGGTCCTCCGAGCCGGCCGGGACCAGGCCACACCCGCGCCCGTGGACGACCGCCAGGACGACCGCCAGGACGACCGCCAGGCCCTCATCGTGGCGCCTGGCGAAGGCCTCGCCGAACGGAGCGGCGCGTCAGTCGCGCCAGCGGCTCGCGGGCAGGATCGACCGCCTGGTCGGCCGGTCGATCAGGAGGCTCCGGCCGCGCCGGTGGCGGAGCTGTATCTGGCGCGCCTGGACGGTGAGAACTGTCTCCTGCTGGCCGACGGTGCGCGGGCGGGATGGCTGCGGGCCGGGCCCGGCGGATGGCAGGTCCACGACAGTGGCGGGCGGCCCGTCACCACGCTGCCCACCGGTGGCGACGCGCATGGGAGCCACGCGGTGCTCGGGCTGGACCTCGCCCGGACGGCGGCGGCCGCGCTGGGCATCGGTGGCGCCGGGCATGCGGCGGTGACGGTCGGCTCGCTGATCGACGACCGCGGCCGGGCGATCGACACCTCGCCGGCGTCGCTGGCGTCCTGGAGTCTGCTCAGGGGCCGCGTGAGCGGCCGCACCGACGTCGTCGTGCGTGGCCGCTGCGTCGGCTGGCTGCAGCGTGACGATCGCGGCCGGGACGTCGCCTGCACCCTCGACGGCCCGGTGCCCGGGTCGGCCGGCATCAACCGGGTGCAGGCGGTGATGGCGCTGCTGGCCGTGCTCATCGCCCCCGTCCCGCTGCCCGAGCTTGGCCCCGAGGCCCGTACGGCCCGCCGGCCGCGCGCCCGCTCCCCGCGCGAGCGGCCGATCTGCCCCTTCACGGCGGCGCAGCTGGCCGCCGCCGCGCTGGCCGAGAACCTGCCGCGCCTGCCTGACGGCTCCTACCGGGTGCACATCGACGACGGCTACGACGATGTCGAACTGGGCCGCGTCCACCGCTCCGGCCGCCGCTGGCAGGCCCTGGACCCTGACGGACGCGTTGTGGTGCACCGTGCCGGGTCCCGTACCGAGGCCGTCGACCGGCTGCTGGGCACCCCCGGTCCGCTGTTCGGCGACCCCGCCGACACCGTCCTGCACGACCTGCCACCCGTACGTCAATAAGCACCCCACTGATGCACGGACAAGATCCCGACGCGAAGAGAAGCGAGAGGGGACGTGACATGTGCCGATCCAAAGAGCACGGCGGCCGCCGTTGCCCCGGCGGCCACAGCAGCACCCGCCAGGCGCAGGCCGCCCGCCAGCGACTCAGCCGCGCCCGCAAAGCGCTCTCAGCGGCGCAGGCCGCCGGCGACCCGGCCGCGATCCGATCCGTCCTCGACCGCCTCGACGACGCAACACGTTCCCAGCTGGCCGCGGCCTTACCGGCCCGTGAAGCGGGGGACGTGACACCCACCCCACCCACGAGCCCGCCCACGAGGAAGAGCGAGATGGCCGCGACGACCACCATCCCCACGCAAACCGCCGAGTCGGCCGCCGCCGATCTGGGAGTCTCCGTCTCGACCGTTCAGCGGTGGCTCAGGACCGGGGAGATCCGCAAGCACGGCGTCACCGGTCACAAGGACAGCAGCGGCCGATGGGTGATCACCCTCCTCGACGACGCCCCCGCCACCAGCCATCCCGGCGACACCGCTGACAAGCGCATCGAAGCGCAGATCCGCGCCGCCTATGACCGGCTTGCCCGCCGGCCCGGCGCCTGGGTCGGCCTGGCCGACGTGCGCGCACTCGTGGACGCGCCGCGCGACCAGGTGGACGCCGTGCTGCGCCGGCTGGAGCGGCGTCCGGACGTGAACATGGTGCCGGAGTCGAACCAGAAGACGCTCAGGCCAGAAGACCGCGCGGCAGCGATCCACATCGGAGCCCAGGACAAGCACCTCCTCTGGTTCGACCCGCAGCTCTTCTCCGCCCAAGGTGGAACGCCGAGTGGAGATTGACTCCATAGGATCGCGGTCGCAAGCGTGAGTTATGGCGGGGAGGATTAGCAGCTCATCGTCATCGACTGAGACTTCCGGGTGGCGTAGACGAGAAGTTTCGGGTGTGGGATGGCTGCTGCAGCTCTACAGGGTCCAGATGCTTGGGACGTGGGGCCGCAGTTGAACTGCGGAGCCCCACGTCCGAAGTGGGAAACCTGCTGTTGGCGCAGCTCAAGGTTTCCTACAAGGTCGGAGGTGTTCCGTGGTCGAGACGGAGATCCCCGAGAAGTTCGGTGTGAACTTCTGTCACTGACCATTGAAGCGGGACAATTGGGACATTGGCAGAGGGTGTGGCAAATTCGCACGCTCCTGTACGGCCGGGTACGGCATTGCACGCCTTTGAACGCTGCTGAACACTGCTGAACAGCCTTTGGCGCACGAGCGTGCTTCGCGAGCTCGTCACGGATCCGAAAGGACGTACGGGTGCGCCATCATGGTTGCAACGCCTCAATCCAGGGTGGTTGGCGCCGCCCCGGACTTTTCGCTTGATGGCGTGTTCCGTGGTCGAATTCAAAGGTAGGTACATCCCCCGATGATCTCTATTCGTTTTCGTCTCCCCGGTGCCAGCATCGGCATCCTGATCATCGTCATCGTCCTTACGGTGACGCTTCTGCGGCTGGGATACTCTCCCGAGGTCACGCTCCTGCTGATCGGGGGAGCCGTGGGGGTGGCGGTCAAGGCCGCCCGCCATCTCTCCCCTCGGTCGCGGGAGGTCTAGCAGGATGTCGGAAGTCCGTATTCGCCGACTCGAGACGAATCTGGCGCACCTCAGGGCCGAACTCATCGCGGCCGAGAGACGACGCAGCGAGGTGGCCCACAGAGCCGCGCGAGCTCGGGAACGATTCTCCCAAGCGAAAAGACTCCTGATGCAGATGAATGCGATGCGGGAGCGCGCGGAGCAGGAAGCGGCGGAGGCTGCACAAGAGGGTCACCTCGTGCCGGAACTGCGAGCCAGAGCACGGACCCACCACCGAGAGTTCGAGAAAGCAGCGCAAGAGCTCGGGGTGGCGGAGGCCAAATCCGCGCATGCCACCATGGAACTGGAGGATGCCGACCGGCAAGCCGAGTCTGCGGCTGAGGCCCTTGCCGCGATGGAGAGGCACATCCTTCGTCAAGAACCGGTGCTGACTGCCCTGAACGGCCCCCCTGAACTGCCGTTCGCAGCACCCGAGGATGTTCCCGGCTACGACACGCTGAAGCCGGACCCGCTAAAGGCGGAAACAGCGGCCGAGTTTGTTGAACTGATGAAGCAGTACCGGATCTGGGCCAAGGAGCCCAGCTACCGGGAGATCGTCAGGCGTGCCCGCAACGCTTTCGGTGCTAGCACCCTCTGCCAGGCGCTGAAGTCCACGCACCTCCCGTCGGCGAAGCTGGTTGAGGCCTTCATTTGGGCATGCTCAGGCTCTCAGGAAGACCTGCAGGCCTGGATGACCGCCTGGCGGCGGCTACGTATGAAGCACCAACGCCCAAGCAGCGAGACCCTTGCTCCAGTCACACGACTGCCGGTCGGCCAGTCATCCGAGCTCACTGGCTGACCTGGGGCCCGAGATCCCCCGACCCCTTGGGACTGTGAGAGTGCGTTCTGCGAGTTGATGTCCCTTTCATCGGTGGGGTTGGGTTAGGTCGGCTGGTCGGAGACCCGCCGGTCGGACTACGGGCGTGGCTGG
>NZ_JBEZGB010000034.1:0-75322 GCF_040649755.1 Nonomuraea sp. NPDC048882
GTCCTCCATGCGGAGCAGGCGCTGCGACTCCTCCTCGGTCAGCTTGAAGACCGGGATGCCGGTGGCGGTCGCCAGAACCTCGGCGATGAGCTCCTGGGTGACCTCGGCGACGACGTCCATGTCGCCGGCCTTCCACTCCTTCTCCCGCCGCTCGCGCTTGAGCTGCAGCTGCTTCTCCTGGTCGCGGAGGGCAGCGGCCTTCTCGAAGTCCTGCGCGTCGATCGCGGACTCCTTGTCGCGACGGACGTTGGCGATCTTCTCGTCGTATTCGCGCAGGTCCGGCGGAGCGGTCATCCGGCGGATGCGCATCCGGGAGCCGGCCTCGTCGATGAGGTCGATCGCCTTGTCGGGAAGGTAGCGGTCGCTGATGTAGCGGTCGGCCAGCTGCGCGGCGGCGACCAGCGCGTCGTCGGTGATGGACACGCGGTGGTGCGCCTCGTAGCGGTCGCGCAGACCCTTGAGGATCTCGATCGTGTGGCTGAGCGAAGGCTCGGCCACCTGGATCGGCTGGAACCGGCGCTCGAGCGCCGCGTCCTTCTCCAGGTATTTGCGGTATTCGTCGAGCGTGGTCGCACCGATCGTCTGCAGCTCGCCGCGGGCCAGCATCGGCTTGAGGATGCTGGCGGCGTCGATCGCGCCCTCGGCGGCGCCCGCACCCACGAGCGTGTGCAACTCGTCGATGAACAGGATGATGTCGCCGCGCGTGCGGATCTCCTTGAGCACCTTCTTCAGGCGCTCTTCGAAGTCACCGCGGTAACGCGAGCCGGCCACCAGAGCACCGAGGTCAAGCGTGTAGAGCTGCTTGTCCTTCAGCGTCTCGGGCACCTCGCCCCTGACGATCTTCTGCGACAGGCCTTCGACGACGGCGGTCTTGCCGACGCCGGGCTCGCCGATGAGAACGGGGTTGTTCTTGGTCCTCCTGGAGAGGACCTGCATGACCCGCTCGATCTCCTTCTCACGGCCGATGACCGGATCCAGCTTGCCCTCGCGGGCCGCCTGGGTCAGGTTGCGGCCGAACTGGTCGAGCACCAGGGAGGTCGACGGAGCGGACTCCTGCGGCCCGCCGGCCGCGGCCGGCTCCTTGCCCTGGTAACCGTGGAGCAACTGGATGACCTGCTGCCTGACACGGTTGAGATCAGCTCCAAGCTTGACCAGCACCTGAGCCGCCACACCCTCACCCTCACGGATGAGCCCGAGCAGGATGTGCTCGGTGCCGATGTAGTTGTGACCCAGCTGCAAAGCCTCACGGAGCGACAGCTCGAGGACCTTCTTGGCCCGCGGGGTGAACGGAATGTGCCCCGACGGAGCCGACTGGCCCTGGCCGATGATCTCCTCGACCTGCTGGCGCACACCCTCAAGGCTGATGCCGAGGCTCTCCAGAGCCTTGGCGGCTACGCCCTCACCTTCGTGGATCAAACCAAGAAGAATGTGCTCAGTGCCGATGTAGTTGTGGTTGAGCATCCTGGCCTCTTCTTGGGCCAAGACGACAACACGCCTCGCTCGGTCGGTGAACCTCTCGAACATCTCGTCGCTCCTCACAGAGCGGTCAGTCAGGCCGGTAAATCCGGTCCCGTCCTCCCGCATGCTAGCCCTGGCTCGGCGAACCGTGCCCACTGCCGCTGACACGCTCTATAGCAGACACGTTCCCCGAGAGCAGGGCGTTCACCCTCCATCCAACTACTGTTCGGGGGTGACGTGTTCCCGATACGCCGCAAGCGAACGATGTTTAGGACCCTTCGCGGAAGCGGCTCCATAACGCCGCACACGGTGTACGCGGACCCACACGGATCGGCCATCGGACGCTCGGTGCGAAGGCCGGCACGGGGACGCCCTTCACCCCTGCATCTCAGATGCCGCGTCCGTATCTGTTACGCCAAACATCCTATGTCGCGGCCCAATGCTTGGCCAAACGTGCGCGCTACGCCCTGAGCACAACGGGGCACGGAACGCACACCGCAACGACGGCGCGGAACGCACACCCTGTCGGCACGGTACTTATGCCGTATCCGACACCCGTATCCGACACCCGTATCCGACACCCGTATCCGACAGCCGCTGCCGACGCGCGCCGAGCGGCGCACTGAACGCACACCGGGCACCGCGCCGATGTACCACCGAGCGCCGCTTCCCACAGCACTCACCGTAATCGGATTTCCGCCATCCGGTCAGCCGGGTTACCGGAGTTCATCCCGCATCTTGAGACGGCACCCCCGCCGCCCTTGGCATTCGCCACCACTCGGCGCACTCTTCGGTTGTACGGCAAACGCAATCTCACGCACTCACGGAGTGACGACTTTGTGAGTGCTTGCCCCGAGAAGCGGCAATCTGTGAGGCGTGCTCATGCTTGTGGGTTATGCTCGCTCCGGCACATCGCTCGGCACCGGTTTTGCGCGCCTCAACCGTCCGTCACAGGGCCGGGTTTTGCCCGGCTCACCCGCCCGTCACGGGATCAGCTTTTGCGTCGCCCGCCCGCCCCCGCGGCGCCGGGTTTTGCGCCCCTCGTACGCATCCGGCGCGGGCTCGGGTTTTGCGCGTGCCCCCGCATCGCGGCCCAGGCCGGGTATTCGCTCCCGCCCCGCATCGCGGTTCGTACGGGATTTCCCGGAAGCTCGGCCATCGGCACCGGACGGGTTTTGCGGAGCTCACCCATCCGTACGCGCCGGGTAATCCGTGACTCCACGCATCCGTTGGAGCGGGGTAATCCGTACCGGAACCGATCACCGCACGGCCGGTTTCCTCCGTACGGCGGCGGCCTGGATCATGCTTTTGCGCTACAGCGCGTGAAGATCGGCGCCCGGTTAACCGACGCCATGTTTTCCCTATGGCCCGTTCCATAGCCGCATTGGCGTGAGGTGAGGGCTTTGCGCCACCTCGGGCCGACCCGGTTTGCGCCACCACGGCCGGCCCGGAGACCGGCCTCTCACCCGGCGCATCCGCCGCGCCGAATGAGGCATGACGACGGCCCCGCACGGCTTTGCGCGCGGGGCCGTCGCATTACAGCGTCTCGCCCTGTGAAACGGCGTCAGGGCGGAGCCGGCAAGACGCACGCCCTAATCGCCCACATTTGGGCGCTCAGAAGATCATCGTCCGAGACGCTCCGGTTTCCGGAACGTCCAGGAAACGATCATGCGCTTATGGCGGTCGCCGGGGTCCAAGGCGAACATCATAAGCGCATGGTCGAGAGCCGGCCCCTTAGTGAGCAGCTTCGTACTTCTCCACGACCGTGGAGGCGATGCGGCCGCGCTCGCTGACCGGCAGGCCGTGGGCCTTGGCCCACTGCCGGATCTCCGAGCTCTTCTCGCGGCTCATCGCCCGGTTGCCGCCGCGGCCACGACGACGGGTGGAGACGGCGCCCGCCCTGCGCGCATGCTGCACGAAAGGCGTGAGAGCGTCCCGCAGCTTCTTCGCGTTAAGGTCGCTGAGGTCAATCTCATAGGTGGAGCCGTCAATAGCGAAGCTGACCGTCTCATTGGCCTCGCCCCCATCGAGGTCATCGATGAGAATCTCCTGGATCTGCTTGGCCATGTACGCAATCCTTTCGCGGAGCATTGTTTCATTCGCCTGCCCAAACATATACCCGGAAAGGCGTGGAGACAATTCAGCGCTACGGGGATTCGGCTGACTAGCCGATCAGTTCTGGCTCTCGGGCTGATCCTCGCGGTTTCGACGGCCCTGGACGGCCTCGGACCGGACCAACTTCACTACGCCAAAGATGAAGGCGCCACCCACCACCACCGGGGGGATGAGCGCTGACAATACGTCTGTTAGGGCTTCCATTCGTCCTCGCCTCCACGGCCAGCGGGGTTTCGGGGGCGCAAAAAGCGCTGGGAGCGTGACCGCAGAGAGCCCCGCTCCCTCAAGACACGCAGGCTACAACCACCCGCATCCGACCATAGCGGCACACAGCTGCCCTGCGTGTCACAGGGGCGCCGACACCCGGCAACCCAGACGCCCCATAGCCTAATGCCAGTCTCTCCAGGCTCCTTACCGGATCAAGCGAAAATTTTGCGAAAAGGCATCCGCCCAGGTACGCCCGGCTCAGCGAAGATCTTTTACCACGCGCGTTCCCGCCGCCCTGTCGTGCGGACCCCGCTCCAGCGGCTTGTCGATCAGGACGAGCAACCCTACGCCGAACAGCAACATTCCGGCCAGGAGATTGACCACCGGAATGCCCATCAGCATGAGCGGGGCGGGATAGATCAGTGCTCGTTTGAGCAGTGCACGGGCCTGAAGACCCTGCGGCGCCAGGCGAATCCGCATGATCGCCTTACCGAACGTCCTGCCGTGGCGGGAATGAGCCAGCCAGTCGTAGCCGGCATATGCCAGCCCCGCCACCGCCCATGCCAACACGCCGGGCAGTCGTCCGCCGAACACGTCGGCCATCCCGACAGTTCGGAAGAACCCCCATAGCCCGATGAACAGAATGTAATAGAAGACCCCGAAGACGAGTGCTTCAATCAGCCGGGCGCCGAGGCGTTCCCACCATTCAGCGGGTGGCGCGTCCGGGCGCGGCGCGGTCCCGGCCATAACTCCCACCTCGCGTCTCGGCGTAGGGACCTCATTGTGTACGGCCCCACGCCCAAAACATAGGGGCCGGCGCGAAGCCGGCCCCTGGTTTTGCGGAGAGAAGACCTACTTGATCTTCACCACCACGGTCTTCGCGAACTTGTCCGCGAAGGTCTGCTGCAACGGCTTGTCCCACAGCTGCGAGGCGCCGTTGAGCGCCACCACGGCCCAGCCGACCAGCCAGCCGACGAACGGGACCACGTTGAGGATCCAACCGCCCCACGTCACGCCGGCGCGCTTGAGCGCCATGTCGGTGGGCAGGCCACCGGGCGGCATCATCTGCCCGATCGGGACGACCTTGATGCCCATCACCATCTTGCCGACGGTCTGGCCCTTCGACTTCAGCAGGAAGAAGTCGTAGACCACCCACAGCGCCGTCACGATCACGCTCGTCAGGATCCCCACCACCGAGGAGGTGAGGAGGCCACTGCTCGCGCCCGTCTGGGAGGAGTAGCTGGCGACGAGGAAGAGGCCGAAGATCACGCCGATGACGATGTTGATGATGTAGAGGATGACGATGTCGATGATCCTCGCCACCAACCGCTGCCACCACTCCGCCAGCGGAGCCGGCGCGCCGGGCGGCTGGACGCCGACCGGCTGGCCGTAGGCCTGCCCGTAACCGGGCTGCTGGCCGTAGCCCCCCTGCCCGTACTGCTGCTGCTGCCCGTAACCCTGCTGCTGACCGTAGGCCTGCTGCTGATCATAGCCCTGCTGGCCGTAACCGGGTTGCGACTGCTGCTGCTGCCCGTAGCCCTGCTGGCCGTAAGCCTGCTGCTGGTCGTAGCCCTGCTGGCCGTAGCCGGGCTGGGACTGCTGCTGCTGGCCGTAACCCTGCTGCTGACCGTAGTCCTGCTGGCCGTAGCCGGGCTGCGACTGCTGCTGCTGACCGTACTGGGGCTGCTGACCCGACTGAGGCTGCTGGCCGTAGCCCTGCTGCCCGTACTGAGCCTGCTGACCGTAGTCAGGCTGAGACTGCTGCTGCTGTCCGTAGCCCTGCTGCTGACCGTAGTCCTGCTGGCCATAGCCCGGCTGCGACTGCTGCTGCTGACCGTACTGCGGCTGCTGACCCGACTGAGGCTGCTGACCGTACTGCGGCTGCTGACCCGACTGAGGCTGCTGGCCGTAGCCCTGCTGCCCGTACTGAGCCTGCTGACCGTAGTCAGGCTGAGACTGCTGCTGCTGACCGTAGTCCTGCTGGCCATAGCCCTGCTGGCCGTAGCCGGGCTGGGACTGCTGCTGCTGTCCGTAGCCCTGCTGCTGACCGTACTGGGGCTGCTGGCCGTATTGCTGCTGCTGGCCGTAGCCCTGCTGGCCGTAGCCGGGCTGGGACTGCTGCTGCTGTCCGTAGCCCTGCTGCTGGCCGTACTGGGGCTGCTGCCCATAGGCGTCGTCCGCCCGGTAGCCGACCACAGTGACGTCGGGGTCGGGCTCGCCGGGGTGGCGGCCCGAGTTCTGCTGCCCGTAAGGGGTGCCGGGGGCAGAGTTTTCTCCGGAGTCGTCCTGTGGATACGGCGGCTGTCCGGTGCTCACCGTGTCACCTCGCTTCGAGTGCGCATGTGGCACGTGTCAGGACACATGCCTGTGCTGCCCAACGTATCGACATAGGTATCAACAATCACCTTTCCATCTGGTCAAGGTCCGCGTCACCCGATGTCAGATGGAGCAGCATGCGGGTGTTGCCCAGGGTGTTCGGTTTGACGTGTTCCAGGTCGAGGAACTCCGCCACGCCCTCGTCGTAGGAGGCGAGAAGTTCGGCGTACACCTCGGGTGAGACGGGGGTGCCCTGTATCGGGCGGAACCCGAGTCTCGCGAAGAAATCGACCTCAAAAGTTAGACAGAATACACGCCGCAGACCCAGATCCGTCGCCTGCTGTATCAGCGCCGAGACGATCCGATGGCCGACGCCCATGCCCCGGCACTCGGGATCCACGGCCACGGTGCGGACCTCCGCGAGGTCCTCCCACAGCACGTGGAGCGCGCCGCAGCCGACTACCTGCCCGCCCCGCTCGGCCACCCAGAACTCCTGCACGTCTTCGTACAGGGTCACTGTGGCCTTCTCCAGGAGCCGCGGGCCCGCGCCCGCGTAGGTGTCCACTAGCCTCCTGACCGTGCGCACATCCGGCGTGCGGGCACGCCGGACCACCACCGCGGTCTCGGGCATCGTCAGTTCGGCCACCTGCTCCATGGCTCTCCAGAGTACAGATGTCATTACGGCTCGGCCCTAACTGCCATGTCCCGGCCCATCCTGTTACATGACCCGGTCATATGGGCGCGTCCCTGGCGCCGACCTCGCGGCTGCGGCGGAAGCAAGGGCAAAGGGGACATAAAGTCGCTTCTGTACGAGTGACCACGAGATCACCTTGTGACCCTTCGGTTGTGAAACCTCTACAGACTCGGCAGTTCTGGTTGAGCACGAACCCGGAGTGCATTAGTGTCCTGCGACGATGTCCCCCACGTGTCACAACGTGAGGGACACGCCCAATTCCCGTGAGGGAAGCCGGGGACCCGCCGGTGACGACCCCCATCGTCACCACTGGGGTGAATCCGAATCGTTCGGTAGGGCTGCTCCGGCCCGAACCCGTCAGCTAACCCGGTAGGCGTCCATGAGAGGAGCTCGTTGGTGAAGCGCACGCACGACGGTGGGGGGAAGACGGCGGGCAAGCACGCCCGCCCTCCGGAACGACCTCGGCGGCCACACCGCTTCGGTGTGGTGAGTCTCACGATCGCCGCGGTCCTCCTCGCGATCCCCGTCGCCTCGGCGTCCGCCGATCCCAAGCCCTCGCTCAAGGAGCTGGCCAAGCGGGTCGAGAAGATGCACACCGAGATCGAGACGCTGAGCGAGCAGTACAACGGCCAGCGGGAGAAGCTCAAGACCGCCAAGAAGGCCGCAGAGGCCGCGAAGAAGACCCTGGCCACCAGTGAGGCCGATCTCGCCGCCAAGCGGGCCAAGGCCGCCATGCTCGCCGAGAACGCCTACATCACGGGCGGCCTGGGCCGGGTGCTGGCGTTCACCACCTCCAAGGACCCCGACACCTTCCTCGACCGCGCCGCCACCACGTACGTGCTGGAGCAGCAGCAGGGCGAGGCGGTCAACCAGGTCACCAAGGCCAGGGCGGCCGCCGAGCGGGCCAGGGCCGGCGCCAAGGCGCGCATCGACGAGGTCGAGCAGCTCGTCAACGAGCTGGGCGGCAAGCGCGACAAGATCACCAAGCTGGTCACCAAGGTCGAGAGCAACCTGTTCAGCCGGGCGCTGGGCGAGGCCGGGCGGCCCGGCACCCGCGCGACCCGCGTCGACCTGCCGATCGTCGGCGCCGGCAAGGCCGCCCAGGCCGCGCGCTGGGCGCTCACACAGCAGCTCAAGCCGTACGTCTGGGGCGCCGAGGGGCCGAGCTCCTTCGACTGCTCCGGTCTGGTCATGGCCGCCTACCAGAGGGTGGGCATCTCACTGCCCCACTACACCGGCAGCCAGTGGACGGCGGGCCGGCACATCCCGCGCGAGCAGATGCGGCCGGGCGACCTGGTGTTCTTCTACAGCGACCTGCACCACGTCGGCATCTATCTCGGCGGCGGCATGATGGTGCACGCGCCGCGGACCGGTGACGTGGTGCGCATCGCCTCGATCGCCAACCGGCCGTTCGCCGGCGCCGTACGCATCGCCGACTGAGCCCCTGCCCACGGCTCGCCGGCGCTGTCGCCAGACGTGCCCGCCGCTAGATCAGCTGGCGGCGGGCCGCCCAGGCCACGGCCTCGATCGCCGTGGCCACGCCGATGCGGTCGCAGATGCCGCGCAATCGCCGACGTACGGTACGACCGCTGATGTCCAGACGTCTTCCCACCCGGTCAACCGTGACTCCCTTGGCCAGCTCCGACAGCAACGCAAGATCGGCATGACTCAGCTCGACGCCTTCAGTGAGCACATCCATCGGGAGCCCTCCCCCCCAACAGCTGAACTTGGGCCTCTCAAGTGGGCCGAAGTCGCTCCTCGCAGACGTTAAACGCATCCTGGAAAGGTCGTCAAGCATGACAATCCGAGCTCTTGACGAGCGCTATTGACATGATCCGATATATATGACGCACTCGCGATATGTCGCTAATGATCGTCGGGCGATACGCGAAGTCATCGAGCCTTCCGCGCAGGCCGGATCCGCAATGACGAACGCGGTGGACGTGCTGGGTTTTGATCCATTCGACGGCGAATTTCTGCGTGATCCTTATCCCCGTCATCGCGGTCTTCGCGCCTGGACCGCTTTGTTCCGCACGCGCGTCTGATCACTCGCAGCCACCACGCACGTCCTCCGCACCCTGCCGCTCCGCGATCCGCGCTGCGGTCGCGGCACCGCGCCCATGGCCGGCACAGGCCCAGGTCAGCAGGCCGGGCCGCTCGTACGGACGGACCGGCAGGAGCGCACCTGGCCACGCGCCCTGGCGATCAGGGCGTCACTTTCCGCAGGTGCCGGCGTCCGAGCCCGCGCCTGGAGGTGATCACCGGCGACCTGCTCGCCGCTCCGCCCGGCGAGCCCGCTCTCGGGTCCGCTCCGGCGTGGCCACTTCCGGACACGACGATCAGCGAACCGCTCGGAGCGCCTGCGGAGGATCACGAACGGAGCCGCGGCCGTAGTGAGATCCTGGCGCGCGCCTTGACCCGATGCTTACAGCGGCGCTCGGGCCGGGAACCGGGCGGGCCGGAAGGGAGTTTCACGACTACGCCGTGAGGAGAGTGCGGGAGCTGAGAGCCCGAGTCGGCCTCATCGGCGACGGCTGAGGCCAGGCGCACCCCGGCGCACCGGGGCGGGACCGGTGCGCACCCGGGCGGGGCCGGTTCGATCCCGGGCAAGGCCCGGCGCGGCCCGACGGGGCCGCGCCGGGTGACCGTGACTCAGTGGGTGGGCTTGACCAGCGGGAACAGGATCGTCTCGCGAATGTTCCTGCCGGTGAACGCCATGATCATCCGGTCGATGCCGGCGCCCATGCCCCCTGTGGGCGGCATGGCGTATTCGAGCGCCTGCAAGAAGTCCTCGTCGACCTGCATGGCCTCGGGGTCGCCCCCGGCCGCCAGCAGCGACTGCTCCACCAGCCGGCGCCGCTGCTCGATCGGGTCGTTGAGCTCGGAGTAGGCGGTGCCCAGCTCGGTGCCGAAGCCGATCAGGTCCCACTTCTCGGTCAGCAGCGGGTCGTCGCGGTGGTTGCGGGCCAGCGGGGACGTCTCCAGCGGATAGTCCATCACGAACGTGGGCTGGACCAGCGTGTGCTCGACCAGCGCCTCGAACAGCTCCTGCACGATCTTGCCCGAGCCCCACTTCGGGTCCCAGTGGATCTCGCGCCGGTCGGCCAGCTTGCGCAGCTCCTCCAGGGTGGTGGAGGTGGTGATCTCCTCGCCCACGGCCTGCGACACCGCGCCGTAGAGGGTGATGCGCGGCCACTCGGGCAGGCCGAGGTCGATCTCCTTGCCGTCGTGGACGACCACCGTGGTGTCCAGGGCGGCCACCACGGCCTTCTGGTACATCCGCTGGGTGAGGTCGGCCATGTCGTTGTAGTCGAGGTAGGTGCCGTACGCCTCGATCATGGTGAACTCGGGGTTGTGCGTCGAGTCGGCGCCTTCGTTGCGGAAGTTGCGGTTGATCTCGAAGACCTTCTCGATGCCGCCCACCACGAGCCGCTTGAGGTAGAGCTCGATCGCGATGCGAAGGTAGAGCTCCATGTCGTAGGCGTTGATGTGGGTCTTGAACGGCCGGGCCGTCGCGCCGCCGTGGATCGGCTGCAGCATCGGCGTCTCGACCTCCAGATAGCCCTCTTCGTGCCAGAAGTCGCGCACCGCGCGCACCGTGGCGCTGCGTACCCGCGCCATCGTCCTGGCCTCGTCGTTGACGATGAGGTCGACGTAGCGCTGACGCACCCGCGCCTCGGGGTCGGTGAGGCCGACGTGCTTCTCCGGCAGCGGGCGCAGGCACTTGGAGGTGATCTGCCAGCTCTCGGCCAGGATCGACAGCTCGCCCCTGCGCGAGGTGATGACCTCGCCGCTGACGCCCACGTGGTCGCCCAGGTCGACGTCACGCTTCCAGGCGGCCAGGGACTCCTCGCCGACCTTGTCGAGCGAGATCATCACCTGGAGGTCGGCGCTGCCGTCGCGAAGCGTGGCGAAGCAGAGCTTGCCGCCCACACGGTTGAGCATGACGCGCCCCGCGACGGCGACCCGGTCGCCGGTCGCGGTGTCGGGCTCAAGGCCCTCGTATTTCTCCCTGACCTCGGCGTTGGTCGCCGTACGTGGGAAGTTCACCGGGTAAGGATCGACGCCCTCGCTGCGAAGGCGGTCGAGCTTCTCCCTCCGGATGCGCATCTGCTCGGGAAGTTCGTCGCTCACAACATCAAAGGGTAGGGGATATGGCGAACTGCAAGGGCTCGTCGGTCTGCTGCAGACTTTCTGCAAGGCCCCGCGCCTATCAATGTCTCACGAGCTCGAAGGGGGGTGCCGGCAAAGAGCCGGCCCGAGGGGAGCTCAAGGAGACGAGATGTTCAAGAAGATCGCGACCGGCCTCGCCGCCGTCGCCGCGACCAGCGCTCTGGCCCTGGCGCTTCCCGCCGCCGCCTACGCGAGCACGCCCGACGACCACTCCGAGTACTGGGGCCCCGTCTACGCCAAGCACTTCAAGGCCAAGGCGCAGGGCTGGGTGGGCGTCGACTGGGACCACGACGGCGAGTCCAACGAGGTCACGGTCAGAGGCCGGCTTTGGGACCTGGACAACCGCACCTACCGCGCCGGCGGCAAGTGCGCGTTCGTGAAGTTCGAGGCCAGCGACTTCGACCACGACTGGTCGCCGGTCTACTACAAGAAGTACTGCGGCTACCCGGGCTCGAAGTGGTTCCAGTTCCAGGAGCACGACGTCTTCAGCCTGCGGGCGAAGGTCTGCCAGATCGGCCCCCACAGCAACTTCCCCGTCAAGTGCGGCCACTGGCAGTACATCTACACCGCCGAGAGCGAGTGACGGGTGAAAGCGCGAGCGGCCCCCCACCCGAGCGGGGGGCCGCTCGTCGTGTGCCGGAGCTCAGGCGGTGTTGCGATGGTAGACGAGCCGCAGCCCGATGAGGGTCAGCCACGGCTCGTGCACGTCGATCGAACGTGACTCGCCCACGACCAGCGCCGCGTGCCCGCCGGTGGCGACGACCGTCACCTCGTCGGGGTCGTCGGCCAGTTCGGCCGTCATGCGCTCGACGATGCCGTCCACCTGGCCGGCGAAGCCGTAGATGATCCCGGCCTGCAGCGCCTCGACCGTGTTCTTGGCGATCACCGAGCGCGGCCTGACCAGCTCGACCTTGTGCAGTTGGGCTCCGGCGGCGGCCAGGGCGTCCACCGAGATCTCGATGCCGGGGGCGGTGACCGCGCCGACGTATTCGCCCTTGGCGGAGACGGCGTCGAACGAGGTCGCGGTGCCGAAGTCGACGATGACGCAGGGGCCGCCGTACTGGTCGATGGCGGCCAGCGCGTTCACGATGCGGTCGCTGCCGACCTCTTTGGGGTTGTCCATCCGTACGGGCACCCCGGTGCGGATGCCCGGCTCCACGATCACGGCGGTCACGTCGCCGTAGTAACGGCGGCACATCTCACGCATCTCGTTGAGCACGCTCGGCACCGTGGAGCAGATGGCGATGCCGTCGATGTCGGCCCCCTTGAGCAGCGGCGACTGGCTCAGCAGCCCCTGGAGGACGACGGCGATCTCGTCGGCGGTACGGCGGGCGTCGGTGGCCAGCCTCCAGTGCTCGATGACGTCCTCGCCCTCGAACAACCCCAGCACCGTGTGCGTGTTGCCGACGTCGATCGTGAGCAGCATTCATTACCCCCGCAGATCCAGAGCGATGTCAAGGGCCGGCGCTGAGTGCGTCAGGGCTCCCACCGCAAGGTAGTCAACGCCAGTTTCCGCCACATCACGGGCCGATTCCAAGGTCAATCCCCCGCTCGCCTCAAGAGCAACCCTATTTTTCGCCCGATTTTTCACGATATGTACGGCACGCGCGGTGTCCTCGACCGTGAAGTTGTCCAGCAGGATCAGCTCAGCCCCTTCGTCGAGCACGGGGTCGAGCTGGTCGAGCCGGTCGATCTCCACCTCGATCGGCAGGTCGGGGTAGCGCTCCCTGACCGCCCTGAACGCCTCGGCCACCCCGCCCGCGGCCACGACGTGGTTGTCCTTGATCAGAGCGGCGTCCGACAGCGACATCCGGTGGTTCACGCCGCCGCCGCTGCGTACCGCGTACTTCTCCAATGCCCGCAGGCCGGGCAGGGTCTTGCGGCTGTCGCGCACCCGCGCGCCCGTGCCGCCGACGGCCTCGGCCCAGCGCGCGGTCAGCGTGGCCACTCCCGACAGGTGGGTGAGCAGGTTGAGCGCGGTGCGCTCGGCCGTCAGCAGGGCGCGTACGGGGCCCTCGACGGTCATCAGCACGTCCCCGGCCCGCACCCGCTCGCCGTCCTTGGCACCGCGCTCGGCGCGGGCGGCCCCGAGCCGGACGAACACCGCCTCCGCCACCGCCAGCCCGGCCACCACACCGTCCCTGCGGGCCACCACGTCGGCCACCGCGCGCTGCCCCTCGGGGATCGTGGCCAGGCTCGTCACATCGCCCGCATCCTGCAGATCCTCGGCCAACGCGCGGTCGATCAGCGCGTCCACCTCGGCCGGGTCCAGCCCGGCCGCCGTGAGCTCCTGCGCCAGGCGCGGCGTCATCGCGTCCCCATGCGGCGTGTACGTCATGCGGAGGCCCTCCTTCGTCAGGGTCACGTCGAGGTGGCCCAGCCATTCGTCGTCGTCGCGGGTGTCGTGGTCCTCGCGCCAGTGTGAGCCGCGCGTCTCCAGCCTGGCGGCCGCCGCGCCCGTGAGCACGGTGGCGACGGTGAGCAGGTTCGTGGCCTCCCACGCCTCGGTGCAGGCGGCCACCTCGACCGGGGTCCAGCGGGCGTCCCGCAGCGCACCGGCGGTGGCGACCAGCGACTCGCGGCTGCGCAGCACGCTCGCGCCGGTGCTCATGTGGGCCTGGATCCTCGCCCTGACCCGCGGGTCCACCAGCCCTTCCGCGGCCGTGCCCGGCACCGGCTCCCCCGGCGCGGGCCGCCGCGCGTGCACGTCGGCGGCGATGCGCTCGGCGAACACGAGCCCTTCGAGCAGGGAGTTGGAGGCCAGCCGGTTGGCGCCGTGCACGCCGGTGCAGGCGACCTCGCCGCAGGCGTAGAGACCCTCGATGGAGGTACGGCCGTGCAGGTCCGTACGCACGCCGCCGCTGGCGTAGTGGGCGGCCGGCGAGACCGGGATCGGCTGCGTGACCGGGTCGATGCCGTGCTCGCGGCAGACCGCGTAGATCGTGGGGAAGCGCGACTCCCACTTCTCCCTGCCGAAGTGGCGGCCGTCGAGGAAGACGTGGTCGCGGCCGTTGGCCCGCATCGTGCGCATGATGGCCTTGGCCACCACGTCGCGCGGCGCGAGGTCGCCCAGCTCGTGCGCGCCCTCCATGAACCGGCGGCCTTCGTGGTCGATGAGGAAGGCGCCCTCGCCCCTGACAGCCTCGGAGATCAGCGGCTGCTGCCCGGTCGAGCCCTCGCCTAGCCACAGCACGGTCGGATGGAACTGGACGAACTCCAGGTCGCGCACCACCGCTCCGGCCCGCAGCGCGAGGGCCACGCCATCGCCGGTGGAGACGACCGGGTTGGTGGTGGCGGCGTAGACCTGGCCCATGCCGCCGGTCGCCAGCACCACCGCCCTGGCGTGCACCGCGCCCACGCCGTCGCGCGCGCCCTCGCCCATGACGTGCAGCGTCACGCCCCTGGCCCGGCCCTTCGCGTCTTTCAGCAGGTCGAGCACCAGCGCGTGCTCGATCACCTCGATCGAGCCGGCCCGCACCGCCTCGACCAGCGCCCGCTGGACCTCGGCGCCGGTGGCGTCGCCACCCGCGTGCACGATCCGGCGGCGCCGGTGCCCGCCTTCCCTGGTGAGCTGGAGCTCACCGTCGACCGTCCGGTCGAAGCGGGCGCCCCGTGCCATCAGCCGGCGCAGCGCGTCGGGGCCCTCGGTCACCAGCGTGCGCACCGCCCGTACGTCACAGAGCCCGACCCCCGCCAGCAACGTGTCACTCAGGTGCTCGTCGGGGGTGTCCTCCGGGTCGAGCACGGCCGCGATGCCGCCCTGGGCCCACCGGGTCGAGCCGGACGACAGCACGTCCTTGGTGACGACCAGTACCTTGGCCGCCGGCTCCAGCTCCGCGTAACGCAGGGCCACGGTCAGGCCGGCGATGCCGGAGCCCACCACGACCACGTCGGCCGCGGCGATCCAGCCGGGTTCGGGGGCGGTCAGACGCAGGGGAATCGCCGGTGCACTCATCGGGGGTCTCCTCACTGAGGCGATTTCGTCACTATGACGATAACGCCAGCCGCGGCGTGCCCATGCCCCGGGGGTCCTCAGGCGGGGTTGAGGGTGAGGGTGACGTTGTCGATGAGCCGCGTGGTGCCGACCCTGGCCGCCACCGCGAGCACGGCCAGGCCCTCGTACGACTCGCTCACTTCGGCGAACGTGGCCGGATCCACCAGCGCCAGATAGTCCACCTCAAGCCCGGGTCCCGCCTCGTCGAGCACGGCCATCGCCGTACGCCTGATCTCGGACGGGGTGAGCCGGGCCGCCCCCGCCCGCAGGGCCTGCGAGAGCGCCAGGGCCAGCCGTCGGTCGCCCTCCGACAGGAAGCGGTTGCGGCTGGACAGGGCCAGGCCGTCGGGCTCGCGTACGGTCGGCGACCCCAGGATCTCGATCGGCAGGTCGAAGTCGGCGACCATGCGGCGGATGAGGGCCAGTTGCTGGGCGTCCTTCTGCCCGAAGACGGCCAGATCGGGCTGGACCAGGTTGAACAGCTTGAGCACCACCGTGAGCATGCCGTCGAAGTGGCCGGGCCTCGCCGCGCCCTCGACGATCCGCCCCATCTCGCCGGAGGAGACGGAGATCTGGCGGTCGGGGGCGTACATGTCCTCGACGGCCGGGTGGAACACGACATCCACGCCTTCGGCGCGGCACACATCGAGATCGGCGTCGAATGTACGGGGATAGCGTGAAAAATCCTCGTTTGGAGAAAATTGAAGAGGATTGACGAAGATACTGACCACGACCTGATCGGCGCGCACCCGGGCCTGCCTGATCAGCGACCGGTGGCCCTCGTGCAGCGCCCCCATGGTCGGGACCAGCGCCACCGTGCCGGCACGGCGCGCCTTGACCAGGTCTTCCCGGTTGCCGGCGACGATCAGCTCCATAAGTGCCCTCCAAGCGCGACGGTCAGGTCCATATATTGCCCCCTAGCGCGTCGAGCAGCCGCTCCGCCTCCTCGGGTTTGAGCAACCCCGCGGCCAGCGCCCGGTCCGCCGTGAGCCTGGCCAGCGCGATGTAGGCGTCGGCCGCCTCCGGGGCGGCCAGGATCAGCGCGTCGACATGCTTGCGCACCGTGCCGGCGTCACCCCGCACGACGGGGCCGGTCAGGCCGGCGATGCCCAGCCGCAGCACGTTGTCGAGCGCCGCGCCGAGCAGCGGGCCCAGCATCCGGCCCGGATGCTCGACGCCGATGCCGCGCAGCAGGTCGGAGGACTCCGCGATGAGCGTGACCATGTGGTTGGCGGCTCCGGCCAGGGCCGCGTGGTAGAGCGGGCGGTCGGCGTCGGCGATCCACACCGGCTCGCCACCCATCTCGATCACCAGCGCCTCGGCCACCGGCCGCAGCACGTCGGGCGCGGTGACGCCGTACGAGATGCCGGTGAGCTTGTTGAGGTCGTCGTCCCTGCCGGTGAAGGTCATCACGGGGTGCAGGGCGAGCGGCAGCGCGCCCGCCTCGGCCGCTGGGTCGAGCACCGACAGCCCGTACGCCCCGCTGGTGTGCACCAGCATCTTGCCCTGGAGGTCGGCGCCCGTGCTGGCCAGCCCGCTGACCAGGCCGGGCAGCGGGTCGTCCGGCACGGTGAGCAGGATGAGCTGGGCCGCGGCCACCACCTCGTCCGGCCTGGACGGCGTGAGGCCGAGCCGCTCGGCCGCCCACCGCTGGGAGGTGTCGGACACTCCGCTGGCGGCCACCACGCGGTGACCCGCCTGCGCCAGCGCGGCACCGAGAGCCGAGCCGACCTTGCCCGCCCCCAGCACGCCGACAGTCAGCCGGGCCGGGCGATCCCCTGCGTCCATGACGTCTCACCCCTGTCGTAATGGCACCGCCGACCAGCGTAACGGCCTTGCGAGAGTGCCAGCGTGACGAGTGCTTTGCCGCGCGTTGAGTTAACGACAAAAGCGACAAGGGCATACAAAGAGCGCACCCCCTGTCGGAAGAGATGAGGAGAGGGGTCACCGTATGAAAACGGGCGCCATGTCCCTTGCCGGAACCTGACGCCCGCACATTGCGACCCCTTGGAGGTGCGCCGGCTGGTCATCCGCCGACTGACCAGTTGGGGACACGAACCCGGGCCGGCCTGCGCCGGCCCGGGTTCGCCGCTGTCAGTGGTGGCTCGGCGCGTACGCGTTGGCCCCGCCCTTGCAGCCCGCCACCGCGAGGCCGATGACCGCGATGGCGTTGCCACAGATGTTGATCGGGGCGGTGATCGGCAGGTGCACCTGGTTGCCGGAGAGCACACCGCCGGCGCCGTTGGTGATGTCGGCGTGGGCCGGAGCGGCCATCGACAGCATGGCGGCGGCACCGGCGACGACCAGGACCTTCTTCAGCATGAGGGCTCCTCTCAGTTTCGCGGCTCCGCGCCGCGCGTGCTCGGGAAGCGATCCGCTCCGCCGGTAGGGGATGGCGCAACGCGATCACTCGATGACAATGGGTAAACGCTATCGCAAGTCGGAGACATTGAGTAGTCATATGATGACAGTGCGTACCCATCGCGAGTCATGAGATAGTCCAGAACATGTGGCACACCTGGCGCGCCGCCACCGAGCGCGCGCTGTACGGCGAGGAGGGTTTCTACCTCCGCGAACGCCCGTCAGGCCACTTCCGCACCTCGGTCAGCGCCTCGGCCGCCTTCGCAGGAGCCGTGCTGGCGCTGCTCGCGGAAGTGGACGCCGAGCTGGGCAAACCCGACGTGCTCGACCTGGTCGACATCGGCGCGGGCGAGGGTGTGCTGGTCACCCAGGTCCTGGAGTGGGCGCCGCCCGCGTTGCGCGATCGGCTGCGGATCACGGCCGTCGACCTGTCACCCAGGCCGCCCGGCCTGTCCGGGCGCGTCCGCTGGTCCGGCGAGGTGCCCGACGGCATCGTGGGCCTGGTCATCGCCAACGAGTGGCTGGACAACGTGCCGCTCGACGTGGCCGAGCAGACCGCCGAAGGGCCGCGCCTCATCCTGGTCGACGTGCGCACGGGCGAGGAGCGGCTCGGTGGGCCGCTGCGGCCGGCCGACCGGGCCTGGCTGGAGCGGTGGTGGCCGCTGACCCGCGTGGGCTCGCGGGCCGAGATCGGCCTCCCCCGCGACGAGGCCTGGGCCTCGGTCCTGGTACGTCTCCGCAGAGGCCGGGCGATAGCCATCGATTATGCACACCCTGTGGACAACCGGCCGTTGTGCGGCACGCTGACCGGGTACCGCGACGGCGCGGTCGTCACCCCCGTACCCGACGGGACCTGCGACATCACCGCACATGTCGCCCTCGACGCGTGCGCGGCGGCCGGGATCAGGGCCGGTGCGATATCCACAACCTTGTCCACACAACGCGCGGCGCTGCGCGAGCTGGGGGTCACCGGCGCGCGTCCGCCGCTCGACCTGGCCCGCGCCGATCCGCGCGGCTATCTCAAGGCACTGGCGCGGGCCTCGGAGGAGGGCGAGCTGATCGACCCGTCGGGGCTCGGCGGCTTCGGCTGGCTCAGCCAGAAGCGGTGAACGCCGGCGCGGTCGAGCGCCGGCACGGCCGGGTGCCGGCCCTGCCCGTCGGCCCGCTCAGGCGGGAAGCGGCGGGCGGGCGGCTCAGGCGGTGGCGGCGGGCTCAGGCGGTGGCGGTCAGGTCGAGGCTTTGCAGGCCGCGGATGATGTAGCCGGGCTTCCAAACCGGCTCCTCGCGCAGCTCCAGCGTGGCCGCCCGGTCCAGCAGCGCGCCGAACGACTCCGCCAGCTCGATCCTGGCCAGCGGCGCGCCCAGGCAGAAGTGGATGCCCGCCCCGAATGAGATGTGCGGATTGTCGGCACGGCCCACGTCGAGCCGGTCCGGGTCCTCGAACACGTCCTGGTCCCGGTTCGCCGAGCCGAACAGCAGCGCCACCTCCGAGCCGCGCGGGATCCGTACGCCGTGCACCTCGATGTCCTCCAGCACCCAGCGCTCGAACATCTGCAACGGCGTGTCCCAGCGCATCAGCTCCTCGACGGCGGTGGGCAGCAGAGACCGGTCCGCGCGCAGCCTGGCCAGCTCGCCGGGGTTCCTGAACAGCGACCACCAGCCGTTGCCCGTCACGTTCACGGTGGCCTCGTGGCCGGCGTTGAGCAGCAGGACGCAGGTGCCGACCAGCTCGTCCTCGGTCAGCTCGTCGATCTGGGTGAGCGCCGAGATCAGGTCCTCGCCCGGCGCGCGGCGGCGTTCGGCGGCCAGGGCCTTGAGGTAGCCGGCGAACTCGGACGCCGCGCGCACCGCGGTGTGCTGGGCCTCGGGGGCGGGGTTGAGCTCGTACATGCCGCAGATGTCGGCCGACCAGGGGCGCAGCAGGTGGCGGTCCTGGCCGGGGATGCCGAGCATCTCCGCGATGACGGTCACCGGGAGCGGCTCGGCCACCTCGGCGATCAGGTCACCGCCGCCCTTGTCCACGTACGCCGCCACCAGATCCCCCGCGATGGCGCGGACGCGGGGGCGCAGCGACTCGACCATGCGTGGCGTGAACGCCCTGGAGACCAGCCGGCGCAGCCTCGTGTGCACCGGCGGCTCCACGTCGAGCATGCCCGCCCTGATCACGCGCCAGAACGGCTCCTGGAACTCCGGCTCCGCCGGCCGGCCGAACTCCTCGTGGGTGGCCACGTGCAGGTAGGAGCGGCCCAGCCGGCGGTCTCTGAGCAGCGCGTTGACGTCGGCGTGCCGCGCGATGAGCCACTGGCCCGTCGGCTCGTAGTAGCTGACGGGCGCCTCGCGCCTCAACTCGTCGTACACGCGGTACGGGTACGCCACGAAATCAGGATTCCAAGGATCAAAGCCCACTATTTCATCTTAGGAGGGGGTTTCTCCTTCCTGGACGGCCTGCTGCCTCCTGGCGTGCCTGCTGCGTACCCGGATGTTGAGCAGCTCCACGACGACCGAGAACGCCATCGCGAAGTAGATGTAGCCCTTCGGGATGTGCTGGTCGAGGCCCTCGGCCACGAGCACCACCCCGATCAGCACCAGGAACGACAGCGCCAGCATCTTGATGGTCGGATGCGCGTCCACGAACCGGCTGATCGGCCCGGAGGCGAACAGCATCACCACCACGGCCACCACGACCGCAGCGATCATCACGCCCAGCTCGTCCACCATGCCGACGGCGGTGATCACGGAGTCCAGCGAGAACACCACGTCCAGCACCATGATCTGCACGATCACCGACGTGAAGGAGACGGCGGCGGCCTGCTTGCCGTCCTTGCCGGCCGGCGCCTCCATGCTGTGGTGGATCTCGGTGACGCTCTTGCCCAGCAGGAACAGCCCGCCGAGCAGCAGGATCAGGTCACGTCCCGAAATCTCCTGACCGAGCACCGTGAACAGCGGCTGCGTAAGCTGCACCACCCAGGACAGGCCGAACAGCAGGAGCAGCCGGCTGATCAGAGCCGCCGCCAGACCGAGCACGCGGGCCCTGTCGCGCTGCTCGGCGGGCAGCTTCCCGGCGAGGATGGAGATGAAAATGATGTTGTCGATCCCCAGAACGATCTCCAGGGCGACCAGGGTGAAGAAGCCGATCCAGATGTTCGGGTCGGCCACCCAGTCCAGCATCGGGTACCTCCATGACTCGGGGGTTGATGGGGGTTTCCCGGTAGCAACGAGCCGAGCCGGGCATTAGTTCGCGGGGTTGCGATTCATGCCGGGGTGTCGGTTATAGTTCCCCTCGTAGGTCATGAGTGCCAGCGACAAGCCCCGGCTAGCTGGCCGGCAACCCTCGCGTCCGCGGCGGGGTGCCCCGGGTGAAGACCTGGTCCGTCACGAGGTGTGGCGGGCAAGCGCGGGCTCCGTGGCTGCTTCCAGGGGTCCGATGGCCCTTCAGGAGGTACCCCTGTGTCCACTCTGACGATCTTCAACTCCGCCCGTACGCCCGAGGCCGCCCCCGCATCCGCGACGAGCCGGCCCATTCCCGCCGTGCTGGGAGCCGACCTGGAGGTGCCGGTCAAGGGCGGCAGACTGGTGGGGTACGCCAACCTGGACTACGCGGCCAGCGCGCCCTGTCTTGAGCCGGTCAGCGCCGCCGTCACCGCCGCGCTTCCGGCCTACTCCAGCGTCCACCGCGGCGCCGGCTACGCCTCTCAGCTCACCACCGCCCGGTACGAGCAGGCCCGCCACACGGTCAGGGCCTTCGTCGGCGCCCGCCCGGACGACTCCGTGATCTTCACCCGCAACACCACCGACGCCACGAACCTGCTGGCCGGCTGCCTGCCCGAGGGCACCACCACGGTGGTCTTCGACACCGAGCACCACGCCTCCCTGCTGCCCTGGCGGCACGCCGTGCGGCTGGCGCCGCCCGCCTTCCCCGGCGAGGCCGTGCGCGCCGCCGACGAAGCGCTGGCCGCGATCGAGGGGCCCAAGCTGCTGGTCGTCACCGCCGCCTCCAACGTCACCGGCGAGCTGTGGCCGATCGCCGCGCTGGCGCACATCGCGCATCGGCACGGGGCCAGGATCCTGGTGGACGCGGCGCAGCTCGTACCGCATCGGCGGCTCAACCTGACCGCGCTCGACCTGGACTACGTGGCCTTCTCCGGGCACAAGCTGTACGCGCCCTTCGGGGCCGGCGCGCTCGTCGGGCGGAGGGACTGGCTGGCCGAGGGTGAGCCGTACCTCAAGGGCGGGGGCGCGGTGCGCTCGGTCGGGGAGAGCGTGGAGTGGCACGACGACCCCGAGCCCAGGCACGAGGCCGGCACGCCCAACGTGCTCGGCGCCATCGCCCTGGCCGCCGCCTGCGACGCGCTGACCGCGACCGGCTGGACCGCGCTGGTGCGGGAGGAGGAGCGGCTGATCGCGCGGCTGCGCTCGGGGCTGGCCTCGATCGAGGGCGTACGGGAGCTGTCCCTGTGGGGGGACGACCACCCGCGCGTGGGCATCGTGTCGTTCACCGTGGCCGGGTACACGGCGCGCGAGGTGGCCGAGGCGCTGTCCGGCGAGTACGGCATCGGGGTGCGCGACGGGAAGTTCTGCGCGCACCCGTTCGTCCGGCACCTGCTGGGCACGTCTGAGGGCGCCCCCGACGGCGACTGCGCGGACGACACCGGCTCGGCGGTGCGAGCCTCGATCGGCATCGGGAGCACGCAGGAGCACGTGGACCGGCTGATCGAGGCCGTGCGGGACCTCGTCTCCCGCCGCTGAGCCGACCTCGGCCCGCGCGCCCGGGAACTCGGCCTGAGTCCTCGGAGCCCCGGAAGCTCGGCCTACGACCCGCGCGCGCGTGCCGGGAGGTCAGCGGTTCGGCGGCTTGTGGTGCTGCGGCGGCTCGTCGGAAACGAGCGCGTCGATCTCCCTCATGTCGTCGTCGTTGAACCTCCCGGAGCCGGTCGAGCCGGTCGAGCCGGTCGGGCCGGTCGAGCGGGTCGTGTCAGGCGAGCGGGTCGTGTCGGGCGCGGCCGGCTGCCTGGGCACCTCCGGACGGTCGGCCGACACGTCCCGCTCGGCGGGCGTCATGGGCCCGCCGGTGCGACCGCCCTGAGCCGTACCCGTGGCGGTCGTGCCCGCCGCGGTACCCGCGGCCGTGCCCGCCGCCGTGCCCGCCGCCGTGCCCGCCGTCATGCCCGCGTCGTCCCTGCTCGGGGCGTGCGCGGCCAGTTCCGCCTCGGCCACCCGCCGCTCCCCGCGCCTGCGGAAGACCGAGGCGAAGATGGCGTCCAGCCCGATGCGCCCGCCGCCCAGCGCGAGGAACAGCAGGCACAGCGCGCCGAGCGCCCCCGGCAGCTCCCAGCCGTTGTTCGCCGACAGCACGCCGTGGCTCCCGTGCACGAACACGATCGCGCCGATCATGTTGATCAGCAGCAGCAACGCCACTGGACGCACCAGCAGCCCGAGGATCAGGAAGACACCGCCGACGGTCTCGACGACGGTCGAGAACCCGGCCGCCATCACCGGCATCGGGATGCCCATCTCCCGGAAACCCTCGGAGGCGGCGCTGAGCCCGCCCTGCCACTTCTGCCAGCCGTGCGCGAGGAAGATCACGCCGGTGACGACTCGTGCGATCAGAGCTGCGACATCAAAAAGAACCTTCTTCATGGTGTTTTCTCCCCCCGTTACCGGTATTCCTCCCCATGTCCGGCTTCGGGATGCGTTTCCGTACCATCTCTTGACCATCCCCCGCGCTGGATCACGTGCGGGTACGGTGGCAGCATGGCCGTATGACGGAACGAGTGGTCGGAATCGGCGCGGGCGCGAAAGAGCTCGCCACCGAGGACATGATCCTCAACATCGGCCCGCAGCACCCGTCGACCCACGGGGTGCTCAGGCTCCGGCTGACCCTCGACGGCGAGCGCATCGCCACCGCCGAGCCGATCATCGGCTACATGCACCGGGGCGCGGAGAAGCTGTTCGAGGTGCGCGACTACCGTCAGATCATCATGCTGGCCAACCGGCACGACTGGCTGTCCGGCTTCGCGAACGAGCTGGGCGTGGTGCTCGCCGCCGAACGCCTGCTGGGCATGGAGCCGCCGGTCAGGGCCGTGTGGGCGCGCACGCTGCTGGCCGAGCTCAACCGGGTGCTCAACCACCTGATGTTCCTCGGCTCCTATCCCCTGGAGCTGGGCGCGATGACGCCGCTGTTCTACTCCTTCGACGAACGCGAACGCATCCAGGCCGTCATGGAGGAGATCTCCGGCGGGCGCATGCACTACATGTTCAACCGGGTCGGCGGGCTCAAGGAGGACCTGCCCCTCGGCTGGCTCGACCGGGTGAGCCAGGCCGTCGCCGAGACCCGCCGGCGCGTACCCGACATCGAGCACCTCATCCTGCACAACGAGATCTTCATCGCGCGCACCAGAGGCGTGGGCGTGCTCACCCGCGAGCAGATCATGCAGTACGGCGTCAGCGGCCCCATCGCCCGCGCCTCGGGCGTCGACTTCGACCTGCGCCGCGACGAGCCGTACCTGGCCTATCCCGAGCTGCCGGTGAAGGTCGTCACCCGGAGCGCGGGCGACTGCCACGACCGCTTCGAGATACTGTTCGAGCAGCTCAAGGTCTCGCTGGACCTGGCCGACGCCTGCGTCGAACGGCTGCGCTCGCTGCCGCCAGGCCCGGTCAACCAGCGGCTGCCCAAGGTGCTCAAGGTGCCGGAGGGCCACACGTACGCGTGGACGGAGAACCCGCTCGGGATCAACGGCTACTACCTGGTGTCGAAGGGCGACAAGACGCCGTGGCGGCTCAAGCTGCGCTCGGCCTCCTACAGCAACATCCAGGTGCTGCGCGAGATGCTGCCCGGGCATCTCGTGGCCGACATGGTGGCCATCCTCGGCTCCATGTTCTTCGTGGTAGGTGACATCGACAAGTGACCTCCACTCCCGTCCCCGCCCCCAGCCCCTCCCCTTCAGCAGAGCGCGACAAGTACGTCGACTGGCTGCGCGCGCTGAGCCTGGTCGTCGTGGTCCTGTGGCACTGGGCCTTCACCATCCTGGAGTGGAAGCCGCACGGCCCCGAGCCCACCAGCCCGCTGGGCTTCACCTCCGGCCTGTGGATCCTCACCTGGCTGCTGCAGGTGCTGCCGCTGTTCTTCTACGTCGGCGGCCACGTGCACCTGCTGTCCTGGCGCCGGGCCAGGGCGCGCGGGGTCGGCATCGGCTCGTTCGTGGCGCGGCGGATCAAGGCGCTGGCCTTACCCGCGCTGGTCCTGTCCGGGGTGTGGATCGCCATCGGGGCGGCGGTGACGTACACGTTCCAGGTGGACTGGATGTGGCGGGTCGTGCTGCTGGTGCTCAGCCCGCTGTGGTTCCTCGGCGTCTACCTCGTGCTGATCGCGCTGCTGCCGCTCGCGCTCTGGCTGCACAAGCGCTACGACGTGCTCACCCTCATCTGGCTCGGCGGCGCGGCGCTGGTGGTGGACGTGCTGCGCTTCCGGTACGAGGTGGAGGGCGTCGCCTGGCTCAACATGATCATCATCTGGGGGCTGGCCCACCAGGCCGGGTTCTTCTACGACCGCGTCGTCGAGCTGCCCAGACGCTATGACGTGGCGCTGCTGTGGACGGGGCTGTTCGCCCTGTTCGGGCTCGTCTACTCCGGCATCTATCCGGGCTCGATGGTCGGGGTGCCCGGCGACAAGTGGTCCAACATGGCGCCGCCCACGTTCGTCATCGTCGCGCTGCTGCTCTTCCAGATCGGGCTGGTCGAGGTGCTGCGCCCGGCCATGGAACGGGTGCTGGAACGGCCGGGCTGGCGGCGGCTCAACGAGTTCATCAACCGTTACGCGCTGCCGCTGTTCCTCTTCCACACCACCGGGATGGCCATCTCCCTGGGCCTGTCGTGGTGGCTGTTCGGCTCGCTGGGCGACCGGATCCCGCCGGACACGGTGTGGTGGCTGGAACGCCCGATCGCCGTCATCGGGCCGCTCATCTGCACGGCCCCGGTCATCTATCTCTTCGGCCGCCGTCGTGCCCCCCATCTGGCCCCCCGTCGGCCGCCCGGCGGGCCCGCGTCGGGCAAACGCGGGACAAGGGCGTCGGCGGGTCCATAAGCTCGGGACATGGCTGAGATCGCCTTCCGGGCCAACGCCGAAGACGAGCGGATCATCCGCACCGCCCTTCGCGAAGACGAACGGCCGAGTGACGTCCTGCGCCGCGCGCTGCGCCTGCTCCAGCGCGAGATGTGGCACGACCGCCTGGCCGCGGCGGCCCGCAAGGCCGTGGAGGGCCTGGGCGAGCACAACTAGAGCCCTAGTCGCGTCCGTTCTGCCGGTACTGGCCTTGTTCTTCCGGATCCTTGGGGATGCGGCAGGCGTGCTCCAGGTAGAGCGCGGCGCAGACCAGCACGACGCACGACACGAACGACCCGGCCGAGACGAAGAACTCGCCGCGCGGCGTCTCCCGGTCGAGCAGTTGCACGGTGTGCAGGGCGAATCCGGCGAAGATCCCGCCGAAGGCCGCCCCCGCGTACGCCGACGCCTTCGCCAGCGCCGCCAGCCGGGCCACGGCCAGCGGCTCGACCGGCTTGGTTCCGGGCTTCCTGGCGATCCTGGCCTTGGTCGCCCAGCCGCTGTAGCCCTCGCCGACGGCCAGCAGCAGGACCGTGGGGATCGCGGTCCAGGGCATGAGAGGCAGCTCGGAGTAGATCGGCCGGATCACCGCCCAGGTCAGCAGGGCGAGGACGGCGAAGATGCCGGCCAGGAGGCCGGGATGGGTGGGCTTCAATCGGGCCTCTGCAGCTTGAGGTCGTCGCGCAGGCGCACGCCCTGCTCCTCGACCGCCTCCAGCAACTCCGCCACCCGCCCGTGGCCCGGGACCACACCCTCGGGGTCGGCCTTCGACCAGGGCACGAGCACGAACGCACGCTCGTGGGCCCGTGGATGCGGCAGCGTCAGGTCGGGGTCGTCGCTGACCTGGTCGCCCACGACGATCAGGTCGATGTCGAGGGTGCGCGGGCCCCAGCGCTCCTCGCGTACGCGGCCGAAGGCGTTCTCCACGCCCTGAGCCCGCTCCAGCAGGGTGCGCGGCGCGAGCGTCGTCTCGGCCACCACGATCGCGTTGAGGAAGGGCCGCTGCCCCTCCGGCCCTCCTACGGGGTCGGTCTCGTAGACGGGGGACGCCTTGACGAACTCCAGCCCCGGAGCGTCGAACAGCGTGTCCACGGCACCCTGCAACGTCTGGAACCGGTGCCCCAGGTTGCTGCCGAGAGAGAGCACGACCTTCATCCGCGGCTCCGCTCAATCGTCACGATCACGTCGTCGAACGGCAGCGGGATCGGCGCCGCCGGCTTGTGCACGCTCACCTCGACCTTACGCACCGGCTCGCCCGCCAGGCACACGTCCGCCAGGCGCTGCGCGAGCGTCTCGATCAGCTCGACCGGCTCGCCCTCCACCACCTCGACCAGCGCCTGCGCCAGCTCCCCGTAGTGGACGGTCTTGGTCAGGTCGTCGCCGGCCGCCGCCGGCGCGGTGTCGAGGAACAACGTCGCGTCCACCACGAACTCCTGCCCGAGCTCCCGCTCGGCGGCGAGCACGCCGTGTCTCCCCCTGGCCCGCAGGCCCTTGAGAGTGATGCGATCAGGGCTCAAGCTCGCCTTCCTCCTCCTCGTCGTCATCCCCCTGGAGCACCGGCGAGCCGTGGTGCATCCACAGCCGCCAGCCCTGCGGGGTGCGGAGGTAGACGTTGCTCGCCACCACCTTGCCCGCGGCGAAACTGGCCTCACCCTCCTCGCCCGCGGTCAGGATGTTCTCCACACAGGTCAGGACGGCCACATCACCCAGCACGGTCGTGTTGACGTCGGTCAGCACGAACTGGATGTAGGTCGTGTTGGCCATGATCAGGGCCCACGACCGCAGCACCTCGGAGCGGCCCGTCAGCAGGGTCCAGCCCGGATGGACGCAGCTCACCTGGTCGTCGGTGGTGTCCTCGGCCCAGATCTCCGTCATCTTGTCCAGGTCCGCGCTCTCGATCGCGGTGTAGAACTCCTGGTTGACCGTCTCGATGGCGGCGGTGTCGACGCTCATGTGTTGGCTCCGGCTCTCTTCCATGCGGCTGCCACGCGCACGGCATCGGCATTGGGACCTACTTCGTGCACGCGTACGCACCACGCGCCGGCCTGCGCGGCCAGCGCGGTCACGGCCAGCGTGGCGTCGTCGCTGCGGCTGAACGGCCGGGGCGTGCCGTCGGCGTCGGCCAGCAGCCGCCCCAGGAAACGCTTGCGCGACGCCCCGATGAGCAACGGATAACCCAGCTCCGTCAGCTCGGGGATGCCCGCGAGCAACGCCCAGTTGTGCTCGGCGTTCTTGGCGAAGCCGAGGCCAGGATCGAGCACGATCTGCTCCTCCGTGACCCCCTCCGCCAGCACCAGGTCGACTCGCTTGCTCAGTTCCTCGCGCACCTCCGTGACCACGTCGGCGTAGACGGCGCGGGTGTCCATGTCATGGCTGTGGCCGCGCCAGTGCATCACGACGTAGGTGACGCCGGTCGCGGCCACCACGCGCGGCATCTCGGGGTCGGCCAGGCCGCCGCTCACGTCGTTGACGAGCTGGGCGCCCGCCTCGACCGCGGCCTTGGCCACCTCGGCGCGCATCGTGTCGACGCTGACCGCCACGCCCTCCGAGCGCAGCGCCCTGATCACCGGGACGACCCTGGCCAGCTCCTCTTCGAGCGAGACCCTGGCCGCGCCTGGACGGGTGGACTCGCCGCCCACGTCGACGATGTCGGCGCCCTCGCGCACCAGCTCAAGGCCGTGCTGGATGGCGGCCGCCTCGTCGAACCACAGGCCGCCGTCGGAGAACGAATCGGGGGTCACATTGACCACGCCCATGACGAGGCACCGCTCCGCACCTCCCGGCACGCTGATGGGCACGCTAGTCATGGGCCAAGCCTAGGCGCTTCCCCACACTTGCTGACATCGTGGGTACCCCGTTCGTCCTCAGCGGCCCAGGATGAGCGCCATCGCCTCGGATCGGGTGCTGTCGCTGCTGCGGAAACTGCCGCGGACGGCGGAGGTGACGGTCTTCGCGCCCGGCTTGCGTACGCCGCGCATCGTCATGCACAGGTGCTCGGCCTCCACCACCACGATGACTCCGCGCGGCTCCAGCACGCGCATCAGAGCGTCGGCGATCTGGGACGTCATGCGCTCCTGCACCTGGGGGCGGCGGGCGTAGACGTCGACCAGGCGGGCCAGCTTCGACAGGCCCGTGACCTGGCCCTTCGTGTTGGGGATGTAGCCGACGTGGGCCAGGCCGTGGAACGGGACCAGGTGGTGCTCACAGGTCGAGTAGACCTCGATGTCACGCACGAGCACCATCTCGTCGTGATCGACGTCGAAGACCTTCGTGAGCACCTCCTCCGGTGTCTGGCCGAGCCCGGAGTACTGCTCGGCCATCGCGCGGGCGACCCGGGCGGGCGTCTCGATCAGGCCGTCACGATCGGGATCCTCGCCGATGGCGTAGAGGATCTCGCGAACGGCCTTCTCGATCCGCCCCAGGTCGACGTCGTGCTGAGTCACGCACTGTCCCCTGACGGCAGTGCGCCCTGATGCCCCGTGGTGAGCGAGCCGTTGGCCGACTGCTCCTTCGGCGTCAGGATCGGCGGGCGGTCGGAGGGGAGCCGCTTGCCGTAGCCCGCGTAGGACGGGCGGTGCTCCTTGACGACCACCGGCGCGAAGATCTCCAGCACCTGCTGGCGGGAGAGGGTCTCCTTCTCCATGAGCTCCAGCACCAGGTTGTCGAGCACGTCGCGGTATTGCACCAGGATGTCCCAGGCCTGGTCGTGCGCCGTCTCGATCATCCGGCGGACCTCCTCGTCGATCGTGGAGGCGATCTTCTCGGAGTAGTCGCGCTCGTGGCCCATCTCGCGGCCCAGGAAGACCTCCGCCTGGCCGCTGCCGAACTTGCGGGCGCCGAGCTGCTCGCTCATGCCGTATTCGACCACCATGCGGCGGGCGACGGCGGTGGCCTTCTCGATGTCGTTGGAGGCGCCGGTGGTGGGCTCGTGGAAGACGAGCTCCTCCGCCGCGCGGCCGCCGAGCAGCATCGCGAGCTGGTCCATCATCTCGGACCTGGTGGCCAGGAACTTGTCCTCCATCGGCAGCGTCATCGTGTAACCGAGGGCGCGGCCGCGGGACAGGATCGTGATCTTGTGGACCGGGTCGGAGTTGGGCAGCGCGTGCGCCACCAGTGCGTGACCGCCCTCGTGGTAGGCGATCATCTTCTTCTCCTTGTCGGACATGACCCGCGTCTTGCGCTCGGGCCCTGCCATGACACGGTCGATCGACTCCTCAAGGGTGTCCATCGTGATCAGCTTCTGGTCGGCCCGCGCGGTGAGCAGGGCGGCCTCGTTGATCACGTTGGCCAGGTCGGCGCCGGTGAACCCGGGGGTGCGGCGCGCGATGACGTCGAGGTCGACGTCGGGGGCGAACGGCTTGCCGCGGCCGTGGACCCGCAGGACGCCCTTGCGGCCTTCGAGGTCTGGACGGTCGACGGTGACCTGCCGGTCGAAGCGGCCAGGACGCAGCAGCGCCGGGTCGAGGATGTCGGGCCGGTTGGTCGCGGCGATGAGGATCACGCCGCCCTTGACGTCGAAGCCGTCCATCTCGACCAGCAGCTGGTTGAGCGTCTGCTCGCGCTCGTCGTGACCGCCGCCCAGGCCGGCGCCGCGGTGGCGGCCGACGGCGTCGATCTCGTCGATGAAGATGATCGCCGGGGCGTTGGCCTTGGCCTGCTCGAACAGGTCGCGCACACGCGAGGCGCCGACGCCGACGAACATCTCGACGAAGTCGGAACCGGAGATCGAGTAGAACGGCACCCCGGCCTCACCGGCGACGGCGCGCGCCAGCAGCGTCTTGCCGGTGCCGGGCGGGCCGTACAGCAGCACGCCCTTGGGGATCTTGGCGCCGATCGCCTGGAACTTGGCCGGAGCCTGCAGGAACTCCTTGATCTCCTGGAGCTCCTCGATGGCCTCGTCCGCGCCGGCGACGTCGGCGAAGGTGGTCTTGGGGGTGTCCTTCGTGATGAGCTTGGCCTTCGACTTGCCGAAGTTCATCACCCGCGAGCCGCCGCCCTGCATCTGGTTCATGATGAACAGGAAGATCAGCACGATGATGACGATCGGCAGGAAGCTCACCAGCAGGCTGAGCAGGATGTTCTCCTGCGGCACCTCGGTCGTGAAGCTCTTCGTCTTGCCCGCGACGACCTGAGCCTGCAGCTCGTCGGTCAGCTTGGCGCCGTAACCGGTGACCCAGTCGGACTGGATCAGTTTCGTCGGCGCGTCACCCGGTTTGACCGGAACGGGGTTGGTCAGCGTCACCTCGATCCGGTTGTCCTTGTCAACGATCTTGGCGTTGCTGACGTTTCCGGCGCGAATCTGCTGAAGAACCAAGGACGTGTCGGCCGTCTTGTAATTTCCGCCGCCACTCCAGAGCTGGGTGACGAGCAGGAGCAGCACGACGATGCCCAGGATCCACAGCAGTGGCCCACGTGTAAATCGCTTGAGATCCATCCGATGCGGAACCCCTTGCGGGCCCGTCCCTTCCTGACCATGGCCTGGAACCCCGGGCTGGCCCGGGGCCGCGGCATCCGACACCGCGACTTCTGACTACCCGAAGGGGACGCGAGGTCACCCTCCCGGAGTCTGAAGGTACACCGGCACAGCGCACGGAGGGACCCGCCCGCTACACCGGTCTTGCCCTATCAACGTACGTCACGTTGCGCGATGTTCCCGGCCATCGCGGAGAGTCCTACTTATATACGTGCGGCGCCAGAGTGCCGATGAACGGCAGGTTCCGGTATCGCTCCGCGTAGTCGAGCCCATAACCGATCACGAACTCGTTGGGAATGTCGAAGCCGACGTATTTCACCTCGATGGGCACCTTCACCGCGTCGGGTTTCCGCAGCGCGGCGCAGATCTCCAGCGAGGCCGGATTACGCGACTTCAGGTTTTCCAGCAGCCAGTGGAGGGTCAGGCCGGAGTCGATGATGTCCTCGACGATGAGCACATGGCGGTTGAGAATGTCGGTGTCGAGGTCTTTCAGCACGCGGACGACGCCGGACGACCTGGTGCCCGCGCCGTACGAGGACACCGCCATCCAGTCCATCTGCACCGGCACGTGCAACGCTCTGGCCAGGTCGGCCATCACCATGACCGCGCCCTTCAACACACCCACGAGCAGGACGTCCTGGCCCGCGTAGTCCTCGTCGATCCGGCCGGCGAGCTCTTTGATCTTGGCCTGGAGCTCGTCCTCGGGAATGAGGACCTTTTCCAGGTCATTGCCCATGTCGGCTGCGTCCACGTGTGGTTCCTTACGCGATGGGACTGATGGCGAATATCAGGGTGCCATATCGCCGGACGGCGGACAGACCCCCGGGCAGGTCCACCGCTTTCTGCCCGCGCCAGTTCGTGACCAGCCGGTCCACGGCCATGACGTGGGTGGCCGACAAGGCGCCGGACGGGGCGCCGGCGGCGAGCGCGGCCCGCCTCAGCACCCTCCGCCTGACGGCGTCGGGCAGCTTTTCCACCTCGGCCACGGTCACCTTTATCGACCCGCCGATATCGCTAAGAGCGCAATTCTGGTACGCCGAATCGGCCCATTCATCGAGCGCGTCCGCGTCCTGTCTCGCCAGCCCCGCCGTCCTCGCCAGCGCCTCGGCCACCCCCGGGCCCAGCTCCGCCTCCAGCACCGGCAGCACCGTACGGCGGACGCGGACGCGGGTGTAGCGGTGGTCCTCGTTGTGCGGGTCGTCCCAAGGGGCGAGGCCCAAAGCTTGGCAGGCGGCCACGGTGGTGGCTCTGGGCAGGTCGAGCAGGGGTCGCCGGTAACGGCCTGACCTGGCTGCCATGCCCGACAACGACCGCGGGCCGCTGCCCCTGGCCAGACCCAGCAGCACCGTCTCCGCCTGGTCGTCCCTGGTGTGGCCGAGCAGGACCGCCTCCGCCTTCAGCCGATCGGCCGCCTCGGCCAGCGCCGCGTACCTGGCCTCCCGCGCCGCCGCCTCGGGTCCGCCTTGGGCGCCCACGGTGACGGTGAGCGCTTCGGCCGGCTCCAGCCCCATGCCCTGGGCCACCTTCACCACCGCCTCCGCCCGCTGCGCCGACCCCTCCTGCAGCTGGTGATCCACGGTGACCAGCCCCGCACGCAGGCGCGCACGGGGTGCGACGAAGGAGAGCGCGGCGGCCAACGCCAGCGAATCGGCCCCGCCACTGCACGCGACCAGCACGAGCGCGCCCTCCGGCACATCGGCCAGCGCCTCACGCACTGCCCTGCGAACGTCGGCAACAGCCGGATGCGGCCCCACACCCCCATTCTCCCGCGCCCCCATCCCCGGACGCGACGCCCGACTCCTTGGGCCGCGTCGCCGTGAGGGGTGGTGAAGGGGCGTCGTAGGAAGCGCGGGTGACACCGACACCGACGGGCCTAGCACCGTGCACCAGCGCCGAGCACCACCGCACGACCTCCCGCCGACGCGGCGCGGGGAGAGATGCGGTGAGGCGGACGTTGGGGCGCGGGTGATCGAGTGAAGAGGGCGCCGGGCAGCGGGGCGGGTGCACCTCCCGGCCGGGCACCGCACACGAGCGCCGGACACCGCCACACCACCCCCTCCACCGACGCGGCGCCGGGAGGGGTGTGGGTGATCGGGCGGGGAAGCGGGGTGGGGTGTCGGAGGCCGTGGTGATGGGTGGGGCGGGTTAGGCGGGGAGGGCTGGGGTGCCGATCACTCGGGTGATCCAGAGGGTGGGGTCGGCGATTTCCGGGGTCGTGGGGAGGGTTTGCGGGGAGGTCCAGATCTTGTTGAAGCCGTCCATCCCCACCCGGTCCACCACCGTACGGACGAAGGCCGAGCCCTCCGCGTACTGCTTCATCTTGACCTCGATCCCCAGCAAACGCCGCACCGTGCGGTCCAGGCGGGAGCCGCCCTCGCGGCGCTGGGCGAACTTGGCGCGGATGTCGGCCACCGAGGGGACCACCGACGGGCCGACCGCGTCCATGACGTAGTCTCCGTGGCCCTCGACGAGGGTCATCACGGCGGTGAGGCGGTCGAGGATCTCCTTCTGGCCGGGCGACTGGATGGCGTCGATGAGGTTGCCCTCGCCGCCGCGCACCACGTCGGCCACCGTGTCGGCGGCGTTGCGCAGCCGTTCGAGCAGGGTGGGCAGGTCGAGGTCGGAGGCGAGCAGGAACTCGGTCATCTGCCCGCGCACGTATTCGCGCAGCCACTTGACCCCGGTGAACTGCACCCGGTGGGTCTCCTCGTGCAGGCAGACCCACAGGCGGAAGTCGTGGGGGTCGACGCCCATCTCGCGCTCGGCGTGGACGATGTTGGGGGCCACGAGGGTCAGGCGGCCGGCGGCCTCCTTGCCTGTGGGGTCGGGTGGGAGGAACAGCTCGTACTGGCCGAGTACGCGCGAGGCGAGGAAGGCCAGGACGGCGCCCACCTCGACGCCCGTGATGCGGGACCCCACGGCCGTGACGATGGCGGGCGGCTGGTTGTCGCCGCTGCCCATGCGCTGGGTCAGGGGCTCAAGGACCACCCGGAAGCCCTCGACGTTGGCCTTGATCCAGCCGGGCCGGTCCACGATGGTGGCCGGCTGCGGCGCGGTCTCGGTGTGAATCTTCGTGAACTCGCGCACGTGCCCCTCGGCCTCGCGCGACAGGGTGCGGAGCTCGGTGACGGCCTGCCTGGCCTCCTCCCGGCTCACCTGAGGACCGGGGCGCACCAGGCGCGTGCCGGTCGTGACGGCCAGATCCCAGTCGATCACCTGCATACCGTCCACCGTACGTGGTTCTCCCCACAGCTGCGAAGGAGCGCGTCAGGAACGTGCCACGGTGGCGGCCAGCCGGTCGAGGACGGGCTCGGCGTTGAGGGGTACGCGGTCGGCCATGAAGGCGAACGTGACCAGCCTCCCGTCCTTCGTCGTGGCCATCCCGGCCAGCGTGTTGATGTTGTTGAGGGTGCCGGTCTTGGCGCGTACGAGACCGACCTGGCCCTTGCTGTCGCTCCTGGTGAAGCGGCGGCCGTTGCCGAGCGTGCCGGAGAAGCCGGCGATCGGCATGCCGGAGGCGACGGCGCGCAGCTCGGGGTGGGCGGCCGAGCCGGACAGGGCGAGGACCTTGGCCAGGGCGTTGGGGCTGATGCGGTTGCGGATGGACAGGCCGCTGCCGTCGGACAGCGCGACGTTCTGGCCGGCTCCGAGGCGCTGCAGGACGGCGATCACGGCGCCGGCGCCGCCGTCGAACGTCGCGGGCTTGCCCTGCTTGATGGCGACGTGGCGCAGCAGGGCCTCGGCGAGGTCGTTGTCGCTGCGGGTGAGCGTGTGCTCGACCAGGGCGTACAGGGGGGCGGAGTCGACCTTGCCGAGCTCGGCGGCCCCTGGCTGGGCCTTGGCCTGGCGTACGGACTTGGCCACGGCGATGCCCTGCTTGGCGAGCAGCCGGGCGAAGGCCGTGGCGGCGTAGCGGGGCGGGTCGGCGACGCGGGGGCTGCGGAAGCGGGGGTCCTGCCTGCCCTCGTCCATGGTGAGGGCGTAGACGGGGGCCACCTCGCCGTCGGGGATGTAGTTGCTCTTCCAGCCGGGCGCCTTCGGGGTGCCGGAGAAGAGGGAGGTGTCGTACGAAAGAGTGATCTTGCGGATGTTCTGCGCCTTGAGCGTGGCGGCGGTACGGGCGGCGAGGGTGGCCAGGCGGGCCTGCTTCGGATAGTCGTCGCCCTTGGCGGCGGGACCGGCGAGGAGGGGGTCGCCGCCGCCGACGAGGATCGCGGTGCCGGGCTTGGGACCCTGGACGACGCGGGTGGACAGGCGGGTGTCGGGGCCGAGCGCGGCCAGCGCCGCGGCGCAGGTGACGATCTTCGTAGTGGACGCGGGGGTGATGGCCAGGTCGGCGTTGGAGGCGAAGATCTGCTCGCCGGTGACCGTGTCGATCACGACCGCGCCCACCCGGCCGCCGAGCGCTTTGTCACCCAGGGCGCCGGTGAGCTGGCGCGTCAAAGTACCCTTAGTCGGGAGAGGTCCGTCTCCGGGCTTCACCGGCAGCCGGGCCAGGACTGGCCCGGAGGTGACCACGGGGACGGGGGAAGAGCCTTCCGCCGGTGACGACGCCGTCGGGCCGGTGGGTGTCGATCCGTTCGTCAGCGCGCTCAGGCTGAAGTCGGTGGTCATCGCGTAGACGCCGGTGACGATCGTCAGGGTTTGGAGCACGGCGAGGGTGGTCAGCATCACCCACTGGTCGCGCCGCGCCACGTCGCCTGCCCTCTCTCCTGTGTTCGCCTACGAGACATTAACGCCCAACCGGGGGTTCCCGGGGGCCTGAGCGGAGGAACCGCGGTGGAGTTCGACGTTGTCGTTGAGATTCCCAAGGGGCAACGGAACAAGTACGAAGTGGACCACGAGACCGGGAAGATCAGGCTTGACCGGCTCCTGTTCACCTCCACGCAGTACCCCGCCGACTACGGCTTCATCGAGCACACTCTCGGTGAGGACGGCGACCCGCTGGACGCGCTGGTGCTGCTGCAGGAGCCGACGTTCCCCGGTTGCTACATCACGTGCCGCGCGGTGGGGATGTTCCGGATGACCGACGAGAAGGGCGGTGACGACAAGGTGCTCTGCGTGCCGTCCACCGACCCCCGTATGCATCACATCCAGGACATCCATCACGTGTCGGAGTTCGACCGGCTGGAGATCCAGCACTTCTTCGAGGTCTACAAGGACCTGGAGCCCGGCAAGTCGGTCGAGGGCGCCAACTGGGTCGGCCGCATCGAGGCCGAGGCCGAGATCGAGCGCTCGTTCCGGCGCGCCAAGGAGGAGGGCCACCACTGACGCCTCACGCGGCGGCGGGCCTGGTGGCGCCCACCAGGTCTCCGCGCCAGATCGAGGCGACCCGCACCACGTCGCCGGTCTGCGGCGCGTGCACCATCTGGCCGCGCCCGACGTAGATGCCGACGTGGTGGATGGTCGAGGGGTCGGCGGTGACGTGGGCGAAGAAGAGCAGGTCGCCGCGGCGCAGCTGGTCGAGCGGCACGTGGGGGCCCGAGGTCCACTGCGTGCCCGTCCAGTGGTCGAGGCGCACGCCGACCTTCTCCCACGCCCGCATCGTCAAGCCTGAGCAGTCGTACGTCTCCGGTCCCGCGGCCGCCCACACGTAAGGCTTGCCGAGCTGGGTGAGCGCCCAGTTCGCGGCCACGTCGCCCATGGCCGAGCCGCCGGCGACGAGCCCGGCCAGCGCCGCCGTACGCCGCCTGGCCAGCAGGTCGGCGCGGGTACGGGCCGCGTCGACCTTGCGCTGCAGGGTCTGCTTGCGCGCCGCGAGTTCCCTGGTCTCGCGGCGCTGCCCGGCCACCGCCCGCTCGGCGGCGAGCTTGGCCAGCCGGGCGCGTTCCGAGGCGGCCTGCTGGGCCGCGTACGCGCTGTCGGCGTGGATGCGCAGGATCGCGGCCACCTCCTGGGCGTCGCGCATCCGGCCGAGGACCGCGGCCCGCTCGCCGCTCAGGTGCCCGAGCACGCTGGCGCGGTGCAGGAACCCGTCGGTGCCGCCCTGGTCGATCAGCATGCCGACGACCGGCCCGAGCGAGCCGAGCCCGCCGCTGCTCTCGGTGGCCAGCAGCGCCGCGGCCTGCCTGGCCCGCTCGACCTCGCCGTTGGCCGCCGCCAGCCGGGCTCTGGCCTGCTGGTACGCCTGCTCGGCCTGCCGTAGCCGGACCATCTCCCCGTTGTACGCCTCCACCAGCAGCTCGACCTCGGCCGCCAGCCGCTCCAGCCGCGAGTGCGCGGTGGCCAGCTTGGCGGTCGTCCGGCTGAGCTGCTTGGACCTCTCGCGCGCGGTCTGGCGGGCCTGCTTGACGTCGTGCGCGGAGGGCCCCGGCTCGGCCAGGACCGGCGGGCAGGCGGCCATGAGCAGGCAGCCCGCGAGGAGCCCGGCCCGGAATGCGCGCATAGGTCCCCCTGAAAACAGATGGTTACTCTATGCACACAGTTCCCGGCACTTCACTCACGTAACGTCACGTGAAAGTGAACAGGCTGCCAGGTCCCTATTCACGGGCGCACCTCTCCCCTTCACGGCCGCACGTCAGGGACCAGGGCCGGCGCCGGTCGGGCGCGGAAGCCCGGAGGTCCCGGCGCCGGGCGAACGCGGGAGGCGAAGTCCCGGCGCCGGACGAGGGAGGAGGTCAGCTGCCCGTTGCCGACGGGGTCGCCGAAGGCTCCTCCGTGGGGGTCTGGGTGGCCGGCTCCGTCGGTGTGGAGGTCGGGGTGGGGGTCTCGGTCGGCGTGGGTGTGGGGGTGGGCGTCGGGGGCGGAGTGGGGGTACGGGTGCCGGGCCTGGGCGGGTGCGGCCTGCCGGGCGGCCCGCCGGGCGGTGAGCCGATCGTCGGCCGGCCCGGCGGCGGTTCGTGCGCGGGCGTGCCGGACGGGAGCCCGTCCGGCCCGGGACCGGGGTCCGGAGCGGCGCCGTCGTTTCCACCGGGGTCCTTGCCCGGCGGCGACCCCGGTGGGGACCCCGGCGACGACGTGGCAGGTACGCCGGTGGGCGAGGAGGGGATCTGGGACGGCACGGCCGGAGCCGGCGCCCCGCTCGGAGTCCCGGTCACGCCCAGGGGCTGCGTGGTGGTGCTGTCGAGGATGGGCTCCACGCTCAGCGGCGAGTCGTGGGGATCGCCCTGCCAGGGCAGCCGGATGCCCGGAGGCTCACCCGTCGGCGGGAACGCGGCCGTCGCCACGCCTGTCACCCCGCCGTTCTCCCTTCCGATCCGATCGAAGATCACCGCTATCGCCACCACGGTCGCGATCGCCGCCAGCGTGCCCGCCACCGCCTGAGGCCATCGCCGGCCCTGTCGCCGCGGGGAAACGGGAAACCCGGCGGCGTCCAGCGCGCTGGTACGCCTGGCGACGTAGCGGCGGTAGGGCAGGAGCTCGGGGTCGGCGAAGCAGCTCATCACCCTGACGCGCAAGGTGCCGGGCAGCGCGGGCGCGGGCAGCAGCGCGTACACCTTGGCCGGGGACACCTGGCGGGTGCGGTGCGGCGCGCAGGTCTCGCACCGCGGCAGGTGCCTGATCAGGTACTCGCGCATGTCCCTGGTCAGCTCGCCGCCGAACCCGGCCAGGATGCGGGCGCGCCGCGGGCAGTCGTACGGGCCCTTCCTGGCCAGGACCTCGACGGTGATCGCGTCGCCCAGGCGTTCGCGGGCCGCTTCCAGCAGCAGCTCCACCTGGCGCGGCGGTGTGGCGAGCACCTGGGCCAGCTCGTCCGCGGGCAGTTCGTGCCCGTGGACGAGCTCCAGGAGCTCCCTGTCGGCCACGGGCAGGCTGTGGACCGCGTTCCAGGCCATGACGCGCAGGTCGGCGTCGGCGGGGTCGTCGGGCTCCGGCGCCTCGGCCAGCGCCTCGGCGGCGCCGGGTGGCGCGGCGGTTCTGCGCCGCAGGCATTCGGCGCGCGCCAGCGCGAACAGCCAGGCGCGCAGCCGTTCGGGCGTGGTCAGCGCGCCGGCGTGCGCCTCGGCGGCGATCAGCGTGTCGCGGAGCGCCACCTGCGCGCTGTCGGCGCTCAGGAGGAGGGACCAGCAATAGCGGTAGACGCTCTCCGCGTACGCGTCGTAGAGCGCGCTGAGCGCTGCGGGATCACGGGCGCGGAGTGCTTCGACCAGAACGCGGTCAGTCATGTGACCGAAGGTAATGGATCGGTAACTAGCAGTTCTACCGGTTCCACGCCGAAGGCATCACTTGTCAGGCGAAGAACCGGAAAATTATCCCGACATTCCGGATAGGCGCGGCTTATTTATTGCTTGTGCTCGGACACCACCTGCGTGCTCCGGTCCACCGTGAACGGCTCGCTGGTGGGTTTGACCGTGTGCACGGGAACGGCTCCCGACAGGGCCAGATCCTCGTAGGGACGGCCGGTGGAGCCCCAGGTCCTGGCCGCGATCTCGGTCTTGGCGACCTGGGAGCCCCTCGGCAGGCCGCCCACCGTGAGGATGAAACGCGGCGGGCTGCCCGCTTTCACGTCGTCCACATAGGTGCTGCCACCGCCGATGAGCTTTCCCGTTTTGTCGCGCAACATCGCGTTCACGACCAGACTGCTCGCCGAAACTTGATAAGGGTTGCCGACATATCCAGTAATAAGGTACGTGCCATCTTTCTGGCGCATTGTCTGGACACGCGAGATCGGGAACCGCTGGAAGGCCGAAGGAATGCGCGCGGCCGGCCGCCACCGCGCGGGACGGTACTGGATCGTCACCCTGGCCGGCTTCTGGGTGGCGACGGCCTGGCCGGTGAAGGGCAGCGTGCCGCCCGGCGGCACCGCGTCGAGCGGCTGGTCCAGTTTGAGCACCTCGCCCCCCTTGGCGTCGTGCCCGACGATCGTGGCCACCACGTGCTCGCCGAAGTGCCACGGGTTGGCGTTGCTGAGCACGCCCGCCCAGGTGACGGCATATCCGTCGGCGGACTTGACGATATGGGAGACCTGCTCCTTGAGAGCGAGCGGCTTGAGCTTCTGGACCGGCTGTTCCTCGCTCGCGCACCCGGTGAGGCAGATCGCCCCGAGTGCGAGGAGGCTGGCGGTTCGGCTACGCGGGATCACTTTGCCGTGATAACCCGAGCATGGGCACGGCTGGCGCGGGACACGCGCCAGCCCTACCAACTCTTTATCAACGAGACATCAGCGGATATCAGCGGGTCCTGACCACCCTGGTCTCGTCCCAGACCGGCTCGGCCGACTCGTAGACCGTGCCGTCGGAGCCGAACACCAGATAGCGGTCGAAATCAGCGGCGAACCAGCGGTCGTGGGTGACCGCCAGCACCGTGCCGTCGAACGCCTCCAGACCGGCCTGCAGCGCCTCGGCGCTGGCCAGGTCGAGGTTGTCGGTCGGCTCGTCGAGCAGCAGCAGCGTGGCCCCCGACAGCTCAAGCAGCAGGATCTGCAGCCGTGCCTGCTGACCGCCCGACAGGGTGTCGAAGCGCTGCTCGGCGATCAGCCCCGCCAGCTCGTAGCGGGCCAGGATCTTCATGGCCTCGTTCTTGAGCCTGGCGTGCTCGGTCATGACGATCTCGACCGGGGTGCGGCCGAGCAGGTCGGGCCGGGCGTGGGTCTGGGCGAAGTGGCCGGGCACCACGCGGGCGCCCAGCCTGGCCACGCCCTCATGGGCGACCTCCTCGCCCGCCAGCAGGCGCAGGAAGTGGGACTTGCCCGAGCCGTTGGAGCCCAGCACGGCGACCCGCTCGCCGTACCAGATCTCCAGGTCGAACGGGCGCATCAGGCCCTTGAGCTCAAGCTGTTCGCAGATGACGGCGCGCTTGCCGGTGCGGCCGCCGCGCAGGCGCATCTTGATGTTCTGCTCGGCCGGCGCCACCTCCGGCGGGCCCGCCTCCTCGAACTTGCGCAGCCGCGTCTGGGCGGCGTGGTAGGCGGGGGCCATGCCGTCGTTGTATCTCGCCTTGTTCTTCAGCATGTTGACCAGGGCCTTGAGCTTGGCGTGCTCTTCGTCCCAGCGCCGGCGCAGCTCGTCGAGGCGCTCGTTGCGCGCTCTGCGGGCCTCGGCGTACGTACGGAAGCCGCCCCCATGGATCCAGATGTTTCCTGACTCGACGGTGATGATGCGGTCGGCCGCGTTCGCCAGGAGCTGGCGGTCGTGGCTGACCAGCAGCACGGTCTTGGGCGTCTCCTTGAGCTGCTGCTCCAGCCATTCCTTGCCGGGGACGTCGAGGTAGTTGTCGGGCTCGTCGAGCAGCAGGGTCTGGTCGGGGCCGCGCAGCAGCGCCTCCAGGACCAGGCGCTTCTGCTCGCCGCCCGACAGCGTCGCCACGTCCCGATATTTCAGTCTTTCGAAGGGGACGCCGAGCGCGGCCACCGTACAGGTGTCCCAGAGCACCTCGATCTCGTAGCCGCCCGCGTCGGTGTAGTCGCTGATGGCCTGCGCGTAACGCATCTGCGTCTTCTCGTCGTCGCGCTCCATCATGGCCAGCTCGGCCTGGTCGAGCCGCTCGGCGGCGTGCCGCACCGCGGGTGGCGCGACGCCCAGGAGCAGGTCACGCACGTTGCTGCCGTCGCGCACGCTGCCGATGAACTGCCGCATCACGCCCAGGCCGCCGGAGCCGGCCACGCTGCCCTCGACGGGCTGGAGGTCGCCGGCGATCAGGCGCATCAGCGTGGTCTTGCCCGCGCCGTTGGGCCCGACGAGCGCGGCCTTGACACCTTCGCCGATCCTGAAGGACACGTCGTTGAGCAGCGGCCGCCCGTCGGGCAGCACGTACGTCAGATGTCCGACTTCCACGTGTCCCATTCCGGCAGGGTAGCCGCCCACCCGCGCTCCGGTCATATGGATTTCGCCGCGCCCGCCCCGGCGCTCACACGGGCCCTAGACAGTAAGTGATCTAATGACTAGAACTGTAGGGAACCCCCTCCCCTAGGACAGGTGATGACGCGATTCCGCTCCGCCCTCGCCCCCCTGGCCATCGCGTTGCTGGGTCTCACAGCCACCCCGCAGCAGGCCCTCGCCGCACCGCCCAAACCCGTGCCCGTCGTCCAGGAGCAGACCAGGACGGCCGCCGCCTCCGACTGTGCTCCCACGGTCACGGGCGCCAGAACCGACGCCCGGCTGACCGCCCTGTTCACCAACTACGGCAACGACAACAGCCGCCTGGACGACTGGACGGGCGCCGACGGCACCTACTCGGTCAAACTGCCCGACGGCCGGGAGCTCTGGGTGTTCTCCGACACCTTCCTCGGCCGGGTCAACCCCGACGGGAGCCGCCCGCCCGTGGTCGAGGAGGGCGGGAGCACGGTCTTCCTGAACAACTCCTTCGCCGTCGAACGGAACGGCAGGCTGTCCACCATCCACGCCGGCACCGCCGCCAAGCCCGTGGCCGTGATGCCGCCGCGCGACAAGGACCACTGGTACTGGGCCGGTGACGCCACGCTGGCGGGCGGCGTCGTGGAGGTCACCTACCAGGAGTACGAGCGCTTCGGCCCCGGGGCCTGGGACTGGCGCTGGCACAGGAACGTGGTGGCCAGGTTCGCGCCTGGACGGCTCGAACGGCCGATCAGCGTGCACGACCTGCCGTCGGGGCACGGCGTGGCCTGGGCCTCAGGCGTGCTCAGGGACGGCGGCCACACCTACGTGTACGGGGTCGAGGACCTCGGCTCGCCCAAGTACATGCACATCGCCAGGGTCAAGGGCCAGAGCCTGCTCGGCCGCTGGGAGTACCTCAAGGCCGACGGCACCTGGTCGCAGGACCAGGCCGACTCGGCGCGGGTGATGGACGGCGTGGCGAACGAGTACAGCGTCAGCCGGATCGGATCCGGATATGTCCTGATCACGCATGACACGACCGAGGCGCTGAGCGCCAACATCGTGGCCTACTCCTCGTGCTCGCCCGCCGGCCCCTTCACCGGCAAGCAGCACGTCTACACGACCCCCGAGACCAGCGGGAACATCTTCACCTACAACGCCCACGCCCATCCCGACGTGGCCGGCGACGGGCTCGTGGTGTCGTACAACGTCAACAGCTTCGTCAACACCGACCACTACCGCGACGTCTCCATCTACCGGCCTAGATTTCTGGACGTGACGTTCAGATGAGGCGTAACTGGGCGGCCCGGCTGCGGCACGGCACGATCGACGGGCTGCGGGCGGTCACGCTGGAGAACGAACGGCTGCGCGTGAGCGTCCTGCCCGGCAAGGGCGGCGACGTGGTCGAGTTCCTGCACAAGCCGACGGACACGGACTTCGTCTGGCTCTCGCCGCAGGGGCTGCGCGACCCGCGCGACCATCTCCACGGCGCGGCCGACGGGGTCGCCCAGTTCGTCGACCACTACGAGGGCGGCTGGCAGGAGGTCTTCCCGAACGGGGGCGCACCCAGCGAGTACCGGGGGGCGCGGCTGGCGCAGCACGGCGAGGTGTCGGGGCTGCCGTGGGAGTGCGAGGTCGTGGCCGACTCCCCCGAGGAGGTCGCGGTCCGGCTGAGCGTGCGCACGCGGCGGCTGCCGTACCGGATGGAGAAGGTCCTGCGGCTGCGCTCGGGCACGACCGCGCTGGAGGTCGAGGGGCGGGCCACCAACGAGTCGGGCCTGCCGCTGCACGCCATGTGGGGCCAGCACATCGTGTACGGCCGGCCGTTCCTGCGCCCTGGGGCCAGGATCCGGCTGCCCGACGGCGTCCGGGTGATCCCGCACGAGAACGCGATCACTCCGCCGGCCCGCCGGGTCAGGGCGGGCGGGCCGTGGGAATGGCCTCTGGTGCCGGCCGACGGCGGCGGTGTGACAGATCTGAGCGTGGTGCCGGAGCCGGGCGCGCCGAGCGACATCGTCTATCTGACCGGCTTTAACGAGGGTTGGTACGAAATTTCGGGGGATATCGCTATGCGGGTTGAGTGGGATGCCTCGGTCCTGCCGTACCTGTGGATGTGGCAGGAGGTCGGCGCGTCCACCGGCTACCCGTGGTGGGGGCGGGCGTACACCGTGGGGCTGGAACCGTTCGCCGGCATGCCGACCGACGGCCTGGCCGCGGCCGTGGCCAACGGCACGGCCCTGACCTTGGGACCCCACGAGACGAAGGTGCTGAGTTTGCGCGCGGAGGTAAGGGTATGAGCGAGTTCGCCGGCAAGGTCGCGCTGGTCACGGGCGGTTCGACGGGGATCGGACGGGCCGTGGTCGACCGGCTGGCCGACGGCGGGGCGTCCGTGGTGTTCTGCGGCGTCGACAAGGGCGCCGAGCTGGACACCGGGCAGGTGGTCGGCCGGATCGCCGACGTGCGCCGAGCCGCTGACATGCGCGATCTGGTGAGCCTGGCGGCGAGCAGGTTCGGCGGGCTGGACATCGTGGTGACCTGCGCCGGGGTGCAGCGTTACGGCACCGTCGAGGACACCCCTGAAGAGGTCTGGGACGAGGTGTTCGACATCAACCTCAAGGGTGTCTACCTCACCTGCAAGGCCGCCGTGCCCGAGTTGCGCGCCCGCGGCGGCGGCTCGATCGTGGTCATGTCGTCGGTGCAGGCGTTCTCCTCGCAGGCGCAGGTGGCGGCGTACTCGTCGAGCAAGGCCGCGCTCAACGGCCTGACCAGGTCGATGGCGCTCGACCACGCGGCCGACGGCATCCGGGTGAACGTGGTCTGCCCCGGCTCGGTCGACACCCCCATGCTGCGCTGGGCGGCGGACCTGTGGCGCGGCGAGCTGTCGCAGGAGGAGCAGATCGCGCAGTGGGGCCGCTCCCATCCGCTGGGCCGCGTGGGCCGGCCCGAGGAGGTGGCGGAACTGGTGGCATTTCTGGCCGGACCGCGATCGTCGTTCATCACGGGTGCGGAGCATCGTGTGGACGGGGGATTGCTGGCGCAGAATCCGGCGGCGCTTCCCGAATAGGTAGAGCGCAGGCCACGGGTTTCTCCTTCACCGCCAAGGCTTCGGCCAATGCGGTGAAGGCGCAGTTCATCAGCCTGATACGAGTGAGTCGGCGGGCCTGGGCACGCGACCCTTCACTGGGCGTGGAGCCCTTTTGGAATCGGCGAGTCAGTACAACTCGCGTTCGATTCAGCACGCTAAGTTACGAGGTCGAAACGACTCACTGATCGAGGAGAGACCTGTGAGGCTATCCAAGAAGGCCGCCGGCTTCATCGCCGCGGCCACTCTGTTCACCGCGCTCGCCCCCGCAGCCGCCGCGGTGGCCAGCCCCCGCTCGACCTGCTACGGCGGTCGTGTCTGCCTGTACGCCGGCTACGACTACAACCGCGGCCAGGTCGACCACTGGCGGGACTTCACCCAAGACGATTCCAACTTCGCCGACAACAACTGGCTGAACTGGGACTTCAGCAATTCCTGGGTCAGCATGAACAACCAGACCAGCTCGGTCAGGAACCGCGTCGGCTGCAGCGCCACCCTCTGGCAGCACCCGGGTTACACCGGCGCCCACAGCACGTTCACGCACAACTCGAACGACGGGTTCCTGGCGAACAACGCCGTCGGCAACAACCGCACCAGCGCGATCGACATCTGGTGCCACTGAGCAATACAGGGAGTGCCGGTTTCCGGGCTTGGCCGCCGGAAACCGGCTGCCGCGGGCTGATCGCGAGCGCGCTGCTGCTCGTGACGGCCACCGCGGCCTGCCGCGCCGACGAGCCCGCGGCACCGGCGCCCGCGCGGGGCGTCACCTCGGTGTCGCAGCTGGTGCTGCCGTTCGACGCCTACAAGACCACTCCCGAGCAGCGGGCCGTCCTGGGCAACGCCCACAACGCACTCGTCGCGCGATGCATGCGCGAGCAGGGCATCACCGTCGCGCCGCCCGCCGAGGATCCGGCCGCCATCGCCACGATCGATCCCGGCAACTCACGCCGTTACGGCGTCACCGACATCGGGGCCGCCAGGAGCCACGGCTACCACCTGGCCAGGCCGCCCTCCCCCGACACCACCGGCGCCTGGGCCGGCAAGCTGCCCGTGCGGGCCCGCCACCGCCTGTACGGCACCGCCGCGAACCGCGGCTGCCTCGACCGCGCCACGCTCACCCTGGACAAGGGCGCGCGCCAGGCGGACTGGCCGTGGCTGGCGCTGCAGGACTCGCTCACGCTGGAGCAGGCCGCCAAGCACCCGTCGGTGACGGCGGCGGTCAGGCGCTGGCAGTCGTGCATGACCCAGGCGGGCCACTCCTACCCGGCTCCAGAGGCGGCCATCGGCGACAGCCGCTGGGATCTCGACAAGCCGGCCGTGACCGAGGACGAGAAGCAGGTCGCGACCGCGGACACGACCTGCAAGTGGTCCGCCGGCCTGGTCTCCGCCTGGTACGCGGCCGACGCCGAGTTGCAGCGCGCCGTCATCCGCGACAACGCCGGGCGCTTCGCCGCGCTGCGCGCCAACCTCAAGCAGCGCCTGGGCCGGGCCTCACGTCTGCTCGCCGAGCACGAAGGCCGCCAGGTGCGCTGACTGGGCCAGCCTGCTGGGCTCGTGGACGTACATCATGTGGCCGGCCTCGTAGTACCTGAACTCGATCCGGGCGGCCAGCTCGGCGGGCACGGGCAGGTGGGCGAAGGTGTGCTCGGCGGCGAAGTACGGCGTCGCGCCGTCGTGGTAGCCGCAGGCCACGTGCACCCGCAGGTGCGGGTTGGCCCGCATGGCTGCCCCCAAGTTGGAGGCTACCTGCACGTGCGCGTTCTCGAACTCCTTGTACGACCACGGCTGCACGCGTGAGGTGAGGATCTCGTACGGCAGGTCGTTGGCGTAGCCCAGCTCCGTGCGCAGGTAGTGGTTGAGCGCGGCGCTGTAGGGCCCCATGATGGCGTCCATGCTGGGGTCGGCGGTGAAGTGCTCGCGGCCGGAGTCGGGGTCCCAGCCGGTGAAGCGGCCGTCGAGCCGGCCGACGACCTGGCGGCGCGGGCGCAGCACCTCGGTGAAAAACCTGATGTGCTCGATGCGCAGGTTGACCCGGTCCACGTAGTCCTCGCTGAGCCCGGCCAGCGCGGCGACCCTGGCGACCGCCTCGGAACGTTCCTCGGCGGTGAGCCGGTTGCCCCGGGTGAGCGCCCACAGGTACTCGCCCGAGGCGTACTCCTCGGCCTCGCGCAGCACCTCGGCCAGCGGCCGGTCGCCGTGCAGGCCGTGGTGGTGGGCGATGGCCGCGTAGGTCGGCAGGTAGAGGGCGTAGGCCAGGTCGTTGCCGTCGTTGAACTCGCCCGTGATGTAGTCGAGCACGGACGAGATGAGGATGACGCCGTTGAAGTACATGCCGTAGCGCGACTGCAGGTGGTCGGCCAGGCCGGCGGCCCGCACGGTCCCGTACGACTCGCCGGCCAGGAACTTCGGCGACATCCACCGCCCGTTCCTGGTCGTCCACAACCTGATCACCTCGCCGACGGACTCCAGGTCGCCGGCGAAGCCGTGGTAAGGCTCGGTCTTCTCCCCTTCTGCCACCCGGGAGTAGCCGGTGGAGACGGGGTCGATGAAGACGAGGTCGCTCACCTGGAGCAGACTCTCCTCGTTGTCCACCAGCCCGTACGGCGGCGGCAGCAGCGCCCCCGCGTCCCCCATGACGACCCGGCGGGGCCCGAGCACGCCCAGGTGCAGCCACACGCTGGACGAGCCCGGCCCGCCGTTGAACGCGAACGTGACCGGCCGGCTCAGCGGCTCGGCCCCGTCCAGCGTGTACGCGGTGACGAACACCTCGGCCTTGGGCCGCAGCCCCTCGAACTTGCCGTCGGTGACCACCTCTTCGCGCAGCACCATGGTCCCGGTCGTCGCGGTGTACGACTGGCCGGAGGGCAGGGTGTGGCTGGTGGTGACGAGGTTGTCGGCAAGGGATTGCTTCGACTCTTCAGACATTCAACACATTATGGTGCGATATCGCGCTCCGGGTCCGCGAAGCGCTCGTTGGGCACCGTGGCGTACCAGCCGGGACGCCCCGGATCACGGTCATACGGGTAGCCGCCCTGCTCCCGGTAGAGCTCCGCGTACCGGGCCACCCGCTCCTTGTCCAGCCGCACGCCCAGCCCTGGACCTGACGGGACGGAGATGGCGCCCTCCGAGTACGCCATCTTGCCGCCCTCGATCACGTCGTCCCTGAGCTGGTGGTAGTGCGCGTCGGCAGAGTAGGTGAGGTTGGGCAGCACCGCACCCAGGTGCAGCATGGTCGCGAGCTGGATGCCCAGCTCCCCCGACGAGTGCACGGCCACCCCGAGCTGGAACGTCTCGCACACCCCCGCCGCCTTCACGCACGGCCTGATGCCACCCCAGAACGTCGTGTCGAGCAGGATCACGTCGGCGCCTCTGCGCAGCACGTTGGAGGCGAGCTGCTCGAAGTTGACCACCACCGTGTTGGTCGCCAGCGGCACCCTGACCTGCTCGCGCACGATCCGCAGCCCTTCGAGCCCCCAGACGGGGTCCTCCAGGTAGTCGTTGTCCAGGTGCTCGATGGCCTTGCCGAAGCGCAGGCCCTCGGCCACCGACAGCACGGCGTTGGGGTCGTACCTGAGCCGGTCTCCCGGGAACGCCTCGGCCAGGGCGCGGTAGCACTCCAGCTCGTGGTCCGGCGGGAACACTCCGCCCTTCAGCTTGTGCACGGTGAACCCGTGGGCCGCCTTGAGCGCGGCCGTGTGCTCGACGAGCTGGTCGGGGGTGCGGATCTCGGGATGGCCTTCTGCGGCGTACCGGAAGAACAGGTAGGAGGCGAACGGCACCCGGTCGCGCACGCGCCCGCCGAGCAGGTCGTGCACGGGCACCCCGAGATGCTGGCCGATCAGGTCGAGGCAGGCGAACTCGATCGCGGCCAGCAGCTGCGTGCGGTTGTTGTAGAGCGAGGCCGTCGGGTTCGCGATCTTGAAACGCAGCGCCTCAAGCTGGAACGGGTCATGATCCTTCAGGTACGGCAGCAACGCGCTGAACGCCGCCTCGGCGCTCTCGCCCCCGCCGCCCATCTCCCCCAGGCCGATCAGCCCGTTGTCGGCCTCGACCTCGACGATCGTGCGGACGAACCGGCCCCAGTGTGCGCCGTTGCTGTGCCGCAGCGGCGCTTCGAGCGGGACCGCGACCGTCGTGGCCCTGATGTCGACGATCTTCACTGACGCGTCCCCCTGACCACGGCCACCCCGCAGGCGGGCAGGCTCACCTCGGCCGGCTCGAATCCCGGCATCGTCACCGTCGCCCGCACCGGCTCGGCGGCCAGCGACTGCAGCCGCACGACGCCGTCGTGGCCGAGCGAGGTGATCAGCACGTCCGGATGGTCGACCGACGCGTACGTCTCCGACACGTCCGGGCTGTCGGTGACCAGCACGCCGACGAACGGCTCGCACAACCCGGCGGCGGCCGCGGCGCCGAGCCGAACACCGGTCGCCTCGACGCTGGAGGTGACCGCGTAGCGGAAGGTGGTCTCACCTTGCTGCTGAGTGGGGAAGTTGGTGTCCCAGATGTTGTTGAGCGCCCACGAGTAGACCGTGCCGTCCTCCTCGTCGAGGGTCGGCGGGAACGGCGCGTACGGCATGTGGATGGTGCCGAGCTGCACCAGCGGCGCCTCCAGCGTGGCCCACGCGATGCTCAGCCCTGGCTCGTCGAAGGCGATCCAGTGCCTGATCGGCAGCATGTACTCGGCCGAGCCCGGCACTCTCGCCACGTCGGGGCCGCCGACGCCGCCGGTCAGCTCCCAGGCGGTGGCCTTGCCCGCGGCGAACGGGAAGGCCAGGAAGACCGCCTCCTTGGCCGGGGTGCCCTGCTTGGCGAGCTGGTAGGTCAGGTCGAGCCTGGGCACGCCGTGGTGCAGCTCGATCGTGGTGCGGATCCAGTCCACGCCCTTGCCCTGCAGCTCCACGACCAGCTTCTCGCCCACGGCCGTGCGCGTGACCTCCTTGACGACGGCGCCCCGGCCGATGGCGCGGTCGCCGAGCAGCGTGCGGTCCTGCGCACCGACATGTCCCGACATGTGGTTGAAATGGGGGGCGGTGGCGTACTGGTCGTAGACGTACTGACCGAAGCCGGCCGCGGCCTCGCCGTTGACGAGTTCCCTGCCCGCGCGCTTGTCGAAGATCGAGCTGACGTAGCCCTCGCGCACGTCGTACGCGACGCGGTAGAACTCGTTCTCGATCACGCCGTCCCGGTCGAGCTCGACCGGCTCGGGCGCCTGTGCCTCGCCGGGAACGACGTCGATGCGGGCGTAGCCGTAGCCCGGAATGTCCGGCACGACGGCGTGCACGTGCCGCCCGATCGGCCTGGTCGGCCAGTCCGCCGGGTCCACCAGCTCCTCGTGGTGCGGCAGCGTCCGCCCGGTCCGCGAGTCGACCAGCGCGATCGGCACGTCCGAACCCACCACGTCGCGCGGCAGGAACGCGCGCACGACGTCGGTACGGGCCCAGGTGGCCGGGTTGAAGACGGCGAAGGAGGCCAGCGCGCCGCCCTCGGTGCCCCGCTCCGACAGCGCCGCGGCGAACCTGCGGGTCGCGGCGTGCAGCAGGTCGCTCGCGTCGTCCTGGGCTGAGTAGGCGCCCGAGGACTTGCGCGTCCACTGCAGGCCGCCGGAGTCGCCGCCCTCCTCGGCGTCCTCCCACGGGTTGGCCGCGCCCCAGGTGTGCTCGTTGAACAGGGCGACCTTGTCGTAGGCGGCGTCGATCTGCTCGGTCGCGTCCACACCGGCCAACGTGTGCAGCGTCTCGGCCACGCGCAGGGCCGACTGGGCGCGGCGGACGTACCCGAGCGGGCGCGCCCCCGAGCCGAGCCCGTCGGCCCACCAGTCGGTCCAGTCGCCCTCGTGCACGGAGAGCCGGTCGAGGTAGTGCTCCTCGACGTGTTCGAAGAAGTCGCTGTTGACCGCCGAGCGCAGGCGCGGGAAGGCCCACTGCTCGTTCCACCGGCGCGCGATCGTCGCGGGCACGATCGACGGGCCCGCGTTGTCGGCGTGGGCGCCCTGCACCCGCAGGTGCAGCACGTCCAGCTCGTACGGCTCCTTCGGCGCGTCGGGCCCCTGCCAGCCGAACGTCCCGGGCCCGTACGGATAGCCCCGCGTGGCCAAGGCGGACAGGTAACGCGGCAGCAGGTCGTCGGCCAGCTCGTAGGAGTCGGTCAGCCCGACCGTGTTGCCCTCCATGTACGCCATCCCGTGCGGCGTGTCGGTGAACCACACGATGATCTCGTTGCCACTCGGCGCCCGCCACCGGAACGGCCGGGTGAGCTTGTCGCCGCCGTGCAGGTAGGGCACCGAGCGCCCGGCCCAGTTGTGCGCGGCGGCCAGGTAACGCACGCCCGCCTGGCTGAGCGCGTCCACCAGGCCCACGACCGCCCCCGGCACGTCGGTGTGCATGGCCGACCTGGTGGTGAAGCCGTGCCGCTGCTCCAGCTGGGCGATGAAGCGCAGCTGCCGGTGCAGCTCCTCGGTCGAGCACGCCTCGGTGTGCAGCTGGAACGGCAGCGCGGTCACCTCGATCAGGCCCGCCCTGGCCAGCCCGGCGAAGGAGTCGACCATCTCCTTGGGCCGGGCGTCGAGCCATTTCAGCGCCGGCATCGACGACTCGACCGTCCACCTGAACCTGGCGTCGTCCGGCCAGGACGCGGTCTCCTCCGCCAGCCGCAGCGCGGAGTCGAGGTAGTCGAGGTGGTGGCGCAGCACCGTGCCCTGCGGGTCGGTGTAGCCGATGTCCAGGTGCGAGTGGTGCACCACGAACACGCTCCACTTGCGCTGCGGCGTCACCGTGATCCGCGCGCTGCCGACCACCCCGGCGTCGTCGCGGCACTCCAGGGTCAGCGTGCGCGGCGCGTCCACCTCGGGCACCAGCAGCGTGACGTCCTTGCCCGAGCCGCTGTCCACGCCGACGAGCACGTGCGTCAGCGGCTCGGTGCTGCAGACGCGCACGGCCTGGCGGCCGTCGTGGGTGAACAGCGGCAGCACCGCGACCCGCACCTCCAGCCCGCGCACGCTGATGACGGGCGTGGAGGTGTCGTCGCGCAGCGCCTGCCTGATCCCGTCGTAGTCAGGGCTTCCCAGGCTGCGCTGCAGCAACCGGCTGGTCATTGAATACCTCCGAGGAGATCCCTGCCTTCAGGCGGGGGAGGAATCGGACCCCTGCGGAGCAGGACAGGGGCAGCCGATTCGCCGTAAGGCGAACCGGCGTATCGAACAAACGCACGAGTATTTCTTGATCGTTCGGTATGATGTGGGGCGTGGCGCAGATCGTGAAGCGGGCCTACAAGTACCGCTTCTACCCGACCCCCGAGCAGGCCGCAGAGCTTGCCCGGACGTTCGGCTGCGTCCGCCTCGTCTACAACAAGGCGCTGGAGGAGCGCACCCGCGCCTACACCGTGGAAGGCCGCGGCGTCTCCTACGCGGAGTCGTCGGCGATGCTCACGGAGTGGAAGCGCAGCGGCGAGTTCGGCTTCCTGTCGGAGGTGTCGTGTGTGCCGTTGCAGCAGGCGTTGCGTCATCTGCAGGCGGGGTTCGCCAACTTCTTCGCCAAGCGCGCCAAGTACCCGACGTTCAAGTCCCGCAAGAAGTCGCGGGCGTCGGCCGAGTACACCCGCTCGGCGTTCCGCTGGCGTGACGGGGAGTTGACGCTGGCCAAGATGGACGCGCCGCTGAACATCGTGTGGTCGCGTCCGTTGCCGGAAGGCGCGCAGCCGTCCACGGTGACCGTGAGCCGGGACGCGGCCGGGCGCTGGTTCATCTCCCTGCTGGTGGAGGAGAAGATCAGTCCTCTCCCGGCCGTGACGCAGAACGTAGGCGTGGATGCGGGTATTACCGCGCTGGCCACACTCTCGACTGGTGAGAAGATCGTCAACCCGCGTCATGAGCGCTGCGGCCGGCGCAAGCTGGCCAAGGCCCAGCGGGCACTGGCCCGAAAAGAGAAGGGGTCGAACAACCGGGCAAAGGCTCGCCTGAAGGTGGCCCAGGTGTACGCCCGGATCGCCGACCGCAGAAGGGATCACCTGCACCAGGTCACTACACGGCTCATTCGCGAGAACCAAGTGATCGCCGTGGAAGACCTGACCGTCGGCAACCTGGTCAAGAATCACAGCCTGGCCCGCGCCATCTCTGATGCCTCCTGGCGGCAGTTGCGCTCCATGCTGGAGTACAAGGCCGCCTGGTACGGGCGCACCCTGGTGGCGGTGGACCGCTGGTTCCCCTCCAGCAAGCTGTGCTCCGTGTGCGGGGCACTGCGAGCAACGATGCCGTTGAACGTCCGCAAATGGGAGTGCGCCTGCGGCGCGATCCACGACCGGGATGTGAACGCCGCGAAGAACGTGCTCGCCGCCGGGCTGGCGGAGAACTGAAACGCCTGTGGAGCTGGTGTCAGACCTCAACGAGAGTCCTCTCGGGCGGGCAACCGGCGATGAAGCAGGAACCCTCACGGGCGACCGTGGGAATCCCCCTCCTTCAGGAGGGGGAGGATGTCAATGAACACTCCCTAGTGACAGGCCCCTGGCGAAGAGGCGCTGGGTGGCGAGGAACAGCACGACGGTCGGCAGCGAGACCACCAGCCCGGCGGCCAGGCCGACGGGGACGGGGGTGCCGGCGTAGACGTCGGTCATCAGACCCGCGATGGCGGTCATCACCGGCCGCACGTCCTCGGTCTGGCTGAGGGTCAGGCCGAAGATGAGGTCGTTCCAGATGAAGGTGAACTCCAGGATGAACACGGCCGTCAGCGCCGTGAACGAGATCGGCAGGTAGATGCGCCAGAAGATGCGCCACGTGGAGGCGCCGTCCATCCGCGCCGCCTCGAAGATCGAGAAGGCGACGCTGGAGTAGAAGTTGCGCAGCACGAACGCGGCCAGTGGCACGTTGATCGCCGTGTAGACGAGGATCAGGCCGAGGCGGCTGTCGTACAGGCCGGCGTCGCTGTAGCCGACGAACAGCGGCACGAGCAGCATCTGGGAGGGGAACACGGTGCCGCCGAAGATCAGCAGGAACCACCAGAACCCGCCGCGCAGCCGCAGCACCACGATCACGTAGCCGGCCAGCGCCCCGATGATCACGCCGAGCAGCGGCGAGACGACGCTGTAGAGCGCGGTGCTGGCCAGGCTCTGCGACAGGTTCGCGCCCTCCAGGGCCTGCGCGAAGTTGTCGAACAGGGCGAAGTCGCCGGAGGGGATCCAGGCGCTGCCCGGATCGTACGAGCTCGCCGGCCGGGAGGCGTTGACGAGCAGCAGGTACGTCGGCCCGAGCCAGACCAGCCCGAGCACGATCAGCACGGCACGCCTGATCATGTGGCCGTCACCTGCCTCTTGAGGTAGAGGTAGGACGCCAGCCCGGTGACGACGGTCAGCAGCACGGCCACCGCCGAGCCGTAGCCGTAGTCGCTGGCCACGAACGTCTCCTTGTACATGGTCACCGCGAGCGTCTCGGAGTTGCGTCCAGGGCCGCCCTGCGTCAGCACCCACACGATGTCGAACGTCTTCAGCCCGGCCACCAGCGCGAGCCCGACCACGACCGCCGTCAGCGGCCGCATGAGCGGCCAGATCACGTGCCGGAACAGCCGCCAGCCCGCGGCCCCGTCGAGCCGCGCGGCCTCGATCGGCTCCTTGGGGATCGACTGCAGCCCGACGACGAACAGCAGCGTGTTCACCCCGAGCTGCTGCCAGGTCCAGACCGCGAGCATGGCGAACGTGTTGGCGGGCGCCTCCTGGAGGAACGCGGTGTCCACGCCGAGCAGCAGGTTGGCGATGCCGTCGTGGGACAGGATCGGGCTCCACACCATGGCCAGGCCCGCGCCGCTCAGCGCGTACGGCAGCATGAACGGCACCCGGTACCACGCGCCGCCCTTGATGTCGTACGACAGCACCGCCACCAGCAGCCCGAGCCCGACCGGCAGCACCATGGTGCCGATCACCCAGATGAGCGTGTTGCGGGTGGAGGTGAGCAGCGCCTCGTCCTGGAACAGCTTGGCGAAGTTGGCCAGGCCGACGAACGCCGGCGGCTCAAGGCCGTCGTAGCGGGTCAGGCTCAGGTAGGCCGTCCACACGAACGGCGCGTAGAGCAGCCCGGCGACCAGCAGGACCGCGGGCGCGACGTATCCGTACCTGAACCGGCCGAGCATGGGAGCGGTGTTTCTCATGGCCTCGTCCCGTGAGGCGTTCCCCCGCTCACTGGTGGGTGCTCCAGTACTCGTCGGCGGCCTTCTGGATCGTCTCCAGGACCTCCTTGTACGTGCCGGGCTCGGTGACGAACTTGCTGAACCCGTCGAGCGCGGCGGTCAGCACGGGCGGCGGCGTGGCCTCGAAATAGCGGTTGACCAGGCGATATTTGCCGCTGCCCGCGTCCTTGGTGACCGTGCCGAGTGCCTTGTCATCGATCGTCACCTTCGGGTTGGCGCTCACGTCGCCGCGGCTGGTCGCCCACTTCTCCTGAGCCTCGGCGCTCGTCCACCACTTCAGGTACTTCTGACTGGCGTCGGGGTCGGCCGCCTTGGTCAGCGAGCACAGCGGCCCGCTCTCGAAGATCATCGAGGTCTTGGGCAGCGCGGGGTTCACGTTCGGGATGACGAAGAAGTCGTAGTCGGTGCCCGCCTTCATGTCCCGCGTGGTCATGCTGGTGTTGAACCAGGAGCCGAACGAGACCATCGCGGCCTTGCCGTTCTTCAGCACGTCGCCGGGGTCGGTCTTGTCGCCCGGGTTGATGAAGTAGCCGGCGTCGATGAGCTGCTTCCACCGCTCCATCACCTGGACCACGCCCGGGTCGGTGTACTTGGCCTTGCCGGTGGCCAGGCGGTCGTACAGGTCGGGGTCGGTGCCGGCCATGAGCTGCTCGAACCAGACGAAGGAGAACAGCACGCTGGTGTGGTAGAAGGCCTTGACGCCGTTCTTCTTCAGCGTCTCGGCGGTGGCGACCAGGTCGTCCCAGGTCTGCGGGGGCTTGAGCCCGTACTTGTCGAAGATCTGCTTGTTGTAGAACATCCCCCAGTAGGCGACGTTCATCGGCACGCAGTACTGCTTGCCGCCGACGGTGTAGTAGGGCAGGAGGTCCTGCGACAGGTCGCCGGCCTTGATGGCCTCCTGCCAGATGGCCGTGGTGTCGGCCACCTGCTTCTGCTTGACCACCTCCTCCAGCATCCCCCCGGTCTGCCAGGTGAACAGATCAGGCTTGACCTTCGTCCGGAACGACGCCTTGATGAAGGCCTGGTACTGGGCCGAGTCGGTGTAGCCCGTGGGTTTCATGCCGAGGCCGATCTGCTGCTTGGACAGCGCGCCCATCTCGTCGAAGTACTTGGTCCACGCGCCCTTGTCGTTGTACAGCGTCAGCTCGGTCTTCTTCTGCGGCGCCTCGGCGCTGTTGCCACCGCACGCGGTCAGGACGAGCGCCGCCACGCCGAGCGTGGCCACACGTGACCGGAACATGGGCCGGCCTCCTTGGTTCTATCGGGGGGACTTTCATCGGGGGCCCCTATCGGGGTCGCATCCTGTGCTGGATGACCGTCTTCACGTCCGCCAGGTGACTGCGCATGAGCTCCTCGGCCCGCGCGGCGTCGCGCGCCTCGATGGCCGACAGGATCGCCACGTGCTCCTCGTAGTCGCGGCGCCGGTCGTCGAAGATCTGCAGGATCTCGCGCTGCTCCGGGCCGTGCACGGTGAGCAGCGAGTCGACGACCTCGTGCAGGACGCTGTTGCCCGCCAGCCGGGCCGTGGCCCGGTGGAAGGTCATGTTCGCGTCGTGCAGCTCGGCGTCCTCGCCGCGCAGGTGGCTGCCCGCCCCGTCGAGCACCTGCTTGAGCGTCGCCAGCTCCTCCTGGCCGGCGCGCTCGGCGGCCATGGCGGCCAGCGGGGGCTCGATCACGATCCGCGCGTCGAGCAGCTCAAGCAGCTGGGCCGCGTGGATCTCGCGCATGTTGGGGTTGGGCAGGACCAGCCGCTCGATGGCGGCCCCGACGTAGATGCCGGAGCCGTGCCGCAGCTCGATGGCCCCGGTGGCCTCAAGCCGGCGCAGCGCCTCGCGCAGGGTGGGAGTGGTGACGGCGAAGCGCTGGGAGAGTTCCCTGGTCGAAGGCAGCCTGTCGCCGGGCCGATGCCCTCCTGTACGGATGAGCTCCAGCATGCGCTCGGTCAGAGCGTCGGAAAGCGTAGGCCGCGCTACCTCGGACATATCAAGTGATCTAATCACTTCTCGGCGACGGCGTCTATGAGGAGTTTGGTTTTCCTGCGGTCGTGGTTGTGCGGGCGCTTACGGTCCGGCGGTCACTTCTTGATCAGGTCCATCATCAGGTCGATCTGCCCTCGGCGGGACGTCTGCACCTGGGCCGCCCACCGCTGCACCTCAGGGTTGACCCCGTTCGCCACCTCGGCGGCGGCCATCTGCACGGCGTCGTCCTGGTGCGCGATCAGCAGGTTGCACAGGTCGTACTCGAAGTTCTTCGACGCCTTCAGCGCCTGGATCTGCTTGGCGTCGGTCTCCGGCCGGCCGCCGTGGTGGTCGTGCGCCTCCGCGGCCGGGGTGAGCGGCTGCTGCCAGGAGTGCAGCCAGCGCAGCATCATCTCGACCTCGCCCTGCTGGGTGCTCTCGATCGCCGCGGTGAGCGTCTTCAGCTCGGAGGTGGTGGCGCGCGACGTGCCGACCTTGGCGATCTCGATGCCCTGCCGATGGTGCTGCACCATCATCTGCACGAACATCACGTCCTCGGCGTTGACCGGCTCCTCCGGCTCCTGCTGCCCGCACGCGGCGGCCAGCAGGAGCACGAGGACGGCTAAGAGTGCGCGCACCCGCATCAGCTCCTTTTAGGAAATGTTCCTAAATGATGCGATGCGGGGGCGCAAGTGCACTACCTCCTCATCGGCCACGGGCCCGGGCTCGACCTACTGAAGGGTGCGCAGGAAGGTGAGTGCTTCCTCGGTGTGACTCGTGGCGATCTCCGTCATGAAGTCACGGTCGGGGAAGTCGCCGTCCAGCAGCCGCAACGGCCCCGCCACCAGCGACAGGTGGTGGGCCAGCCGGTAGAAGCGCAGCCGCCGCTCGTCCAGGCCGTCCAGCCGCAACCGCTCGTAGTGATCGCCGAAGCGGATCTTCAGGAAGACGTGCTCCCACTCGACGTCGAAGTACGACGCGCCCTCGATGTCGATGAGGACCGGCTCGTTCCGGTCGTCCAGCAGGACGTGATCCGGGCCGAGCTCGCCGTGGATGAGCCCGTGACCGGGTCGCGGGCGTACGGCGGCGTGCAGGTCGAGCAGGGCGGCCTCGAACGCGTCCCGCTCGGCCGCGATCCGCCCGACCCGCCCGGCCGCCTCCCGCAGATCCTTCAACGACCACCGCAACACAACCTCAGGACACGAGCCCTCGTGGCCATGGGAGGCCCCGCCACCAGCCGAGTCTCCGCCGCCGCCGTTGTGGACACCTCCGCCGTCGGAGATCCCGTCGCCGTCGCCGTGATACGTCCCCTCGACGTCATCTCCGCGACCGATGGCGGCATCGCCGTCGCCCTCTTCCGCCCTGCCGTGATCGATTTCGGCGATCCGGCCAGGGCGGGGCGCCCGGCACGTGCTCATCAGCCGCAACGACTCCGCCAGGCGGTCCATCATGGGCGCGGCCCTCTCGGGGTCCTCCAGCAACCGCGCCTCCAGGGTCCCGCCGCGCAGGTCCTCGACGACGGCGGCGTCCGACGGCAGCCACTCGCCGGCGCAGGAGGCGAGGAGCAGGCGCGGCACGCGTACCCCGAGCCCTTCGAACCGCGCCCGGCTCGCCTCGAACAGCTCCATCCCGGACGGCTCCCCCACCGTCCCACCCTGACCGCCCTGACTGCCCAGACCGCCCTGACTGCCCAGACCGCCCTGACCGTCGGGAGGACCGGAGACGCCCTGACCGCCCTCACCGCCTGAGACGCTCTGGCCGGTGGGGGCCTGCCAGTAGTCCTCGTCCTGGCTCCAGACGTAGAGGATCGCGCTGCGCCCGTCGCCGGCCGACAGCCGGTAGACGCCCTTGCTGGTGCCGCCCCGCAACCGCTGCACCGTCACCGGCGTCCGGCTCGGGCCGAAGACCTCCCGCGCCAGCGGCGCCACGTCATCCGCCCCGACGAACCGCCGCTCACCTGTCCTGGGTTTTCGCATAGGGACGATCGTGGCTTTCGGCCACCCAGAACGCCACCGGGTTTCGCCGTTGACCTCGACCTGACTTGAGGTTGCATCGTTGGCGCATGGGAAATTTCGCGATCGGCGTCATCCTGCCCGGGGTCAGCGTGCAGCGCAGGGACGGCCTCACGTTGCAGGAGGCCGCCAGGCACCTGGAGCAGGCCGGGCTCGACGGAGCTTGGCACGGCGACCACCTCGCCATCGGCGGCCCGACCCTGGACGCCCCCGTCGCCCTGGCCACCGCCGCCGCGGCCACCACCCGGATCAGCATCGGCACCAGCGTGTTCGTCCCCGCCATCCGCCCGCTCGCGTGGGCCGCCAAGCAGGTCGCCTCCCTCCAGTACGTCTCCGCCGGCCGCCTCGTCCTCGGTGTGGGCTCAGGAGGCGGTCCCGAGCAGTGGGCCGCGGCCGGCGTCCCGTACGGAGAACGCGGTCCCCGCACGGACGCCGCACTGGAACTCCTGCCGCGTCTCCTGTCCGGCAAGCCCACCCATCTCACCCCTCTCCCCGTCTCCGCGCGAGAGCACGGGCCGATCAACGAACACGGACCGGCCGCCGAGCAGGGGCCGGTGGTGGAGTTGGCGCCGGCCGTGGAGATGCCGCCCGTTTGGGTCGGGAACGCGTCGCTGGCGGCGATCCGGCGGGCCGCCCGCCTGGGCGACGGCTGGTTCCCGTCCCTGATCTCGCCGGAAGAGGTCGCCACCGGCCGGGCCAGGCTGGCCGAGTTGGCCTCCGAGTACGGCCGCCGTACCCCGATCATCGCGATCGGCGGCACCTCGGCCCTGGGCGGCGACGGCCTGCCCACCCGGGAGGAGATCGCCGCCGGCATCAGCGGCGCCTACGGCCGCCCGCTGGACGAGGTGATCGGCCTCCCCCTCACCGGCTCACCCGAGCAAGCGGCCGAGCGCCTGGCCGCGTACCGGGAGGCGGGAGCGAGCCACGCCGTGATCGGCATCGCGGGCGGCGACTGGCGCACCCAGGTCGACGCCCTCGCACAAACCCGCGCCCTCCTGCGCTGACCTCACCACCAGGTCACACGCCTCCTGCACCGACCTCACCACCAGGTCACACGCCTCCTGCGCCGCCATCGACACCGAGCCGCACCGACCTCGGCGCCGCAGCCACGGCGTCCGCTGGTCACGGCGTCCGCTGGTCACGGCGTCCGCTGGTCGCGGCGGGCCTGCTTCTTCTCGTGGATGACCGCGAGGGCGTCGGCGACCGGACCCAGGTGCCCGAGCTTGTCGGGGTTGGCGATCGAGCGGATGGTCTGAATGCGTCCGTCCAGGATGTCGATCGCCCAGGCGATGACGATCAGCCCGTCGCGGTCGCGGATGATCGCGCCCGGCTGGCCGTTCACCTCGTGCGTCTCCAGCACCGCGCCGATCCAGGCGAACGGCGGGATGGCGACGGCCAGCACCCTGGCCACCCTCTCCGCGCCGAAGAGCGGAACCGTACTGCCGACCTTGCCGCCGCCGTCGTTGACCAGCTGCACCTCGGCGGCCAGCAACTCGCGCAGCCCGTCCACGTCCCCGTCCTTGAGCGCGCCGAAGAACCGCGCGGCGAGCCGGTCGCGCGAGCGGCGATCCGCCTCGAAACGGGGCAGACCCGCGTCCATGTGGCGGCGCGCCTTCACCCCGAGCTGACGGCACGCGGCCTCCGACCGCTCCACGGCGGCGGCGATCTCCCGATAGCTGAACGCGAACACCTCGCGCAGCACGAAGACCGCCCGCTCAAGCGGGCTCAGCCGCTCCAGCAGGATCAGCGCCGCCATCGACACCGAGTCGGCCAGCTCCGCCGACCGCGCGGGATCCTGGTACGGGTCGCTCAGCAGCGGCTCGGGAAACCACGGCCCGACATACGCCTCGCGCCGGACACGGGCCGAGCGCAGCACGTCGATCGAGATCCGGGTCACCGTGGCCGACAGGAACGCCTTGGGCGACTCGGCCCGGGTCGCGGAGCCGTCGTAACGCAGCCACGCCTCCTGTACGGCGTCCTCGGCCTCGCTCACGCTGCCCAGGATCCGGTACGCGATCGCGAACAGCAGCGGTCGTAGCTCCTGGAACTCCTCCGTACGGGTCACGCCCTCCACTGATACATCATTCCCGGCAAAAGTGGATGGTGTCGCAGGTCACATCCCGACCGGCTCACATCCGTAAGGGGCTGTCTCGTCCAGGGGTTGTCACCCTGAAAACGAGGAGCACACCATGCAGAAAGTCTGGTTCGTCACCGGCTCGAACCGCGGCCTCGGCCGCAACTTCGTCGAGGCCGCCCTGGCGCGCGGTGACAAGGTCGCCGCCACTGCCAGGAGCACCGCCGCCCTCAAGGAACTGACCGACACCTACGGCGACGCCATCCTCCCGCTGGAACTGGACGTGACCGACAGGGCCGCCGTCTTCGCGACCGTGAAGCAGGCCAAAGAGCACTTCGGCCGGCTCGACGTCATCGTGAACAACGCCGGCTACGCCCAGATCGGCGCGGTCGAGGAGCTGACCGAGCGGGAATTGCGCGACCAGCTCGAAACCAACCTGTTCGGCGCGGTGTGGGTGGTCCAGGCCGCGCTGCCGTACCTGCGCGAGCAGCGCTCGGGCCACATCGTCCAGCTGTCGTCGGCGGCCGGGATCATCGCGATGCCACTCGGCGGCGCCTACCACGCCTCCAAGTGGGCCCTGGAGGGCCTGAACGAGGCGCTCGCCGGCGAGGTCGCCGAGTTCGGCGTCAAGCTGACCATGATCGAGCCCGCCGGCTTCGCCACCCGCGACGGCAACAACCCCGACCCGCTCGCCAACGGCCACATGGCCACCACCGACCCGGCCTACGACGCCGTCCGTCAGCGGCTCGGCGCGATAGCGGGCAAGATGCCCGCCGGAGACCCGGCCGCCGCGGCCCAGGCGCTGCTGAAGCTGGTCGACTCCGCCAACCCGCCGGTGCGGGTGCTGTTCGGCAAGGGCTTCTACCCGATGATCCAGCAGGCCTACGCCGCCCGGCTCAAGACCTGGGAGGACTGGCAGGACCTGTCGATCGAGGCCCACGGCACGCATGACGCCCGCTGACTGCCGTACGGCATCGAAGGGCTCTGCGACGCGGCCGCGACGAGGATCACCATGACGTACAGCAGGAAGATCACCGCCACGACCGCGATCGCCAGCAGGCAGCCCGTGGCGCCGAACTGCGGCGACGCGGCCGGAGGCGGCGGAGCGGGCCACGGCACGGGCGGCGGAGCAGCCGGCCGCGTCGGCGGGTGGAAGGCGTGACGGGGCACAGGCGGCGGGTGGACGGCGTGATGGGGAGCGGGCGACGGCGCGTGCACCGTCGCCCACGGCACCGGTCCCCTCCCAGGCCCTCCCACTCCCCCGGGTCCTCCCGCTCCCCACCCCGGCCCCCGTGGCGGCGGGGCGAAGAAGAGGTCGGGCGGGGGAGTCACGACAGGCGCGCGACGGGTGTCGCAGCCCAGGCAGGCGGCGTCGCCGGAGGCGTTCCACACGTCGCACAGCGAGCACCGCCAGTTCGGCCCGGGAACGGTCACAGGCTGTTCGCGATCGTGTCGATGATCTCGTCCAGCTCCAGTTCCTCCAGCCCCTGCCCGGCGGTGGAGGGGAAGTGCAGCGTCATGTTCCACTCCTCGGTGATGTCGCTCCACGGGTAGACGTCGGGCGCGAAGATCACCAGGCGCTTGGCCGAGTTCTCCATGACGGCCGTCCGGCTCCCGGAGTAACCCCACTGCTCGAACAGGCCGTCCATGTCCTGGGGGAGGTGCTGCGGATAGGTGTGCGCGGAGACGGCCTGCGGGGAGCGCAGCGGATGCGCCGACGCGTCGGTGAACATCACGATGACGTGCCGGCGCCGGTCGAGCCCCCGTTCCCAGGGGGAGTCGATGGCCAGAGCCAGCGCCTCCAGTCCCGATTCCGGCTCGTCGCCGCCTCCGGTCGCGCGCAGCCGCCGGACGAATCCGTCGAACTCGTCCGCCTGCTCGGGGAAGACCAGGAAGCCGGTCTCCTCGATGGCGTCCTCGGCGAAGTCGCCGAAGTCGCGGAACGCGATGACCTTGAGCCGGAGGCGGCTGATCTCCTTGCCCTTGCCGCCCATCACCTGGCTCAACCGCTCGTGGAAGGTCAGGGCGCTCTTCTTGACCGTGTCCAGGACCGGAGCCATGCTCTCGGTCACGTCGATGCAGAGCACGATGTCCACCGCGTACCGCAGGTTCCCCTGGTACTCGCCGACGGAGGTCATGGCTGGTTCTCCTCTGTTCGCATGCTGATTCGCACTCGTGAGCCCGGCGACGTGACGTACCGGGAGCTCAGTTCGCAGACCGCGGGGTTCCTGAGCGTCCGCAGGAACGCCGCCGTGCCCGGCCGGGCGCCGGGCGACCTGGCCGTCATCGCGGCCAGGAGCCGTCTCATGGGCTCGCACAGCCGGTCGTCGAGACGCAGCTTCGTTCCGGCGTTCACCGCGTCGGCCGGTGAGCCGAACCGGTCGCCGAACCCCGGCAGCGCGCCGGTCAGGTAGTGATGGGCGAGCAGGCCGAGGGCGAAGACGTCGGCCGCGGTGGTCAGCTCCTCCGGCCGTACGTCCTCGTCCCCCTGCACGTAGCGGCGCCATTCGGGAGCCCCGTAGACCATGTCCCCGGCGATGTCCTCGCGTGCCGGGGGAAGGCCGGACGCGTAGGCGTCGTCGAAGTCGATGAGCTTGGCCGTGTGGAAGGCACCTTGCCGGCGCTTGACGATCAGCACGTTGCCGGGCTTCAGATCGCCGTGCACCAGGTCGATGGCGTGCAGCAGGCCCAGGCTGAGCGCCAGCGTACGCAGCAGCACCGCCTTCTCCGCGGCCGTGAGCGAGCCGGGCCGCGGCGTGCCGACCGCGTCGATCCGCTCCGTGACCTTGTAGTACGAGGCGCCGTGGTGGAAGAAGTCGCAGGCCAGCACCAGGTTTCCACCGCCGGCCGCGTCGTGCCGCAGCCGGCTCATGACCGCCCGGTGCCGCCGTTCGAACTCCTCACACGCCCGCATCCGCAGCCGCACACTCGCCGCGGACCCGCTCTTGGGCCGTTTCGGGTCCAGGAACCGCTTGATGAAGTACGGTCGCCCGTCGCGTTCGGCGAAGGCCCACACGCATCTCCCGCCGCCGCTGTTCGTCGGCTCGCTGACGATGCGGTATCCCCTGATGACCTCGCCCGCCCTCATCCCGGCTCCACCGGCATGAGCCGCTCGTAGTCCGGCCGGTAGTCCTCCCACGTACGCGCCCGCCACTCCCTGGCCACGGCGTCCTCGGCCGGCGGGCGGACGAGCGGATAGTGCGCCTCCATCTCCAGCGAGCGCGGGGCGAAGCTCTCCCTGAGCTCCGCGAACCCGGCGTAGCCCAGGGCCGCGAGGCTCAGCGAGGCGTCGTCGGCCGTGTACCCCGACACCTGCCTGGCCAGCCGCTCCGCCCACTCCCGCTCGTCCGCCGCCGCCCGCATCGTGCTGAGCAGGTGGCACTCGAAATGGGCGGGCGTCTCGACGTAGCCGAAGAAGCCGTCGGTCGCGCAGACCAGGACGCACGGCAGCGGCAGCAGCAGCACGTGCTCCTCGATGGTGAACTCCTGGTCGGCGCAGATCACGTTCGTCATCGGCGGGTCCTGCACCAGTTGCTGAAGGCTGTCGGTTTCGTCCGTGTGGTCCCTGGTCAGCGCCTGCAGCCCGCCGCCGCGGCTCAGCGCGTACGCCCGCGAGTCGCCCGCCCAAAGGACCCGGCACTCGGCCTGCTCCCCGCCGAGCCGGTAGTGCGCGGCGGCCATGGTCGTGGGCAGCCACCTGCGCATCCGGCTCACGATCTTGCCTCGCGGCGGTGCCGGCACGTCCGCCAGCACCTCCACCAGCCGCGTCCGCAACGACTCCGTCTCGTCAGCGACCGTCTTCCGCGCCGTCTTTTGGGCCGTCTTTTGGGCCGCCCCATCGGTGGCCGTCTCCCGGGCCTCCCCGTCCGCGAACGCCGTCCGTGCTGCCCCGTCCATGAACCAGGACAGCACGCCGGACCTGACCAGCCGCGACCCCACCCAGGCCCCGCTGCGCCGCGTACCGTCACGAAGTTCGCACGCCGCCCCCGCGCCCGACCCGCCCAAACCATCGAAGACGCCCACGATCCCCTCGGCCGCCGCAAAGCGGTGGGCGAAGAGCGGCTCGGCGTCCTCACCCCGTCCGTCGCGCCGTTCCGTCCACACCCCTACGGCCATGACCCCTTCGTCGCGGTAGTGCCAGATCGTGCCCTCGCCCGGGGAGCCGACGGCGACGCCCCTGACCCTGACCTCCGTCACCTGTCCGGTTCCTCGATCTTCGTCGGCCGCAGGCCGCGGACCCGGCTGGTGCGCCGGCCGTCGCCGTCGGAACCGCGGGACTCGTCCTCCAGGGCCGGCGCCGGCGCGAGCGTGCCGCGCAGCCGGGTCGAGCGGATCCCGCCGAACGGCGACGACGAGCCCCCGTTCATGCGGTCGCGCAGGGCGCGCTCGGCCTGCAGCGACTCCCACGGCTCCCGGTCCGCCTCCGAGTGCTTGAGCACGGCCTGCCAGGCGACCAGCAGCTCCTGACGTTCCTCCCGCTCGGCGTTCGCGATCATGTCGTACGCCGCCCGCGGGCCCTCGCGCTCCATGATCTCGGCGATCAGCCCCTCCGCGCCGTCCCTGCGCAACATGCGCAGATGGCGTTCCCTGCGCATCTCCATGAGCCGGGTGTCACGCTCGATCTCCCGGTACGCCCGCCCGCTCGCCACGATCTCGTTGCCGTCGACCACCACCTCGACGGTGACGTTGCGCAGCCGGAGCGCGGCGTCGCCGCTGAAGGTGCGCATCGACTCGGTCAGCGCGTCCTCGGCCTGGTGCAGCTCGCCGATGTCGAAGTTCCGCGAGACCCGGCGCAACATCCGCTGAATCGGCAGGTACAGGGCGCCGCTGACGTCCATGATGCCGCGGTGCACGATCTCCGCGGGATCGGCGACCCGGCAGTTGAGCCGCACCAGGCTCGGGAAGCCGAACGCGGGATCCCTGCTGAGCAGCGGCATGCTCAGCACCAGCCGGTGCTCGGTCACGTCCACCTCGTAGACCTGCCGGTACGTGCCGTACCAGGCGTCGGGGACGGACTCGCCGTGCCGGATCGTGAGCAGGTCGCCCTTGCGCGGAGCCAGCACCATCGCGGTCCCCGGCGCGGGCGGGCGCAGGGGCATGCGGGGCAGGAGCAGCGACAGGTTGCTGCTCTTCGTGATCGGGTTGTAGGTGTACAACTCCATGTCAGGTCCTTCCGTTCGCGTACGAGGAACGGCCCAGCTCGGCGAGCAGCCGCGCGGCCGGATGATCGCGACGCCCGGCGGCCCTGGCCCAGTCGTCGAGGTGGTGGTGCAGCCGCTCCCGGTGCCGGCCCGAGCGGGCGGCCACGGCGAGCACGATGTCGCGGACACCGCGGTAGGCGGCCGCGTCGCGGTCCGCGTGCACGTCCACGTATTCGCACAGCGTCTCCAGAGCGGGCTGCTGCGCCGGCCTGCGGTCGAGGGCACGGGCCCACAGTTCGATCAGCTGCGGCCGGTGCTCCTCCGCGCCGGCCAGCAGCAGCGGCAGATGGCCCGATCCTGACGCCTCTCCCGCCGGCTGTGCGGCCGATTGGGCGGCCGATTCGGCAGCCGATTGGGCCACCGGTTGTGCGACCGGTTGGGCGGCCACGAAGACGAAGGCCGCCAGCGCCTTCGTCACCATCGGCGACGCGTCCCGCGGCTGCGACCACTCGACCAGCGCCGCCAGCACCTCGGCCACCCTCCCGCGCTCCATCAGGCCGGACAACGCGTGGCCGACCGGCAGGAGCGTGCCCCAGTCGTCACGATCCAGCAGCACGCGCAACGCCTTGACCGCACGCCGCGGCCGGGCCGCACCCAGCCCGCCGCCGAGCACCGCGGCCGCCGTCAGCCCCTGCCTGCGCTGCTCGGCCGTGTCCCCCTCCGCCACCCAGGCTTCGAGCAGCAGCCACACGGCCTCGGCCAGATCGGGGTGACCGCCCACGACGTCGAGCGCCGTGGCCGCGCTCTGGCGCACCACGACGGAGCCGTGCCTGGCCCACGGCCGCAGGAACCGGTGCAGCGCATGGTCGTAGTCGCTCCAGGCGATCACTCCCGCGGCCACCGACGTGCGCGCCCGTACGCCGATGTCCGGATGGGCGACCAGCCGGCGGATCCAGGCGAGGAACGCCGAGCGCTGCCCGTCCAGATAGGTCCAGGCGTACCCGAGCACCGCCTGCCGGACGAGCGGATTGAGATAACGGACCCGCGGCGCCACGTCGCCGGGCCCGCCCGACCCCACCGAGACGTCGATCCACGGGTGGTCGGAGCCGATCCGCTCCCGGAAGCGCAGGTCGGGCGGCGCCTCCGCAGCAGGCGTGAGCAGATCGTAGAGCTGCGCGGCGGCGTCCGAGACCGTCAGGTACGTGGCATCCTCCAGCGCCGCGGCGGCCAGCGCGAAGCACATCGCCTCGGGCGTGCGATGACGGCTGAACCAGTCATGGACCCGGCCCGTCGGATCACGCAACTCCTTGACCTTGGCCGCCAGGTCCGCCCGCTCGCGGATCACGGTGGCCAGGTGCAGCGCGGTGCGAGGGCGGGTGTCCTCGCGCAGGAGTTCGAGCGCGCCCGCCTCGATGAGCCGCAGCCGCAGGTCGGCCGACTCCTCGGGGGTCGGCTCGCGGTCGTGGACGCGGCGTTCGATGAGACGTACGAGATCGAGCCCGCCCAGCGTGGTCAGCACCTGCCCAGAACGCTCGGCCTCCATCAGCGCCCCACGCGGCGGGCCCGTCACCAGGACCAGGTAGCTCTCGTGCTCGTTCAGGCAGGCGGTCAGGTCGTCGATCCACCGCTCGTCGATCAGGTGGGGAGTCAGGCCGGGGGTGGCGTCGTCGAGGACGAGGAGGTAGCCGCTGTTCCGCTCGGGCGGCCGCCACTGCGCGTCCCGCAGCGCCGACGCGTCCAGCACTTCGTGACACCCACCACCTTTCACCGTCTGCCCTGCCTCCTGCGCTCCTACGGCCCGCTCCCTGACGGCGGCCTGCTCGTTTACGGCCTTGACCAGCAGATTCACCCCTGTGGCCTTCCGCCCTCCAGGCGGGAGAGCCAGGATCAGCAGCCGGCGCTCGACCAGGATCCGCAGCGCCTCGTCGAAGCGCGGCAGCGGAAGATGCCCCTCGGTCCAGTGGGCCAGCCGCCGCTCGCTGATCCGCGCCGTCGGCTGCCCGGTGCGGCGTGCGCCGTCGCCGAGATTCATCCCGCCGCCGAAGCTGACCGCGTCGTTGAACAGCGCCACCGTGCCGATCCGCATGCCGAACGGGTCGGCGTTCAGCCGTTCCATGACACTGGCCGCGATCGCGGCGGCCCTCGCCGCCTCCGCGCGTTCGGCCTCGTCCTCGCTCTCGCCCTTGCGGTGGAGTGCCCGGAGGGCGTCCTCCTCGCTGAGCGGTTTGTCGTCCTTGTCCTGTCGGGCCTGGGGCGGCTGCTCCGCCTCCGCCTTGTCGCCCGCCTCCTCGATCGGAGGGTCCTCGACTGACTGGCTCATGTTCCGGCCTCCACGGCGTTCAGGAGATGGTGAAGTCGCCCGAGAAGTGCACGGGCGCGTGGTAGACGCTGGCGTTCTTGATCGTGTCGGCGACGATCGACGGCGAGCCGTCCTTCGCCCGCGACAGCCGCCTGACCAGGCGCTCAACGCCTTCCAGGAAGGCGCGGTCGCTGCCGAGGTGGGCGACGAGCACCCGCTCCAGGGTCGCGAGCGCCGTCGGGTCGACGGGGTCGGCCTCGACCTGGGCGAGCGCGCTCGCCGCGGCCGTGTCCCCGGCGAACCGTACCCGCACCATTTCCAGGAGCTGGACGGAATGCCGGCCCCAGGAGACCTCGGCCCAGGACACGCCTGCCTGCTCTTCGGGGTGTGCGGTCCCACCGCCTGTCACGGCTTCTGCGACGAGGTGGGCGGCGTCTTTCCCGAGCTCCGCGACTGATCTCATGTTCGCTCCAGAGGAATCGATGACGGGGGAATCGGCTGGTGGTTCGAGCCCGGGATCCTGCTGCAGGATCCGCTGCCGCAGGTCCCTGATCCGTACGCTGGGGTCGGTCCCCAGCTCGTGCCCCAGCCTGCGCCGCAGCTCGTCGCCGGCGGCCAGGGCGTCCGACGACCGGCCGACGCGGTGCAGCGCCAGCATCAGCAGCCGGGTCGCCTCCTCGTCCAGCGGACGTCTCTCGACGAGGTCCTGGACCTCGGGCACCACCTGGGTGTGACGTCCGAGCCGCAGTTCGGCCTCCATGCACTCGACGACCGCGGCGCGATGCTCCTCCAGCAGCCTGGTGCGCGCGTTGGCCGCGCCAGGGCCCGGCAGCCCGCTGAGCGGCTCACCGGGTCGCATGCCTTCGCCGCCCCACTGCCTCAGACCGTCCCGCAGCAACTCCACGGCACGCGCGTCGTCCTTGCGCAGCAGCGGCCGCGCCGCGCCGACGAGGTCGTGGAAACGATGCACGTCGACCTGGTCCCGCTCGGCCACCACCAAGTAGCCGGTCGTGTGGGTGGGCAGGACGAGCGTCCCCTTGGGCGTGCGGCCGAGCCGGCCGCGCAGGTCACTGGCGTACTGCGACAGGACAGGACGGGCGCTGCTGATCGGCTTCTCGCCCCAGATCTTGTCGATGGCCTGCTCAATCGTGACCGGCTTGCCCTCGGCGAGCAGCAGCAGGGCCAGCAACAGCCGCTGCTGCCGCTCCCCGAGCTGAACCGGCCGGTCGTCCCGGAATGCCTGCATCCCATTGAGCAGTTGATATCTCACGGCCACTTCCTCCACTCGGGAATTGTCATGAAAGACCTATGAAGGACCTATGACGGGCCTTACATCAGCCCGCTCATCCGGTCTCTGACTCGCTATTCGATCCTTAATTCCAGAGGGACGCACAAAGCATCCCCCAGAAAAAGGAGAACGAAATGAACGAGGCCAGGCGGAATGAGTCGACGGGCGCCGGGTGGCGCAAGGCCACCTTCAGCGACCACGGCGGCGGCTGCGTCGAGGTCGCCTTCGGCGAGAACTGGGTCGGGCTCCGCGACTCGAAGAATCCGACGGGGCCGACGCTCAACTTCAGCAACTCGGAGTGGGACGCGTTCCTCTCCGGCGTGTACGCCGGGGAGTTCGACCTGACGTAACAGGCGATCGCCCCCAGGGGAGACGCCGCGGTACGCGGCCCGCGGCGCCTCCCCCGGCCCCGGGGCCGGCGCAGGAGTGCCGGGCCCCGAGGCCGCGAGGGCGCGCATGGCGGGTCATCGGGCCATGGCACGAATATCGGCGCTCAGTTTCGCGAGAAATTGCCGCGCCGCGTCGTCGTAAATAGCCATCGCGGCCAGCACGGACCATTGCCGATGGTACGTGGCAATGTCATCGGCATCGCGAACGGTCAACCTCATGTGCGTAACCTCGACTTCCACGAAACTGTCACCCGCGCTGCCGTCACTTTCGTAGAGCGTGAATCCGTTCGAAGGGCAGACCAGCGCCTCACCGTCCTGCGGGATCAGCCCGATGCGGACGTTCTCCAGCGTGCTCAGCGAGGCGACCCGGTCCAGTTGGGCCAGCAGAAGACGCGGCGTTCCCGGCCGCAGCCGCAACGCCGCCTCCGTGATCAGGAACTCGAAGGTGCGGCTCTCGTCGTACAGCGCGAGCTGCCGTTGCAGCCGCGCCGCGACCACCATGGGCAGGTCACCCTCGGAATAGGGCGGGTCGAAGAGCGAGAAGACGCGGCGGGCGTACTCCGCGGTCTGCAGCAGCCCGGGAACGATCGTCGGCTGGTACACCCGCACGACGTGCGCCTGGTCCTCCTGCTCGCGGATCTCGTCCTGCAGATGCGTCTGCCGCTGCAGGGCCTCCCGCCAGGTGTGCATCTCGGTGAAGGCCGCCTGGGTGAGGTCGGCGAGGAACTCCCGCGTCGGCGTCGGCGCCTCCACCGCCTCACCCCACGCCGTCACCTCCGGCAACGACGGGACCACGCTGCCGGACTCGATCCGCGAGACCTTGGACTGGCTGATGCCGATGCGGTGAGCGAGATCCCGCCCGGAGATGCCGGCGAGGTCCCGCAGCCGCCGCAACTCACCGGCCAGCCGCTGGCGCTTGGTACGACCCCTCCCTCCCTCACCTGCGAGGTCTTCCATCTGTCCCCGATCCTGTGCGACTCGGTCAAGTGCAGAGTCAGTTTGAACTGTTTTGATGCGGAGTGTAGGCACTGAAGCATGGTTAGTGGCTGCTGTTCAAGTGGTCATAATGGTTCGGCATAGATCCGATCCCCATAGTCGCAGTTCATCCACCTACACCTCCTAAAGCACCGACTTATCCTGATTCCGCACGATTCATCCACACTTCCCCCCTAACCCCTCCGCGCCCTCCAGCACACCCTCACCCGCCACCCCAGGACGCCCGCCGACGCTCACTGAGGCCCGCTGAGGCCCGCTGAGGCCCGCTGAGGCCCACCGACGCTCTCGCGAGCCACAGGCGAGCCGGCCACCCTCCACCACACGAGCGAAGACACCCTCTCCCGACCTGCTGTTCCCCGCGCAACGTCGGCTGCGAGCAGAAGCTCCCCTTCCGCCCACCTGACTCACGTGGCTGGTGAGCACTGCGGAGAGGGCTGCGGTCACCGATCCTGCGGCAGCGGCGAGTCACAAGTCCACCACCCCTCGCAACTCCGGACGATCCCGGACCGAATGCCCCTAAGCCCCCCGACCAACCCACCCAACGCCCCCAGTCCAACCCCATCCGACATCCTCATCCACCCGCCACGATCACGTCCCCTCCACAGGCCGCTGATCTGCGCGCTGACCGAACTCGTCCAACTCCCCCGCCCGAACCCGTCCGACCTCCCGCGTCCGGCTTCGTCCGACCTCATCCGACCCTCTCCGCCAGCCCTTTACATCCCCACCGATCACCCCTGCCGCCCCTGCTCATCAACCTTGTCCACGCCGCCCACCACGCACCCAAGACCGCCCTTTGCCCCCACCCGCCACCATGCCCAACCCCAGCCCCGATCCCGACTGCCACCCACCCAGAACAAGATCCCCGATCCTGAGTGGCGACTCAGTCGTCACCGATCTGAAATGAGGCTGAATATGCGATCTGCACCAGATTGACCGCCAGATGATGCCAATATGACCACCGTCACACACCGATCTCGAAGATCACTCATTTCCGGCTTGGGGCGATGGCTGAACAACCTCGCGACTTGGCACTGTGCACGCTGGTCGACCAGTTGAATGAGCTGGTCACACTGGCGGGATCCCCTTCCCTGTCCGACCTGCGAAAATTTTCGCGAAACAGCAGCAGGGAACTGGCAGAAAGCACCACGCACGACATTTTGGCCGGTAAACGCAAGCGAGCACCAGAATGGCCCTGGGTGTTCTCTTTCGTCACCGCCTGCCGAACCGCCGCCGAGCAGACCGGCCTGGACATCCAACCCCTGAACGACGTGAAGGCTTGGCACGACCTGTGGCGCGCGGCCCGAGACAACCACCCCACTCGCCCGACTCCTCCACTCACCGACGAGCAGGAGGAGAAGAAGAGGAAGAAGGAGGAGGACAAGGAGGAGACACCACCCTCACCATCGAGGGAGTACCTCCTCCGAGTCTTCGGCCGAAGCGGCATCCGCGTACTGTTCGCCAGCAACCCCCGCAACGCCCAGGACTGCATGCGCCTGGCCGTCATCGCCCTGCTCCGCGACTGGCCGGAAGACGCCCGCCCGTGGCTGAGCCGCGCCGAAGAGGCCGGCCACCCTCAGGCCACCGAGCTGCTCAACCGCCCTCACCACCGGCAACTGGCCGCCCAACTCGCCTATCAGTACGGCCAGGACTTCCAACGGCAGCGCCCCGGCCATCTGAGCATGGCGATGTTCTTCTACCGCCTGGCGGGCGACAGCGGCCATGTGGAGGCCGCGTACCAGCTCGGCTGCACCCACCGCAGCAGAGGCGAGCCCTGGGTGGCGGCCGGCTGGTTCCGCCGCGCCGCCCTGGACGGCCACCCCGCCGCCATCGCCGAGTTCACCGGAGCCTCTGACGAGCTGACCGGCAGCGGAGAGCAGCCGGCCGAGGACTCGCCACCCATGCCCTCAGGCCCGCCAACGCCTTGACGCCACGATCATCGGTCCCCCAAGGCACAGGGAAACGCTCGGCCGTAACTCTTCAATGAGACGGCCTACAACCGGACTGCCTGCCTAACTGCTTGCCTATCTGCCCGGTCCTGGAACCAGCCCACGAATCCCACCATCTCACTACCCATGTGGTCATTTGGACGAGCGAGTGCGTGGCTGGCCCTGTTCGTCGCCGGCCTGCCCGCGCTGGGCGTGGCCGCCGTGATCATCGCGGTGCGGGGGCGGTCGTGGATGATGTTCTCGGCGACGTACGTGCTGCTGTTCGGGCTGGCCTACCTCGCGGGCCTGATCCTGCTCGCCCTGCTGCGCTTCCGTCCAAACTGGCTGCGCGCGCTGGTGGCGGGGGTGCTCGTGTACGCGATCGCGTCGGTCACGCCGCTGGTCAGCCCGATGGTCCGCTATCCGTACCACGTGATCAGATGCGGCGGCCTGCCCATCGTCGCCTCCCGCTTCGCCGCCGCCATGAGTTACACCGTCCCCGGGGACGAGGACTACACGGTGACACCGCTCCACGACGTGTTCTTCTGCGAGGAGAAGGAGGCCAAAGCCGCCCGCTATCACCACTACGACTGACCTGCTGGAAAAGCGCTGCCCCGCGATATCGTTCCGTCCGTGACAGAAAGCGATGAATTCAAGCCTGCCACGGAATCCGGCGAAATCCTGGAGCGCTCTTTCCGAGTCATCCTGCGCCGTCTCACCAGCCACGACCAGGACGAGTTCATCAAAGGGGTCCGGGCCGGCAACGGCCTCAACCTGCCCGCGACCCCGGAAGCGTTCCAGACGTTCCTCGCCCGCTTCGACGAGGGCCGATCCGCCGACGGCCTGCTGATCTGCCTGCGCGACACCGGCGCCATCGCCGGCAATGTCAACATCAACAGCATCATCCGCGGACGCTTCCAGAACGGCTCACTGGGCTACGCCGCCTTCCCGCCCTATGCCAATCGCGGATACATGACAGAAGGCCTCGGCCTGGTATTGCGCCATGCGTTCCGCGCATTACGACTGCATCGCCTGGAAGCACAGATCAGCCCCGACAACCACGCCTCCATCAAATTGGTGCAACGCCACGGCTTCCGCAACGAGGGCTACTCCCCTGATCTCCTGTTCATCAACGGCGCCTGGCGCGGCCACGACCGCTGGGCCCTCACCAACGACATGCACGGCATAGTCCCCGACACTCCCCACCCAACACTCCCTGCCCACTGAGCCACCACCTGGACAGCCCTTCAGTCCGCCCGGACCATGGAAACATGAAACTCCGGGCCCACCCCATAGTGCGCGGGTGCGCCGCAGTGTCAGGGCTGATCTTGATATCGCTCGCGCAATCATGGATGAGCACCGCCCTCGACGCGCCGATCACCCTTCTGCACTTGGACCCGCTGTTCAACGCGGCACCGTCCGACCTGGCCGCGGGCGCTGTTGTGACGGTGCCGCTACTGGCGATCGGCACTGTCATCATGATTCGGGCATCCTGGCTGGGCGTCACTTGCACCCCCACCACGGTCAAGGTGCACAAACTGCTGTGGACCCGCCGCGTGCCGACCGAACGAGTCATCGAAATCCGCCCGTCCCGGACCGGGAAAACAGATCTGTGGTGGAAGGGCGAAAACGGCTGGCCACGCTGGACCCGCGTGCCCGCGTTCCATCTCCCCCGGCCCACCACAAAACTGGACAGGCTCTTCCACGCAGCACTGCAGCCGTACAACCAGCAATGCATCAACGCCCTGCGACGCTGGGTCGATCAGAACTCGCCATCGGCACCATAACGTCCCAGCCACGCATCCACACCGCGGCGTCTCCGCCGTCGCCGCGCACAACGAGCGACTCCGCACGGCGCACCGCCCCCCGTTCAACCAGCACCAAGACCCCCGAATCACATCAAGCTTGAAGTAAATATGCTTGACGCTTGAAGTAATCTGGCAAAAAAAGAGGGCGTGATCATCCACATCGGCGCACGACCGGGTGTGGAAGCAGCCGTCGGCGCGACCGCGTACGGCATCACCAAGGCCGCACTCGCCCACCTGGGCCGCATCCTCGACCTCGAACTGCGCCCCCACGGCATCCGCGTCCACGTGCTCCTGCCCCAGCTCATCGCCACCGCCGCCAACAAAGCGGCGCTCCCTCCACACCTCCTGACCAGCGCAGCCACGCCAGAGGCGATCGCCGACACGATCGCTTCCTTGACCACAACCCCGGACCACAGGGTGCTGATCCCTCTGTACGACGCCTGACCCAGCAGTTGATCACCCTCGTACTCAGAGTGCGTTCTGCGAGTTGATGTCCCTTTCATCGGTGGGGTTGGGTTAGGTCGGCTGGTCGGAGACCCGCCGGTCGGACTACGGGCGTGGC
>NZ_JBEZGB010000035.1:0-62752 GCF_040649755.1 Nonomuraea sp. NPDC048882
GGTCGACGTGGTGCACGGCAAAATCACCAAGAAGCGCTCGTTCTACCAGGACACCGCACTCCTTCGCGACATCTCACTCGAACGCGAGGCGGCACGCGCCTGAACCGGCGGTCAGCGCCATTACCGGCGAATGACGGCCCCAACGCGCTGGCCTACGTCGGGGCCTCGATCGCCACCCTCGACGGGGCGCCCGGGTTCGCCGGACCGTGCTGATCGGCACAGGAGCGGGCAACGGGCGCGAGCGACCGGGTATGGGGCCGTTCCACCAGGCGCGCAGTGATTTCCTCGATCTCCTGGCGAGGGCCGGCGTCCGCCCGCGGGAGGTCGACGTCGTGGTCAACACGCATCTGCACGTCGATCACGTCGGCTGGAACACCGTCGAAGCGGGCGGACAGTGGGTGCCGGCGTTTCCGCGCCCGGCCACACTCCCGGCTCGTCGGTACTGCGCCTCGCCTCCGGCGGCGACCGGGCGGTCTTCGTCGGCGATCTGTTGCCCAGCCCCGTGCAGATCCTCGACCCCTGTCTCAACAGCAACGCCTGCCTGGCCCCGGAACAGGCGGTGGCCAGCCGCCGGCGGATTCTCGAGCGGGCGGCCGACGAACGGGAACTGCTCGTCCCCGCACACTTCGGCGGCGCGGGCGCTGTGGAGGTCCGGCGGAACGGCGCCGGATTCGCCCTCGGGCCATGGGCGGCGACCGGCCCGGCCCGGCGAAGGCCCTGGTGAGCCGGCCGCTCCACGATCTCGCAGTCGGAGTCGTGGCCGGCAGGCCCACGCGGACGTCCTCGACCGAGCCGGGCTCGGCGCGGTCCCCGTCGTCCATGGTTCGGAGCTGCCGGAACGGGTGCGGCCGCTGGGCGTCGAGCGGGCCGATCTGGCACTCGACGTCGCGGGCGCGGGCTCGCTGCCGGAGCTCGTCTCGATCACGGGTACGCCGTCCTCCGTGCTCCCCGGGAGCCCGTGACAGAAGTCGGGGAGTCGTAGGCGTGCTCGCAGGTTACGTTCGCGCAGAGGAATCGATCGGCCCCCAGAGGGCCGCTCCCGCGCAGGCGAGGGCGAGCAGGAACGGGTGGGTGGCGCCGCGTTCGACGAGGCCGACGAGGATGTTGGCCCCGGAGATGACGTCGGCGAAGTAGGCCACCGTCGAAACCAGGCCGATCACACCGGCCGTGGCCAGCGTCCGCCCGAGTTTCGGCGAGAGCCCGACGCGCCGGTGCATGCTCCCGAGCACGATGGCCAGGACGTTGGCGCCGACGAAGCCCGCCAAGGCGCCCAGGGCGTGGAAGTCGCCGGTGCCGTCGTTCATCGCCTCGGCGGATCCGGGAAACAAGCCGAGCAGGACGCCGCCGGCCGCCAGCAGCGTCGCGGGCACGAGCGCCGCCCAGCGGCGCCGGCCCGACAGACCGCGCAGCGCGGCCACACCGGCCAGGATCGTGATCCCGAACAGGAAGAAGCCGGTGTTCATCACCCAGGCCAGCGGTGAGTACATGTACTGCCCGAACAGCGTCGAGGGCCCGTGGACGCCGAGGTCGCTGATGAAGTGGTACGTGTAGCTGTAGGGCGGATCCGTCCATGCCGCGGCGGCGATGAACTCCGTCAGCAGGAAGATCATCGGCCCCGCGACGAGCAGAGCTCCCGCGGTTCGGCGCTGCTGCCGCGGAGGCCGACGCGCGTCGGGGGTGAGCGATTCGGGCTCTGTGTCGTTCGCGGGTTCGGTCCGTTCGAGGCTCGGGAGCGGGTTGGTGTTGCCGGTCATGGTTCTGGCCCCTTCCGGTGCTGGGTGCTGCGGTCGGTACGGGTTCGCCCCGGCCTGCTAGCTTCACTCGGCTACTTACTATACTGAGACTACTTTTACCGTCAATATAGTTGTAGTCCGGCGGTAGTAGGATCTGCCCATGGTTGACGGCATGGCCGTGGGACGGCGGGAACGCAAGAAGGAGGCGACGCGGGCGGCGATCGTGGACGCGGCGACGGCGCTCTTCCTTGAGCGCGGCTTCGACGGGGTCAGCGTCCGCGAGATCGCCGACCAGGCGGACGTCTCCCCCCAAGACGGTCTTCACGCACTTCCCGCAGAAGGAGGCGCTCGTCTTCAGCGACGAGGACGAACGGCACGAGCGCCTCGTGGCCGCGGTCCGTGACCGGGCGCCGGGGAGTTCGATCTCCGACGCGCTCAAGGCGCGCTACCTCGCCGAGATCGCCGCGATGAGGACCGGGCCCCAACGCCGGATCCTCACCCTCATGGAGGAGACGCCGGCCCTCGTCCCTCGAAGAAGGGTGCCTGCTGTGTTTCCGCGTCGGATGTTCACCGCGGGCGTCGCGTTGCTGACGACCGTATTCAGCTCCATCGCGATCACCGCCACCGCGTCGTCCGCGGCGACGTGCTCGTGGACGGCGGCGCCTTCTACCTGAGCTACAAGAATCTCGCCGACGGCAATCTCTACGTGGCCCGGTCGACGACGGGGGCTCCCAACAGCTTCACCACGCTCACCAGCGGATTGCGGCAGGGCAACGCGATCGAGGCGCCGATCCTGGTCAAGTCGAACACGAGCAACACGTTCTGGCTGTGGGGCGACTCCTTCTCGCCGTCCAACGCGGTCTTCTACACCTGGCAGTCGGCGAACGTGAACGGCAACGCCTGGTCGGCGCTCGGCCGGCGGACGTACACCCCGCCGATCAACGCCAAGCACGCCACCATCACCCCGATCACCGCGACCGAGCAGACGGCGCTGGTCAACCGCTGGGGAACACCGCGGTGGAACCGGCTCAAATCGAGCAACTTCCCGGACCGGTACGTACGGCACGCGAACAACCTCGCGCCGCTCGACCCCTTCCCGATGGGTCCGACGGCCGACCAGCAGTGGCGGCTGGTACCCGGCCTGGCCGACCCGGCGGGGGTGTCGTTCGAGTCGGTGAACCTGCCCGGCAGCTACCTGCGGCACTCGAACTACGCGGTCAGGCAGGTCACCTACTAGCCGGCCTGGCCCATGTCCAAGTGCCGGCCGCTGCTCAACAGAGGGAAGTCGATCAGGATGAATGTACGCTTACGCCACTCGATCGCCGTCGTCCTCCTGCTCGCCGGCGCCTTCGTCAACCATGCGGCTGCGCCGGTGACCATCGCGAACGGCACCCAGTTCAGGGACACCAGCGGAAAGGTCCTGCACGCCCACGGCGGCGGCATACTGCGGGAAGGCGGCTATTACTACTGGTTCGGAGAGAACCGCAATCCCGACAACACCTTCCGCGCGGTCTCCGTCTACCGATCCACGGACCTGAAGAACTGGGAATTCCGCAACGACGTCCTCACCCGGTCATCGCACCCTGAACTCGACGTCGCCAACATCGAGCGGCCGAAGGTCATCTACAACAACTCCACCGGCAGATTCGTCATGTGGATGCACAAGGAGAACGGCTCGAACTACAGCGAGGCCCGCGCCGCCGTCGCCTCCTCCGCGACCGTGGACGGCGACTACACCTACCACGGCAGTTTCCGTCCGCTCGGGCAGCACTTGTCGAGGGACATCACGCTCTTCAACGACAACGGCACCGCCTACATGATCTCGGCCGCGGACGAGAATTACGACCTGCACATCTACCGGCTGACCTCGGACTATCTGAACGTCAGCACGCTGGTCGGCAATTTCTGGAACGACGCCCACCGGGAAGCACCCGCCATGTTCAAACGGGGAAACGTCTATTTCCTGCTGACGTCGGCGGCGACCGGCTGGAATCCGAACCAGGCGCGCTACGCGACCGCGTCGAGCATCTCCGGTCCCTGGACCGGGTGGACGAACGTCGGCGACGGCACCACGTTCGGCTCCCAGCCGGCGTACGTCACCATCGACACCGCGACCGGCGTCGTCTCCGGAGGCGGCACCTCCCTGTACTACCGGATCACCGCGCGCGGCAGCGGAAAGGTGATGGATGTCGTCGGCGCCTCGACGGCGAACAACGCCGAGGTGAAGCAGTACCCGTGGAACGGCGGCGGGAACCAGAGGTGGCAGTTCCAGGACACCGGCGGCGGCTACTACCGGCTGGTCAACCAGACCAGCGGCAAGTGCCTGGACGTCGCCAGCGCCTCGACCGCCGACGGGGCGAACGTCATCCAGTACACCTGCGGCGGCGGCGCCAACCAGCAGTGGTCTCGTACCCAGGTCTGACGCGCGCACGGAGCGGAAGTCATGCCATGAGAAGCCACGCACCGCACCGCGGCCCAGGACGAGCCGCGGCGCACCTGCTCGCGATGCGCCGGGTTCGCCTCTCGGCCCGGCACCGCACCGGGGACATCGCGGGCAAACCGCGGAGCCACTCACACAGCACAACCCACTGAAGAATCAAGGTTAACCACCCAGCTGGAGCCGATGTGATCCGCTGACATTACGTACGTATACCAATGAATATTCCAAACGTATACCAATCATTGGTAGCGTAGCGCCCGTTGAGTCAGCACTTGTCCACGTGTCAAGCGTTCGTTCAAGGCGAGTCCGAAATTCCAGCAACGTTCACAACGTTCGACGTCTTCGACGTCGACCGGCGAGACAAGGGCATTCAGACGGTCTGTGCGAGGTGTGATGGAATCGTTCTACGACGAGACATTCGCTCCGGTTTACAATCAACTCTTCACAGGTTTTGCTCATCAGGTCTCCGGCCCACTGCGTGCATACCATCAGGCGACCACGGCGCGGGAGTCCGGAACTCTACTCGATCTGTGCTGCGGTACCGGTCAGCTGGGACTGTCCTTCGCGTCGCACGGTTACCGGGTGATCGGTGTCGACCAATCCCAGCCCATGATCGAAGTCGCGAGGGAGAACGCCCGCCACAGCACCCTGGAAGACCAGGTGGAATTCATCAGGTCGGATGTGGCAAAGTTCGAGATCACGGGAACGCCGGACTTGGTGACCTGCACGTTCGACTCATTCAACCATCTTCCAGGGCTGCAACAGTTGGCGGCGTGCTTCCGCCGTACCCGCGAAGTCATCGCTGACGACGGCATCTTCATCTTCGACGTTCACAGCATTTCGGGACTTCGTCAGCAGAACACGTTCTCCGTGCGCGAGACCGACGACCTCGTGCTGATCAGCAGGATCGGCTACGACCCGGGCAGCGGCACGGCGATCGCGCGCATCTCCGGATTCGACCGGAAGGACGTGTCCGCGCCGTGGCGGCAATTCAAGCAGCACGCCACCATCCGAGCCTGGAGCGCGGAGGACATCATCGCCGAATTGCATCGTGCCGGATTCGGCAGCGCCTGGCCGGCAAAAATCGATGCCCTCGGTGAATCGGTGAAAGAGCCCGATCAGGTGCCCCGCATTTTCTTCGTCGCACGTCCCTGAACCGCACGCACCGCCATGGGGTGAGGCGGAAAAAGCACGTCTTCAGGCCATCCATGCTGCCCGAATCAGGGACGATTCCTCAGTACGAAAGGAAACAGGTCATGACTTCGCAGGTCACCCAGAAATTCCAGCCGGTGGGTGCGACAGCGGAGGCTCCCCTTCGCGCTCTGACCGAAGAGGAGATCGCCACGTACGAACGCGACGGGGTCGTCCTCGTCCGGAAGATCTTCCCGGAGCGCTGGGTGACCCACGTGGCGGAGGCGATCGACGACATGGTCACCAGGCCCACTCCATACGGCCGCCTGCTCTCGAACGCCGACCGGCACATGTACAGCGACCTGTTCATGTGGAAGTACAGCGACGCCTTCCGCGAGTTCGTCTACCACTCTCCGGCGGCCAGAATCGCCGCCCAGGTGATGCATTCGCAGCGGGTCAACTTCCTCGGTGACCACATGTTCAGAAAGGACGCCGGCTGCGAGATCCCAACGAACTGGCACACGGACGATATCGCCTGGCCCGTCGCAGGAAGACAGGCGATGAACATCTGGCTCGCCTGTGACGAGGCCACGGCTCACAGCAGTGCCCTGCAGTTCATCCGCGGGTCGCATCTGTGGGAGTCCGCGCGCGCGACGCGCCTGTCCGGGGCCACCGGCGACGACCGGGTCGAGGCCGCCCTGAGCAAACTGGGCTGGAAGCCGTCTGAGGGGCTGGACCTTTCGCAGGTCGAGCAACCCGCGACGATGCGGTCTGTCATCCGGGCCGCCTTCCACGGCGTCCATCGCCGGTTGGAGGAGGAGATGGCGTGCGCGCCGCTGCCGAACGGCCAGACCGGTCTGGTCTCGATCGAAGCCCATCGTGACCAACTCCCGATCGTGAGCTGGGATGTCGAGCCGGGTGACGCGCTGATCTTCAGCCTGCGGACGCTGCACTACTCGACGGGGAACGCCAGCGAGACGGGAACCCGGCGCGCGCTCGCCACCCGCTGGCTGGGCGACGACACCCGGTACGCGCCGACCACGGGCAACTTGCCCGTCTTCTGGAGGCACGGGCTGCGGCCGGGTGACAGGTTCGGCGGGCCACTGTTCCCGCAGATCCTGCCCGATGTGGTGCCGGGTGAGGGTGCCGAACGGTTCGCGGGCCCCGAGGAGGCCGACCCGCAGATCGCCTTCGAGGACCTGCGGGCCCGTGTCGAGTGGGAGAACGAGGCTTCGGCCTGACGCACGCGTCGCCTCTCCGGGCGACGCCGCCTAGGACACCGGCACCCCGTGCTAGCCGGTCCGTGTCGGTTGCATGAAGGAAAGTCCGGACAACAAAGGAGAAGCACATGGGTGAGGACGCTCTGACCACCAAGACCGAGATCGCAACCGAGGCCGCGCTGACCACCCACGAGGAGCAGCTCCTCGAGGAGTTCGGCACGTTGCTGTCGGCCGAGTACAACTACATGACGCTCTGAAGCTAAGCCGGCGCGGGTGGCCTGCCGGCCGCCCGCGCCGGTCCGAGCCCGGTCTCTCTCCAACACCCTCTCGAGGATGTGCGAATGACATCGCCTTTGCAGAAATCCGGGCCCGAGTCCAGCTCGGAAGCCACCGGGCAGACAGGGCAGACAGGGCAGGAAGGCCTGGACGGTCAGGACGGAATCTCGTACCGCAAGCTGCTGCGCAATGTTCCTTTCGCCTTGTTGTGGCTGACGCTGGCACAGTCCGCGCTCGGCGACCAGTTCTTCAAGGTGGGTGTGCCCTGGCACGCGACCCAGCAGTTCGGGAACGTGTTCGACGGCGCGCTCGTCGGGATGGCGATGGCTCTGCCACTCACGATCTTCGGCCTGTGCAGCGGCGTCCTGGTCGACCGCTTCAACCGGTTCGGGCTCCTGCTGGGCGCCGACCTTGTGCGCATGGCGATCACCGGCGCCATCGCGGCCGCCCTGGCCACTTCCATGCTGGGCCTGCCGGGACTGCTTGCCGGCGTCATCTTGCTGACCGTGCCGAGCACGCTCTACATGCCTGCCGTGCAGACCATCGTGCCTCGGCTGGCCGGGGGGCATGTGCCGACAATCGCGCGCATGGACGCGCTGCTGATGGGCAGCGCCACGACGATGACGGTGCTCGGGCCCTCGATCACGGGCCTGGCACTGACCGTCGTGCCGCTCTGGGCCCTGCTCGGGATCGACGCGGTCACCTTCGGGATCGCGGCTCTCCTGATCGTGGCGATCCGCGTCAAGGCCGGCGGCGAGATGCTCCGCCCGACGGCCGCCAAACCGTCGCGTTCGTTGAAGGGCATCCTGTCCGCCGTCCGCGAAGGGCTGCGGTTCATCATGACCGAGCGGGCGCTACGTGCCCAGTTCCTTGTCTATCCAGCGCTCGACGGTGCCCAATACAGCATCGTGTTCATTCTGCCTGGGTTCCTGCTCTCGTATGGAGACGGCGGAACCGTGCTTTTCGGCGTGGCCGTGGCGGCGATCGGCGTCGGCCGGGTGGCCGGGATGTTCACCGTCACTCACACCTTTCTGCTCCGCAGGCGCGGGCTCGTCTTCGTCGGCAACTTCTTCGTCCAGGGACTGGCGATCCTCGTGATGTGTGTCGGGTCCGAGGCGTGGCTGGCACCGCTGGCCATGTTCTTCGTCGGGCTGCCGGCGGGCATGGCGACGGTTTCTGTCAGCACGTACGTGCAGAGCGTCGTGCCCGAGGAGATGCGGGGCCGGGTCTTCGCCTCGATCGCCTCGCTGAGCAGCGCCGCGATGCCGGTCGCGCCGCTTCTGTTCGGGCTGGTGGCCACCTCGGTCTCGGCGAGCGTGTCGCTGATGTGCATCGCCGCGACCTTCATCCTCGGGTCCGTTTATCTGATGACCCAGCGCGGGGTACGGGAGGTGCTCTGATCGTGCCGACCGTTTCTGCGAAACCGACGTACTTCACGGTTCCCGGCAGCGTGGAACCCGAGGTGCCGAGCGTGTCGGACAGGTGGGACCTGTGGCTGCTCAGCCCGTACTTCGGCCTCCACCGCCCCAGCGCCTGTTCCCTGCACACGTCGGGGGTGCTCAAGGCGTACGACGATGTCGATCGCGACGCTCCCGCCTCTCCCCTCCAGCTCCACACCCCACGCGGATTCCGGACGACGATCGCCCGCGGCGCCGCGCGGCCCGACCTCGATCACGACGAGCCGGACGGCCTGCCGCGCGACCAATGGACCTCCGACTGGTCCCGCCTCGTGGAGCTGTACACGAACGCGCCAGAGCTGAGCGGCGAACAGCGCCTCCGGCTGGGAGTGCTGCTGAGTGCGCTGGATCTGGACGTGGCGGCGCTGCGCGCGCTCCCGTCGCCCGACGTCGCGAGTATCGCTACCGATCCTCTCGCGGCCAGTACGGCCATGAAACGCAGCCACGCCCTGTCGAGAGCTCGGCCGGGACCGGAGACGGCGGACGCCGATCGCAGGGTCCTCTCGCTGATAGCCCATTCCACCGCCTTGCCGGCCTCCATGTGCCTGACCGCCGCCCTCACGCTGCTCGTGAAGGCGGCACGGGGCGGTGCGCCGGACCTGACAGCCGTCCAGGAACTGCGTGAGCTGTCGGCGAGGCACGCCGGCGGGCTCGAACGGGACGACACCCCCATCAGCCTGCTGCTGCGCAGCACCTACTGGCGGGCGGTCAGCTACGAGCCGTTCCTTCGCGGTGACCACGCGCGTACAGCGCACGAACTGGACCTGGCCGAAGAGCTAGCCCGCCAGGGAGTGGAAGACCACCCCGGCCTGCTTCTGTTCCGTCAGAACCTGCATCCACTGCTGGAGACGAGGAGTCGTGCCGCCCGCGAGCACGGTCACCTGGACCTGGCCGTGGTGTACGCGACCGAGCTCACGGAACTCGACCCCTACGACGGCAAGGTGCACTACAACCTGGGCACGACCCATCGGGCGCGCGGCGATCACGAAGGCGCCCTCACCGCGTTCCGCCGTGCGGTGGCCCTCGGCCTGCCGCACGCCTCGCGCGCGCGTGTGGCCGTCGCACAGTGCCTGGAGGCGCTCGGCGACCTCCCGTCCGCACTCGCGGAGTACGTCGAGGCCGTACGGGAAGACCCCGCTGATCACCGGGCGGCCGGCGGGGCCAGGCGCCTGGCCTCCCGTACCGGGCGGCCGGAGATCCTGGACTGGCATCGCGGCTGGGTCATGGCCTGGCGCCGACGGCTGGCCCTGGAAAGTCTTCAGGCATCCGGGAGGAGCGCATGACGGCGATCGACCTCGACCTTGTCCCGACCGTGCATCCGGTTCGCACCTACCTGGACCTCGGCGGTTCCGGTGGCGCTCTGCACAACCGGATCCTGGCCCACCTCGCCACGGCGATGGCCGCCGGGGAGCAGGTCACAGCCGTGTTCCAGAGCAACCCTGTCGCGGGCTTACGCGATCGGGTCGTGCGCGAGACCAGATTGAGCGCGTACGCGGCACGGACGCCTGACCGGCTGGCGGAGGAGCATCGAAGCGCGCGTTGGCAGCGGCTGTGTGAGTGCCTGACCAGTTGGGACGATCAGCCTCCGCGTCTCCGATCACTGCTGGTCAACCTGCTGATCCGGCTGGGCTTCTATGGCGAGGCCGAGAAACGCCTGCGTGACCTCCCGCTCGGCCGGCCGCTTGGCGACGTGGAGGTGTCGCTGCTCCTGCAGCGGGCCAGCGCCGTCTACAAGAGCGACAGGGGTGCGGACGAGCGTGCTCTCAGTCTGCTGCGCCATGCCTACGAACAGGCTGTTTCACCGCGTTCCCGGCTCGTGGCGGCGATGGCCGTCACGGTGCATCACGCACGGGTGGACCGGGATGCGCGAGCGGTAAGCCACTGGGCCGGGAAGGCGCTGGCAGAGCTGACCGCGTTCGACGGGGCCGAGGACGACGACGTGATCTTACGGAGCGCGGCGCTGCGGGCGTGCAGCTTCGCGCCGTTCTTCGACCGCCGGCTCGACGAGGCGACCGAAATGCTCGCGCGGTGCGAGGAACTCGCGAGGTCCGCGCCTGACGACACCGCCGAACGCCGCCTGGCCAGGGACGAAAACCTGCGCGCGGTGCTGGAGACCCGCAGCAGGGAGGCGGCTGGGCGGGGCGACACCGAGCTCTCTCTGCAGCGTATGCGCGACCTCACCTCGCTCGATCCCGCCGACAGCAGGGCGCACCGCGACCTCGGCTACGCCCTGTTCAAGCTGGAGCTCTTCGCGCAGGCGCTGGACTCATTTCGTACTGCCGCCAGGCTCGGATCCCCCTTCGCGGCGGTCTCCTGGACGCTCATGGCCCACTGCCACCTGCGTCTGGACGACACCGACGCGGCCCTGGACGCGCTGATGACCGCCCTCGACATCGACCCGCACTCCATCACCGCGTTGCAGGGCGTCCTGTGTGTCACCGAACGGCGCGGCGACGGTCACTTGCGGGCCTGGGCGCGTGAGCGGCTGAACCGGTTGCCCGCTCCACCGTCCCCGGACAGTTTCAGCACCCTGACCAAGGAAGAGAGCCATGCATAACGCCACGCCGTCGGTACTGTCCTGCGTCACGGACGGCGATCACTACCAGCAGATGGCCTGGGACAAACGGCGGACGGCTGTCGCGTCCGTGGCCAGAGCGCTCAGCGCGCGCCTGCTGGGGGACGCCGGTGAGCGCCTGAGGCGATCGATCGACCTGTTCGATCGGCTTTCCGCTGACGGGCAGCGTGACGTCGTCAAGGCGCCGCTCTTCGGGTACTGGTGGCATCGCCTGTCTGTGCTGTATCAGGCGGCGCAGTGGGAGCCGCTGGCGCGATGGTCCGCACACCTGCCGCGCTTCTTGATCCGCCCGCTGCTGGACGAGGGGAGCTCCTTCAGCGACGTCGAGCTTCCGGCCGGCGACGACGGCCGCCTCTGGCTGCCGGGCATGTACTGGCGTATACGCGTGGACGCGCCCTCGGTCGTCGCCTCTTCGCACGCCGGTCTCCTGGAGCTGGTCGGTCGCTCTCGCGTCGTCCGTCTGACGTCCGGCGAGACGCCTCAGGACGCTGAGCTCTTCGAACGGCTCCCCGGCGACGTCCTGGTGTCGGGTGATGACCCGTGGATCGCCGGTTACCTCCAGCGGGCCAACGAGAACAGCTCGGCCGAGGGCGGGCTGGGGGACGTTTCCGTGGCCAAGGCGGCCGAAGCGGCGCCCGACCTGGCCGATGCCGTCAACACGGTCGAGACCGTGTGGCCGGAGATGGCAGGTGAGATTCGTGCCATCGTCCAGCAGATCGTCCCGATCCACAGCCGCGATACCGTCGCCTTCAGCAACACGGCGCTGGACGGGCTGCTGTTCATCAGGACCGACCTGGCGGACCCCGTCGTGGCGACCGAGCGCCTGATCCATGAGACGAGCCACCTGCGGCTCAACGCCGTGTTCACACTGCGCCCCTTCCACGACCACCTGCCGTCCGATCGGCTGCACTCGCCGTACAGGAAGACCCCGAGACCGGTGGACGGCCTGGTGCACGGAGCTTTCGTCTTCGCGCGCATCGCGGAGTTTCATGATCGGGCGCGACGCGTGTTCGACAGCCCTGCCTGGTCACGGCGATTGGGCGAAGTTCTGGAGATGCAGGCGGAGGCGCTCGACCTGATCGACTCGTCGGTCCGGCTCACGCCGTTCGGCCGGGCGCAATGTGATGGCTTCCGCCGTTCCGCGGACACGATCGCGTCCGCTCTCACCTCTGACCAGGCGATTGGACAATGACATGTCAGTGACGTCCCACACCGCGCCGGACCTGCTCGCGGTGAGCGACTCCGCGGGCCACGACCTGCTCGACAAGTATCACGATCGGCTGGCCGCCGGTGTGATGCGGGTGCTGCCGAAACTGCTCGACCGCGTAAGTGAGCGCAGTGCCGCGAGCATCGATCTGTGGTGGGAGATCTTCCACCAGCTACCGGAGGAGACTCAAGCCTCGATCGTGGGAGGGCCGCTGTTCTCCAGTTGGTGGGCCAAGGTACGCACCGCGGTGGCGACTCGCCGTAGCGGCGAACTCGAAGATCTCATGGAGCATTTCGGGCGATTCCTGTGTGTCGCGGCCATCCGGCAGAACGCCCTCCCCAGCCGGCCGGTACGCCTGCCTCTCCTCGGCCCCGGCGAGCTCCGTCTCCCCGGTCACCCCGGGCATTTCATCCTCCCAGGCGAACCCACCACCCACGTGACCGTGACGCACGAGGGCGCCTCGATCCGGCTGACGGCCGGTGGCACGACCTTGGACGTGGACACCGATTCCTTCCTCGCCGGACGCCGGGAGGCGTCGCCGGCCTTCCGTCCGCACGTCGTGCTCCGCCAGGGAACGGAGGTGGACGCCACCGATCCCTGGCTGACGCGCTTCATGGGCTCCCAGAACGCCAAGAGCGCCATCCCCGGCTACCCGCAGCGCGACCTGGCCCCCCTCGACCCGGTGGACACGGCGATCAGGGACTGTCTCGACCGCGCCGTGGACCTGCTCGACGACACCTGTGCCGCGTTCGCCGCCGAGTTCCGCCGGCACATAGCCCTCGTGGTCCCCATGCGCAGCCGTCTGGTCTCGACCTTCACCGACACGGGCTTCTTCGGCGCGCTGTTCATGAGCGAGCACATCGCGCCGTTCTCCGACACCCTGATCACCGCCGAGCACCTCCTCCACGAGACCAGCCACCACCGCCTCACCCTCCTGCTGGAGCAGGATCCGATCATGGCGGACGCAGCCGAGGGGCTGGTCGATTCACCATGGCGTGAGGACCCGCGTCCCATGCATCAGATCCTGCACGGCACGTTCGTATTCGCCCGGATCGCCCAGTTCCACTGGCGGCTTGCCGACCGCGACGAGCGCGCTGCCCGCCGCTACCAGGAAGTCCTGAGCGATCTCAGGAAGGGGCTCGACCTCCTGCTCGCCCGTACGACACCGACACCCCATGGCGAGCTGCTCTACAGCGAGATGTGCACGATCGCCGAAGTGTAGGAGCGTGTACACGATCATGACGACAGAGAGTACGACCGCGTGGCGGCTACGAGGACGCGTTCAGTTGCTGCCGATGCCGGAGTCGCTGATCCTCCGCCTGGGCGAGAGGACCCTCCGCATCGCCCCGTTCGCCGAGCGGGAAGAACAGATCATGCACCTGCTGGCCGAAGGCGTCACGGACGGCGAACGCCGACTGTCCGGCGACGGGGGCCGGGCACAGGAGATCTTCGACCTGTGCAGGAACGCGGGGTTTCTCGAGACCGCTCCGAGCGACACCGGCCTCACCGACGCCGACCTGGCACGGTACGACCGAACCCTGCACTACTTCTCCGAATTCGAGACGGCCAACGGGCCCTCGCGATACGAACGCTTGCGCGGGCTCCTCAGCACCCGCGTCGTCGTCGTCGGCTCCGGAGGCATGGCCAGCTGGCTCCTTTACGGCTTGGCCTGCTGCGGCGTGGGCGAACTGGTCGTCGTCGATCCGGATGTGGTGGAGGCGTCCAACCTCAACCGGTCGATCCTGTTCGACGAGGCTGACATCGGCCGGCCCAAGGTCGAGGCGGCGGAGGAACGCCTGCGCCGGTTCGTCCCCCGCTGCCGGGTCCGTCCCGTGCAAGCCACCGTCACGGACGCGGGTTCGATCGCCGAGCTGGTCGCGGATGCCGACCTCGTCGTAGGCGCCGCCGACCAGCCGGTTTGGCTCATCCGGCAGTGGCTCGCGGAGGCCTGCCGCACGGCTGGCCGCCCGCTACTGCATCCCAGTGGCCTGCGCGTCGGCCCTTTCTACCTTCCCGGGCAGAGCGCCTGCCCCATGTGTGAATGGGCCGAGCAGGCCGAGGCCCGCCCCGGCTTCCCCTCGGTCGTCGAACGGCTGCGGCGCCTGCCCCGGGGCACCTCCGGCAGCCTTGCCCCGTGGGCGAGCGTGACGGCGAGCGTGGCGACCATGGAAGTCCTCCGATACCTGGGCCGGCTCGGCCCGCCCATTACCGTGAACGCCTTGTGGGAGTGGAGGCCGGACAGCACCTCCGCCGTCCGTCCGCTGATGCCGCACCCCAAATGCCCCGTCTGCAGCGGTGAAGGCCGTGCCGGTTACGATCAGGGGGGTTCATGAGCTCCGCGGAATCCGGGCGATTCACGCTCCAAGCCGCCCGCGCCTTACCAGCGGGAACCGTCTCGCTCTACACGCACGCGGCCACCGGCCTGCGGCATGTCCATGTGGACACCCCGTCCGACGGTTTCGCGGTGGCGTTGGCCTTCGCCACGCCAACGGACGAACACGCCGGTGTGCCGCACATGCTGGAGCACTGGATGGGCTGCGGCTCGCGTGACCACCCCGATAGGCACCTGTTCCCATCCCTGCTGAACGCCGGCAACGTCTCCTTCCTCAACGCGTTCACCGGCCCCGATCACCTGAGCCTGCTGGCCGCGACGCCGTCGCCGGACATGGCCGCCATGCTGGCCTCCGTGCTGACAGACAGCGCCTTTCATCCCCTCCTCGACGACCACGCGTTCGCTGAGGAAGCGATCTCGGTCGAGGGCGGGGTCGTGCGGGGCGTGGTCTGGGCCGAGGCGAACGCGCGGGCGAGAGACCCTCGTTCGGCCACGGTGGACGCCGCGGCCCGCGTCCTGTACTCGCCCGCCGCCCTGCGCACTCTGCGCGCCCAGGGCAACGATCCGCACGAACTCCGCCAAGTGCGAGCCGAGGACGCCCGCCGCTACCACGCCGCGTACATCCGGCCCGAACGGGCCTGTCTCCTCACCGTGGGCCCGATCTCCGCATCGTGTTTCCACCGTGCCGTGATCCTCGACCGGCCCATGAACCCAGGCCCGCTGCCGCCCGCCGTGCATCCGGTGCCTGATCTGGGCTCGCGACCTCACGACGAGAACGGTACCGAGACGGCCCCGCATGCCGTCATCGCCGTGCCGCTGGAGCCGACGGCGGACAACGGTGCGGTCATGAGGGCCCAGATCCTCGCCCAGACGATGATCCGCGACGACCGCTCGGACCTGCGGGGCGTGTTCGCCCGGCACAGCGGGGTCGGCATCTCGCCCGCCACTGGCGTGCATACGCACTACCCGCACACCATTCTGATGGCCGGCGCGATCTGCCCTCAGGGAACTGAGCCCCAACCGGTGCTGTCCGACCTTGCCGAGGTCCTGTCAGGGTCACCTTTCGGCCCCGACGCGATCCGCGCGACGGCCCGTAGCGTACTGCTGGACCTACGCGACAGAAGCGGCCGGACGAACCCGCCGGAGCCGTGGGAGGTACGGCTGGCCCTCGACGCGGTGGGCCCGATCGTCCACGGTGCGGATCCTCTGGGCGTGGTCGACAGGGAACGCCATGTCCAGGAGGTGATCGAAGAGCCCGATCGGATCCTCGGTCTCCTGCCCGGCGACGCGTCTCGCTTCGTCCGCCTGTCACCCCCAGGACACGCGACCCTTCCTGCGCCCCGCCATGCGCCCCCGCCCGCGCCCCGGAGGGAGACCCTGTCCAGACCTGCCGAAGCCGCCCTGTCAGGACTCCCGGCGATGCGCGCGGAGGCATCGGAATCGTGTGGTCCGAGCCGCGTTGACGACGAGCTTGACGTGTGGAGCTGGCGGACCGATACCCAGGGCGTCGCCCACGTCGTGATCGACATCGTGCTCAATGGGCTTCCGGACACGATGCTCTCGATGGTGAGGAGCGTCGGGGCCGTGTTCACGGCACAGCGGTGGCGTTGTGCCGTCGAGCCGGTCGTGCGCGCGGCGGACAGTGACGTGGATCGATACGACGCACGGTTGCGCATCACCATCACCCACCACGCGGAAGACGCCCGGGACGTCCGCGCGTGGGTGCGGCAACGGCTGTCGTTCCTCGAGAACGCCCCCGATCAGGTGGTGCAGGCATGCCTGCGGGCTGGGCGGCGAACCAGCGGTCCGGCGAAGGCGCGGCGCCCGCACGACACGGCCGCTGCCCAGGTGTCGGGCTCGGCTGCCGCCCTGTACCTCATCCGGCACGTGCAAGCAGCCGCCGATCAGCGCGCCGTCGCGGAAATGCTCAGAGACCTGGCGGTGCGGCCCCGCACGATCGTTCTCACCGGTGATTCGGAGGAACCGGACGAGACGGAAGAGTGGCTGGAATTCGGCGTCCCCCGCCGCGCGCTGCCGCCGGGCAGACTCGATCCACGCCAACCAGACCACGCGGTGGCGGCGGCTCCGGGCAGCGCGGTGCTGGCTTTCGAGGGCTCAGAAGCGGTGCGGCGCGGATCGGCGGCCGAGATCGTCGCCGCTTGCATGATCCGCCGTCGTCTTTACGGCACCGTTCGGGCCCTCGGCGCGCACGGGAGCCGCGTTGAACCGATGTGGTGGCTCGGTGCCATGACGATCACGTTCATGGGAACCCCGGACGCGCACGTCGCACTCGCTCACGTGGTGGATGCCGTCAAACAGGCGGCTGACCCCGGCGAACACGAGGTACGCGTCGCGAAATCGGCGGCGTTCAACGCACTCGTGAGGACCCCGCCCCTGGCCACGAGGGCGGCCGACGCTGTGGCGGACGACGGCACCCGCACGGCGCTCCGCACCGGCGTCGACGCGGTGAGCACCGACGAGATCCACGCCTGTCTGACCCGCTGGTCGGCGAACCAGCCCGCGATCGTCATCGGGGCGCCGGGCGGCCCCGCCAAGCAACTCTTGGAGAGCAGATGACCCTGATCGAAAGACGGCCCGCCATGCTGCCGTCACTGCCGGCGCTCGACCAGAACACGTCCGGCCACCGGGTGGTGGCCGGAGAATTCGCCGTGGATGAGGTGGGCGGCGATTTCCTTCTCTACATCTCGATCCCGTTCTGCCGCGTCAGGTGCCGTGCGTGCCCGTACTTCGTGAACCTGCTGTCACCGCGCGACCCTCGCGGGATGGAAAGCGCCTACGTCTCGGCGCTGGTCGCCGACCTGGAGCGGTGGGCCTCTTACCGCAGGTGGCGAACCGGCAGGGTCCGGGCCGTGTACATCGGCGGCGGCACGGGATCCATCCTCGGCACCGAACACCTCCGCAACGTTATGAGTGCGATCGAGACGAACTTCTCCCTGGCCGACGACTGCGAGATCACGCTGGAGGGGAATGCGTCCGACTTCACCCCAGACAAGAGCCGTTACGTGGCCGATTCTGGCATTTCCAGGGTGAGCTTGGGTGTGCAGTCCTTCGATCCGGACACCTTGAGGACCATCGGTTCCCCGCACGCGGCGAACCAGAGCATCTCGGCCCTGCACGAGCTGAAGCGGCACGGTTTCGACAACGTCCAGTTCGACATGATGTACAACCTGCCCGGCCAGCGCCGCGAAGTGTGGCAACGCGACCTGGAGCAGCTCGGTGAACTGGACGTCCGCCATTTCACCATCTACGAGTACCGGGTGCATGAGGGAACACCGCAGCAGCGACTCATCGAGCGTGGCAAGGTCCCTCAGATGCTCGGTACGAGCGCCCCCGCGGTGCAGCGCATGTACGAGGACGTTGTCGAGGCGGCGGAACAAGCCGGCTTCGAGATGTACATGTTCGACTACTTCGCCAAGCCCGGATACGAGAACCGCTACAACCATTGGACGCACCGCCGTCCTGACGTCGAGGTGCTCGGCGTCGGGCCAGGGGCCTACGGCCTGATCAACCACCGCCGGTTCGCCACGGCGAAGAACACCGGCGCCTACATAGACGCGGTGCGGCGGGGCGAGCACCTCGTCACGTTCGTCTCCCCTCAGATGACCGCGCGCCAACGGCGCGAACGCTATCTGTTCAACGCCCTGCACTATTACTCGGTCGACTTCCGCGTGTACGAGGACGCGTTCGGCACCGCCCTGTTGGACGACTTCCGGGACGAGATGGCGGAGCTAGCCGGCGGCGGGCTGATCGAGGTCGGCCCCGATGCCGTTCATCTCACGGGACAAGGGCGTGCCTGGCACCGGCGGCTCATCTCCTACGCCAGATCACAGACTGGATCGCCTCGTGACCAGCGCTCCTGAGATGAGGGCGGCGGCTCGGGCGAACCGTTCCAGGGAGGCGTTCAGGTCTGCCTTCGCGCGCCTGCCCAGCGGGGTCTGCGTGGTGACAGCGAGAGCCGGGGACATGTTGGCCGGGATGACGATGACCTCGATCACCCCGCTCACCTTGTCCCCGCCGCGGTTCGTCCTGTGCTTCGGTGACGACTCTGAGACGTTCGCGGTCATCCGGTCGGGCGTCCGATTCACGGTGAACGTGCTCGCGTCCGACCAGCGTGAGACGGCGATCACGTTCGCGGGCGCGGGGCGGGAGAAGTTCGCGGACACGAAGCTCGCCGAGGTGGAGGGCTGTCCTCTGCTGGCGCACGCCCACGCTGTTTTCCTGTGCACGTCGGAGAGCCACATGCGGGTGGGCGATCACATCATCGTGGTCGCTCTCGTGGAGGCCGCACTCGGTGGCGGAGGAGAGCCGCTGCTCCGCCATGACCGCAGTTACGGCACGTTCGTGACGGGCGGCTGATCGGAGGCGAGCGCGCCATGCCGTGCGGATGGCCCTGGGGAAGACTTTGCCTCCCGCGGAGAGACCGCGCGGTGTGGCTCCGCTAGCGTTGAAGGTGCTTCGCGCGCCGTGTCGGCGCTTCGGGGGCGGCATCGACGCCCGGTCATCTCCTACCTGCCATGGTTCTCATCGCGCACGGGAGTGATTTCGATGTTCGAACGCCTGCTCATGTCAGCCGCAGTGATGGCATCCGTACTCATCGGCTCCGTCTGGTCCGCCGGGCCCGGCTCGGCTCACACCGCTGGGACGACCACCGCGGTCGCGGCGGATCCCATCCCGGTCCCACCCGTTCCGGACGCGCCGGACGATCCGTACCCCATCCCGCCCGAGGACCGCGAACGAGACGACGACGAGCGTCGCGACGATTACCGCCACAGGTGATGATCACGCTGTTCGTACGTCCGTCGCGCGGGCACGGCGGGTCAGCTCCACCGCGTCGGCGACGGACGTGCGGGCCAGCGTGATCGCGCGGGCGCGGGGGTTCGCGGCCCCCGCGATGCGGGCGAGCACGTGCCCGGGCGGCGCCTGGACGAACAGCGTCGTGCCGAGCTCGCCGAGCAGGGCCACGACGTCCCGCCAGCGCAGGGTGGCGGCGACCCCGCGGGCCAGGTCGTCGAGGACGGCGTCCGCGTCCCGGAGCGGGCGGCCGGTGCGTCCGCCGAGGTAGGTGACGGTGACGGCGCGCCTGGGCACCGTGCCGAGGTGGGCCGCCATGGCGTCGGCGACCCCGGCCAGCAGCGGGCAGTGCGAGGGGACGCCGATGTCCAGCCGCTGCACCCGCCGCGCGCCGGCCCGCTCTGCCGCCGCGTCGAGGCGGTCCAGCGCGCGGTCACTGCCGGCGGCCACGACCTGCTGGTCGGCGTCGATGACGGCCAGGTACGCCGGGTCGTCCGCGGTCGTGACCGATTCGATCAGGGCGCGGGCCCTGGGCACGCCGAGCCCGAGCACGGCGGCCATGCCGTACCCGGACGGGTAGGCGTCGCGCATGAGCTCGGCGCGGTGGCGTACGGCCATGAGGGCTTCGGCGAAGGTGAGCACGCCGGCCGTGACGGCGGCGGGGAACGCGCCGGCGGAGTGGCCAGCCACGGCGTCGGGATCGGCGCCCTCAGCGGCGAGCGCCCTGGTCGTGGCGACGCCGGCGACGCAGAGCGCGACCTGCGTGGTGACGGTCGACGCCAGTGCCCGCGCGTCGTCCTGCGTGGACGAACCGGGCAGGATGCGTTCGGCCTCGGTGAGGGTCGCGGCGACGGCCGGATGGCCGGGCAGGTCGTGCAGCATTCCGGGTCGCTGGGTGCCCTGGCCGGGGTAGAGGAAGGCGACCGTCATGGGCTTGCCCAGGGGTCGTCGACCAGTTCGGGGCCGTGCGGGGTGCGAACCAGGGCCGGGCCGCCGGTACGGGCCCACTCGCTCAGGCTGATCCCGCCGGGCGGGGTTTCCAGCTGGCAGTCGACCCGGCTGGGGAGGGTGGTGAAGGCCGTCACCAGGCGGGCGGCTGTTGCTGGGGGCAGTCTGTGGGGCATGCGTACGAGCAGGTCGAGGTCGCTGGCGGGGTGGGTGACCCGGTGCCCGGTGGCCAGCTCGAAACCGACACTGCCGACCGGGCCCCAGACGGCCTCGCGCCCCAACTCCTGGGCCAGCAGCGGGCCGACGGCGGACAGGGTGTCGCACAGAGCGGTGGGCAGGGTGGCGTGCGGGTGTGGGTGGTTCAGCTCTTCCGGGGGCACGTGGCGGGTCACCTCCTCCGCAGGGACGAAGGTGGCGTGGCGCTGTGACCGCTGAGGTCCGCGTACCCCGATGGGGATCAGGCCGGGCGGGTGCGGTGCCCGCCGTACGACGGCCCAGCCGCAGGCCGCCAGCGACGCCACGGCCCATCCGGGCAGCTCGGCACCGGCCACCGCGCCGCCCGCGAGCCGGATCAGGTCGTGCGGGCGCGCCGTCACCCCCATTGCCGCGCGAGCTCCTCGTGGATGCGCCGCGAAGCCGCCCTGGTCTGCAGAGCGCCCGGCGAGTTGAGACGGTTGCTCAGGTCTCGGGGCCCTTTCCTGGCCCGTACGACGGCGGTGGCCAGCGCGTTCCTCACCTTCGTGACGTCCTCGTTGGTCGGCTGGCCGGCGTTCTCCACCCGCAGCAGCTCGTCGCACAGGCCGAGCTTGGCCCAGTCGCCGACGTCGTACGACAGCGGCGGGAACCGTCCGGCCAGTTCGTCGAGCTCGGCCACCGTCCTGAGGGTCACCTTGGCCGCGGCCTCCTTGTGCATGGCGTGGATCACCACGCCGGGATCGTCCAGCGCCAGGATCTGGTTCGCCTGCAGACCGTGCGCGAGCAGCCCGCCGGACAGGGCGTTCCCGACGATGAGCGTGATGACCGGATGCCCGGCCGTCCTGGCGGTGGCGTAGGCGTCCACGGCGGCGGCCAGCGCGTGGTGGATGCCGAGCAGTTCCTCGACGCGCCCGTAAGCCTGGCTGGGCAGATCGACCACGGCGACGATCGGGCGGCGGCGCCCGTCACCCGGCTGCCCGTCACCCGGCTGCCCCTGACCCGGCCGTCCGCCACGCGGCTGCCCGTCGCTCGCCGGCCCGGCCGCGGCGACCACCTCGGTCACCGCCTCGGCGATGGCGAGCCCTTCGCGCAGCCCGACCTCCCCCTGGCGCGCACGGTGAAAGGGACTCGCCGGGTCCGGCACAACGGTGACGATCCGGGCGCTGTCGTCCCCCAGCCGGCAATCAGCGGTGATCACGGACGGCACGACGGCGTTCACCGCCCCGTCCGCGAGCGCGTGCGTCCAGTTCAACCCACGACTCATCCCGCATCTCCCCCCGGCCGCGCGAGTCTCCCCCACACCGCCGCGAGCTCGGCCGGAGCAGGCGGATGCGCGGGATCCACGGCCTCCAGGCGAGCCCGCAGTTCCCCGATCCGCCGCGAGCGAGGGTCAGCGGGCACACCCTCCCGCACGGCCTCGACCACGGCGGCCCGCAGCGCGGCGACGTCGTCGAGGACCAGCGCGTCCGCCAGCCCGGTCCTGACGCGCTGCGTCCCGCCGTCGATCGACCAGATCAGCGGATGGTCGGAGGCGTCGAACTCGGCGATCCCCGCCTCAGACTCGATCACCTCGGGACCGTCGAGCCCGAGCCGGCTCTCCGCCGTCATGATCAGCTTCGTACACAGTCCGGCGGCGATGCTCACGCCGCCGAAACAGCCCAGCGCCCCGGCGATGACGCCCACGACGGGCTGGAGCGTGCGCAGCTCCAGCACCGCCGCGCACACCTCGGCCACCGTGGCCAGGCCCAGGTTGGCCTCCTGGAGGCGGACGCCGCCGGTCTCCAGCAGCAGCACCGCCGCGGTCGGAGTGCCGGCGCGGCTGTCCCGTGCCGCCAGCGACAGCGCGGCGGCGATCTTCGCGCCGGAGACCTCGCCGATCCCGCCGCCCTGGAAGGCCTGTTCGATGCCGATCACGACCGCGTGCCGCCCGTCCAGCTCGCCCTTGACCACGACGACGCCGTCGTCGGACTGCGGGACGACGCCCTGCGGCTCCAGCCACGGCGACTCGATGCGGTCGAAGGGGCCGCACAGTTCGCGGGCCGTGCCCTCGTCCAGCAGCGCCTTCGCCCGTTCTCTGGCGTCCAGTTCGATGAAGCTGGTACGGCCGAGCAGCGACTCCCACTCGGTGACCGTCATGCCCTGCCCTCCTCGATGGCCTGCCGCAGGCGCAGGGTCACCACGCCCGGCGTGGCGCCGAAGTCATTGAGCTCGAAGTCCGCGGCCACGGGGTGACGGGCGAAGAAACGCTCCAGCACCGTCCGCCACACCGTGTCGAACCCATCCACACTGGTACGCACCCGCACGCGGGCGATCCCGTTCGCGGGAGTCATCAGGACCTCCAGATCCCCCGAGCCGACCACCCCGACGTGGCTGCGCCGGGCGGCCGGGCGGTCCGCGGGGAACTCGTAGCTCAGCGTCTGCATGCGAGCACCTCCTGCTCAACGCGTTCCGGCCACGGCACCATGTCGAGGAAGAGCGCGGCGGCCAGCAGATCGCCGCTCCCGCCCGGTGACAGGCGCCGCGCGCGCAGGTCGTCGTCCAGTTCCATGAGCGCGGCACGGCCGGAGCCGGTGCCCGCGCCTCCCTCGGCCAGGACCCGCCGGGCGCCGGACCGTACGGCACGCAGGCCGTCAGGGCCGCCGCGGTGCAGCACGCAGGTGTCGTCGAGCAGGCTCATCACGGCCAGCAAGGCGTCCAGCCGGGCCGCCTCCTCGCCGAGACCGGCCGCCCTGCCCGCCCGCAGCCGCGGCAGCGCGACCTCGGTGACGTGCGGGAAGGCGTTCTCCGCCTCCCCGCGCGCGCCTCCCGCCCCGTAACGCCGCCGGGCCTGATCGCCGTGGGACGGCTCCCCCGCAGGAACCCACCGGTCGGGCAGGGCGGCCAGCCGGGCCGCGGCGCGGGCGGCCGCGCGTTCACCGGCCGCGCCGCCGGCGACGGCCGCGACCAGCAGCCCGAGCGCCCACAGGGCTCCGCGATGGGTGTTGATCCCCCCGGTGGCCCGCGACATCGCCCGCTCGCCCTGCCGGCCGAGCACACCCAGCCGCTCGCGGAGCCCGGCGCCGGCGGGCGTCCGCGCCGCGGCCTGAGCGATCCCGTGGAACGCGGGCCGCAGCGCCTCGGCGGAGACCAGCATGAGCGGCAGGTCCATGTCGTCGTGAGCGCCGCCGCCACGGCCGTCGACCAGGCCGGGTTTGGGACTCAGCCCCGCTTCCGCGCACAGCGACAGGACCGCCGTGTCCGCGAGCAGAGCCACGTGCTCGATCATGGTCATAGGCGGGTCACCAGGTCCGGAACCGGGCGGGCGGGTCGTACAGCCCGCCGGACCAGGCCACGAGATCCTCGACGCTGCGGGCCGCCAGCAGCGAGCGTTTCGCCTTGCGTACGTCGACCTTGAGGTCTCCCGGCAGCGCGACCAGCCCGTCCCTGCGCAGTTGCTCGACGCGCCGCTCATCGATCTCCCTGCCGATCGCCGTGGCGCCCGCGACGGCGGCGACCGCCTCACGCCGTTCGGCCAGTGACGAGGCTTTGTAGAGGTACGCCACGCCCTCCTCGGTCACCACGTGGCTGACGTCGTCCCCGTAGATCATGATCGGCGGGATCGGCATGGACGCGTCCTTGCCCACCGGGACCGCGTCGAGCGTCTCCACGAACGCCGGATCGCCGCCCGAGCGGAAGGTCTGGGTGATCTGCGCGACGAGTTTGCGGCCCCGCAGCGCCGGGGCCTGCCCGGTGAGCAGGCTCAGCCAGGCGGCGGAGGGGTGCCTGCGGCCGTGCGGGTCGTGTCCCATGTTGGGCGCTCCGCCGAAACCGCTCAGCCGGCCCTCGGTGACCGTCGAGGAGTTCGCGCTGCCGTCGATCTGCAGCGACGACCCGATGAACAGGTCCACGGCGTACTGGCCGGCGAGCTGGCACAGCACCCGGTTCGAGCGTAGCGAGCCGTCACGGCCGGTGAAGAACACGTCCGGGCGGGCGGCGACATATCGCTCCGTGCCCGGTTCTCCGCCGAAGCAGTGCACCGACTCGACCCAGCCGCTCTCGATGGCGGGGATGAGCGTCGGATGCGGGTTGAGCGCCCAGTGCCGGCAGATCTTCCCGCGCAGCCCCAGCTCCTCGCCGTACGTGGGCAGGAGCAGCTCGATCGCCGCGGTGTCGTAGCCGATGCCGTGGTTCAGCGTGGTCACGCCGTGCCGCTCGTAGATGCCGCGCAGCGTCATCATCGCCATGAGGATCTCCACCTGGCCGATGTGGCGGGGATCGCGGGTGAACAGCGGCTCCAGCGCGAACGGCCGCGGGCTCTGCACGATCAGGTCCACCCAGTCGCCGGGGATGTCCACCCGAGGCACCCGGTCCACGATCTCGTTGACCTGGACGACGGTCACGCCGTCGGAGAAGGCCACCGCCTCGGCGATGGTCGGGGTGTCCTCGGTGCTGGGGCCGGTGAACAGGTTCCCGTCGCGGTCGGCCTGCTCGGCGCAGAGCAGCGCGACGTTCGGGACGAGGTCGACGAACATGCGCGCGTACAGCTCGACGTACGTGTGGATCGCCCCGACCTCGACCTTGCCGTCGGCCAGCAGTTGCGCCATGCGCACGCTCTGCGGACCGGCGTAGGCGAAGTCGAGCCGGCGGGCCACCCCTCGCTCGAACACGTCGAGGTGCTCTTTGAGGCTGATCGAGGAGATCAGCAGGTGCAGGTCGTGCACGGCCTGCGGATCGCAGCCGGCCAGCGCCTCGGCCAGGAAGTCGGCCTGCTTCTGGTTGTCGCCTTCCAGCGCCACCCGGTCCCCGGGCCGCAGCAGCGCCTCAAGCGCCGCGCCCATCCGCGCGGCGTCCAGCACCCGGCCGGAGACGAAGGGACGGACCCGTTCCAAGCGGTCCCGTTTGGCGGTCCGCCGCCGGGTCCAGTCTCGAGCGGCCACCTTGGTGCGCGCCATCACCAGCCCCCATCCCGCGTTGACGCAGTTGTGGTGCACGCAAACGGCGCGTGACTAACCCAAGCGGGCCTAAAGCCTGTGCACGGGGGTCAGCGTCCGGTGATGGAAGGCAGCAGGTGGTCGCGGACGAACGCCTGCGCGTCGATCTCCTCGCCGCCGTCGTCGCCGCTGTCGTCGCCGGTGCGCGCACTGATCACGAGGACGAGGTCCGCGCCGGGGACCACGTACACGAACTGCCCGCCGTGTCCCCAGGCGAAATACGTCGAACGTCCGGAGACGGTGTGCGTCCACCAGCCCTCGGAATAGCCGAACGTGTCATCCACCTGCGTGGTCCGGGCCCGCGCCGCCCGCACGGCGCCCTGGGGGACGAGCGGCCGGCCGTCCCATGTGCCGTCGTTCAGATAGAGCAGGCCGAACTTGGCCATTTCCCGTGGCGTCAGATAGACGTTGTACCCGCCGGAGAAGACACCTCGCGGGTCGCGGCCCCAGTGCTCGGCGGTGATGCCCATCGGTCCGAAGAGGTGCCGGTGGGCGAACCGGCAGGTGTCCATGCGCGTCGCCCTTTGCAGCACGGCCGAGACGACGTGGGTGTTGCCGGTGCTGTAGGTGTACGTCGTGCCGGGGGCGGAGACAAGCGGACGGCCGAGAATCGCCCGTATCCAGTCCGAATCCTTCTCGACCTGGTTTTCGGTCGAATCCTCCGTCCAGTCGAGGCCTGACGTCATGGTCAGCAGGTGCCGGATGGTGATCTTCTTCTTGGCCGGTGGCGCGTCGCCGAAGTACTCCGGCAGATAGGTGGCCACCGGGTCGTCCAGGCTCGTGAGGTGGCCCTTCGCGACGGCGATGTGCACCAGCGCCTGGAGGATGCTCTTCGACACCGAATGGACGTTGTCGCTCTGCCGTGCGTCACCGCCGTGGAAATAGCGTTCGGCCACGAGCCGGCCGTGCCGGACGACCAGCGCGCCGGCAACGGACGGGTTGGTCCCGAGCTCGGCCAGTCCCGCGTTCAGTTTGGCGGGATCCATCCCCTGCCGCTCCGGCGCGGCCTTCGGCCAGGCCGCGTCGTCGTCCCCCAGATCCCGATATGTCGGATTGCTCTCGTAGAACGTCCGCCCGTCACCCGCGATCCGGCCGCACTCGACGGTCGCCGGGCTCGCCGCCGCTGTCGGATGCGGCGATGCCGCGTCGGTGCACCCGGCCGACGCCAGGAGCGACAACAGCGGCACTGTGCGGGTGATCCACCGCACGGCCGAACGGGCCGCCAGCCGGCAACAGGTCATACGCCATCATCTCCGAGGTGTCCCCGGCCTTGGGGGACGAATGTCCTGGAAGCCGGGACGTGGGGCGGCGCATCGTCGGTTCCCACTGAATCTGTCCCATCGCGGCCTGCTCCAGGACACGGCGGACACCAGCATCCTCCACGATCGCCGACTCAGTCCGCCGGGAGTGACGGGCTCCACCCTACGGAAATGCATCATGTCGTTCCATAGAGTGATGACAAATCCACGTTCGTCTGTCACTCTGCTCTTAAAGTCGGCAGGGGAGGGACTATGGCCGATGATGTGTGGATTGTCGCTTTAGTCCTCGCTTCGACCTTTTCGATGATCGTCACCACATTCGCCATCGCCCAGCAATTCTCCCACCGCAGGGAACGCCGCCCGACGTTCTTGATTCCCACCAGCCTGCCGGTGGCTCCCCCCTTTCTCGCCGGCCGCGAACAGGAACTCCAGCTCCTCGCCGAACATATCCGGCAAGGTGCTCACTCAATTCTTATAAAAGGGAAGCCCGGAACAGGAAAGAGCGCTCTGGCGCTGGCCATCGCACACCAGGTGGCACCTCGTTTTACCGATGGTCAACTGTTCACCGCACTCAACCCCGTCGATCAGGACAGATCCATTATTTTGCTTCAGCGCTCGACACATGCCGCTTGACCTGCTCGGATCAAGTTTCGCGCAAGCGCGGCGTCAGCTTGTCGCGCTGGTGTATCGGGTAGCGGGCGAACTACCAGAGGGCGTCGTACGCGACACCGAGTTCGAGGCCGAGCGCCCAGAAGGCGACGGCGGCCGTCAGGACGCGGGTCGCCCACATCACCGCGGTCGCCGCGACGATGAGGATCAGCCACCCGAGCACGCCGAGGACGGTCGGTGCCACGCCGGCCTCCCGCATCCCGAGCACGATGGCGCCGGCGCCGAGGACGACCAGGGTCAACGCCAGCGGCGCGCAGGTGCCGAGGGTGACCAGCGAAGATCGCGGGCGCCGGTTGGATCAGCACCTCGTCCAGCTTGCCACTGTTGATCTTGCCGTTGAACCACTGCACGTTCGGCTCCACGAACGCGGCCCGCAGCCCGCTGACGATCTGGAAGATGCCCAGCAGGACGATGGCTTCGCCGAGCCGCCAGCCGTTGAGGTCGTCCGCACGGGTGAAGACCATGGCGAGCGCGATCAGCGACGACGCGAGCTGCGGCTAGACTTCGCGGCCCAGCGTGAACCAGAAGGTCGGCACCGAGTTGGTGCCCGGTGTGACGTCGAGCAGCTCCCAGCCGGTGAACCTGGCGCTGAGCTCGTCGGCGGTGACGCCGGCCGCCCACGACGCGATCTCGGTGGTCGGGTTGGCGAGCGGCTCGGGGCCGTACCCGAACATCAGCAGCCGCGCTCCGGGAGCGGCCCGGCGGGTGAGCCCGGCGGCGTAGGCGTCGCGGCGGTGCAGCGGGATCCCGCAGAAGCAGCTCAGGTCGAAGAACAGGTCGAACGGGCCCGGCGCGTCCAGCTCGTCGAGGCGGGTGGCGTCTCCGTGCAGCAGCTGTACCGCCACCCCCTCCTCTGCCGCCTTCGCCCTGGCCCGCTCGACGGCGCGGTCGATCAGGTCGACGGCCGTCACGTCCCAGCCGTGGCGGGCGAGGTGGACGGCGTTGGTGCCGGTGCCGCAGCCGAGTTCGAGCACGCGGCCGGGCGGCAGGCGCCGCGGCCCCTCGGTCAGGGCGACCAGCTCGGGCGGCGTCACGCCGGTGTCCCACGGCGGCTTGCCGTCGCTGTAGAAGCCCTCCAGCGCGCGGTGGACGGTCTCCTCCTCCTGGTCGCGCGGTTCCGGCTTGTGGGTGGCGTTCATGATCTCCTCCAGGTATCTAGAGTTGAACTCTAGTGACTGACTCTAGAGATATACTCGCACCATGGACGACGTCAAGCGGCCGGACAAGCGGGCCGAGCGCTCACGCCGCACCCGCGCGAAGCTCGTCGAGGCGGCTCGCGAGCTGTTCATCGCGCAGGGGTACGGGGCGACGAGCCTGCAGGAGGTCGCGGACCGGGCGGGCGTGGCCGTACAGACGGTCTATTTCGTCTTCCGCAACAAGCGCACGCTGTTCAAGGACGTCGTCGACACGTCGATCGCCGGGGACGCCGAGCCGGTCGCCACCATGGACCGCGAGTGGTTCCGCGCCGCGTGCGCCGAGCCCACCGCGGCCGGGCAGGTGCGCGCGCACGTCCACGGCACCCGCGAGATCCTGGGCCGGGTCGCCCCGATCATGCCGCTGATCGCCGCCGCTGCCGCCACCGACCCGGAGATCGCCGCACAGTGGCCGGACGGCCCCGACCCGCGTTACACCGTGCAGCACGCGGCGGCCGAAGCGCTGGTACGCAAGCCCGACGCCCGCCCCGGCCTCTCTGCCGGGACGGCGGCCGACCTGCTGTTCGCGCTGCTCAGCCCGCAGCTCTACCTGATCTTCGTCCGCGACCGCGGCTGGTCACCGGACACGTGGGAGGAGTGGGCTCGCACCACCTTGACCTCCCAGCTCTGCGCCACCCCTGACTGAGGCATTCCTCGCAGAGGGGACAGGTCAAGGCTTCTTATCGAAGTTCCTGGCGAACTGAACGAGCCCGACCGCAGCCCCGCTGACGACGACGACAGCCCCAGCGCTCGTGGTGAAGGCCATCACGTCATCAGCGCCGAGGGCCTTCAGCACGATCCAGCACACCAACGCGACGATGATCCCGCAGGCCACCGACAACCCCGCCACGAGCGCACCCATGCTCGACCTCCGCCTGAAGCTCTCCCGTTACCGCGTAGGTCTCATTCTCACTGGTACAGACCACTTGGCCGTCACAGCCGATGGGGAAGGGCGAGCCACAGGTGCGACCCGCTCAGCCACGCCTCGTCGATCTCCCTGCCGGTGAGCCGCTGCGGCCGGCCACCACCTTTTCATGATCCGTCCGGCTTGCGGCGTCGCGGCTGTCGAGAGGCCGGCCGATCAGGAGGAGATTCAGAGTTCGCCGTACGAGATCCCGAGAGCGTATTGCCCGGGCCCGTTACCACCGCAGGGCGTGGACGGCCGCCGTGCAGAAGGAGGCGGTGACGGAGTACGGCGGTAGCAGGCGTTCGGTCTCGCACAGCAGTACGGTCATGTCCGGCTCGGTGTCCTGGAACGCGGCCAGCTCAGCGAGCCACCACGCGCAGTTGCAGGCGACGACACCCGATGGGTAACTCCCCTCCGGGGTGCGGGGAAGATCTGCGCGGAGGTCCAGCCAGTGGTTGCCGAGTAGGGTGACGGCGTCCGACACGGAACCGCCGACGCCGAACCGCCAGGCTCGCGCGATCAGCCCGGCGGCCACGTCCCAGAACGGGAGTCGGTCCTCGTCGCCCAGGTTGACGGTGACCTGCTGCTCCAGGCGGGCGACTGCGGCGACGATGGCACGATCGTCCGAGGTGTCCGCCGCGTCCGGCTCGCCCTGTGCGTCCTGTGGGTCCCGTGCGTCCGCCAACGCCGCCAGGTCCGCGATGGCGGGCCAGTCAGCGCCGCAGATCAGGAGCGCGGTGGCCAGGGCCGGCCATTCCTGCGGGTCCCAGACCGTATAGCCGCCCACCGCGAGGGCGTGCACGATCTGCGCGAGCCCCTTCCGGTTGGTCGGGAGCGCCTCCGGCGAGACGACGGTGGGCTGACCGCCGGGCTCAGGCTCATGGGGCCCCGGATCCGGGGTGGCTCCACGCGCGCGGGCCAGTTCCTGGATCGACTCGACGTCCAGGGCCGGGCGACCGGGCGAGGCGTCCATCACCCGTGTCACGATACGTGCCGGTGATCGAGGAAACCGCGACATGGCCCTACCGACAGCACCTCGATCGCCCCGGTAACAGGCGCCCGGGTCGGAAGGATTCCTCATCGTGGGTTTCTATGTGCGCACCAGCCTCAGAGTTGGACCGTTCCGTTTCACTCTCGGCCAGGCCGGAATGGCGGTCTCGACCGCTGTTCCGGGTCTCCGGGCGCGGATGGGCCCCCGTGGCAACGTCGTGCGCATGGGACGCGGGACGATCTCGTACCGCACCGTCGCACCTGACCGTGAGGTGGTCATGCACGACGTCGTCAGCCTGGCGCCGGCTCAGCCGAGTGAGATCGTCCGGCAGTTGCAGAAGGCCGCTGAACGACGGCTCTACTGGCCGTACGTCCTGGCTGCGCTGCTCGTCGCGGGGCTGGTCACAGGGCGCTTCGGGCTGGTCGTCGTCGCCGTCGGCGTGCCGTTCGTGCTCTGGGTGGCGTTGCGCGACCGGGCGGCGCGCGCGGTGGTCGTCATGTACGACGTGACCGACGAGGCCGCCTGGCGTTTCGACCACCTCGTCGGCTCGGTCGCCGAGCTCCAGCGGGCCCACGGGTTCTGGCTGATCACCGCGTCCGGCGCGATCACCAGCACCCACCAGTTCAAGGTGAACGCCGGAGCCGCCAGACTGCTGCACAGGCTGAACGCCTCGGCCCGGCTGACGGGACCGCCGATCCTGGTCACCAACGTCGCCGTTCCGACTCTCACCGCGGGCAGCCTTTCGGTGCACTTCCTCCCCGACCGCGTCCTGATCCGCGACGGCCGCCACGTCGCCGACCTCGCCTACCAGCACCTCCACGCCGGCCTGGAGCACGCCCGCTTCATCGAGGCGGGCCCGGTGCCGCCCGACGGCACGGTCGTGGACTCCACCTGGCGCTACGTCAACGTCAACGGCGGCCCCGACCGCCGGTTCAAGAACAACGCCCGCCTGCCCGTCCTCCAGTACGGCAGGCTCACCCTCCGCAGCCACAACGGTCTCCACCTCGTGTGGGACGCCTCGCAGTTCGCGCTCGTCCACGCTGTGGCGAACGCGCTCAACCAGTCCATCGCCGCTCGCCCACCGATGATCCACTCCTGAGCGAGCAGCACTCTCCCGTACGAAAGGGCATCACCCCGCCATCCGCTACGGGCTACTAGTTCGCGCGCTCGGCTGCCGAGCCGCGTAGCAGGCGGGCGCCCAGTTCGGTCAGGACGTGGTAGACGCGGTCGCCCTGGCGGCGGGCGATGTCGGTGGTGGTCGCCGGGGCGGCCGTTGTCGCGCGCCGAACTCCGCCAAGAGCGGGCTGTCCCGTCACGTACGCGGTCCGCCCGTCGTCTCCGCTTCGGCGGTGCGGTGCCGTACGGAGGAGGGGACGACGGCTCTGAGCGCGGGCCAGGCCAGCAGTGCCAAGGCGGCGGCGAGTGAGGCCACGGCCAGCATGGCGCCCGGCAACCCGGCCGCCTGTGCCCAGTACCCCACGTACACGGGACCGGCGAGGTAGCCGACATAGGCCAAGGTGGACACGACCGAGGTGGCGGTGCCCCGGGCGGCTGTGGGGACGTTGGCGGTGGCCAGGCCGAGCACGGTGGGGAAGAGCACGGCGGTGCCCACGGCGGCCAGGGCCAGCCCGAGCAGCGCCAGAGGGAGGTATGTGGTGAGGGCGAGCAGGGACGTCCCCGCCGCGGAGATCACCGCGCCGCCGGTGAGGACGATCCAGGCGTGCAGGGCGCGACGGTTCTGCAGGGCGCCGATCGCGAAGCGGGTGAGCGCGACGGCTAGGGCGAAGACCGCGGGCCCGGCGCCGATCAGCGCGGGTCCCGCGTGTACGGCGTCGGCGAGGTAGACGGCGCTCCAGCTCTGGTGCGCGTTCTCCACGGCGAATCCGAGCGCGCCGAGTCCGCCCGCGACGAGCAGGAGCGGCAGCTGAGCACGCAAACCCGGCCGGGTGCTGTGCTCGGTTGAGGTGCGGGCAGGGTCGGGTTGCGGGCGGGCAAGATCCTTACGGACCGCGTCGGTCAGCGCGTGGGCGTGACCGTGACGGGCCGCCGTCTCCGTCTGCGTACGTCTGCCGGTGACGACGGCGACGCTCACGGCACCGGCGGCGAGCATGACCAGCGCGTACGGCACCACTACGGGCAGGCCCGCGGCGTTCAGCAGGCCGGTGACGAGGCTGGCCGCGACCACGGCCAGGGAGAAGACGCCGTGTGCCCGGGTGATGACCGGGCGGCCGGTGGCACGCTCGACGGCGCCGGCCGCCGCGTTGATCGCCACGTCGGCGGCGCCGGACGACGCGCCGAGCACCGCCAGTCCCGCACACAAGGCGGGCAGGTCGTGAGCGGTGACGGCCACGGCGATGCCGGCGATGCCGAGTGCCGTGAGGGTGATCGCCGTGACGCGGTGCCCCCATCGGTCCACGGCCCGGCCGGCGAGGGGCATGGCGGGCAGGGCGCCGGCGGCGATGAACAGCAGCGCCGTGCCCAACTGGCCGTCGGTCAGCCCGGCCTGGTCGCGGATGGCGGGCACGGACGCGCCCCACACGCCCCAGAACGCGCCGAAGACGGCGAATCCCGCATATGGCACCCAGGCCCGGAGCCGATGGCTCGCTTGTGTATCGGTACACATGCTGTTTAACGATACACAAGATAGAGTGAGGCATGGCCAAAGACCCTGCACGGCCCCGGCCGACCATGGCGGAGGTGGCCCGGGCGGCGAAGGTCTCGGTGATGACCGTCTCCTACACCTACGCCCGGCCTGATCGCGTCTCCGAGCCCACCCGGGCCAGGGTCCGCGAGGCCGCCGCCCGGCTGGGATACCCAGGCCCGCATCCGGGGGCGCGCTCGCTGCGCCGGGGGCGGACCGGCAGCCTCGGGGTGGTGCTGGGCGAGCACCTCACCTACGCCTTCGAGGACCCCCAGGCCACCCGGTTCCTGGCCGGCGTCGCCGAGGTCTGCGCCGATCACGGCCTGGGGCTCACGATCGTGCCCATCACCGGGGAGCCTTCCGACGCCGACCGGGTCGCCGAGGCCGCGGTGGACGGGTTCGTCGTCTGGACGACCAGCGACGACGACCCCGTCCTGCCGGCGGTGGCCGCCACCGGCCTCCCGGTTGCCGTGCACGGCGGGCCGCACCACGCGGACCTGCCGTTCGTGGCCATCGACAACCGCGCCGCGGCCCGCGCCGTCGCCGCCGCGGCTTTCGCCGGCGCGCGGCGGCCGATGGTGCTCAGTTTCCCGCTCGATCGCGCCCGTACGCCCGGGGTCCGCGCCGGGCTCGACCCGGCCGAGGCAACGTTCCGCGTGACCCGTGAACGACTGCGCGGAGTCCGTGACGCCTGGGAGGCGGGCGGCGGACGTTGGCCGCAGGTGCGGGTCGCGGTGTGCGCACGCAACAGCGCGAGCGAGGCCGACGCCCTGGCCACCACGTTCCTGACGGGCCCTGATGCGCCGGACGCCGTCATGGCCATGAGCGACGAGCTCGCCCTGGGCCTGCTGCGAGCGGCCGCCCGTGCCGGCCTCGCCGTCACCGGCGACCTCGCCGTCACCGGCTGGGACGGCACCGACGCTGCCGCCGCAGCCGGGCTGACGACCGTCGCACAGGACCTGCGCGCCCAGGGGGCCCTCTGCGCACAGTTGGCTTTGGGCGAGGAGCCGGCGGCCGGGACCGATCCGACCGAGTGGCGCCTGGTCCTGCGCGACTCCACCCGGCGGTGACCGCGTTCGAGCGCCGATTTCTCGAACGAGAGGACCCGCCATAACCGCCCGACCGCGATGCCAGCCCGGCCGTAAGGCCTCCCCGGCCGTGTGACCTTCCTGGCCGTGTGACCTTCCTGGCCGTGTGACCTTCCTGGCCGTAGGGCGTAAACAGCCGGGAAACAGCGCCGCCGTCACAGTCGACACCATCGACCCGTCACTCACGAAAGGACGGCTCCATGGGTGGACTCAGCAGGAGAGGGGTCCTGACCGCCGGCGCGGCCGCATTCACCGCCTCGACCGCCTCGACGACCGAGGCACAGACGACACGCCCAACGCGGGAACGCCCGTTCCGGGCCGCCACGCGAGCCGAACGCCCCTCCCGCCCCAACATCCTGTTCATTTTCGCCGACGACCTGGGCTGGGCCGACCTCAGCTGTTACGGAGCGCCAGAGATCCGCACCCCCCATCTGGACACCCTGGCCGGCCAGGGCCTGCGTTTCACCCACGGGTACGCCGCCTCCGCCGTGTGCTCGCCGACCCGCCTGGCCCTCTACACCGGCCGCTACCCGGGCCGTCTGAAGGCCGGGCTGCTGGAGCCGATCCCCGGCCCGGGCGCGGGCGTCGGCCTCCCCGTGGCGCACCCGACGCTGGCCTCGCTGCTCAAGCAGGCCGGGTACGCCACCGCCATGTTCGGCAAATGGCACTGCGGCTACCTGCCGGACTACGGCCCGGTCAAGTCCGGCTGGGACACCTTCTTCGGCAACCTGGGCGGCGCCGTCGACTACTTCTCCAAGATCAGCGGCAGCGGCGAGACAGACCTGTACGAGGGCGAGGTCCGGACGGAGTCGCTGGAGTACTACACGCGCACGGTGTCCGAGCGGGCCGCGGCCTTCATCAGGGCCAACAGCGGCGGCCCGTGGCTGCTCAACCTCAACTACACCGCCCCGCACTGGCCCTGGGAGGGCCCCGGCGACAGGGCCGTCAGCGACGATCTCACCCGGCGCATCACCGAGGGCCAGGAGGAGGGGCAGATCCTGGCGCACAACGACGGCGGCTCGCTGAGCACGTACCGCATGATGGTGGAGGCCATGGACGCCGGGATCGGCCAGGTGCTGAAAGCCCTGGCCGACAGCGGGCAGCAGGACGACACGCTGGTGATCTTCTCCAGCGACAACGGCGGCGAACGCTGGTCGTACCTGTGGCCGCTGACCGGTTCGAAGGGGCAGCTCAACGAGGGCGGCATCCGCGTGCCGGCCATCGTGCGCTGGCCCGCCGGCATCGGCGGCAACCAGGTCAGCGACGTCCCCGTCGTCACCCAGGACTGGACCGCGACCATCCTGGAGGCCGCCGGCGTCGAACCGCACGCCGAATATCCGCTGGACGGCCACAGCCTGATCCCCTATCTCCTGGACGGCGCGCAGGCTCCCACCCGGGACCTGTTCTGGCGGATGAGACGGTCCGGCGCGCTGCGCCGCGGGAAGTGGAAGTACCTGCGCGTCCTGCCGCAGCAGGAGGGCCAGGCGACACAGCAGCTGCTGTACGACGTCACGGCCGACCCGCGCGAACGGGCCAACCGCGCCGCCCATGAGGAGGAGCTCGTCGCCCGGCTCAGCGCCGCCTGGGACGCGATCGAAGCGGAGCTGGAGGACTATCCGCCCCAAGGCGGCGACCGGCCCGGCCGCTCCGGCTGATCCGGCGGCCGGGCCCATCGAGGGTGAGCCGGACGGGCGTCGTTCAGGTGATCGGCTGCTGGGTCAGCCCCAGGTCGGCGCCCTTCGGGTCCTTGACCATCGTGACGGCGGCCAGCGAGATCACGCAGAGCACCATGATGTACGCCCCGATGGACAACGCCGATCCGGTGCCCTGCACCAGCGCCTCGGCGATCGTCGGGGCGAAGGCGCCGCCCAGGATGGCGCCGAGCGCGTAGCCGATGGCCGCGCCGGAATAGCGCACGGAGACGGGGAACATCTCGGCGTACAGGGCCGACATGGGGCCGTACGACAGGCCGAGGCCGGTGGCCAGGACGATGATCGCCAGGGCGAAGAGCCAGATGTCGCGGGTCTCCATCAGCAGGAAGAGCGGGATCATCCACACGAACACGACCGCGTACCCGATCTGGAAGGTGCGGACCCGGCCGATCCGGTCCGACAGCGCGCCACCGTACATCGTGAAGATCAGCCAGGCCACCGACCCGGCGACGGTGGCGAGCAGGACGGACGGCCGGGGCAGACCGAGCGCGGTGGTGCCGTAGCTGATGAAGTAGGCGATGAGGAGGTAGCCGGCGGCGTTGTTGGCCACGAAGATCAGCGCGGTGAGCACGACGTTCCTGGTGTGGCCGCGGAAGAGGTCGCGCAGCGGCGCGGAGGAGGTCTTGGTGCGCTGCTGCAGCTCCTTGAAGACGGGGCTCTCCTCGACGGCCCGCCGTACCAGGTAGCCGACGATGATCAGCGTCAGCGAGAGCAGGAACGGCACCCGCCAGCCCCACGCCAGGAACTGCTCAGGGGTGGTGAGCGCGCTCATGATCCACAGCACGCCGGTGGCCAGGATGAGCCCGATCGGCACGCCGATCTGCGGGAAGGAGCCCCACAGGCCGCGGCGGTCGCGGGGCGCGTGCTCCACCGCCAGCAGCGCCGCGCCGCCCCATTCGCCGCCCGCCGAGAAGCCCTGGAGGATGCGCAGGAGGATGAGGGCGATGGGCGCCGCCACGCCGATCGTCTCGTACGGCGGCAGCAGGCCGATGAGCATGGTGGCCACGCCCATGAGGAGCAGCGTCAGCACGAGCATGCGCTTGCGGCCCAGCCGGTCGCCGTAGCGGCCGGCGATGATCGCGCCGAGCGGCCGGAACAGGAAGCTGATCCCGATCGTGGCCAGCGAGATGAGCGTCGCCAGGCCGGGGGCCTGCTGGTTGACCGGGGCGAGGAAGAGCGGGCCGAAGACCAGGCCGGCGGCCTGGGCGTAGATGAAGAAGTCGTACCACTCGATGGTGGTGCCGGCCAGGGTGCTGGCGAGGACTTTGCGGTCGTCGGGGGTCATGGATCGAGACTCACTCGGCACGATGAACTCCGTTCCTCACTTCGGGGGGTGCGGCGGCGCGGGTCGCGGGGGTAGCCGCGCACGTTCGGGTGCCGAACGTGCAGAAACCGGAGTCCGCCACGATTCGCAGTCTGCCACCGTCGGACGATCTTCCACAGGCCTGCGACTTCGCCCAGGCGACCAAAGCCACCGGCCATGGCAACCAAAGGACCATGGGAGAGCGTCCGGAGGCTGGCGTAGTCCGGCCGTTCGCAGGCAGAGAGGCGCCTCCCGCGCCCGGCACGCTGATCAACCATGGACGACAGACCGAAGGGCGGCCGGCGTGCCGCGTTGCTGCTGGCGGTGATCACTCCGCTCATCGCCGAACTCACCCTGGGCAATCCGCCGCTCAGCCAGATCTGGCTGATGCTGCTGTGGATCCCGATCTACGGCGCCGGCACGGTGCTGATCCGCGAGCTGGTACGGCGGCGCCGCGGGGGCTGGCCGTCCGTGCTGCTGCTCGGGCTGGCGTACGGCATCGTCGAGGAAGGGCTGGTGCTGCAGGCGCTCAGCAGCCCCACCATGTACGGGGTGGCGGGTTGGGCGCCCCGGTTTCTCGGCCTGAACACCGCCTACACCGAGCTCAACCTGCCGTACCACGCCGTCTTCAGCGTGGCGCTGCCGATCCTCCTGACCGACCTGGCCGTCCCGTCCCTGCGTGACCGGCCGTACCTGAAGCGGACGGGTCTGGTGGTCGCCGCGGTGGTGTTCGTGCTGGGCGGGCTGCTGCTGCGGCTGACCGTGGCGACCTCCATCGACCCCGGCTACCAGGCGCCGGTCCCCGTGCTGGCGGGGTGCCTGGTCGCGGTGGTGCTGCTGGCGGTGGTGGCCCTGCGGGTGCTCCCGCCCGCCTGCTCCCCCGCCCGGACCGGGGTGCCGGTTCCCGGGCCGTGGACGGTGGGCGGGTTCGGGCTGGTGGCCGGGTTCGGGTACCTGGCGCTGCTGTTCCCCTTCGGCGGAGCCGGTCAGCCCGCCTTCACCCACGGCGCATGGGTGGCCGTGCCGATGCTGGCCGCGGGGCTGCTCGCCGTACTCACCGGGTGGCTGGTACGGCGCTGGACGGCCGGCCGCTGGTCGGACCGGCACAGCCTCTGCCTGGCGGGCGGGGCATTGGTGGGACACACCGCCTTCGGGGTGGTGGCCAACGCCGCCACCCTCGCCGACAAGGTGCAACTGTCCGCGCTGGGGCTGCTCACCGTGGTCCTGCTGGCACTGCTGGGCCGCCGTACCGGCACCGGTTCGAGCACGCGAACGGCTGCCGAAAAAAGCACGCGATGAAGAAATCCGGTGGCGGTGTCGGATCGGGGCGGTGGCGTTCGTAGCAGGGGTGAGGCCGTCCTTCAGGAACGACACGAAACCGGCCGCTTCCATCCGGCCACCACAGAAAGGATCTCGTCATGACCGACCAGCCCACCGAGGTTTCCCCGATCGCCGACGCGGCCAAGCCTCCGGTCGCCGCCGACCGGGCCGCGTTCCAGGCCGAACTGGACCGGCTCCGGATCCGGGAGAAGGCCCACACCCGCGAGGGCGACGCGATCGCCGCCGCGCGCCGACGCCTGCCGATGGTCGAGGTCGATCCGCGGACCCCGCTGACCGGGCCGGACGGGGAGGTGCCGCTGATCGACCTGTTCGCCGGACGGTCGCAGCTGATCGCCTACTTCCACATGTGGCACACCGGCCATTCCGCCGCGCACCAGTGCGAGGGCTGCACCTTCAGCACCTCCCAGGTCACCGAGCTGGGCTACCTGCACTCCCGCGACGTCAGCTACGCGGTCCTGGCCGAGGGCCCGTACGAGGAGGTCTCGCGCTACCGCGCGTTCATGGGCTACCCCGTCCCCTGGTACGCGGTGCCGCGCGAATCCGTGGACCGGCTGATCGCCGGACGGCACTTCGGCGTCCTGGCCTGCTATCTGCGTGACGGTGACCAGGTGTTCGAGACCTACTGGACCACCGGCCGCGGCAACGAGGTGATGGCGCCTTCGTACGGGCTGCTGGATCTCACCGTCTACGGGCGGCAGGAGACCTGGCAGGACGTGCCGGAAGGCTGGCCGCAACGCTGGGGCTCCAAGGGCGGCCAGTTCCGGCTCGACGGCCGCCCGTCCGCCCAGTGGTCACGCCTGGCGGCCGGCCGCGACGACGACCTCGGCTCTTCAGCCACACCCTGACGCACCCGGCTACGGAGCGCCGGTCTGTCCTTTGCCCATCTTGCGGACGGCGTCCATCTTGCGGACGGCGAGCAGGGACAGCGCGGCGACGGCACCGCCGATGACGAAGCCGGCGACGAAGGCCGATTCGGCCGGGACGGCCGACCCTGAAGGGGTCGCGGCGGTGAGGAAGGCGCCGCCGATCTGCGCGCCCGCGGCGAAGGCGACCACCCGGATGACGAGGACCAGGCTGGTGGCGGTGCCGGTGTCGCGATGGTCGACGGTGGTCGCGGTCTTGACGACCACCGCCGTGACGCAGACGCCGCTGGCCAGGGCGACCAGCACCTTGCCGACGACGAGGTGCCAGATCGCGCCGTGCAGGAACGCCAGGGCGAGCAGCGCGGCCGTCATGCCGACGACTCCGGCGGTGACCGCGGCGCGCGGGCCGAACCGCCGTGCCGCGATCCCGGCGACCGGCCCGCTGACCGCCGCCGCGACGGCGCCGGGCAGCAGGTAGAACCCGATGTCGGTGGCGCTGGCCGCGAATCCGTAGCCGTCGGCGCTCACCGCGAACAGTTGCGGAACGAGATACATCGACAGCGAGGTGCCCAGGCAGACGGCGAAGGTGATCGCGTACGAGCTCCAGATCGCCGGCCGCGCGAGCAGGTGGAGATCGACCATCGGCGCGGCGGACCGGCGTTCGACCCGGATCCATCCGGCCACGAGGGCGGCCAGGAGCAGGACGAGGGCGCCGAGTTCGAGGGGCTGAGCGCCGGCCTCGGGCACGATCGCGAGCACGACCATGAGCGTCAGCAGGATGCCGCTCAGGAGCACCAGGCCCGGCCAGTCGATCCTGGCGTCCGACCGGACCGGCGGGTCGTCCGGCATGAGCCGGTGGACGAGCAGGGTCGCCACGGCGATGGCGATGGTCGGTATCGCGAACATCCAGTGCCGCGACAGCCCTTCCGCGATGGGTCCGGCGATGAGGGTGCCCAGCATGCCGCCGCCCACGAACAGCCCGCTGACCACCCCGATGGCCACCTGGGAGTCCCCCTGCGGCAGGTGCTTGCGTACCAGGATGAACGACAGGGGCAGCGCGCCCACCATCGCGCCCTGCAGCACCTGGCCGAGCAGCAGCACCGGCAGGTTCGGCGCCAGCGCGGAGACCAGGCCGCCGGCCAGCACCACCGCCATCAGCCGGATCATGACCCGTTTCCCGCCGTACCGGTCACCGAGATTGCCGGTGACGGGCAGGAGGAGCGCGCCGGTGATGAGCAGCGCGATGCTGAGCAGCGCCCCTTGGGCGGGGCTCAGCGACAGTTCGCGTTGCAGCAGCGGGAGCGTCGGTGACACCACCGACTCCAGGGCCCCGGTGGCGGTGGCCAGCAGGCCGAGCGCCGCGACGGCGGCCTTTCCGACGCCGACCGGGGGAGCTTGGGCAGTGCTCATGAAAGTCCTTTCCTCGTTGCCGACGAGTAAGGCGAGTGGAGACGCGTGGAGACGCGTGGGCGTTGTGGAACGCCTCACGGACATGCCGGACGGAACCGGCGGCCCATCATGGGCGCGGGCACCGCCGGTGCGGTGTTCTGCAGGTGATCTTTACCGCCACGGACGGGTGGCGGCCGTTCTCATCGCACGTGGTGGGCGGCGTGATGGGCGGCGAGGACGTCGCCGCCGAAGTCGGTCTCCGGGTCCCGCCACACCGCGTGGGCGTGGTTGCCGCCGCGCTGGACGTTGGTCCACTCGACCAGCAGCCGCGGCCCCTGGAGACGGTAGTAGTGCGGCTCCCCCGCCGTGGTGGAGCCGGCCCAGGCGAGGTACACGGCGTCCAGCGCCGCCGGTTCGTCGTAGCGGGGCAGCGGGGACACCCCGTCGGGGACGCGGTCGAGGTAGGTGCCGAGCAGGGCGCGCAGCACCTCGCGCTGCGTGGCGTCGAGCTCGGCGCCGGGCACGCCCTTGGGCGACGGGATGAGGGCCAGCGCCTGCCGGTCCGCGTCCGGGAGGCCGGTGGCGGTCTGCTCGGCGCGGTCCGGGGTGTACGGGCCGGGGCGCCAGAGCTCGCTGCGCCGTACCACGCGGTCGTCGATCCGGGCGGTGTTGCCCGACACGATGTCGTCAGGAGCGCGCGGAAGCAGCACCGCGCGGCCGGCGAGCTCAGGGCCCAGGGAACGGACCAGCTCGCGGGCCAGGTCCTCGGCCGCCCCGAGCGGGCGCAGCGTCGCGCCGCCCAGCAGCGGCGACGCCGCCGGGTCCGCGCCCAGGAAGCACGGCGTCGTGGCGGCGACGCGCCCGTCCGCCACGAGGTAGTTGAGGGAGACGTGGTGGCCGCCGAAGCGCCACCCCCACGGCCGCGAGCCGCCGGGCTCGCCGAAGACACGCAGGTAGTACATGCCGGGGTCGCGGGTACGTTCCCGTCCCCAGTTCACCGAGAAGCCCTCGACGCGGTCGAGCACGTTCTCCAGGCCGAGCACGGTGGCGACGGTGTTGTAGCCGGCCTCGGACAGACCGCTCGCGACCAGCCGCATCACCAGGCGGTGCTGGGCGGGGCGCTGCTGGTGGAAGGTGAGTCCGCCGTGGTCGGTGGGCGTGTAGAACCAGCGGGTACGTTCTCCCTCGCCGCCCTCGCCACTGCCCGGCGGCGGGCCGACCGCCACTGGGCGCTGGTCGTCGTCCAGGGAGTCCAGCCACGTCAGGGCCGCCTCGGCCATCCGGTTGGCGACCTCGCGGCCGGTGTCGATCACTGCTGCCTCCGCTGATCACGGGCCGGCCTGGACGCCTGCGAGGCCGCAGGGCGACCCGACCCGTGCGACATACCGGTACATCCCCGCCGTATGTCATCTCTCAACGGATACTCCGAGGAAATCGCGGATGTAGCCGGCGATCGGCTCCGCGAACTCCATCGCGATCGCATGGCGGCCGTTCTCGATCGCACGCAGCCGGGCGTCCGGGATCCGCTCCTCCATCAGGAGGGCGCCGGAGTAGGGCGCCAGCAGGTCCGCCGTGCCGTGCACGATCAGGGCGGGTGCGGTGATCTCGCCCAGACGGTCCCGGACCTCGTGACGGCGGGCGGCGTCGTGACGGCGGCCGGCCTTGCCCTGATCACGGTACGCCAGCGTCTGGGCGGCCCGGTTGTGCAGCTCGGCCTGGCCTTCGGGGGTGACGAAGAAGTCCTTGACCGCCTGCTGCCGGTCGTCGTGCGACATGTCGAACAGCTCCCCGACCTGCTGCGGGCAGAGCGCGAAGCTCGGCGTGGTCGCGATCAGGACCAGGGACGCGACCCGATCGGGATGCCTGAGTGCCGTGTGCTGCACGACGGCCCCGCCGAAGGAGGTGCCCAGCAGGTGCGCGCGCTCCAGCCCCAGCGCGTCCAACAGGTCGGCGAGGTCGTCGGCGAGGTCGCCCAGCGAGTACGGGACCGGCGGGTTCACGGTGATCCCGGAATCGCGCTGGTCGTAGGAGATCGCCCGGATCCCCGGGCCGAGGTACGAGCGGAGCGTGGCGTACTGGGTGCGGTCGCTCTCACCGCCGTGCACGAGCACGAGCGGCACCCCGCCGCCACCGTCGTCGATGACGCCGACGTCGAGCTCACCCGCCCGTACGGTCTCGGCCGATCCTTCGGGGTCGTGCTCTGCCTGACGCATGGCCACTGCTGGCCCCCTTATTCGGATAGCTCTATGAATTGAGAAGACCGTATCACTTTGTTACGCCATTGGGGAGACCTGGATCACAGAGCCAGGGACGTGCTCTCCGATCGCCGCACCCACGGACTCGACGGCTCCGGCCCATGACCACGAGCCCGGTTCCCGGCGGCGAAGGAGGGCGATCAGCCCGCCCGCGCCCACCCGCGCAAGGCGCCCCGGTACGCCTCGGTCAGCCGGATGACGACCTCCCTGCGCGACAGGTCGGTCTCCTCCAGCAGGTCCTGGATCTCCCGGGGGTCGTACATGATGTTGTTCAGGAACAGGGCGTATTCCAGCATCTCGGCCGGCAGGCCGAGGTCGGCGAGCAGTTCCCGCACCGGCCCTGACCAGGCGTCCCGCATCGCGACGATGATCTCGTTCGCGTCGTGCAGCCGCTTCAGGTATCCCTGCCGCGACCGCAGCTGCACCAGCGCAGGGCCGTGCTCGGCGAGCAGGTCCACCCACTTGTCCACCACCGAGTCGAACAGCGGCTGCCCTTCCGCCGTCGACGCCGCGCTGAAGTCGCGCAGTTCTTCGACGACGCTGAGGACATAGGCCGCGAGCGCGTCGTCCACGGTGGAGTAGTAGCGGTAGGCGGTGGCCGGGCCGATCTCCGCGCGGGACGCGACGGCCTGCATGGTGAGCTCGTCGGGCGCCTCCCTGGCCAGCTCGCCGACGGCCTCCAGGAGGCGCCGGCGGTTGCGCCGGGTGTCGCTACGCAAGCTTGCCCCCAGTCACCCGAATCCTTCGCCCTCATGGACGCGCAGGCGCAGGATATCCCTCATCGCCGAAGTACCGCACGATGCGGGCCAGCCCGGTCCGCAGGTCGTCCTCGGAGGCGGCGAACGAGATCCGCACGTGCCCCTCACCCGAAGGCCCGTACTCGGCACCGGCCCTGACCAGCACCTTCCGCTCGGCGAGTTCCCTGACGACCACGTCGGAGGGCAGGCCGGCGTCGTAACGGAGGAACCCGTAGAACGCCCCCTCCGGCGGCACCAGCCACAGCCCGGGAACCCCGGTCAGGTGCGCGACCACCAGCTCGCGCCGCCGCCGGTACGTCTCGGCCATGGCGCCGACGACGCCGTCCGGCAGGTCGAGGGCGGCGAGCGCCGCGTGCTGGGCCGCCGTGTTCAGCGAGCCGTTGCTCGTCCGGTGCGCGTGAGCGGCCGCGTCGACCACCTCGCGCGGCCCGGCCAGGTACCCCACCCGCCAGCCGGTCATCGCGTACGTCTTGGAGAACGTCTGCACGTACACCGTCCGGTCCCGCAGCGACTCGATCTCCAGCGCCGAGGTCATCACGTGCCCCGGATAGACCAGCCGGTGGTACGCCTCGTCGCTGACGACCAGGACGTCCGAGCCGTCGAGGAGGTCCCCGAGGGCCTTGAGCTCCTGCTCGCGGTGGACGATCCCGGTCGGGTTCGACGGATTCGAGAAGATCATCATCGCCGCCCCTGGCAGCGCCGCGGCCAGGGCGTCGAGATCCCAGTGCAGGTCAGGGGCGAGCGGGACGTGGTCCACTGTGCCCCCGGCGAAGACGACCAGATCGGCGTACAGCGAGTAGGCCGGCTCGGGGATGACCACGCGGTCGCCGGGGCCGATCATCGCGAGCACGACGGCGGCCAGCGCCGCGGTGGCGCCGTGGGTGACCACGACGTCGTCCGCGCTCCAGGTCCGTCCGGGACGCCCCGGCAACCTCGCGGCGAGCGCGGCGCGCAACTCCGGCAGGCCCTTCTGATCGGCGTAGTGCGTGTGCCCCGCACGCAGTGCGGCCGCGGCGGCCTCGACCACCGGCGGCGGCGTCGCAAAGTCCGGCTCGCCCATGGCGAGCGACACCGCTCCCGGCGGAGCCGGCGCCAGGGCCGGCCGCCGCGAACGGCGCCGCAGGTCGGCGATCCTGGGGGCGGTCATCGTGCCGCCCCCGCTGGTCCGGAACGCGCGGCGAGGATGCGCCGCCGCAGCGCCTCCTGCTTCTCGACGACCTCGCCGACCGCGGTCACGGCCTCCTTCACCCGGCTCCGGGGGACGACGACGACGCCGTCCGCGTCACCGACCAGCACATCACCCGCCTCCACCACCACCCCGCCGACCGCCACCGGGCCCCCGACGGCGCCCGGCCCGTCCTTGAACGGCCCGGCGGGGGTGATCGTGCGCGCGTAGACGGCCAGGCCCAGCTCGTTCAGCGCCCGTACGTCGCGGATGGCGCCGTCGACCACCGCACCGACGACCCCGGCGTTCACCATGATCTCGCCGATGAGGTCGCCGACCAGCGCCCGGGTCAGGTCCCCGTGCCCGTTGACGACCAGGACGTCACCCGGCCGCGCCTCGTCGAGCGCCCGGTGCACGGCCAGGTTGTCCCCGGACCGCACGTCCACCGTCAGTGCGGTTCCCAGGAGCCCGGCATGCCCGGTGAGCAGCCGGATGCCGCCGTCCATGACGGTCATCCGCCGCAGCGCGTCACCGACGTCGGCGGCCGGCACCTCTCCCAGCCGGCGAATCTCCTCCACCGGCACCCGATCCCAGGGCGGGACGATGGACACGCTGTCCGTGGGCGCGACAATGAACATGACGATTCTCCATTCTCAAATGAGATGGTCATCTCATATGAAGGGATCGTAACCCAGGAACCTCGAAGGGGCCAGGAGCAGAGCGCACGATCTGGGCCGAGCGGCCGCACGCGACAAGACCCGGCCACGTACCGCAAGATCAGTAACCTGGACCGCCGTGCCGCCCATCACGTCAGGAGCCACACCCCATGTACTTCATCCATCGCGATTGGGAAGCCGGGCCGCTGTGCAAGCGGGTCCGGCACGTGCCCGGCCGTACCGTCCTGGAGTGGTTCCGCGGCTTGTGGGAGCCGGACGGGCTCGACCGGGCGCACGCCGAGCTGGACGGCGCGCCGTACGAGCTGGAACGGCTGCGGGACTGCGGCGACACCCCTCCCGAGGACCTGGTCGAGTTGCGCCGCCGGATCCGGATGGAGTTATGGGCCGACCGCGAGCTGCACATCGACGCCCACAGCATCCGCATCAGCAGCATGGGCGCGTTTCTGGAGGAGGCGTTCTACTTCGTCGACGACGAGCGCGTCGCCGGGCGGCCGGATCGCTGGGCCTACCCCGTCCACGCCGCCTGGCCGCTGCCCGACGCCGCCGCTCCCGGCCCCGAGCCGTTCGTCGCGCCCTTTCCCTGCGAAGAGCTCGCCCCCGCGGCCGCCGGTGACGTCGGCGCCACCTACTTGTTGTGCACCACGCTGCAGGCCAGGCACGACACCCTCGCCTGGGATCGGACGTACGTTCTGCCCGGTGTGCGACTGCCCCAGCTGGCCGCCGCGCTGCGGCGGCCGATCCAGAATCGCGACAACTGGCCCGAATTCCTCCTCCACCTCAGGGCACTGGTGGGCCCGGACGACGACGACATCGCGCCCGCCTTCGAACGCCTCAGCCGGTTCGCGGACGACGCCGGCGAGCTCCCCGAGCCGCATGACGAGGCGCACCGGGCGGCGCTGGAGCACCTGCGCACCGTCACTCCCGACGACGGCCGCCGGCCCGAGCGGACGCTCATCGAGGTCGGCGAGCACCTGGCGCAGCTGGCCCTGCACGCGGACGGCATCGGCCACCGGCCCTGGTACGTCTTCGACGACGTCTGGGCCGGCGCCCACCCCGACCTGGCCGCCTCGCTCATCCACTACGCCTACCACTGGGACCCCGGCTGCCCACGCAGGCACGGGTTTCTGATGCCCTGCCAGAACGAGGACTACCTGGACCTTCACCTGGACCACGCGAACCGGGTCCGCGACTACGAGCCCTACGACGAGCCGCTGGTGACCGCGCTGACCGGCGCACCCAGCGTCGCCGAGCTGCGCCGGAAGATCTTCCAGGACACCGGAACCGGCGAGCAGCGTCTCCTGCTCGTCCTCGACCAGGACCATCAGAGCAAGCTGTTCGGTGTCATCGGCGCCGTGCTGGGCCATCCGGCCCCCGACGCCTGCGAACTCCGCTACTTCCACCTGGTGGATTCCCGCCGCCACCCGAGGCTTTCCTCTCGGCTGATCAAGGCACTCTGCGTCGAGCTGCGGAAGGAGGGCTACAGCAACCTCGTCCTGAGCCAACCACCGACCGGGCTCTGCCCGAGGCGGTTGAAATCGGTCCTTAAAGATGGCACATCGTCAGTCGGCCGAGTGATCCCCTTGACCGATTTCCGCCTCCCCGACCACTATGCCTGGCGAGAGGAGCCGTACTTCCCCTGAAGCGGCGTCAGTCTGCGAAGACCTGCGTCCAGACGATCTTTCCGTCGGAGTCGTCGACGGCGCCGACCCCGATGACGGTGAACTTGCAGTTCATGATGGCGGCCTTGGTTCCGGCGTAGTTCATCCAGGACTGCACGGCCATGGCGGGGGTGCGCTGGCCTTTGCCGAGATTCTCCGACCAGCGGCTGCCGCGTTTGTAGCCGGCCGCCTTGATGCGGTCGATGTGGTCCAGGCCGTCGCTGGAGGTGTGCGAGAAGTAGCCGTGCTCCGCCATGTCGGCCGAGTGCGTGCGGGCGGCACGGTGGAGCTGGGGGTGGTGCTTGAGCGCCCGGCAGCCCTTCTTCTTCGCCCGCCGGGCGTTGACCAGCCGCACCACCATGTTCTCCCGCGCCGTCCCCACCCGGGCGGACGCGGGCACCGTACCGGCCTGCGCCGTGCTCACGGGCACGGCGAACGTGCCCAGGACGGCGGCGGTGACGGTGAGCGACGCGAGGGGACGGCGCATGGGGGCCTCCAGGTGCGGCGGACGTCGGACGGCCCCGCATTCTGGTGCGGCCCGTGGTGACGCGTCATCCTATTTGGAGTTGATCATCGTCCGCGACGGCCGGCGCTAGACACGCAGCACCCGAGGCCCGGCGGTGCCGTAGCGTTGGGCGGTGGAGCGGGAGAGTTGTTTGCCGGTGATGATGTACGTCAGCTGCTCGATGTCGGCGAACTTGGCGAAGCTGGCCACCCCGAACTTGGTGTGCTCGCACACCAGCACGGTCTGACGGGCCGCCTGCAGCGCCGCCGTCTTGGCCTGGGCCACGGCCGGATCGGGAGTGGTCAGCCCGCGCTCGAGCGACACGCCGTTGGTGCCCATGAAAGCCAGGTCTACGTTCAGCTCCGCGAGCATCGCGGTCGCCCACCGGTCGACGGTGCCCATGGTCTTCGGGCGGAGCCGGCCGCCGACCATGATGACGTCGTGGTCGGTCTGGCGGTTGAGTTCGGCGGCGATGGTCAGGGAGCGGGTCACGACGGTCATCCGCTGCAGCCGGCGCATCGGCCCGACCAGGTCCTCCGGCAGCGCTCCCTCGTCGAGGAAGACGGTGTCGACGTCGACCATCATGGCGATCGCGGCCTCGGCGATCATCAGCCGTTCCTCGGTCTTGGCCTTGCGCCGGTGCTCGACCGGGGTCTCGTAACGGCCGATGTCCGTGGGGTAGAAGACGCCGTACGAGCGGGCGATCAGGCGCTGCGCCTCAAGGGCCCGCAGGTCCCGGCGCAGCGTGGCGGGTGAGATCGAGAACAGATCGGCGATGTCGGAGACGACCGCGCGGCCCTCGCTCCTGACGTAGGTGAGGATCCGCTGCTGGCGGTCGAAGGCACGGCCGTGAAACGAGCTTGACACCTTGCGCACACCCTTGCACATCTGGACGAAACGTTCGCGCAATGGTCACAGATTTCGCCTCATATGAACAGATTCGAGCACGAGACCGCCAGTAAAGTCTGCACCTGTTCGACCTCGATGCGGATGGGTGGTAGCCCGTGAGCAGTGGAGCAAGCGATCTCGACTCGAGATCAGCCCTCTCCGACAGCGCCCGCCAAACGGCCGATGCCGGCGGAACAACGCCCGACGGGCGGCGCGCCGCGGCACGCCGCCGGCGGCGCGGGTATCTGCTGTTCGCCGCCTTCGCGCTGCCCAACCTGGCGTTGATCGCCGTGTTCTCGTACTGGCCGATCGTCGAGAACGTCTATCTGAGCTTCAGCACGTGGGACTTCATCTCGCCGCAGGCCGAGTGGGCCGGGCTGCTCAACTACCAGTCCCTGTTCAGCGGCTGGTCCTTCCCCGAAGTCCTGTTCCGCACGCTGGTGTGGGTGGTCGTCGTGGTGGTCGTGACGCTGGTGCTCGGCCTGGCGCTGGCGATGTTGTTCGCGCAGCGCCTACGGGGCGCGAACGCGGTGCAGACGCTCGCCTTCGCCCCGCACGTGCTGTCCGGGGCGGCGATCGCGACCATCTGGCTGTTCATCTTCGATCCCAACATCGGCCTCAGCCGGTTGGCGTTCGAGGCGTTCGGAGCCACGTCGCCGGCCTGGACGACCGACGACTCCTGGGCGTTGTGGGCGCTGATCATCGTCTCCATCTGGAAGGGGCTCGGCTTCGTCGCGATCGTCTACCTGGTGGGCATCCAGCAGATCCCGTCCCAGGTGCTGGAGGCGGCCAGGATCGACGGTGCGGGACGGTGGACGCAGTTCCGCCGGATGATCTTCCCGCTGCTCTCCCCCACCACGTTCTTCCTGGTGATCACCCAGACGATCTCGGCCTTCCAGTCCTTCGACGTGATCGCCATGATGACCGGTGGCGGGCCCGCCCGCTCCACCACCACGTTGAGCTGGTTCATCTATGACGAAGCGTTCAACCGCGGCAACGTCGGCGTCTCCAGCGCGGCTTCCATGATCATGTTCGTGGTGCTGATGGCGATCACCGTGCTGCAGTTCCGGTTCGTCGAGCGGAGGGTTCACTACTGATGACGGTCATGCCGACCGCTGCGGCGACCGAGCCCGCCGCGCGGAAGCCCGATTCCCGCCGTACGCGCTGGTGGGGCGTGCTCGCCCTGGTGCTCACGGCCCTGGTCTTCCTGGTCCCGCTCTATCTCTTCGTCAGTACGGCGTTCAAGACCAACGCCGACATCAACAGCTGGCCGATGCGGGTGATCCCGGGGTCGCTGACCCTGGAGAACTTCGTCAACGCCTGGACGCTGGCCCCGTTCGACCAGTTCCTGATCAACTCGGTCGTGGTGGCGGCGATCGGGACGGCGCTCAAGGTGGTGCTGGCCATCTCCACCGCCTACGCCTTCGCCTTCCTGCCGTTCCCCGGCAAGCGTTACCTGTTCATCTTCATGCTCGGCGCGCTGATGGTCCCCGGGCACGTGACGCTGCTGGTGAACTACATCACCATCGGCCAGATGAACCTGCTGAACACCTACGCCGGCCTGATCCTGCCGGGCGTGGCGTCGGCGTTCGGCACCTTCCTGCTGCACCAGTTCTTCCGGTCGCTCCCGTACGAGGTGCTGGAGGCGGCGCAGCTGGACGGCTCGGGGCACCTGCGCACGATCTTCTCGATCATCATGCCGATGTCCCGGCCGGCGATCATCACGGTCGGGCTGATCGCGCTGATCGACGAGTGGAACGGCTTCGTCTGGCCCCTGATCGTGACGAACTCGGTCAACATGCGGACGTTGCCGATCGGCCTGCTCTACCTCAAGGAGAACGACGGCATCAACGACTGGGGCGCGCTGATGGCCGGCACCCTGTTCGTCGTCCTGCCGGTGCTGATCGTCTTCCTGCTGGCACAGCGCTACATCGTGGCCGGCCTGGCCGGCAGCGCGGTCCGACGGTGACGGATCTCATGACCACCATGTGCCGGCGATCCGGTTCGTTCAGAGAGGACCCAGCGTGACGGGGACGAGTTTCAGCCGGCGCCGGCTCCTGACCGGCGCCACCGGGGCCCTGGCCGGCCTGGCCCTGAGCGGCTGCGTCGGCCGGATGGAAGGCGACTACGCCCAGGTGAGCGGGCTGGTGCCGGATCAGTTCCGCCGCCGCCAGCGGGTCGTGCTGTGGAGCGCGTTCACCGCGCACAACGCCGAGGTGCTGCAGACGATCATCGACGGGTTCAACCAGTCGCAGCAGGACATCTACTGCGAGATCCAGCTGTTCCCGGGCTATCCCGCGCTCGACTCGAAGCTGGCCGCCAGCTTCGCCGTAGGGCAGGTTCCCGACCTCGTCACGCTCAGCGACGTGAACTGGAACCGCTACTTCCTCGCCGAGACGCTGGAACCGCTGAGCGGCTACTTCGACGCCGGCTTCGGCCCCGACAAGTATCATCCGCGGTTCCTGGCCGAGGGCACCGTCAGGGACCAGGTCTACTGGCTGCCCTGGGCCCGTTCGACGCCCCTGTTCTACTACAACAAGGAGATCTTCGCCGGCGCCGGGCTGCCCGACCACGGGCCGAAGACGTTCACCGAGCTGCGGGAGTGGGGGCGCCAGCTCAAGGGCTTCAAGTACAACGGCTCGCCGGTCAAGATGCGCGGCTACACCGGCAAGGACGACTGGTACTTCCAGGGGTCGAGCTGGGCCTTCGGCGGCAGCTACTCCGAGGGCATGTCGACGCGGCTGGAGAGCGAGCAGACCGTCGCCTCTCTGGAGTTCGACCGGGCGTTCATCCACGACGACCAGATGGCCTACCTGGCCAACGACGTCAACGCCGACTTCGCGGCCGGCGTGACGGCGACCATCACCAACTCCACCGGCGCGCTGACCTCGCTGCTCAAGGCGGCCAAGTTCGAGTTCGGCGCGGCCTTCCTGCCCGAGCAGAACGCGACCGGCGTGCCGACAGGAGGCAGCGGGCTGGCGATCATGCGCAACTCGACCAGGACGCGCAAGCAGGCGACCTGGGAGCTGGTCAAGTACCTGGCCGAGACGGGCGCTCCCGAGTGGAGCCTCAACACCGGCTACCTCCCGGTGACGACCAGCTCGCTCAACTCGCCGAAGATCAAGGAACGCAACGCCGCGACGCCCGCGTACCAGGTGGCCCAGGATCAGCTGAGCCGCGCCCGCCAGGCGGACGTGATGCGCCGGTACGTGAACGAGACGATCTCCGAGATGCTGATCGTGCTGCAGAAGGTGTACGCCTCCAACGCCGACCCGCGTGAGGCGCTGCGCGAGGCGAACCGGACCCTCGCCCCGGCCGTCCAGCGGGTGCTGCCGAAGTACCAGCGGCTGGTGGCCTCCTGACCCCTCGACCTCTCGTGCCGCCGCTCCGCCGGCCGGCTCCCCCCACGAGACTCCACAAATCACAGCAGAGAGGAAGATCGTGGCATTTGCCATCGTCGGACATCGCGGCGCCATGGCCGAAGCACCCGAGAACACCATCGCGTCCTTCCGTGTGGCCGAAGAGGTCGGCGTGGACGAGCTGGAGACCGATGTCCGGATCAGCTCGGACGGGCAGCTCTTCATGCTGCACGACGCCACCTTGGACCGGACCGCGGCCGAGCCGGCCGGCCGGGAGCTGGGCCCCGTCGCGGAGCTGACCTGGTCGGAGATCAGCGCGGTCGACGTGGGCGGGGGTGAGCGGGTGCCCACGCTGGAGCAGATGTACGCGGCGACGACCCGCTTCGTCCAGCTGGAGATCAAGGACCTGGCCGCCATCGACGGCCTGACCGACTTCTTCCCCCGGCACCCCGGCTACGCCGAGCGGACGATTCTGACCGGCTTCTCGGTCGAGGCGATGGCCACCGTGGCGAAGAAGCTGCCGGAGATCCCGCGCGGCATCATCGTCTCCAAGTGGACCACCGCCGAGGCCCACCCGGGCGGTTACCGGCAGCTGATCGAGGACACCGGCTCCTCCCGGGTCCACAGCGGCGCGGAGGGACTGACCGCCGAGGTCGTCAAGCGGCTCCACGACGAGGGCGTGCCGGTGCACGGCTGGCCCACGCGCGACGCGGGCGACCTGCGGCGCTGGCTCGAACTCGGCGTGGACGGGACGACCAGCGACGATCCCCGTACGGCGCGGCGGTGGCTGGCCGAGGCGCTCCGTTGACGACGGAAACCGCCACCGCCCGCACCCTGGCGGCGGCGCTGTTCGACATGGACGGCACCCTCTTCGACAGCGAGCCCCTCTGGGACGTGAGCCTCGCCGGCTTCGCCGAGACACTCGGGGGCACACTGGCGGCCGAGACCCGCCGCCGGGTGGTCGGCAGCAACCTGCGCGACACCGCCCGGATCGTCCACGATTCTCTCGGTGTGGCGGCGGACGTCGAGGAGTCGGCCGCCTGGCTGCTGGAACGCACCCGGCAGCTGTTCGCCCTCGGGGTGCCGTGGCGGCCGGGCGCCCAGGCCGTGGTGCGGTCCGTACGCGAGCGCGGCATTCCCACCGCCCTGGTGACCTCAAGCCACCGGGTCCTGGTGGACGAGGTGCTGGCCCAGCTCGACCCCGGGATGTTCGACACCGTGGTCTGCGGCGACGAGGTGACCCGCCCGAAGCCCGACCCGGAGTCCTATCTGACGGCGGCCGACCGGCTGGGCGTCGATCCGCGCGACTGCGTGGCACTGGAGGACTCCCGCCCCGGCATCACGTCGGCGCTGGCGGCGGGCTGCCTGGTGGTGGCCGTGCCGGAGGACGCCGCGGCACTGGCCGACGGTCACGGCGCGGTGGTGACTCCCCTGGAGACCGTCACCGTCGACCGGCTGATCTCGCTGCTGGCGGCCAGGATCGGCTGAACAGACGGAACATCGCGCGCCGGCCCCTCGAAAGGGGTCGGCGCGTTGTCGTGGAACGATCCATCGGTCGAGCGCTCCCCTTGAAGAACTTGAACGGCCTTGACGCTATTTAGAGACTGGGTATCGTATTGCGAAACTGGGACGTCGCGGCGAGGGGAGCAACTGTGACCGTGACAGGGCACGGGCAGCTCGGATCGTGAGGATGTCCACCCCACCCGGGAGCGAACCGGCCTTCGTCGACAGCGCGACGGAACTGGGCAGCGAACACCGCGCCGCCGTCGTGGTCGTCGGCTCCCACGGCGGGCTCTACCCGGCCCGGCTCGCGGCCCGGGCCGGCGTCCGGGCGATCGTGTTCAACGACGCCGGTGTCGGCCTCGACCGGGCGGGAGTGGCCGGCCTGGACTACCTCGAAGCGCTCGGGGTGCCGGCCGCGGCCGTGAGCCACGTGACGGCCCGCATCGGGGATGGAGGCGACGCCCTGCGGCACGGCCGCATCTCGTACGCCAACGCGCCCGCACGGACGCTGGGATGCGCGCCCGGCCTGCCCTGCGGGGAAGCGGCGCGCGCCCTCGCCCGGGCGAGCGCCCCGGCGGCGCGGCCCCCGCGGGTGGAGGAGAGCCGGCACCTGCTGCGTGACGGGCGGCCGCGCGTCTGGGCCCTCGACTCCGCCTCGCTGGCCGGCCCGGGAGACGAAGGGGATGTGCTGGTCACGGGGTCGCACGGCGGTCTGCTGGGCGGGACGCCGAGCACCGCGCTCCGCGTCGCCGCATCCGCCGCCGTCTTCAACGACGCCGGGATCGGCAGGGACGGTGCCGGGCTGGGCCGGCTGCCGGTGCTGGACACGCGCGGGATAGCGGCGGTCACGGTGTCGGCCGCGTCCGCGCGGGTGGGCGACGGGCGCTCCACCTACCACGACGGCGTGCTCTCGGCCGGGAACGAGACCGCGGCCCGCCTCGGAGCCCGCGTGGGCATGTCCACACCCGAGTTCGTCGGCCTCGTACTGAAAGCGACCTCGTACTGAGAACGGCCTCGCACTGACATCGCACGACGATCGACCGGATCGGGACAGGAAGGTGCAATGACGGACTCCAGCACGCACGGCGAGGATCCAGGACGGCCCGTCTCCGGCGGGCGGGCCCTGGCGGAGATGCTCCGGATCTGCGGCGCGGGCCCCATGTTCGGCATGGCCGGTTTCCAGCTGCTGCCGTTCTACGAGGGCGTCCGCGCCCTGGGGATGGAGCACATCCTGGTGAACGACGAGCGGACCGGGGCCTTCGCGGCCGACGCCTACGCCCGGCTGACCGGCCGGCCGGGAATCTGCGACGGCACGCTCGGGCCCGGCGCCACGAACCTGGTCACGGCCCTGGTGGAGTCGCTGAACGCGGGCGTCCCGGTGATCGCCCTGACCGGCGACACCCATCGGGGACACTCCTGGCGCAACATGACGCAGGAGGCCAGGCAGGTGGAGATCCTGCGCCCGGCCGTCAAGGAACTGATCCGAGTCGAGGCCGTCGAGCGCATCCCCGAGGTGGTCCGGCGGGCGTACACGGTGGCCACGTCGGGACGCCCCGGCCCCGTGGTGATCGACGTGCCGGAGGACGTCGCGCACGCCGAGCACGCCTTCGCGGCGAGCGACCTCCACGCCGACCGCGCGACCGCCCGCGTGCCGGCCCGGCGGACCCGGCCGGACGCGTCCGACGTGGAACGCGCGGCGGAGTCGCTGGCGGGGGCCCGGCGCCCGCTCATCCTGGCGGGCGGCGGCGTGCACCTGTCGGGCGCCCATGACGCCCTGCTGCGCCTGGCGGAGGGCGCGGGCATCCCGGTGGCGCACACGCTGAGCGGCAAAGGCGCGATCCCGTGCGGGCACGAGTTGTCCGCCGGCCTGTTCGGGCGGTTCAGCAGGTACGCCAACGAGCTCATCGAGTCCTCCGACTGCCTGCTGGTCGTCGGCTGCAAGCTCGGTGAGATCGCCACCAGGCGCTACACCCTGCCCGTGCCGGGCACGCCGGTGATCCACCTCGACATCGTGGCGGAGGAGATCGGCCGCTGGGCACGTACCTCTATCGGGCTCTGGGGGGACGCCCGCGCCGGGCTGTCGGACCTCGCGACCGCACTGGAGCCCGCACTGGAGCCCGCACTGGAGTCCGGCGCGCCGTCCGACGGCCGGGCGGCGTACCTGCTGGAGGTGCGGCGACGCCGCGCCGCGTGGTCGCGCGACGCGCGGGCCCGCTACGAGAGCGACGAGGTGCCGATCGACATGGGACGGCTGATCGGCGAGCTCAACCGGACCATGCCCGAGGACGGGGTGCTGGTCGCCGACGGCGGCTTCGCCAGCCACTGGGCCGGGCTCCTGTACGACACCAAGCGGGCGGGCCGGGGGTTCGTGGCCGACCGCGGCTTCGCCTCCATCGGGTACGGCCTGCCGGGAGCGATCGGCGCCGCCCTGGCCGTCCGCGGCACCGGAGCCCCGGTCGTGAGCATCACCGGCGACAGCGGGCTCAACATGACCGTCGGCGACCTGGAGACCGCCCGCCGCGCCGGCGTCGCCTTCACGCTCGTGGTCGTCAACAACGCCGCCTCCGGATACGTCAAGGCGCTCCAGCACGCCGTCTACGGCGCGGGCAACTACCAGTCCGCCGACCTGGTCGAGACGGACTACGCGGAGCTCGCCGGGAGCTTCGGCTGCCACGGGCACCGGGTCGAGCACCCGGAGGAACTGCGGCCGGCGTTGCGGAAGGCGATGGCGGCCCGCGACGCACCGAGCGTGGTCGACGTCGTGGTGACCCGCGACCCGGGCCGGATGCTGCCCGGCACGGACAATCGCACGCTCACGGTCCGCCCGGGCGACCGCCCGGCCTGACCGCCATGCACGCGAGGCAACGGAGAAGGCGAGGTGTGACATGAACGACGGCGAACGCATCGCCTATGTCGGCGGCGAGTTCGTGCCCGAGGCGAAGGCCGCGATCTCGATCCTGGACCACGCGGTGCTCTACGGCGACGGGGTCTTCGAGACCGTGATCGCCTGGCGGGGCCGGGTCTTCCGGCTGGACGAGCACGTGCGGCGCTTCCTGCGGTCGTGCGCGGCCGTCGCCCTGGACTGTCCCGTCTCCGGGGAGCGGCTGAAGAGCCTGGTCATGCTGACTGTACGCGAGAACGGGCTGGCCGACGCCTACGTCAAGTGGATCCTGACCCGCGGCTCGAACGGCACGCCGCTGATGGATCCCACCGGGTGCGTGCCGAACCTGATCATCATGGCGCGGCCGTACATCGACCGCTCGTCCAGGAGCGGGCTGCGGGTGAAGACCGTCGCGATCCGCAGGCCGCCGGGGCACGTCCTCGACCCGCACGTGAAGAGCCTGAACTACCTCAACCTCGTGATGGCGAAGATCGAGGCCAGGGCCGCCGGCGCCGACCAGGCGCTGATGCTGGACGTGCACGGCCGGTTGTGCGAGGCGCCGGGCTTCAACGTCTTCGTCGTCACGGACGGGGTGGTGCGGACGCCGCGGCACGACGTGCTGCGCGGCATCACCCGGGACACGGTCATGCGGCTGGCCGCGGAGTCGGGCCACCAGGTGCACGAGAGCGACCTTGAGCTGTACGACGCCTACACCGCCGACGAGGTGTTCCTCACCAGCACCGCGGGCGGTCTCGTCCCGGTGGTGGAGGTCGACGGGCGCACGATCGGCGGGGGCGGGCCCGGCCCCGTGGTGTCCGCGCTCCAGGACGCCTACCGTGCGGCGTTGTCGTCGGATCGCTGGAGCACCCCGCTCACCGGACGGTAGGGGCGGGCTGGTCGCCCGCGAGGCGGCGTACGCGCGACTCGGTGACCTTGCCGATCGCCTCGCGCAACCGCGCGTTGAGCGCCTCGGCCTCCTCGGTGAGCCAGGCGACGATGTCGGCGCGGCGGGCGGGCGACATGCGCTCGGTGATCGCGGCGACGCTGAGCGCCGCCACGGGCCGCCCGTCGTGTCCCAGCACCGGCACGCCGACGGCCCTCATCCCGGCCAGGATCAGCCGGTCGTTGAACGCGTATCCCAGCTCGCGGCTCTCCTCGACCGCGGCCATGATCGTCGCCGAGTCGAGCTTGCCGAAGTGCGGGTACTGCGGGGCGTTGGCCGCCACGATCGTGCGGATCTCGTCGTCGGGCAGCCCGGCCAGCATGGCCAGGTTGCCCGCGCCGACGCCGAGCGGACGGCGGTCGCCGACGTTGAGGCTGAGCGTCTTGATGGGGAACCCGCCGGTCACCCGGTCCACGCACACCGCCTCGTAGCCGCTGCGGATGGTGAGGTAGATCGTGTCGTGGGTGCGCTCGGCCAGGCGCAGCATGCACTCGCTGGCCAGGTCGGCCAGGCCGTAGCGGTTGGCGGCGGCCATGCCGAGCGAGAACAGGCGCAGCCCGAGGGAGAACCGGCTGGTGCGCTCGTCCTGCTCGACCAGCCCGACCTGGGCGAGGGTGCCGAGGATGCGGTGGGCGGTCGCCTTGCGCAGGCCGGTGTCGGCGGCGATGTCGATCAGGCGGCGGCCGTGGCCGTCTCCCGCGGCCACGGCCTCCAGGATCGCGGCGGCGCGCTCGATGCTCTGGATCGACTCCGAGTTTCGCTCCGGGCTCTGGATCGACTCCGAGTCTCGCTCCGGCGGATCCGTGTTCACGTGACCAGTCTGCCATTCTGATCCTGCGGCATGACCGTCATCGGCGGCCCCCTCACCCGCGTTCACTCACAGCACTTCCCTGACCGCGCCGCACGGCACCTCCCCGCTCGTGCTCACGCGACCTCCTTGATCGCCCGTTCCAGAGTCGTGGCCAGGAGGTCCAGCTCGTCATCGCCGGCGACCAGCGGCGGGCCCGCCATGACGACGTTCGACAGGCCCGCGGCGGTGTTGGCGTTCATGCCGACGATGACGCCGCGCTCCCTGCACGCCTCGACGACGCGCCGGGTGACGTCGGCGGCGACGGGCCTCCTGGACACGCGGTCCTCGACCAGCTCGACGCCGGCCAGCAGGCCGAGCCCGCGCACCTCGCCCACCTGGGGCAGGGCGAGCAGGGGTTTCAGCCGCTGCGGCAGCGAATTCGCGGCCGCCCGGGCGGGCAGGTCCTCGCCGTCCATGATGTCCATGGTGCGCAGCGCGACGGCGCAGGCCGCGGGGTGGCCGCCGAAGGTGTTGATGTGCCGCAGCCGGCCCGGCCCGGTGGCGGCGAAGCGTTCGTGGATCTCGCGGCGGACGGCCGTGACGGCGATCGGGAAGTAGCCGTTGGCGACGGCCTTGGCCATGGTGACGATGTCCGGCACGATCCCGGAGTGCTGGTGACCGAAGCGCCGGCCCGTACGGCCGAAGCCGCAGACGGCCTCGTCCACGATGAGCAGCGCGCCGGAGCGGGCGCAGATCGCGGCCACGGCGGCCAGGTAGCCGGCCGGCGGCACGATCACCCCGCCGCCGCTGATCACCGGCTCGGCGATGACGGCGGCCACGGTCTCCGGCAGCTCGAACCGCACCACCCGCTCCACCTCGCCCGCACAGCGCAGCGTGCAGCCACCCTCGCACAGATGACAGCGGTACGGATCCGGTGGTGCGACGTGCAGGAACCCGGCGGGCAGCGGCTCGTAGCCGAGCTTGCGCTGGTTCTGTCCCGTGGCGGCCAGCGCGCCGGGGGTCTGGCCGTGATAGGCGCGGTAACTGGAGACGATCTTCTGACGGTACGGCTCGCCGCACTGCTGGTGGTACTGGCGAGCGATCTTGAAGGCGACCTCGTTGGCCTCGGAGCCGGAATTGGAGAAGAAGAACACGTAGTCGCCGCCGAGCCACTCCCCCAGCCGGGCCGCCAGGCCCTGTGCGGGCAGGTGGGAGTCGGTCAGCGGATAGTACGGCAGCGTCCTGAGCTGGTCGCGGGCCGCGTCGGCCAGCTCGTCACGGCCGTAGCCGGCGTTCACGCACCACAGGCCCGACTTGGCGTCGAGGTAGCGCCGGCCGGTGTCGTCGGTGACCCAGCATCCCTCGCCCGACACCATGACGGTCCTGCGCGCCTGCGGGTCGTACCCGGACATCGGGTGCCAGACGCTCATCGCGGCACCTCCTGCGCCGCGGGCTCCTCCTCGGTGCCGGCCACGGCGGGCAGGCCCCACCAGCCGAACACCCGCGCGAGGACGAGCGTGACGACGCCGAACGCGACGCACGCGCCGGCCAGGCCCCAGGCGTATCCGGCGGTGACGACGATCGGCGCCGTGGTGATCAGGAGGATCTCCACCGGGCCGACGCCCAGGTAGGCGAGCCCGAAGTCTTCCAGGGTGCGGCTGCGGTTGCGCGGGTCCACGATGCGCAGCAGCGCGATGCCCGTGGCGACCGAGCCGGTCATCCAGCCCCAGGTGAAGATGGCGCGCTCGAACCAGCGCGTACGGAAGAACAGCGGCGTGACGTACCGCAGCAGCACCACGCAGTAGACCAGCCCGAACACCAGGAGCACGGCCAGCGGCACGGCGTTGTCGGCGATCACCCGCGGCACGATCGAGGTGATGGCGAAGGCGACCAGCAGGTCGGAGAACGTGCTGCTGAGGGTGGTGACCGTCTCCCGGTCCACGTGCTTGTCCGTACGGGTGAGCGTGATGACGCCCTGGAGCGCCAGCCCCGCGAGGAAGCCCAGCGCGAACACGGGGATGGAGATGTCCGGCCAGAGCTCGGTCAGGTACCGGCCGAGGAAGTATCCGGCGACGGCCGGGATGAGGATCAGCCCGAGGTGCAGCGTCAGCGACTCCAGCGAGTTCGACGACAGCGTGCCGGTGCCGATCGGGCGCCGCTCCGCCTCGGGCACCACGCCGGTCCGCAGCTCCTCGGGCAGCTGGTCGAAGCGGGTGAGTGAGCCGGCCGTGCCCTTGCGCGCGGCCCACTTGGTGATGATCAGCCCGCCCACGATGCAGACGACCACGCCCATGGTGGCGGCGGTGTAGCCGAGCGAGGTGGCGTCCTGCCAGCCGCGCGCCTCGAACGCCGACCCGGCCGCCGCCGCGGTGCCGAACCCGCCCGCCCAGCCCAGCGCGAGCAGCAGCCCGAACCCGTCGGGCACACCCCACAGCGGTCCCAGCAGGGCCAGCCCGAACGCCAGCCCGAGCCCCCACATGAACACCTCGCCCGCCTGCGAGTACGAGTAGAGCGCCCCGACGCGGGCCGCCATCCGGCGCCCGCCCCGCAGCGCGTGCCCGAGCGGGACTGCGCTCATGATCAGCACGATGAGCACGCCGGGGTACTGCCCGATCGCTTCGGAGAACGGCAGCACGTCCAGGGCGTTGGGGCCGAGCAGCAGCCCGACCAGGCCGGCCGTGATGCTGGCCGGCAGGAACAGCACCTGGAACAGGCGCACCTTGGCACGCAGGATCTGGGCGAGGACGAGCAGGGTGCAGATGATGCCGAGATCGCAGACCAAGGACCAGACGGTCAACTCCACGCCTCCTCCTTTCCTGGGAGGTGAGTACCGCGATGCGGGATTTGGTTTCGATAATGCCTCCGCTGTGGTGTCTTGTCGAGGTCGTTCCGCGATCCCGCTCGACCTGCCGGCACGCCAGGCCGCCCCTGTCCGTTCGGCCGGCGGCTGAATTGGCGGCAATCACCATAATGAGGACTAAGCTGGTAAACAGGCAGGTTAGCTACCGGAGCCCGACGAGTTCGCTCACGCAGCGTCATGCGCGGGCCACACGTCGGCGGGCTCAGTACGCCGGACGATGTCGAGCGGTGATCACACCGCCCGTTCCGTGGAACGTGTCAAACGACCTGGGGACACACGGCCGGCGCGACGGCCGGCACCGACTCCCCGCTGAACGAGCACGGCTCGGAACCGGGCTCGTGCGCCCCGCCGGCAAGGCGCTCCGCTGACAGTGGCCGACCACGTCCACGCCCCTGGAACTCCTGACGGTGCCCTGATGTGGACCATCGTCGACCAGAAACGATCCAGGCCACGCCCGTCTGGCATATTCCGCCCCGCCAGGAGGCTCGAGATGTTCGAGAAGTTCACCGACCAAGCGCGGCGTTCCGTCGTCCTGGCGCAGGAGGAGGCCAGGACGCTCAACCACAATTTCATCGGCACCGAGCACATCCTGCTCGGCTTGATCCATGAAGGGAAAGGCGTGGCCGCCAAGGCTCTGGAGAGCCTGGGCGTCAGCCTTGAGGGTGTGCGCCAGCAGGTCGAGGAGATCATCGGCCAGGGCCGGCCGACCGAGCCGGGACAGATTCCGTTCACCCTGCGGGCCAAGAAGGTCCTGGAGCTGTCGATCCGTGAGGCCGTGCAGCTGGGTCATGACTACATCGGCACCGAGCACATTCTGCTCGGGCTCATCGCCGAGGGCCAGGGCGTGGCCACTCAGGTGCTGATCAACCTTGAGGCCGACCCCGGGCGGATCCGGACCTGGATCCTGCGCTCCCTTTCCGGCCGCGAGGGCGGCCGGCCGGATGCGCCCATCGCCTTTTCCGAGTCGAGCCGGCCCTCCTCCGGAGCACTCGATCAGTTCGGTCGCAACCTGACCCAGGCCGCCCGCGACGGCAGGCTGGATCCGGTCATCGGCCGTGAGAAGGAGATCGAGCGGGTCATGCAGGTCCTGTCCAGGAGGACCAAGAACAACCCCGTTCTCATGGGCGAGCCCGGCGTCGGCAAGACCGCCGTCGTCGAGGGCCTGTCGCAGCGGATCGTCAGGGGCGAGGTGCCCGAGACGCTGACGGACAAGCAGCTCTACACGCTTGACCTCGGTGCTCTGGTGGCCGGCTCGCGTTACCGCGGTGACTTCGAAGAGCGCCTGAAGAAGGTGCTCAAGGAGATCCGCACGCGCGGCGACATCATCCTGTTCATCGACGAGCTGCACACGCTCGTGGGTGCGGGCGCCGCCGAGGGCTCGATCGACGCCGCCAGCATCCTCAAGCCGATGCTGGCCCGCGGCGAGCTGCAGACGATCGGCGCCACCACGCTCGACGAATACCGCAAGCACTTCGAGAAGGACGCCGCCCTCGCCCGCCGCTTCCAACCGGTTCTCGTCGCCGAGCCCTCGCTCAGCCACACGATCGAGATGCTCAAGGGTCTGCGTGAGCGCTACGAGACACATCACGCCGTCTCGATCACCGACGACGCGCTGATCGCCGCCGCGCAGCTGGCCGACCGCTACGTCAGCGACCGTTACCTTCCCGACAAGGCGATCGATCTCATCGACGAGGCGGGAGCGCGGCTGCGCATCCACCGGATGACCGCGCCGGCCGGCTCGTACGCCGAAGACGTCGTGACCGAGGAGCTCATCGCCGAGGTTCTGGCGACCGCCACCGGCATCCCGGTCTTCAAGCTGACCGAGGAGGAGTCGCAGCGCCTGCTCCGCATGGAGGAC
>NZ_JBEZGB010000036.1:0-59811 GCF_040649755.1 Nonomuraea sp. NPDC048882
TGGTTGCCTATGTCCCGAGACACACTCTGTTGAAGTTTCCTATGTCTTGCGACATGGGTTTCCTATGTCCTGAACCAGCACACTGCCGGGGGCACTCATCTAGATCGGCATTTCAGGCCCTTGACCTGCGGTTTCTCAGCCGCAGGTCTTTTATTTTGCGCCCTTGATAGGCAACCAACGGTGCCAGCATGCAGCCGTAAGACCATGATCAGGGGATATACACGGGATGATCTTGATAGCGTTTCCCCAGCTCAGGCCCTAGATTCCCGCCATCCCGTCCTCCGGCAACCACTACGGCCGCACCAAAACTTGACGACCGCCACGAGGAATCGTGCCAAATACGTGCGCAACTCCCCACCAGAGGTGCCCGTTCATCGCCGCGCTACCGCCACCATGCGGCCAGTTCCCCACCCTCGACACACTGCCCATCCACGATGGGCTCGCACCGTCTCCCCCTACCGCGCCCGCCCGCGTACAATCCGCCCTTCCGCGCGAGGCAGGATTTGCGCCACCATGATCGCATCGGCCCGACAAAGGAGACTGCTTGGTCGTTTTCGCCTGTACAGCATGCGGCACCGTGCTGACCGCGAAGGTGGCGCGGGTGGCACTCCCCGACCACTCCAGCCAGAAGTACGGCCATGACCTGCTCCCCCACCTGCTGGAGCCAGGAACATACGCCGTAGACCCCGGAAACGGCCAACCCTGGCAACCATGGGAACCTGAGCCTGAAGAACCCGGCGCCCGATTGCAGATGTACCGCATCACCGGGCCCCCGAACAGGATCGGCATTGCACCGGGCGACGTCCGCGGAACCGCCTTCATCCCCGAACGGCTGGGCTGCTGCTGCTGCTGGGACGGCCAATACGGCCCCAACCTCGCCTGCGCGACATGCGGCTCCCCGGTGGCGACCCGCGTCGACGACTGCGGATTCTGGCAAGTGGTGTGGCTCGAACCCGACGCCGTACACCCCGTCGCCGTCACCGGCCCGTCCAGCAAGTGATGGACTGGGAGGAACTGCCGAGCACGCCACCCGCCGACCCACGTGAGTACTGGAACGCCCCCTGGGAGGCCGCAGTCGCAGTGGCACTGGCGCACCTGCTGGTGGCCTCAGACGGCAAGCGCACAACCGTCCCCGACGGACCCGTCGCACAAGCGTTCCGCCGGGCGATCGACGGCCTGCTCCCACCGGGACCACCGGAACGACACCTCACCCTGGCCGGCCCCGGCCTGCCCACCGGCTCACCGACATCGCCCTGGTACCGCAGCATCCGCAAACCGGCGAGACATGGCCGTGCGACGCAGGAACGGTGGTGCCACTGGCCGCGAACGTGTGGACGTACCTGGCCTACAACGATGACCGGCGACTCGTGCCGGCGACGCGCGGAATGCCTGCCGAGGTCCGCCGTGACGATTCACCCCCACTGCTGCCAATCGCTCCTTTCCGCCCTGATGGGCAGGTGTTCCTCCGCGCACTGGAGCGACTGGCGTCGATCCGGCAGCCGTGGCTGCACCACATCTACGACCGGGTCAAAGAACGCCCATACATGCATCCGTTCTCGTAGCCGTAAGACCTCGAACACAAACGCACACGCCACGAGAAGAGCCGGCATCAGACCAAGTCGCATCCTTGGCACCAAGGGCCTCTGGTCGACCGGATGCGCGGGAATCCGCAATCCAGCGCTGCCATGAGAGCGGTCTCCACCGAACCCAGTGATTCACCAACTACTCCTGACCCACCTACCGGCGGTGTCTGGCTCGCCCATCAGCGGCGATAAAGGCTTGATCACCAGCGCGATTTGGCCCCCACCCAGCGGCCTTCGCCCCGAAGGCCGGGGAGGTGGGGCGGGCATTCGGAGCGACCGGGCTGTGCCGCTGGTGGCGCAGCAGTGGAGAGCAACCACTGACGCAACTGTGGGCGAACGCCGCGGACTGCGCAGACGCGCCGATCTCCAGAACGGTCCGACCCGGCATACCAGCCCTACCTTGAGATTTTCTGTTTGCCAAGGTTAACGGTTCAGCCGCGCCGGGTGATGCTCCACCACCAGATGGCGATTTTGTGCCTGAGTAGGTACATGTAAGACCAGCGGTGGAGCCAGGCGGGCAGGTCTCTGTGAGGGACATAAGTCCAGAGGTCCGCCGCGTAGTTCTCGGCCACCTCACGCATCTCGGGATCCCGGAGTAGCGGTCTGAGCAAAGCGACAGAGGCGCTGTCTGCTTGGTTCGTCAGCCTGACCATGTGGGACAGGGCAGTCAGCCCTTGACCTCGCAGCTCGTGCCTGCCCGAAGATATCGCACGGATCGCTCGTGGCGCGACCACATCGACGTCGGGGCAGTTCAGCGCCAAGCCGATCACCGCCACGCCCACATGTGGTTCGCCTCGGTCGAACGCCGCGTCGACCTCTTCGGGATCGTCACACCCGATCAGGCCTTCTCCGGTCTCCCAATTCATGCGTCTCGATGAAGGCTAGAGAGCCTTCCCCTTCCTGTTGAAGATCCCAGCCCGGATGAAGATGTTCTTCGACTTCTGGTCCAGAGCTGCCACGTGACCACGTAGCCGTGCCAGGTGGCGCCGCCCGTCTGAGCGAAGACAAGTAGTCACCGGTCGCGGCATCGTATGCGGTCCTTCTTCTCTCATTGACGTTGAGTGACCGGTGAAGCATGGCCTCGGCATTCGTCGGCTCGGGGCCGACCTTGCTCCCCAAACTGCCGTCGCATGCTTCGAGTTGGCTTCGTAATTGAGCTTGGGTCCGAAGGGGACACGCGCGCGGCGCATGCTGGATCTGTGGCGCCATCACGAGCTGCTGCCAGTCAGGATCCCGGAGGCGGTGATCACTCTGTGTGAGGGATGACGCCCGCTGCTGCCGATGGCGCGCTACGGTGAGCGGATCGGTGGGCCGCGGCTGCTGATGGAGGATGAGAGCCTGATCCCCACCGGCTCGTTCAAGGCACGCGGTGCCGCGGTCGGAGTGTCCCGCGCGGCCGAGCTGGGGATCGAGCTGCTGGCCATGCCGACCAACGGAACGCCGGTGCCGCCTGGGCGCTCTACGGGGCCCGTGCCAAACTGGCCGCCACGGGCGTCATGCCTGTGGACCCGCCGGAGATCACCCGGCGGGAGTGCGTGGCATCCGGTACGGACCTCTACCTGATGGACGGGCTGATCAGCGACGCCGGACGGACGGTGAGCGAGCTGGTCGCGGCCTCGGACGGTCAGGTCTTCGACACCTCGACGCTCAAGGAGCCGTACCGCATCGAGGGCAAGAAGACCATGGGCATCGAGATCGTCGAGCAGCTCGGCTGGCGCATGCCCGATGTGATCCTCTACCCGACCGGCGGCGGCGTGGGCCTGATCGGCATCCACAAGGCCCTGAACGGGCTGCCGGAGCTCGGTTGGCTCTCGGGCCGGCTACCGCGGCTGGTCGCGGTCTAGGCCGAGGCCTGCGTACCGATCGTCCGCGCGTCCGAGCATGGAGAGCGGAAGAGCCGGCACTGGGCGAACTCCCGTACGGTGGCGTGGGCCTCAACGTGCCCAAGCCCCTGGGTGACTTCCTCATCCTGAAGGCGCTGGCCGAAACCGCGGGGACCGACGCCGAACTGCTGGCCGAGCTGCGGCAGGTCGCGGCCCTGGAAGGCGCTTTCGTCTGTCCGGAGGGCGCGGCAGCCTTCGCCGCGGCCCGCAAGCTGCGCGCCTCGGGCTGGATCGGCGGGGACGAGGTGGGGTGGTGCTGCTGAACACCGGCACCGGCCTGAAATACCCGCAGACGGTCTCGGTGGACGCGCCGGTCCTGCCACTGGACGGCCACCTCGTCTGACGTCGGCGTCGGTACCTCGCGGACGCGTGACCATACGAGCCGGCCGAGGCACGGGCGGGGCGGGCCGGAGGTCCACGCGGGGCGCCCCAAGGCCCGGTCCCGGCGGTGGCCCTGCGCCTAACCGTTGCCGTAGGTCCGCGCCGGGGTCACGAATACCGCGGTGCGGCGCTGCTCGCGCATCACCCGGTCGTAGGTGTCCCAGTCGTCGTGCGTACCCCCCGCGGCCGTGAAGATCTCGCGCAGGTGGACCCGCAGCCGCTCCGCGTCGACCTCCGGGTGCGCATCGTCGGGCCCGACGAGCTCGGCGCCGCCCTCGACGGCCGCCCACTGCCACCCCGACCGCACGGTCACAGTGATCTGCGGGCGCAGCCGCAGGTTGGCGAGCTTCACTTTGCCGTACGTCACGAACGCCGCGACCTGCGCTCCTGTCAGCGGATGCGGCATGAAGGCGACGTTCACCACGGAGGTGTGGATCGTCGCATCGGCGCGGAGCGTGGAGACGACCGCCAGCCCGTGCTCGGCACGCCCGAGTTCCGCCGCCTCCTCGAAGGATGTCATGGCACCCCACCCTAACGGGCGGGCTGCCGGCGATCTGGTCTGCGCTTCCCGCGCGCTCCCAGCCAAGACCGCCGGGTTCTCCTTCCTCCGACGGCTCGGCCCCGTGCCGCCCGGCCGGTCAGTGTTCGGGGCCGCGGTCGGCCGGCGATCCCAGGCCGCGGGCCAGGACCTCGCGTACCGCCTCGTTGCTGATGGCGAAGTGGCCCTGGGCGATCTCGCCCGCACTGCTCGTCGCCCACCGTGATGGCCTCGCACAGCGTGGTGTGCTCGGTGAGCGCCCGCTCGTACACGGCCGGGTCGGAGTCGTAGGACTCGACGGGGAAGCCCAGGCTCACCTGGGTGAGCCAGTCGCGGCTGAGCCGGATGATCTGGGGATTGCGGGTCGATCCGACGATGCTCTGATGGAAGGCGATGTCTGCGGCGTGCTTGTCCTGCGGTGTCCGCGCGGCGGCGAACGGTCCAGCGCCGCACGGATCGGGCGGCGTCCTCGTCGGTACGGCGCTGGGCGGCCACCCGGGCGATCATGTCCTCGACCAGGCAACGCAGCTCTAAGGTCTGTTCCAGCTCCGCCCACCGGGGCAGCAGGGTACGCTGAACCGTCTCGGCCGACGCGCTCGTCCAGGTCTGGCGTACGTACGCGCCGCCCTGTCGGCCACGCCGGATGTCGATGATGCCGATGGCCAACAGCCGACCCACGGCCTTGCGTACCGTCGATCGGCTCACGTGCAGGATCTTGGCGAACTCGCGTTCGGCGGACAGCCGGTCGCCCGGAAGGTACTCGCCGATCGCGATTGCGGCGAAGGCTATGGTGTCAACCCTAGGCCCGGGCGTAGGGAGCGGGCTTCCTCGGAGATGTCGGCCGCGAGGAGATCCGAGTCACCCCCACACGGGGGTGACCTGCAGGCCGCCGTGACCCAGTTCGAGACCGATGCCCGTTCCCGACGCCCCGACGGGATATGTCATCATCTGCCGTCAGCAGGGTATTACAAGCGGCCAGCGCATCCCGCCCGTTTGATCCAGCGACCCCATCGGTCACTGCGGGAGCACTGGGCAGCGATAACCTTGCCGGAGGGCAATCGGCCATCAGGTCGAGAGTTGCCCAGGGCCCACCGCCAGGCCTGCCGATGTAGTTCCTGAGCGCGCCCTCGCGCCGCCTCTCCCTGACCTTCCTCATGAAGAGACGTAACTCCGACCGACAGGTCCTCGACGTCATTCACTGCCCGCGCGGACAAGATCCAGATCCTTCCAGGATCTTCACACGAAATCAGACCAACCGGGCGTCCCATGCGCGGTCATGACAGCTCCTCCACAATCCCATGTACGACACGAGCGGGGCCATCATGGCGCAGGGCATGGACAATTTCCGTCACCGGCGAAGCGATGCGGCGCCTTCCAGCGATACCAGGATGGGACGGCTGGAGAGGGGCGGTATGGACGAGGATTCGTGGGCGCGTGCCTTGCTGAAATTCCTCCGGATCAACCCCTTTCTCCGCCTCGGCAGGGTGTGCCTGTGGTTCGCCGTCGGCTGGGCGCTGGCCGGGCCGTTCGACGCCCTCGAAGGCGATGGCGCGCTCCTCGCGCTCTCGGGCGCGGCGGTGGGCGCCGTCGGCAGTCCCGCGTGCGGGATCGGCGTGACCGCAGCCTTCCTCCTGCGCGGGGCCGAGCTTCACCTGCTGCTGTGGTGGCTGGTGCCGCTCGTCGTGGTGTACGGCATCGTGCAGCTGTGGCTGCACACGGTGGTCTCCGACCAGCGCATGGACGTCGTGATCTTCGCCGCTTCCGGCTGGGTGTTGTCCGGGCGCCGGGGCTCGGGGCGCATCGCCCGCGTGGCCGAGTACGCGGGATACGCGGTGCTCGCCGTGCCGATCGTGCTCCTGTGGGTACACGGGGCCCCGGCCGCCTCCTGGACCGGGCTGGCATTGGCGGTGCTACTGCACCGGTGGTTCTTCCAGGTCACCAGGAACCTGAGCCGCTACCGCCGCACCGAGGTCCGTGTCTCGTCGATCTCCTGGATCGTGTTCCTCGCGCTGCTGGCCCTCAGCCCCGTCGGCAGCGGCTTCGTCCTCCTCTGGACGGAACGGATACCGGGGACGGAGGCCGGCGTGGTGGCCTATCTGGTGCCGGCCGCCGCCCTGACGATCGTGCTCCAGGCATACCTGAGGCTGAGCGAGCGGGCGTATCGCTCCCTGGACGCGCCTCCTCAGTTCCGCCATCGCATGGGCTTCGCGGTCGCCTACGGCTTCTCGTTCTTCCCCGTGTGGTTCTGCCTGCTCAGCGCCGTCGTGCACGCCCCCACCTCCGCGCTGCCCACCACGTTCTGCCTCGCGGCCGGCGCGCAGGCGCTGCTCTCGCGGCGCTTCCTCACCGGGCCCGCGGTGGGGCTGCACCGGCTGGACGCCTCGTTGTTCATGCGTTACGTCGACGGGGGGCACCGCGACGTGGCACGTCAGGCGTGGCGCGAGGAGGTCCCCCGCGGCCGGGGCGGGCGGCCCAACTTCACGCTGGTGCAGATGTTGTCGGAGTCGGCGATCCGCATCTGCATGAACGTCTTCATCCCGCCCCCGCCCGAGCAGTGGGACGACTTCGAGAACGGCCTCGCCCGGCGGGTGGAGCTGGCGGTCCACTGGATCGACGAGGCGATGGCCCTGCTGAACATGGTCGAGGTGCCGCGCGACGACACGACGGGGCTGCGCGCCGAGTACTACGCGCACCGCGTTCGCTGCCTGCTCGCCCTAAGCTTCGCCTACACCTTCCACGGCTACCCGGAGGACGCGCGGAGAGCCCAGCTGGAGGCTGCCGAGATGTGCAGGCGGGCGGACATGCCCAACGTGCGCGCGCTGTTCACGCGGGACGCCTGGGCGGCGGGCCTGGACATCGACGCCTCCGGAGACCCGGCCGAGGTGAAGGACGCGCTGGGCGACCCGCGCATCGACCCGGCCGTACGGGCCAGGGTGATGATCGACGTGGCGGCCATACTGTGCGCGCGTGGGCAGCGGGAACGCGCGGTCTCCTTCCTGGAGAGCGTGGGCGACATCCCGTACCAGCCCGATGGCACGGGCAACGACCGGATCGTCAGGTCGGGCGGGCTGAAACGCAGCGGGCCGGTCAGCGTCGTGATGGCGAGCCTGCACGTTCCGCTCCCCTCCTCCCCGGCGGACCTGCGCATCTTCGAGCTCGGCATCGACGCGTTGGAGGAGTCACTGGTGCCTCTCGGGCGCCGTGAGCTCCTGGCCGCGGTGCTGGCGGGAAGGCTGAAGGTGCCGGGCAGCCGCCTCGTCAAGCTGGGCATGGCGCTGCTGGACGGGGGCGCGGTGGAGCTCGGCGCGGAGTTCCTCCGCCAGGCGGGGCGGCGGCTCCTGCATGACGACATCGACGTCGTCGCGGTGGAGGTCCTGGAGGTGTGCGGCGCGGCCTTCAAGACCTTCGACACCCGGCGGGCCCTGGCCTGCCTCGAAGTCGCCGGCGTGATCAGGGACCGGCGCAGGGACGACCTGCTGGAGCGCGAACACCGCCTGGCCTACGCCGCGACCCTGGAGCCGCTGCACGAGGACGTGGTGCGGCTGCTCGTGACCAGTGCCGATCAGGGAGCCCTCGTCAAGGCGTTCGACCTGGTGGAACGGGCTCGCTCACGCGACCTCGTCGACCTGCTCGGCCAAACGGTGCCGCGCCCGGCCGACCATTGGATACCGGACATCGCCGCGAGGCTGCTGCACGAGGAGCGGACGGCTGAGCGCGCGGCGGAGAGCCGCGTCCGCCTCAGCGACGCCTACTGGGAGGCGGTCACCCAGGGCGGGCGGCGCATGCCCGCCGACGAAGGGCCGGAGGGGACGGTCGGCTGGTCGTGGGCCAAGGCGCACGACGCCGCCGTCGGCGCGCGTGTCCGCACGCGCCAGGCGCTGGTGCGGCTGCACGACTCCGGCGCGAAGGCCGCCGACCTCTACCTCGCCTGGCTGTTCGGGCAGGAGGCCGCGGCCGAGCAGCGGCTGCGCTCCGAGGCACGGCGCATGCGCATCGCCCGCGACAAGGCGGGACCGCTCAGGGGCCGCCGCCAGGCCAGGGACCGGCAGGAGCACATCTGGCGGTTGCTGACCGAGCAGGGCGGACGCGCGGCGGAGTACGTGGCTCTCCGTTCGGGCACACCCATCACGTACGACGAGATCAGGGCGCTGCTCACGGAGTCGGCCCGTGACCTGTAACCCCCCACGACCCCCCACCCGCGTTACGGAAATCGGGCATGGAGGCGCCATGCCGCTACGACGATCCCACCCCGGCGAGCCCTGGATGCCCCACGCCATCAAGGCCAGGCGCCGCGTCCTGGTCGGCAGAGCGGACGACGCGGAGCGCGAATACCGCAAGGCGATGCGCCTGGCAGACGGCCGGGCCGGCCCGGAGACGCAAGCGGCGATCAGGCAGAATCTGGCCCTGCTCCTGCACCGGCTGGGCCGCAGCCCGGAGGCGGCGGCACTGTTGCGGGAGGCCGTCGCCCTCCTGGACGGCGGCGACGCTCGCGGACGCGCCGAAACGCTCGACACGCTGGGATTCGTGGAGCGGGATCTGGGCGAGCTGGCGTCGGCGACGGAGCGCCACCGGCAGGCGCTCGCGGACTTCCGCCGCCTGGACCTGGCTCGCCAGGCTGTCCGCGCCACGGTCAACCTGGCCGTGGCGCTCAAGGACCTCGGTCATCTCGCTGAGGCGCGCGGCCTGCTGGAGCCGGTCCTGGCCGAAGCGGAGGCGCTCGCCGGACAGGCTCACGACCTGCAGACCGGCCATGTACGGATCACGCTCGGGATGGTCATGGAACTGCTCAACGACCCCGCCACGGCCGAGATCCACGTACGCGAGGCGAGGGACGCCTACGAGCGCGCGGGCGACCGGGAGAACCAGGCCCTGGCTCTGCACAACCTGGGCCGGCTCCTGGACGAGCAGGGCCGCCACGGCGAGGCCGCGCGGTGCTTCGGCGAGTCCCTCACCATCAACCGTGAGATCGGCGCGGCGCACGGAGTCTCCGACGACCTGGGCGCGCTGGCGTCGCTCATGCAGCTGGCAGGGCGGCCTGCCGACGCCCGCCGCCTCCACGAGGAAGCCCTGGCGATCCAGCGCGGCGCGGGCTACTCGCGGGCCGCCGTCAACAGCCTCGCGGACCTGGCGGTCATCGCGCGCGACGAGGGCGAGTTCGGCACCGCGGAATCGCACCTGCGCGAGGCCGAGTCCATCGCCGTACAGATGGGCGATTCGCGCAACGTGTATGAGACGCGGGTCCTGCTCGCGGAGTTGGACATGCTTCGCGAACGCTTCCCGGAGGCACGACAGGGCTACGCGCGCGCGGTGGCGGCGCTCGACGACGTTCGGCGGAGCCTGGCCGACGGGGACGACGCCCTCGCGTACTTCACCGAGTCTCGCCTGGACGCGCTGGACATGATGGTCCGCCTGTCGGCCTTTCTCGACGAACACGCGGCGGCGCTGGAATGGGCCGACGCCGCCCGCAGTCAGCAGATGGTCCGCCAGTTGAGCGGCATCGCGCTGCCGGAACCCGCCGGGGTGCCCCCGGCCGACCTGGCCGCCGAAGCCGCGGCACGCTTCCGGCTGCGCGAGGTGGAGGCGGTCCTGCAACGGGGTGGTGCCGGGCGGGCCGAGCTCTACCAGGCGCGCACGGAGCTGCGTCAGGAGCTCGGCGCGCTGGAGGATCGGCTCGCGGGCCCGGCACCGGAGTACGTCTCCCTGCGCAGGGGGGACAAGCTGAGCTGGTCCGACATCCGCGCACTGTCGGAGGAAAGGGACGCGATGCGACTGGTCCTGGTCGAGTACTACGTCACCGAGGATGCGGTGCTGGCCTTCGGCGTCACCGCCGAGGCGGAGGAGCCCGCCTTCGCCAGGATCGACCTCGCCCGTGGTCAGTTACACGAACTCGCCAGAGAGGTGCGGCCATCGCTCAAGGAGGGCTACGCCGAGATCCTCTCCGACGAACGTCTGGCGCGGCTGGCCGAACCAGTGCTCGAGTGGGCGCGGCCGGGGGACATGGTGTACCTCGTACCGCACGACGCCCTGCACACGCTGCCGCTGCACGCCCTCACGGCCGAGGGGGCGCCGCTGATCGACCGCAACCCCGTCGCGCTCATCCCCAGCGCCTCCGTCCTGCGCTTCTGCCAGGCCAAACGCAAAGGCAGGCGCGAGTCTGCGCTGGTCGTGGCCGACCCCGAGGGCAGATATCCGCTGGTCTTCGCCAGAGAGCAGGCGGCGGCCATCACCCATACGTTCGCGCGGCACGAACTGCTCTCGGGCGCCGGCGCCCGCCGTGCCACGCTCATGGACAAGCTCGCCGACGCCACGACCTCGCCGGACATCCTCCACTTCACCGCGCACGGGACCTTCGACGGCGACGACCCGATGAAGTCCGGCATCGAGCTGTCCGACGGCCGGCTGACCGCCCAGGACATCATGGGCCTCTCGCTCCACGTCGATCTGGTCACGCTGGCCGCCTGTGAGACCGGCCTGAGCGAACGCCGTCCAGGTGACGAGCTCATCGGCCTGATCCGCGCCCTGCTGTACGCCGGCGCGCCCTCGGCCCTGGTGTCACTGTGGCGGGTGGACGAGTTGTCCACCACCATGCTGCTCGGCAGGTTCTACGCGGGACTGGACGGCGGGCTCAGCAAGGCCCACGCCCTGCGTGAGGCCCAGTTGTGGCTCAGGGAACGCACCTTGTCCGACGCCCTGTCACACGTGTCGGAGGCCCGCACCCGGCTGAGCGACGACCCCGTCACCACCGCGACGCTCCTCCTAGAGGAGGCCGAACTGCGGCTGGCCGCCTGGGACTTCGCCACCGCCGCGATCACGTACGAGGAGGTGCTGAAGCTGCCCGGGATCACCGGCGAGCAGCGGCACGCGGCGCGGATGGGCGGGCTCAGAGCGGGAGTGCCCCAGGACGATCAGCCGCCCGACTACACGTTGCGCGCCTTCGACGACCCCTTCCACTGGGCGCCCTTCGTCCTGGTAGGTGACTGGCGATGATTCGCGAACGGCGCGTCGCCGACGTGATGAGCGACCGGTTCACGGTGTGCGAGCGGTCCGCCGAGCCGCCCGCGAGCGGCTTCGCCGTGGTGGTCGGCGAGGACGGCGCGACGGTCGGACTGATCGGTCCCGGCGGTGCGGGGCCCGCGTTCGTCGTGGACTCGGACGCGACAGTCACCAGCCTGCTGAACTGGCGCGAACTGCTGGAATGGCTGCGTCACGGGCTCCCTGCCGCCGTGGCGGAACGCGCGGGGCGCCCGGTCGGCGTCGTGACCGCGCAGGTGCTCGCGGCGGAGATAGCCCGCGCGGCGAGAAGGCGCGGATCGCGGCTGCTGACCGGCGACTACGCGCCCTACGGCGAGGCCACCCCTCCCGGTGAGACTCGCGTCGTCTGCGCCACCTGCGGCAGGGCGAACTCCTACGCCCGGTTCAGCCAGGCCATGACCTACCGGTGCGGCGGTGGTCATCAGCTCGTCCCGATCTGGCCCGGCTGATGGGAGGGCTGTTCGAAGCGGCCTCGGGCGTGCTGGAGCGCCGCACGCTGGTCACCGCGTTCCTGCCTGTGCTGGCCTTCGCGATGGCGCTGCTCGGTGTGGTGCTGGCCGGCGTCGGCTGGGCCGCCGCGCTGCGCTGGTGGTCGGCGCTCGACGTCAACGCCCGGATCCTGCTCTCCGCGGCCACGCTGCTGGCCGGCCTGCTGCTCACCCAGATCGTCGCGAGTCAGCGCACGCTCGTGCTCCGGCTCCTCGAAGGCTACTGGGACACCCTGCCCGGCGGCCGCAGGCTAGCCGGCCGGGGACGCGAGCGCCACCAGCGGCTGTACGCCGGGATGGACCACCACGATCCGCGCATGCTCACCTACCCCATCGACGAGACCAGGTTCATGCCGACCCGGCTCGGCAACCTGCTGCGCGGCGCCGAGGAGCACAGCAGGGAACGGTACGGCATCGACGCCGTCAGGGCCTGGCCGCGCCTGTATCCGACGTTGCCCGAGGTCTTCCGCCAGTCACTGGCGTCGGCCGCGACGGCCATGGAGATGATGGCCACCGTCACCTGGCTCGGGCTGGGCTTCTCGATCGCCGGGGGCATCCTGGCGGCGTTGCTGCTGCCCTGGTACGGCGTGGCCGCCTGTGTCTGGGGCGGGGTGCTGGTCGCTTGGCTGGGTTACCGGGCCACGGTGCGGGTCGCGGAGCCGTACGCGATGCTCTTTCGATCGGCTTTCGACGTGTATCGGTGGGGACTGCTAGACGCCATGGGCCTGTCGCGCCCCGTCGGCTATGGGGAGGAGCCGGAGCGGTGGCGGCAGCTGGACAAGTTGTGGGCCATCGGCGCCATCGACAGCCAAGGCCGCCTGGGCTACCCGGCAGAGGCCCCTCCCGCAGGGGACGCCGCACCGGTTCCCGGGCCGGATGCCGCACCTCCGGTGATTGCCGCACCTCCTGGTGGTGTCGCGCCTCCTGACAGTGCCACCCCTCTTGGTGGTGCCGGCCCTGACGCGGGTGCGTCGCCCGTCGAGGACGCCGGTGTCTCTCGGCGGGACGCATCGGCGGGGCGGCGGTGGTGGCCATTGGCGGTCGTGGTGGTGGCCGGGGTGCTCGCCGCGGCCGTCGGGCAGCTGGTGGATCTGGCCCCGGCAGGGACTCCGCGCGCGGCCCAGGCCCTACCCCCGTACCACGTCCTGGTCTCCGGTGACGTGGAGGGGTGGGGTGCGAGCGCGCTGATGGGCAGGTATCCGTTGAAGGGGCTGCCCAAGGGGGCCGAACTGCCGGAGGGCGTCCTGGGGCCCAGGCTGCCGTCCGGGGCCCTGGCGGGCAAGGCGATCGTGACGCTGCGGCCGGGCAGGCTCTCGGCGGGCGTGGCGTCGGCGGGGGCCGTGGCGTCGTTGCGGATCCCGGGCGACTCGCCGCTCACCCTCGACGGCGTGCTGATCCTCAACGTCCTGCCGGACACCTTGACGGTGGCCGTCTGGCCGGGGCAGCTGGACCCGCTCCTGGCGAAGATCAAGGACTCCGAGCTCTACGTCGTGACCGTACAGCGTCCTTAAAGCGAGCGAGATGGTCCAGGTGGTCCGACATCGTCCGATCTGGGCCATCAGGGTGCTGAGCACAGACAGTGCGGTTGACATGCGGCAGGTCGGGCCCGAGGGACGAGCGGGCCATCCGCTCCATCTCGCGCCTGGCGCCCCCATCTCCACCCGAGGTCTTCCACAACGCCTCGCAGCGACGCGGGCTGAGCGCGCTGATAACTACAGGACACTCGCATCTGAAGAGCGGGAATGCCTTGCACGACTCCTACCGCAGTTGTTGCTCTGAGCAGGCCAAACGGCGGTCAGGTGACGGACATAGGAAATCGTTGGTTAGGTATCGGCGTACGTCAACCAGCCAACCGCATATCGCCCATCAAAAGACAAAATCCACTCCATGCGAGTCGAGCTCTCCTAAAGCGGGTGCCGCAGGTTCGAACCCTGCCAGGGGCACTCACCTAGATCGGCATTTAAGGCCTCTGACCTGCGGTTTCACAGCCGCAGGTCTTTTTTCGCCACCTTCGATAGGCAGCGGACAGTGCCCGTACGCAGCCGTACGACCATGATCAGGGGACATACGGGGAATGATCTTGAAGCCGTTTCCCCAGTTCAGGACCTGAATCTGGGGCGTTCAGCCTCAGCCCACCTCCACAACTAAGATCGACATTGACGGCGCTGACCCCGACGCAGTGTCTTCGCAGAGCCATCGACCACGGCCCTTGAGCCCACAGGTCAAGCCATCCTGCTACCTGCATCAGACAGAGTCCTCGAATCTTCACCAGCGACGCTGTCAACGGCCAAGTGCGTGTGGGTCTGGCCCACTTTTACATGGCCACGGACAGCGAGTGTTCATCGTGCTGGCTCGACCGGAGGGAAGGGATGACTGCGCCCCGGTACTGGTAGCGGGTGGTGCCGACCTTCCCGGGGTTGAACAGTTCTTGTTCCGTGCTGGCGGGCCACCATCCGCCGCCGCGTGTTGTTGTTTCGCGAGTTGGCCAGCAGGATCTCGGGCGTAGCTGCGGTGCCGGCGGGAGAACGGCGATTGCGAGGTAGGTCGAGCTGCTGGACCGTGTGTGTCCAGAGAGTCGTGGAGTGCAGCTGGAAGGATCAGCCGGTCGGTGACCGAGCGGCCCACGACTGAGCGAACCCGGTTCCGGCCTTTCCGCTGCTTCGGGGAGCAGGAGACCAGGTGCTTGGCGGGGGCTTCGGCACGGATGTGGAGCTCTTGAGCATCTGTCGCTCAGGCTTCGCCGCTGAGTGACGTCCTCCACCGCGTTGCACCAGCATAGGCCCTCAGCCGCTCGGCCGGCGCGAGCGGATGTGGCAGGAACCGCCCCTGCCACGGCGTGGGCGTCCACGTGGCGCATCCCACGTGAAGCCGCATGCCCTGGCGCTACCGCCCTCGGTCAACGAGCCAGCGCCCGTCCGAGCAGCCGCACCGCCTCGCGCGAGATCTCCTCGGCGTGGGGGGCGCTCACACCAGCGCCGTTGAACGGCCCCCACGAGGAGAAGTAGGTGCCGTTGCCCCAGGTATCGACCTGAGCCTTGGCGAAGCAGCCAGACAACCCATCGCGCAGGGCGGGAGATCGGGACATGAGGCGATCCGAGACGTACAGATCCCCCAGCCCGTTCCGTGACCTGGCGAGCAGCCGCGGCGTGGGCATCGACATCTCGACGCCCACGGCGCCGTACAGGGGATCCACCTCGTCACACACGTGCCGCATCAGGGCCACGAACCGCTCCGCCCGCTTCCTCGCCCGCCGCCTCTCCGCGCCGGTCCAGATCTCGTCCGGAACGCCCAGCGGCCCGGCCTCCGCCAAGACGGAGACGGCGTGATCGGCGCCGCTGTCCGACCAGTCATAACCGGCGACCATCGCCCCGACCAGTTCGTGCCGCAAGCCGACCCTGACGGCTCGCAGTTCAGGGTCGGCATCGCTGACGACGGCCGCCGCGTGCGGCAGAGGGAACTCCGTCTCGTAGTAGTCCGCGCCCAGGTCGCTCACCAGTTCGAACTGGCTGTCCCGCGGAGCCACGCCGATCACCCCCGTCAGCCCGCCCGCGCCGCTGCCGATCGCCGCACACACCTGCGACAGCAGCAGCCTCTCTCCGTGCTCCGAGTAGAGCCCGAACGACAGGTGCGGGGGTTCCGGGGACAGCGGGCTACTGGGCATGGGGACGTCCTACTTCAGGAGGCTGAGGATCCGGCGAAGCTGCGCTTGGTTGGGGACGAAGGCCGTCATCAGGCGCCCGTCGGAGCGGGCGAACTGCACGAAGAACCACTTCCCATCCACACGCATCAGGTGCCCATAGGTCTCGGTGCTTCCCGTCTTCCACAACACCACCTTCGTCGACTTCATCCCTCGTTCGATGAGGTTCTTCCAGCCGTCGAGCAGCTTCTCCTTCTTCACTTCCTTCCCATACCACTGCTGCGCGTGACGATCGAACGAATGGGACAGCCCTTCCTCGTCGTGATACCGAGCAGGGCCCGGGATGCAGGGACCGACGTTGTGGACGAGCAGGTCCTGCCGCCCCGCCTCGACATAATAGGTGTGGGCTTTCGCAACTGTCAGGTTGTGCACGCGCTGATCGCTGGCGCTCCACTTGCGGATGGCCGTGACCTGGACAAGGCGGCCCTCGCTGGTCCGCAGCCACTGTCCCGGCGTGAGCGAGCCCGCGTCCTGCCACTCGTCCGAGCCGGGCGCCCAGAAGGGATGGCTTTCGGTGGCCACGACGACGCCCACCTCGTCCCCGCGTGCGCCGTCGGTGTCTACCGCGACCCGGACCAGGTTCTTCGCGCCGTTGCTGGTGATGACCGCGATGACCGGTTCGGCGCGGGTCCGGCCCGACTCGGGGTCGGTGGCGATCACCTTGTCGCCGACCTTAACGTCCTCGATGGGCTTGGTCGTCCCGTCGGCCATGGTGACGCGGGTACCGGGGACGAAGCTGCTGCACCCCGCCTTGCCGGTCTTCCTCGCGCTCCGTCCTGCTTGGACGGTGTCGTCGGCCTTGCTGACGAGCTTCCTGATGACCTTGGCCGGCAGCCCGATGGCCTTCCCCCAGGGGATGACGCCGGCGCAGGCCAGCGCGTCCTTAGATTCAAACGATCAACGCAACACTGCAAGTGGATGGGTGGATCGTGGCTCGGATGGGTCGGCCGGGAATGTCAGACGTGATGAAAGAGGACTTGTGGCGGCGGTGGCGCGCCGGTGAGTCCATCAGCCTGATCTCCCGAGCGCTGGGCAAGCCTCCGGGGTCGGTTTTCACGGTGCTGAAGCACCATGGCGGCATCGCGCCGGCCGCGCGGGTGCGCCGGGCCGACCGATTGAGCGCCGAGGAGCGGGAATCGATCTCCCGCGGCCTGGAGGCAGGAGCCTCACTACGGTCGATCGCCGTGTCGATCGGCCGCTCAGCGTCCACGGTGAGCCGGGAGGTCGCCCGCAACGGCGGCCGAGCGAAGTACCGTGCGGTCGCCGCCGAGCAACGCGCCCAAGAGCAGGCACGCCGCCCAAAACCGTCCGCCCTGCAGAACAACCCGGTGCTGCGCCGGCTGGTGATCGAACTCCTCGACAACGAGTGGTCCCCGGAGCAAATCGTGGGACATCTGCGGCTGACGCCCGCCGGCAACCCGCTCATGCGGATCAGCCACGAAAGCATCTACCGAGCGATCTACACGACCCGGTGGAAGCTGATCCCGCGTGAGCTGTGCACCAAGCTGCGCACGCGCCGTCCCATCCGCAAGAACAAGAAGAACACGGTCAAGGGCCAATGGCGTTCCCAGATCACCGGGGCACGGCCGATCGAGGAACGGCCTGACGCCGCCAACGCCCGAACCGAGCTCGGCCACCTCGAAGGCGACCTCATCATCGGCGCCAAGAACAGCCAGATCGCGACGCTAGTCGACCGCAAGTCCCGCTACCTGACCATGGTCGCGCTACCCAGCCGTCACACCACGACGGTCATCCCCGCCCTGCAGCAGGCGTTCACACGGATGGATGCACGCTTACGCAGCACTCTGACCTGGGACCGCAGGATGGAACTCGCCGGCCACCAGCTGCTCACCGAAGCGACCGGCATCGACGTCTTCTTCGCCGCACCGCGCAGCCCATGGCAGCGAGGCACCAACGAGAACACCAACAAACTCATCCGGCAATACCTACCGAAAGGCACCGACCTGAGCCTATACAGCCAAGCTGACCTCGACGCCCTCGCCGCCCGGCTGAACAACCGCCCCCGCAAATGCCTCGGCTACCAGACCCCCGCCCAATGCGTTGCCTTGACTCTCTGAATCTAAGGCCGCTTTCTTCGCGCGGGAGACGGATCTGCCGAGATGAAGTTCCGGCTGATCCATGCGGAGAAGGACCACCACGAGGTCTCCCTGTTGGCCCGGGTGCTGGGTGTGTCGCGCCAGGGCTACTACGCCTGGGCGGCCCGGCAGCGGCGCGGCCCCTCGGCGCGAGCGCGGCAGGACCAGGTACTGACCGCGCAGACCCGCACAGCCCCTGGCAACGCGGCACCAACGAGAACACCAACGGCCTACTTCGCCAATACTTCCCCAAGGGAACCGACTTGAGCAGGCACGCTCGAAGCGACCTTGACGCCGTCGCCGCCACCCTCAACGCCCGCCCCCGCAAGAGTCTCGGCTGGAAAACCCCGGCTGGAGCCTTCAACGATCATCTAAACTCCCTCCTGAGCAGCAGCGTTGCGACGACCCCTTGAACCCAAGCAACAACGGCCTCTTGGCATCCCTTGCGGTAATGGTCAACATGACGGCCGAGGAAGTCGATAAGGTAATCGAGCAGTATACATCGGGCATCCGGAACTCGTCCGACCTCGGCTCACGTCGAGTTCGCTCTCAGCAGCTGACATTGATTCTTTCAAGAAAGCTTAAGAGCTGAACGACTTAAGCTTGGGGCGGCCATCAGCGACATGATCCATCAGCCCACCTGCAACGAGCCCGCGAGTAAGGCATTCCCCTGCGATTGATCCTCGGTGAGATTCACAGAGAATAGTCTAAAGCGATCCCCGCCAACGGATGGGCGCCGGGCTCTGGGGTGGCGGTCAGGTGAGGTAGGTGTGCAGGCGGCGGGCCTCGCGGACGAAGTTGTTCGATGCCCGGCGCCGCGCGATCTCCGCCACGCACCCCACCGCTCCTCGCGCCCCCGCCCACCGCGCCGCCCGCAGGGCGAACGTGAGCGCCTGCGTGTGCCGGGTGTGCGGTCGTTCCCCCGCCCCGGGCAGGTACACGGACAGAAACCCCGTCATGATCCGCCACACCTCCCGATGAGCCCCGAGCCCGGCCGCACCCTCCAGCGTCTCGAACACCGGCCCCGGCCTCAGCCCCGCCCTGCGGACCAGCAGCGCCAACTGCCGCCCCACCTCCTCGCCGTCGAGCTCGCCCCGGGCCGCCATCTCCACCACCGGCCGCGCCCGCTCCCGGGCATCGGCAGACCAGCTCCGGTCGGCCATGAAGTACGCCTGCACCAGCGCCACCGCCTCCCCCGGGGCCCCGCCGGCCGACGCCAGCGCCTGGGCCAGTCGAGGCTCGACGCGGTCCGGACGCCACCGTTCGAGCAGATACGGCACGAGATGCGCGGCCACGACCTCCCGATGAGACGGCATCAGATACGGCCACCAGTGCATGCAACCGCCGTGCCCCCGCCTCCCGCGAGCGAGGGCCCCGGTCAGCAACTCGTCGGCCATCGCCACCCCGGTCAGCTCCTCCCCATGGAGCCGTGGCACGAGCGCATGCACGCCGGCTTGGACCGGTTCGTGGTCGTCGCGATACGCAACCGCCGTCCCAGATCCGGGCCTCTCCACGGGCAGACGCATCCCACGGTCATCGCCATCTCCCACCACCGCACCCGAACCCGCCGCCTCCACGAGCAGGCGCACCCAGGTGATCTCGGCGCGGCCCTCCGGCTGTTCACCGTGCAGCCGGAGGGCCAACGCCTGACCTGCCGCCGAGGTGAGCCGCCCGGCGCGCGCCACCACGTCTGGTGCGACCGAACGCGGAACCCGTAACAACGCCTGAGCCAGGTCGGCGGGCATGGGTTCGACCCCGTCGCGCTCGTAACCGGCCACCCGCTCGACCAGCCGCCCGGCGTCCACGTGCCCGGTGCCCTCGGTGGGCTCGGCCAGCAGGTACGGGGGCAGCGTCCCCGCCTGGATCCCGTCGTACACCTCGGCGAGGCGCCGCAGCAGGAGGAGGTGCGGCCCCGCGACCTCACCGATCTCCGGCAGCCGGGAGCGTTCCCACTCACGTCCGCCCGTTCTCACTCCTCGCTCCGAACCCCCGGCTCCGGCCGGCCCATCACCCGGCTTCCCGGCCGGCACCCCACCAGGGGAGCCGTGCACGATCACGCGGGTGATCTCCTCGGCCCACTGCGCGACCTCCGTCCACGGCCCCGGCGGCGGGTCGGCCGCGTGCGGGACCTCCGACAGGCGAGCCACCAGCCCGTCCCGGTCCTGCCCGTGCAGCCGCACCACCCCGGCCAGCCATGCCTCCGCAGGCTCCCATCTCGCCACCACCGGACGAGCATCCAGGTCCACGGCCGACATCACGGGGGGCGGAAGATCGGGAACCCGCACCGGCTCGGGCAGCCGTACCGGAACGAACCCGCCGTCGTCCCGCGCGTCAGAACCCGTCTCCTCGCCGAACAGCTCCGCCAGCGTCTCCCCGAGCTCCTGCGGCAGTACAACGACCGCCTCCCTCAGCGCCTGCGCCCCCTCACCCGTGAACCGCCTGGCATGCTTGACCGCCACCCGCACCGCCCGGCCCTGCACGTCACCGGACTCGCACCCGAACGCCTTCCCCAGCGCCGGCGCCAGCGAGCCGAGGTCGGCGTCCGGGTCGGCGGCGGCGAACTCGTCGAGCCAGGTCAGCCCCGCCGTCAGCAACTTCCGTTCGCCCCTGGCCAGCAGGGCCCGCAGCGCCTCCGTCACCTCCGCCGGGTCCGTCTCCCCGAGCCGCCGCACCTGCTTGAGCGCCGTCTCCGCCACGGCCCCTGGCGCGGCGGGCAACAGTCTCAGGTAGTCGCGGTGACGCTCGCTCACCTCGTCGCGCGTCGGCGCGAGCGAATCGTGCAGCCGTACGAAGAAGCGCAGGTCAGCCGCATGCCCGCCGCGCAGGAACCGCCGCAGGCACCCGTCGAGCAGCACGTCACGGCCGATCCTGCCTTCGCGTGCCAGCGCCGTGAGCGCGGTCAGCCAGCCGCGCCCCGCGTCCGTGGCCCGCCCGGAGCCGCGTTCGTGACGCAGGGCCGCTCCGACGCCCTCCGCCTCGAACAGCCGTGGCAGAAGGTGGTCGAGCAGCGGGTCCGTACGCAGGCTCGCGGCGCTGGGCGGATGTGCGGCCCAGGCCACCGCGAGCGGATCGTGCTCGGGCGGGGTGACGCCGCTGCGCCGCAGCATGGCCAGCACCAGCCCCGACACAGGACTCGTGGTGACCGCACTCCTGCGCGAGACCGGGCGGAGCTTGAGCGCGGCGCGGACGGCGAAGTCGGCCTGCCATGCGAGGGGGCGGGCCGACAGCACGCGTTCGAGCACGGTGGAGGTGGTGTCGCCGCCGTACTCGTCCCAGCGGTCCTGGAGGTCGCGCCGGTTGAGCCAGGCGACGACGCCCGCCACGCCGCCGATCGCGGCCGCTCCGGCGACCAGCATCGGGGCCGCCCAGCTCTCGTCCGCGGCCGGGGTCCACGGCGGGTTCCAGGGGGTGTCGCGCTGCCAGTGTTCGTGCGCGGACACGGTACGGCCGGCGCGGGCGGCGGCGCGTACGTGCTCCCGCCAGGCGGCTTCCGTGACCTGCTGCCGCCCGATCTCGCGAGCCCGACGCCTGGCCTCGGCGCGTTTCCTGGCCACGGCGAGGTGACCGGGCAGCGCCGCGGCCACCTCACGGCGGGTCTGGTCGTCGAGCCGCAGCACCCGCCCGGCCACCGACTCCAGCTCCCCGGTGTCGATGGCCGCCACCACCGCATCCCAGCCCCAGCTCACCCCGGCAGTCCTAGACCCGGTCCCCGCCGAGCCCTCTTGACGCGAACCCATCCCCGCCGAGTTCTCACCCCTCCAAGCCATCCCTGCCGAACTCCCACTGATCGAACTCGCCGTCGCCCCTGTGGACGGCGAAGTCGCACCTGTTCCTGCAGACGCCGGCTCCCCGGCGCCCCGAACCACCGTCTCCCGGACACCCGCCTCCCGATCGAATGCCCACCGGCCCATCCCCACCGTGCTCGTCCTCCGGGTGACCGGCTGCTCGGCGGTCATGGAGTCGCCTCCACCGCCGACGGCCGGTAGGCAGCCAGGGGAAGCGGTCCACCGGACGGCTCGGGGTGGGGCCGGCGGCCGGATAACACCGCGTCGCCGAAGGTCCGGGGTCCGGGTAACGCCGCGTGGACAAGGCTGCGGCCCGCGCCAAGGACGGCGGGGCTCGCGTACGGGTACGTCTGCGTTGCGGATCTCATGACCCGCACCATAGAGATGATCACTGACACAATCGGCCCCCCGCACGACGGGCCGGTACGTAAAACATCCGATGTGCGACATGGAGTGCAAAAGCACAATGTGCCTGGTGCTCACCGTCGACCTGGCCCGCGTCGCCTTCACCCGGTTCGCCCTGCCAGAGACCCCCGCGGCCGTGTGGGTCGGTGAGGAGCGCGCGATCGGCTTCGCGGCCACCCAGATCGTGCCGTCGTGGACCGCGCGCACTTCGTCCGGTTCCTGGATCGAGGTCGAACTGCGTGCCAGGACCGCGTCCGGCGGGCTCACCAAGTGGTACGTGATGGGCCGCTGGTCCGAGCACGGTGAGCCGCGTACCTCGGTGCCCGGCCAGGGTGACGAGGACGGGGACGTGGCCGTGGACACGTTCGTGGCCAGGCGGCCGGTGGTGGCGTACCAGCTACGGGTGACCACGCACGGCACGGACGCCCGCCTGACCGGACTGGCCGCGATGGCCTCCGCGCCCCCGCGACACCCACCCGCTCCCGACCCGGCCCCGCAAAGCACGAGCCTCCCCGATCCAGGGACGGCCGGTCCTGGGGCAGCGGCGGGCGAGGCGGTGGAGTTGGTGGTGCCGCGGCGTTCGCAGCACGCGCACGCCGGTCACCACCCCCACCTCGACGGCGGCGGCGCCAACTGGTGTGCTCCCGCCTCGACGGCGATGGTGCTGGAGTTCTGGGGACGCGGCCCCGGCCCCGGCGAGCTGGCCTGGGTGGGCGACGGCGACCCTGCGCCGGGTGTGGATCATGCGGCGGCGGGCACGTACGACGTGAGCTACCAGGGCACCGGCAACTGGGCGTTCAACGTGGCCTACGCGGGCCGGTACGGTCTGTCCGGATTCGTCACGCGGCTGCGGTCGGCGGCGGAGCTGGAGCAGTTCGTCCGGGCCGGGATCCCGGTGATCACCTCGCAGTCGTTCAAGGCCCACGAGCTGCCCGGCTCCTGCTACACGACCAGCGGCCACATCATGGTCGTCACCGGTTTCACCGCCGGCGGCGACGTGATCGTGAACGACCCGGCCGCGCCCCGCGACTCCGAGGTGCGCCGGGTCTATCCGCGGGCGGCGTTCGAGCACGTGTGGCTCAGGAGCTCGGGCAGCGGCGGCATCGTGTACGTCGTGCATCCGCCCGAGTTCCCCCTTCCTCCCTGTACCAACGGCAATTGGTGAGTTGATGAGCATTCGACCGATCGACGTGGCCCGTACCGACGGAGGCCCCCAGTGGGTGGAGGCGGTGGACACGCCCTCCGGCGTCGAGGTCTGGTGGGACGAGCCGCGCCCGCACGAGGGCGGCCGGCGCTGCGTGGTGCGCCGCCTGCCGGACGGCTCCCGCGTGGACGCGCTGCCCGAGGGGTGGAACGCGCGCAACCGCCTCATCGAGTACGGCGGCCGCTCGTGGCGCCCCCTGCCCGGCGGCGGCCTGGTGTTCACGAACTGGGCCGACCAGCGCCTCTACCGCCTGGACGGTGACGCCCCCGTGCCGCTCACCGAGGCGGGCCCGTCCCGGTACGGCGACCTCTACCTCCCGCCCGGCCGGGGCGAGGTCTGGGCGGTCAGGGAGATCGACGACGTGCGCGACCTGGTGGCGGTGCCGCTGGACGGGGGCCCGGTCAGAGCCATCACCAAAGCCCAACATTTCCTGATGAATCCGCGTATTTCGCCCGACGGCCGTCATGTCTCCTGGATCGGTTGGAACCACCCCAACATGCCCTGGGACGGCACCGAACTGTGCGTGGCCGAGCTGAACGAGGACGGCACCGCCGGCCCGTACCGAGTGCTGGCGGGCGGCCCGACTGAGTCGGTGACGCAGGCCGAGTGGCGCGACGCCGAGGCCCTTTACGCGGTCACCGACCCCACCGGCTGGTGGAACGTCCACCTCGTCCCCCTGGACGGCTCCCCCGCCCGCAACCTCACCCCGATGGAGCTGGAGTTCGGCGCCGCCGCCTGGAAGCCGGGCCTGGCCTGCTTCGCCGTCGCCGACGACGGCCGCCTCGTCGTCGTGCACGGCACCGCCGACCGCCGCCGCCTGGGCGTGCTCGACCCCGTCAGCGGCGAGCTGCGCGAGCTGGGCGGGGCGGCCACCCACTGGGCCTCGACGGTGTCCGTGGCGGGGGGCCGGGCGGTGGCGGTGGGGGCGACGCCGTACACGCCGCTGGAAGTGACGCTCGTCGGCCTGGACGACGGCGCGCACGAGGTGGTGTCGGCGCCCAAGCCGCTCCCCGACCGCGACCTGCTGCCCACGCCGGAGGCCGTGACCGTCGAGGGCGTGCACGCGCACCTGTATCCCCCGGCCGGGGAGCCGGGGCCGAGCCCGTACGTGATCTTCGTGCACGGCGGCCCGACGGGGAACATGCCGATCATGCTCGACCTGGAGATCGCCTACTTCACCAGCAGGGGCATCGGCGTGGCCGTGGTCAACTACGGCGGCTCGACCGGCTACGGCCGCGCGTACCGGGAGCGGCTGCGCCACCAGTGGGGCGTGGTGGACGTGCACGACTGCGCCAAGGTGGCGCGCGGCCTGGTCGAGATGGGCCGGGCCGACGCCGCCAAGCTCGCCATCAGGGGCGGCAGCGCGGGCGGCTGGACCACCGTCGCGGCGCTCGTTCACAGTGACGTGTTCGCCGGCGGCGTCGCGCACTACGCGATCACCGACCCGGAGAGCTGGGCGGCCGAGACGCACGACTTCGAGTCCCGCTACCTCGACGGCCTGGTGGGCCCGCTGCCGGAGACCCACGACCGCTACACAGAACGCTCCCCGCTGCTGAACGCCTTCAAGGCGTCCGGCCCGTGCCTCATGCTGCACGGCCTGGAGGACGCGATCGTGGACGTCGGCCAGGCCGAGCGGTTCACCGCCGAGCTCGACCGGCACGGCAAGGAGTGGGCCCTGCTGACCTTCCCCGGCGAGCAGCACGGCTGGCGCAGGGAGGAGACCATCGTCGCGGTGCTGGAGGCCGAGCTGGCCTTCTACGGGCTGATCTTCGCCATGGAGACGCCCGGGGTGCCGCCGTTGACACTGAAGGGAAGAGCGTGAAGAGCGTCGCCGAGATCTGCTCGGATCTGATCAGGTTCGACACCACCAACCCCGGTTCTGGCGAACGCCCGGCCGCCGAGTACGTGGCCACGCTGCTGGCCGACGCCGGGCTTGAGCCGGTGGTGTTCGAGTCGGCGCCGAAGCGGACCACGGTCGTGGCCAGGATCGCCGGCGACTCGCCCGACGCGCTGCTCGTGCACGGCCACCTCGACGTGGTGCCCGCCGACCCGTCCGAGTGGCGGATGCACCCGTTCTCGGGCGAGATCACGGACGGCTGCGTGTACGGCCGGGGCGCGGTCGACATGAAGGGCTCGTGCGCGATGACCCTGGCCACGGTGCTGGACCTGGCGGCGCGCGGCGTGCGGCCCCGGCGGGACCTGGTGCTGGCGTTCCTGGCCGACGAGGAGGCGACCGGCGACTACGGCTCCCGGCACGCGGTCACCGAGCACCGCGAGCTGTTCGACGGCGTGACCGAGGCGATCAGCGAGTCCGGCGGCTTCAGCGTGGCATCCGGCGAGCACCGGGTGTACCCGATCGCGGTGGGCGAACGCGGCACCGCCTGGATGCGGCTGACCGCGCACGGCGTGGCCGGCCACGGCTCAAGGCCGCCCGTGGACAACCCGGTCGCGACGCTGGTGCACGCCCTGTCGCGGGTGGCCGCCCACCAGTGGCCCGTACGCCTGACGCCGTCGGTCGCGGCGCTGGTCGAGAGCCTGTCGGAGATCACCGGGCAGCCGATCGACCTCGAACGCCTGGACGCCGAGGCGGCCCGGCTGGGGCAGCTCGGCAACCTGTTCAAGAGCCAGATCCGAAACTCGGCCAACCCGACGATGCTGGACGCCGGCTACAAGGTGAACGTGGTGCCCTCGACGGCCGGGGCCCACGTGGACGGGCGCTATCTGCCGGGACTGCAGCAGGAGTTCCTGGAGACGATCGACTCGCTGCTCGGCCCGAAGGTCACCAGGGAGTTCGTCAATCTGGAGGACGCGCCGGACGCGCCGTATCCGTCGGCGTTCTTCGACGAGCTGGCGGGCGCGCTCGTGGCCGAGGACCCGCTGGCCCGGCCGGTGCCGTACGTGATGGCGGGCGGCACGGACGCCAAGTCGTTCGCCAGGATCGGCATCAAGGGGTACGGCTTCGCGCCGCTCATGCTCCGGCCCGATCTCGACTATTTCGGGATGTTCCACGGCAAGGATGAGCGGGTGCCGGTGGAGGGCCTGGAGTTCGGCACCCGGGTGCTCACCCGCCTGCTCACCTGATCCTTCTAAAAAACCGAAAAAGACGCATAAGTCACACTATTTGCCCCCATGCTGAGTCGGGCATGCACCCGCATGCCCGACTCAGCGGACGTTTGCCCCACTCCACGCGCGCACCGGCGTCATCCCGGCAGTGCCAAACAGTGGAACAAAGCATTCCGTTCTGATAGAGTGAAGACACACGAACGGAAGGGGCTCGCCATGAGCAGCAAGATCGTCACCGGCTGGACCGCTCTCGACGCCGCGCACGACGCGCTGCGCGAGGCCGTGAGCGGCGTGGGACCGGACGACTGGACCCGCGCGACGCCCTGCGCGGACTGGAACCTCGCCCAGGTCTTCCAGCACGCCGTCGGCGACCAGATCGGCTTCGCCTCCGCCCTGACCGGCGAGCCCGGCCCGACCTTCAACCCGTTCGAGCCCTCGGGCGAGCTCGACGGCGACCCGGCGGCCGCCCTGGAGGACGCCCTGGGCCGCTCGGCACGGGCGTGGGCCGGAGTGGACCGCGAGGCGGCGGAGGTGCCGACGCCGGTGCCGCCGCACAAGATGTCCCCCTGGTCCGGCTCGGCGGCCTGCGCCCTCGACGCCGGCGTGCACGCCTGGGACATCGCCATGGCGACCGGCCGCCCTTCGCCGCTCACGCCGGAGCTGGCCCGGCCGCTGATGACGGTGGCCAAGGAGATCGTCGAGCCGCTGCGCGCGTGGGGCGCCTACGCGGCCGCGCTCACGCCGCAGGAGAGCGACGACGACGTGGCGGAGCTCCTGCGCTACCTCGGCCGCGACCCCCACTGGACCGCTTCCTAAGCACCCTGTGAACGGCCTCGACGCCCCGTCACCTCCTCAGGTGACGGGGCGTTATCCTGCCCGGAAAAACCCAGCCGTGCCGTCTCCCAAGGGTCCGCCACCGGCCGCCGGTGGACGTTCATCGAATGGCGCCGCCCTGGGCCTGCCGGCCGGCCGCCGGCATGACCCGGGTATGTGGGAGGTTCCTCCGGAAGTCCGGCAGTCGATTGCGGCGACCTGGCTGACTTACTTCCATGGGATGTCATGACCGTCACCCTCGACGAGATCCGCGGTGTCCTGGCCCGCTATCTCGACGCCCACCCCGACCATGCACCCGGCGTCGCCCGGCTGACCCACGCGCTCGTCCCGGGGCGGGATCTCGCCTCGCGCAGTACGTTCCCGCTCCATGTGACGGCGAGCGCTGCCGCGATCGACGACACCGGCCGCGTGCTGATGATCCACCATCGTGCGCTGGACCGCTGGCTCCTGCCGGGTGGCCACGTAGAACCCGACGACCACAGCCTGTACGGCGCCGCGCTGCGCGAACTGGAGGAGGAGACCGCCCACTGGCACGCGGACTTCCGGTTCGCGTTCTGGGTGAAGGACACGCCCATCACGTTGCAGGCCGAAGAGGTCAGCGCGTTCGACTGGCGAAGCCCAGCCGATCTGCCCACCGTCCATCTCGCGAACAGCGTCGCCGCGATCTGAGCGGTGCGATGCCGCGCTGCGGGCCTTCCCCCGTGATGGCCCGCAGCCGGCAGCGCTCCGGTCAGGAGAACTTCGTCTTCGGGCGCTCCTCGAGCTCGCCGTCGACGTAGATGTCGAGCTTCTCGTTGTAGAACGCGACCAGCCCCGCCACCTTCTCGCTCTCCGGCAGCGGCGTGCGGTAGGACCAGGCGAGGTCCTTCTGGCCGTTGACCGTCCAGTATTCGGCGCTGCCCTTGTACGGGCAGTGGGTGACGGTGTCGGTGTGCTCCAGCAGGTCGAGCCGTACGTCCGTCTTCGGCAGGTAGTAGCGGGCGGGCAGGCCCGTCTCGAAGAGGATGCGCGGGCTGTGGGAGTCGGCGACGGTGACGCCGTCCACCTCGACCCGCACGTGGCGCGAGCTGCTCAGAATGTCGATCCTCGTGTACGGGTCGCGCGGGTGGAAGAACACCTCCTCGTCCTCCTCGAACCAGGCGTCCATGGCGTCCCAGTCGAAGCGGACGTAGCCGCGGATCTGCTCCAGCGGCGAGTCGGGATAGGCCAGCGCCGCGTCCACGGCCTCAGCGGAGCCGGACGTGACCGTGTAGAGCACCGCGTCGCCCCTGCTCGGCGAGTGCTGGGTGGCCCCCGTGGGCTTCAGCGCGGACTCGTCCACGTCCGCGAGCGGGAAGTAGTAGGCGGGATAGTACGGCACCTCCCACACGAGAAGGGCGGAGGTGGTGTCGGCCACCACCCGGCCGCCGAGGTAGGTACGCACACGCTTGGCGGTGCGCTCCACGCGCACCCGGCCGCGGTTCGTGACATCCATGTTCGCGGCAACCCCGGCGGCGGCCTCGCTATTCCACGGTCGCGACGAGAGTAATCAGCTCAGGCCGAACGCACTCAGAGTGGCCCACGTGGTGAGTGTTCCCACGGCGGTGCCGGCGGCCACCTGGGGCCAGGTGTGGTGCGTGAGCCGTACCCTGGCCCAGCACACCAGCGCCACGACGGCGGCCCCCGCGAGCACGGCCGGCCACACGGGCAGGACGTGCGCGAACACCACCACCGTGCCGGCGGACACGGCGGCGTGGAAGGAGATCTTCCACCGCAAGGTGATGGGAACGGTCACCGCCAGCGCCACCAGCATCGCGGTCACAGTCGCCACCAGCAGGGTGGGCGCGCCCATCAGGACGAGCAGGGCCAGCGCCACCAGCACGGCCGCCACGGCCGCGAGCAGCGGTCCTGTACGGCGGGCGCGGTCGACGATGTGGTGGGAGTCAAGGCGCCCCGAGCGCACGCCCAGCGCGATCACCGCCGCCGGGACGCCACCGCAGAACGCCGACGCCACCAGGCCCCAGGCGGCGCCCGTCCACCCCTGGGCGAGCAGTCCGACCAGCGGCGGCATGACGATCACCAGCACCTGGGGCGCCAGCAGGTTCGTCACCCGTTTGGCTACGAGGTCGGCCGTCATGTCACGACAGATTACGCGATCATGACCAATCAGCTGCCCAACGACCCGCCCCACGGCCTCTCTCCCCGTGGTACGTCATCCGTCACACGTCCCGAGTGCCTGTGCGGTGAGCGCCCATGCGTCCCGCGCGTGGTGGGGCCGTGCACAGGCCGTGCGTGGTGGGCCACGTGGGGCCGTGCACAGGCCGTACGTGGTGGGGACGCGTAAAGCCGTGGTGGGCTCGTCGGTGTCGCGTTCGTGGCGGCAGTGAGGTGGCAGTGAGGTGGCAGTGAGGTGGCAGTGAGAACGCGGGTCAGCCCTTGCCGGCCGCGTTGACGATGCGGGTGGTCGAGCGGTCGGGGATGGCCTCCAGCTCCCAGCACTCCGCCCCCAGGATCGCGGCCGCAGCCGCGCGGGCGCCGGCGTGCGGGTCGCCCGCCGTGTGGGCGAGCGCGGCCGGGCGCATCGGGGCGAGCAGGTCGATGTAGTCGTCGGGCCCGTGTGCCTCCGAGGGCCCTTTGACCACGAAGACCCCCGTCACGAACCGGAGCGCGGCGAGGACCTCGGCCCGCTCCGCCGACGGGTTGAACGGGCGGGTCGGCCCCTTCCAGGCACGCACCCTCGGATCGTCCTCGACGCCCACGACCAGCGGCAGCCCGCGCGCCGCCACCGCGCCGAGGTAGCGCACATGGCCCACGTGCAGGATGTCGAAGACGCCGGTCACGACCGCCGCTCCCGGCAGCTCGTACGGCTGCACCCAGACGGCCTCCAGGCTGCTCACGCGACCTCCTGTTCCCCCACGGGCCTAGACGACTCGTCGATCGCAGCGTACTCGGTCGGCGTCCCCACCCGCGAAAGCGACCTCCCCTGTCGTGGAAGCGACCTCCCCGGTCGGCGGAAGAGCGTCCTCACCCGTCCCGGCTACGGGAAACCGACCTTGGGAAAGCCCATTCCTACCTTTTCGCGATAATCTCCACCCCACCCCTGGCGCGTCTCATAACGTCGCCGGTTTTGGGGGAGGTCACCGTGGCAGCGCCGATTCCGCACCACGCAGATGGGGACGACCGGCCAGACCCAGGTGATCACGTGGTCCGGCTGCGCGGAATGCCCTCCCAGGTGTCCAGGGCCAGGGAGCTCGTCACGGCGGTGCTGGGCCGCGATCACCCGCTCTACGACGACGTGGTGCTGCTCACCAGCGAGCTGGCCACGAACGCGATCCTGCACACCAGATCAGGCGCGGGAGGCTCGTTCACGGTGACGGTGGAGAACTCGGAGCTGGGGGTACGGGTGTCCGTCTCGGACGCGGGCTCCGACGGGCCTCCGTGCGTGTGCCGTACGAGCACGCAGTCCACCAGCGGCCGCGGCCTGCCGCTGATCGAGGCGCTCAGCCACCGCTGGGGCTTCACCCGCGAGGCCGGCTCCACGACCGTCTGGTTCGAACTGCTGCGCGCCCGGGTGCCCGCCGGCGTGGCCGTGTAGCCGTGTAGCCGTCGAAGCCGGGCGTCAGGTGCGGCCGTTGAGGGTGTCGAGGAAGCGCTGCTCGAAGGCGGCGGTGCCGGCCGCCGTGCCGTACCGGAGCAGGCGGCCGGAAGGTGACAGTACGGTGCGCCCGGCCGAGGGGCCGTCGGTCACCACGTCGACGCGCCCGGCGGTGAACGTGACGTGCCCAGGATGGACGGCGCTCATCGCGGTCAGCGGGTCCCACCAGTAAAGCAGGCCGGCGTCGATCAGAGGCCGCACCTCGGGATGGGTGACGATCTCCAGTACGGTCTCCGCGGCCGCGGCGCCGTGGTCGGCGGCGAGCCGGTCCAGGAAGGCGGCGGTGATCGGCACCTGGTTGGCGGCGTCGAGCGACACCATGCGCACGCTCCCACGGCTCCCGGTGAGCGCGGCCCGCGCGGAGGCCGGGTCGAGCCAGTAGTTGAACTCCTGGCTCCCGTCGAACTCGGGCGGAGTGCCGCAGCACAGGTTCCCGCCGACCGCGACGGCCCCGCCCATCGTGGTCAGCCGGACGGCACTGTACGGGAGCGCGGCGGCCACGTTCGTGAGCGGGCCGGTGGCGATGATCTGCGTCGTGGGCTCGGCCCGTACCAGCCGCCTGATCAGCTCGGGGGCACGCGTCCGGGACGGCGTCTCGTCGCCGGCGCAGCCGGGGGTGGCCGCGGTGAGCACCCGGTCGAACAGCTGCCTGAGGTCGGCGGGGAAGGAGTTGGGCCCGGTGGCCGGGGAGCCGGCGACGGCCACGCCACGCAGGCCGAATCGCTCGGCCAGGCACCGCGCGTGCCGGATCGCCCGGCCCGGTAAGCCGGCGCCGGCGTCGGTCACGGTGATGGCGCGCAGGTCGATGCGCCCGGCCCTGTGCTCCTGGGAGAGGTAGGCCAGCGTGGCGGCGTCGTCGAAGTCCATGTCGGTGTCGAAGATGATCGCGGGAGGAGCCGCCGGCTGAGCGGACGCCGCCTGCGTGGGCGCTACCAGTGCTGTCAGGACGAGGGCGAGGGCCGGCAGGATTCTCTTCATGGGTTCCCGGATTCACGAGGACGGGTGGGCGACCGGAACTCACCCTGACACAGCCTCCGGGCGCCGGGGTTTCAGACGGGCTTCATGGCCGCTTCACCACCGGTTCGCGGGGTTCCTGGCCCGATGGGCGCGTCGTAGCGTTGCCTCCCGTCAGGCGGTCCTACGGTGGGAGACAACAATGGGCAAGTTCAGCGGAGCGGCGCTCGCGGCGATCGTCTGCGGGGCGGCGACGGCGGCGTCCTGCGCGTGGCCGGCGCAGGCCGCGACCAGCACCACGGCAGCGAGCACGGCGGCGAGCATGACGGCGAGCACGGCGACCGCCGCCGCGTGTTACGCGAGCGGCGGGAACCTCTACTGCGGCAACGCGGCCAACGCGCCGATCTACGCCACGCCCGGCTACACCAAGCCCAACGGCAACCCGGAGACCGTGGTCGACCGCCTGGAAACGACGTTCAGCTACTTCAAGTGCTACGTCTCCGGCCAGCCGCACGGCGGCGGCAACAGCATCTGGTACCACACCTACGGCGACCAGACCGGCCGCTGGGGCTACGTGGCCGCGGTCAACGTGTGGACGTCGACCGACCCGTACCCGGGCGTCGCACGCTGCTGACCGGCCGGGCGGGCGCTCACTCGCAGGACCGCAGTCTGTGGCGCAGGTGGGCTCGCTCCGGCTCGGTGCCGGCCGCGGCGAGTGCCTCCCGGTAGGCCGCGGCGGCCTCGCGGCGGCGGCCCAGCCGCCGCAGCAGGTCGGCCCGGGCCAGCGCGTACGGATGGTAGCCGCGCAGCCGCGGCTCCCCGGCCAGCTCGTCGAGCAGCGCGAGCCCCGCTTCAGGACCGTCGCGCATGGCCACCGCCACCGCCCGGTTGAGCGCCACCACAGGGGACGGCGCGAGCGCGAGCAGCACGTCGTACAGCGCCACGATCTGCGGCCAGTCGGTGGCCGGCCAGTCGGGGGCCTCGTCGTGCAGGGCGGCGATGGCGGCCTGCACCCCGTACGGCCCTGGCGAGCCGCCGGTGAGTGCGGTGACCACCAGCGCCTGGCCCTCCTCGATCATCGGACGGTCCCACAGCGCGCGGTCCTGGTCTCCGAGCAGGACCAGCTCGCCGCCGGGGCCGATCCTGGCGGCGCGGCGGGCGTGGGTCAGCAGCATCAGCCCGAGCAGCCCGGCCACCTCACGCTCGCCGGGCAGCAGCCGGCGCAGGATCCGGGCCAGCCTGATGGCCTCCTCGGCCACGTCCACCCGGAGCAGGCCGGGGCCCGAGCTGGCCGCGTACCCCTCGGTGTAGATCGAGTAGATCACCTGGAGCACGCCGGGCAGCCGGTCGGGCAGCTCGTCCGCGCCCGGCACGCGGAACGGGATGCGCGCCTCGCGGATCTTCTTCTTGGCCCTGACGATCCGCTTGGCCGTGGTGGCGGGCGGGAGCAGGAGGGCGCGCGCGACCTCGGGGGTGGTGAGGCCGGCCAGGCAGCGCAGGGTCAGCGCGATGCGGTCCTCGGCGGGCAGGGCGGGGTGGGCGCAGGTGAAGAAGAGCTGCAGCCGCTCGTCGGGCAGCTCTCCTCCGGTGTCGGCGGCGGTGTCCGCGGGTGGGGCGGGGGCGGCGCGGTCGGCCTCCACCTGGAGGACGGCCAGGCGGGCGGCGTACGCGCGGTCCCGCCGCAGCCGGTCGACGGCCTTGCGCCGGGCGGTGGTCAGCAGCCACGCGCCGGGCTTCGACGGGACCCCGCCGGCCGGCCAGTGCACCAGCGCCGCCTCGATCGCCTCAGAGGCGACCTCCTCGGCCAGGTCCAGGTCGCCGAAGCGGCGGACCAGGGCGGCGAGCAACCGCCCGCGCTCCTCACGAAAGACCGCCTCGACGGAGCTCCCCACCGCCTCCACAGGCCCCATCGAGCCCTCGTCATCGCCCACAGCCGTCATCACCTCACGCCCTCGGCCGGATCGCGTCAGTCGAAGTCGGCGATCGGGCGGACCACGACCGAGCCGCCCCCGCGCGCCCCCGGGCAGCGGGCCGCCCAGTCGAGCGCCACGTCGAGGTCGGGCACGTCGATCACGAAGTAGCCGCCGAGCACCTCCCGCGTCTCGGCGAACGGCCCGTCGGTGATGGCCCGCTCCCCCGCCCCGTTCACCCGGACGACGGTGGCGGTGGTGAGGTCGGCCAGCGAGTGGCCCGTGACGAAGACGCCCGACTCCTTGACGGTCTTGTCGTAGGTCACCCACTCCTCGAACGACGCCGCGTCGCAGTTGGGCTCGTCCGTGGTGGGGCTGTTGATGAGCAGCATGTACTTCATATCCGGCTCTCCTGTGTCGTCGTTCGTACGGCGCCGTCCGCCGCTTCCCTATGACGACGAACGGCGTCCGGGCGGAAGGACAGGCCCAGGAAAGAAGTTTCACACGTCGAGCCGGCACAGCCCTTCGGCCAGCGCTTTGGTGGTCAGGCGGGTGCGGCTGTCGCAGCCCAGCTTGGCGAAGATGTGCTCCAGGTGGGTGGTGACCGTGCGGACGCTGAGCACGAGCGCGGCCGCGATCTGCGGGTTGGAGTCGCCGGCCGCCACCCGGGTGAGCACGTCGAGCTCGCGGCCGGTCAGCTCGTACGGCAGCACGCACGGCCGCTCGGCCGCCACCGCGCCCTGCAGCGTGCCCTGGTAGCCGACGCCCGCCCGCAGCAGCCGCACCTCGTGCCAGCGGCCGCCGGCGCCGAGCCAGAGCCCGTGCCTGCTGAGCTCGCGCGAGTCGATGAACTCCCGCGCGCGGGCGGCCATCGCCGGGTCGTCGCGCAGCGCGGCCGAGATCTCGCGCCCGGGCACCTCGCGCCGCGTGCCGAGCCGGTCGAACGCCACCGCGCGGAAGTCGGGCGGCAGCCCCACCGGGTCGATCACGCACCGGTTGAGGTCGGTGAGGTGCGCCAGCATCGGGCTGACCGCGCTCACCAGGGCTCCGGTGCGCCGGGGGAAGGCGTCTCTGGTCGCCAGGTGCAGCAGCCCCGTGTAGCGGCCCTCGTCGAGGAAGAGCGGCGCGGTCAGCCCGGCCCGCCAGCCGTAGGGGGCCAGGTGGCGGCGGAAGTAACGCTCGGTGCCGGGCTCGGGCATGCCGACCGGCGCGCGGGTGGCCATGGCCCTGCGGTACGCGTCAAGGCCGGCGTATTCCTCGGCCGCGTCGTGGTCGATGCGCGGATGGCCGTCGGAGACGACGCTGTGGTGGCGCCCGGTGGCGGGGTCGTAGGCGACGAACTCGTAGGCGTCGAGCGGGACCACGCGGCGCAGCGCCGCCATCGCCCCGTGGGCGCCACCGCCGCCCGCGACCTGGAAGCCGACCTCGGCGAACGCCTGCACCTGCCGCGCGTCCACGGTGATCACGCCGCCGCCCACGCCGCTAGGATCCACACCGGCGCGGCCCATGCCGCTGTGGCCATCGCCGCTCCGGCTCATGCAGCTCTTTATATCATTTGCCGAAATCAGCCCGTGGCTTTGCCGAATCCCGGCCAGGGACGCCCCGCGAGGCCGGGTGCTATGGTCGTACGCATGCAGCGCGCTCTCGTCACGACGACGCCGGACACCGTCCCGGCGCGCTGATCGCATGCTTCCCGGGCGGACGCCCGGGAGCCTGGTCGTTCGCCCTTTCCCTGGAAAGGATGATCATGAACGACCATCGCAGACTCGGCCGCGAGCTGGGCATCTTCGACACCGACCCGCTGATCGGCTCCGGCCTGCCCTACTGGCTGCCCGCCGGCGCGGCGGTGCGCAAGGCGATCGAGGACTACGTCCACGAGCTGGAACGCCGCAACGGCTACCAGCACGTCAACTCGCCGGTCCTGGGCAAACGCGAGCTCTACGAGCGATCGGGCCACTGGGCCCACTACGCCGAGGACATGTGGCCGCCGATGAAGGTGGGCGGGGAGGAGTTCGTGCTGCGGCCGAGCCTGTGCCCGCACCACGCGCTGATCTGCCGCTCGCGCCCGCGCAGCCATCGTGACCTGCCGCTGCGGATCGCCGAGCTGGGCGGCATGTACCGCTCCGAGCTGTCCGGGGTGCTCGGCGGGCTCAGCAGGGTGCGGGCCATCCAGCTCAACGACGGCCACGTCTTCTGCGCTCCCGAGCAGGCCGCGCAGGAGGTGTCGGCGGCGCTGGACCTGATCGAGGCCGCGCACGAGCGGCTCGGCATCAGAGCCGCCCGCTACCGGCTCTCGCTGCGCGGTGAGGGCGCCAAGTTCGTGGACGACCCCGCCATGTGGTCGCGCTCGGAGTCGCTCCTGCGCGACGTGCTGGCAGAACGCGGGCGCGCGTACGACGAGGAGCGCGGCGAGGGCGCCTTCTACGGCCCGAAGATCGACATCCAGATCGAGGATCCGGCCGGCCGCGAGTCCACCCTGTCCACCGTCCAGGTCGACTACTTCCAGCCGGAGCGCTTCGACCTGCGCTACGCGGGCGGCGGGCGGCCCGTCATGGTGCACCGCAGCGTCGTCGGCGGCATCGAGCGGCTGGTCGCGCATCTGGTCGAGGTGCACGGCGGCGCGTTTCCCGCCTGGATGGCGCCCGTGCAGGCCGTGGTGCTGCCGCTGTCGGACGCCGAGCTGCCGGCCGCGGGTGAGGTGCTGCGCCGCTGCGTGGCCTCGGGGCTGCGGGCGGAGCTGGCGCCGGCCGACCGGGGCAGCCTGGGTGCCAGGATCAGGGCGCACCGGCTGGTGCCGTACCAGCTCGTGGTGGGGCCGCGTGAGGCGGCGAGCGGGGGCGCGGCGGTGCGGATGCGCGACGGCAGCCAGGCCGGCGAGGTACCGGTCGAGCAGCTCGCCGCAAGATCGCGGCCGTTCGGCTGATCAATGGAGATCAATCTAATAACGGAGGGTTCCCGAAGCGTGTAACCGGCTCGTACAGTCCCTGCAACGCCGTGTCGGGGAGGAAGACTTGACCGAGCTGAGCGACCGTGAGGCCGAGTTGCTCTCGGCACACGAGCAGGAGCGTCCGGCCCGGCAGCTGGGCGGGCCGCTCCGGCTCGGCGTCTGGGTCGTGGGCGGCCTGCTGTCGGTCTATTCGCTGCTGGTGGTGTTCCGCCCGGTGGAGGCGATCGAGCACCGGATGACGTTCCTGGCGGTGGCGCTGCCGCTGGTCTTCCTCTGCTACCGCTCGGGGCTGGCCACGCGCGTGCGGCGGCTGCTGCGGCGTCCCGCGCCCGCCCCTCGCGAGGGCGGGGCGGAGTGGCCGACCGTGGCCGACTGGTTGCTGGCGGCGGCGTCGCTGGCGGTGCTCGTCTATCCGCTGGCCGACATGGACGGCTTCCGCGACCGCGGCTCGGGCGCGGCGATGACCGACCTGGACATCCTGGCGGGCGTCGTGCTGACGGTGCTGCTGCTGGAGGCGGTACGCAGGACCGTCGGCGCCATCTTCTCCGTCATCTGCGTGCTGTTCCTGCTCTACACCTACTACGTCGCGGCGCTGCCGATCGACTGGATCGTCTCGCAGCTCTACACCGGCACCGAGGGCTTCTTCGGGGTGCCGATGCAGGTCGCCGCCAGCTACATCATCCTGTTCACGATCTACGGCGCGGTGCTCGACCACTCGGGCGCGAGCGCGTTCTTCATCGACCTGAGCTTCGCCGCCTTCCGCAGATCACGGGCCGCCCCCGGCCGCACGGTCACCACGGCCGGATTCCTGCTCGGCACCGTCTCGGGCTCGGGCGTGGCCACCACGGTCAGCCTGGGCAGCGTGGCCTGGCCCGTGCTGCGGCGGGCCGGCTATCCGAAGGAGGCGGCCGGCGGGATCCTCGCGGCCGGGGGCATCGGCGCCATCCTGTCGCCGCCCACGCTGGGCGCGGCGGCGTTCATCATCGCCGAATATCTCGGTACGGGCTATCTCCAGGTCCTGCTGTACGCGACGATCCCCACGATCCTGTACTACCTGGGCATCTTCCTGGCCATCGAGATCGACTCGCGCCGTTTCGGCACCCACACCGTGGACGTGGACGCGCCCAGGATCGGGCGGCTGCTGCTGCGCTTCGGCTACCACTTCAGCTCGCTCATCCTCATCGTCGTGCTGATGGCGCTGGACCGCTCGGCGTTCCAGTCGGTGGTGATCGCCACGGCGGTCGCGTTCCTGCTGTCGTTCCTCGACCCGAAGCACCGGATGGGCCCCAAGCGGGTCGGCCAGGCGCTGGCCAAGGGCACGCTGGAGGTGCTGCCCGTCACCGCGGTCTGCGCCGCGGCCGGCATCATCGTCGGCGCGATCACGCTGACGGGCCTCGGCCAGGACCTCGCCGACATCATCATCGGCATCGGCGCGGGCAACCTGGTGCTCACCACGGTCATGGCGGCGCTGGCGGTGCTGCTGCTCGGCCTGGCCGTGCCGGTGACGGCCAGCTTCATCATCACGGCGGTCATCATCGCGCCGGCGCTCTTCGAACTCGGCGTGGAGCGGCCGGAGGCGTACATGTTCATCTTCTACTACGCGGTGCTGTCGGAGGTGAGCCCGCCGACCGCCCTGTCGGCCGTCGCGGCGGCGGCGATCACCGGCGGCAACACGTACAAGACCATGATGATGACCTGGCGTTACACGCTGCCGGCCTTCCTGGTGCCGTTCGCCTTCGTGCTGACGCCGAACGGGCAGGCGCTGCTCGGGCAGGGGCCGATCGGGACCGTGCTGCTGATGACCGCAGTCTCCGCGGTCGCGGTCGCCGCCCTGGCCGTGGCCACGGGCGGGATGGCCGCCTGGCCGGAACGCCTGCTGGCGGCGGTGGCCGCCGTGCTCCTGCTCTTTCTCGAACCTGTTCCGATCGTCGCCGGTCTGGCCGTCCTGGGGGTGGCCGCCGTCGTGCATCTCGTCAGAAGAAGGAGAAGGGACCCAGCGTGAAGCGAATACTCACGATAGTCGCCACCGCACTCCTGTTGGCGGCGGCGGGTTGCGGAGGCGGTGGCGTGCGAGGGGGCTCGGGCAACCGGATCTTCATCGCCACCGGCGGCACGACCGGCGTCTACTACGTGTACGGCGGCGGCCTGGCCAAGCAGCTGTCGGCGAACATCCCCGGCACCCAGGCCACCGCGTCGGTCACCTCGGCCTCGGTCGAGAACATCAAGCTCCTGGTCTCCGGCAAGGCCCAGCTCGGCTTCTCCCAGGCCGACACCGCCGCCGACGCCGTCAACGGCAAGGACACCTTCACCGGCAAGCAGCCGATCAAGGCCCTGGCCCGCATCTACGACAACTACACCCACCTGGTGGTCGCCTCCGGCGTCGCCGCGAACAGGGTCGCCGACCTGAAGGGCAAGCGCGTCTCGCTCGGGCCGGCCAACTCCGGCACCCAGGTCATCGCGCGGCGTGTGCTGGAGGCGGCCGGGCTCGATCCCGACGCCGACATCACCAAGCAGCAGCTGTCGATCAACGAGTCGGTGCAGGCCGCCAAGGACGGCACCATCGACGCCTTCTTCTGGGTCGGCGGCCTGCCCACGGCGGGCATCACCGACCTGGCCGCGAGCAAGCCGGACATCAAGATCCTCGACACCACCGACGTGCTGCAGAAGATGCAGGCCACCTACGGCCAGCAGTACGTGCCGCTGGACGTGGACCTGACGCTCTACAAGCTGACCGGCGCGGTCAAGACCGTCGGCATCGCGAACGTGCTGCTGGTGCCCGACTCGATGGACGAGCAGCTCGCGTACGACATCACCAAGACGCTCTTCGAGAAGAAGGCGGAGCTGTCGGCCGTGCACCCGGAGGCCAAGAAGCTGGACCCGGCGCTGGGCCAGCAGGTGACCCCGGTCGAGCTGCACCCCGGCGCGGCGCGTTACTACAAGGAGAAGGCCTGACCCGGCTGCTCGTGGCGCTGGCCGCCGTCGCCGCGCTCGGCGCCGGCGGCGGCGCCGGCCACCTGACCGTGAACGGCCTGCCCGTCGTCGGGGGCCGCTTCTCGATCGGGTACGTGCATTCGATCTACCGGGCGCCCTCCGCGGAGGTGTTCACCGTGGAGGGCCGCCGGTTCACCATGCGGGAAGTGCTCTCGCGCAACGAGGGCGTGCTCGACTACTACGCGGTAGAGGGCGAACGCGTCCGCGTCCCCGGGGGCCTGTGGAAGCTGGTGCTGGCCGAGCCGGTCGCGTACGAGTCGCTGTCGCTGCTCACGACCTCGATCGGGCGCAGGACCGTGATCTCCGGCGGGCGCTGCCTGCCCCTCTTCCCCGCCGAGGGCGAGGTGCGCCTGGCACTGCGGCTCACGCCCGGCACGCGGGGCGAGCCCTGCCGCCCGCCCTACAACCAGTCCTTCTTCTTGAACACCGCGTAGAGCCCCACCGACGTCACCGCCACCAGGACCGTGGACACCCAGAAGCCCCAGGACGTCCCCGAGCCGGGATAGGGGATGTTCTGCCCGTAGAAGCCGGTGATCATGGTGGGCACCGCGATGATCGCGGCCCAGCCCGTGAGCCGCTTCATGATCTCGTTGAGCCGGAAGCCCTGCTGGGCCAGGCGGGTGTCGGCGGCGTTCGCGAGCATGTCGCGGACCGCCTCCACCCACTCGGTCGCGCGCAGGACGTGGTCGAGGACGTCCTGGTAGTAGGGCGTCATCTCGGGATCGGCGACGATGTCCTGGCCGCGGCGCATCAGGGTGCCGATCACCTCCCGCATCGGCAGGACGATCTTGCGCAGCCTGGTGGTGTTCTTGCGCAGGACGAACAGGGAGCGTTGCAGCTCCTTGGCGTCGTGCACCTGCCCCTCGAACAGGTCGTCCTCCAGCGCCTCCGCCTGCGCGTCGAGGTCCTGCACCAGCTCGAACTGGCCGTCCACCACGTAGTCGAGCAGGCCGTGCAGCAGGAACGTGACGCCGTGGCGGGCCATGCGGGCACTCGCGTCCCAGCGCCTGACCACCTCGTCGATGGGGAAGTGCTCGTTCTCCCTGACGGTGACCAGGGCGTTGCCGGTGACGAAGATGTCGACCTCCACGGGGTGCAGCCTGCCCTCTTCGAGGTGCAGCCCGTAGACGGTGATGAACAGGTGGTTGTCGTAGACGTCCACCTTCGGCCGCTGGTGGTCGGAGAAGACGTCCTCGACGGCCAGCTCGTGCAGTCCCAGTTCCTCGCTGATCAGCGCCAGGTCGGACGGCGAGGGGGCGCACAGATCGAACCAGACCGTGTTCCCCGGATCGGACACATGGTCGGAGACCTCCTCGATGGGGAAGCCTTCCCTCTCGAGGACGCCGTTCCGGTAGAGACGCGTGTGCAGCACTAGAGGAGTGTGGCAAATCGTCTCGCGTTACGCACGGCGGCCCCTCCTGGATCGTTGTTGAAGTAGACGTAGGCGTCCGGCCAGCCGGCCTCGCGGATCCGGCCCGCCCAGGTCCGCAGGGCGCGCTCGCCGTACTCGAAGCCCGCGCGGCCCTCGTGCAGGCGTACGTAGCCCCAGCCGGTCGTGCGCCAGAGCGGGCCGGTGGGGCGGCTGCGGCGGTCGGCCCAGCACAGCGCGGCCGAGCGGGCGGTCAGGATGGCGCGCACCTCCTCGCTCCACCACGACGGGTGGCGCGGCTCGACGGCCACCCTGACGTGGCCGGGGAAGCAGGCCAGGCACCGGTCGAGGCGATCAGGGTCGGCCTTCAGCGTCGGCGGGAGCTGCAGCAGGATCGGGCCGAGCTTGTCCTTCAGCTCCGAGGCGGCGCCCATCAGGCGCGCGACCGGCTCCTCGGGGTCGGCCAGCCGCTTGATGTGGGTGAGGAACCTGCTCGCCTTGACCGCCATCACGAAGCCGGGCGGCGTACGGTCGCGCCAGGAGGCGAACGACTCGGGGCTCGGCAGCCGGTAGAAGGCGTTGTTGCTCTCGACGGTGGGGAACTCCGCCGCGTACGTCTCCAGCCAGAGCCGCTGCGGCACGCCCGGCGGATACAGGGGTCCGCGCCAGTCCTTGTACTGCCATCCGGAAGTGCCCACCAGCCAGGTCATGCCGTTGGCCCTACCCCGGGGGCCCGGGTGCAGTACTGTCCTGAGTCGTCTGCCGAGGAGGACCTTTCACGCGATGGGCGCCAATCACGTCCACGGCACCGCCGTACCCCGTTCGCGCCGCACGGTGATGGCCGGTCTGGCCGTCCTGGTGCCGCTGGCGATCATCACGCTGACCGCGCTGCTGTGGCTGTGGCCCGACGGCGCCGGCAAGGGCGCCGCGCCCGCCGAGGGCGGCGTCGAGCGGCTCACCGGCACCGTGGTCGGGGTCACGCTCGGCCGCTGCCCCGCCCCTTCCGAGGGGCTGCCCGCGCCCGACCCCGCCACGTGCGGCCAGGCCGTCGTCAAGGTCGGGGACGGTCCCGACGCGGGCAAGGACGTCGAGTTGCGCCTGCCGGGCGGGCCGGGGGCGCAGCGCTTCACCGTCGACGACGACGTGATCCTGCTGCGCGGGCCCGACGGGGCCTACCAGATCTCCGACCACGACCGGGCGCTGCCGCTGTGGCTGTTCGGGGCCGCGTTCGCGCTGGCGGTGATCGCGTTCGGGCGCTGGCGCGGGGTGACGGCGCTGGTGGGGCTGGCGGTGACGTTCGTGCTGCTGCTGACGTTCGTCATCCCCGGGATCCTGGAGGGGCGGCCGCCCATGCTGGTGGCCATCGTGGGGGCGGCGGCGATCATGCTGGCGGTCCTCTACCTGACCCACGGGTTCTCGCTGTCCACGTCCGTGGCCGTGCTGGGCACGCTGGCCAGCCTGGCGCTCACGGGGCTGCTGTCGTACGGCGCGCTGGGGTTCGCCCGGCTCAACGGGATCACCGACGACAGCGCGCTCGCCCTGGACATGAGCCTGTCCATCGACACGCAGGGGCTGCTGCTGGCCAGCATCATCATCGGCGCGCTCGGCGTGCTCGACGACGTCACGGTCACGCAGGCGGTGACGGTGGCCGAGCTCGCCCGCGCCAACCCGTCCTACGGCTTCGCCCGCCTCTACCGGGCGGCCGGCCGCATCGGGCGCGCGCACATCGCCTCGGTGATCAACACGATCATCCTGGCGTACGCGGGGGCGTCGCTGCCGCTGCTGCTGCTGTTCAGCATCGGGCAGCAGCCGCTGGGCGAGGTGATGACGACGCCGGTCATCGCGCAGGAGATCGTCCGCAGCATCGTCGGCACGCTCGGCCTCATCGCGGCCGTCCCCATCACCACGGCCCTGGCCGCCCTGACGGCCTCCCGGCACCGGGACGAGCCCGCGCACGACGACGAGCCGCACTCCCCCGACTCTCAGGAGCGGGCCGGCTCACGGCGGCGGCGGAAGCGGCGGGACGAGGACGACGACTTCTTCGCGCCGCAGCCGGACGACGACGAATTCTTCGCGACCCGCTCACGTCAGGACGGCGGGCCCGCGCCCCGTGCCGCCACGCCGCCGCCGGACGGCGGAAGCTTCTTCACGCCGCAGTCGCGTCCCGGCCGGCACCAGAGCCGTCAGTAGGCTTCGGCGCTGCCGTCCACGCGCAGCTTGCGCCGGGCGCGTTCGTAGAAGGTGGTGCCCACCCGGACCACGTTGGCCGCGCCCGGCCAGGCGGTGACCGTCAGGCTGTCACCGGGGCACAGATGCCCCATGACGGCCCCGTCGACCTCCACCGCCAGCCGCCCGCTGCTCGGCAGCACCTGCAGCGTCACCTCCTCGTCGGCGGGCAGCACCAGGGCCCGGTTGAAGGAGGAGTGGGCGGCGGCGGCCACGACGAGGATCGCCTCCACCCTGGGCGAGACGATCGGCCCTCCGGCGGAGAAGCTGTAGGCGGTCGAGCCGGTGGAGGTGGCCACGATGACGGCGTCGGCGGCGTAGCGGACGAAGGGGCTGCCCGACGGGGTGACGGACACTCCGGCCAGCCCGTCGCCGGGGGTCCTGACGAGGGCGATGTCGTTGAAGGCCGTCACGCTCGCGCCCGCCACGATGCAGCGGATGGCCATGCGCGGCTCGATGCTGTATTCGTGCGCGTCGATCGCCGACAGCGTCTCGGACAGCTCGTCCACGTCGATCTCGGCCAGGAACCCGAGCCGCCCGAGGTTGACGCCGAGGATGGGGGTCGGTCGCCCGGCCAGCAGCCGCATGGTGCGCAGCATCGTGCCGTCGCCGCCCAGCCCCACCAGCAGGTCGGCCCGCTCCACCATGCTGGCGGCGTCGACCGGCACGGCGGTGCAGTCGATGCGGCCCACCTCCTCGGGCAGGCCGAGCACGGTGGCGCCCTTGCCGGCGGCCCACCGCAGGATCGTGTCGATCGCCTGCTTGGAGTCGCGGCGGGGATGCAGCACCAGCCCGACCGTCCCGATCATGCCCATGCGCCCACCTTACGACGGCCGGGGACGCCGGCCCGCCAGTGGCCCGGCGTCCCGTCGCGTGATCTCCGCTAACGTCGGATCCATGCGGCTTCACGTGGGATGCGCGATGTGGACACACGCGCGCTGGCGCGGACGTTTCCTGCCCGGCCACCTCGACCAGGGCGACCGCCTGCGGGCCTACGCGAGCTGGTGCGACGCCGTGGAGGGCAACACCACGTTCTACGCGACCCCGTCACGGGCGGCGGTGGAGTCCTGGGCGGCCCAGACCGATCCCGGTTTCCGGTTCGTGATCAAGCTGCCGAAGCCGATCACCCACGAACGCCGCCTCAGGGGCGCCGAGGCGGACGTGGCCGCGTTCCTGGACGTCATGGAGCCGCTGGGCCCGCGTGTGCACGCGTTCTGGATCCAGCTTCCCGGCTCGTTCTCCCCTGCCGAGCTGGGCGCCCTGGCCGCGTTCCTGCGCGCGCTGCCCGGCGGGCACCGCTACGCCGTCGAGGTGCGTCACCGTGCCTTCTTCGAGGACGAGCGCTCGGCGCGGCTGCTGGAGCGGGTGCTGGCGACCGTGTCGGCCGAGTGGGTCCCGTTCGACACGACCGTGATGTTCGCGAGCCCGCCCACCAGCGACGCCGAGCGCGACGCCTGGACGAAGAAGCCGCGCGTGCCCCGGCGGACCCGCGCGCTCACCGCGCATCCGATCGTCCGCTACCTCGGCCGCGACGACGAGGAGCGGACGGTCGAGGGCTGGCGGCCGTGGGTGGAGACGGTGGCGGAGTGGCTGCGCGAGGGGCGCTCGCCCACGGTGTTCGTGCACACGCCGGACAACGCGGAGGCGCCGCGGCTGGCCCGCCGTTTCCACGACGAGGTACGCGCCCGCGTCCCCGCGCTGGCCCCGCTGCCCGAGCCGATGCCCCTGGAGAGCCCCGACGAGCCGCTGACCCTCTTCTGATCAGAACAGGGTCAGCGAACGAGGCAGGGGCGCTTGGGGTCGAAGACCCAGCCCTCCACCAGATATCGCATGGCCACGGCGTCGTCGCGGGCGCCGAGGCCGTGGCGCAGGTAGAGCTCGTGCGCCCGCTCCAGCGCCTCCCGGTCCAGCTCGACGCCGAGCCCCGGCGTGGCAGGCACGTCGATCGCGCCGCCGGTGATCTGGAACGGCTTCGTCGTCAGCGCCTGGCCGTCCTGCCAGATCCAGTGCGTGTCCAGCGCCGTGATCTCGCCCGGAGCGGCGGCCCCGACGTGGGTGAACATCGCGAGTGAGATGTCGAAGTGGTTGTTGGAGTGCGAGCCCCACGTCAGCCCGAAGTCGTGGCAGAGCTGGGCCACCCGCACCGACCCCGCCATGGTCCAGAAGTGCGGGTCGGCGAGCGGGATGTCCACGGCGTCCGAGCGGACGGCGTGGGCCAGCTCCCGCCAGTCCGTGGCGATCATGTTGGTCGCCGTCGGCAGCCCGGTGGCCCGCTTGAACTCGGCCATGGTCTCCCGCCCCGAGAAGCGGCCCTCCGCCCCGCACGGGTCTTCGGCATAGGCCAGGACGCCGCCGAGCCCCCGGCAGAGCCGGACGGCGTCGGCCAGCAGCCAGCCGCCGTTGGGGTCGAGGGTGACCCGGGCGTCGGGGAAGCGGCGGGCCAGCGCGGTGACCGCCTCGATCTCCTGCTCGCCGGCCAGCACGCTGCCCTTGAGCTTGAAGTCGGTGAAGCCGTAACGCTCCTGGGCGGCCTCGGCCAGCGCGACCACCGCGTCGGGGGTGAGCGCCTCGCGGCGGCGCAGCTCGGACCAGCGGTCGCCGGCGCCGTCGTCCACGAGGTAGGGCAGGTCGGTCTTTCCCGGATCGCCGACGTAGAACAGGTAGCCCAGCATCGGCACCCGGTCGCGCTGCCGGCCCTCGCCGAGCAGGTCGGCCACGGGCAGGCCGAGGAACTGGCCGTGCAGGTCGAGCAGGCAGGACTCCAGGCCGGTGACGGCGTGGACGGTGGTGCGCAGGTCGAAGGTCTGCTGCCCGCGCCCGCCCGCGTCGCGGCCGGCGAACCGCTCGGCGACCGAGCGCAGCAGCGTGCGGTATCGGGCCACCGGCCGGCCGGTCAGCAGCCCGGCCGCCTCCTCGACGGTCTTGCGGATGGCCTCGCCGCCGGGCACCTCGCCCAGCCCGGTGCGGCCGTCGGAGTCGGTGACGATGACGACGTTGCGGGTGAAGAACGGCCCGTGCGCGCCGCTGAGGTTGAGCAGCATGCTGTCGTACCCGGCGACCGGCACGACCTCGACGCCGCTGATGGTGGGTGACATGCGCCCCGCCCCTAGCTGATCTTGTTGATGAGGGCGGTCAGCTCGGCGAGCTCGCCGTCCTTCAGGTTCTGCAGCGGCGGGCGCACCGGCCCCGCCGGACGGCCGACGGCGGTCAGGCCCGCCTTGATGATCGACACAGCGTACCCCTTCATCCGGTCGCGGATGTCGAGGTAGGGGATGACGAACTCGCGGATGCGCCGGTAGACGGCCTCGCGGTCCTGGGCGCGGACGTCGGCGTAGAAGTCGAGCGCGTACTGCGGCACGAAGTTGAAGATCGCCGAGGAGTACGTGCTCATGCCGAGCTGCAGCAGCGGCAGGGCGAAGGTCTCGGCCGTGGGCAGGCCGCCGATGTAGGCCAGGCGGTCGCCGACGGCGGCGTAGATGCGGGTGAGGTTCTCGATGTTCCCGACGCCGTCCTTGAAGCCCACGAGCGTCTCGTTCCGCTCGGCCAGGGCCGCCACGGAGCGGTCGTTCAGCACGGCGTTGGCCCGGCTGTAGACGATCACGCCCAGGCCGGTGGCGGCGCAGACCGCGGAGACGTGCTCGACCAGGCCCTCCTGACCGGCCTCCGTGAGGTAAGGAGGCATCAGCAGCACGCCGTCGGCCCCGGCGGCCTCGGCCGCCTTGGCCTGGGCCACGGCGGTCGCGGTGCCGCCGGTGGCGGGGGCCACGACCGGGAGCCTGCCGTTCACCTCGTCCACCGCCACCCGTACCACGCGGTCGATCTCGGCGGCGGTCAGCGAGAAGCCCTCGCCGGTGCCGCCGGCTGCGAACAGGCCGGCCACCGGATATCCGCTCAGCCAGGACAGGTGATCGCGGTAGGCGGCCTCGTCGAACTCCAGCTCGGCGGTGAAATGCGTGACGGGGAAGGAGAGCAGGCCGCTCTTGAGCCGCGTGGCGAGCTCTTGTGGGGAGTAACTGGGCATCGCGGGCGCTCCTCGCTTCACATGCGGCTGTGGGATCTCCCCGCACCGCCGGTAAGGTCTGACGCTCGCCAGGCTAAGGAGGTGGGACAATTCCTGTCCAAGTGCGATTCTGAATCCGGTGATACCGGCAGGGCATCATGGTCCCAGGGCGGGCAGCAGTTCCAGCACGCGGCCGAGCGCGGGGTTGGTCGAGGTGCGGTCCCAGATGACGTGCAGCTCGACGGGTTCGCCTGAGCCGCCGCCGTCGTCGAGGGGGTCGCCGCCGCCGCGGACGAGGTCGCAGAAGGAGACGCCGTCCACGCCGAGCGAGCGCGCGCTGGCCGGGGCCAGGGCGACGCCGCGACCGGCCGCCACGAGCAGCACGGCGGTGAGGATCTGGTGCACCTGCTGCTCGATGCGCGGATGGGCGTTGGTGAGGAAACGGACGGTCAGCTCGTGGAAGTAACGCGACTGGACCGGGTTGTAGCTGACCACCGGCAGGCCGTCGAAGTCGTCGGGCGCGAGCGGCCGGCCCAGCTCGGCCAGCCGGTGCCCGGCGGGCACCACCGCGCACAGCGGCTCGCGGAAGACCACGCGGGAGTCGAGCGTGGCGATGTCGAACGGCGGGCGGGCCAGGCCCAGGTCGAGTTCGCCGCGCAGCAGGCCGTCCACCTGCCCGGCGGTCACCCGTTCGTGCAGGATGACGTCGATCTCGGGCAGCCGCTCCGACAGCCGCCGCAGCAGCGCGCCCAGCATGCTGATCGCCGAGACGGCGGTGAACCCGAGGCGTACGGTGCCCGCCGCGCCGCTGGCGATCCTGCGGGCCCGATCGCCCGCCGTGTCGACGAGCGAGAGCATGCGCCGCGCGTCGTCCAGGAAGGCGCGACCGGCGTCGGTGAGGACCACGCGCCGGTTGTCGCGCTCCAGCAGAGTCACGCCGACCGAGCGCTCCAGCTTCTGGATGTGACGGCTGAGCGGGGGCTGGGTCATGCGCAGCCGGTCGGCCGCGCGGCCGAAGTGCAGCTCCTCGGCGACGGCCACGAAGGCCCGGATCTGATCCAGTGTCAGCATGATGCGCGTAGAGTATCATTCGATACCAAATTGAGCCTGGACAGGCATCGAGGCACGTCCATAGTCTCCGGAGACTGACGAGCGGAAACCTTGCCGTAACCTTACGCAACCCCCTCACTCCGCTCCATAGCACACCACGGGCGGCATTCCGCCCGGGCAAAGGAGAAGTCCATGCCGACATCTCGGCCAGCCTCCCGCCGCATCCTCGTGAGCGTCGCCGGCGCTGCCGCCGCGATCGCGCTGACGGCGTGTGGCGGCGTCAAGACGACCTCCTCCGGTGGCGGCGACGGCGAATATCCGTCCGGCAACATCGAGTTCAGCGTCGGCGCCTCCGCCGGCGGCTCGACCGACCTCATCACCCGGGCGCTCGCCCAGGGCATGGCCAAGGAGCTCGGCGTCTCCGCGCCCGTGCTCAACAAGCCCGGTGCCAACGGCGCGCTCAACGCCAAGGAGCTGCAGTCGGCCAAGCCCGACGGCTACAAGATCGCCGTGCAGAACGCCTCGCTCTTCACGATCACGCCGCTCACGGTGTCGGCCGCCGAGGCCACGAAGATCGACTCGTTCGACGTCATCACCGGTATCTCGCGCGACGACTACGTCATGGCGACCAACTCCCAGTCCGGCTACAAGTCCATCGAGGACATGAAGAAGGCCGGCAAGACGATCCGCTACGGCACCACGGGCGTCGGCACCGGCGCGCAGCTCGCCTCGGCGCTGACGTTCAAGACCGCCGGCATCGAGGCCACGGCCGTGCCGTTCGACGGCGGTGCCCCCGCCCTGACCGCCCTGCTGGGCAACCAGGTCGACGTCTCCACCATGCAGATCGGCGAGGCCATCGAGAACGTCAAGGCGGGCAAGCTCGTGCCGCTCGCCGTCTTCTCGAAGGAGCGCATCCCCTACCTGCCGGACGTGAAGACGGCCAAGGAGCAGGGCTTCGACGTCCTGGTGACGCAGTACCGCTTCCTGACCGCGCCCAAGGGCACGCCGGAGAACGTCAAGACCAAGCTGCTCGACGCCGCGAAGAAGGTGTTCGCCACGCCGGAGTACAAGAAGTTCAACGAGGAGAACTCGCTCACCCCGATGGAGGTCGCGCCGCAGGAGGTGCTCACCTCGCTGCAGAACGACTCCACCACGTACAAGGCGCAGCTGGACAAGTTCGGCATCAGCCTGGCCGGCTGAGCGCGGCCCCCCGCTAAGGAGTGCGCATGTCCCCGCCCGACCCCACCGCCTCTCATCCGGACCCCGGCTCGGCCCCGCCCGAGCCGGACCGGCCCGGTGCGGCGCCGCTGGACGACGCCGACGCGCTGCAGGCCGAGGCCGACCGGCTCCAGGCCGAGCTGGAGGAGGCCAGGCCGCCGCACGCGGGCCCGTTCGCGCAGCTCGGCGCGGCTGTGGTGGCCCTGGCCGCGGGCGTGTTCGGGGCCGTCGTGTCGTACACGCTCGGCCTCGGGCAGCTCACCCAGCCGGGTCCCGGCCTGTGGCCGTTCGCCATCAGCATCGTCATCATCGTGCTGTCGGCGACGCTGGCCTTCACCGGCCGCGGGCTGCAGGACACCGAGCGCTTCTCCCGGTCGAGCCTGCTCACCGTCGTCGGCCTGGTGACGCTGGTCGGGCTCGCCTCTCTGCTGCCGGTGATCGGTTTCGAGATCCCCTCGCTGCTGCTCATGTTCGTCTGGCTGCGCTGGCTGGGCAAGGAGTCGTGGCGCTCGTCCATCGTGATCAGCATCGGCGCCGTGGCCGCGTTCTACGTGCTCTTCGTGCTGCTGCTGTCGATCCCGCTCCCGCGACTCATCTGAGAAAGTCACATGGACATCTCCCCGATCCTCGACGGCTTCGGCGTCGTCCTCGAACCGGCCAACCTGCTCTACTGCCTGATCGGCGTGATCATCGGCATGCTGATCGGCGTGCTGCCCGGCCTCGGACCCGGCGCGACGATCGCGATCCTGCTGCCGATCACGTACGGCATCGGCCCCGTGTCGGCGATCATCATGCTCGCCGGCATCTTCTACGGCGCCCAGTACGGCGGCACGATCACCTCGGTGCTGCTCCGCCTGCCCGGTGAGGCGTCCTCGGTGGTGACCGTCTTCGACGGGTTCGCGCTGGCCAAGCAGGGCCGGGCGGGCACCGCGCTGGGCATCGCGGCCATCGGCTCCTTCGTCGGCGGCACGATCTCGATCCTCGCCCTGACGCTGGTCGCCCCGGTCGTGGCCGGGTTCGCGCTCGACTTCGGCCCGCCCGAGTACGCCGCTCTGGGCATCCTCGGCGTGCTGCTGATCTCCTCGGTCGGCAACGGCAACCGGCTCAAGGCCATCATCGCCGCCTGCGTCGGCCTGCTGCTCGCGACCGTCGGCCGCGACACCTTCACCGGTGCCGAGCGCTTCACCTTCGGCAGCCTCGACCTCGCCGAGGGCATCGACTTCATCCCGATCGCCATGGGCCTGTTCGGCCTCAGCGAGATCCTCTACAACCTGGAGGAACGGCACAACAAGGTCCACTCCCCCGCCAAGGTCGGCAACGTCTGGCCGTCGCGCAAGGACCTCGGGCAGGCCAAGGGCGCGATCGGGCGCGGCTCGCTCATCGGGTTCGTGCTCGGCGTGCTGCCCGGCGGTGGCGCGGTGCTGTCGTCGCTGGCCGCGTACGCGCTGGAGAAGCGGCGCGCCAAGCAGCCCGAGCGTTTCGGCCGGGGCGCGATCGAGGGCGTGGCCGCGCCCGAGACGGCCAACAACGCCGCCGCCACCTCCTCGTTCATCCCGCTGCTGACGCTCGGCATCCCGGCGAACGCGACCATGGCCCTGATCTTCGGCGCGCTGCTCATCCAGGGCATCCAGCCGGGGCCGCAGCTGGTCACCGAGCATCCGGACGTGTTCTGGGGCGTCATCAACTCGATGTACATCGGCAACATCCTGCTGCTGATCATGAGCATTCCGATGGTCGGGGTGTTCGTCCGGATCCTGCGGGTACGGCCGGCCATCCTGGCCCCGATCACGGTGCTCATCACGCTGCTGGGCGCGTACACGGTGAACAACAAGGTGTACGACGTCTTCATGGTGATCGTGTTCGGCGTGCTGGGGTACCTGATGAAGAAGTTCGGCTTCGAGCCGGGGCCGCTGGTGCTGGCGTTCGTGCTGGGCTCGATGATCGAGAACTCGTCGCGGCAGTCGCTGCTGATCTTCGGCGGCGATCCTGCGGGATTCTTGACCCGCCCCATCTCCGGGACGGTGCTGGCGCTGGTCGTGATCGTCGCGGTCTGGCCGCTCATCCGCAAGGCGCTGCGCCGCAAGACCCCCGATCGTGTGGAGGAGACTGTTTCATGACCATCCTCGTCGGTTACCTGCCCACGCCCGAGGGCGAGGCCGCCGTCGACGCCGGCCTGCGCGAAGGCAGGCTGCGCGGAGAACGCGTGATCATCGTCAACTCGCCACGGCGCGGCGCCCCCGTGGACGAGCGCAAGATCGACGACGCGGCCGGCTCGGAGCTGCTGCGGCGGGCCCGTGAAGCCGGGGTGGACGCTGAGCTGCGCCAGCCGCTGCACGACGACGACCTGCCCGAGACGTTCGAGCAGCTGGTCAGGGAGAGCGGCGGCACGCTCATCGTCATCGGGCTGCGGCACCGGTCGCTGGTGGGCAAGTTCATCCTGGGCAGCGAGGCCCAGCGGATCCTCATGGAGGCCAGCGTGCCCGTACTGACCGTGAAGGCCCCTGCCGTGCGAGCCGAGCTTTGAGCCCGCGCGAGGCGGGGCTGGTCAGCAGGGTGGTCGTCACCCCGGTCGCCTTCCGCGACCCGCCGCTGCTCAACGTGGTGGGAGTGCACCAGCCGTACGTGCTGCGCGCGATCGTCCAGGTGCACACCGATGCCGGGCTGGTGGGCCTGGGTGAGACGTACGCCGACCAGTCCCACCTCGACCGGCTCGGCGCGGTGGCCGCCGCGCTGCCCGGCGCGGACGTGTTCGACCTCAACGCGCTGCGCGCGACCGTGGTGAAGACGCTCGGGGAGGGTACCGGCGGCGCGGGCGCGAGCTTCGGCGGCATGCTGGAGATCTCCAGCGCCGTGGACACCGTGGTGGCGCCGTTCGAGGTGGCGCTGCTCGACCTCCAGGGCAGGGCGCTCGGCCGCCCGGTGAGCGACCTGCTCGGCGGCGCCGTACGCGACCGCGTCCCCTTCTCGGGTTACCTGTTCTACAAGTGGGCCGGCCATCCGGGCCACGACGACGACTCGTGGGGCGAGGGCCGCACACCCGAGCAGATGGTCGCCCAGGCCCGGCGGATGGTCGACGAGTACGGCTTCACCGCGCTCAAGCTCAAGGGCGGCGTGTACGAGCCCCGCCACGAATACGAGACCGTCGAGGCCCTGGCCGACGCCTTCCCCGGCCACGCGCTGCGCATCGACCCCAACGGCGCCTGGACCGTCGAGACCTCCGTCCAGGCGGCCGAGCGGCTGTCGGGCGTGCTGGAGTACCTGGAGGACCCGACTCCCGGCATCCCCGGCATGGCGGAGGTCTCCCGGCAGACCTCGATCCCCCTGGCCACGAACATGTGCGTCATCGCCTTCGAGCACCTCAAGCCGGCCGTCGCCGCCGACGCGGTGCAGGTCGTGCTGTCGGACCACCACCTGTGGGGCGGGCTGCGCCGCTCGGCGCTGCTGGGCGGCATCTGCGAGACGTTCGGGCTCGGCTTGTCGATGCACTCCAACTCGCACCTGGGCGTGAGCCTGGCCGCCATGACGCATCTCGCGGCGGCGACCCCGAACCTCACGTACGCGTGCGACACCCACTACCCGTGGAAGACGGAGGAGGTCGTCAAGCCGGGGGCGCTGGAGTTCCGCGACGGGAGCGTGGCCGTGCCCACCGGGCCCGGCCTGGGCGTGGAGCTGGACGAGGACGCGCTGGCGGCGCTGCACGAACAGTACGTCGCGTGCGGGCAGCGGGGGCGGGAGGACACCGCGTACATGCGCTCGATCGTCCCGGACTTCACCCCGAACACGGCCCGCTGGTGACGTGATTTTTCAGGGCACCTGGAGTGCTGACCGGGAGCCTCGGCCGGAGCCCTAGGGCGCCTGGAGGCGGGCGCGGGAGTTGGACAGGTGCAGCCGCATCGCCGCCCGCGCCGCCGCAGCGTCCTGGTCGGCGACGGCGCGATAGATGTTCTCGTGCTCCAGGGTCACCCGGGTGAAGTGGGTGGCGTCGGACACCGTGTAGACGTGCGGCAGCCGCGTGCGCGGCAGCATGATCATCATCGGCCCGAGCGAGGCGAGCAGGTCGGAGTAGAACCGGTTCCCCGACGCGAGCGCGACCTTGAGGTGGAAGGCGTAGTCGGCCTCGACCGCGTGGCCCGGCTGCTCGCCGGAGCGCCCGAGGTCGACCAGGGCCCGCTCGATCGCCTTGAGCTGCAGGTCCGTCCGGCGCTCCGCGGCCAGCCCGGCCGCCTCCGACTCGACGCCGATCCGGAAGTCGATCATGTCGAGCACGTCGCGGTGAGTGCGGATGCCGGACGCCTCCACGGAGAAGGCCGTCGAGGCGGGCAGCGCGAGCACGAACGACCCGCGCCCCTGGAAGGTCTCGACCAGCCCCGCGGCCTGCAGCCGCGAGACGGCCTCGCGGACCACGGTGCGGCTGACGCCGAACTCCTGGATGAGGGAGGACTCGGTGGGCAGTTTCTGGCCGGGCTGGATCTCGCCGGCCAGGATGCGGGCCTTGAGCCGTTCGACGAGCTCGTGCGCGAGCCCGCGCCCGCTGTCACGGTCGAGCCTGCGCCCGGTGTCGCGGTCGGCCTCGCACGCGCTGCCGGGCTGGTGCGCGCTGCCGGGTCTGGGCCCGGTGTCGCGGCCGGCCTTGGGGTCTGGGGGCACGGCTGACAAATCTACCCGCCTCCGAGGATGACATCGTCGAGCCGCCAGTCCCGGGCGTGCGCGGCCAGGGTGAGGCCGAGGCCGGGCCGTTCGGGCACCAGCATGCGCCCGTCCCTGATCTCGGGCCGCTCCTCGAACAGCGGCGAGAGCCATTCGATGTGCTCGACCCAGGAGTCGCGCGGGTAGGCGGCGGCCAGGTGCACGTGGAGCTCCATCACGAAGTGCGGCGCGACCTGGAGGTGGGCGTGGTCGGCGAGGGCGGCGATCTTGAGATAGGGGGTGATGCCGCCGACGCGGGGCACCTCGGGCTGGAGGAAGCCGGCGGCACGCAGGTCGATCAGACGTACGTGCTCGGCCACGCTGGACAACATCTCACCGGTGGCGATCGGGGTGTCGAGCGCGGCGGCGAGCTGGGCATGGCCATCGGCGTCATAGGCGTCCAGCGGCTCCTCGATCCACACCAGCCCCAGATCCTCCACCGCCCGCCCGAACCGCAACGCACTCGCCCGATCCCACTGCTGGTTGGCGTCCACCATCAACGGCACCCCGTCCCCCAGATGCTCCCGAACCGCCGCCAACCGCCGCAGATCCTCCCGCATGTCCGGCTGCCCCACCTTGATCTTGATCCCCCCGATGCCCTCCGCCAAGGACTGGGAAGCGCGCGCCTTCACCTCCTCGATCGGGGCCTGGAGATAGCCGCCGGAGGTGTTGTAGACCCGTACCGAATCGCGATAGGAGCCGAGCAGCTTCGCCAGCGGCAACCCCGCCCGCTTCGCCTTCAGATCCCACAACGCCACATCGATCGCCGCCAGCGCCTGCGTCGCCACCCCCGACCGGCCCACCGACGCCCCCGCCCACAACAACCGCTCATACACCCGGCCGATGTCCGACGGATCCTCACCCAGCAGGTTCTCCCCCACCTCCTTGGCATGCGCGTACTGCGCCGGTCCGCCGGCCCTGGTCGTGTAGGAGAAGCCCAGCCCCTCCAGGCCGTCGCCAGTGGTGATCTCGCAGGTCAGGACGTCGAGCTGGGACAGGGGCCGCTGCCGTCCCGTGGCCACTTTGGCGTCGCTCACGGGCCGCTCCAGCGGCACCGCGTAGCGGCCGAACCGCACGGCGCCGACGGCCCCTGACGTGACGCGCGCCCGCGTGCCGGACACGGCCTACGCCTTTCCGAACTCGACGCTGTCCACGGTCCACTTGCGGCACTGCTCGCTCAGCGTGATCCCGAGCCCCGGCCGGTCGGGGACGATCATGCGTCCGTCGCGGGTTTCGAGCCGCTCCTCGAACAGCGGGTTGAGCCACTCGAAGTGCTCGACCCAGGGCTCGCGCGGGTAAGCGGCGGCCAGGTGGAGGTGGATCTCCATGGCGAAGTGCGGCGCGAGCTGCAGCCCCGCGTGGTCGGCCAGGGTGGCCAGGCGCAGGAAGGCGGTGATGCCGCCGACGCGGGGGGCGTCGGGCTGGATGATGTCGGCGGCGCGGGCCTCGATGAGGCGTACGTGCTCGGCCACGCTGGACAACATCTCACCGGTGGCGATCGGCGTGTCGAGCGCGGCGGCGAGCTGAGCGTGACCCTCGGCGTCATAGGCGTCCAGCGGCTCCTCGATCCACACCAACCCCAGATCCTCCACCGCCCGCCCGAACCGCAACGCACTCGCCCGATCCCACTGCTGGTTGGCATCCACCATCAACGGCACCCCGTCCCCCAGATGCTCCCGAACCGCCGCCAACCGCCGCAGATCCTCCCGCATGTCCGGCTGCCCCACCTTGATCTTGATCCCCCCGATCCCGTCCGCCAAGGACTGGGAGGCCCGCGCCTTCACCTCCTCGATCGGCGCGTGCAGGAAGCCGCCCGAGGTGTTGTACGTCCTGACGGAGTCGCGGTAGGAGCCGAGCAGCTTCGCCAGCGGCAACCCCGCCCGCTTCGCCTTCAGATCCCACAACGCCACATCGATCGCCGCCAGCGCCTGCGTCGCCACCCCCGACCGGCCCACCGACGCCCCCGCCCACAACAACCGCTCATACACCCGGCCGATGTCCGACGGATCCTCACCCAGCAGGTTCTCCCCCACCTCCTTGGCATGCGCGTACTGCGCCGGTCCGCCGGCTCGCTTGCTGTAGCTGAAGCCGGTGCCGCCGTGGCCGTCCTCGGTCGTGATCTCGGCGAAGAGGAAGGCGATCTCGGTCATCGGCTTCTGCCGTCCGGTCAGGACTTTGGCGTCGCTGACGGGGACGTCGAGAGGGAGGGTGACGGAGGAGAGCGCGACGTGACGAATGCGGTCGGAAGCCATGGTGGTCCTCGGGCGTGGGGCGGCAGGATTCGTATGTCATCGTACAAATCCATAAGTCATCTGACAACTCGCTCAGCTGCTGAGGCCGAGCCGGGTGCGCACGGCGGCCAGGATGTCGTGCGGGAGCGGGGCGTAGCCGTACAGAGCGAGGTAGGACTGGCCGGCGTCGCCCGCGGTGTAACTCAGGAAGGTCTGCACCAGCGGGTCGGCGTCGCCCTGGCAGGTGATCTCGTAGGTGATCATGACGATGGGATAGGCGCCCGGGATCCTGGTCCGGTAGTCGAACTCCACGATCGGGCCGTTCTCGGTGTTGACGACCTTGGCGCCCTCCATCGCCAGGGTGGCGCTCTCGGGCGAGAGTTCGACGAAGCGCCCGGAGGCGTTGCGGATCTTGGCGATGCGCAGGCGGGCGTTGCTGGCGTAGCCGTACTCGACGTACCCGATGGAACCCTCCGAGTACTGGACGACCTGGACGATCCCGTCGGAGCCCCCGATCGGCCGCCCCGCACCCCGCCACACCATCGACGGCTCGTCCGGCCACCGGCCCGTCGCCCGCAGGAACGCGGTGAAGTTGTGCGTCGTGCCCGAGTCGCCGGCGCGGTGGACGGGCCGGACCCGCGCGTCCGGCATCCGCACGCCGGGGTTGTCGGCGCGGATCTCCTTGGCGTCCCATCGGGTGATCCGCCCGGTGAAGATGCCGGTCAGCGTGGCCGGCGACAACCTCAGATCCGGTACGGACGGCAGGTTGTACGCCAGCGCCACCGGCCCGATCACCATGGGCAGATGCAACGCCCTGCCACCGCAGCGCCGGTCGGCCCGTTCCTGATCCCCCGGCGGCATGCGGATGTCGGACCCGGCGAACGCGGTGGCGCCGGCGATGAAGTCCCGGATGCCGGCCCCCGACCCGTTGGCGCGGTAGTCCACCCGGAACTCGGGATGGATCCGCTGGAACTCGGCCCGCCAGGCGTCCATCGCCCCCTTCTGCGCGGTCGATCCGGACCCGGTGATCGACTTCACGATCCTGGTCCCGCCGGTCCCCTTGTTCCCGCTGGTGAAGTATCGGATCCCGCACAGGGTGACGACGCCCGCGGTCAGGACCAGGGCGACTAGCAGCCCCGGCCACGCGACCCGCTTCAGGTTTGCCACCCCGCCCAGCTTAGGAAGCACCCGTTCCCGCGCACCTCGATCAACCGTCAAGCCGGCCGCATGAGTCCGTCATTTCCCTCTTTGCGTGCCAGCTCACGGACGGCGGGGAGACGGGTCGCCTCAACCGGGTGCGGGTTCCGTTCCTCCTTCAGCGGCCAACCGCGCGACCGCGGATTCGAGCTGGCGGACCCGCCGTTGAACGATGTTCCAGCGATATTCCGGCGGCAACTCGTGCGTGGCCCGGGTGGCCTGCCGGAGGGTCTCCTTCGGCTCACCTCCCGCCACCCGGCAGAAGGCCCGATCGAGCTGTATCAGCGTGCGGTCGAGCTGCTCGTGGTGGTCGTACAGCTTCAGCGCCTTGGTCAGATACACATAACCGTCGCGGAAGCAGCCCAACTCGACGAGGGCCTCGCCCAGGTGGAACAGCAGTTGCCTGCGCGTGTAGCCGAAGACCGGGTCGCTGCCCTCCACCGTCGCCAGCACCGATTCCCCTCTGCTCCGTGCCTCTTCGGCGGCGGCCCGTACGTCGTCTCGCGCAGGAAAGCCGATGCCGCGTCCCTGCTGCGCCAGCCGCGCCATGGCCCGTAACTCGGCGACGGGTGCCATGGCGCTGACCGCGCACACCTGCTTGTCCGCGAGGTCACCGGCCGCCCGCGCCAGTTTCAGGCTGTCGAGCGGGTCACCGTAGTAGTGCGGCAGCATGGATTGACGGACCATGACCCAAGCTCGCAGCGTGGGGTCCTCCGTCTCCTCCGCGGCCCGGCGGGCCGTTTCGAAGTACGAGCCGGCCGAGTCCCACAGGCCCAGATTGATCAGCAGCATGCCGATGAGACCGGCCAATCTCGCCGCGATCCGGTGCAGACGACGATGACAGTCGATCGGATGCCGCTGCTCACACAGCCGGCTGACCTCCCCGAAGTCCACCAGGACGTCGGTGAGCAGTTCGAGCGGCGCCGTCGCGGTGATGTACTGCTCACCGTGGCGGACAGTGCGCGCCTCCCACTCGTCGAGGACGGCCTCTGGCAGCACCGCACCGGCCAGCGTCGCGTCCATCCGCCGGCGGGCCAGAGCCAGACGGCGGTAGAGGCAGATGTCCCGTTCGGGGTTCTGAGCGCCCCCTTCCGGTTCGGGCCACGGCCTGGAGGCGGGTGGCGAGTCCAGGCCGGCCATGATGGCCAGCAGCGTGACCGTGGGGTCGGTGACCTGGTGGACGTGGCTCAGCACATTCTCCGCGGTGCGGGACAGCACGCTGTCCAGCTCCTCCTCGGACAGCTCGTCATGGCAGGCCTCATCGTCGATGCTCACCGTGGTGCGCCTCCCTCCTTCGCGCGTGCCGGATAGAGTCGCGCTCTCAGTGCTTTTCGTGCCTTCTTGAGCAGGTCGCGCACCTTCTGTGCGCTCAGGCCGAGATGATCGGCTATCTCGACAGCGGTGAAGCCGTCCACCCGCAGGGCCATCGCGATCATGCTGTTGCCGTCCAGCTCGCGGAGCGCTGCCAGCACGTCCAGGGACTCATCGGTCAGAACGGCGTGGTCCGGCCCTGATCGCTCCGGAGGTTCCTGTTCCCTCATGGTGGCCGGTAACGGCCGGCGACGTAGACCGGGCGGCCGCAGATACTTGTGGTACGCCACTTTGCGCAGATAGAGGGAGGGTCTTCGGACCGTGTCCCGCACCCAGTCCCAGCGGGCCCACACTTCTAGGAAAGCCTCCTGCGCGGCGTCCTCCGCCTCAGCTTTCGGAGCGCCGCAGCACAGCAGGAACCTCACCAGCAGGTGATACTCGCGATCGTAGAAGTCGAGGAAATCCCCGCGCACCGCGACGCGGTCTTCTGCCGGATCAGGGAGATGTTCCATCGGAAGGGGCAGGTGTTGATCATCGGTCGCCATCGTCGGAGGCTTTCGCGTGGGAGACAGGACCGAACTCGATCAGAATGCCGTGCTTGCCCAGATCAAGGATGCGACTGCCTTCAGGGAGCCGGCGTACGAGGTCACGCCGTGCCACCTCCCTGCTCTTCTCGCGGCTGACGACGCTGCGCAGCCACGCACCGACGACCGTGACACCGGCGACCAGCACGGCCGACACGGCGGCGGCCATTTGGACGGGATCCATGGTTTGCCTCCCTTACGGGGGGTTCGGAGGGGTGGATACCGAAGTCCCGCTCTACGTCTATAAGTGGCCGTCAGTCGCATTGATCGGGAGGAGTCATAGGCGATTGGTTCCGCAGCACCTGAAGCACTCGGCAAGCCGAACGCCCACCTCCGGTCTGCCGGGGGTGGGCGTGGGGGCGTTCGTACTACTTGAGCCAGGGGGTGCGCTGGACGATGGGGAGGTTGCCGAGGCCGAGGGTGGTGCCGGCGCCGGTGAGGGCGAGGCCGATGAGGACGATCGCGTAGATGATGTGGTCGTCCATGAAGGGGTTGTTGGCCAGGGGCAGTTCGG
>NZ_JBEZGB010000037.1:0-55148 GCF_040649755.1 Nonomuraea sp. NPDC048882
GCGGGGGGGTTCCCCGCGCCGGGCGCGCTGGGGCGCCGGGGGGGGCCCGCCCCCGCGCCCCCCCACGGCGGGGGCGAGCACTCCGGCGAGACCCGAGCGCCCCGGCTCCGGGCTGAGGCCAAGCCGACCCGATCGGCCCCAGCCGGTCAAGACGCCTTGGCCGGTCAGGATGCCTTGGCCGGTCAAGACGCCTTGGCCGGTTCGGGGAGTTCGACCGTCAGGTGCGGCTCCAGGGAGCGCAGGAAGCCGGCCGCGTCGAACATCGCGCCGGCCGAGGCCAGCCCCTTCACCCGGAAGTCCCCCGCCAGGATGCGCGCCACCGCCTCCACCGCCAGCGGCGCGGTGATCGCGTAGATGTCCCGGCCGGCGGCCGTGGCGCGATGCTCGACGCCGTCCGCGTGCACCACGACGTCCACGACGAAGGTCTGGTCGGAGCGCCCCGACTCGTCGGCCGCCTCGGGCGCCGGGGTGTCGGCGCCGGACAGGTCCCGCGCGGCCACGACCGTCATGTAGCCGCGCACCTCGGGCACGTCCAGGTGGCTCGGTACGGTCACGACGTCCGCCATGGTGAACTCCGCGAGCACCGCCCGCCGGCCCAGCGGCTCGGGGAAGGCCCAGTCCTGCTCCGTCAGCCCGTCGTCGTGGTACTCCAGCGCGCCGTTCCTGAACCGGACCCGGCGGCCGGCGCGGCGCTCGTGGGACACCCGGCCCGCCGCCCTGGTGCCCTCCGTGGGATGCCAGCTGCTCAGCCCGTACGCGACGTGCACCTCGTCGGCGGCCGTCGAGCCGCCCAGGGCCCCCAGGGCCGCTGTGGCGAGCAGGTCGCCGAGCCCGCCGTAGAAGGCCATCGCGGGCACCACCGGCGTCCCGGCCTGCGCGGCCTGTTCGGCGTAGGTGGCGAACATCGACGCGTTCGCCTCGATCTCGGCCGCCACGTCCACGTACGGGATGCCGGCTCGCAGGGCCGCCTCGACCACGGGACCTCCCGTCACCGCGAACGGCCCCGCGCAGTTGACGACGGCGGCCGCGCCGGCGAGCGCCCGATCCAGCGCCTCCGGATCATCCACCGAGGCCGCCCGCACCTCCACCCCGCCCGGCGCCACTCGACCCGACGCCTGCACGCTGCCCGGCGCGAGCCCTTCCCCGAGCTCCTTGGCCAGTGCCGTCAGGCGGTTCGCGTCGCGACCCGAGAGGATGGGGGTGAAACCGCGCCGGAGCAGTTCGGTCACGACGAACCGTCCCGTGTGCCCCGTCGCCCCGTAGACCACCACCGCGTCCGACGTACTCATGACTTCCCCGATCTCCGTTGTGCTGAGGAGTCCACTCTCCACGGACGCGGACCCCAAGTGTGAGAGTCCGGAACGACAGCATGCGTACACTTTCGGACATGCACACCGTCGCGCTGGCGACCGCCGGGCACCTGCTGCACTTCGAGCTGGGCGTGGCCTACGAGATCTTCGGCAACCCGCCGCAGGAAGCCGTGGACGGCTGGTACGACGTCCGGCTCTGCGGCCCGGGCCCGGTGCGGGTCGGCCCGTTCGCGGTCGAGCCGGATCACGGGCTGGACCGGCTCGCCGAGGCCGGCACCGTGATCCTGCCCGCGTGCGCGGACATCGACGAGCCGCCGCCCCCTGAGCTGGTCGAGGCCGTACGCGCGGCACACGAGGCGGGGGCCAGGATCGCCTCCCTCTGCACAGGTGCGTTCATCCTCGGAGCGGCGGGCCTGCTGGACGGCCGCCGGGCCACCACCCACTGGGCGCACACCGCCGAGCTCAGCGCCCGTCATCCTCAGGCCGTCGTGGACCCGGACGTCCTCTACACGGACAACGGCAGCGTGCTGACCGCCGCCGGCAAGGCCGCCGCCGTCGACCTCTGCCTCCACCTGGTCCACCTCGACCACGGCGCGGCCATCGCCAACTCGGTGGCCCGCCGCCTGGTCATGCCGCCGCATCGTCCGGGCGGGCAGGCCCAGTTCGTGGCCACGCCGGTGCGGGTCGCCGGCGACCACGCGCTCGCGTCCGTGCTCGCCTGGGCCAGTGAACGGCTGGACCAGCCGCTCACGGTGACGCAGCTGGCGCGGCAGGCGAACACGAGCCCGCGCAACCTCGCCCGCCAGTTCCGCGCGGTGACCGGGCGGACGCCGCTGCAGTGGCTGCTGGCCCAGCGGGTACGCCGTGCCCAGGAGCTGCTGGAGACCACCGACGAGAGCGTGGAGGCGGTCGCCGCCGCCACCGGCATGGGCACCGCCACGACGCTGCGGCGCCAGTTCAAACGGATCGTCGGCGTCCCGCCCGACAACTACCGCCGCTCCTTCCGCGCCTCATCCCGCTGACCCGCACAGCGGGCGCCGCGAGATCATCTCGGCTTGCGGGGGCGTCCGCCGTCTGTTCATATGAGCGACATGTCGTCATTACAGGGTCTATGTCCATGATTCGGAAGTTCTGTCGTGGCCTGGCCGCCACCGGCCTGATCGCTCTGGCCGGCGCCACCGCCCTCACCACGCTCCCCCCGGCCCCCGCGGCGGCGACCGCGCCCGGCGGGATCGACCGCGTTCACCAGCGCCTGCTCAAGCACGGCCGCGGCGCCCCGCTCATGATCGCCTCCCATCGCGGCCAGTGGCGCGCGGCCCCCGAGAACTCCCTGGCCGCCATCGACGCCGCCATCAGGGACGGCGCCGAGGTCGTCGAGATCGACGTACGGCCCACCAAGGACGGCCACCTCGTGCTCATGCACGACGAGAGCGTCGACCGCACCACCGACGGCACCGGCCGCGTGGCCGACCTGACCCTCGACCAGATCAAGGCGCTCCACCTCAAGCAGGGCCTGGGCGGCGGCCAGGCCGCGGTCACCGAGCACACCGTGCCGACCTTCGAGGAGGCGATGCGGACCGCCAAGGGAAGGGCGCTGGTCAACCTGGACAAGGGCTGGCCGGTCAGGCAGCAGATGTACGAGGTGCTGAAGCGCACAGGCACCGTGGACCACGGCCTGTTCAAGGGCGCTCCCACGGTCGAGGAGGCCGCCGCCTTCATGGCCCAGGACCCCGAGATCCTCTACATGCACATCATCGACGACGCCACCGCCGGCGTCGTCGGCACCTTCCCCGGCCGCCGGCCGGTCGCGTACGAGGTGGTCTTCGACAGCACCGACGATCCGCAGGTCACGCGGGAGACGCTGGCCGAGATCGCGCGGCACAGCCGCGTCTGGATCAACAGCATGTGGTACGGCCTGGCCGCCAAGTACACCGACGAGGCGTCCCTGCGCGACGAGAACCTCGGCTGGCGCACCCTGGTCAGGACCTACGGCGCGAACATGATCCAGACCGACAACGTCGAAGCGCTCGACTACTGGCGCGACGGCGGCGACCTGTCCCGCTACGGGCGCCAGCACGGCGACCGGACGATCCGCGTCGAGGGCGAGGACTTCGCGCCGGGCGGCGAGGGCGTCGGCTACCACGACCTCGACCCCAACCGCTGCACCGTGGCCCGCCCCGACGAGGGCGTGGACATCTGCGACCTCGAAGGCGCTATCGCGGTGAACTGGATCCGCGGCGGCGAGTGGCTCAAGTACCGCTTCGAGGTCAGGAAGGCCGGCCTCTACCAGGTCTCGGCCCGCGTCTCCTCGCCCTACTCCCCCGCCGGCACCGTCGTGCTCGACTGGGGCACGGGCACCGGTACGACGGCCCCGATCGCGAACACCACCAACCACGACGCGTTCACGCTCCAGCCGCTGGAGCGCCGCCTGCTCACCAAGGGCACGCACGAGCTGGTCCTGCGCATGCCGGAGAGCGCGTACCAGAACTTCAACCTCGACTACCTGCAGCTCGACCTGACCGGCCGCTGACGGGAGCGCCCGCCGTTTCATGATCGCGAGCCGGTGGGCGCGGGCCCGGAGAGGGTATGGAAGGCCCAGGCGGTGATCCGCCAGAGCGCCTCGAACAGGACGCCCGCGTCCATCTTGCTCGCCCCCGCCGTACGGTCGACGAAGGTGATCGGCACCTCCGCCACCGTGCAGCCCTGGCGCACGGCCCGCAGGGTGAGGTCCACCTGGAAGCAGTAGCCGCGCGACTCGACGCCGCCGCGCAGGATCCGGGCCAGCGCGGCGGCCCGGTAGACGCGGAACCCGCCGGTGACGTCGGCGACGGGCAGCCGGAGCGCCAGCCGGGCGTATCGGTTGGCCAGGCGCGAGAGCAGCTCCCGGTGACGCGGCCAGTTCGCCACCCGGCCGCCGGGCGTCCAGCGCGAGCCGATGACGAGATCGGCCCGCTCAGCGGCGCTCAGCAGCGTGGGCAGCCGCTCGGGCGGGTGCGAGCCGTCGGCGTCGATCTCCACCAGCAGGTCGTACCCGCGGGCGAGCCCCCAGCGGAAGCCCGCCGTGTACGCGGCGCCCAGACCCTGCTTCTCCTTACGGTGCAGGACGTGCACGCCGGGCAGCTCGGCGGCGAGCCGGTCGGCGATCCGGCCGGTGCCGTCCGGGCTGTCGTCGTCCACGACGAGCAGGTGGGCGGCGGGCACGGCAACGCGGATCCTGGCGACGATGCGGGGCAGATTGTCTCGTTCGTTGTAGGTCGGGATGACGATCAGGACGGCGCTCATGATGACTCCCTCAGCTCGCGTGCCTGTAGTCGGTCCAGCCGGTGGTCCACGGGGTGTGCGGTTCCGAGCAGATGGTGATGGGCAGGCCCAGCTCCTCGTTCGGGACGCCGGTGCCGTGGTCGACGGTTCCGGCGGACGCGCACCGCGCGAAGCGGGTCCGCAGCTCCTCGAGCGGCAGCCCCACGGCGACCACCGTGCGTGCGGTCTCGGGCGGCGGGCCCTGGTACCAGAGCTCGTTGTGCCCGCTGTAGACGGGTACGTCCGGGGCGAATCGGCTGAGCGCGCCGGCCTCGCCGTAGTTCGCGGTGATGACGACCGTCCCCTGCGGCAGCTCCCGCTGCACCCCGGCGATCTGGGCGGCGAAGCGCGGCCAGCCCACCGACTCCCTGGACACCTCGTTCGGCGAGTAGCCCAGCGCCGGCAGCGGGAGCAGTGGCAGCGCCACGGCGATCCCGATGAGCGAGGTGCCGAGCAGCCCGCACCACACCGCTCCGCGCCGGGCGGCGCGGCGCTCCATCCACGCGGCGACGGGTACGCAGCCGGCCGCGAAGGCGAAGATCAGGCTGCCCGCGACGTAGTCGGCCCGGCCGCCGGACGCCCAGCCGAGCAGGATCGTCACGAGGGTCGCGATGGCCAGCGGCCGCGTCTCCTGCCGCCCATACAGCCGGCGCCATCCGATCACGGCGATCACGAACGCTCCCATGCTGAGCAGCGCCACCGTCATCGGCACGAACATGATCCGGTTGATCGGCTCGCTGAGCGTGGCGGCCATGGTGAGCTGGGGCCAGCCGTTGACGGCCTGGTAGACCAGGTTCGGGGAGGCGAGCACGGCGGCCAGGACCGCCCCCGACCAGAACCATCGCTCGGCGAAGACGGCGCGCGGGCCGCGCACGGCCAGCCCGACGCCGATGAGCAGGCCGGTGGCCAGCCCGGTGATCAGCAGCACGATCAGGTGCTTGTTGTACGTCGCCGCCCCGGCCACGGCGCCGGCCGCCAGCCACCACCGTCCGTCGCCGCGCAGCAGGGCCCGCAGCACGAACAGGATGCAGGTCGTCCAGAACACGAAGTCGGCCGACTGGGTGAGCAGGGTGTGCCCGACGACCAGGGGGAACATGCCGGTGCCGAGACCGGCGGCGGCGAGCGTCTGGGCTCCCGCCCGGCCGCCGAGCTCGCGGGTGATCGCGGCGCCGACCAGGATCAACAGCCCCGCGCAGAGGGCGGGGATCACCCGCAGACCGACGATGGTGTCGCCGAACAGCTCCGTGGACAGCCGGGCCAGCAGCGGGGTCAGCGGGGGCTGGTCGAAGTAGCCCCAGGCGGGGGTCTGGCCGAGGAGGCGGAAGTAGAGCTCGTCGCGGTGGTAGCCGTAGAACGGGCTGAGGATCAGCAGGGTGACCACGACGGCGGCGGCAATGGGGCCGGTGATCCGCCAGGCGATGGCGGGGAGCGCGTAGGCGGTGGTCTGTGGGCTGGGGGCTTTGAGTAGCATGCCTTCACGGTCTTCGATGCCGCCCCGCCTGTCGTCTGGCCCCAAGCAGAACCTGAAGTCAGCCCCCAGTCATACCCGGCGACTCGCCGGGGCGGACGACGCCGTGGTCGAAGGCGAAGACGACCGCCGCGGCGCGGTCGCGTACCGCCAGCTTGGTGAAGATGCGGCCGACGTGGGTCTTGATCGTGCCCTCGCCGATCACGAGCTGCCGGGCGATCTCGGCGTTCGTGAGCCCCCGGCCGATGAGCTTGAGCACGTCGAGCTCGCGGGCGGTGAGGTCGCCGAGCCGCCGCACCGCCTCGGGGTCGGTCACCGGATCGATGCGGTAGCGCCGCAGCACCCGCCCGCAGACGGCCGGATCGAGCCAGCCGTCACCCGACGCCACCGCGCGGACCGCGCGCTGGATGTCCTCGGCCGGGGCGTCCTTGAGGCAGAACCCCGACGCGCCGGCCCGCAGCGACGCCGCCAGCACGCCGTCCTCGCCGAACGTGGTCAGCACCAGGACCCGGCAGGCCGGATCGGCGGCCAGCAGCGCGCGGGTGGCCTCGACGCCGTCCATGTGCGGCATGCGGATGTCCATGACGACGACGTCGGGCCGGGCGCGCGCGACCTCCGCCTGCGCGGCCCGGCCGTCGGACGCCTCGCCCACGACGTCGAACCCGTACGGCTCGCGCAGGATCGTCCGCAGACCCGCCCTGGCCAGCTCCTGGTCGTCGACGAGCACCACCGAGATCATGCCGGTAACTCCGTCCGCACGACCCACCGATCGTCCTCGGGGCCGGCGGTGACCCGGCCGCCGACCATGCGCACCCGATCCGCCATCGTCCGCAGTCCCATGCCGCCATTCTGCCGGGGCGGGCGATCGGGCAGCAGATTCGCCACCGTGGCCTCGACGCCGCCCTCGTCCGACACGCGCAGCCGGACCTCGACCGAACGGCGCGGCGCGTGCCGGCTCGCGTTGGCCAGCGCCTCCTGCATGAGCCGGTAGAGCACCATCCCGGTCGTCGGGCTCACCACGGACAGCTCGCCCTCGACACTCGACTCCAGATCGAGGCCCGCCGTACGGTATTCGTCGAAGAGCTCGGGCAGCCGGGGCGCGGTGGGCTGCGGCGCGACCACGGCGGGATCGGCGCCTTCCTCGGCCAGGACCCTGACCACCTTGCGCAGCTCGGCCATGCTCTGCCGGGCCAGCCGCTCGGCCTCGGCGAGCCCGGCCGCCGCCCGCTCCGGCTCGTGCTCGATCGCCAGCCGCGCGCCGCCCAGGTGCAACACCGTCACGGCGAGCGTGTGGGCGACGATGTCGTGCAGGTCGGCCGCCAGCCGCTGCCGCTCGGCCAGCGTGGCGGCGGCGCTGGCGGCCCGCTCGGCGCGGTGCAGCCGCTCGCCCACGTCGATGCGGTAGCGCGCGGCCCAGGCGCTCCAGAAGACGAGCGTCACGGCGCCCAGCCAGTTGGGCCAGCCGGGATCGGGGGTGGTGAACGCCGCCACCAGCACCACGGCCAGCGAGGCGAGCCACATGACGATCCCCGGCCAGAGCCGCAGGGTGAGCGCGACGAACGCGATGTAGAGCACCAGGATGAACCAGCCGACGCTGTTGACCGCGAGCCCGGTGAGGGCCCCGATGGCGGCGGGCGCCAGGAGCCCGGCCACCTCGGCCGGGCGGCCCGGCGCAGTGCGCACCATGACGAGGCAGAGGACGAGGAAGGCGGCGCCGCCGGCGAACGGCGGGACGCAGCCGCAGCCGGCCGCGATCGTCTGCGCCCAAGACAGCCCGACCAGCAGCACCAGCAGCCCGAGACCGACCGGCACCAGCCAGCGGGGAGTCCGCATCACCCGCTCATCGTAGGAACCGGGCACTCCTCCGCGCATCCACCCTGAGTCATACTCCGCCCTCTGCCCACGGTCTGACCTGCCGCGCCTCCGGTCATCCCGTGGGCGCGCCTGGACCAGGCCGCCCCCGCGACCCACGTCCCGGACGGGTCAGGCCGTGCGGGCGGCGCGGCGGGCGTGGTCGCGCAGGCGGCGGCCGGCCAGGTGGATGGTCGACAGGTGCCGGGCCGCGTCGGCCCGCATGGGAGCGGGGATGTCGGACAGCCCCCGATACAGCACGCACGAGAGCTGCAGGTAGCTCATGAACAGCGCCAGTTCGCCCGCCAGCGGCTCCGGCCGGCCGTCGGCGGTCACCGCCAGCGGCCCCTCCCACCCGTCCACCGTCTCCAGCAGGATCCGCTGCTGGCCGAGCAGGACGGCGAGCACGTCGCCGGCCGGGTAAGGGCCGGATCCGCGCATCGGATGCGCGGCCAGCACGCTCACCACCGCGTCCGCCGCCCCCGCCACCGTCGCCGCCAGCCGCCGCCGATCCTCACCGCTCATGACGCGCTCCCTTCCAGTGCCCGGCGCAGGTAGGTCGCGGTCGGGGAGGCGGGGACGGCGAGCAGCCCGGCGGGCGGCCCCTGGTAGAGCAGCCGACCGCCGCGGCTGCCGCCCTCGGGGCCGAGCTCGATCAGCCAGTCGGCGTACGCGATCACGTCGAGGTTGTGCTCGATCACCACCACCGTGGCCGCGTACTCGTCCACCAGCCGGTCGAGAGTGGTCAGCAGCCGCCGCACGTCGGCCAGGTGCAGGCCGCTCGTCGGCTCGTCGAGCACATACGTGTCGCCCCTGCCGCTCAGATGGACGGCCAGCTTGACGCGCTGACACTCGCCCCCGGACAGGCTCGTCAGCGGCTGCCCCAGCCGCAGGTAGTCGAGCCCGACGTCCCCGACCGCCGTCAGCACCGGGACGATCCTGACGTTGCCCGCGAAGTGCTCGCGCCCCTCCCCGACGGTCAGCTCCAGCACGTCGCTGATCGTCAGGCCGCGCACCCGGTAGCCGAGCACCTCGTCGGTGAACCGCCTGCCGTCGCAGGTCTGGCAGGTCAGGCTCACACCCTCCAGGGAGGCCAGATCCGTGAAGATCACCCCCAGGCCGGCACACGCCGGGCAGGCGCCCGAGGAGTTCGCGCTGAATAACGACGGGCTCACCTTGTGCGCCCTGGCGAACTCGGCCCGGATCGGATCAGCCACGCCGGTGTAGGTGGCGACGGTGGAGCGGCGGTTCGTGTGCGGCATCGACTGGTCGACGATCACCGCGTCGGGGTACTGCGTACGGAAGGCCCCGTTGATCAGGCTCGACTTGCCCGCGCCCGCCACCCCGCAGACCACCGTGAGCACCCCTGCGGGGACGTCCACGTCGAGGTCGCGCAGGTTGTGGGTGCGGGCGTCGACGACCGGCATCATCCCGGACGGAATGCGCACCCGTTCCTTGAGCCGGGTCGGGGCGTTCATGAAGTCGCCGGTCAGTGTGCCGGAGGCGGCCAGTTCGCCCGGCGGGCCCGCGAACACCGCCCGGCCGCCCGCCGCACCGGCCCCCGGGCCCATGTCGATGACGTGGTCCGCGGCGGCGATCACGTCGCGGTCGTGCTCCACCACGAGCACCGTGTTGCCCTTGTCGCGCAGGGCGTGCAGCAGGTCCGTGAGCCGGTGCACGTCGCGCGGGTGCAGCCCCATGCTCGGCTCGTCGAAGACGTAGAGCAGGTCGTTGAGGCTGCTGGAGAGATGCCGGACGATCTTCACCCGCTGCGATTCGCCGCCGGACAGGGTGCCCGTGCGGCGGTCCAGGCTCAGGTAGCCCAGGCCGATCGTGGCCAGGTGGCCCACGCGCGAGATCAACGCCTCGATCACCGGCTTCGCCTTCGGGACGTCCAGCGAGCGCAGCACGCCGAGCAGGTCGTCGGCCTCCATCGCGGTGAGGTCGGCGATGGAGTGACCGGCGATCCTGCTGTCCAGGGCGAGCGCGGACAGGCGCGTGCCGCCGCAGGCGGGGCAGGGCACCGAGGTGGTGAACCGGGCGATCAACTGCTTGGTCCGCGTGCCCGGCTCGCGGTCGGGTTCGAGGTAACGGCGGCGGAACTTCACCACCGCGCCCTCGTAGGTCATGTTCACCCGCTGGCCGCCCACGTCCACGGGGACCGTGCCGCCCGTACCGTGGAGCAGCTCTTCCCGCTCCTCCGGCGTGAAGCCCGCCACCGGCTTGGCCGGGTCGAACCGGCCGGATGCGGCCAGCAGGTACCAGTCGCGCGACCCGACGGCGAAGAGCGGCGCCAGCAGCGCGCCGTCGTTCAGGGATCTGGCCGGGTCGAGGAAGGCGTCCAGGTCGACGCCGACGACCTCGCCCAGCCCTTCGCACTCCGGGCACATGCCGGCCGGCATGTTGAAGGAGAACGCGTCGGCGTAACCGACGAACGGCTCGCCCGCGCGGGAGAACAGCAGCCGCATCAGCGGCGCGATGTCGGTGATGGTGCCGACCGTGGAGCGCGGGCCGCCGGACAGCGGCCGCTGGTCCACCGCGATCGTCGCGGGCAGGTGCTCGATCAGGTCGAAGTCCGGCCGCGCCGAACTCGGCAGGAACGTACGGACGAACGCCGGCAGCGTCTCGTTCCACTGCCGTTGCGCCTCGACCGCGATCGAGTCGAACACCAGGGACGACTTGCCCGACCCCGACAGGCCGGTGACGACCGTCAGCGTGCGTTTCGGGATCTCTACGTCGATGGAGGTCAGGTTGTGCTCTCTGGCACCGGCCACCCGGATCCACTCCGGGGCCGATGCGAGGTCCTCGCGTGGATGGACTTTCACGACTTCAAGCGTATCGTTGAAGCTCCAAGTTGAGAGTTGGCTGCCACCACCGCTGGAAATACGGGAAGTCGTGGCCGGAAAGTCTCAACTGGACGGTCGCAGCTCACGCGCCCGGGAAAAGACCGCCTTCCGGCGCGTCCGCGCTCAGGTAGTGGTGCAGGGCGGCGGAGCCCGTCAGCATGGCCGCCGCCGTACGGGTGAGCTCCGCCCGCCGCTCCTCGATCGCGCTCCGCAGCGCCCGCGTGCTCCCCGTCCTGCGCAGCTCGTCGAGCAGAGCCCTGATCTGCGGCAGAGGGTGGCGGCCCTGGCGCAGGATGTTGATCATCCGAGCGTCACGGACGTCGTCGGGGCCGTAGCGCCGGTAGCCGGTGCCTGGCTCGCGCGGCGGCCTGAGCAGCCCGGCCGACTCCCACAACCGCAGCGCCGAGGCACGCAGCCCGAGGTGCCTGGCGGCGTCCCCGATCCGCATCACACGCGCGGGTGTGTCCGGGGCCTGGGCGGCGCTCGCCACGGCGTGCAGGGCCTCGCTGGTCGCCTGGAGCTCCTGGCGCCGGCCGTGCAGGGCCGCGTGGCTCGCGTCGATGAGGGCGAGTCCTCGTGGTACGTCCCCTTCGTGGATGGCCTGCATGACCGCGCGGGCGGTGTCCCAGCCGAAACCCCTGGCCAGCGTCCGGTACGCGAGCAGGGCGGCACGGTGCCGGGTGTCGAACCTGCGGTAGCCGGAGGGCGTGCGCTCGGCCGGCGGCAGGATGCCCGCGTCGGCGTAGTTGCGGATCTGCTGGGTGGAGACGCCCACCTCGCGCGCCAGGTCCACCGGCCGCAACGCCGTCCGCCCGGCGCCGGGCTGAGTCGAGGGTTCTGCTGCCACGAGCCGATTCTCCTCCGCGACGTACGGCGGCCCGGCCCGCGTGCCCAGCCGTCAACCCGTACCCGCAGGCCGCGCGGAGCAGGTCAGTCGGTGGGGTCGGACAGGGCGGCGAGGCGGGTGCGGAGGGCGTCGGCGTCGCCGGGGGCGAGTTCGGCGGTGAGGGCGAGAGCGCGCTGGAGGGTCGAGCGGCCCTCGCGCAGCCGGCCCGCCGCCAGTTGCGCCTCGCCGAGCCGACGCAGCGTCCTGGCGCCGAGGGCGCGCTTGCCGCCCCGCCGCCAGGCCAGGGACCTGCGGTAATAGGTGATCGCCTGCTCGTACTGGCCGAGCAGGTGGTGGATGTGGCCCAGGCTGTCGAGGGTGGCGGACTCGCCGGGAAGGTCGTCTATCTCGCGGTGGATGGCCAGGGCCTCCTGGCAGCGGCGCAGCGCCTCCCCGTACGCGCCGAGCTGGGCGTGGAACCAGCCGATGTTGTTCAGCACCCGGCCCTCGCCCGCCCGGTCGCCGGCCGCCCGGCAGAGGCGCAGCGCCTGGTCGCTCAGGCGCAGGCCCTCGTCGTACTGGCCACGACGGTCCTCGATCACGCTGCGGTAGATGAGGCAGATCGCCTGCCCGACCGCGTCGTTCTGCCCGCCGAACAGGTCGAGCGCCGCGCGCAGGTGGGCCTCGCTGGTGGCGTCCTGGCCGAGCCGGATGAGGGCCTGGGCCAGCCCCACGTGGGCGTGAGCCTGCGCGGCCGGGTCGTCCTGCCGGGTCGCCGCCTCCAGCGCGATGTGGTGCACGGCCGCCTGGTCGTCCGAGCGTCCCTCCTGCGACAGGAAGCCCCAGCAGGCGCCGGCCAGCTGCCAGGCGTGCCGGTCGAACCCGAGGCGCGCGGCGTGCCTGATCGCGGCCAGCAGCGTCCGGTGCTCGCGGCCGAACCAGGCCTCGCTCTGCGCGCGGTCGGTGATGCGGGCCACGACCACGCCGGGCCGGGGCGGCGCCGGGGTCAGGGGGACGCGGTGGTAGAGGTCGAGGAGGCGGTCGCCCAGGCAGGCGCTGTGCAGGTAGTGGTCGAGCAGCCGGTGCAGCGCCTCGTGGCGCTCGGCCTCGGAGTCGTGCAGGCGGGTCAGCTCCTCGGCGTACGCGCGCAGCAGGTCGTGCTGGCCGTAACGTCCCGGGGTGCGCTCCACGGCCAGGCTCGCCCTGGTCAGCTCGGTCAGCAGGTGGTGCGCCTGGCGTACCGGGATCCCGGCCAGGCTGGCGGCCGCGGCGGTGGAGATCTCGGGCGCGGGCAGCAGGCCGCGCAGGCGGAACAGGCGGGCGGCGTCGGGGGTGAGCGCGCGGTAGGACCAGGACAGGACGGTCCGCATGTTCGTCGAGGCGTCACCGCCGTCGAAGACGTCCAGCCCGCCGTCACCGCGCGGGCCTGCGTTCCCCTCCCCTTCTGCATTGTCCAGGCCCGAGATCAGGGCTTTGAGGGGGAACGACGGGCGCGTCTGGGCGCGGGCGGCCACGATCGCCAGGGCCAGCGGCAGCCCCGCGCACCGGGAGACGATGTCGTCCACCGCCCGCGGCTCGGCGTCCACCTTGTCCACGCCGAGCCGGCGGGTCAGCAGCAAGCGGGACTGCTCGGGTGAGAACAGCCCCAGCGACAGCGTGCGGGCGCCCTCCGCCGCGACCAGGCCGGTCAGCTCGGCCCGGCTCGTGATCAGGGCCAGGCAGCCGGGCGCGTTCGGCAGCAGCGGCCGTACCTGGTCGGAGTCGAGGGCGTTGTCGAGCAGGATCAGCATGCGCCGCTCCGCCAGCAGGCTGCGGTAGAGCCCGACCTGCGCCTCCAGCGTGGCCCCCACCAGCTCGGACGGCACCCGCAGCGCGTCCAGGAACAGCCGCACCGCCTCGCCGGGCGGCCGGGCGATGTGGGTGGGGCCGTACCCCTGGAGGTTGACGTAGAGCTGGCCGTCGGGGAAGCGGTCGCTCACCCGGTGCGCCCAGTGCACGGCCAGGGTGGTCTTGCCGACGCCGCCCGTGCCGGTGATCACGCACGGGGCCATGGCGTGCGTGGCGGTGGAGTCAGGGGCCGGGAGCGTCAGCCGGTCCAGGGCGGCCAGCTCCTCCTCCCGGGCGGTGAACAGCTCGGTGTCAGGGGGCAGGTGACGCGGCACGGCGACGACGCCGGCGGGTGCCGTCATGGTGTCGCGGCCGGCCAAGATCGCCTGGTGGAGGCGTTGCAGTTCCTCGCCGGGCTCGATGCCGAGCTCCTCGGCGAAGCCGCGTCTGACGCGGCGGAAGACGGCCAGGGCCTCGGTCCTGCGGTCGCAGCGCAGCAGCGCCGTCATGAGCAGGGACACCAGGCGTTCCCGCAGCGGATGCTCGCCGACCAGGGTCGTCAGTTCCGCCGCCGCCTCCTGGTGCCGTCCCCGCCGCAGGTCGAGCGCGAGTCGTCGTTCCAGTGCCGTCAGCCGTTCCTCCTCGATGCCGGGAACGACGACGTCGGGCAGCCACCCGCCGGCCACGTCGGCCAGCGGCGCCGTCCCCTGCCAGAGCGCCAGCGCGGCGCGCAGCAGCCCGACGGCGCGCTCAGCGCCGCTGTCAAAGCCCGCCCCGCTCTCACCGCCCGCCCCGCTCCCAAAACCCGCCCCGCTCTCGCCGCCGGCGTTTCCGGCCGCGCGGACCAGCTCGCGGAAGCGGAACAGGTCGATGCGGTCGCGCGCCACCGTGAGGCAGTAGCCGTGCGCCGTGGTCACCAGCTCGGCCTCCTCGTACGGCGCCAGCAACCGGCGCAGCCGGGAGACGTGCCCCTGCACGGCGTTACGCGCGGACTCGGGCGACTCGGCCCCCCACAACGCGCTCACCAGCCGCGTCACCGGCACGGGACGCCCCGCTTCGAGCAGCAGCGTCGCCAGCACGGTCCGCTGCTGGGCGGTGGCGGGGCCGAGCCGCCGCCCGGCGTCCCACACCCCCACCGGCCCCAGCAGGCGGAACTCAAGGCCGTCCACGGTCAACCACCCACGTCTTACCACCCACGCATTCCAGCCACCCCCGTGCCCTCCGCGAGTGCCCGGCGGTGATCATCTCATGGCAGCCTAACCGCCGACTCAGCGGAAATTCAGCGCTATTTCAGCACCAAAGACCACCCTTGCCTCAAGCGGCACTCACGGCCGCGGAACCTCACGAGGAGGAATGTCATGGAGATCAAGGTCAAGAAGGTCGAGTCCGTCAAGGCCACCCAGAACCCCGCCACGTGAGGCGCTGACACCGCCTGGCGATTTCTCCGCGGGGAGGGGGACGAGACGACGACGCTCACGTCGCGCAGCGCCGTCGCCCTCCCCGCGGGGCCCCATTTTGCGTACTGGCGCTGGAGGCACGATGCGTGTGGCGTTGAAGGAATGTGACTGGGAGGCGGACGGCGAGGATCTGCTCGTGGTCTTCGACGCCCGCGAGGCGATCACCCTGAGCGATCCCGACGGGCAGGTGGCCGCGCTCCTGAGCGAGCTGCGCCGGGCCCCGCGGACGGCGGCCGAGCTGAGCGAAGCCCTCGGCGCGCGCGGGTTCGAGGTCTCGGCGGAGGACGTCGGCCAGGGTCTGCGCGGGCTCGACTCCCTGGGCCTGGTCGAGGACGCCGACGGCAGGAGCCTCGGCGACCCGGACGAGGACGAACGCCACTTCTCCAACCTCTGCTTCTACGGCACCTACGCCGCCCTGGACCGCCACCGCGCCGGCTTCCAGCGGCCGATGCGCGAAGCGCACGTCCTGGTGCTCGGCGTCGGCGGGGGCGGCTCCTCCCTCGTGCAGTGCCTGGCCGGCCTCGGCGTCGGCGAACTGACGCTGGTCGATCAGGACCGCGTCGAACCCCGTAACTTCGCCCGGCAGTTCCTCTACCGGCACGCCGACATCGGCCTGTCCAAGGCCGAGCGCGCGGCCGCGTGGGTGCGCGACTACGACCCGGGCATCAAGGTGAACGCCGTCGATCGCTGGGTCTCCTGCCCCGAGGACCTCGCGGACCTGGTCGAGGGCATCGACCTGATCGCGGGCGGCCTCGACGGTCATCCGCACGCCAACCTCTGGGCGAACGAGGCCGCCGTCCGGGCCGGGGTCCCGTACGTGCTGGGCGGTGCGAACCGGACGCAGCTGATGTACCTCTCCGTGGATCCCGGCCGGACGGCCTGCCTGGCCTGCGACTACGCGGACCGGCCCGCCGAGGACACCTCGGAGGGGATCGCGTACCGGATCGTGGAGAACATGAAGCTGAGCAACCCGCTCACGGGGCCGATGGCGATGCAGGTCGGCTCGCTGCTCGCGTTCGAGGCGCAGCGCTACCTGACCGGGTACGAGCCGCCGCGCGCGGCCGGCTTCCGGGTGACCCTCGATCTGCGCGAAGGACTGACACCCTCGTGGCAGGCCCTGCCCAGGAACCCCGGCTGCCGGGTCTGCCGGCTGGCGCCGCCGCGCGAGGGTGAGCGTCCATGACCGCCACGGGGACCGTCGCGCTCAAGGCGCTCAGCGTCGTGCCGGAGGGTGAGGACGAGGTGCTGGTCGGCGACCCCGCGACCGGCACGTTCGTGACGATCCCGGCGGTCGGCGGGGTGGTGATCGCCGCGCTCCAGCGGGGCGCGAGCGTCGAGGAGGCGGCGGCCGAGGCGGAGGAGTTCGCCGGCGAGCCGGTGAACGTGCCGTCGTTCGTGGAGACGCTCGGGGAGCTCGGCTTCCTGGCCGACCCCTCGGACGAGGCCGCCGCGCCCGATCCCGTACGCACCGCGCCGATCCAGGCCCGCCGCTGGATGACCAGCGTCCGCCCCGAGGTCGTCCGCCCCTTCTTCGGCCGCGTGGCCTGGACCTGTTACGCCGCCTGCCTGCTGTTCTCGCTGGGCGTCTTCGCCTTCCGGCCGAGCCTGATCCCCGCGCCCGCCACCGACGCCTTCCCCTTCGCCGACATCGGGCTGAGCGCGCTGGCCTGGCTGCCGTTCGTCTGGTTCGCGGCGGCCAGCCACGAGGTGGGCCACTGGCTCGGCGCGCGGGCGCTCGGCATCCAGACCCGCTTCGGCGTCGACCGCCGCATGATCATGCTGGTCTTCGAGACGGACCTCACCCAGCTGTGGACGCTGCCGCGCCGGGTACGGTACGGCCCGCTGCTGGCCGGCCTGGCCGTGGACTCCGTGCTGCTCGCCGCCCTGCTCACCGGCCGGCTGCTGATCGACCTCGGCCTCTGGCGGGCCCCTGAGCTGGTCGGGTCGCTGCTGGCCGCCTGGGTGTTCATCAAGGTCATGCAGATGCTCTGGCAGTGCCTCGTCTTCTTGCGCACCGACCTGTACGCGGTGCTGGTCAACGCGCTCGGCTGCCGCAACCTGTGGCGGGTGAAGTCGCTGATGCTGAAGCGGGCGTTCGGCCGGCTGAGCGCGGAGGAGGCCGCGGAGCTGGCGGACGCGAGCGAGGCCGACCTGCGTACCGGGCGCTGGTTCCGCTGGGTGTGGCTGGCCGGCGGGGCCGGCGTGGCCGCCTGGTTCTGCCTCCTGCTGCTGCCGGTCTTCGCCGAGGTCCTGCGCTGGGCCGCCGATGGGCTGGCCGAGGGGCCGCTGACGGTGGGCTTCTGGTACCGGCTGCTCTGCGCCGGACTGCTCCTCGGCCCCGAGACGCTGGCCCTGATCCTGGCCGTCAAGGAACACGTGGGCCGCCTGGCCGCCCGCCGCTCCTGACGTCACAGCTCGATGCCTTCAAGAGCCGGTACGGCCAGACCCCCGCCGAGTTCGCCCGTTCCTCCCACCCCTGAGGGATGTGGTCATGGGGTCGCGTAGGCGCAGACGGCGTACACCTGAAGGAATACCAGGTCGTCCGGGATGTCGGTGACTTCGACGAACCATCCGGATCCGGCGTCGTCGTTGACGGCGTGGTTCTCCGTCGCGGTCCACCCTCTGGATCCGCCGGGAATGAGGCGGAAACCGCCGTCGGTCGCGCTTCTCCCCCTTGGACACCTCGCCGTGGCTGCACACATCCGGTCGCCGGCCGCGCAATCTTGCATCTCCACCACCGTCTCGGAGCGGGGGCCGCCGTCCGGCGGGGGCGCCGAATTCTGCTGCGCGCCCAGTGCGCAGTTGTCGATGCGACGGATGGGTATCCGGCCTCCGTCGCTCTTGACGTTGAAGTTCCGCGCCCCGGGAGTGCACAGCATCGAAGCCGCCTTGCTCAGGTTCGGCAGGAAACCCGCGTCCGGCACGATGTCGTCGATGGCATCGAAGACGGGGTGGGGGTCTGCCAGTGCCGGCGATCCGCCGCCGGCGACGAGGGCGCCACTCACGGTCATGGCGAGAACTGCGGCGCATTTCCCGATCTTGTTCATGTGCTGCTCCGGGCTTTCGGCGAACCTCTGATCTGCGTGGAAAGGTAGCTGTTGTCGTCGGCGTTCATGGAGACGACACCCGCCGGGCTGGCTCATCGATGGTCCAAGGATGGGAAAGGCATAGATCGACGACTACGCACTGGCACCACAGTCGATATCCCGAATGTGGGATAGAGTCTCAAATGTGGGAAATCAGGTGAGGATCGTCGTGGACGACCTGTCCGGGGAGCGGATCGCCGCGTTTCTCCGTGAGCACATGCGGGAGATGCGGGCCACCACGCCCGAGGAGAGTGTGCACGCGCTCGATCTCGACGCGTTGCGCAGGCCCGAGGTCACGTTCTGGTCGGCGCTGGACGGCGAGGCGGTGGTCGGGTGCGGGGCAGTCAAGAGGCTGAACGCGGCGCACGCCGAGTTGAAGTCGATGCGCACCGCCGCCGACCGCAAGCGTACGGGGATCGCGTCCCTGCTCATGGAGCACATCCTCACCGAGGCCAAGGCCATGGGGTTCACCCGGTTGAGCCTGGAGACCGGCTCGACCGAGTTCTTCCTTCCCGCGAGGAGGTTGTACGAGAGGTTCGGCTTCGCGTACTGCGAGCCCTTCGCGGACTATCGGCCTGATGTGCACAGTGTGTTCATGACGAGACAGCTCTGACTCGCGCGCGGCTCAGCCGGCGGTGAGAGCTCGTTGCATGAGGATGGTGTCGATCGAGCGGCCGTGCTTGTGACCGACGTCGATCAACCGGCCCGCATGGGCGAAGCCGAATCGTTCGTGCAAGGCGACCGAGGCCGGGTTTCCGGTGTCGGCGATGACGGCGATCATGCGGCGGAAGCCCGCCGTCGCGCACTCGCCGATCAGGGGGCCGAGCAGGGCGCCGCCCAGTCCTCTGCCGGTCAGGCCGGGAGCCAGGTAGATCGAGTTCTCCACCGTGTAGCGGTAGGCCGGCTTGGGGCGCCACTGACCGGCGTAGGCGTAGCCGGCCACGTCGCCCGAGTGCTCGGCGACCAGGAACGGCAGCCCGCGGGCGGTGAGGTCGGCAAGGCGCTGCTGCCAGTCGGCGAGGCGCGGCGGGGTCTGGTCGAAGGTGATCACGGTGTGGGTGACGTAGTGGGCGTAGATCTCCGCCACGTCCTTGAGATCCTCCGTGGTCGCGGGGCGGATGATCGTCTCGGGATCTGTCATGACGTCCTCGTCTCTGAAGTGTCCGGTCACGGCAGAACGATCATCACGGCGTAGCGGACCGGGCCGGGGCCCGGATTGTGAAAGTGAGACGGTCCCCACAGTCGGAACCGCAGGCAGTCACCCGTCTGGAGCTCGTGCACGACGCCGTTCACGGTGAACTCCAGCGCGCCTTCCAAGATCCAGATGTGTTCCTCCTGGCCGGGGACGGGTGGCTTGTCATAGGGGATGTCGGCGCCCGGCAGGAGGTGGCCTTCGAGGAGCTCGCCCTTGAGCCCGGGGTGCGGCGGGGACACCGAGCGCCTGGTGAAGCCCGACTCCCCGTCCCGCCACACCAGTTGCCGGGCGGAACGCACCAGTTGCGGCGGCTCCGCCTCCACCTCGGCCAGGAGGTGCGACATCGTCCGGCCGTAGGCCGCGCACAGCTTGCCCAGCAGCGCCGCCGTCGGGCTGATCTCCGCCCGCTCCAGCCGGGACAGGGTGGAACGGCTCACGCCCGTCCGGCCGGCGAGGTCGTCCAGCGACCAGCCGCGCTCGGTCCGCAACTCGGCGAGCCGACCGGCCAGGCGAGCATCGACATCGCTGGGAGATGGATCGCTTGGACGGTCGGGCCCACTGCTGCCGGGCGCCTGCCGCTGAAGGCTTCTCATATATGGGATCCTATCCCTGATCAGGGACGGGCACGGGACGCGATCAGGGCTCCGACGGGACGCCGATCGCGTCGGCCCAGGTGTGGATCAGCTCGTCGTGACCGGTGAAGTGCCTGCGTCGCAGGACGCCGGCCGGGTCGATGTGGCGGGACTCCGACAGCCCGAACCGGCGCAGCAGGTCGAGGACGAGCGGTCGCGCCGTCGCCGTCAGGGCGGGAGACGAGCACGCCGCCAGGCCGACGGTGCGGCGGGCGGTGCCGGCCGCGGCCGGCCGGCGCACTCCCGCCCGGCCGTACGTCCCGCCGTCGTGGTTCCACACCTCCATCGGCACCACACGACCGTCGCCGGTGGCGGGGATGACCACGGCTTCGACGGCACCCTCCCCCGAGCCGGTCTCGTCGGCGCGGGTGGCGTAGGACGTCAGGAGGCGGAGCAGCGCGATCGTGATCCACGCCAGCGCCCCCTCGCCGATCGCCCACACCTCCCCGCCGTCGGTGGGACTCGCCCTGAGCGTTCCCACCTGGAGCGCGCCGAGCGCGGAGCCGTCCGCGTGCAGCTCGCAGTAGTACGTGCCGGCGGCCCGGCCGGGCGGTGTGAAGACGGCCCTGTCCGGATGGGGCTCCGGCGGTTCTGAGGCGATCCCGATCGGCGCCGGCCACGCGTCGACGTGCCGCCGGACCCACCGCCGCAACGCGTCACCGTCCGCGAGACCGGTCCCTGCCGCCAGGCCGGATCCCGCCGGCGGCCGGTCCAGCGGTACAACGCCCAGCACCAGCCAGGGCGGCCCGGGGCCGAGTCGGGTGGCGGCGTCCGTGAGGAGCCGGCCGAGGTGTTCGTGCCGTTCGATCATCGTTCGCGCTCCTCCGGCCGAAGCCCGCCGAGCCGGGTCAAAACAGCTTGCGCGCCTCGGAGTCGGCTAGCAGCTCGGGGTCGGGCACCAGGGACTTGCTCGCCACGTTGGCCAGCATCTGGTGCGCCATGTGGAAGCCGAAGTCCTCGCTCACAGTCTTCTTCCAGTGCCTGGAGATGATGTTGTGCGCCGCCCACCGCGTGTAGCGAGGGCGCTTCATGATGAACCGGGCCAGCTCCCACGCACGATCGAGCAACTGCTCGCGCGGCAGCACGTCGCTGACGATGCCCCATTCGAGCGCCTTGTCGGCCGGGATGGATTTGGCGGCGTAGACGTAGTACGCGGCCCGCTTGGGGCCGATGAGCGCCTGGAGCGCCATGAACTGGCCGTCCCCGGGCGGGGAGCCCAGCCAGAAGTGCGGGTCCATGAAGTCGGCGTCCGGCGTCGCGAACGTGACGTCGCTCATCATCGCGAACTCGGTGTGCACACCGGGCCCGTTGACGGCCGCGATGGTCGGGATGTCGATGTTGCCGATGAAGCTCTCGATGAGCTTCCAGCCGTCCATCATCCGCCTGTGTATGTGGTCGGGCTCCAGGTCGGAGGCGGGCATGGGGTTGAGGCCCTTCGGGCTGCCGGTCATCCACCTGTCGCCGGTGCCCGTGATGATCAGGACGTGGTTCTCGGGGTCGTTGCCGACCTCCTGCCACACGCGCGGCCACACGTTGTGCGCGGCGTGGGTGTGCACGTACGGGCCGTCGTCCGTGTGCAGGCGGACCTCGATGATGCCGTCCTCGCGCCGCATCCGGAAGAAGTCCGCGTACCGGGCGGAGTACTCCTCGAACGTGGGCGGGGGGAGATATCCCTTCCAGTGGTCGGCCGGGTCGAATGCCATGTGACTGCCTCCTGGTGGTGGATGTCCGCCGAGCTCGGACGGGGTGCCGCGGAGAACACGCCGACGCGCTCGCCGTCCCGGACCGCCAAAAGTACACTAGCAAGTGTGCTTTTAGAAGTCGGGCGGGCGGAGGTGGCCTAGGCTTGGCCCATGTCGAGGGCAATCGCGGCGGTGCAGACTCCCGGGCGTCGCCGCCGGTCGGAGGGCAAGAAGGCGGCGATCCTGGACGCGGCCGAGGCGCTGTTCATCGCCGAGGGATACGAACGGGCGAGCGTGGACGCCATCGCGGCCCGCGCGCAGGTCTCCAAGCGCACCGTCTACGACCACTTCGGCGAGAAGGCGACGATCTTCCTCAAGGTGCTCGAACGGGTCAACGACGCGCTGGTGGGCGCCGTTCAGTCCGCGATCGAGGAGGAGCTGACGCCGGGCCGCGACCTGCGCGAGGCGTTGACCGCGTTCGGCCGGCGGGTCGTCACGCAGACCGTGCCGTCGTCCGACTACGTGACCTTCCGCCGCCTGACCTCGCAGCACTGGGCGGTCCCCCGGCTGGCGGGGGCCGTGCGCGAGCGTCCCGAGCGGATGCTGGAAGAGCGCTTCGCCGCGCTGACGGCCGGCGGTGAGCTCATGGCCGCCGATCCCCGCCTCGCGGCACGCCACTTCACGGCTCTGACGATCGGCCTTGCGCTGGACACGCTGGATACCCAGGATTCGAAGGATGAAGCGGAGATCGTGACGGTGATCGCCGACGGGGTGGACGCGTTCCTGCGCGCCTACCGCCGCCCCGGCCCCTCATGAGGGGATGAGCGGCACCGCGCGCACCGATCGTCCCTCGGCGTCCAGGATGCGGCCGAGCAGCTTCGTCATGCTCAGCACCAGTGACCGGTCCTGGATGCGCAGCGCCGGCACTTCCTGGCTCATCAGCCACTCCAGATCGTGCACCTCGGCGGTCGATCGCAGCGACGCGTCCACGATCACGTTGAACGGCCCGGCGACGAACGTGGAGGCACGCACCCCCGGCAGCGAGCGGATACGTTCTTCTGCGGCGCTCAGGTCCTGGACGTCCAGCGAGCCGAAGTAGACCGCGGAGACCGACCGGCCGGACAGATGGCGGGAGATGTCGCAGCGGAAAGTGACGAGCCCCGCCTGCTGCATGCGGGTCAGCCGCCGCCGCACCGGCACCGGGCCGATGCCCGCGTGCTCGGCCAGCCGTTCGAACGACATCCGCCCGTCGGTGTGCAGCGCGCGCAGGATGCGCAGATCGACGTCGTCCAGCGGGCCCGCGCCGCCTGACCCGCGCCCCGTGTCGGAGCCGAGGCGGCGCCGCTGCTCGGGGTTGAGCGCGCCCTCGCGCCAGCGGCTGGCCTCCAGGGTGGACCGGGTGACCACGTGGCTGCGGATCTTGGAGATGCCCGGGATCCGCGCCACGAGGTCGAGGAGGTAGCCGGACAGTTCGTCCAGGCCGGGCGCCTGGGCCAGCACAAGCACGTCCCTGGCGCCGCTGGTCACCTTGACGGTGGCCGCGTAGGTGTCCTCGGCGAGCGCGCGGGCGACCTCGGCCAGCCGCCCCGGCGCGCAGTCGACCTCCACCAGCGCGCACGCGGGGGTCGCGCCGCCCGAGGGATGGGCGGCGACCCAGGCGGCGCCTTCTGACTCCATCCGGGCCCAGCGGCGGCCCACGGTGGCCGGATCGACCCCGAGGACCTCCCCGAGGTCGCGCCAGCTCGCGCGCGGCGCCGACCGTACGGCGTCGACGATGGCGACGTCGAGCTCGTCGAACGTCGAAGAGAGCATCACATCAGCTTTCCTGCACGAATCAGCCCCAGAGAGCAGATTTCCAGCGATTCGGTGGCCGAAGCATGCGATCACCTTAGCGTGTCGCTCGTCAACAGCCGGCGAACGAGGACAGGGCGACGAGTGGGATCGAACGACGGAGCCGCGTTGCGGGTGCACAACGTACGGCTCATCGACGGGGCCGGCGAGCGAGCCGTGGACGACGCCGTACTGGAGTCGGGCGACGACGGCCGGATCACCTACGCCGGCCCGGCGGCAGGGGCGCCCGAGCCCCGCGCGGGCGTCAGGACGATCGACGGCCAGGGGGGAACGCTCCTTCCCGGGCTGTTCGACTGCCACACCCACCTGGGCGTCCCGTCCGACCGGTCGCTCGTGGAGGCCGCACTCCTGACGGACCCCGTCCTGGGCGTCCTCCAGACGACCGAACGCATGAAGCGCACGCTCGACGCCGGCGTCACCTCGGCCCGCGACCTGGGCGGGCTGCCCGCCGGGTTCCGCGACGCCGTCGCGGCGGGGCTCGTCCCCGGCCCCCGCCTGCAGACCTCGGTCGGCGTGATCAGCCACACCGGCGGCCACGCCGACGGCACCCTGCCCGGCGGCAGGAACCTCGACCTCGACTACTGCGAGATCGCCGACGACGTGCCCGGCGTGCGCAAGGCCGCGCGGCGGATGCTGCGGGCCGGCGCCGACCTGATCAAGATCTGCACCAGCGGCGGCATCAGCAGCGCGCACGACGACCCTGACGACCAGGACCTGCTCGACGAGGAGATCGCCGCGGTCGTGGACGAGGCGCGCCGCCGCCGCGACCGCCCGGTCGCCGCGCACGCGCAGGGGCGGGCCGGCATCCTCGCCGCGATCCGCGGCGGTGTCCGCTCGGTCGAGCACGGCTTCGGCATCGACGACGAGGGCTGCGACCTGCTCGGCGAGCGGGGAGCCTTCCTCGTGCCGACGCTGTCGACCGTCTTCCAGCCGCTGGACCCGCGCAAGACCACGCCGTGGCGCTACCAGAAGAAGCTGCGCTGGAACGAGCGGACCAAGGAGAACATCGCCGCGGCCATCGCGCGCGGGGTCGACATCGCGGCCGGCACGGACTCAGGGATCTCGCCGCACGGCGGCAACCTCTTCGAGCTGTCGTGCCTGGTCGAGCTGGGGATGTCGCCGATGGCCGCGATCAGGGCCGCGACCTCGAACAGCGCCCGGCTGCTCGGCGTCGAGGACACGCTCGGGACGCTGCGCGCCGGTTACGCCGCCGACCTCGTCCTGTGCGCAGGGGATCCGCTGCGCGACATCGGCCTGCTGTCGGCGCCCGAGCACGTCGTCCTGGTCGCCCAGCAGGGCGTCGTCCGTAAACTCACGCTGCCAGAAAGGAGCGGCTCGTGCCAGACATGAGCTCCGACACCACAGCGGTAAGGCCGCCGGCCGATCTGCACACCGGCTGGACCGGCCGGGTCATCGGCTACGTCGCGGTCCTCGTCCTGGTGAACGTCATGGTCGACACCGTGCTCGCCTCCCCCACCTTCGTCCTGCCGCAGTTGCGCGACGCCTTCGACACCACGCAGTTCGCCTGGCTCGACTCCAGCGCGATGCTGGCGGGCGCCATGTGGGCGCCGCTGCTCGGCAAGACCGCCGACATCCACGGCAAGCGCAAGGTCCTCGTGATCACGCTGGTCGTCGCGGGGCTCGGCGGGCTCGTGTGCCTGATGGCGCCGAACATCGGGGTCTTCGTCCTCGGCCGGGCCCTCCAGGGCGCCGCCGTCGCCGCTCTGTTCCTCACCGTCGCGATCATCAGGGACGTCTGCGCGCCCAAGTTCGCCATGATCGTGACCGGCGTCGTCACCTCGGGCTCGGCCGCGTTCGGGATCGTGCAGCCGTTCGTGCTGGAGGTCGCGACGGAGGTCTTCGGCTGGCAGTTCGTGTTCGTCGTCTCGGCGGTGTTCGCGGCCGTGGCCGCGCTGTTCGTGCGCCTGGTGATCCCGAACTCGCGGATCACGACGCCGGGAAAGGTGGACGTCGCTGGCGCGCTCGTCCTCGGCGGCGGGCTGGCGGGCGTGCTCGTCTACATCAGCCTCGGGCAGGAGTTCGGCTGGCTGGGGCTCGCCCCGATCGCCGCGCTCGTGCTGGGCGTGGTGGCGCTGCTCGTCTGGTACTTCGTGCTGAGCCGCGTCCCCGAGCCGGTGATCGACATCCGCGGCCTCTCCGCGGTGCTCGGGCTCGGCCTGCTCGTGGTGGTCATGGGGACGGGCGCGTACCGGAGCCTGCTCGCGCTGTTCAGCCTGCTGATCGACGTCTCACCCGACGAGGGCCTCGGCTACGGGATCGCGGGGCCGGCGGCGCTCGGCCTGATGTTCGGCATCCCGTCGATCGGGATCATGCTCGGCGGCATCCTGGCGGGCGCGATCGCCACCCGTGTGGGACCGGCCTGGCCCCTCGCCGCCGGTCTGACCCTCGGGACGATCGCCTCCGTCGCGATGTTCACCGTCGGCGCGGCGAACCTGCCGATCGCCGTGATCTGCTCGTTCATGCTGAGCCTCACGGCGGGCTCGCTGGTCACCTCGGGGTTCAACCTGGCCTCCATCCTGGCCCCGCCCGAGCGGCAGGGCACCGTCTCCAGCATGGTGATGGTCATGGTCGCGATCGGCTCGGTGACCATGAGCTTCGTCGGATCGGCGATCCTCGGGGCGACGGACGTCGTCGTGGCCGGCGAGACGGTCAACTCCTCACTCGGCGTGCACTCCTACATCGCGGTCGCGGGCTGCGCGTTCGTGCTCGCCGCCGTGCCCGTGACGTTCCTGCTGCGCCGGATGCGCGGCCACGTCGTCACGGACGTCCCCGTGAGCCAGGTCTGAGAGGAATGTCATGTCCGACCACGCACCGGCGAGCCCCGCGCAGGCGCGGCATCCGTACAGTCCCGTACGCGAGACCGGGACCGGGCTCGTCTTCCTCTCCGGTCAGCTCGGCGTCGCCGACGGCCGGGTGGTGGTGGGAGGCGTCGCGGCCGAGACGCGGCAGGCGCTGGCGAACCTGCGGGCCAAGCTGGCCTCGGCGGGGCTGGAGTTCCGCCACGTCGTGAAGATCACCGTCTATCTGACCACGATGGACGACCGCAACGCCATGGACGCGGTCTACCAGGAGACGCTGCCCGAGCCCCGGCCGGCCCGCACTTGCATCGCTGTGGCCGAGCTGCCCTACCGCGCCCGGGTCGAGCTGGACGCCATTGCGGTGCGGGAAGGTGACTGACATGCGGACCGTGTCCCCTGGCGCGCCCGGCCTCGCGGTGACGGCCGGCGACATCGTCGCGGCCCGCGCCAGGATCGCCGGCGACGTCGTACGGACGCCGCTGCTGCCCGCTTCGTGGGCGCCGGGAGAGCTCTGGCTGAAGGCCGAGAGTCTCCAGCCGGTCGGGGCGTTCAAGCTGCGCGGGGCGGTGAACGCGATCGGGCGGCTGCGTCCCGGCGTCCGCGCCCGTGGCGTCGTCACGCATTCGAGCGGCAACCACGGCCAGGCCGTCGCCTGGGCCGCCCGCGCGGCGGGCATCCCCGCGGTGATCGTCATGCCGGACGGGGCGACGGCGGTCAAGGTGGAGGCGACCAGGGAGCTGGGCGCCGAGGTCGTCATGGCCCCGGCCGCCCGGCGTGAACGCGTCGCCGACACCGTACGGGCCGAGCGCGGCATGACCCTGATCCCGCCCTACGACCACGCCGACGTCATCGCCGGCCAGGGCACGCTCGCCCTCGAAGTGCTCGAAGACCTGGACGACATCGACACCCTGCTCGTCCCGGTCGGCGGCGGCGGGCTGATCTCGGGAGTGGGGATCGCCGTCGCGGCGCTGTCCCCGCGCACCCGGGTGATCGGTGTGGAACCCGAGCTGGCCGCCGACGCCCGCGCCTCGCTCGCCCGGGGGCACCGGGTCGAGTGGGAGGCCCGCTCGACCGCCCGCACGATCGCCGACGGGACGCGGACCACGGTCGTGGGCGAGCTCAACTTCCCGATCATGCGGGCGACGGTCGACGACATCGTCACCGTGCGCGAGGACGAGATCCTCGCCGCGGTGGCGGCCCTGACCCGGCGCTCCCGTCTCGTCGTGGAGCCCAGCGGCGCCCTCGGCGTCGCCGCCCACCTGGCCGACCCCGCCAGGTACGGCCGGGCGGTGGCCGTGCTCTCCGGCGGCAACATCGACCCCGCCGTGCTCTTCCGCGCCCTCGCCTTCCCCGTCTGACAGAACGTTCTGGAAAGGAGTCACCGCACATGACCTATGCGGAGGCCGTCGCCGACGGCATCTGGGCGGCCGGCACCGCGCGGGTCGGGTACATCCCGTCCGTGACCGTGGCGCCGATCGTCACCTCGTTGATCGCGTCCGACGGCGGCGCGGACGGCACCTCGCCGCGCGTCACCCCGCTGTCGCGGGAGGAGGAGGCGATCGGCGTGATGGGCGCGGTGGCCTTCACCGGCCGGCTCGGCGCCGTGGTGATGCAGGACAACGGCTTCGGCAACGCGCTCACGGCGCTCACCACGTTCACGCTGTCGTACCATCTGCCGTTGCTGATCTTCGCCAACACGCGCGGCAGTCTCGGCGAGTACAACTCGATGATCCACTCCATCAGCCGGCCCATGCCGGCCGTGCTGCGCGCCGTCGGGCTGCCCGTCATCGAGCTGGACCGCAGGAGCGGGCCCGAGGACTGGCACGACACCGTACGGGAGGCCGGGGTGCACGCGGTCATGACGTACCGGCCCGTGGTCGTCCTCGGGTCCTTCTGGAACACCGACGGAAAGGTCGCCTGATGAAGCGGATCGAAGCGCTCGGCGTGCTCGCCGGCCTGACGGACCGCCACCCCGTCGTCGTCACCTGCGCGGCGACCAGCCGCGAGCTGGCCTCCGTGCAAGACCGCGACAACCACCTCTACCTGCTCGACGCGATGGGCCTGGTGGGCTCGGTGGCGACCGGGCTGGCGCTCAGTGTGGACCCGTCCGCGCCGAAGGTCGTCGGCATCGAGGGCGACGGCTCGCTGCTCATGAACCCGAACGTGCTCCCCACGGGCGGTTACCTCGCGCCGCCGAACCTGCTCCTCGTGCTGCTCGACAACGGCGTGTACGGATCGACGGGAGCGCTGCCGACCTACTCCTCCAGGATCGACCTCGAACGGCTGGCCGCCGCCGCCGGCTGGACCACGCGCAGGGCCGGCACCGCCGACGGGCTGCGGGCCGCGTTCGGTGAGCTGCTCGCCGTGGACGGGCCGGCCTTCCTGTACGCCCGCATCGAGGAGGGCAACGCCCAGGGGATCGCGAAGCTGCTGATCGACCCGGTCACGATCACCGGCCGGTTCACCCGCTGGTTGCGCGAGGTCCACGCCGTCTCTGGGGCCGACACGTGACCGAGGCAGGCATTGTCACGATAAATCCTGCTTCGGGGGACGAGCTGGGCTTCTACCCGTACACGACTCCCGAAGGCGTGGACCGGGTGCTCGACGCCGCCGCGCGCTCGCCCTGGGCGCGGTCGCGCCCGGAGGAGCGCGTCGCGGCGATCGGCCGGCTCGGCGACCTGCTGGCGGAGGGGCGCAAGCCGTTCGCCGCGCTGATCACCCAGGAGATGGGCAAGCCGATCGCGCAGGCGCGGGCCGAGATCGACAAGTGCGTCGCGGCCTGCCGCTACTACGCCCGCGAGCTGCCCTCGATGCTGCGGCCGGAGACGTTCGACCTCGACGGCGACACCGGGATCGTGCGGATCGTACCGATCGGGGTGGTCTTCGCCATCCTGCCGTGGAACTACCCGTGGTGGCAGGTCATCCGGGCCATGCTGCCCGCCGTCGCGACCGGTGACACCGTCGTGCTCAAGCACGCCGAGTCCGTCACCGGGAACGCCCTGGCGATCGAGCAGGTGTTCCGCGCGGCGTTCGGCGCGAACGTCCTGCGGACCGTCGTCGTGGACGCGCCGACCGCCTCGGACATCATCGGGGACCCCCGGGTCGCCGCCGTCACCTTCACCGGCAGCGACCGCGTGGGCGCGCTCGTCGCCGCGCGGGCCGGCGCCGCGCTCAAGAAGTGCGTGCTGGAGCTGGGCGGGTCCGACCCGTTCGTGGTCCTGGCCGACGCCGACGTGCCCGCCGCTGCCGCCGCCGCGGCGCGGTCCCGGTTCCTGAACAACGGGCAGAGCTGCATCGCCGCCAAGCGGATCCTCGTGCACCGCGACGTTCGGGACGCGTTCGTGGACGCGCTGATCCCGCACGTCCGCGAGCTGCGGGTCGGCGACCCGGCGGACGAGAAGACCGACGTCGGGCCGCTCGCCCGGCACGACCTGCGCGACACGCTGCGCGAGCAGCAGGCCCAGGCCCTGGCGGCGGGCGGCCGGCTGATCGCGCGGGCCGACGCGCCCGAATCCGGCCGGGGCGCGTGGCTCGCGCCGTCGGTGGTCGAGGTGGACGGGCCCTCGGTGCTGCTGTCGGAGGAGACGTTCGGTCCGCTCGGGGCGCTCACGACCGGCGCGGACGACGACGAGCTGATCGCCCTCGCGAACGCCTCCCGCTACGGCTTGAGCAGCAGCGTGTGGAGCTCCGACGAGGATCACGCCGCGGCCGTGGGCGCCGGGATCCAGGCCGGTGCCGTCTTCGTGAACACGATCTCGGCGACCGATCCGCGCCTGCCCACCGGCGGCGTCAAGGCCAGCGGGTACGGGCGCGAGCTCGGCCGGTGGGGGGTCCACGAGCTGGCCAACGTGCAGGCCCTGCGCGTCCGTACGGCCTGGACGAGGTGACACGTGACTTCTGGGGGAATCATGAGTGAAGTGAGTCAGGCCGAGGTGGTGCTCTCGGGCTTCGGTCCCGTCGGCCGGGCCTTCGCCGGGCACCTGGCGGAGCACGCCGACGACCTCGCCCTGCGGCACGGCGTGCGGCCGGTCGTCCGCGCCGTCCGCGCGAGCACGGCGCAGTGCCTGCTCCAGCCGGGCGAGCCGGTGCCGCCGCGCGCGGAGTGGAGCCCGCTCGGCCCGCTGGAGGAGACGCTCGACCGGACGGGGGCCCGCGTGCTCGTCCAAGCCGTGCCGTCCTCGCCCGAAGTGCGGCGGCAGGCCGCCGACGAGGCCCTGCTCGCGCTGCGCCGTGGTGTGCACGTGGTCACGGCCACGAAGAGCCACCTGCTCACCCACTGGCGGGAGCTCGGCGAGGCGGCCCGCGCGCACGACGCCATGATCAGGATCTCCGGCGCGACCGGAGCCGCCCTGCCTGCCGGTGACCTGGCCAGGACGGCGCTGCGCGGCCTGGGCTGCGCGACGATCAGGGCCTGCCCGAACGGCACCGTCACGTACGTCCTCGACCGCCTCGCCGCGGGCGACCCGCTGCCGGACGCGATCCGCGAGGCGCAACGGCGCGGCATCGCGGAGGCGGACCCCACCGCCGACCTGTCCGGCGCCGACTCCGCCACGAAGGTACGGCTGCTGGCGGCGCTGGCCTGGGGCTGGGACCCGGCGTCGGTACGGGTGGAGGCGCAGCCGGTGGACCAGTCCTGCGCGGTCACCGCGCCGGCCGCGCTCTCCAGGGGCCGCCGGCTGCGCGCCGTGGCGAGCGCCCGCGCCGACCAGCCGCTGCTTGTCGAGGTACGGCTGGAGGAGACGGAGCCGGGTGACCCCCTGTATGCGCTCTCCGGGCCGGAGAAGGCGGTCGTGTTCGGCTGCCAGGAGGCCGGGGACGTGGTCGTGAGCGGCGGACGGTCGAGCCCGCTGGGGGCGGCGCTGGCGCTGGTCAAGGACACCATCGACGTCACGGCTCCGCGCCTCGGCTTCTTCTGACCCGCCCGGCTTCTACCAGCACAGCTGAGCCGCCCTCCCTTGACGCACCCCCACCCCTCACCGACAGTCGTGATGCCGCCCACCGCACACGCATGAAAACGATCGCCCACGGAGCACGATCGCTCACGCCGAAGGAGCGCCCATGCCGCCATCCGCCCACGGCCTCATCCGCGCCACCGCGCTGGTAGCGGGCCTGCTCCTCGCCGCGGCGCTGTTCCTGGCCGTCACCGTCGCCTCCGGCCAAGCCACCGCGGCCGCACGCTCACACGCCAACGTCTGCGCCGGCGTCGTCGCAACGCACGACCTGTGGTCCGGCGTACGTTGTCTGCTGGCTCCGGTCATCGTCATGGACCGGCAGTAAGGAGTACCAGTACGTCATCGGCCGGCACGAACCGCCGGGCCGCCGGGCCGCCGCGCCGGCGCCCGATCAGGCGGCGATACGATGCCTCGACCCCACCATTGGAGGCGATGTGTCGATCCACGCCGAGACCGGCCGTTCGGAAGTGATCCTGTGACGGGTACGAAGCGCACCCTCGCCGACAGCATGCGCTGGCTGGCCGAGGGCACAAGGATCTTCTTCGACGCCCTGGCCGCGATGCCGGACGAGCGGCTGGACGGGCCGTCGGCGCTGGACGGCTGGAGCGGCAAGCACCTGCTGGCCCACGTGGCCGCCAACGCCGACGCGCTGCTCAACCTGGCGTACTGGGCGCGTACGGGTGAGGAGCGGCCGATGTACGCCTCCCGCGAGCAGCGCGACGCCGACATCGACGCGGGCGCGAAGTTGCCGGCGGCCGAGCTGCGGGCCTGGGCCGTCCGGGCGTCGGGCACCCTTGAGGCGCGGCTGGCCGAGCTGGACGAGCGGCAGTGGAGCCGTGAGGTCCGCACCTCCCGGGGCCAGGCCATCCCCGCGAGCGAGGTCCCCTGGATGCGCGCACGCGAGTTCATGGTGCACGCCGTGGACCTTGACGCCGGGGTGACGTTCGACGATCTCCCGGCCGGGTTCCTCATCGCGCTGATCGACGACATCTCCGGCAGCCGTTCCGGCCTCGGCGGCCCGGCACTGACCCTCACGGCCACCGATCACATCGGAACGTGGACGATCGCGAACTCGGACGCCCCCATTGAGGTCACCGGCACCCTCGCCGGCCTGGCCGCCTATCTCTCCGGCCGCCCGGCGCACGGTGTCACCGGGCCGGGCGGCGGGCCGGCGCCCCAGCTTCCTGGGTGGCTCTGAGGCGGCGCAGGCCGAAAGGGGGATGAGGTCCTAACAGGACGGCCCCTTCCAGGCGCTCCTCTCTCTGACGTTCTCCTTCACTGACCGGGCGGGAAGTCCGCGCCCCGCGCGACCGCCTCCTGCCCGCGCAGCTCGCTGAGCATCGCCTCCAGTTGCCCGACCACGGTGTCGTACCCCTCGCTCCCGAGCACGAGCCGCCGCGGCGGGTCGTCCTGGTTCATCGCGGCCAGCACCGCCCGGACGCCACCTACGGGATCGCCGGGCTGCCGGCCGTCCTGCGCGACCATGGCGGCCCGCACCTCAGCCAGCATCGGCCGGTACTCCGGCAGGTCGTCGTCGACCGACTCGGCGGCGAAGCCGGCGTACGCCCGGGTGCGGAAGGCCGCCGGCTCCACGGCGAGCACCTTGATCCCGAACGGCGCCACCTCCTGGCGCAGCACCTCGGTCATCCCTTCGAGGGCGAACTTGGCCGCGCTGTAGAAGCCGAAGCCCTGGATCCCGACCAGGCCGGCGACCGAGGACATGTTGACGATCCAGCCGCTCCGCCGCCGGCGCATGCCGGGCAGCACAGCCCTGGTCACGGCGAGCACGGAGAAGAAGTTCAGCTCGATCTCGTAACGCAGCGCGGTTTCGTCCATGCCCTCGACGGAGCCGAACCAGCCGCGACCGGCGTTGTTGACCAGCACATCGATGGCTCCGTACCGGCTCTCGACCTCGGCCACGGCGGCCTCGACCTGCTTGGTGTCGGTGACGTCGAGCGGCAGGACGAACACCCTGTCGCCGTACGGAGCCGCCCATCCGCGCAGTTCCTCCGGGCGGCGCGTGGTCAGCACGACGCGATCCCCGCCTTCCAGCGCCGCGTCGGCGTAGGCCATGCCGAAACCGCCGGGCGTGCCGCCGGTGATGAACCAGGTCTTCATGAGTCTCCCCCTTGCTAAATTCGCTACACAGATCAATGTAGCGATATACGAGATACTATAGCGACATGAGAACCCGAGGTCAGAGCGGCGAGGCCCGCGACCGGCTGCTGCTTGCCGCCGCCGAACTGCTCGAAGGCTCCGGCGACGGCACGCTGTCGACGCGCGCCGTGTGCGAGCGCGCCGGCGTTCAGGCGCCCACCCTGTACCACCACTTCGGCAGCAAGCAGGGCCTGATCGACGCGGTGATCAACCACGGTTTCACCCAGTACGTCCAGCCGGCCGACCCCACGGGCGACCCGCTGGACGACCTCCGTCACGGCTGGGACCGGCATGTCGCGTTCGGGCTGGAACACCCCGCCTTCTACGCGCTGCTCTACGGGCGCGCCGAGCCCGGCAAGCCCTGCGCCGTCACCGCGCCCGCGCACGCCATGCTGCGCGACCTGCTGACCGTGGCCGCCCGTCAAGGACTGCTCACGGTCCCCGTCGGCGACGCGGCCGAGCAGATTCTGGCCTCGAACGTCGGCGTCACCCTGAGCCTGATCACCCAGCCCGTGGGCGAGCGTGACATGGGGCTGTCCGACCGCGTCCGCGAGGCGGCGCTGGCCGCCGTACTCCAGCCCGCCGCCGGACGGCCCGCCCATGGCGGGGCGGCGGTCCCCGCGACGCGGGCCGGCGCGGCGCTGACCCTGCTCGCCCTCGTGGACGAGGACCCGTCCGGGCTGTCCGCCGGCGAGCACGCCCTGCTGCGCGAACTGCTGGACCGGCTGGCCGGAGGCGGCCCGACGCCAACGGCAGTCCGGGCAGGCGCATAGCAACAGACACTGACGGCGGCCGGCGCTGACGGCACTCCGACGCTGACGGCACTCCGACGCTGACGGCGGCGGGCGCACGGCGGCCGGCTCGCGGTTACGCCGCCCTCACCGGCTACTCCCCTTTCACCGAGCAGACCGCCGAGCCGATCACGGACGCGACCGCCTCCGGATGTGAGACCAGCGTGAGATGCGACCCCCCGGCGAACTTGGTCACCTTCGAGCCGGCCCGCTTCGCCATCGACAGCTGCGACTCGATCGTGATGATCCGGTCGCCGGTGCTGGCGAAGTACCAGGACGGGATCTTCTTCCACGCCGCCGCCCGCAACGGCGTATGGAACGCGTTCGTCGAGGCGGCCCGCTGCGTGGCCCACAGGCGCTCGGCGGTGTCCCTGGGCAGGTCCGAGGCGAACGAGCGGAGGAAGGGCTCCCGCTTGAGGTACAGGTCGCTGGCTCCCACGGGCGCGTTCGCGTAGGACACCTTGTCGTACAGGGTGTCGGGGGCGGCGCCGAGCGCGGAGCCCGACCCGCTGAGCTGCGCGGTGGTTTCGCCCTTGTCCGGTACGGCCGCGTCCACGTACACCAAGGCCTTGACGTTGGTGGCGTTCGCGGCGGCGTTCGTGATGACGGAGCCGCCGTAGGAGTGCCCCACGAGGACGACCGGCCCTGAGACGGTCTTCAGGAAGGCCGCGACGGTGGCGGCGTCGTCGTCGAGGTTGCGCAGCGGGTTTCCGATGGCGCGCGCGGTGTAGCCGGCCTTGCGCAGGGCGTCCACCTCTCCGCCCCAGCTCGACGTGTCCGCCCACGCGCCGTGCACCAGGACCACCGTCGGCTTGGTGGAGCCCGGCGGACAGGGTAGTGGGCTGCGCGCGTGCGCCGCGGCCGGATGTGTCGCGACCGCCACGGTCAGCGTGGCCATGATCGCCACCGTCTTCCCTGCAGTTGTACGGCTCATCTCGTCTCCCCCATCGGCGCTCGTCCCCCTGTCGCGCGCTGACCAGGGACTTCTCCTTTCCAGGAAGCCGCGCCTCTAACTCGGCCCCTGACTCGGCCCCTAAGTCGGCCCCTAAGTCGGCGGAGCCATCCCCCGTGCGAGCTACCGCGGAATGTCCACCGCGCGGTGACGATTCGCGAGCGGCGATTTCCTACCGTTCTCGACGAGACCGCGGCGCTCATGCCGCGGCCGGGGCGAGGGATCAGCACAAGGGAGTCGTCATGCGGCTGTTGCAGCAACTCGTGGCCGCCGCGGCGGCCACTCCGCACCGGTGGCAGGGTCGTGAGCTCGGTCCCTCGCCGCGGTGGTCGCCGGTCCTGCCCGGCCGCTACGCTCGTGCGGTGATCGTATTCCGGCGGCTAGCCGACCTGTGGCAGCGGTCTGACGTCGTGCTCCGCGACCTTTCCTTCGCGCTGCTGCTCGGCGCCGCCGCGCTGGTTCCCGTGCTGCACGGCAAGGGGACGCAGGTCGGTGACCTGCCGGTCCGTCCAATCGACGCGCTGGCGTACGTGGTGATCGCCCTGCAGTGCCTCCCGCTCGCGGTGCGGCGGCGGTGGCCGGCCGTGTGCCTCGTCCTGGTGACGGTCGGCTTCGCCATTGACGAGATCCGCGCCTACCACACGTTCACCAGCATCGCGCTGCCGATCGCGCTCATCAGCGCGGGCGCCCATCTCGAACGTGGCCGGCGCGTCGCCGCCGTCCTGCTCTCGGTGGCCTACGTGCCGCTGGCGATCGCGCTCAACCAGCTCGGCTCGACGGAGCGGCTGGAAGGGTACGTGATCTTCTACTTCCTGCTGGTGCTCGCGTGGGGCGTCGGCTCCTGGCTGCGCAGCACCAGGGCCGCCGAGGCCGAACGCCGCCGCCACGTCGCCGAGGCCACCCGTACCGCCGAACGCACCCGCATCGCCCGCGAACTGCACGACGTCGTGACCCACCACGTGACCGCGATGGTCGTGCAGACCGAGGCCGCCCGCTACCTGACCGCCGCGCCCGACCGCCTCGACGCGACCCTCAGCGCCGTCACCGACACCGGCCGGCGGGCCATCACCGACCTGCGCCACATGCTCGACCTGCTCGACCCCGGCCACCACACCGAACCCAGGGAGTCCTCGACGGCCGGCGACCTGCACGCCCTCGTGGAGCAGACCCGCCAGGCCGGGCAGCCGGTCGAGTTCACCGAGGAGGGCGAGGCCGCCGATCCGGCCGGCAGCGCGGAGTTCGTCACCTACCGGGTCGTCCAGGAGTCTCTGACGAATGCCCTCAAATACGCCCTTGGCGCCCCTACTGTGGTCCGCGTGCGCTACGGCGAGAAGGAGATCAGCGTGGAGGTCAGCACCGATGGTTCCGGCTCGCGAGCCGGCTCGCCGGGCGGGAGCGGGCGCGGTCTGGCCGGGCTGCGCGACCGGGTCGACGCCCTGGGCGGCGAGTTCAGCGCGAACGAGCAGGCGGGCGGCGGCTTCCTGGTACGGGCCCACGTCCCGGTGGGGAGCCGGTCGTGACCGCGCCCATCAGGGTCCTGATCTGCGACGACCAGACGCTGATCCGCACCGGGCTGGCGACGATCATCGACGCGCAGCCCGACCTTGAGGTGGTCGGCGAGTGCGGCGACGGGCGCGCCGCGGTCGAGCTCGCCCGGCGTCTCAAGCCCGACATGGTGGTCATGGACGTGCGCATGCCGGTGCTCGACGGCATCGAGGCGACCCGCCTGCTGGCCGGCGCCGGGGTGGCCGACCCCGTCAAGGTGCTCGTGGTGACGACGTTCAACCTGGACGAGTACGTCTACGAGGCGCTGCGCGCGGGCGCCAGCGGCTTCCTGCTCAAGGACGCCCCGCCGGCGCAGTTGCTGCACGGCATCCGCACCGTCGCGACGGGCGCCGCGCTGCTGGCGCCCGAGGTGACCAGAAAGCTCGTCGGCAGGTACGCCTCACGGATCCGTCCCACGGAGGACACACCGGACAACGTGGCGCTCACGCCGCGCGAGCTGGAGGTGCTCCGGCTCATCGCCGACGGCCAGTCCAACAGCGAGATCGCCGCGACGCTGGTGATCAGCCAGGAGACGGTCAAGACGTACGTGTCGCGCATCCTGACCAAGCTCGACCTGCGCGACCGCGTACAGGCGGTGGTGTACGCCTACCGCAACGGCCTGGTCACCTGAACCGCCTGGCTCCGCACGATCACGTGAGCCGCCTGGTCCCCCGCGATCACCTGGGCCGTCGGCTCGACGCGGTCACCGGCTCGGCACGGTGAGCTGAGCCGGTGACCGCGACGGGCTCGTGGGGCGCCGCGCCCGCGTGGAGTACGGTCTTCTCCGGCACATCGGGCACGCGCTGGGCGGCCGTGTAGGCGGCGCCGCGGATCTCGTTCAGCCAGCCCGCCGGCCGCAGCCCCTGGATGGGATGCCTGATCGGGTCGAACCGCATCGGGCGCTCCGCGTCAGGCCGCGCCGGCGCGGAAAGGTGCACCTGGCCGAACAGCCGCCACGGCCCCGTGGGCGCGGCGACCAGCAGTTCGAGCACGACCGGGCCGAACTCGGCGGCCAGCGCGAGCGCGTCGAACGTGGCGGGCAGCGACACGGGCGTGTGCAGCAACGCGCCCAGCAACAACCGCCGCTCCCCCACCTGGTACGGGAACAGGCTGGAGTACATCCCCGTCCACCGCCCCGCGGGCCGGAGCACCCGCCGGCCGATCCGGTTACGGCCGGTGCTGGCCAGCAGCAGGTCGCCGACGGTGCCGTCCTGCTGCTCCCAGCGGAGCGCGATGCCGAGGATGTCGGGCAGCGGCGCGGGCACCCCGACGGAGCGGGACAGGCGGGCGACCCCACGCAGCTCCATCGCCTGGTCGAGGAACGGAGTCCCCCACGGGCGCGGGGCGCCGTGCAGCCGCATATGCGCGTCCAGCACGAGCCCGGCCGGGTGCAGCGGCCGTCCGTGCCGCAGGCGCGCCGCCGTGCCGAAGGTGGCGGCCAGCGCCGACCTCGCAAGGGATGTGCCCGGCTGCCTCATCGGCCCGCTCCTCACCGTCGGTAACCTGCGTGCGACCCCTGGTGCTACCCAGCGGCGGCGCCCGAAATCACCCCGAGCCGGTCGCACCGGAAGGCTCCGCTCCGAGAGCCTGATCGGACGGTCCGAGATCCTGGTCGGCCGAGCCAAGGGGCTGGTCGGGGAGGACGGTCCGCAGCACCAGTGCCGCCGGTGCGCTGGGGCCGATCAGGGTGAGGTTCCCGCCGAGCGCGCGGGCCAACCGGCGGGCGGACAGGAGAGCGGAGGCGCCGCTGGAGTCCATGAAGGTCACCCGCCGCAGGTCCACGCTCAGCCGGGGGCCGCGCTGGCTGATCACCGTGGCGAGAAATTCGTACAGATCGTCGGAGACGAGCAGATCGACCTCTCCACCGATGGAGACGACGGGGGCGCCGGCGGACATGCTGACGCTGAGATCCAGTCTCATGAGGGTTCCTCGCTGGTGCACGCGCACCGCTCGGTGCGCTGAGTCCCCTCACGTACCCCCGGCCGATCGTCTCAATCGCCTGCTCACTTTTCCCTGACGGCGGATGTGAGGCCCTGCCGCCGCCGCGCGACGTCGTCCGCCGACGCCATGAGGGCCGCGCTTGCCGCTGGGTGAACGGGGTAGCGGGCGGCCATGGCTGACGACGTCATCACGTTCATCCTGGCCGACCACCGCAAGGTGGAGGAGCTGTTCGCCAGGCTGAACACCGGCAAGGGCGACCGGCGGGCCATCGTGGGCGCGCTGCACGCCCTGATCACCGCCCACGCCCGCGCCGAGGAAGACGTGGTCTATCCCCTGCTCGACGCCCATCACGGCCTGGAGCAGCACAAGGAGGCGGAGGTGCTGCTGGACGCGCTGCGGCGGGCCGAGCCCGGCAGTGCGGAGTTCGCCGGCGTCCACGCCCTCCTGGCGCTCACGGTCGATCGTCACGTACAGGAGGAGGAGAGCACGCTCCTGCCGCTGCTGGCCCGCACGACCGACGAACGGCGGCTGCGCGACCTGGGCAAGCTGTTCCGGCAACGCCGGCAACATGAGCTGCGCGCCCTGGCCAAGGCCCGTCCCTGAACCCCGGCGTTCCAAAGCGTCGGACGTCACATCGGCGGGCCGACGATTCCCCAGGTGAGGCCGGGCGCGGGCACGGGAGGCACCGCGGGGGCGCCGGCGTGGCCGGCCAGCAGGACCAGCAGGATCGGCAGCGTGGCCAGCACGATGACCACCAGCAGGACGCACCACACCTCGCCCCGGCCGGAGCGCCGCCTCTCCTTCCTGCGGCAGGAGGCGTCGAACGACTCGACGCGGCGGACGAACGCATGGTCCTCACGGCGGAGATCCTTTTCGATCTCGCCCAGAACGCGGCGTTCCCAGTCCGACAGCTCCATCGCCCAGCTCCATCGCCGTCACGGGCGTCCGACCGGCTCGGCGGCAGGATCGGCGAGGCCGCCCGCCGCTCCCTTCAGCAGATCGCGCCCTATGCGAGGTGGGTGCCCTCCAGATCCGGCCGGAAACGCGTCCCGTACGCGGGTAACCGACGAACCTCCGGCGCCGGCGGGGACGGCTGACTGATCGGCCAGACCGGGGCGCGTACTTCTCACAACATGCCAAACCGTAAAGTGAGGGCCATTGCACCAAGCCAGTGGGGAGAGCATCTTGCACGAAAAGCTGTCGTCGATCTACGACAACGTCCTGCGCCGCAACCCTGGAGAGGCCGAGTTCCACCAGGCGGTCCGCGAGGTGCTCGAAAGCGTCGGCCCGGCTCTCGGCAAGCACCCCGAGTACGCCGAATCGAAGATCATCGAGCGCATCTGCGAGCCGGAACGGCAGATCATCTTCCGGGTGCCCTGGATGGACGACCGCGGCGAGGTGCAGATCAACCGGGGCTTCCGGGTCGAGTTCAACAGCGCGCTCGGCCCTTACAAGGGCGGGCTGCGCTTCCACCCGTCGGTCTACCTGGGCATCGTCAAGTTCCTCGGCTTCGAGCAGATCTTCAAGAACGGCCTGACGGGCCTGCCCATCGGCGGCGGCAAGGGGGGCTCGGACTTCGATCCCAAGGGCCGTTCCGACCGCGAGGTGATGGCCTTCTGCCAGAGCTTCATGACGGAGCTCTACCGGCACATCGGCGAGTACACCGACGTGCCCGCGGGTGACGTCGGCGTCGGCGGGCGGGAGATCGGCTACCTGTTCGGCCAGTACAAGCGCATCACGAACCGCTACGAGTCCGGGGTGATCACCGGCAAGGGACTCGCGTACGGCGGCGCGCAGGTGCGGACCGAGGCCACCGGCTACGGATGCGCCTTCTTCGTGGAGGAGATGCTCAAGGCGCGCGGCACGTCGTTCGACGGCCGGCGGACCGTGGTGTCCGGCTCCGGCAACGTGGCGATCTACACGATCGAGAAGGTCGAGCAGCTCGGCGGCGTCGTGGTGGCCTGCTCCGACTCCTCCGGCTACGTGCTCGACGAGAAGGGCATCGACCTGGATCTGCTCAAGCGGATCAAGCAGCACGAACGCGGCCGCCTGGACACCTACGCCGCCCGCCGGGGCGAGCACGTCACCTTCGTCCCGGATCGCAGCGTGTGGGAGGTGCCCTGCGAGGTGGCGATGCCGTCCGCCACGCAGAACGAGATCACCGGCCGCGACGCCGCGTTCATGGTGGACAACGGCTGCCTCGCGGTCGGCGAGGGCGCCAACATGCCGACCACGCCGGAGGGCATCAAGGTGTTCCTGGAGGCGGGCGTCGCGTTCGGGCCGGGCAAGGCGGCCAACGCGGGCGGGGTCGCGACCAGCGCGCTGGAGATGCAGCAGAACGCCAGCCGCGACTCGTGGACGTTCGAGTTCTCCGAGCACCGCCTTCAGGAGATCATGCGCGACATCCACGGGCGTTGCCTGCAGACGGCCGACGAGTACGGCATGCCCGGCAACTACGTGGCCGGCGCCAACATCGACGGCTTCCGCCGGGTGGCGGACGCCATGCTGGCACTGGGCCTGGTCTGAGCGGGTCTCTCCCATCCCGCGCACCGGCACCGGACCGGGTCAACGCCGCCCCGCTCCGGCCGCCCACCCCTTCATCCAGCACCGCCCCACTCCGGCCGTCCGCCCCGCACCTTCGTTCAGCGTCGCTCGGCTCCGTTCAACGTCCTCTGGAGAGTCCGGGGAAGGCCGCCTTCAGCACCGTCCCGCCAGGTGCTCGCGCACCTGCCGGTGCACGAAGTGGAAGACGTGCGGCTCACACTGCCGCAGCAACCCCGCCCCGACCGCGGCCTGGAGCAGCGGTGACACGTCCATCGGCCGGACGCCCGCGCGCCGCAGCGTCGCCCTGACGTCCGGGTCGTCGCCCAGGAACGTCTCCGTCCGCCGCCTGGTCATCTCGGCGGCGATCTCACACAGCCCCTCGGCGACCATCCCGGCCTCGACCCCGGGCACCGCCGTCGCCGCCAGCGCCCGCTCGCCGTACCAGGGCACGAACCGGACCGGCTCCGGCGGCAGCTCGTCGATCCACTCCGGCGCCCCGGTGAGCAGCGCCAACAGCGCGGGCGAGCCCAGCAGCTCGGGGGTCAGCCCGAGCAGGCGGCCTGGATCGACCCGACGGGTGGCGAGCAGCGTCTCCAGCCGCGCGATCGCCTCGGCCGCGACCACCCCGACCACCTCCACCGCCTCGAACCCCGGCGCCGAGCCGATCCTGCCGGTCATGATCACGTCGTGCTCGGTGTGCTCCGCCCACGCCAGGAAGTCCGCGCGGGTGCTGAGGTTCAGCGCCTCCAGCCCGTCGAGCACCAGGATGAGCCGCCGCCGTACCAGCATGGCGTTGGCGTCCGCGAGCGACAGCCCGTACTCGGCCGCCAGCGCGTGCGTGAGCGCCCGTTCGTAGGTGGAGTGCCCGGCCGTCGCAGGCTGCCCGGCTCGTGGCGGCGGCACGTGGGCGGTGTGCTCGGGCTTCAGCGCCGCGAACGGCAGGAACACCGGCACGCGACCGTCCCGCCGCTCCGACAGGCGGCGCGCCAGCCTGGCCGCCAGGACGCTCTTGCCCGTCCCCGCCGCGCCGGTCAGCAGCAGTTTGCCGGTCCGCGAGCCAAGTATCTCGTCCAGCCCCCGGGCGCGCGGCTCGGCCTCGCCGCCGAAGCGCACCACCGGGTCGATCAGCGCGCCGTCGTCGCCGACCCTGCGGTCCAGTCGCTCGCGTACGAGCCCGGCCAGGTCGTCCAGCGGGCCCCGCAGCGGCAGCTCCTCCTGCCTGCTGATCCAGGGCGCGACCGATGACCGCCCGTCGTCCTGCGACTCCGCGGCCATCACGTCGCTCGGCTGCGGCGAGTCGCGTACCAGGTCGATGTAGGAGCCCGCGTCGTGCGGCACCCGTTCCCCGAGGCCGCGCAGCTCGCCCGCGATGCCGGCGACCGTCGCGTCCGCCGGTTGCTCCGCCGACCCGGCCAGCCGGCGCAGCAGCGCCGGCTCCTCGGTGAGCCGCGCGTACGTCTCCGGCGCCCGGTCCCGCAGCAGCAGCACCGCCGCCAGGATCGAGACGTCGTAGCGGCCGTGGGACGTCCCCGTGGTGACGCGGCCGTGCCGCTCCTGCCCGTCGTCCCCAGCGCGGTCCCGCGCCTCCCTGGCGACGCGGTCCTGGAGGATGAGGACGTTGACGAAGCGCTTGATCGAACGCGGGTTGCGCGGCAGCGCGCACTTCAACATCCCGCTCGCCGGCTCGATCTCCTTGCCCGCGAGCAGGCGGTCCAGGTAGCGCTTGAAGTCCGCCTCGGACATCCGTGGCATCTCAAAGGGAAACTGGATGATCTTATCCAGGTAGTCGCCGACCGGCTCGTCCCCGTACTTTTCCCGTACGGCCGCGATCAGCGGGCCCTTGGCCACACCCAGCACGAACACGCAGTTGCGCCGGTTGAAGTGCAGCTTCAGCGACTCCAGCAGGCCGGTGATCCGGTCGGCATCACAGCGGTCGAGATCGTCGACGAACACGACCAGGCGCTCCCTGCCCTTCGCGGCCAGCGCGGCGTCGATGAGGGAGCCGAGGTACTCGTCCAGCCGCGTGCGCTCGGAACGGATGCGGAAGTGCTGGCCGTCGTAGTCCTCGATCGACTGGCGCACGTCGGGCAGGCTGACCCTGAGCGTGGCCGACAGCACGAGCGAGCCGAGCACGTCGGAGATCGTCCGCAGCGTCTGGCGTACGTTCTCCCTGTTCCGCAGGCCGAGGTCGTTGACGATGGCGTGCAGCAGCGGCAGCACCGGGTTGTCCTCGTGCTGGTGCCGCCAGGGGTCGAACCAGACGAAGGCGCACTTGGCGTCCTCACCAAGCTCCTCCGCCTGCTTGTCGAGCTCTTCGAGCTGCTCGCGCAGTTGCAGCAACATCGAGGTCTTGCCGGTGCCCCACTCGCCGAACACGCCGATCACCATGGGCGGCGTCGCCTCGCGGGCCAGCCTGGCGAGCTGGCGGACGTAGGCCGCGCGGTTGAGCTCGTCGTCCCGTACGGGCTCGTCGCTGTGCGTGAAGCCTTCCGAGGCGGCGGGCACGCGAGTGGCCGGCGACGGCGCCACACCCTCCCCGCCGATCTCCGCCCCCGCCGGCTCCGCCTCCTCCTGCTCCTGGGGCTGCTCTTGGGGCTGGGGCTGTTCATGGGGCTGGGGCTGTTCATGGGGCTGGGACTGGGCGCGCCGGTGACGCCGCCACGTGAGCGGTGCCGCCACGAAGGCCACGAGCAGCAGGAAGCCGCCGGCATACGGCAGGAACGGGAAACGCTCCAGGAGGGACGACTGCGCCGTGACCGCCACCCGTAACCGGTCCACGCCGTCCGCCGAGATGAGAACCAGCTGACCTGTGCCGGCGTGCGGGCGCGTGCCGCGTACCACGGTGAACGTCGCCACGCCCCCGGCCGGAACGCGAGCCCTGGTGGCGCCCTTGACCGCGATGGCGTCGGCGAGCCGCCCCGCGACACGCACCTCGACATCGACGGCCGGCCCCGGATTGACCACGACGACCGGCCACGTGCCGGTGGGCAGGCGCTCCAGGGGGATGGAGAGCTGGTCCTCGTCCAGGAACTCCGGCGCGGCCCGCGCCGGGAACCCGGCCGCGATGAGCCCAGCGGCGATCACCGCGGTGAGGCCGACCCTGGCGCATGAGCGCAGCAGCGGACCAAGTCTCCTCGCCATGCTCCGATTGCAACCCAAAGTGGCGCTTGCCGCACCATTCGTCACCGATCGGTTATGTGGCGACAGCCTGCGAAGCGGAGATCTGCTGCCCAGCGACGCGCCCACCGACGTGCGGTTCGGCAACGAACGACGAGGCGACGTTCGGCCCAGCGTCGTGCGGCTCGGTGACGGGCGGCTCGGCGCCCTCGTCGCCGTACGGGGAGTCGTCCATCCGCCGCACGACCCCTTCGGCCCTGCCCAGCGCGACCTCCGCCGTGAGTACGGCCGCCTCCGCGTGGCGCAGGGCGGTCTCCATCTCCCGCATCGTGGTCTCTAGCCTCGGCACGGACACCAGGGCGCTCCTGAACCCCGGCATCGTGGTCATGGCCAGGGTCAGCACACCCATGGGGAGGCAGAGGATGAGCAGAGCGACCCAGGACTCGACCCACCCGACCAGCAGACCGGCCAGCAACGGCCCGAGCGCGACGGCGCTGTAGCTGCCCAGGCGGGACACCGCGGCCACACGAGCGACCTCGTCGAGCGGCGCCTCATAGAGCACCGTGCGCATGGTGACGTTGCTGAGCCCTCCGGCCAGCCCGATGATGAGCAGCGCGACCGCGAACGACCACCACGCCTGGAGGAAGACGAGCGGGATCACCAGCGCCACCATGCAGGCCCACAGGTGCACCAGCATCACGGGCCGGTGCCGGAGCCGCCGGTCGGCCCGGCCCCGTCGGAGCGAGGTGATCGCCCCGATGACGCCGCCGATGCCGGACGCGGCCAGGATGGTGCCGGCCAGGGCGGAGGGGAGATGGTCGTCCGTGGCCTCCGACAGGAATACCACGATCATGCCCTGCACCATGAAGTTGATGAACGCCGTGATGAGCGTCGAAGAACGAAGGAAGCGATTCCTCCGCAATTCGGTCAGACCGCCACGCATCTCCCCGAAAATCTTCCCGAGCGGCTTTCCTTTCCCCCTGATATCGCGAGGGAGCCCGCTGAGTGTCGCGGCCGCCGCGAACAACATCACCGCATTTGTAGCAAATGCGACAATGGGGCTAAATCCGTAAAGAAGCCCACCCAAGGGACGACCGGCCAGAACCATGCCGTGCACGGACGCCTCATGCAGAGCCAAGGCGTTCTCCACCTTGTCCGGCTTGACGGTGGACGGGATCAGCACGGTCTCCGCGACCGACGAGTGCACGGAGAGCGTTCCCTCGGCCAGTGCGACGACCAGCAGCAACTTGAGCTCAAGAGTGTCGGTGACCAGTGCGAACACGATCCCCGCGAGCAGCAGGCCACGGCCGAACTCGCTCCACACCATGACCCGGCGCGGGCCGATCCTGTCGATCCACGCCCCGGCCGGGATATACCACAACAGACCAGGAACCGTCGACGCGAACATGACCCAAGCGATCGACGTCGGTGACTGCGTGAGACCATATGCCAGCAGCGGGTAGGTCACGCCGATGGTGCGGCTGCCCAGCATGGACAGGGTCGATCCCACCCAAGACCACACAAAGGACGAATTATCTATAAAACCACGCACGAAGTCCGCTCCACGCCCGCGACCGCTTATATCGCGAAAACGGACGTTGGCGGCCTCTGATTCCCAAATGGCACATCGGTTGAAAGCCGAAGTTCGATATGATAATAGAGCACCACCAGTCACGCCTGTGACAAACTCCGGCCAATTTTTTCGTCAGGCCGTGCCAATCAGCCGGTCGGCCGCCGCGGTCAACTGCGGCGGGAGCGGGCGTCTGCCCCTGCTGTCCCGCGCCCGGCAGGCCAGCCGCGACGCCTCCGAGTCCCGCCCGGCCTCCTTCATCACCCGCGCCGCCCGCAGCAGGGTCGCCGCGTCGCTGTCCACGTCGAGCCGGGGCACCGCCTCGACCGCCTTGCGCACGTCGCCGCTCAGCGCCAGCGCCAGCGCGTAGGCGGCCTGGGTGGAGGGTTGCTCGTGCGGCTCGACCTTGCGCAGGTCGCTCAGGGCGCGCTCGGGCCTGGCCAGGTCGGACAGGATCTCGCCCCTGGCCCGCAGGATCTCGGGCCGCTCACCACTCTGCCGCATGGCGCTGTCGAGGACGTCCACCGCCCCGCTCTCCCTGCCGACGTACCACAGCGCCCAGGCCAGCTCGGTCCTGATGGCGGGCTCCCTGCTGCGCCTGGCCGCCGACTCCAGCTGGGTGACGGCGTCCTGGTAGGCGCCGCGATCGAGCAGGATCGTGCCGATGGCGGTCAGGTGGGTGGCGACGATCTGCTCGGATCCCGGCGTCGCGTCGTAGTGGCGGGCCGCCGTCCGATAGTGCTCAAGAGCGGAGTCGACGTCGTCGCGCAGGTACGCCAGATCCCCCAGCAGCGACTCGGCCCGGGCCCGCGCCCTGTTGTCCGGCCGCTGGCCGATCTCGTCGCGGGCGTACCGCTCGGCGACGTCGAACCAGCCCTTGTGCAGCGCGGCGGTGGCCACGGCCAGCCGGTCGGCCACCATCGGGGCGGGAACGCCGGCGGCGCGTCGCAGAAAGGGCTCCACCAGCCGTTTGGGCATCTCGTAGCGGCACTTCTCGCTGGCGCGCAGCACATGACGTTCGGTCAGGGCCTGCGCGACCGGCTGCGGCAGCTCCTCGCAGGTGTCGTCCTGACGGGCGATCGGCCGTAGCAGCGCGAGCAGTTTGTCGGTGTCGCCGCGGAAGTGGTCGCGGGCCACCTCGTGGACCATCCGATGGGTGAACGAGCCCAGCACGTCATCGACGTCCACCAGGTCGCCGGCGCCGATGGGCGCGGAGCGGTCGCGGACGGAGTCCCACAGGGCGGTGCACGCCAGTTGCAGGTGCAGGGGCTCGACGGTGGCCGCCGGTGCCGCCCGTTCGCCCCGCAGCCGCTCGGCGAACGTCTCGTCCGCGCCCGGCTCGAACACGTGGCCCGCCGCTTCGAGCGGACGGCGGCACGCCTCCAGCGCGGCCTTCCTGCTCAGCGGGCCGAGCCGGAAGGAGGCGCCTCTGGCCAGGTGGGCCCGCAGGCCGTCGTGCCGGCGCAGCGATTCGAGCTGCTCGTCGCCGACCACGACGAGCAGCCGGAGCGGCAGGTCGTCCTCGGAGGCGGCGAGCGCGTCGCTCAGCTGGTCGAGCAGCTGGGCATGGCCGCGCGACGGCCGGCGGAAAGCGGTGAAGACCTCGTCGGCCTGGTCGAGCACGGCCATGATCGGACGGTGGTCCGGGCTCCAGTGATGCCAGCGCAGGTAGGAGGAGATGGTCAGGCCGGCGAACCGGATCGGGTTCTCGTACGGCGACCAGGAGGCCAGCAGGCCGAAGACGTGCGGGTCGCCGCCCTCGGGGATGACGGCCGACGGCACGAAGGGCGGCGGCTTCACCCCGCCCACGGGCAGCACGTCGAACCGCGACAGGTCGAGCCTGGGCAGCACCCCGGCCGCGACGAGCGACGTCTTCCCGACTCCCGGAGGGCCGTGCAGGACGGTGAGGCGATTGTCCTGCCAGCGTTCGGTGAGTTCGCGGATCTCGTCATCCCGCCCATGAAATCTGGCGACGTCCTCGCGGCGGAATGGTTGCAGACCGACGAACGGGGCCAAGCCCTTGCCGGTGGAAGTCATGCCACGCTCCGCCGCCTAGTGTCGGGACCGAACAATTCGTTCACCGTCGCATCACCGGATTAGCAGGGCATCAGTGTCCGGTTGCGGACAGATAAACCTGACCTCACCGTACCGCGCATCCACCGGAGCCGCCCGCGTCCATGGACATTGTTATGCGGAGCGAGCCGCGCCGGCACTATTTCCGAACGTCAGGTCAGGTCGCCGACGAGAAACCCGCGACCGTCGTGCTCTGGCCCGAGATCCGCTGCAGTGCTCGCGTAAGCACAGGTAGATCGAGGTCCTTGAGGTCCTCCAAGGTCGCCTCGTCCACGTCGATGACGCCGGTCGCGTGTTCGCCGCCCATACAGCCTCCCGTCGCCGCTTTACGGCCGCCCGTAAAGCGGGATTGAATCCAAGACGCGTCGGATAACGCCTTAATAGTGATTCTGTGGCTACCCTTCGCCAGAATCAATCGTAGGATCGAAATTCAGTGGGACTGAGAAGGCGAGGCGACGTGAACGAGCAGGCCGTTCCTCCGGCGGTGCCCCGGATGCCGCCCATCTGGGGCCGGAAAATCCCAGGTCGGAATAGACATTTCACCGGGCGCGAAACCCTGCTCAACGGGTTGCGGAAAAGCTTGACGGAGACCAACACGGCCGCCGTCGTGCCTCTGCCCCAGGCTCTGCAGGGTCTGGGCGGCGTCGGCAAGACGCAGCTCGCGATCGAATACGCCTGGGCCTACCGCGGCTACTACGACCTGGTCTGGTGGGTCGCGGCCGACCAGCCGCTGCTGATTCCGAGCGCGCTCGCCGGGCTGACCGAAGACCTGAAGCTGCCGTCCGCGGGCAGCATGGGCATCGAGGAGGCGGCCGACTCGGTACGCGACGCGTTGCAGCGCGGCGACCCGGTGGACCGGTGGCTGCTGATCTTCGACAACGCGGACGATCCTGAGGAGATCCGGCCCTTCATCCCCCAGGGCAGCCAGGACGGCCACGTGCTCATCACTTCAAGAAACAGCAGGTGGAGCGGCGTCGCCGAGACCGTGTCCGTCGATGTCTTCTCCACCAACGAGAGCGTCGCCTTCCTGCGCAAGCGCCTGCGCCGCGACGTACCCGAGAACGAGGCCGTGCATCTGGCGCACGAGCTCGGCAATCTGCCGCTGGCGCTGGAACAGGCCGCCGCCGTCCAGGACACGACCGGCATGTCCACCGACGAATACGTGGGTCTGCTCGCCGAGCAGACCGGAGATCTGCTCCAGCTCGGCAAGTCCACCGAATACCCGCACACCATGACTGCCGCCTGGCAGCTCTCGGTGCACCAGGTCGAGAGCCGGATGCCCGAGGCGGCCGAAGTGCTGCGCTGCCTGGCCTTCTTCGGCCCCGACCCGATCCCGCGCTTCGTCTTCCAACGCAGCAGAGACAGCGGCGCCGAGCGCATGGGGACGGTGTTGTCCAACCCGCTCACCCGCAGCCAGGCGTTCGCCGAGCTGGCCCGCTTCTCCCTGCTGCGGGTCGAGCCCGACACCGGCACGGTGCAGGTGCACCGGCTGGTGCAGGCGCTGCTGCGCGACTCGCTCACGCCCGAGGAGCAGGAGGAGTTCCGGCACGAGGTGCACCTGCTGCTGGCCGCCGGCGCTCCCCCTGACCCTGAGGACATCTCCACCCAGGAGGAGTACACCTTCCTCCTGCCGCACGTGCGCCCGTCCGGTCTCACCCGATCCGATGACGAGCGCGTGCGGGAGTCTGCTCTGAACTTCGTGCGCCACCTCTACCGCGTGGCCAACTGGCGCTCCGCGCGCTCGCTGGCGGAGGAGTTCCGCCAGAGCTGGGTCGCGGCCTCGGGCGAGCACGACCCCTTCGTGCTGCGGCTACGCCGGCACCTGGGCACCGTGCTGTGGCAGCTGAGCGCGAACAAGGAATCTCTTGAGCTCAACGACGCGACGTTCGACCTGATGCGCGAGGTGTTCGGGGCCGATCACGAGGAGACCCTGCGCATGGCCCTCACCTACGCCGCCAACCTGCGCGCCCAGGGCCGCTTCGAGGACGCCAAGGAACAGGACGCGGCGTCGCTGGCCGCGCTGGAAGCCAGGTACGGCGTCAGCGATCCGACGACCCTGAGCGCCATGAATAATCTGGCGCTCGACCACGCCCTGCTCAGCCGCTACGACACCGCCCTGGAGTTGCAGAAGCTGGCCTACATCGAGCAGAGCAGCGTGCGGCGGAAGGTCAACAAATGGGAGGTGCAGCTGTTCTGGAACAACCTGGCCCGGGTGGTGCGCCTGTCCGGCCATCACGAGCAGGCGTGCGACGTGGGCGAGGAGGCGTACGCCTACGGCGTGAGAGAGCTCAAGATCGAGCATCCGCTCACGCTGGCCACCGCCCGCGACCTGTCGATCGCCAAGCGGCGGATGGGACACCTCGACGATGCCAATGAGCTCATCCAGGACGTCCACACCAGGCTGAACAAGCTCTACGGCCCCGACTCCCCCGAGACCATGGCCGCCACGGTCGCGCTGAGCAACACCCTGCGCCAGCTGAACCGCCTGGAGGAGTCCATGGCGCTGGCCAAGGACGCGCACCAGCGTCACCTGCAGACCTACGGCGCGAATCATCCGTTCACCTACGGCTGCCAGCTCAACCTCGCCCTGCTCTACCGGCTGCGCGGCGACGCGAAGAAGGCGATGGAGCTGGACGAGAAGACCTATGAGGGCCTGCTCGACCGGCTCGGCGCGGCGCACGTCTACACCTTCAGCAGCACCATCAACCTGGCCGGCGACCTGGCGGAGCTCGGAGAGCCGGAGCGGGCGGCCGAGCTGGGCCGGGCGACTCTGACCGGCGTGCGCGACTTCGTCGGGCCCAAGAACGGCCTGTCGCTCTCGGCCGCCGTCAACCTCTCCATCGACCTGCGGGCCATCGGGCGGATCGACGAGGCCACGGAGCTGTACGACCGGACAATGGCGGCGTACGAGACCACCCTGTCGCCCACCCACCCGGAGCGGCTGCACGCCGCCGACGGCAAGCGCTTCAACTGGGACTTCGACTCCTACAGCCTGTGAACGGGAGCGCTCCCGTTCGCGGCCTGCCAGGTGCTCAGGTGGGCCTCGGCCTCCTGCCGCGCGATCTCCAGCGCGGCGGGAGGCACCGGCTCCGACAGCCACGGGGTCAGGGTGCGCCGCATCGCCCCGACGAACCGTTCGCCCTCCGTGGTGAGCAGGCCGCTGTCCAGCAGGGTGCCGGTCACCAGGTGCGTGGCCACCCGCCAGTGGGCGAACTCGATGTGCGGCCGCAGGTCGCTCTCGTGCGCCCGCTGCCGCCGCCAGAACCCGGACACGCCCAGATAGGCGTAGGCGCCCTGGAGCAGCCCTGACAGGGGGCGCGGGTCGGGGCGCCAGGGTGCGTAGAAGCGGTTCGGCTCGTCGCTCTCGTCGGGTTCCAGCAGCCGGACCAGGTCCAGGATCGCGTTGAGCTTGCCGTGCTGGACCTCGTGTGCGAACGTCGAGGCCAGCCAGCGGCCGTCAGGCGGCGTGGACATGCCGATCGTCCCGAACAGGTCGCCCGAGGAGGCGCTGTTCATGCCCTGGGCCGGCCCCTTGATCGGGGTGAGCACGGTGACGAGGGCCTGGGTCTCCTCGGCGATCGTCCAGTGGTGGGCGCGCAGCATCGTCCAGGCCGCGTCCAGGCTCGCCCGCCACGTCTGGAGCTCCGGCTCGCGCAGGCGTCCGCCGACCCCGGCAGTGTCGCTCCAGCGGAACGTGTCGAGGTCGTCCACCAGCACGCGCAGCCCGGCGTCGGCGGTCTCCAGCCGACGGAGCGGACGCCAACCGCGCTGTTCCCCGGCGCCGGGACGCAGGCAGAGCTCCCCGGCCTCCAACCGGCCGTCGGCGCGTACGACGAGGTCGGCGAGCCCGTCGTCCTGGGCGTCGCCCAGTTCGAGCCGGCCGAGGGACGGCAGCATGATCGTGCCGCCGGAGACGGGCGCCTGGACCTCGCACGGCATGCCCGACTTGAGCGCGGCTGCGGCGGCCACCGCGCCGAGCCGGGCCGGATCGCCGGATCCGTCCGGAGTATCGCCCACCTCCAGCGAACGGACGGCAAGGGCGGCCCAGGCGCCCACCGCCGGATGCGCCAGCGTGCCGCGTACCGCCGCCGGGCTCTTCTTCTCGATCTCGGCGAGCACGTCGTAGGCGTGTTCTGCGGCCCGCGCGTGCGGATGGCCGACCTCGGCGGCCAGCCGCATCGTGCCCACCACGTTGAGCAGGCGCTTGCTGCGCTGCGGGGCGGCCAGGTGGCGTACGGCGTCCGCGCCGCCGCCCCCCGAGGCCAGCCGGGACAGGGCATGGCGAGGCAGGCGGTGATCGCTGGGGGGCATGCGGATCCTTTCAGCGAGAAGCGCGGCGGAGGTCGCCGACGAGACGGTTGTGGATGTGCTCGATCAGCCGGTAGAGGTCCGGGCAGTACACGGACGGGTTGAGGAAGCCCGTGCCGGGACGGTAGCGGTGGGGGTAGAGGCCCGCCCCGCACACCCGGCCGAACCGGCAGTCGCGGCAGGTGTCGCTCAGCGCGTCGGCGCCCAGTTGCCTGGCCACCATCCCGGGGTGGGTGAGGGCCAGGTCGAAGGGGTGGTCGACCACGTTCAGGCCGGTGACGGGGGCGCCGTGCCGCACGACCTTGAGCGAGTCGGTCTGCTCGATCGTGCCGTCGGTCTCGATGACGACCAGCGTGGACGGCGTCAGCCCGACCGCCTCGCTGGCCGACGCGCCGCCCAGCATCAGGGTGACGATCTCCTGAAAGAGGCGGACGACCGTTTCACCGCTGCGTCCGTACCAGTGGTCGAAAACGGCGATCAGCCAGTCGCCATAGGGCGTATTCGTCGGGTCGGATGATCGATACGGCGGCGGCGATTCCCAGGTGCCGTGCGGCAGCAGGAAATCCACCATCGGCGGCTCGAATTGCACCAGCGACTCATATGTTTCGACGGGGTCGTTCGCCAGGTCCACCGTGCACAACAGACCGGTGTAGAGCGGACGGAACTCCGGGGCGCGCAGCAATGTCAGCGCGTCGGCGACGGCGTCGTAACTGCTGCGGCCGTCGACGTAGCGGCGGTTGCGGTCGTTGGCCCCTCTGCCGCCGTCGAGGCTGATGCCCACCCGCACGTCGAGCTCGCGGAACGTGCGCAGGGCGGCCTCGTCGAGGAGCACTCCGTTGGTCTGCACGACCGCGTCAATGTGCAGGCCGGCCGGAGCCGCGGCGCGTAACGTCTCCACGACCTTGCGCAGGTAGGCGTGGCCGGCCAGGAGCGGTTCGCCGCCGTGCAGGATCAGCCGGACCGAGCGCAGGTTGTGCGTGGTGGCGTGCTCGGCGATGCGGCCGGCGACGGCCGTGACCAGGTCGGGGGCCATGACCATGGGTTTGGAGCGCCAGCTCTGGTCGGCGAGCGTGTAGACGTAGCAATAGTCGCAGGCGAGGTTGCAGCGGCTGTGCACCTTGAGCAGGAACTGCCGGAAGGGGCGGGGACGCCAGCCGTCCTTCAGCATTCGGGCCACGTCGAGAGTGTCGGGCCACTCTCCCGCTGGATCCTCCCCCTGGTACGTCAATCCTGTTACACCCCGCACCGCCGGAAATATCCGAGTGAATGACGATGCTATCCGAGACGCCATGCGATGGGGAGAACTAGTTTGCTACCCCCGGCAAATTCCCGCATATTCCGCGACCGGTTTGCGCGGCATTTATTTACCGTTTTCGGTCGGCACCGGAGAGTCACTACCCGCTGGTGGCCACCTTGCTCTTGGGTCGGTGACCGGTGACCTCGTGGCCCGCGTCGGGGCGGAGGCGCAGCATCAGCAGGGCGCCGGCCAGTGCGACCGCGCCGGTCAGCACGAACGCGAGGGAGAAGTCCTCCTGCGTGAGCGGGGTGGCCGCCGAGCCGTGCGACACCTGGAGGACGATCGCGGCGGCGGCCACGCCCAGCGCCACCGAGATCTGCTGCGTCATGCTGAAGAACGTCGAAGCCGCCGCCCGGTCGGCGGGACCGATGTCGGCGAACGACAGCGTGTTGATCCCGGTGAACTCGATCGACCGGGTGACCCCGGCGGCGAACGCCACCAGGGCGACCACGGCGAACCCGGTGCCGGCGTCCACCAGCCCGAGCGCCCCGATCGACAGGGCCACCGCCACGCCGTTGCCTGCCAGCACCGTACGGAACCCGAGCCGCCGCATCAGCGGTGTGGTCACCGTCTTCACGACCAGGTTGCCCAGGAAGTACACCAGCACGACCTGGCCCGCCTCCAGCGGCGTCAGCCGCCACGCCTCCTGCAGCATGAGCGGGAGCAGGAACGGGGTCGCGCTGATCGCCAGCCGGATGAGGTTGCCCGCGTGCAGGGTCGTGGCGGCGAACGTCGGCACCCGCAGCGGCCCCAGCGCGATCAGCGGGTGGGCGGCCCGGCGGAACCACCACACGGCCACCGCGCCCACCAGGCAGCCGACGGCGAGCAGGGCGAGGTCCAGCCCGAGCGCCGACGGCTGTGCCAGCTCGGACAGGCCGTAGATCGTCAGGCTCAGCGCCGTGACGATCAGGACCGTGCCCACGCGGTCCAGCGGCTTGGGGTCCGGCTCGCGCACACCCGGGACGTACGCCAGCACCAGCGCGGTGCCCACCAGGGCGAGCGGCACGTTGAGCAGGAAGATCCACTGCCAGCCGTACCAGGTGGTCAGCGCGCCGCCGACGACCGGGGCGATGACCGGGGCGATGAGGGCCGGCCAGGTGATCAGCGCCGTCGCGCGGAGCAGGTCGGCCTTGCCGGCGTTCTTGAGCACGATGATGCGGCCGACCGGCATCATCAACGCGCCGCCGATGCCCTGGATGACGCGGGCAAGGACGAACTGCCACAACTCCGTACAGGCCGCGCAGCCGATCGAGGCCAAGCCGAAGATCACGATCGCGATGGCGAACACGCGCTTGGCGCCGTACCGGTCCGACAACCAGCCGCCGAGCGGGATGAAGGCCGCGCCGGCGACGACGTACGCGGTGATGCCGACGTTCACGCTGACGACGTCCACGCCGAAGGTCCGCGCCATCTGCGGGAGCGAGGTGTTGATGATCGTGATGTCGAGGTTCTGCATGAAGAAGGCGACGGCCACGATCAGCGCCACCCGCCGGGGTGCGGATCCTTCGGTGGCGGCCGTCATGCGAGCTGGGGGCGGGGGGCGTAGTGCGTCAATGTTCTCTCCGGGGTGCCGGTCGCGGCGGTCTCGCGTCGGGGTCACGAGGCCGTCCGGCCGGCTCGGCTGTTCGCCGACCATGGTCACACATGGGCGCCCGGCGGCTTCGCGGCGGGTGTCCGGGCAGCGGGCGGTCGGGCGGCGGGCGGTCGCGGCGGCGGGCGGTCGCGGCGGCGGGCGGTCGCGGCGGCGGGCG
>NZ_JBEZGB010000038.1:0-43205 GCF_040649755.1 Nonomuraea sp. NPDC048882
CACCGTGGCGGCCACCGCAGCACTCCCCGGAACTGCGCGGCCACCGTGGCTGTCACCGTCTCGGCGTCACTGACGACGCCGAGATGCATCTTCTCCCTTCGGAGCCCAGGCCCTGGCCGAAGCAACCTGGAGATCCCACAAGGGACGCTCTAGCGGCATGTTGGTATATGTCGTGATAATGATCACGTGGTCGAGGCCGTGGCGAAGGCGATACTGCGGCTGGTCGTCGTGCTCGCCCTGATCCTGCCGCTGGTGCCGGTGAACAGGTCGCAGGAGCCGGCCGGGGTCAGCGTTGCCGCCGTGCCCAGGGCTGAGAGCATGCGGGACGCGGTGCCCGAAGAGGCCGGGACGAGGCGTGACGTGCTGCCGGGGCCCGAGCTGGGGCGAGCCAGGGTGGCCGGCGACAGTTTGGGCAAGACGGCGGGGGACGGTCTGGCCAGGATCGGTGTCGGCGCTCGGGGCAGGGTCGGTGCGGGTGGTCTGGGCAACCTGGCTGTGGCGAGCGTGAGCAGGGAGGCTGTGCCCGGGGTCTCGGCCGAGCGGGTCTCGCGGCGGCTGGATCGCTTCCTGCGAGGGCGGCCGGGGCCGGTCACCGCCATGGTGAAGGACTTGGCGACCGGACGGGTCTACCGCTACCACGCCGGCGAACGGCTGATCACGGCCAGCACGGCCAAGGTGCAGATCCTCATGGCGCTGCTGCTGCGTACCCCGTGGAAGAAGCTTCCGGCAGAAGTCAGGCGGGACGCGGAGATGATGATCCGCTACAGCGATAACCACGCCGCGGACCGGCTCTGGACGCGGATCGGCGGGGCGGACGGGTTCAACCGGGCGGGGAAGCGGCTCGGGTTGAAGCACACGGTCGGCGTGCCGGGGCAGTGCGTCGATCTCTACTGCTGGGGGATCACCAGGACGTCCGTCGACGACCAGGTCAGGCTCATGGCGGCGCTGGTGTCCGGCAGGAGCCCGCTCAGGGCCGGTGACCGGAAGCAGGTGCTCGGGCTCATGGGTGAGGTCGTCGACGGGCAGAACTGGGGCATCAGCGCCGCCGCCTGCGACGGGGAGCGGGTGGCGCTGAAGAACGGCTGGCTCAAGCGGGTCTCCACCAAGCGCTGGGCCATGATCAGCGTGGGGCTGATCCGGGGCGGCGACGGCCGCGACTACGCGCTCGCCGTACTCACCGAGGGCAGCCCCGAGGTGGCGTACGGCGTGGCGACGGTCGAGGGCGTGGTGGAGCGGATCATGCGTGACTTCCGTGACTGCCGGGCGTGACCAGCCGATAGCCCACGCCGCGTACGGTCTGGATGAGCTGGTCGTCCTCGTCGCCCAGGCGCGCGCGCAGGCGTTTGACGTGCACGGCGATGGTGTTCGTCGAGGTGTTCGCGGCGGCGTGCCAGACGTGGCGCATGATCTGCTCGCGGGTGACCGTGCGGTCGGCGTTGCGCATCAGGTACTGGAGCAGCTCGAACTCGCGCAGCGGCAGGTGTACGGCGCGCCCGGCCACGCGTACCTGGTAGGCCTGGATATCCAGTTCGACCCCGCCGACGGCCAGGACCTTGCGTGACTCGGGCGAGGCGGCCTGGATGAACGGCAGCAGTTCGGGCACCCGGTAGGGCCTGGCGACGCAGGCGGCCGCCCCGGCGGCGAGCGCGCGCAGCGCCTGCTCGGCGTGTCCTTCGCCGACGCCGAGCAGCACCGGTACGACGCGCGCCAGCCGTACCGCGCGGACGAACTCGACCGCGTCGATGACCGGAAGCGTGGCCGAGACGAGCACCACGTCCGGGCTGAGGGCTCCCGCCTGCAGCAGCCCCTGTGCCCCGTCGGGCGCTCCTGTGACGGCCACGCCCTCGAGTTCGAGGGCCGTGGCCACGTCCTCTACGACCGAGTCGTCCGGGTCGGCGATGAGCAGCACGGGCTTGGTCCTCGTGTCCCCGTTCATCGTGGATGCCGCCTGCTGTCGGGTCATCAGCCGAAGCGCCCCGTGATGTAGTCCTCCGTGGCCTTCTCCGTGGGGTTGGTGAACATGCGGGAGGTCTCGTCCATCTCGATGACCTTGCCGGGTTTGCCCTGCTCGGCCAGGTTGAAGAACGCGGTCCTGTCGCTGACGCGGGCCGCCTGCTGCATGTTGTGGGTGACGATGACGATGGTGAACTCGTCCTTGAGCTTGGCCATCAGGTCCTCGATGGCCAGGGTGGAGATGGGGTCGAGGGCCGAGCACGGCTCGTCCATCAGCAGGACCTGCGGCTTGACCGCGATGGCGCGGGCGATGCAGAGGCGCTGCTGCTGTCCGCCGGACAGGCCGGCTCCGGGCTTGTTGAGGCGGTCCTTGACCTCGTTCCAGAGATTGGCGCCCTTGAGCGACTCCTCGACGATGGCGTCCGTCTGCGACTTGCTGACGCGGCCGTTGAGGCGCAGGCCCGCGGCCACGTTCTCGTAGATCGACATCGTGGGGAACGGGTTGGGGCGCTGGAAGACCATGCCGATCATCCGGCGCACGGAGACGGGCTCGACCGTGTTGGCGTACAGGTCCTCGCCGTCGAGCAGCACCTTGCCGTCCACGCGTGCGCCGGGGATCACCTCGTGCATGCGGTTGAGCGTGCGCAGGAACGTCGACTTGCCGCAGCCGGACGGGCCGATGAACGCGGTGATCGAGCGGGGTTCGATGGTCATGGACACGTCCTCGATCGCCTTGTGCGACCCGTAGTACGCGTCGAGACCCGAGACCTGGATCTGCTTGGACATTGTGCTGATAACCCCCTATCGGCCCCTGGCGGGCGAGCGCCACCAGGCGATCAGGCGCGCCACCAGGTTGAGCAGCATGACGATCAGGATGAGCGTGAGGGCGCCGGTCCACGCCCGGTCGATCGCGGTGTCGTTGGGGCGGGCCGCCTGGTCGAAGACGAACAGCGGCAGCCCCATCTGCGGCCCGGTGAACGGGTCGTTGTTGATGGAGTTGGTGAAGAACACCGTCATCAGCAGCGGCGCCGTCTCGCCCGCGACGCGGGCCACGGCCAGCATGACGCCGGTGACGATGCCGGTGAACGCGGTCGGCAGCACGACCTTGACGATGGTGCGCCACTTGGGGACGCCCAGCGCGTACGAAGCCTCGCGCAGGTCGACCGGCACCAGCCGGAGCATCTCCTCGGCCGACCTGACCACGGTCGGCATCATCAGGATCGACAGCGCGAGCGCGCCCGCCCAGCCGGAGTAGGAGAAGCCGAGGAACAGGATCCAGAACGCCAGCACGAACAGGCCGGCGACGACGGAGGGGACGCCGGTCATGACGTCCACGAAGAAGCTGATAGCGCGGCTGAGCCGGCCGTTGTTGCCGTATTCGACCAGGTAGATCGCGGTCAGCAGGCCGACGGGCACCGAGATGACGGAGGCGAGCAGGACCTGTTGGAGGGTGCCGATGATGGCGTGGTAGGCGCCGCCGCCGGCGTCCCTGGCGCCGATGCCGTTCATGGAGTGGGTGAGGAACTCCAGGTCGAACCGGGGCAGACCATTGGAGATCACCAGCCAGAGCACCGAGATGAGCGGCACCACGGCCAGCGCGAACGCCAGATAGACCAGGCCCTGAACGACCCGGTCCTTGATCCGGCGGCTGGTGGAGATGTGTTGGATCGCGGTCATGCGCCGGCCCTCGCGTACTCCTTGCGGCGGTTGATGATCAGGCGCGCACCCATGTTGACCAGCAGGGTGATGACGAACAGCACCAGACCTGAGGCGATCAGCGCGCCCCGGCCGATCTGGGTGGCCTCGCCGAAGCCGTTGGCGATGTTCGCGGCGATGCTGTTGGCGTGCGGGGTGAGGATCTGGAAGGTGATGTCGAAGGTAGCGGGGAAGATCAAGGCGACCGCGATGGTCTCACCCATGGCGCGGCCGAGGCCGAGCATGGCGGCGCTGATGACGCCCGGCCGGCCGAACGGCAGCACGGCCATCCTGATCATTTCCCAGCGGGTGGCGCCGAGGGCGAGCGCCGCCTCCTCGTTCATCTTCGGAGCCTGGAGGAACACCTCGCGGGAGATGGCGGCGATGATCGGCAGGATCATGATGGCCAGCACGATCGATCCGGCGATCATGGTCTTGCCGCCGATGGCGCCTTCGCCGGCGAACAGCGGGAACCAGCCGAGGTGCTCGTTGAGCCACTGCGACGGCGTCCTGATCAGCGGGATCAGGAACGCGAGCCCCCACAGTCCGTACACGACGCTGGGCACGGCGGCGAGCAGGTCGATCAGGTAGCCGAGCGGCGCGGCCAGCTTGCGTGGCGCGTAGTGCGAGATGAACAGGGCCACGCCCACGGCGATCGGGGTGGCGATGACGAGCGCGAGCGCGGAGCTGAGCACGGTGCCGAAGGCCAGGGCGGCGATGCCGAAGACCTGCTCGCCGTTGGGGTCCCAGGTGAGCTCCGTGAAGAAGTTCGCCTGGTTGGCGCGCAGGGCCGGGATCGCCTCGCTGATGAGGAACACGGCGATGGCCGCCATGATCCCCAGCAGGACGACGCCCGCGGCCGTGGACAGGAAGCGGAACGGGCCTTCACCGTGGCTGCGCCGCGAGGCGGACCGGCTCGTGGCCGGCCCGCCGTCACGGGTGCGTACGTTGGTCGCCATGAGGTCAGGAGATCGCCTCGACGGCGGTCCGGACCTTCGTCAGCAGTGTGCCCGCGAGCGGGGCGTAGCCCAGCTCCTTGAGCGCTGCCTGGCCTTCGTCGCTGGCGGTGTAGGTGAGGAAGCTCTTGACGATCTTCTGCTCCTCCGCGGCGAGGCCCTTCTCGCAGGTGATCTCGTACGTCACCAGGACGATCGGGTAGGCGCCCGCGGTCTTGGTGGCGTAGTCGATCGAGAGGGCGAGGTCGTTGCCGGTGCCCTTGATCTCGGCGGTCTCGACCGTCTTGGCCGCGCTCTCCGGGGTGAGCTCGACGAACTCGCCGGCGCCGTTGGCCACCTTCGCCTTCTGCAGCGAGGAGTTCTCGGCGTAGGAGAGCTCGACGTAGCTGATCGCGCCCTCGGTGTCCTTGACCGAGGAGGCGATGCCGTCGGAGCCCTTGGCGCCCTGACCCTTGGCCTCGGCCGGCCATGCCTTCGCGGGCTCGTGCGGCCACTCGGCGGTGGCCTTGAGGAACTTGGTGAAGTTGTCGCTGGTGCCCGACTCGTCCGAGCGGTGGAAGGCCTGGATCGGGGTGGAGGGCAGCTTCGCGTCGGGGTTGTCGGCCTTGATGGCGGCGTCGTCCCACTTGGTGATCGTGCTGTTGAAGATGCCGCCGAGCGTCTTGGGCGACAGCTGCAGCCCCTCGACGCCGGGCAGGTTGTAGACGACCGCGACGGGGCCGGTCACCATGGGGATGTTGATCGCCTTGCCGGTCTTGCACCTGGCGTCGGCCTGCGCGGGCTCGTCTTCCTTCAGCGCCGAGTCGGAGCCGGCGAAGGCGACCGTGCCCTGGATGAACGCCTGCACGCCCGCGCCCGAGCCGCTGGGCTGGTAGTTGAGGGTGACACCGGGGTTGGCGGCCGTGAAGTTCTTCGTCCACTCGGTGATCGCGTTGGCCTGGGCCGAGGAGCCCGCGGCGTTGATCGAGCCGCTGAGGGCGTTGTCGTTGCCCGCGGCGGCGGGCGCGCTGGCGGAGCTGGTGCCCGCGGCTCCCGCGTTGTTGTCTGTGCCGCACGCAGCGAGCGAGAGCGCGCCGACGACGGCGACGGCGGCGAGCCGGCCTGCATACTTCACGGTTGGGTCCTCCCACTTGGTCCTTAGTCGCCTCGAAAGTTATGCAGCGAAGGTGACTCAGACCCCCCAACCAGGGTGAACGTTCGGTGAACGCACCAGGTCACCCTCATGATGGGAGCTATGACTTATCGCGTATGCGTGGTGTGCATGGGGAACATCTGCCGTTCGCCGATGGCCGAGGTGGTGCTCCGTCAGACGCTCGAAACCCGCGGCCTGGGCGGGCTTGTGAGCGTCGAGAGCGCGGGGACCGGCGGGTGGCACGTGGGCGATCCCATGGACGAGCGCGCTCTGGAGATCCTCACCAGGAACGGCTACGACGGCTCCGCGCATCGGGCCCGGCAGTTCACCAAGGACTGGTTCGACCGTTATGACCTGGTCCTCGCGATGGATCGGGACAATCTGTCCAATCTGCGCAGGCTGGCTCCGGCCGGGGTGGAGGTGCGGTTGTTCCGCTCGTTCGATCCGGCGGCGGGGGAGGGGGCCGAGGTGCCGGATCCGTATTACGGGGGGAGTGAGGGGTTCGAGGAGGTGCTTTCGCTGGTGCGGGACGCCTCGGAGGGGGTGGCCGAGCACATCGCGGAGGAGCTCGGCTGATGAGGATCACTGATGATCTCGGGGCGTCGCACGGGTGGCGGCTGCGGCGGGGCGTGCTGGACGACGGGCGCGAGGTGTTCGCCAAGAACGGGAACGCCTCCGAGGTCTTCGCCTCGGAGGCCGCCGGGCTGCGCTGGCTGAGCGAGGCCGTCGCCGTGCCCGAGGTGATCGAGGTGGGTCCCGACCGGCTCGTGCTGTCCTGGGTACGTCAGGAGCCGCCGTCCGCCGGGGCCGCCGAGCGGTTCGGCCGGGCGCTGGCGCGGCTGCACCGTGCGGGGGCGGAGGGCTTCGGGGCGCCGTGGCCGGGGTTCATCGCCGAGTTGCCGATGGACAATTCACCCGCTCCCGACTGGCCGTCCTTCTACGGGGAGCGGCGGGTGCTGCCGTTCCTGCGTATGGCGCGGCTGCCCGCGGCGGACGTCGCGCTGGTCGAGCGGGTCGTCGAGCGCCTGGCCGAGGTGTCGGGGCCGGCGGAGGCGCCCGCCAGGATCCACGGTGACCTGTGGAGCGGGAACGTGCTGTGGTCGGGTGGGGGCGGGGTGCTGATCGATCCGGCGGCGCACGGCGGGCACCGGGAGAGCGATCTGGCGATGCTCGACCTGTTCGGGCTGCCGTACCTGGATCGGGTGCTCGGGGCCTACCGCGAGGAGTTTCCGCCAGCGGAGGGGTGGCGGGAGCGGGTGCCCCTGCATCAGCTGCATCCGCTGCTCGTGCACGTGGTGCTGTACGGGGGCGGGTATCGGGAGAGCCTGATGCGGGCGGTGCGGCGGGTGCTTTCGCTGTGAGCGGTCAGGGGCGTCTTCTGTTGCGGTACGCGCGCTGGCGGCAGGCTCGCGAGCAGTAGACGCGGGGGCGGCCCGAGGGGGCGGGCTCCAGCGGGGTGCCGCATTCCTGGCAACTGTCGTCACGGGTTTCGTCACGCTTGTTTATGAGGGCTTCGATGCCGTCAAGGACGCGGGCCAGGCCGAACTCGAAGGAGTCCTCCGGCTGGTCCCAGCCGCCGCTCTCCCACAGGTGGGTGAGGGTGGGGTAGCGGTCGAGGCGCTCGTACAGGGACTCGCGGGCGCCCCACCACTCCTGCTCGGACACGCCGCTGCGGCGCTCCTCGCGCTGGGTCTCGACCAGGACCAGGGCCTCGGCGTCCACGAAGCGGCCGACCAGGGCGATCGCCGCGATCACCTCGGACGGCCTGAGCGACGTGCCGGCCAGTGCGGCGAGCATGTGGTCGTAGTGCGCGACGCCGTTGGGCCCCGGCACGTGGCGGGTGCCGCGTACCTCGGCCATCCAGGGATGCCGCCGGCGCAGCTCCCACGCCTGCCTGGCGACCGCCTCCAGCCGGGTGCGCCAGCCGGCCTCTCCTTCCTGGGGCCGCGGATGCTCACCCATCACCTCGTCGAGCATCAGCTCGATGAGCTGCTCGCGCCCGGGGACGTGGCGGTAGAGCGACATGGTCGTGAAACCGAGCCGGTCGGCGACCTTGCGCATCGACAGGCCCTCCAGCCCTTCTGCGTCGGCCAGCTCGACCGCGGCGCGCACGATCCGGCCCGTGGTCAGCCCGCGCCGGGGCTCGTGCTCCTTCTCCCGCCACAGCAGCTCGACGCCGTCGTCCGGATCCCGTGTCATTGGCACCGTCTCAGTTTATGGTGTATTACTTCGTGTACAGCATAAACATCGAAAGGCGGCTGTCTTGTTCCCATTCCACGTCGCTCCGGCGGGCGACGACTCCTGGCCCGGCTCCGCCGAGCGTCCGTTCGCCACCCTCGAACGCGCCAGGGCCGCGGCCAGACAGGTGAGCGGGGAGGCCGTGGTGCTCCTCAGGGGCGGGACCCACGTGCTCGCCCGGCCCTTCGAGCTCACAGAAGCCGATTCGGGGACCGTCTACCGTGCGTACGGGTACGGCACGCCCGAGCGTGAGGAGGCCGTCGTCAGCGGCGGCCGGGTCATCACCGCCTGGCGGGAGGCCGATGGCGTCTGGCGGGCGGAGGTCGGCGACCTCGACACCCGCCAGCTCTACGTGGACGGCCGCAGGGCCCCGCGCGCCTCCGTACCCGGACTGCCGGGGGAGGCGGTCGCGACCGCGACCGGCTACGTCACCGACAGCGCGGAACCGCGCGCCTGGCGGGGGGCCGAGTTCGTCTACCGGGGCGTCTACCCCTGGACGGAGGCGCGCCTGAGCATGGCGGAGGCGTCGGCCGACGGGGGCTCGACGGTGATCACCATGGCCCAGCCCGGGTTCGGCCTGGCGACCGAGCTGTACAACTCCACCTGGGAGGGCGTCACCAACGCCGGGCCCGGCCTGCCCACACGGATCGAGAACGACCCGGCCTTCCTGCGCGAGCCGGGCACCTTCGTGCTCGACCGGTCGCGGCCGGGCGCGCACGTGCTGCTGTACCTGCCCCTTCCCGGTGAGGATCCGGCGCGTACGCGGGTGGTGGCGCCGGTGCTGGAGACGCTGATGAGCGTGGCGGGGGCGCGCGGGGTGGCGTTCGAGGGGCTGGTGTTCGCCGACGCGACGTGGTTGCGGCCCGGCCGGCCCGAGGGCTTCCCGCACTACCACGGCAGCGGCTACTACGAGGGAGGCGGCGTCGAGGTCGCGCACCTGGGAGAGGGGGCTTCCGTTACGTATCCATCGGATTCCGTCACGATTCCTGCCTGCGTGACGTTCGAGGACACCGACGCCGCGCGGATCGAGGGCTGCCGTTTCACTCGGCTCGGGGCTTCTGGGCTGGGGGTCACGGGAGGTGACGAGCTCGTGGTGCGCGGCTGTTCCTTCGACACGCTGTCCGCGGGGGGTGTCGTGGTGAGCGGCAGCCACGGGACCGAGATCGCGGACAACCTGGTGCGGGAGGTGGGGCTGGAGTTCAGCGGGTCGCCGGGGATCGCCGTCACCGGGACCCGCGGCTGCGTCGTCGCGCACAACGAGATCACGAAGGTGCCCCACTGCGGGATCGTGGCCGGGCCGGGGGAGGGGACGCGGATCCTGCACAACCTGACCGTGAGCACCATGGAGGTGCTGGCCGACGGCGGGGGCGTCTACCTGTCCGGGCCTCAGGGGGATTCGGCGGCCGGCGGGGCCGTGGTGCGGGGGAACGTCATCGAGGACGTGCGGACGCCGTACAACTTCGGGCTCTATGCCGACTACGGGGCCAGCTGGGTGACGCTGGAGGAGAACGTCGTCGTCCGGGCCGACAACACGGCCGTTCTGCACGTGGCGCCGCCGCTGGAGAACGTGGTCTTCCGGGGGAACGTCTGGGACGCCGACCCGATCGGGCATGAGAACCCGCCGGAGGGGGTGACGTACGAGGGGAATGTGACGGTCAAGGACGAACACGAGCTGAACGCCGCCACGGCGACGATCCGGTCGCTCGCCGGCCGCCGCTCGGCTTCGGAGGGGGCACCGCCGGTCGAGGGCTGAGCGCGTGCTGCGGGCTCCGCCTCCCGCGTGCCTAGCCTTTGACGATGGTGCCGTTGAGGCGGTCGATGACCTCGGTGTGCAGGACGCCGTTCGTGCAGACGAGGCTGCCGCCCTCCAGACCCTTCACGCCGGCGACGTCGGTCCAGATGCCGCCGGCCTCCTCGACGATGACCGTGAGCGCCGCCATGTCCCACGGTGAGAGCTCGGGCTCGGCCGACAGGTCCACCGAGCCCTCCGCGACCATCATGTGCGACCAGAAGTCGCCGTAGGCCCGCGTGCGCCAGCAGGAGCGGCTCAGGTCGAGGAAGTTGTCCAGCTTGCCGGACTTCTCCCAGCCGCCGAAGCTCGAGTACGAGAACGAGGCGTCCTCAAGGGTCGACACGGACGACACCCGCATGCGGGTGGCCTTGGTCAGGCTCTTGCCGGTCCACGCCCCGCCCTCGGCCGCCGCCCACCAACGCCGGCCGAGGGCGGGGGCCGACACCAGGCCGACGACGACCTTGCCGTACTCCATGAGCGCGATCAGCGTCGCCCAGACGGGCACGCCGCGCACGTAGTTCTTGGTCCCGTCGATGGGGTCGATGATCCAGGACCTGGCGCCCCATCCGGTCTTGCCGAACTCCTCGCCCACGACCGCGTCACGTGGTCTGGCGCGGCGCAGCGTGCCCCGGATGGCCTCCTCCACCGCGCGGTCGGCGTCGCTGACCGGCGTCAGGTCGGGCTTGGTCTCGACCTTGAGGTCGACCGCCTTGAACCGTCGCATGGTCAGGTCATCGGCGGCGTCCGCCATGACGTGAGCGAGTCGAAGATCATCCGAGTAACCCTGCACGATCGCCCACGCTACCGTGTCGGATATACGGAGCATCAGTCGCAGACGCTCCTTTTCTGGTAACTCTCGTTTCAGTTACTGGCCAGTAGCATGTCCAGCATGTCGCTAGATATCGGTGATCTCCTGCTACAAACGGTCCCCTTTGCCCGCACTTTGGGCCTTGTTTTCGATTCGGTGGAAGAAGGTGTGGCGATTTGCCGCGTTCCTGACCGTGAGGACCTGCGCAACCACGTGGGCGGGCCGCATGCGGGGGTGCTCTTCACCCTCGCCGAGTCCGCGTCGGGGGCCGCCATGCTGTCCCTGTTCGGCGACCAGCTCAGCCGGGCCACACCACTGCCCACCACGGCCACCATCGCGTACCGGAAGGTGGCCCAGGGCGAGATCCGGGCCGAGGCCCGGCTGCTCGCGGGGAGGGAGGAGGTCGTGGGGCGGCTGGAGGCGGGGGAGCGGCCGGAGTTCGACGTGGCGGTGTCGCTGACGAACGAGGACGGGGTGGCGGTCGCGGATCTGACGGTGACGTGGACCCTACGCCCGAACCGGCCAGTGGCGGCGTGATCTGGTCGGCTTGTGTCGGGTGTCTGGCGGGGGCGTCGCGGCCGTTTTTCGTGGTCTGAGGGCGTTGTGATCGGGTTGCCTGACGCGGTCTGCGGGCGGTGCTGCCCGATCGCCTCGCGTGGCCTGGGGCGGCGTGACCCGATCGCCTCACGCGCGGTCTGCGGGTGCCATGACCCGGTCGTCTTGCGTGGTCTGCGGGAGACCTACCCCAAGTGCTGGACGCGTTTGCTCGTGGCGTACCTGATCGCCCCGGACATGTCCGCCGACCGCGGAGCTTCCGATCACAGAGCAGTTGGCCCGATCGCCGGGCACTCGGCCGCAGGTCCTTCGATCGAGAGGCCGCCCACCGCCGGACCGTCGACCGCCGGGCCTCCGATCGCGGGGCGGAGGCGGCGATGACGGAGGACTCAGCGGGATGGGCTGAACGGTCGGCGGGACGGCGTGAACGGTCAGTAGGACGGCGTGAAGGGGCTACGGGACATCGACGACGACCTCGTGGACGACCCCGTGTCGTTCTCGACCCCGTGTCGTACTGGCGCTGATCGGGCCCGTGCGGGGGGCAGGAGATTTCGTGGGGAGATCAGGAGATCTCGTCCGGTACGGGCTCGCGGCGTGTCGTGGGTGAGTCGTCCGGGGTGCCGTCGCGGCTGGACAGGAGGCGGCGCAGGGACCTCAAGCGGGCGGGGTCGGCCTTGCCCTCCGCCACCAGTGTGTCCAGCGCGCACCCTTCGCCCAGGTGCGTACAACCCTTCGGGCAGTTGACCGTGCCTTCGTTCAGATCGGGGAAGGCCGCCAGCACCGTCTCCACCGAGACGTGGGCCAGGCCGAAGCTGCGCACGCCGGGGGTGTCGATGATCCACCCACCCTCTGGCAGTTCCAGGGCCACGGCCGAGGTGGAGGTGTGGCGCCCGCGGCCGGTGACCGCGTTGACCTGGGAGACGGCCCGGTTCGCGTCGGGGACCAGGGCGTTGACCAGGGTCGACTTGCCGACCCCCGAATGGCCGACCAGAACGCTGATGCGCCCGGTCAGGTGGTCGCGCAACTCGTCGAGCGAACCACCCTTGTGCACCACCACGTGCGCCACGCCCAGCGGTTCGTACTGTGCCACCAGCTCGTCGGGCGGAGCGAGGTCGGACTTGGTGAGGCAGAGCAGGGCGTCGATCTCGGCGTCGAACGCGGCCACCAGGATCCTGTCGATCATCCGGGGCCTGGGCGGCGGGTCGGCCAGCGCGGTCACGATGACGAGCTGGTCGGCGTTGGCCACGACCGGACGCTCGATGCCGTCCGTGTCCTCGGTGTCGTCGGCCGAGCGGCGCAGCATGGACGTGCGCGGCTCCACCCTGACCACCCTGGCGAGGGTGTCGGGGCGGCCCGACACATCTCCCACGAGCGCCACCCTGTCACCCACGACGATGCCCTTACGCCCGAGCTCGCGCGCCTTCATGGCGACCACGAGCCGGCGCTGGGGCGGCTTTCGCTTCTGGGCCGAGCCTTTCGGGCGTTCCGGCTCGATCAGCGTGGTGTAGCGGCCGCGGTCGACGGCCACCACGAACCCCTCGACGGCGTCTTCATGCGCAGGACGAATCCGGGTCCGGGGCCTGGAGCCCTTGCCCGGCCTGACCCGTACGTCGTCCTCGTCGTATTCCCGCTTGCTCAGCGGTCTGCTCCCATGCGCTCGCTTCCTCTCATTGCGGTGCCCGGCTCAGTGCCCATCGGCTCTGTGCCGGCCTGCTCTGTGCTGATCTGCTCAGTGGTGGCCGGTTGTTCGGTGCTGATCGGTTCTGCGGCGATCGATTCCGTGCTGACCGGCTTCATGGCGGCCGATTGGCCTGATGGCGTCGGTGGGTGGGGCCGGTGCTGAGCTTGCGCCTGACCGGTGAGTGCGGCATCCCGTCCGGTGCGATCGGTGAGTGCGCTGTGCTGACCTGTGGCCCATGAACGGACGTGCTGAGCTGTGTGGCCGGCGCACGTGACGTGCTCTGTTGTGCGCTCGATGAGCGTGATGTCCTGGCTGGTGTGGCCGGGGAACGTGGTGCGCTCTGCTGCGTGGACGGTGAGAGCGGTGTCAGGCCCGGCGTGAGTGGTGGCGGTGCCAGGCCCAGTGCGAATGGTGGCGGCGTCAGGCCCAGTGCGAGTGGTGAACGTGATGTGCCGGCCTGGATGGCTGGTTGGCGTGGCGACCTGTCGGTGGGTGTGGTCGGTGGGTGTGCTGTGGCGGTGGGTGGAGCTGATGGTGCTGGTGTGGCGTTTGGTGGGGCTGGTGGTGCCGTGGTGGGTGCCAGCTGGGGCTGGGCGGGTGGCGGTGTCGTGCTGGTGCGTCTGTTCATCGTCATGCGGGCAGCGCCGTCTCACGCGCCGCCGCCCTCTTCCGCTGTGCCCGGCGTGTCCAAGGTAAAACCAGCGCTCGCGGGCCGGCGAGTGTCGGCCCTGGTCGGGCGTATGTGAGCGGTGTTCATCGGGCGTCCAGCATCGCCGTCCACATCTGGACGAACTCCGGCAGGGTCTTGGCGGTCGTCGCGATGTTCTCCACCTCGACGCCGGGCACGGCCAGGCCGATCACCGCGCCGGCCGTGGCCATGCGGTGGTCGGCGTAGCTGTGGAAGGTGCCGCCGTGCAGCGGGCGGGGGCGGATGATCAGGCCGTCCTCGGTCTCCTCCGCGTCACCGCCGAGGCGGTTGATCTCGGTGGCGAGTGCGGCCAGCCGGTCGGTCTCGTGGCCGCGCAGGTGGCTGACGCCCCGGATGCGGCTGGGCGTGGTCGCCAGTGCGGCGAGGGCGGCGATCGTCGGGGTCAGCTCGCCCACCTCGTGCAGGTCGGTGTCGATGCCGGTGATCACGCCCGTCCCTCTGACCACCAGATCGGTGACGCCGGAGCCGGTGGCCGCCGGCGCACTCGTCCTGGACGAAGCCGCATCCGTGGCGGAGGAGTCGGCCGGGGAGCCGGCGGAGCGGGTGACCTCGGCGCCCATCTGGGTGAGCAGGTCGCGGAGGGCGTCGCCTGCCTGCGTGGTGGTGAGGGGCCAGCCGGGGATCGTCACCGTGCCACCCGTAACCAGGGCCGCCGCCAGGAACGGGGCCGCGTTGGACAGGTCGGGCTCCACCGTCATGTCTCTGGCCGCGATCGGGCCGGGCGCCACCCGCCACACGTCGGGCTCGCTGTCGTCGACCGCCACGCCGACCGCCCTGAGCATCTCGACGGTCATCTCGATGTGGGGCTGCGAGGGGACCGGCGGGCCCACGTGGCGGATCTCGACGCCCTTCTCGAACCGGGCCGCCGTCAGCAGCAGGCCCGAGACGAACTGGGACGAGCCGGACGCGTCGAGCACGACCTCCCCGCCCGTCAGCGGACCGCTGATCGTGAACGGCAGGGCGTCGTTGTCGATGCGTGCGCCGAGCGCGCGCAGGGCGTCGAGGATGGGGCCCATCGGGCGCTTGCGGGCATGTGGGTCGCCGTCGAACGAGACGGGGCCGTCGGCGAGCGCGGCCATCGGCGGCACGAAGCGCATGACCGTGCCCGCCAGGCCGACGTCGACGTGGGCGCCGCCGCGGATGGGGCCTGGGGCCACCTGCCAGTCGACCCCCGCCGCGCTCTCCTCGGTCGGGATCAGGGTCGTGCCCAACGAGCGCAGCGCCGACGCCATGAGGTCCGCGTCGCGGCTGCGCAGCGCCTGGCGCACGATGCCCGGGCCGTCGGCGAGGGCCGCGAGGAGGAGCGCGCGGTTGGTCACCGACTTGGAGCCGGGCAGCGGGACGGTGGCGGTGACCGGAGCGGTCGCCACCGGTGCGGGCCAGTGCGGAGCGGGCATGGTCAAAGAGTACTGGCCGTGGCGGGGCGGGGGTCACAGCCTGTGGATAACGACTGTCGCACTGTTGCGGCCTGTGGATGGCCGCGTCCCTCGGCATGTCGGATGGACGTCGCCTCCATATCGGGTGGACTTGGCGCTGGCGTGTCGGGTGGGCCTGGTCCGGGCGTGTCGGGTGGGTCTCGTCCTGGCGTGTCGGGTGCGCGTGCCCAAACATGCGATCGAAAGCCGGACATGGCAGTGTGGGGACATGTGCGGTAGATACGCGTCGGCGCGTAAGAAGCACGAGCTGCTTGAGGAGTTCGAGGTCGAGCAGGACGCCGAGCCCGACAAGGAGCTCGGCGCCGACTACAACGTCGCCCCGACCAAGAACGTCTACGCCGTCCTGAGCCGGGTGCCCAAGGAGGCCGAGCGGGCGGTGCGGCAGCTCAGGGTGGTGAAGTGGGGCCTGGTGCCGGCCTGGGCCAAGGACCCGTCGATCGGCTCGCGGCTGATCAACGCCAGGGCCGAGACGCTGGCGGAGAAGCCGTCGTTCCGGCAGGCGTTCGCCAAGCGCAGATGCCTGCTGCCGGCGGACGGCTACTTCGAGTGGATGCCCGTCGAGGGAGAAAAGAAGAAGAAACAGCCGTACTTCATCCATCCCGCAGACGGCGGGGTGCTGGCGATGGCGGGCCTGTACGAGTTCTGGAAGGACCCCTCGCGCGAGGACGACGACCCGCTCAAGTGGCTCGTCACCTGCACCGTCATCACCACGGACGCGGAGGACCAGCTCGGCCGCATCCACGACAGGATGCCGATGATGATCGAGCGCGAGCGCTGGTCCGAGTGGCTCGACCCCAAGCTCACCGACACCTCCCAGGCCGCCGGGCTGCTGGTGCCGGCCGAGTCGGGGCGGCTCACCGCGTACGCGGTCTCCACGGATGTGAACAACGTCCGGAACAATGGCCCCGACCTCATCAAACCGCTACCCGAGGAGGAGGAAACCGCGCTTTTCTAAAGGTGTAAGAGGCGCGATAAGTGGGCATCCGGTGAGGAAAGCGATGCATCCGTTTACTCGGAGTCACCGCCAAAATGCCCCCTAATTGCGCCGGGCGGGACATCCGGGGAGTCCTAGCCGCGGGTTGCCCTTATTCACCCGGAGGTGCGGATTCGTGGACGTCACGACCGCTCGTGAGCGGCTGGAAGACATGCTCGTGGAGCTGGACCGCTCGATTGGGGTCCTGCGGGGCGACCCCGTCGCCGTACGCGAATACTCCGCGGCGGACGCCGGCTCGGACCTGACCGACAACGACCGCGCCCAGGCCATGCTGACCGTGGCCACCGCGCAGCGGCAGGCGGTCGTCGAGGCCATCAAGCGCGTCGAGGAGGGGGTGTACGGCAGATGCGTCGACTGCGCCCTACAGGTGCCGGAGGGCCGCCTGGAGGCCCGCCCTGAAGCCGCGCGCTGCGTGCAGTGCCAGGGAAAGCGGGAACGCCGCCGCTGACCACAGAGGTCGTCGCCGAGGGCACGCGAACCGCCCCCGCACGAAGCGCGAGCCGCCGGACACGAAGAACGGCGGCACGGCGTTCGTCGTCGGGCGTCAGGTCTTGCGGGCGCTGGCCACCAGGTGGATGCCGACCGTGTCGTCGTCGTCGGGATGGGCGTCGAGCTCCGTGCGCACCAGGTAGTTGAGCGCGCGCGAGTCCGACCCGAGCACGTGGTCGACCGTCGACGGCGACAGCACCGTGCGTGGCCGCATCCACTCCACTTCGAGCCCGGCCCCCACCAGCAGCTCACGCAGCTGCCCGCTGCTGAAGCAGCGCGTGATGCTGCCGTCGGGCCAGGGCACCAGCATGACCTCGCCGGTCTGCCGCAGGTGCTGCCACTGCCCCTGCTCTGCCAGGATCGCCATGCCTAGCACCAGCGAGTCGACGCACACGAGTGCCCGCCCGCCGGGACGCAGCACGCGGGCCACGTCGCTCATCGCGGACTCGGCCATCAGCTCGATCGACATCACCCGCTCCTCCGCGAGCACCGCGTCCACGCTCGCGTCGGGCAGGAAGGACAGGTCGTCGGCGCGTACGTGGCGGACCCGGTCGGCGTCGCGCAGCCGGGAGCCGTCAAGGGTCCTGCGGAAGTCGAGCACCTCGATCACCCGGTGTCCGGCCCTGGCGGCCTGGCCGGACCAGCGCCCGCGGCCGCCGGAGAGGTCGAGGATCACGGAGGGGTCGGCGGGGAGCCATCGGTTGAGTTGTTCGGCGGCTACGGCACGGTAGAAGGTCCAGTACGGCCCGAGCGTCCCTGAGCCGTTCAGTTCCTCGGCCGGAATGGGCAGCACACGCGACTCCTGGGTTCCGGAAAAAGGGCTACCAGCCGGTACGTATGACGTTCCCCGCACCGGGTCCTTCGTACCTTCTATCTTGCGGGAACAGACAAGGGCGCGGGCGTGTTGCGACGAGCATGCTCACATTGGTCGAACCCCGGCCCACTGACCGACTGGTCGCGGGCCAGCGGGTATCCTCCCCTGAGTACGGTGTTCCGCCACAGCCGGCCACCGGTGATCTTAGGGGGGTGGGTCCGGTGCCCGCGACAGGCGCGGAGACGCTGGAGCAGCGAAGCGAGCGATTCGAGCGCGACGTCATGCCGTATCTCGAGCAGCTCTACTCCGCCGCGCTCCGGATGACCCGAAATCCCGCGGACGCGGAGGACCTGCTGCAGGAGACCTTCGCCAAGGCGTTCGCTTCTTTCCACCAGTTCCAGCAGGGCACGAATCTCAAGGCGTGGCTCTACCGGATCCTGACCAACACCTTCATCAACAGCTACCGCAAGAAGCAGCGGGAGCCGAAGCAGTCGGGCACGGAGGAGATCGAGGACTGGCAGCTCGCCAGGGCCGAGTCGCACACGTCGAGCGGCCTGAAGTCGGCCGAGGTGGAGGCGCTCGAACACCTCCCCGACGGCGACATCAAGCAGGCTCTGGCGGCTCTGCCCGAGGAGTTCAGGATCGCGGTCTACCTGGCCGACGTCGAAGGCTTCCCCTATAAGGAGATCGCCGACATCATGGGGACCCCCATCGGGACCGTGATGTCGAGGTTGCACAGGGGACGCAGGCAGCTGCGGGGCCTCCTTGAGGATTACGCTCGCGGGCGTGGCCTGGTCCCGGCGGAGGGATCGAAATGAGCTGTGGCAACGCGCACGACACCGACTGTCGTGAGGTGCTCGACAAGGTCTACGCCTATCTCGACGGCGAGCTGACCGAGGGTGACGTGGCCGACATCCGGGTTCATCTCGACGAGTGCAGCCCGTGCCTGAAGGAATACGACCTGGACAAGGCGGTCAAGGCGCTGGTGGCCAAACACTGCGGCTGCGACCCCGTTCCCTCGGACCTGCGCTCCAAGGTGCTGGCCCGCATCGAGCAGGTGCGTTCGGAGCTGGCCGACTAAGATTCACCCCATGCGCGTGTTGGTCACCGGGGGTGCCGGGTTCATCGGGTCGAATCTCGTCGATCGTCTGCTCGCGGACGAGCACGAGGTGCACGTGGTCGACGACCTGTCCACCGGCAAGAGGGAAAACCTGGCCGGTGCGGCGGCGCACGACCGCTTCACGCTGCACGAGATGGACATCCGCGATCCCGCGCTGGTCGCGCTGGCGACCGAGCTGCAGCCTGAGGTGGTCTGTCACCTGGCCGCGCAGATCAGCGTGCGCAAGAGCGTGGCCGATCCGGTGCACGACGCCAGGCTCAACGTCGAGGGCATCGCGGCGGTGCTGACCGCGGCCCACGAGGGGCGCACGCGCAAGGTGGTGTTCGCCTCGTCCGTGGCCGTCTACGGGCGGCCCGCCACCATTCCGGTGCCGGCCGACGCCGCGACCGACCCGCGGTCGCCGTACGCGGCCTCGAAGCTCAGCGGCGAGATCTACCTGGCCACGTTCCGCGCTCTTTACGGCCTCGAATACACCACGCTGGTGCTGTCCAACGTCTACGGCCCGCGGCAGTCGCCCGAAGGCGAGGCGGGTGTGGTGGCGATCTTCACCGACGCGCTGCTCAACGGCACGCCCACGGTCCTCTACGGCGACGGCACCCAGACCCGCGACTACGTCTTCATCGACGACGTGGTCGACGGCTTCGTCAGGGCGTGCGGCGCGGAGGGCAACGGGCGCAGGTTCAACCTCGGCACCGGCATCCAGACCACCGACCGCCGCCTGCACTCCCTCATCGCCGACGCGGCCGGCGCCCAGGACAAACCGGGCTTCGCGCCGCCGCGTCCCGGCGATCTGCCGGCGATGGCGGTCGATCCGGTGCCGGCCCACGACGGGCTGCGCTGGCAGCCACGCACCGACCTGCCGACCGGGGTGAAGAAAACAGTCGAATGGGCCGCGAATCGTCGCGTGAAGTAGTGGCATGATTACGCTTTGCTTGCGATTTCCGACTCCGCCCTTGCGCCCACGCCGACTTCTGTAGCGTGAACCCCACAAGTCGACGTGGAGGCATGGGGATGATGAAGGTTATGGTCGCCCGGCTGCTCACGGCCATCGTGCTGATCACCCCGGTGATCATGGTGGTCGGCGGAGCGGTGGCTCCTGGGGTGTCCTGGACCTGAACACCGTGGGGGGCCGCAATGCGTGAACTGCCGTGGCCCGCAAGGGTCTATCTGGTCGCCGTGATCGGTGCGGCGGCCGCTCTCATCGGACGCAGCGTGCTCGTCTCCGGCACGCCCGTGGCCGTGGAGGATCTCGACATCCTCCTGGTGCTCGCCCTGCTGTTCCTGGTGTGCGAGTCGATGCCGACGCTGCTCAACGTGGAGCAGTTCGCGGTGTCGGTCAGCTTCTCGGCCTCGCTGGCGGCCGTGGTGCTGATCGGGCCGGAAGGCGCCGCGCTGGTCGGCTTCACCGCGCTCTTCAGCGTCCGGCCGGGGCTGCCGCTGGTCAAGCGGCTGTTCAACGGGGCCCAGTTCGCCATCTGCGGCTACGTCGCCGGGCGGGTCTACGAGGCGCTGGACGGCCGGGTGGGGGTGCCCGAGGTCAACGCGTTCGACGACCTCATCGGCCCGTACGCCGCGGCGACCGCCGTCTTCGTGCCGCTCAACATCGCGCTCACACTCACCATGATCGGGCTGGCCACCCATGTGCGGGCCACCGAGATGCCGGTGCGGGGCATGGCCCAGTTCCTGCTGTCCTATCTCGGATACGGGACGTTCGGGCTGCTCGTGGCCGGGCTGTGGGCCACCGTGGCGTCGATCTCGGCGGTGCTGGTGCTGCTGCCGCTGTTCGTGGCGCGGTGGGCGTTCGGCCAGTATCACGCCCAGCAGCGCTCCTACGACGCCACGATCGCGGCGCTCTGCCAGGCCGTGGAGACGAAGGACTACTACACCAGGGGCCACTGCACGCGCGTCTCGCACGCCTCCTCCATGATCGCTCAAGAGATCGGCATGGGGCTCGAACGGGTGCGCGCCATCCGCTACGCGGGCATGCTGCACGACGTCGGCAAGCTCGGCGTGCCCACCAAGGTGCTGCAGAAGGACGGGCCGCTGACCGAGGAGGAGTTCGCCGCGATCCAGCTCCATCCGATGCGCGGGCTGGAGATCGTGCGCGGCATCGGCTTCCTCGACGAGGCCTACGCCGGGATCATGCACCACCACGAGCGCCACGACGGCACCGGCTACCCGATGGGGCTGGCCGGTGACGAGATCCCCGAGTTCGCCAAGGTGATCGCGGTGGCCGACGCGTTCGACTCGATGACCTCCGACCGCTCCTACCGGGGCGCGCGGCCGGTGCCCGTGGCCGTGGACGAGCTGCGCAAGAGCGCGGGCACCCACTTCGACCCGGTGATGGTGGCGGCCTTCATCAGGGCGCTCGAACGCGAGCCGTGGCAGCCGCCGCGCCGGGTCGACCCGCCGCCGCCCGAGGCCGCCGAGACGCCGATCAAGGACCACGACGACCCGACCATGCCCATCCAGGTCGTGACCGGGCCATGATCACCACAGAGCGCGTCAGGCGTACCGAACGATCCAGGAACACGGTCCTGCGCCGGCTCGACTCCGGGCAGCTGCTGCTCATCTGCGCGGCGGGCATCGTCGCGCTGGCCGGCGTCACCTACACCGCGGCCGTCGGGCTGCAGCGCCCGCAGATCGCGGTCGGGTTCGGAGCGCTCATCGCCGTCGGCGAGCTGGCCAGGCTCACCATGCCGGGCAACAGGGAGGTGGCGCCGATCGGCGCCGCCGCCGCGCTCGGCTACACGCTGCTGCTCGACCTCAGCCAGAACCCGCTCACCCACCCCGCGTTGCAGGTCGTCGCCGTGATCGCGGTCGGCATGGTCGCGGGGGCGCTGCCGCACCTGGCGGTGGGCCGGCCGCCGCGCCTCGACGCGATGGCCAGGCGGCTGCTCACCGGCTCGCTGCTCGCCTTCGCCTTCCGGCCGCTGGCCGGCACCCTCTACGAGCTGACCAAGCCGCCGACCAGCACGTGGTGGCCGGCGCTCGCGGTGATGGTGTCGCTCATCGCGGTCACCCTGCTGATCGACGTGCTGATCGCCGCGATGCTGCGGGCCGAGCAGGTGCGCACGGCGTTCAGGGTGGCCGTGCGCGACGAACTCAACATGGCCTTCCCGCTGGGGGCCGCGGTGGCCTCCTCCGGCGTGCTGCTGGCGCTGGCCACGCACAGCATGGACCTGGTGGCGCTGCTGGTGTTCGCCGCGCCGCTGCTGGTCACGCAGGTGGCCTTCCGTAAATACGCCGGCATCAGGGCCACCTACCTGCAGACCGTGCGCGCCCTGTCGCGGGTGACCGAGGTCGGCGGCTACGTCGAGCCCGGGCACTCGCGCCGGGTGAGCCGCCTGGCCGTGGCCATCGGCAGAGAGCTGGGCATGGCCGAGCCCGAGCTGCTCGAACTCGAGTACGCCGCGCTCATGCACGACATCGGCCAGCTCTCGCTGCGCGACCCGATCCCGGGCGGCGCGACCGTGCTGACCGATCCCGAGCAGGCGCGCCGCATCGCCGAGCTGGGCGCCGAGGTGATCAGGCAGACCGGGGTGCTGGACCGGGTGGCCGAGGTGGTCAGCCGGCAGTGCGACCCGATCAGCGACGACCCGCCGCTGTCGAGCCGGATTATCCGGGTGGCCAACGCCTACGACGACCTGGTGGGGCCGTCGACCGACCGCGACCGCGGGGGTGCGGCGCTGGAGCGGATCCGGTTGTCGTCCGGCAGCGCGTACGATTCTCATGCGGTCGAGGCGCTCGCCCGGGTGATCGACCGCGGCCGCGTCTGAGACCGTACGCGTCGTATCGCGTAAGTTCGAGACGCACAACGCCCGGACATTCCGGGCGCCCTTGCCCGGCGCCGCGATGGGCGCATTCCTGGGGCGCGTTCCTGTCCTACAGTCCGGGGGGCGACAGTCGTGTTCACGGACGCTCACCTTTGTAGGGTTTCTACAGATCGAACTCGCCGGATCGGTGGTTTCGGGGGAAAGGGGTCAGGCCTCCGGCGGCCATAGGCTGGTCGGCGTGCTTAATGAGACGCTCGGATCCGTTCTGATCGCCAACCGAGGGGAGATCGCGCGGCGGATCATCCGTACGGTCAAGCGGCTGGGCCTGCGGGCCATCGCGGTTCACTCCGAGGCCGACGCCGACCTGCCGTTCGTGTGTGAGGCCGATGAGGCCGTGCTGATCGGCCCGGCCAGTCCCGCGCAGAGCTATCTCGACGTCGCGAAGGTGCTGGAGGCGGCCCGCGCGACCGGCGCGAAGGCGATCCACCCCGGTTACGGCTTCCTCGCCGAGAACGCCGCGTTCGCCAGGGCCGTGATCGACGCCGGGATGGTCTGGATCGGGCCGGCGCCCGAGGCCATCGACAAGATGGGCGACAAGATCAACGCCAGGAACCTGATGGAGGCCGCCGGCGTGCCGGTCGCCGCGGGCACCCGCGAGCCGGTCACCGATCTGTCGCTGGCGCTGAAGGCCGCCGAGAACATCGGCTACCCGGTCATGGTCAAGACCGCGGGCGGCGGCGGTGGCATCGGGATGAGCGTGGCGCACGACGACGACGGGCTGCAGAAGGCGTACGAGCAGGCGGCCAGGGCGGCGGCGCGCTTCTCCGGCGACGCGCTGGACGGCCCCGCCGTGCTGCTTGAGCGCTACATCGAGCGGGCCCGCCACGTCGAGGTGCAGATCCTCGGCCTTCCCGGCGGCCGGGTCGTGGCGCTGGGCGAGCGTGACTGCTCGGTGCAGCGCCGCCACCAGAAGGTCGTCGAGGAGTCCCCTTCGCCCGGCATCACCCCTGAGCTGCGCGAGCGCATGCTGGCCGCCGCCGTACGCGTCGGCGAGGCCGTCGGCTACCTGGGCGCGGGCACGGTCGAGTGCCTGGTCGACGCCGACAAGCAGGACTTCGTGTTCCTGGAGATGAACACCAGGCTGCAGGTGGAGCACCCGGTCACCGAGCTGGTCACCGGGCTCGACCTGGTCGAGCTGCAGTTGCGGGTCGCCGCGGGGGAGAGCCCCGAGGTGCGGCCGGAGCCCCGTGGGCACGCGATCGAGTTCCGGGTCTACGCTGAGGACCCGAAGCGGTTCTTCCCGGGGCCGGGCACGATCACGGCCTGGGACGAGCCGTCCGGCGACGGGGTGCGGGTCGACTCGGGCTACGTGGCGGGCAACGCCGTCACGCCGTTCTACGATCCGCTGATGGCCAAGCTCTGCGTCTACGGCTCCGACCGGGCCGAGGCGCTGGAGCTGGGCCGCAAGGCTGTGGCGGAGTTCACGGTGGAGGGGCCGAAGAACAACCTGCCGTTCTGCGCCGAACTGCTGGAGAACGCGGAGTTCGCCACCGGCGACTACGACACCGGTCTGGTCGCGCGGATGCGCGCCTAGACCGCATGAGACCGTTGAAGCACGCGAAGAAGGGGAGTCCCGGTGGCTGAGGTACGCGCTGAGATGGTGGCGAACGTGTGGAAGGTCGTCGTCAAGGAGGGCGACACCGTCTCCGACGGCGACACGCTGGTCATCCTGGAGTCCATGAAGATGGAGATCCCGGTGATCGCCGAGGACGACGGTGTGGTGGCGCAGCTCAAGGTGGCGGAGGGCGATGTCATCCAGGAGGGCGACCTGATCGCCGTCATCGAGTAGCGCGGGCCATGAACCTGGCGCGGTCGACCACGACGCGTTCGATCGTGCCCTTGCCGACGACGGTTCGCCGGTCGTGGGCCTCGATGGCGAAGACCAGCCGCCGGCCGTCGACCTCCGTGAGCTCCACGCCGACCTGGACGTGGGTGCCGAGCGGGCTGGCGGCGGTGTGCTCAAGCTCGACCCGGGTGCCGACGGACGTCTCGCCCGGGGCGAGGTGCCGCTCGATCGCGCGCATGGTGGCCGCCTCGGCCAGCGCGAGCAGCCGGGGCGTGGCCAGCACGGGCACGTCGCCGCTGCCGAGCTTCTTGGCGGTGTCCTCCATCTCGACCATGATGAGCAGCTGGGCACGCAGGCCGGGAACGAGCGTCATGGGATCACCCTATGGTGGCGAGGGGTGCGGGCCGTCGGATCCGGGGGTGTCGACTTACCGGAAACGCGGACAAGTGTGGCACTAAGGCCCCAGGATAGGCTTTGTACGGCTTGAGGCATTTAAGTGGCATGTGGGACAGGTGAGTCGTACACTCTCTGAGTTCCGTGACCACTGTGTTACCTCACCGCGACACAAGTTCGCTTTGTTGAGAACGGCGGGGTGGGAGAGGTTTCGGACGTAGGGGGGTAGCGGGGGAATCATGGTGGCCCAAGGGACGACGCTGGCGGGGCGGTATCGACTGGATACCCGCATCGGCGCCGGTGGCATGGGCGAGGTGTGGCGAGGCGAGGACATCGTGCTCGCCCGCACCGTCGCCGTCAAAGTGCTGCTCCCAGGCCGTATGGAGGACCCCGGGTTCGTCGCTCGCTTCCAGGGGGAGGCGCGGGCGATGGCCACGATCAACCACTCCGGCGTGGTCGACGTCTACGACTACGGCGTCAGCGGCGACACCGTCTACCTGGTGATGAAGTTCGTCGACGGGGAGCCGCTCGACCGGCTGCTCGGCCGGCTGGGCCGCATCCCGCCGCAACCGGCCATGGAGCTGATCGCGCAGGCCGCCTCGGCGCTCCAGGCCGTCCACGACCAGGGCATCGTGCACCGCGACGTCAAGCCGGGCAACCTGCTCGTGCAGCGCGACGGCACGCTCGTGCTCACCGACTTCGGCATCGCGCGCTCCGACGTCGCCAACCGGCTCACGGACGCCGGCATGGTGCTCGGCACCGCCGCCTACTGCGCTCCCGAGCAGGCCGAGGGCGCGCCCGTGACGCCCGCCGTCGACATCTACGCGCTCGGCGTGGTCGCGTACGAGTGCCTGGTGGGTCAGCGCCCGTTCGACGGCGAAAGTGCGGTCACGATCGCGCTGAAGCACATCCGCGAGGCTCCGCCGCCGCTGCCGCAGGACATCCCTCCGCAGGTGCGCAACCTGGTGGAGATCGCTCTGTCGAAGGATCCGACCAGGCGTTACCCGAGCGCCAGAGCGATGAGCGAAGCCGCCCGCGCCATCGCCAACGGGCAGATGCCCGCCGTCCCCGACCTGCCGGCCGCCCCGCCGGCCACCGGCGCCACCATGGCGCAGCCCCGCGACGGCTATCAGCAGCAGCAGCACCACCACCAGCAGCAGCAGGGGGACCCGGCCTACCAGACCGGCGTCAGGATGGCCCACGAGGACACCACCCTGAGCCAGCGGCGCGGGGGAAGCAGGCGCGCGGCGGTCAAGGGCTCACGCAGGACCGGGCTGATCGCGGGCATCACCGCGGCAGTCGTGCTCGGCGCCGGCGCCACCGCCGTGGCCCTGACCGGCATCACCAACATGGGGCTGCCCGAGCCGACCGTCAGCACCATCGACATCGCCAACCCGAAGCCCAGCACCAGGTCGCCCAAGCCCAGCAGGACCCCCACCAAGGATCCCGAGCCCACGCCGACGCCCGACAAGCCGACCAGGGTGCCGACGCGAACGCCGACGCTCGACAGGCCGACCAGGACGCCGACGAAGACGGCCACCAAGTCGCCGACGACCAGCCCGTCCCCCTCCAAGTCGCCCACTCCCACGACGACGGTCAAGACGATCCTGGTGCCGGACGTGGTCGGCAGGCGCTTCCTGGAGGCGCAGAGCATGATCGAGGCGGCGGGCTTCCAGTCGAAGACCGACGACCGCACCACCACCGTCGACGGCCGGCGCTGCGGCAGGATCCAGAAGACCACGCCGAACGCCGGAGTGAAGCTGGAGGAGGGCAAGACGGTCGTGATCCTCCTCGTCGACAGCGCCTGCCCCGAGGACGAGCCGCCGGAGACCTCCACCCCGACGCCGACGAAGACGCCCACCGCGAAGTAGCGCGCTCAGACCCCCGTCGTGTTGCGGGGGTAGGCGACCTGCGGGTCGGTGGCGATGTTCACCATGTACGGCAGGCCAGAGTCGAACGCCCGGCGCAGGGCGGGGCCGATCTCCGACGGCTTGGTGACCAGCTCGCCCCCGCCGCCGAGGGCCGTCACGACCTGGTCGTAGCGGCACTGCGGCTGCAGCTCGGCCGCGACGTCGTAGCCGTACAGCATCTGCATGGGGTGCTTCTCCAGGCCCCACATGCCGTTGTTGCCGCAGATCATCACGACGGGGAGCCGGTGGCGGACGAGGGTGTCGACGTCCATCAGCGAGAAGCCGGCCGCGCCGTCGCCGAGCAGCAGCACCACCTGCGAGGACGGCCTGGCCAGGCGGGCGGCGATGGAGTAGCCGAGGCCGGTGCCGAGGCAGCCGTAGGGGCCCGGGTCGAGCCAGTTGCCCGGCTGCTTCGGCTCGACGTACTTGCCGGCGTAGGAGACGAAGTCGCCGCCGTCGCCGATCACCACGGCGTCGTCGGCCAGGACCTTGCCCAGCTCGCCGTAGATCCGCATGGGGTGGATCGGGTCGGTGTCGGCCGCGAGCAGCTCGGCGTCGCTGGCGATGGCCGCGGCGGCGCTCTCGGACAGCTTCGACACCCACGAGGCGTACGCGTCGGGCTTGACCCCGGCCTCGCCGCAGGCCGTTCCGAGGCTCCAGAAGACCACCGACAGGTCGCCGGCGGCGGAGGCGGCCGGCTGCATGTGGGTGGTCAGCTGCGAGGGCGCGTCGGCGATGTGCACCACCCTGGCCAGCGGCGCGCCCTCCTTGCCGCCGAACCAGCCGTAGCCGAGCCGGAAGTCGAGCGGCGTGCCGACCACGATGACCAGGTCGGCCTGGGCGAAGGCCAGGCCGCGGGCCCTGGTGACGAGCAGCTCGTGCCCTGAGGGCAGGATGCCGCGGCCCTGGCCGTTGGGGATGACCGGCAGCCGCCAGGTCTCGGCGAAGTCGCGGGCGGCCTCCTCGGCGCGGTCCATCCACACGTCGGAGCCGTAGACGAGCACCGGCCGCTCGGCCTCGGCCAGCAGGCGCGCGATGCTCGCCAGGGAGTCGGGGTCGGGTTCGAGCGGCGAGGGGCTCTGCGTGCGCACCTCGTGGAGCGGCGACGGCGAGAACAGGTGGTCCATGTAGACGTCGAGGAAGACCGGGCCCCGGTGCGGCGCGGTCGCCGTGCGGAAGGCCACCTCGACCTCCTGGCCGACGGACTCGGCGTCGGACGCCGTGAACGCCAGCTTGGTGATCGGGCCGAGCAGCGGCGGGTGGTCCATCTCCTGCAGCGCGCCGCTGCCCCAGCGGGACTGCGGCGCCCGGCCGCCGAGCACGACCACGGGCGAGCCGTTGAAGTGGGCGGTCGCGACACCGCTGACGCCGTTGGTGATGCCGGGGCCGGCGGTCAGCACGGCCAGACCGGGTCTCCTGGTCAGCCGGGCCGTCGCCTCGGCGGCGAACACCGCGCTCTGCTCGTGGCGTACGTCGAGGATGCGCATCTCCTCGTGCACCGCGCCGTCGTAGAGGGGGAAGACGTGCCCTCCCGACAGGGTGAACATGGTCTCGACGCCATAGGCCTTGGACACGGCGACGGCGGCGTCACCGGCGTGCTTCGCAGACTCCATGCCGGGGAACTTACCAATGAGTCACAAGAGTAAACAGACCTTCGGCGACGCGTAGATCATCGCGGGGATCACCGCTGGGATCACCGCGGGGATCATCGCCGGCAGCAGACGCTCACCATGCCGTCGGTCGTGCCGGCGACGATCTTCTTCGAGGAGGTGGCGCTCCGCCTGACGCCGACCGTGGTGTTGACGCCGGTCGCCTTCACGTCGTAGACGCCCCCCGGCACGTCGAGGGCGACGTCGCCGCTCGTCCGCACCACGGCCTTGACGCTCGACGGCACGGCGGTGAACAGCAGCTTCACGTCGCCAGAGCCGACCTCCACGTCGGCGGTGTTGCCCGACAGTCCGGCGCCGTCGACGTCGCCCGTGCCGGTCCTGGCCCAGACGTCGCCGGAGATGGCGGTGAGGCGGACGTCGCCGGACACCGAGGTCACGCGGATGTCGGAGAACAGCTCGTCGACCGAGAGCAGGCCGCCGACCGTACGGGCCTCCAGGTCGGTCTCCGGCGGCACCGACAGCCGGTAGTTGGCCAGGCACAGCGGGCCGTCCGGCTGGTCGGAGCCGGGGCAGGCGGCGTCGAGCCGCAGCGTGGCCGTCTCAGCGTCCCAGTCTTCCGTGACCGTCGGCCGTTCGCGCGACCAGTGCAGCTCCCGATCGATCCGCAGCTCGCCCGCCTGGCCCGCCACGACGTCCAGGTTGACCTGGCCCCGGCCGGTCCTGATGTGCACCTGGCCGTCCTCGAACGGGATGGACCTGCTGGTGAAGTCGGTCGGCATCCTGGCTCTGGCGAACCCGTCCCAGATGCCGATCGTGGAGATCATCAGCGCGATCACGGTCGCCACGGCGCCGCCGGCCAGCCACGCGGCTCTCACGGCAGGCTCCTGATCTTGAGGAACTGCAGCACCGCCAGGACACGCCGGTGATCGCCCTCGGCGGGCGGAAGGTCGAGCTTGGTGAAGATGTTGCCGATGTGCTTGCCCACGGCGCCCTCGCTGAGCACCAGGGCCTGCCCGATGCCGGCGTTGGAGCGGCCCTCGGCCATCAGCTTGAGCACCTCGTGCTCCCTCGGCGTCAGGCGTTCGAGCGGGTCGCTGTTGCCGCGCAGCAGGAGCTGGGCCACGACCTCTGGATCGAGCGCGGTGCCGCCCGAGGCGACCCTGCGCAGCGCGTCGATGAAGTCGGCCACGTCGGCCACCCGGTCCTTGAGCAGGTAGCCCACGCCGCCGGTCGCGGCCGAGGCGAGCAACTGGGCCGCGTAGCGCTCCTCGACGTATTGAGAGAGCACCAGGACGGCCAGCTTCGGCTGCTGGCGGCGCAGCACAAGCGCGGCCCGCAGGCCCTCGTCGGTGTGTGTGGGCGGCATCCTGACGTCGGTGACGACCAGCTCGGGCCGGTGCTCCTCGGCCGCTCTCAGCAGCCCCTCGGCATCGTCCACGGCCGAGACCACCTCCATGCCGGCGGCGTCGAGGAGCCGGATCAGGCCCTCGCGCAGCAGCACGGAATCCTCGGCCAGCACTACTCGCACGGCAAGTCCACCTCGATCGTCGTCGGTCCGCCCAGCGGGCTGGACAGGCGCAGCGACCCGTCGACGGAGTCGATCCGCTGGGCCAGGCCGCGCAGCCCGGTGCCGCCCTCCATTCTGGCCCCGCCGCACCCGTCGTCGTAGACGAGCACGTGCAGCCGGTCACGCTCGCGCCGCACGCTCACCTCGGCCCGCGTGGCCGCCGCGTGCTTGGCGATGTTGGTCAGTGCCTCCGACACGGTGAAGAACGCCACCGCCTCGATCGTCGGAGTGGTCCGCCGCTCGATGTCGACGCGGAGCTTGACGGGGAAGGGGGCGCGGGCGGCGACGCCGGACAGCGCCGCGTCCAGGCCCTGGTCGTTGAGCACGGCGGGATGCAGGCCGCGGACGAAGTCGCGCAGCTCCTTGAGCGCCTGCTTGGCCTCCTCGTGGGCCTGCTCGATGGCCTCGCGGGCCGGCTCGGGCAGGTCGGTCAGGGTGGCCCTGGCCAGGCCCAGGTTCATGGCCAGGGAGACCAGCCGCTGCTGGGCGCCGTCGTGCAGGTCGCGCTCGATCCTGCGCCGCTCGGCGTCGGCCGCGTCGATGACGCCGGCCCGGCTCTCGGTCAGCGTCTCGATCCGCTGCCCCAGCTCGGACCGGCTCGGGCCGAGCAGCGTACGGGCGACCGACAGGTCCAACGCCGCCATGCCGCGCGCCAGCACCGGGGCGAGCAGCAGCAGGGCGGCCCCGATCAGCATGAAGACGACCACGACCCGGTTGTCCCTGAGGTCGAAGAGGAACTCCAGCGGCGGCCGCTGCACCTTCGCCGGCAGGAACGCCAGGAGCCCCACGATCGCGCCGCCCCACACCACCGCCACCAGGAACGCCCCCGCCAGGCTCACGAACGGCGACAGCAGGTGGTAGCCGATCTGCCGCCACGTGGCCGGGCTGCGCCAGCTCCCGGGGGAGCGCACGGGCGGGATGTGCGCGCGCTGGAAGGCGTCGAACCTGGAGCGCTGCACGCCGGTGAACACCGGCACGGCCCGCTTCAGCACGGGCGGGACCGGGGCCAGGATGAGCGTCAGCCCGCCGAGCAGCACGCCGACCGGCAAGCCGATCATCACGTGGGCCGTGTCGAGCCACGCCCGCGCCGACCACGGGCGGGGGACTTTCATGTCGTCAACGGTATTGACCGGGGGCGCGGACGGGAAATGGGCCTGGTGTGCTGGTCCATGGTGGGGTTAGCCCCACCATCGTCGGTGGGTCGGTGGGTCGGTGGGTCGGTGGGCCTGGGGCCTGGGGCCTGGGGCGTCAAAGGCTGTAACGCGCCCTGAACTCCGCCGGGTCGAACGCGCCGCCGAGCGTGGCGCCCAGCCCCTCGCGGGCCGCCTCGGCGAACGCCTGCCGGTCACCCAGCCCGCCGGCCCCCTCCCGCAGTGCCCCCGCCAGCGGACGCGCGGCCAGCATCTCCAGGTCGGCCACGCTGCTGCGCTCGGCCGTCCCCGGCGTGCCGGGCCAGCTCCCGATGACGATTCCGGCCAGATCGAGCCCCCGGTGCGCGAGCGCCTCCAGGGTGAGCGCGGTGTGGCCCACGGTGTCGCCGCCCACGCGCACCACGACCAGCACCTGCGCCCGCAGCGTACGGGCCAGGTCGGCCACGGTGGCGCCGTCGTCGTCGTAGCGCTCCAGCAGCCCGCCGGTGCCCTCGACGACCACCAGGCGGTTGCTGTCGGCCAGCTCGCGCACCAGCTCGGCGGCCCCGTCGAGCGACACCGGCGGGGTCCCCGCGACGCGGGCCGCCGCCGCGGGCGGGAGCGCGCAGGGAAAGCGGCCGAGCTCGAACGTGGTGCTGATCCCGGAGAGCCGGATCACCTCGTCCACGTCACCGGGTGCGCCGGCCGCCGCTCCGGTCTGGGCGGGTTTGACCACGGCCGCCGCTGACCCGCGGGCCCGCGTCAGAGCGGCCAGCGCGGCCGCGACCACGGTCTTGCCCACGCCCGTGCCGGTGCCCGTGACCACGATGATGCTCATGTTCCCAGCGTAGGAGCATGATCGGTCAGGGACGGCGAAGGCGGGTGACGAACTTGTAGCGGTCGCCGCGGTAGAGCGACTGGGCCCATTCGACGGGGTTGCCGTCGGCGTCGAAGGCGTGGCGGGTGAGCAGCAGCATCGGCAGGCCCACGTCCACACCCAGCGCCTTGGCGTCGTAGGGGGTGGCCAGGACGGTCTCGATGATCTCCTCGGCGTCCGTCAGCCGTACGTTGTAGGCGTTGTGCAGCGTCTCGTACAGGGACGCGTGCACCTCCAGCTCGCGCCGCAGCCGGGGGAAGCGGCGCGCGGACAGGTGGGTCGTGTCGATCGAGACGGGCTCGCCGTTGGCGAGCCTGAGCCGGTGGATGCGCAGCACGCGCCCGCCAGGGTTGATGGCCAGCCGGCGCGCCAGCGCCTCGTCCGCGGTGAGGTAGCCGATCTCCAGTATCTTCGTGTCCGGCTCCAGGCCGGCCGTGCGCAGATCCCCGATGTACGACGTCAGCTGCAGCACCTGCGCGACCTTGGGCTGCGCCACGAAGGTTCCCTTGCCCTGGATGCGCAGCAGCCGCCCCTCGACCACGAGCTCGGTCAGCGCCTGCCGCACCGTGGTGCGCGAGGTCTCGAACCGGACGGCGAGCGTGCGCTCCGGCGGCAGCGCCGTGCCGGGAGGGAGGGTCTTGGTGAGTTCGAGCAGGGCCCGTTTCACGTCGTAGTACTTCGGTACGCGGGGGCTGTCGTCGCTCACGCTCTCACCTTCACTTCTGCCACGGCGGTGAGGGCGTGTCTGATCACCGCGAGATCATCGGAACTCACTTTGGCCCGAGTGGTCAACCGCGGGCTTGCACAGCCGACCGGCGCCGTGCGCGTACGGGTGCGGGCACGCGCGGATCCGGGCAGCTCAGGTTGATGGTGAAGGATATCCACAGCAGCCTGCGCGATCGCAACCGAGGCGGGTTCGCCCGTCGTGTCGCGGCTCGGCCACCTGACCGTGTGGATCACCTCCGGCTCGCCGCTCAGAGTCACGTCCCGGATGCGGGACGGCATCGGCGGTGTGATGGTTCTCACAGTATGAGATTTCGGGAAAAGTCCAGCTAGGTGGGACAGTGCCGTATCAGCGCTCAACATGCGAGTGAGCCGTTGTGCGGCGCCGTACGATTCCGTCGGCGCAGGTCAGAGGGGGTCATGCGCGGGCCGGTTTGGTTGTTGCGGGGAAAAGCACGCATGATGCAGTCGTGCCGACTCTCAGCGACCTCGTAGCCCGCCACACCGCGCTCGACGAGGCGGATCTCGACTGGTTGCACTCGCTGGTCTCCGACTGGCAGCTGCTGGCCGACCTGTCCTTCGCCGACCTCGTCCTGTGGGCGCCGCTGCTGGGCGAGAACGGCTGGATCGCGATCGCCCAGATGCGCCCTACGACCGGCCCCACCGTCTACCACGACGACATCGTCGGCAGCGTGGCCGCCAAGGGCGAGCGCCACCTCATCGACACGGCCTGGAACGAGCGGCGCATCTGCCGTGAGGGCGATCCCGACTGGTCCACCGGCGTCCCCGTCAGGGAGGAGACGATCCCCGTGCGCCGGGCGGTCGAGGGCGGCGAGGCCCGCTTCCTCGCGGTCATCCAGCGCTCCACCAACCTGTCCTCGGCCCGCACGCCGTCCAGGCTGGAGCTGACCTACCTGCAGAGCGCCTCCGACCTGGCGCAGATGGTGGCCGAGGGGCGCTTCCCGTTCTCCGGCGAGGAGCCGATCCTGGTGCGCTCGCCCCGCGTCGGCGACGGGCTGCTCAGACTCGACCGGGCCGGCCGGGTGACGTACGCCTCCCCCAACGCGCTGTCGGCGTACCGGCGGCTCGGCCTGCACGCCGACCTGGTCGGCGCAGAGCTGGGCCGGGTCACCGCCGCGCTGTGCTATTCGGACGAGCCGATCAACGAAGACCTCATGATCGTGGCCAGCGGCCGCGCGGCCAAGGAGACCGAGGTCGAGTCCGGCGGCACGATCGTGCAGCTCAGAGCCATCCCGCTGATCGTCGGCGGCGGCCGGATCGGCGCGCTGGTGCTCATCAGGGACGTGACCGAGCTGCGCAGGCGCGAGCGCGAGCTGATGACGAAGGACGCCACGATCCGCGAGATCCACCACCGGGTCAAGAACAACCTGCAGACCGTCGCCGCCCTGCTCAGGCTGCAGGCCAGGCGGCTGCAGGTGCCCGAGGGCCGCGAGGCGCTCGAGGAGGCGGTCCGCCGGGTGGGCTCGATCGCCATCGTGCACGAGACCCTGTCTCACGCGCCCGAGGAGTTCGTGGACTTCGACGAGATCGCCGACCGTGTGTTCGCCATGGCCGGTGAGGTGTCGTCGCCCGAGGTGGCCGTCACGCCCCGGCGGGTGGGGGTGTTCGGCGTGCTGCCCTCGCTCATCGCCACGCCGCTGGCGATGGCGCTGACCGAGCTGTTGCAGAACGCGTTGCAGCATGGGCGGCCCAAACGGCTGGAGGTGGTGGCGGAACCCACGGCTGAGCGGCTCACCGTGACCGTCTGGGACGACGGGCTCGGCCTGCCCAGCGGCTTCGACCTCGACAGTTCGACCAGTCTGGGGCTGCAGATCGTGCGCACGCTGGTGGAGGGAGAGCTGTCCGGGCGGCTCACCATTGAGCCGCGCCTGGAAGGCGGCACGGAGGTCGTGCTGTCGATCCCGCTCCCGTCCGGCTGACGGCGCCGCACGCGCGGGGCCGCCGTACATCGGGGGAGAGGGCCGGCCGCTACAGGTCGGCGGTCGGTCGGTGGATCGGGGATCCGGCCCACGCCGAGGCGGGCCGTGCCGGCTCGTGGCCGGGTCGTTCGGCTGGGTCGTGCGGGTTGTGCGGTTGGGTCGTGCGGCTGGGTCAGGCCGTGAGGCGGGCGCGGGTGCGCGCGGAGCGGCGCTTGAGCGCGCGGCGCTCGTCCTCGCTCAGACCGCCCCAGACACCGGCGTCCTGGCCGGACTCCAGCGCCCACTTCAGGCACGATTCGACGGCCGGGCAGGAACGACAGACCTGCTTGGCCTCTTCGATCTGCATGAGTGCGGGGCCGGTGTTGCCGATCGGGAAGAACAACTCGGGGTCCACGTCACGGCAGGCAGCTCGGTGGCGCCAGTCCATGCGTCCACTCCTTAGTAGATGGAGCCTCTGGTCGGCTCCGTGCGGCTACTTTGTGAAGAGTTTCACTAACTTGCGCGAACAATTACCCGGCTCCGTGTGTGGACCGGGCTTGCCCGCTGACGGTCAGGTCAGAACCTTGGGGTGTTAAAGGTCCTACCTTCCGACATCCCTGAGCTTTTCAGCCACGGAGAGTGCACGCAAGGGGGTTGACGGGAAGTTTTGGCGGTTATGGATGTCGGATGCGTCACACAATGACCGAATGTAACCAGCTAGACCAGCACTTGTAACGCGTTCGGGGTAGACCGGAAAGTTACTGATTCGCGTTCGCCCAGGTAGTCGCCGTCCAGTTGAAAGGCCACCGGGCGTTGCGCGGTGAGCGTGAACTCGGCCTCGTCGTGGAGCTGCACGAGGTTCCGGCCGGACGGAAGAATGTCACTCTCCGTAAGGATATGACGAATGACTCCGGCGAGCGTCATCGGGCCCATCCGGCGCAACCCCAGGAGGTCGAGCCCCGTCTCGAAACTGGCCCAGGGGGTCGGGCGGACGGGCTTGCTGCCCACGTACGTCCACGGTGAGGTGTTGGAGATGATCGCCATGAAGACGCCTCTGGCCGCCGGGATGCCGGGACCGGTCACCGTCATCGCGGGATGCCGCTTGTCCGTGGCCAGATAGTGCCTCAGGGCCGTGTTCACATACCGTGTGGGGGTAGCCTTACGGCCGGTGCCCCGCAGGCCCTCCACGGCCCGTACAACCTCTGCGTCGTATCCCATCCCCGAACAGAAGGTGAAATATCGGGACTGGCCCTCCCAGAGTGCCTGCCCCAAACCCACCGTCCTGCGCCGGCCCTCCCTGAGCGCCTCCAGCACGACTCCGGTGGACTCCGTCGGGTCGTTCGGCAGGCCGAGCGCGCGGGCGAAGACGTTCGCGCTGCCGCCGGGGATGACCACGAGCGCCGGCCGGCCCGCGCTCGGGTCGTCGGTGTACTCGTTCTTGAGCGGGGTCGCGTCGCCGTTCACGGGGTTCAGCAGGCCGTTGACGGTCTCGTTGATCGTCCCGTCGCCGCCGAGCACGGCGACGACGTCGTAGCCCTTGGCCCGGGCGGTCGCGGCCAGCGCCGCGGCGTGGCCGCGGTAGCGGGTCTCCTCGACGGCGAGCTGCACCGCCGCGCCGAGCGCGCGGATCAGCACGTCCCGGGTACGGGCGTTCGTGGTGGTGGCCTTGGGGTTGACCAGCAGCATGGCGCGCATATCGCCAGCGTAGCCGGTGAGGTTGTCCGGCTTATCGGCCGAACGTCCCGTTTCTCGGGGCAACCGGCCCGGAGGGTAGGGTACGGACCGTGAACGGTCGCCCGCTTACCCTTCTCATCGCCGCCGCGGTAGTCGCCGTGGAGGGCCTGGTCGCGCTCGGGCTCGGCGTCTTCGTCGCGGTGGAGACCCTGACCGGGACACCCGACGACATGACCTCCGCCGTGGCGGAGGCGGTGTTCGGGCTGCTCGTCGGCGCCGGTCTGCTCTGGGTGGCGTGGGGCGGGCTGTTTCAGATGGAGCGGTGGGGGAGGTCGCCGGCCGTGGTGACCCAGATCTTCATGCTCCCCGTCGGCGGGACGCTCATCACGTCGGACCTGCCGCAGCTCGGCATCCCGCTGATCGTGGTGGCACTGGCGGGACTCGCGACGCTGCTGGCGCCCCCCACCACCCATGCTCTCTACGGCGACGGTTAGTCGCGGTCAGTCGTCGGCGGTCAGGCCTTCGCGCAGCTGGGCCAGGGTGCGGGCGAGCAGCCGCGAGACGTGCATCTGGGAGATGCCCAGCTCGGTGGCGATCTGCGACTGCGTCATGTTGCCGAAGAAACGCAGCAGCAGGATGCGCTTCTCCCGCGGCGGCAGCCGTTCGAGCAGCGGTTTGAGCGACTCGCGATATTCGACGCCTTCGAGCGACTCGTCCACGATGCCGAGGGAGTCGGACACCGCGGGGGCGTCGTCGTCACCTGAGTCGGGCGCGTCGAGGGAGACCGTGGAGTAGGCGTTGGCCGACTCGAGCCCTTCGAGCACCTCCTCCTCGGTCATCTTCAGGTAGGTGGCCAGCTCGGACACGGTCGGCGCGCGGCCCTCACGCTGCGACAGGTCGCTGATCGCCTTGGTCAGCGAGAGCTTGAGCTCCTGCAGCCGGCGCGGCACGCGCACCGCCCAGCCCTTGTCGCGGAAGTGCCGCTTGATCTCACCGACGATGGTGGGCGTGGCGTAGGTGGAGAACTCCACACCGCGGTTGAGGTCGAACCGGTCGATCGACTTGATCAGACCGATGGTCGCGACCTGGGTGAGGTCGTCGAGCCACTCGCCCCTGTTGCGGAAGCGGCGAGCCAGGTATTCGACCAGGGGAAGGTGAAGCTCGACCAGCTCGTCCCTGATGCGCTGGCGGCGCGGCTCCTCGGGGCCCAGCTCGGCCAGCTCGGCGAAGAGCATGCGGGCGCGCACCCTGTCGGGCACGGCGTGTTCGCTCGTGGCCATGGCTCCAGTCCTTTCCGTCACGCCGGCCCCGCCGCACTGTGGGCCGCGCCTCGGCGCTTGCGCAGGACGATCGCCATGCGATCAGGAGAGTCGGTCACGGCGTCCACGTCGTCGGCCAGGGCGGTCAGCACCATCCAGGCGAAGTCGTCACGCTTGGGCGCGGAGCTGCCGACGGTGGCAACCTCGACCCTGACCTGCATCTCCTGCCCGGTGAGCTCGAACTCCGCGGTCAGGTCGGTGCCGGGCACCGCCTCGCTGAGCAGCATCGCGCAGGCCTCGTCGACCGCGATCCGCAGGTCCTCGATCTCGTCCAGGGTGAAGTCAAGCCGCGCCGCCAGTCCGGCGGTAGCCGTACGCAGCACAGACAGGTAGGCACTCGCCGCGGGGAGCCTGATGCTCACCACGTCACGGATGCCGGCCACGCCTTCTGCGCGCGTCTCGGTTTCCTCGGTCACGTTCCTCCTCGCGAATCCGACGCTGACTGCAACTTACCGCCCCTGAGCGGTGCTTGGACTATTCAGACTCGCCATCAACGGAAAAGGCTCTGCGCGGCCTGCCGCCACGCAGAGCCTTTTGTGCCGTTTTAGGCGGCCTTGGTCTCCCAGAAGATCTTCGAGATCTCGTCGATCTTGCCCAGCAGGTCCTCGGCCTTGGCCACGTCGACGGTGCCCTTGGCACCCGCCGCGCCGGCCAGCTTCGTGGCGTCCCAGAAGAGCTGGTGCAGCTGCGGGTACTGCTCCAGGTGCGGCGGCTTGAAGTAGTCGGTCCACAGCACCCACAGGTGGTGCTTGACGAGCTCGGCGCGCTCTTCCTTGATGGTGATGGCGCGGGCGCGGAAGACCGGGTCCTCGTTGCCTGCGTACTTCTCCATGATCGCCTTGACCGACTCGGCCTCGATGCGGGCCTGAGCGGGGTCGTAGACGCCGCAGGGCAGGTCGCAGTGGGCGGAAGCGACATGCTTGGGTCGTAGCAGTCGTGCGAGCATCAGAAAATCCTTCCTGGATGCTGAATCAGCTTGGTCCACAACCGACCTTACTCGTGTCTCAACACCTGCGGACTAGGGGGTAGCGGCCGATGAGAGTGCGTGTCGAGGGCGACTCGATGCGGCCGGCGCTGGTGCCGGGCGACTGGCTGCTCGTACGGAGGGGCGCCGCGGTGCGTCCTGGCGACCTCGTGGTGGCCCGGCTGCCCGGCGATCCCGATCGGCTCATCGTAAAACGGGCCCAGTGGCACGGGGCGGACGGGTGGTGGCTGGAGAGCGACAACCAGCGGGCCGGCGGGCGCAGGGACAGCTGGGACTTCGGCCCTGTGGAGGACATCGTGGGCCGCGTGGTGCTGCGTTACTGGCCGTGGCGGCGACGGGGCGGGAAACGGGGCGTGAAACGGGGCTGAGCAGGCTGTGGGGTCCGCGTGGAGACCGCGGGGGAGCGGCGCTGAGGGGCCGTTCAGGGGGCTGGGGCGTCGTTCCTGCGGCGGGCGCGGAAGGCGGCCACGTTCGCGCGGCTGGAGCAGCGGGCCGAGCAGTAGCGGCGGGAACGGTTGGAGGAGGTGTCGAGGAAGGCCAGGCCGCAGTGCGGCTCCCGGCAGCGGCCCAGCCGGTCCACGCCCAGCTCGGCGACGACCGCGGCCAGGCCCATCACGGCGGTCGCGGCCGGGTCGTCGGCCAGGTGCAGGTGCCAGGGGCCGTCGTGGTCGGAGAGCTGGGGGCGTACGGGATAGCGCACGAGCAGGGCGTTGAGCAGCCCGGCCACGGCCCGGTCGTCGCCGGCCGCGTCGAACACGCCGGCCAGCTCGTCACGCAACCGCCTGAGCTCGGGCGGCGGCTCGGGATCGTTGGCCAGCCGGACCGCCCACTCGGCGTAAGAGGTGAGGTCCATCCCGATCCATTACAGCAGAGGTGGGCAGGCCCGGCGAAACAGGCGGCCGGGGCTCCGGCATGCCGGTGAGCGGTGGCCGGGGCGCCCGCGTTCGACGCGGGCGCCCCGGCCGCGGCGCTCAGCCCTCGGGGTGCAGGACGCGGTGCAGGAAGGCGCGGGTGCGCTCCTGCTGCGGATCGCCGATCACCTGGGCGGGCACGCCGTCCTCGACGATCACTCCGCCGTCCATGAACACCACCCGGTCGGCCACCTCCCGCGCGAAGCCCATCTCGTGGGTGACCACCAGCATGGTCATCCCCTCCTCCGCCAGCTTGCGCATGACGGTGAGCACGTCGCCGACCAGTTCGGGGTCGAGCGCCGAGGTGGGCTCGTCGAAGAGCATGAGGTCGGGGTTCATGGCCAGCGCCCTGGCGATGGCCACGCGCTGCTGCTGGCCGCCCGAGAGCTGGCCGGGCAGGGCGTCGCACTTGGCGCCGACGCCGACCTTGTCCAGGTTCTCCCTGGCGACGACCTCGGCCTCCTTCTTGCCGCGCTTCAGCACCCGCCGCTGGGCGATCATGACGTTCTCCAGCGCCGTCATGTGCGGGAACAGGTTGAACTGCTGGAAGACCATGCCGATGCGGCGGCGTACGGCGTCGATGTCCACGTCGGGGTCGGTGACCTCGACGCCCTCGACGAACACCTTGCCCCTGGTCGGCTCCTCCAGCAGGTTCACGCAGCGCAGCAGGGTGGACTTGCCCGACCCCGAGGGGCCGATGACGCAGACCACCTGGCCGGGCTCGACGGTCATGTCGATGCCCTTGAGCACTTCGTTCCTGCCGAAGTACTTGTGCAGGTCGCGCAGTTCGATGGCGTGTGTCATCGCGTCCTCCCCTTTCGCCCCTCCAGCCGGGAGGCGAGATAACCCAGCGGGATGGTGACGATCAGGTACGTGATGCCGGCGACCATGATGGGCGTGGCGTTGGCGTACTGGGAGGCCAGGTCGTTGCCGAACTTGGCCAGCTCGACGTACTCGCCGGACACCCCGAGGAACAGCACCAGCGACGAGTCCTTCAGCAGCGACACGAACTGGTTGGTGGTCGGCGGGATGACCATGCGGATCGCCTGCGGGATCACCACGGTGACCTGGGCCCTGGTGGCGGACATGCCCAGGGACCTGGCGGCCTCCGTCTGCCCCTTGGGCACCGCTTGCAGGCCCGCGCGGAAGACCTCCGCCTGATAGGCGGCGCCGACCAGCCCGAGCCCGAGTATGCCCTGTCCGTACGTGCCGCCGGGCACCTGGAAGCCCGGCAGCGCCAGCGGCAGGAACGTGATCATCAGGAAGATCAGCAGCGCGGGCAGGCCGCGGAAGATCTCGATGTAGACGATCGCGATCCACCGGTACGGCAGGACCTGCGAGAGCCGCATGAGGGCCAGCAGCAGCCCGAACACGAACGCGAAGAGGAACCCGCCCACCGTGTAGATGATCGTGTTGCGCAGCGCGACGGTGAACAGGTCGGGCAGTGCCTCCTTCGCCACGTCGATCTTGGCGAAGTTCTGGGCGAGGCTGCCCCAGTCGGCGTACAAGGCGACGGCGACGAGCGCGAGGACCAGCACGATGTACTGGACGCCGCGGCGCACCTGCTGCTTCTTCCGGGGGCTGAGCCTGGCGCGGCCAGGCTCAGCCGTCTTCGGCTGGTCGGCCATGGATCAGCTCAGCTCGCCGGGCTTCTTGCCGAACCACTTCACGTAGATCTTCTCGTAGGTGCCGTCCGCCTTGGCCTTGGCGATCTCGTCGTTGATCGTCTTCAGCAGGACGGGGTCGGCGCCCTTCTTCAGGCCGATGCCGTACTGCTCGCCGGTGTCGAGGCTGCCGATGAGCTCGAACTTGGCGGCGACCTCGGGCTTCTTCAGCCAGGTGAGCACCACGGGCAGGTCCTGCACGATCACGTCGGCCTGGCCGGCCTGGAGGGCCAGCAGCTCCTTGGAGGAGTCGGCGTACTCGGTGGGGTCGAACCCGTTCTTCTTGACGTAGTCGAGACCGGTCGTGCTGGCCTGGGCGCCGAGCTTGAGCCCCTTGGCCTTCACGTCCGCGAGCGACGTCGCGCCCGTGCCCTTCTTGGCCAGCAGGGCCTGCGTGGCGTCGAAGTAGGGGGCGGAGAAGTCGATGTTCTTCTGCCGGTCGGGAGTGATGGTCATGCCGGCCGCGGCGACGTCGCACTTGCCGGCCGCCATCGCCGCGCCGCTCTTGATCACGGCGAAGTCGATGTCGACGATGTTCTGCTCGACGCCGAGCTTCTTGGCGGCCAGATCGACGATGTCCACGTCGAACCCGACGATCTTGCCGTCGGCGTCCTTGAACTGGAACGGCTCGTACGGGATGTTCGTGCAGACCGTGAGCTTGCCGGGCTGTACCAGCGTGGCGCCGCTGCCGCCGGCGGCGGAGGCGCTGGCACTGGTGGTGCCGGAGCCGGAGCTGGACTCGCTGCCGCACGCGGTCAGGGCGAGAGCAGCCGTCAGGGCGAGCGCGCCGACGGCGTAACCCCGGCGGCCCTGGGGACTGAGGGCCATGTACGGCCTCCTCGAAGTGAAATGCCACGAAACTTGCGTTTTGTGCAGTTTAAATGGCTTTTGCTGCGGTCCGTCATCGGGCGTTTAACGATGCGTCAACAGAACGGCGTCAGGCCCGACACCGCACCGATCCCGACACCATCTCACCATGTGGCACTATGGGGAGACGGGTGACCCCCGAACCCCCTCACGAGACGCTCGGCGAGGGGTTCCTGGCAGCTACAGAAGCCAGCCCGCTCGCGCACGTCGGCCGAAGGTTTACTTCCCGCTACCAATGACTCCAGGGGTCGCTGTGGCTGCCACGCCCGCTTCTGCTGCTTCCATCGACACACTCGATCAGGACCCGGCCTTCGCGCTGCACCGCGGAGGCAAGATCGAGATCCGCTCCACGGTCCAGGTCCGCGACGCCGACGACCTGTCCCTCGCCTACACGCCCGGCGTCGCCCGGGTCTGCTCCGCCATCGCCGAGACTCCCGCCCTGGTCAACGACTACACCTGGGCCTCCAGGGTGGTCGCCGTCGTCTCCGACGGCACCGCCGTGCTCGGCCTCGGCGACATCGGTCCCGCGGCCGCCATGCCCGTGATGGAGGGCAAGGCGCTGCTGTTCAAGGAGTTCGCGAACGTCGACGCCGTCCCCATCTGCCTCGACTGCACCGACGTCGACGCGTTGGTCGAGACCGTGGTCCGGCTCGCGCCCTCGTTCGGCGGCATCAACCTCGAAGACATCAGCGCGCCCCGCTGCTTCGAGGTCGAGGAGCGGCTGCGCGGCCTGCTCGACATCCCGGTCTTCCACGACGACCAGCACGGCACCGCCATCGTGGCGCTGGCCGCGCTGCAGAACGCGGCCCGCGTGACCGGCCGCTCGCTCGGCGACCTGCGCGCCGTCGTGGCCGGCGCCGGCGCGTCGGGCGTCGCCGTCACCCGCATCCTGCTGGAGGCGGGCATCGGCGACATCGCCGTGGCCGACTCCAAGGGCATGATCTACGACGGCAGAGAGGGCCTCAACCCGGTCAAGCAGGCGCTGGCCCGCGACACCAATCGGGCGGGACACACCGGCTCCACCGAGGAGGCCCTGGCCGGCGCCGACCTGTTCCTCGGGCTGTCCGGCTCCACCGTGTCCGAGGACGCCATCGCCTCCATGGCGCCGGACTCCATCGTGTTCGCGCTGTCCAACCCCACCCCCGAGGTGCACCCCGAGGTGGCCGCCAAGCACGCCGCCGTCGTCGCCACCGGCCGCTCCGACTTCCCCAACCAGATCAACAACGTGCTGGCCTTCCCCGGCGTCTTCCGCGGCGCCCTCGACGTGCGGGCCAGCACGATCACCGAGAACATGAAGGTGGCCGCGGCCACCGCGCTGGCCGGCGTGGTGGGCGACGACGTCTCGCCGACGTACATCATCCCGAGCCCGTTCGACGAGCGCGTGGCGCCCGCCGTGATCGCCGCCGTGTCCGCCCAGGCCGTGGCCGACGGCGTCGCGCGCGTCTGATCCCGTACCACGGCGAGCGGGGGCCTTTCGGCCCCCGCTCGTTCTTTTCTGCAGCTCGAAGGGGCATTCGGAATACCCGATCCGGCCGTGGGTAGGTCACGTCTCCGTCCAGGGGCGCGGGGGGGGGCGGGGGGTGGGCCGCGCCGCCGGGGGGGGGGGGTGGGGGTTGGGGGGGGGTTTGGTGAGGGGCGCAAACAAATAATAAAGGGGGGTTA
>NZ_JBEZGB010000039.1:0-43181 GCF_040649755.1 Nonomuraea sp. NPDC048882
CATCCAGACCAGCCGATTCACCACACCCGCATGCGGCACCACCACCCCCTTCGGCCGCCCCGTCGAACCCGACGTGAACATCACATAAGCCGCATTCGCGCCCGTCAGCACACCGCCACGCTCCTCAGCGGTCAACCTCTGACCAGACAGAGCCATCAGCTCCGCCGGATCCAGCACGACCTCCCCACGCAACCCCCCAGCCGACGAAGTGATCACACATCCCGCCCCGGCCTGCTCCACCAGGTACGCCTTCCGTTCATCCGGATAATCCGGATCCACCGGCAGATAAGCAGCCCCCGCCTTCAACACCCCCAGCAACGCGACGACCAGATCAACCCCACGCTCCAAACACACCCCCACCACCGACTCCACCCCGACACCACGCCCCACCAACAACCGAGCCACCCGATTCGCCCGCGCGTCCAGCTCGGCGAACGACACCTCCACCCCCTCCCCCACCACCGCCACCGCATCGGGCGACCGAAAGACCTGCGCCTCGAACAACCCTGCCAACGACCCCGCCGACACCTCCGCACCCGTGTCGTTCCACTCCTCCACCACCAGCCGCCGCCCAGCCTCATCGAGCACATCCACCCCGCTCAACGGCAGCTCCGGATCTCCGGTGACCGTCTCCAGCACCCGAACCAGCCGATCCGCCAGCGCCTCCACCGACTCCCGCTCGAACAGGTCCGCCGCCGCCACCAACGACCCACGCACGCCGGCCGGCGCCCCGGAGGCGTCCACGGCCTCAGCCAGCCCCAGTTCCAGATCGAACTTGGCGGCCGCCGCCACGGGCTGCCCGGCGGCCGACACTCCGGGCAGGTCCAGGGCCGCCGTGCCGGTGTTCTGCACCGTCAGCATCACCTGGAACAGCGGGTGCCGGGCCATCGACCGCGCCGGCGCCAGCTCCTCGACCAGCCGCTCGAACGGCACGCCGTGCTGCTCGAAGGCCGCCAGCCCGGTTTCCCGCACCCGGCTCAGCAGCTCGCGGAACGTCGGGTTCCCCGACAGATCGGTGCGCAGGACCAGGGTGTTCACGAAGAACCCGACCAGTTCCTCCAACGCCTCGTCGTCACGTCCCGCGTGGGCGGCACCGATCGGCAGGTCTGTGCCGGCGCCGAGCCGCGACAGCAGCACCGCCAGCGCGGCCTGAATCACCATGAACGTGGTCACGCCCTCGGCCCGCGCCAGCTCCACCAGCCGCGCGTGCACCCCGGCCGCGACCTCGACCGGCACACTGTGCCCCCGGTAGGACGCCACTGCCGGGCGCGGCCGATCCACCGGCAACGCCAGCTCCTCCGGCGCCCCCGCCAACGCCTCCCGCCAGTAGGCCAGCTGCCCGGACAACACGCTCTCCGGGTCCCGCTCGTCCCCCAGCAGCTCGCGCTGCCACAACGCGTAGTCCGCGTACTGCACCGGCAACGGCTCCCACCCAGGAGCGCGCCCCTCGCAACGGGCCGCGTACGCCGCCGAGACATCCCGCCCCAGCGGCCCCATCGACCACCCATCACCGGCGATGTGATGCACGACCACCACCAGCACGTGCTCATCCGCCCCCACCGAGAACAACCACGCCCGCACCGGCACCTCGGCCGACAGATCGAACGCGTACCCCACAGCCGCACCGACCGCCGCGTCCAGCTCCTCGGGCGCCACCTCGACCGCCGCCAGCTCCCATTCCAGCTCCGCCATCGGCACCACCCGCTGGTACGGCTCCCCCTCCACCTCGGGAAAGACCGTCCGCAACACCTCATGCCGCGCGATCACGTCCCGCAACGCCGCTCCCAGCGCCACGCCATCGACCTCGCCGCCGAGCCGCAGCACGGCGGGAATGTTGTACGTGGGACTCGGCCCCTCCAACTGCCCGAGGAACCACACCCGCCGCTGCGCGAACGACAGCGGCACCCGTTCCGGCCGCTGTTCCGCCGCCCGTACGCCGCGCCGGGCCGCACCTGCGTTGCCGAGCCGACTCGCCAGCCCCGCCACCGTCGGCTCCTGGAACAGCAGCCGCAGCGGCACCTCGACCCCGAGCACCGTCCGCACCCGGCTGATCAGCCGCACCGCGAGCAGCGAGTGCCCGCCGAGGGCGAAGAAGTCGTCGTCCACCCCCACCTCGGGCAGCCCCAGCACGTGGGCGAAGATCCCGCAGAGCAGTTCCTCGCGCGGCGTGGCGGGGGCCCGGCGGCGCAAGCCGGCCGTGCGGCCGGGGGCGGGCAGCGCCTTGCGGTCCACCTTCCCGTTGGCGGTCAGCGGCAGCGTGTCGAGGACCATAATGATCGACGGCACCATGTACGCGGGCAGCTCGCGAGCGACGTGCTCACGCAGCTCCAGGCCGTCCGGCTGCCCGCCGGGGGCCGGGACGACGTACCCGACCAGGTATGGGCCGCCGGCCGCGTCGTCGCGTACGGCCACCGACGCGCGCGCCACCAGCTCGTGCCGTTCGAGCACGGCCTCGATCTCGCCCAGCTCGATCCGGAACCCGCGCACCTTGACCTGGTCGTCGGTCCGGCCCAGACATTCGAGCGTGCCGTCGGGCCGCCATCGTGCCAGGTCGCCCGTCCGGTACATGCGGTCGCCGTCCGGGCCGAACGGGGCGGCCACGAACCGCTCCGCGGTCAGACCTGGCCGGCGCAGGTAGCCGCGGGCGAGCTGGGCGCCCGCCAGGTAGAGCTCCCCCGCGACCCCGGCGGCGACGGGGCGCAGCTGTCGGTCCAGTACATAGGCGCGCGTGTGGGCGAACGGCCGCCCGATCGTCACCGGCCCGTCCATCACCCGGGCGGACGTCGCCCAGACCGTCGCCTCGGTGGGCCCGTACAGGTTCGCGGCCCATGCCTTCATGCCGGTGATGCGCGCGGCCAGCTCGCCGGGCAGCGCCTCACCGCCAACGAGCATCCGCACGTCACACGGCCACTCGCCGGCGTCGAGCAGCGCCCGCCACAGGGACGGCACCGCCTGCATGACCGTCGCGCCACGTTCCCTGACCAGCTCCAGCAGAGCGCCCGGTTCCCGTACGGTCTCCCTGGCCGCCAGCACCACCCGTGCCCCGCTCACCAGCGGCAGGAACAACTCCAGCGCCGCGATGTCGAACGACACCGTCGTCACCGCCACCATCCGATCGTCCACGCCGAGCGGCACCCGCTCGGCGGCGGCGCGCAGGTGGTTGACCAGGGCCCGATGCGAGATCACGACCCCCTTGGGCCGGCCGGTGGAGCCCGAGGTGTAGATGACGTACGCCGGATGCTCCGGCAACGGCCCACCGGTCGCAGGGGCAGGAATGGCAGTGGCGGGCTCGGTGAGGTGGGGCCGCTGCGTGGAGGGTGGGTCGCCTGCGACGAGGGTCGGGACGGGCGACGGGGGCAGGGTGGGGGCGGTCGTGGGGGAGGTCAGGACGAGAATCGGTGCGGCGTCGCGCAGCATGGCGGTGATCCGCTCGGCCGGGTACTCGACGTCCACCGGCAGGTACGCGGCCCCGGACTTCAGCACCGCCAGCAGGGCCACGACCAGTTCGGCGTCCCGTTCCATCGCGACCGCGACCACCGACTCCGGACCGGCGCCCCGCTCACGCAGCACATGGGCGAGCCTGTCTGCGTGCGCGTCCAGCTCGGCGTAAGTCAGCTCCATGCCGTCGGAGACGACCGCGATCCGGGTAGGTGTCCTGACCGCCTGCGCCGCCACCAACTCCGGCAGGGTCGTGCCGGAGACGTCGGCCGTGCCAGGGGTGCCGGGGGTGCCGACAAAGCCGGGCGTGCCGGACGTGCCGACCACGCCAGGTGTGCCGGGGGTGCCGGGCGTGCCGGCGACGGTATCGGTGGCCGTGTCGGGGGCGGTGGCGTTCCATTCGTGCAGGATTCGGTGGAGGTCGTCCTCGCCGAGGGCGTTGATGGCCCCGAGCGGCACGTCGGGGCCGCCGTTCAGAGCGTCCTCCAGGGCGGCGGCGAGGTTCTCCGTGGCGGTGCGGAGCAGCCTTCCGACGGCCTCCGGGTCGATGGGCGCCACCGCGTCCACGGTCAGCGCGAGCCCGTCTCCGTCGTCCTCGACCGCGACGCCGAGCGGGTAGTTGGTGCGCTCGCGAGCAAGCAGCAACCGAATGCCGTCGAGCCCTCCCCCGCCACCGCTGTTCCCGGTGTCGCCGCCCCTGCCGGTTTCACCGCGGGCGGTGTTGTGGCGGTAGTTGAGGAATGACGTGAACAGCGGGGTGTCCGCGGAAACGCCGCTGGCCTGCTGGGCGAGCGCGAGAGGCGCATGCTCGTGCTCCATCAGCCGGGCGAGCTGCCCGCGCAGTTCCGACACGGCCGCGAGCACGGTCAGCTCGTGCGTGCGCACCCGTACCGGCAGAGTGTTGATGTACGGGCCGGGAACCTGGCCGGCGCCGGTGCCGGCGTGCATGCGGCCGAACAGGACGGTGCCGAAGACGACGTCGTCGCGGCCCGACACCGCGGCCACCACCCGGGCCCAGGCCACGTGCAGGAGCGTCGCGGTGCTGACCCCGAGCCGCCTGGCGACCGCGCGCAGCCGCCGCTGTGCCTTGTCGGGGAACGCCACGACCCGGCGTACCACGTCGCTCCCGTCGCCCCGCGCGTCCACCAGCCCGAACGGCGCGGTCGGCTCGGTGACGTCGCCGAGCAGGCCGGCGAAGTGGCGTTCGTGGGCCGCGCGGTCCGCGGCGTCGCGCGACCGTGCCACGAAGTCGCGGAACGGCCGGGGCTCGGGCAGCTCGTCACCACGTCCGGACAGGAACGCGAGGATCTCGGCGAGCAGCACTTCCAGCGCCATGTGGTCCTGCACCATGTGATGCACCCTGGCCAGCGCCAGCCATCGGCCCTCTGGTGTGGGGGCGGTGTGCACGGTGATCATGGGGGCGCGGGTGAGGTCCATGCTCTGCCCGGCCTGCGCCACGAGCCGTTCGGCCGGGTCGCCCGGCCCGTCCGGCAAGGTCACCCGTTCGACCGGGACGGTGGCGTGCCGCCGGACGACCTGCACCGGTTCGCGCAGCCCGGCCCAGACGATGGAGGTGCGGTAGATGTCGTGCCGGTCCACCACGCGCTGCAACGCGTCGAGGAAGGCGTCGAGCCGGTCGCGGGAGTCGAACTCCAGCACCGTCGGCATCACGTACGCGTCCCTGCCGCCGTCCTCCGCCAGCAGGTGGTGGAAGAGCAGGCCCTCCTGGAGGGGCGCGAGCGGGTAGACGTCGGCAATGTCGGCCGCGCCGCCTTCGACGGTCGCCGTGATCCGGTCGATCTCGTCGGTGGTCAGGTCCACCAGGGGCAGCATGTCCGGGGTGATCGCGGTGGCGCCGGGCGGGATGAGGTTGGGCGGCACCGCGGTCCGTTCCGCGCCCGTCGTGGCGGCCAGGCCCGCGGGGGTCGGGGTCTCGAAGAGGGCGCGTACGGGGACGTCGATGCCCTGGGCGCGCAGCCGTTCCGCCAGGCGGATGGCCAGCAGCGAGTGGCCGCCGAGCGCGAAGAAGTCATCCTCGGCGCCGACGCTCGCCAGGCCGAGGACGTCGGCGAACGCGGCGCACACCAGCTCCTCGCGCGGGTCGGCGGGGCCGCGTCCGGTGGCGGCGAGCGCGGTGAGGTCCGGCATCGGCAGGCTCTTGGTGTCTATCTTGCCGTTCGGGGTCAGCGGCAGCTCGTCGAGGGTCACCAGCGCGGCCGGAACCATCGACTCGGGCAGGTGCCGGCGGACGAACTCCTTCAGCTCGGCCGCGTCGACGACGGCTCCGGGCGCCGGCACCACGTACGCGACGAGCCGGCGGTCGGGGGCTGGCTTGTCGCCGGTACGGGAGACGATGACGAGCTCGCCGGCCGGCGTCCAGCGGGCACGGTGGCCTGTGACGTAGAGGACGGTTCCGTCGGAGGTGAACGGGTTCGCCACGAATCGTTCCGGCCGCTGCCCGGACGCGGCCACGTACAGGTCGCCGGTCACGCCGATCGGGGTGGGGGTGAGGTGCTCGTCCAGCACGTACGCGCGGGTGGCCAGGGGGCGCATGTCGTCGGGGACGGGGACGGTGGCCGAGGCGACCTTGTTCCACTCCGTGAGGACGCGGCGCCGTTCGACGGGGTCGAGCACGTCCACCGCGCTCGTCCGGACACCGGGGTCGGCGCTCACCTGGTGCAGCACCCGGGCCAGCCGGGCGGCGAGCGCGGCGACGCCGCCGCGGTCGAAGACGTCGGCGGCGGCGGTGACGACACCACGCATCCCGGCGGGCGCGCCGGCGGCGTCGAACAGCTCACCGAACGACACCTCCAGATCGAACTTCGCCCCCAAAGCCCCCTGGGCCCCGGGCGATCCACCTGTCACCCCGCCGTCCTGGGTGGCGGGGTTCGGGGTGGTGGGTTCGTCCATGACGGTTTTGGTGACGTTCTGCACGGTGAGCATCACCTGGAACAGCGGGTGCCGGGACAGCGAGCGCGCCGGTGCCAGCTCCTCGACGACCTTCTCGAACGGCACGTCCTGGTGTTTGAACGCGGCCAGGTCCGTCGCCCGCACCCGGGTCAGGACCTCGGTGAACGTGGGGTCCCCCGACAGGTCCGTACGCAGGACCAGGGTGTTGACGAAGAAGCCGACCAGGTCGTCCAGGGCTTCGTCGGTGCGGCCCGCGACGTCCGTGCCGATCGGCAGGTCGGTGCCCGCGCCGAGCCGGGACAGCAGGACGGCCAGCGCGGCCTGCAGCAGCATGAACACGGTCACGCCCTCGGCCCTGGCCACCTGGACCAGCCGCCGGTGGACGTCGGCGGGGAGCTCCAGGCGTTCGCTGATGCCCTGGTAGGACGCCACCGGAGGGCGGGGGCGGTTGAAGGGCAGCGTCAGTTCCACCGGCGCGCCGGCCAGGGTCTCGCGCCAGTAGGCGAGCTGGTGGGACATGACGCTGTCCGGGTCCGTCTCGTCGCCGAGCAGTTCGCGCTGCCACATCGTGTAGTCGGCGTACTGGACCGGCAGCGGCTGCCACTCCGGCGCCCGGCCCGCCGACCGGGCGGCGTAGGCCACCGAGACGTCCCTGGTCAGCGGGCCCATCGACCAGGCGTCGCCGGCGATGTGGTGCAGCACCACGGCGAGCACGTGCCGGTTCTCGCCGCAGCGGAAGAGCCAGGCGCGGATCGGGATCTCGCGGGCCAGGTCGAAGATGTGGGCGGAGGCCGCGGCCAGCGCGTCGTCCAGGTCCGCCTCGGCCACGTCCACGGCCGGCAGCGTCCAGGTCAGCTCGGCGGACGGGATCACCCGCTGGTACGGCTCGCCGTCCACGGTCGTGACCACCGTGCGCAGGGCCTCGTGCCGGCCGATCACGTCGAGGAGGGCGGCTTCGAGCGCGGCGTGGTCGGTCCGGCCCGGCAGGGGGCGGATGATCGGGATGTTGTAGGTGGCGCTCGGACCCTCCAACTGGCCGATGAACCACAGGCGGCGCTGCGCGAACGACAACGGGATCATCAGGACTCCTCTCCCGCGCTCATGGGCCGCAACGCCGGCCGGGGCCGCCGACCCACCTGCCCGCCGTCGTTCGTGCCGGTCCCTCCGTCTGCTCCGGTCCTGTCGGCCCCGCTGTCTGCTCCGGTCCTGTCGATCCCGCCGTTCGGGCCGGTCCCGAAGGTCGTGCCCTTCTCGTCCGTCCTGTCGGTCTCGTCGGGGAGGCGGCGGGCGAGGCCGGCCGGGGTGGGGGCGTCGAACAGCGCCGCGAGGTCGGCTTCCACGCCCAGCACGGTCCTGATCCGGCTCATCAGCCGCACGGCGAGCAGCGAGTGTCCGCCGAGCGCGAAGAAGTCGTCGTCAACGCCGACCCTCTCCAGCCCGAGGACCTGGGCGAACGCCTCGCACAACCGCTCTTCCCGAGCGTCGGCCGGCGCCCGCCCCGCGCCGGACGTGTATTGGGGAGCGGGGAGCGCACGGCGGTCGAGCTTGCCGTTGACGGTCAGCGGCAGCGCATCGAGTACGACCACCGCGGCGGGCACCATGTGCGCCGGCAACCGCTCGGCCACAAACCGCCTGACGGTGTCCGGCAACGCGTCTCCGGCGGTCGCGCCCCCGGTGGGTGCGCCGCTGGGAGTGGCGCTCGTGACGTAGGCCACCAGGCGGAGATCGCCCGGTGTGTCCTCGCGGGCGATCACCGCCGCCTGCCCGACCTGCGGGCAGCTGGCCACCACGGCCCGTACCTCGTCGGGTTCGATGCGGAAGCCGCGGAGCTGCACCTGGTCGTCGGCGCGGCCGAGGAAGACGAGGTGGCCGTCGGCGGTCCAGCGGGCGCGGTCGCCGGTCCGGTACATGCGCGTGCCGGGCCTCCCGAACGGGCAGGCCACGAACCGGCCCGCGGTCAGCGCCGGCTGTCCGAGGTAGCCGCGGGCGAGCTGGCCGCCGGCCACGTACACCTCGCCGACAGTGCCCGGGGGCACCGGGCGCAGCCGTTCGTCCAGGACGTACACGCTCAGCCCGGGGAGGCCGCGGCCGACCACGCTGCCCCGACCACCGTCGTCCGGGCTGAGCTCGTGGCAGGTGACGTGGACGGTGGTCTCGGTGATGCCGTACATGTTCACCAGGCGCAGACCATCGGCGGTGCCGTGGCGTTCCCACCAGCCGGTCAGCCGGCCCGGGTCCAGCGCCTCGCCGCCGAACACCACCGCACGCAGCGCGGCGACCGCTTCCGGACGGCGCTCCTCGACGGCCATGAGCTGGTAGAACGCCGACGGCGTCTGACTCAGCACGGTGACGCGTTCGCGTTCGAGGAGGGCGAGGAACTTCTCCGGCGACCGCGACACCGCGTACGGCACCGTCACGACGCGCCCGCCGTGCAGGAGCGCGCCCCACAGCTCCCACACCGAGAAGTCGAACGCGGCCGAGTGGAACCAGCTCCACACGTCGCCGGGCCCGAAGCCGAACAGCGGGCGGGTCTGCGCGAACAGGCCGGTGACGTTGGCGTGGGTGACCGTCACCCCCTTGGGGCGGCCGGTCGAGCCTGAGGTGTAGATGACGTACGCGGGATGGTCAGGGGCGAGCGTCCGTCGTTCCGTGGCGACGGGCGCGCCGGAGTCGGCGGGGTCGGCGGGGTCGGTCACGGGCAGGCGCGGCACGTCGTCAGGGAGCCGGTCGCCGAGGGCGTCGGCGCTGATGACGTACGCGGCCCCGCCGTCGGCCAGCGCGTACGCGATCCGCTCGGCCGGGTACGCCGGGTCCACCGGCAGGTACGCGGCCCCGGCCTTGAGCACGCCGAGCGCGGCCACGACCAGGTCGATCCCGCGCTCCAGGCAGATGCCGATCACCGACTCCGGCCCGGCGCCCTGCCGGATCAGCCGCCTGGCCAGCCGGTTGGCGCGCGTGTCGAGCTCCGCGTACGTCACCGTGACGCCGCCGGACACGAGGGCGACCGCGTCCGGGGTGCGGGCGGCCTGCGCCTCGAACAGTTCCGGCAGCGTGGCGGGTTCCGCCGGGGCCGGGGCGGTGTTCCACTCGGTGAGCAGGCGGTGGCGTTCGTCCGGTTCGAGCAGGTCGACCGATGCGAGCCGGGCCCGGGTGTCGGCGAGGAGCAGGTCCAGCAGGCCGATCAGGCGAGCCGCCAGGCGGGCGACCGAGGCCGGCTCGAACAGGTCGGCGGCCCCGATGAGCGTTCCGCGCACGCCCACGGGCTCGCCCTCGGAGCCGAAGGTCTCGACGAGGCGCAGGTCCAGGTCGAACTTCGCGGCGGGCGCGCCGGCGGACAGCTCGCCGGTGCGGGTGCCGGGCAGTTCCAGGGTGGCTTCTGCGGTGTTCTGCAGCGTCAGCATCACCTGGACGAGGGGGTGCCGGGCGCGGGACCGGGCCGGGGCGAGCTCTTCCACGAGTCGTTCGAACGGCACGTCCTGGTGGGCGAGGGCCTGGAGGCTCGTCCGGCGTACGCGGGCGAGCAGGTCCTGGAAGGTCGGGTCGCCGGACAGGTCGGTGCGGAGCACGAGGGTGTTGATGAAGAAGCCGACCAGGTCGTCGAGGGCTTCGTCGGTGCGTCCGGCGTTGGCCGTTCCGATCGGGATGTCGGTGCCGGCACCGAGTCGTGACAGCAGGACGGCCAGTGCGGCCTGGACGACCATGAACGTGGTCACGCCCTCGTCCCTGGCCACCTGGGTCAGGCGGGCGTGCAGGTGGGCGGGGATCTCGACCGGGACGCCGTGGCCCCGGTGCGAGGCCAGGAGCGGGCGGGGGCGGTCGGCCGGCAGTTCCAGCTCTTCCGGTGCGCCGGCCAGGGTTTCGCGCCAGTATGCGACCTGCTGGGAGATCACGCTGCCTGGGTCGCTCTCGTCGCCGAGGAGTTCCCGCTGCCACAGCGCGTAGTCGGCGTACTGGACCGGGAGCGCGTCCCACTCCGGAGCTCGCCCTTCGCGGCGCGCCGCGTACGCCACCGAAACGTCCCGAGCCAGAGGTGCCCGTGACCAGCCGTCACTGGCGATGTGGTGGATCACCACCACCAGGATCCGCTCCTCAGGCCCGTCCTCGATCAGCCAAGCCCGGATCGGCGCCTCCGAGGCAAGATCGAAGGCGTATCCGACCAAAGAGTCCAGGTCCTCGCGGGCCGCCGGGCCCAGTTCCCACGCCAGCTCGTCGGTTCCGAGAATGCGCTGGTAGGGCTCGCCGTCGGCGACCGGGTACACCGTCCGCAGCACCTCGTGCCGCTCGACCACGTCCCGCAACGCCGCCCCGAGCGCTGCGGCGTCCACGTCGCCGTGCAGCCGGAGCACGATCGGGATGTTGTAGGTGGCGCTGGGGCCGTCGAGCTGGCCGATGAACCACAACCGCCGCTGGGCATAGGACAGGGGCACTCGCTCCGGCCGTGGTACGGGGGTGAGCGGGAGGCGGGCGGTGCCGGCCGCATCCAGCCGAGCGGCCAGCGCGGCCACCGTCGGGGCCTCGAACAGCTCCGACAGCGCCAGCTCCACCCCCACCAACGCCCTGACCCGGCTGACCAGCCGCACCGCCAGCAACGAGTGGCCTCCGAGGGCGAAGAAGTCGTCGTCCACCCCGACGCTGTCGAGGCCGAGCACTTCGGCGAAGGCCGCGCACAACGCCTCCTCGCGAGCATCGGCCGGGCCACGCCCCGATCCGGCCGCGTACTGGGGAGCGGGCAGCGCCTTGCGGTCGAGCTTGCCGTTCGCCGTCAGCGGCAGCGCCTCCAGCGCCACCACCGCCGCCGGCACCATGTACTCCGGCAACCGCCCCGCCGCATACCCCAGCACCGCCTCCTCGGCCCCATCCCCAGCCGGAACCACGTAAGCGACCAGCCGAGCGTCACCGGGAACGTCCTCGCGGGCGATCACCGCCACCTGGGCCACCAGCGGATGCGCCGACAGCACCGCCGCCACCTCGCCCGGCTCGACCCGGTATCCACGGATCTTCACCTGATCGTCCACTCGCCCGAGGAACATCAACTGGCCGTCAGCCGACCACCGCACCCGGTCCCCAGAGCGATACATCCGCTCACCCACCTCGAACGGGCAGGCCACGAACCGCTCCGCCGTCAGACCCGCACGTCCCACATAACCGCGCGCCACCTGAGCACCCGCGATATACAACTCACCCGCCACGCCCGCAGGCACCGGACGCAACCACTCATCCAGCACGAACAACCGGCAATTCGCGATCGGCCGCCCAATCGGCACCGACTCTCCAACGTCAACCCCCGCCTCGTAGACACAGCACCCGACAACCGTCTCCGTGGGGCCGTACTCGTTCACGATCACCGACCCCGGAGACCGCTCCAGCCACGACCGCACCACCGCACCTGACAGGGCCTCGCCACCCACCACCCACGTCCGCGCCACATCCACCGGCACCGTCTCGGCCAGCAGACTTAGATGCGCGGGGACGACCTTGACTAGGCCCAACCCCGGCGACAGCACCTCCGACAGCCCTTCGACGCCGCCCTGAGCGCTGACCATCACCGCGGCGCCCGACACCAACGGCACCCACAAACTCGTCACCGACAAGTCGAACGCCACCGACGAATGCAACGGCGCACCCCCACCCACCCCATAAGCGCCCGAAGCCCACTTCACGTAGTTCGCCAAACCCGCCTGCGTCACCGCCACACCCTTCGGCCGGCCCGTGGACCCGGACGTGTAGATGACATAGGCGACCTGATCACCACGCAACTCCCGGGCGGGCCGCACCGCCGGTGCACCCGACAGTCGCAGCCCCATCAGGACGTCATCCACCACCAGCACCCGCCCACGCCCCGCCGGCAACTCATCCGCGACCTCACCACTGGTCACCGTCAACACCGCACCACAATCCGCCAGCACGAACGCCACCCGCTCCACCGGCTGACCCGGATCAACCGGCACAAACCCCGCCCCCGCCTTCCACACCGCCAACAACGCCACCACCAAATCCACCCCACGATCGAGACACACCCCCACCAAAGACTCCGCCCCCACCCCCTCACCGATCAGCACATGCGCCAGCCGATTCGCCCGCTCCTCCACCTCCCCATACGAAACCTCCACACCACCCACAGAAACCGCCACCGCACCCGGATCCTGCGCCTCGAACAACTCCACCACCGACAACCCACCAAGATCAACAGCGGTGTCGTTCCACTCCTCCACCACCCGCCGCCACTCACCCACATCAAGCACGTCAACCGCTTCGACCCGAGCCTGCGGATCGGCGACGAGCAGTTCCAGCACCCGAACGAGCCGCCCCGCGATCCCGCTGACCGACCCCGGATCGAACAGGTCGGCCGCCCCGATCACGGATCCACGCACTCCAGCAGGCGCCCCCTGCGCGTCGAAGACCTCACCGAGCCGTACCTCCAGGTCGAACTTGGCCACGGACGTCCCACCCGGCAGCCCGCCCGCCCGCACGCCGGGCAGTTCCAGCACGGCCTCCGCCAGGTTCTGCAGGTCGAGCTGCACCTGGAACAGCGGATGCCGGGCGCGTGACCGGCTCGGGGCGAGTTCTTCCACGAGTCGTTCGAACGGCACGTCCTGGTGGGCGAGGGCCTGGAGGCTCGTCCGGCGCACCCGGGCGAGCACGTCCTGGAAGGTCGGGTCGCCGGACAGGTCGGTCCGCAGCACCAGCGTGTTGATGAAGAAGCCCACCAGATCGTCGAGGGCCTCGTCGGTACGTCCCGCGTTGGCCGTTCCGATCGGAATGTCGGTGCCCGCCCCGAGCCGCGACAGCAGCACCGCCAACGCCGCCTGGACCACCATGAACGTGGTCACCCGCTCCGCCTTCGCCACCTCGGCCAGCCGGGCGTGGACGTGGGCCGGGATCTCGATCGGCACGCTGTGCCCCTGGTGCGAGGCCGCCGCCGGGCGTGACCGGTCGGCGGGCAGTTCCAGCTCCTCCGGGATGCCGGCCAGGGCCTCCCGCCAGTACGCCATCTGCCGGGCGACGAGACTGTCCGGATCGTCCTCGTCACCGAGCAGTTCCCGCTGCCACAAGGCGTAGTCCGCGTACTGGACCGGCAGAGCGTCCCACTCAGGAGCCCGCCCGGCACACCGCGCCGCATAAGCCACCGAAACGTCCCGAGCCAGCGGCGCCCGCGACCACCCGTCACTGGCGATGTGGTGGATCACCACCACCAGGATCCGCTCCTCAGGCCCGTCCTCGATCAACCAGGCCCGGATCGGCGCCTCCGAGGCCAGGTCGAAGGCGTATCCGACCAGGGAGTCCAGGTCCTCGCGCGCCGCCCGGCCCAGCTCCCACACCAGCTCGTCAGCCGCCAACACCCACTGGTACGGCTCCCCGTCGGCGACCGGGAACACCGTCCGCAGCACCTCATGCCGTACGACCACGTCCCGCAACGCCGCCCCCAGCGCCTCGGCGTCCACCTCCCCCGACAGCCGCAACACGATCGGCACGTTGTAGGTGGCGCTCGGCCCCTCAAGCTCCCTGATGAACCACAACCGCCGCTGCGCGTACGACAGCGGCACCCGCTCCGGCCGCTCGACCGCCGTCAGCGCAAGGCGGGCCGCCCCCACGTCGCCCAGGCCGGCGGCCAGCCCGGCCACCGTCGGGGTCTCGAACAGGGCCCGGATCTCGATCTCGACGCCGAGCAGCGCGCGGATGCGGCTGACCAGGCGGACGGCGAGCAGCGAGTGCCCGCCGAGCTCGAAGAAGTCGTCGTCAACGCCGACCGCGGGCACGCCCAGCACCTCGGCGAACGCCGCGCACAGCGCCTCCTCCCGCGCGTCCGCCGGGCCACGACCGGCACCGGCCGCGGCGGCGTGGTCGGGGGCGGGCAGGGCGTGGCGGTCGAGCTTGCCGTTGGCGGTCAGCGGCAGCGCGTCCAGCACCACCCAGGCCGAGGGGACCAGATGGTCGGGCAGGCGATCGGCGGCGAACCGGCGCGCCACCGGCGGGAGATCCGAGGCGTTCTCCGAATCGTCGGGCACGAGATAGCCCACAAGACGGACGTCGCCGGGGGCTTCCTCCCGTGCGATCACGGCCGCCTGGCTCACCCCCGGACAGGCGGCCAGGGCCGCGGTGACCTCACCCGGCTCCACCCGGAAACCACGGATCTTCACCTGGTCGTCCACCCGGCCGGCGAACAACAACTCGCCACCGGCGCTCCAGCGGGCGCGGTCGCCGGTGCGGTACATGCGTCCGCCGCCGAACGGGCAGGCCACGAACCGTTCGGCCGTCAGCCCAGGACGCCCCAGATACCCGCGAGCCACCTGCGCACCCGCGACGTACAGCTCGCCCGTGACACCCGGTGGCACCGGAGCCAGGTATTCGTCCAGCACGTGGAAGGCGGTGTTGGCCACCGGCGTGCCGACCGGCGCGACTCCACCACCGCTCAACCGGGTGGTGGCGACGCCGATCGTGGTCTCGGTCGGGCCGTAGTGGTTGAACACCGCGCAACCACGCTCGCCGGCCTCCTCCAGCAACCGCGCCAGCCAGTCAGGAGCAGCCGCCTCACCACCCAGGACCAGCGCGCGAGCAGGCAGCAGACCAGGGCCCATCGCCGCCAGGTGGGAGGGCACCATCTTCACGAAGTCGATCTCCCGCTCGACCAGCAACGCCCGCAGCGCGTCCGGGTCGGTGGCCGCCTCCTCGGCCATGACGTGCAGCTCTCCGCCCAACGTGAGCGCGGCGAAGACGATCGTGTTGCCCAGGTCGGTCGCCTGCCCCTGCACCAGGGCGAACCGGCCACCGTCCAGCTCCAGCCGCTCCGGCACAGAAGCCACATAGTTCGCCAAAGCCGCCTGACTGACCTGCACACCCTTCGGCCGCCCGGTCGAACCCGACGTGTAGATGACGTAGGCCGTCTGACCGCCGTGCACGACCCGCTCGGGCCGGGCCGGAGAAGCCATCGACAGGCGCAACGCGGTGAAGGTGTCGTCCAGCACCAGCATCCGGGCATGACCCGCCGGCAGCTCGTCCGCGATCTCCTCACTGGTGACGGTCAGCACCGCACGACTGTCAGCGAGCAGGTACGCGATCCGCTCCACCGGCTGACGCGGATCGATCGGCACATAAGCGCCACCGGCCTTCCACACCGCCAGCAACGCCACCACCAGCTCGACGCCCCGATCCAGGCACACCCCCACCACCGACTCGGCCCCCACCCCCTCACCGACCAGGACATTCGCCAGCCGATTGGCCCGCTCATCCAGCTCGGCGTACGTGACCCCCTCACCGTCAGGAGCCACCACCGCGACTGCCCCGGGCCTGCGCGCGACCTGCGCCTCGAACAGCTCCACCGCCGGCGTCGCAAGCCCGTCGGCCGCCGTACGGTTCCACTCCGAAAGGGCCCGGTGCTCGTCCGGCCCCAGCAGGTCGACGCCGCTCACCCGGGTGCCGGGATCTCCGCTCACCATGTCCAGCACCCGCACCCAGTAACGCATGATCCGCTCGGCCCACACCGGATCGAACAGATCCGCCGCCACCGTCACCGACCCCCGCACCCCGGCCGGAGCCCCGTCGGCGTCGAACGCCTCGCTCACCATCACGTCGAGGTCGAACTTGGCCGCGGTACGCCCGCTCCCCGCCGCCGGAGCCGGTCCCGTCCGCACGCCGGGCAGGTCCAGCACCGCTTCGATGGTGTCCTGCTTGGTCAGCACCACCTGGAAGAGTGGGTGCCGCGCCATCGACCGCGACGGGGCCAGCTCCTCCACCAAGCGCTCGAACGGCACGTCCTGATGCGCGAACGCCGCCAGACTGCGCTCCCGCACCCGCCCGAGCAGCTCGCGGAACGCCGGATCGCCGGTCAGGTCAGCCCGTACGACCAGTGTGTTGACGAAACACCCCACCAGATCATCGAGCGCCACGTCCGTACGACCGGCGTTCGCCGACCCGATCGGAATGTCCGTCCCCGCACCGAGCCGCGACAGCAACACCGCCAAGGCCGCCTGCAACACCATGAACACGGTCACGCCCTCGGCCCGCGCCACCTCCACCAGCCGCGCGTGCATCTCAGCCGGGACCGCCAGCGGCACACTGTGCCCCCGATGCGAGGCCAGCGCCGGACGCGGCCGGTCGAACGGCAACCCAAGCTCCTCCGGCGCACCAGCCAGGGTGTCCCGCCAGTAGGCCATCTGAGTGGCGATGAGGCTGTCCGGATCGTCCTCGTCGCCCAAAAGCTCCCGCTGCCAGAGCGCATAGTCGGCGTACTGAACGGGCAGCGCGTCCCACTCGGGTGCCCGCCCTTCCCGGCGCGCCGCGTACGCCACGGAGGCGTCCCCGGCCAGCGGAGCCATGGACCAGCCGTCACCGGCGATGTGGTGCACGACGACCACCAGCACGTGCTCGTCCCCGCCGGCGTCGAGCAGCCAGGCTCGGATCGGCACCTCGGAGCCCAGGTCGAAGGCGTGCCCGACCGCGGCGTCCAGGTCCTCGATCGTTCCCCTGACCGGCTCCCAGGTCAGCTCGTCCGGGGTCAGGACCCGCTGGTACGGCTCGCCGTCCGCGACGGGGAAGACCGTGCGCAGCACCTCGTGCCGCTCGATCACGTCGCGCAGCGCCGCGCCCAGCGCGTCGAGGTCCACGTCGCCGCCGAGCCGCAGCACGATCGGCACGTTGTAGGTGGCGCTCGGGCCTTCGAGCCGGTTGAGGAACCACAGCCGGCGCTGCGCGAACGACAGCGGCACCCGTTCGGGACGCCGCCCGGGGGTGAGCGGCAGGCGAGCGGTGCCGGCGTCGTCGAGCCGGGCCGCCAGCGCGGCCACCGTCGGCGCCTCGAACAGGGCCCGCAACGGCAGCTCCACGCCCAGCACCGACCGGACCCGGCTGACCAGCCGCACCGCCAGCAGCGAATGCCCGCCGAGGGCGAAGAAGTCGTCGTCGGCCGCCACCTGCGGCAGCCCGAGCACCTGCGCGAACACGCCGCACAGCAGCTCCTCGCGGGCGTCGGCCGGCCCTCGTCCCCTGGCGGCACCGTACTCGGGCGCGGGCAGCGCCGCGCGGTCCAGCTTGCCGCTGGTGGTCACGGGCAGCGCGGACAGGGTCACGATCGCGGCCGGCACCATGTATGCGGGCAGCCGCTCGGCCGCCATGGCCCGTACCGGCTCGGCCGGGTCCGTGCCCGCCTCCCTCGGGACGACGTAGCCGACCAGCCGCCGGTCTCCCGGAACGTCCTCGCGGACCACGACCGCCGCCTGCGCCACCAGCGGATGGGCGGCCAGCACCGCCCGCACCTCGCCCGGCTCGATGCGGAAGCCGCGGATCTTCACCTGGTCGTCGGAGCGGCCGGCGAACACCAGGCGGCCCGCCTCGTCCCAGCGCACCCGGTCGCCGGTCCGGTACATCCGGCCGCCGGCCGGGCCGAACCGGTCGGCCACGAACCGTTCCCCGGTCAGTCCCGGGCGTCCGGCGTAGCCGCGCGCCACCTGCGGCCCGGCCAGGTAGAGCTCGCCCGGCACGCCGGGCGGCACCGGCGACAGCCACTCGTCCAGCACGTAGGCGCGCACGTTGAGCCGCGGCCCGCCGATCGTCACCGCGTGCCCGGGGGCCAGGTCGTCGGTCAGCGTCGCGCACACCGTGACCTCGGTCGGCCCGTACGCGTTGACCAGCCGCCGCCCCTCGCCCCAGCGCGCCACGAGGTCGGCGCCCAGGGCCTCGCCGCCGGCCACCAGCGTGCGCACTCCGGCCAGCTCCGCCGTGCCCATCACGCCCAGGAGTGAGGGCGGCACCAGCAGGTGCGACACCCCGAACCGGCGAACCACATCGGCCAGCCCGGCCCCCGGCAGCAGGTTCGCGGCGTCGGCCACCACCAGGCAGCCGCCCGACCAGAGCGCCGCCAGCAGTTCCCAGCAGGCCGCGTCGAACCCGGGCGACGCGAACTGCAGCACCCGGTCGCCCGGCCCGCTCTCCCAGCCGCCGGCCGCGAGCAGGTTCACCGCGCCGCCGTGGGTGACCACCACGCCCTTGGGCCGCCCGGTCGAGCCCGAGGTGTAGATGACGTACGCCGCGGAGCCCGGCCCGAGCCGGCCCCGCTCGGCCTCGTCCAGCGGGCCGCCCGGCAGGCCGGCCAGCTCCGCGACCACGGCCGAGTCGTCCACGACCACCCGCGCCGGCCCGTCCTGCAGCCGATCCGTCAGCTCGCGGGAGGTCACGACGTGCGCCGCTCCCGCGTCCGCCAGCGCGTACGCGATCCGCTCGGCCGGGTACGCCGGGTCCACCGGCAGGAACGCGCCGCCGGCCTTGAGCACGCCGAGCACCGCGACCACCCAGGCCGCGCCCCGGTCCAGGCAGACGCCCACCACGGACTCCGCCCGCACACCCCGCGCCACCAGGGAGCGGGCCAGCCGGTTCGCCCGTTCGTCCAGCTCGGCGTACGAGAGCTCGACGCCGTCCCCGACGACCGCCAGGGCGCCGGGCGTGCGCCTGGCCTGCGCCTCGAAGAGCTCCACCAGGGACGAGCCGGCCGCCTGGCCCACCGTGTCGTTCCACGTCTCCAGCACCTGCCGGCGTTCCCCGGCGTCGACGACGTCCACGGCGCTCAGGCGGGTGCGCGGCTCAGCGACCAGCAGGGCGAGCACGCGCGTCAGGCGTTCGCTCAGCCGCTCGGCCGAGGCCCGGTCGAAGAGGTCGGCGGAGGCCACCAGCGACCCCCGCACGCCCGCGGGCCCGCCCTGGGCGTCGAACGCCTCACCGAGCAGCACCTCCAGGTCGAACTTGGCCACCGGAGCGCCGGCCGCCATCCGCCCGGCCCGCACGCCGGGCAGGTCGAGCCGGGCCTCGCCGGTGTTCTCCAGGGTCAGCATCACCTGGAACAGCGGGTGCCGGGCCATCGACCTGGCCGGGGCCAGCTCCTCGACCAGCCGCTCGAACGGCACGTCCTGGTGCGCGAACGCGGCCAGGCTACGCTCGCGCACCCGGCCCAGCAGGTCGCGGAAGGCCGGGTTGCCGGACAGGTCGGTGCGCAGGACAAGGGTGTTGATGAAGAAGCCGACCAGGCTGTCTAGGGCTTCGTCGGTGCGTCCGGCGTTGGCCGTTCCGATCGGGATGTCGGTGCCGGCACCGAGCCGGGACAGCAGGACGGCCAGTGCGGCCTGGACGACCATGAACGTGGTCACGCCCTCGTCCCTGGCCACCTGGGTCAGGCGGGCGTGCACGTCGGCCGGCACCTCGATCGGCACCGTGTGCCCGCGATAGGAGGTCACCGCCGGACGCGGCCGGTCGACCGGCAGTTCCAGCTCTTCCGGCGCGCCGGCCAAAGTTTCGCGCCAGTACGCGACCTGCTGGGAGATCACGCTGCCGGGGTCGCTCTCGTCGCCGAGAAGTTCCCGCTGCCAGAGCGCGTAGTCGGCGTACTGGACCGGCAGAGCGTCCCACTCAGGAGCCCGCCCGGCACATCGCGCCGCATAAGCCACCGAAACGTCGCGAGCCAGCGGCGCCCGCGACCAACCGTCACTGGCGATGTGGTGGATCACCACCACCAGCACCCGCTCGTCCTCCGCCCCTGACAACAGCCAGGCTCGGATCGGCACCTCGGACGACAGGTCGAAGGCGTGTCCCACCGCCTCGTCCAGGTCCTCGACCGTTCCCCGGCCCAGTTCCCACGCCAGCTCGTCGGTCCCGAGAATGCGCTGGTAGGGCTCGCCGTCGGCGATCGGGAAGATCGTCCGCAGCACCTCGTGCCGCTCGACCACGTCCCGCAACGCCGCACCCAGCGCCTCGGCGTCCACGTCGCCGTGCAGCCGGAGCACGATCGGGATGTTGTAGGTGGCGCTCGGCCCCTCAAGCTCCCTGATGAACCACAACCGCCGCTGCGCGTACGACAGCGGCACCCGCTCCGGCCGTACTGCGGGGGTGAGCGGAACGCGGGCCGAGCCGGCCGCATCCAGCCGAGCGGCCAGCGCGGCCACGGTCGGGGCCTCGAACAGCTCCGACAGCGCCAGCTCCACCCCCACCAGCGCTCGCACCCGGCTGACCAGCCGCACCGCCAGCAACGAGTGGCCTCCGAGCGCGAAGAAGTCGTCGTCCACCCCGACGCTCTCCAGGCCGAGCACCTCCGCGAACGCCCGGCACAGCAGTTCCTCCCGCACCGTCGCCGGGGCCCGCCCGCCGCCCGCACCGTGCTCGGGAGCGGGCAGGGCCTTGCGGTCGAGCTTGCCGTTCGCCGTCAGCGGCAGCGCCTCCAGCGCCACCACCGCCGCCGGCACCATGTACTCCGGCAGCCGTTCTGCCGCGTAGCCGCGCAGGACGTCCGGCAGTCCTTCCGCGCCCACCGCGTACGCCACCAGCCGGACGTCACCGGGAACGTCCTCGCGGGCGATCACCGCCACCTGGGCCACCAGCGGATGCGCCGACAGCACCGCCGCCACCTCGCCCGGCTCGACCCGGTAACCGCGGATCTTCACCTGTTCGTCGGTCCGGCCGAGGTACTCCAGGTTTCCATCGGCGTTCCAGCGGGCGAGGTCGCCGCTGCGGTACATGCGGGCGCCGGGCTCGAACGGGCAGGCCACGAACCGCTCCGCCGTCAGACCCGCACGTCCCACATAACCGCGCGCCACCTGAGCACCCGCGATATACAACTCACCCGCCACACCCGCAGGCACCGGACGCAACCACTCATCCAGCACGAACAACCGGCAGTTGGCGATCGGCCGCCCGATCGGCACCGACTCTCCAACGTCAACCCCGGCCTCGTAGACACAGCACCCGACAACCGTCTCCGTGGGGCCGTACTCGTTCACGATCACCGACCCCGGAGACCGCTCCAGCCACGACCGCACTACAGCGCCTGACAGGGCTTCTCCGCCCACCACCCAGGTCCGCGCCACATCCACCGGCACCGTCTCGGCCAGCAGACTTAGATGCGCGGGGACGACCTTGACTAGGCCCAACCCCGGCGACAGCACCTCCGACAGCCCTTCGACGCCGCCCTGAGCGCTGACCATCACCGCGGCGCCCGACACCAACGGCACCCACAAACTCGTCACCGACAAGTCGAACGCCACCGACGAATGCAACGGTGCGCCATCACCCACCCCATAAGCGCCTGAGGCCCACTTCACGTAGTTCGCCAAGCCCGCCTGCGTGACCGCCACACCCTTCGGCCGGCCCGTGGACCCGGAGGTGTAGATCACGTAGGCGACCTGATCACCACGCAACTCGCGGGCGGGCCGCATGGCCGGCACCCCAGCCAGCCGCAACCCCATCAGGACGTCATCCACCACCAACATTCGCCCACGACCGGCCGGCAGCTCATCCGCGACCTCACCACTGGTCACCGTCAACGCCGCACCACAATCCGCCAGCACGAACGCCACCCGCTCCACCGGCTGACCTGGATCAACCGGCACAAACGCCGCACCCGCCTTCCACACCGCGAGCAGCGTCACGACCAGATCCACTCCGCGATCCAGACACACCCCCACCACCGACTCCGGCCCCACCCCCTCACCGATCAGCACATGCGCCAACCGATTCGCCCGCTCCTCCACCTCCCCATACGAAACCTCCACACCACCCACAGAAACCGCCACCGCACCCGGATCCTGCGCCTCGAACAACTCCACCACCGACAACCCACCAAGATCAACAGCGGTGTCGTTCCACTCCTCCACCACCCGCCGCCACTCACCCACATCAAGCACGTCCACATCGCCCAGCGCCGGCTCGGCCCCGCCGTCCAACGCCGTCTCCAGGGCGGACACCAGGTTGGCCGTGGCCGTGCGGACCAGCCGCGTCACCGCGCCGGGGTCGATGGGGGCGACGGCGTCCACGGTCAGCGTCAGCGTGTCGCCGTCGTCGTTGACGGCCACGGCCAGCGGGTAGTTGGTGCGGTCGTGCGTGTAGACGGTGCGGATGCCCTCGATGCGGTGCGCGGACGGGTCGCCGGCGGAGCCGGGGTCGCGCCGGTAGTTGAAGAACGAGGTGAACAGGGGCGTGTCGCCGGCGACGCCGCCGGCCCGCTGGGCGACGGACAGGGAGGCGTGCTCGTGCTCCAGCAGCTCGCCGAGCTGGTCGCGCATGGCCGACACGGCGGCCAGGACGCCGGGCTCGCCGGTGCGCACCCGTACCGGAAGGGTGTTCATGAAGGGGCCGGGCACGCGGTCGGAGCCCACGCCGGCGTTCATCCGGCCGAACAGCACGGTGCCGAAGACGACGTCGGTGCGGCCGCTGACGGCGGCGAGTGCCCTGGCCCAGGCCACGTGCATGACGGGGGCCGGGCTGACGCCCATGCGGAGCGCGGCGGCGCGCAGCCGGGCGGTCAGGTCGGGGGCCAGGCCGAGCTCCGCCCGTACGACGCCGGCGCCGTCGCCGCGGGCGTCGGTCACCCCGTAGGGCGCGGTCGGCTCGGTGACGTCGCCGAGCAGCGCGGCGAAGTAGCGCGCGTGCCCGTCCTCGTCGTCGCCGCCCCGGGCCTGGGCGACGAAGGTGCGGAACGGGAGCGGCTCGGGCAGGGTGTCGCCGTGCCCGGTCAGGAAGGCGCGGACCTCGTCGAGCAGGACCTCCTTGGCCGTGTGGTCCTGCACCATGTGGTGGATGCGGAGCAGCGCCAGCCACTTGCCGGTGCCGGGCGCGGCGGCCGTGTGCACCCTGATCAGCGGCGCGCGGCCCAGGTCCATCGACGGCCCGCCGGCCGCCACCAGCTCGGCCACCGGGTCCGGGCCGGCCGGGTCGAGGGTCACCTGCTCGACGGGAAGGGCGGCGCGCCGCCACACGACCTGTACGGGTTCGCGTAGCCCGTCCCAGACGATCCCGGTTCTGAGGATGTCGTGGCGGTCCACCACGCGCTGCAACGCGTCGAGGAAGGCGTCGAGCCGGTCCCGGGTGTCGAATTCGGCGACCGTCGGCAGCGCGTACGCGTCGTCGCCCCCGCCGGCGAGCAGGTGGTGGAAGAGCAGCCCTTCCTGGAGCGGGGCCAGCGGGTAGACGTCGGCGACGTTGGCCGCGCCGCCCTCGACGGTGGCCGTGATCCGGTCGATCTCGTCGGTCGTCAGATCCACCAGGGGCAGCATGTCCGGGGTGATCTCGGTCGCGCCGGGTGGGATGAGGTTGTCCGGCACCGCGACCGGCGCAGCGCCCGACGACCAGGCGATCCCGGCCGGGGTCGGTGACTGGAACAGCGCCCGCACCGACACCTCGACGCCCCGCTCGCGCAGCCGTTCGACCAGGCGGATGGCCAGCAGGGAGTGGCCGCCGAGGGTGAAGAAGTCGTCGTCCACGCCGACGCTGTCGAGGCCGAGCACCTCGGCGAACGCGGCGCAGACGAGCTCCTCGCGGGCGTTCGCGGGGCGGCGGCCGGCGCCGGTGGCGTACTCGGGGGCGGGCAGCGCCTTGCGGTCGAGCTTGCCGTTCGGGGTCAGCGGCAGGTCGTCCAGGACGACCACGGCCGACGGGACCATGTACTCGGGCAGCCGCCCGGCCGTGAAGCCGCGCACGTCCTCGGGCAGGCAGGGCTCGCCGGCGGCGGGCACCACGTAGGCGACCAGGCGGGTCTCGCCGGGCGTGTCCTCGCGGGCGACCACCGCCGCCCGCGCCACCGCCGGGTGGGCGGCGACGGCGGCCTGCACCTCGCCCGGCTCGATCCGGAAGCCGCGCACCTTGACCTGCTCGTCGGCGCGCCCGGCGAACACCAGCTCCCCGTCCCCGGTCCACCGCACCAGGTCACCGGTGCGGTAGAGCCGCTCGCCGGTCGCGAACGGCGAGGCCACGAACCGCTCCGCGGTCAGCGCCGAGCGGCCCACGTAGCCGCGGGCGACCTGCGCGCCGGCGATGTAGAGCTCGCCCGCCACGCCGGGAGCCACCGGCTCCAGGTAGTCGTCCAGCACGAACATGCGGGTGTTGGCCAGCGGCCCGCCGAACGGCAGCACGCCGTTCCCGTCGGGGTCCACCCGGCCGGCCGCGGTGATCACGGTGGCCTCGGTCGGCCCGTACGCGTGGACGAGCCGGCGCTCCCGCGCCCAGGTCCGCGCCAGGCCGGGCGGCATGTGCTCGGAGCCTACGACCATCGACTCGACGCCGGCCAGGTCGCCCGTCTCCAGGACCGCGAGCAGCGAGGGCACGACGCTGGCCGAGCGCACCCCGGCCGTCTCGACGAGCGCGCGCAGCAGGGCCGGCTCCGCACGTTCCGCCGCGCCGGCCACGACCAGCGTGCCGCCGCGGGCCAGGGTCACCGCCACGTCCAGCACCGACGCGTCGAACGTGAACGACGCGAACTGCAGCACCGGCACGCCCGGGCCGACGTCCATCAGCGGCCCGAACACCGAGACGAGGTTCGCGAGGGACGCGTGCTCGACCGCCACGCCCTTGGGCCGCCCGGTCGAGCCTGAGGTGTAGATGACGTACGCCAGCTCGCCGGGCAGGGTCCGCTGCGGGAGTTCGGTGGCGGGGCGGGCGTCCAGGCGCGGATCGTCGAGGCGTACGACGTGGGCGGCGCCGAGCCGATCGGCCACCTCCGCCCCGTCGCTGACCAGCACGCGCACGCCGCTGTCGGCGACGGCGAAGGCCAGCCGGTCGGCGGGGTGGGCGGGGTCGAGCGGCACGTAGGCGGCGCCCGCCTTCCACACGGCGAGGATCGCGGTCACGATGCCGGCGCCGCGCGGCAGGCAGAGCCCGACGACGGATTCCGGGCCGACGCCGAGGGCGGCGAGGTGGTGGGCGAGCCGGTCGGCCCGCGCGTCGAGCTCGGCGTACGTCGTCGTCTCGCCCTCGTGCACGACCGCGGCCGCGCCGGGGGTGCGCGCCGCCTGGGCCGCGAACAGCTCCGGCACCGTCGCGGGCGGGATCTCCCCGTCCGTGGCGTTCCAGTCGACGAGCAGCTTGCGGCGCTCGTCCTGGCTGAGCACGACCGTCTCGCTCAGCCGGGTCTCCGGCTCGGCGACGACCGTCTCGATCACGCGCCGCAGCCGCTCGGCGAGCAGCGCGGCCGACTCCGCCGTGAACACGTCGGCGGCCACGATCACCGAGCCGCGCAGCCCGGCGGGCGCGCCGTCGGCGTCGAACAGCTCGCCGGCGCTGACCTCGACGTCGAACCGCGACACCGCGCCGCCACCGCCGCCACCACTGCCGTCGCCGTCACCGCCACTGGCGCTCGGAGCCTCGGCGACGCCGCCGGCGCGCACGCCCGGCAGGTCGACGGCCGCCTGCGCCACGTTCTGCACGGTGAGCAGTACCTGGAACAGCGGGTGACGGGCCAGCGAGCGGTTCGGCGTCAGCTCCTCGACCAGCTTCTCGAACGGCAGGTCCTGGTGGGAGAAGGCCGACAGGTCCGTCTCCCGCACCCGCGCGAGCACCTCGCGGAAGGCGGGGTCGCCGGACACGTCGGTGCGCAGGACGAGCGTGTTGACGAAGAAGCCGACCAGGTCCTCCAGCGCGACGTCGGTGCGCCCGGCCACCACCTGGCCGATCGGGATGTCGGTGCCGGCGCCCAGCCGCGACAGCAGCACCGCGAGTGCCGCCTGCATCACCATGTACGTGGTGACGCCCGCGCCGCGCGCCACCTCCGCCAGCCGTGCGTGCGTGTCAGGCGGCAGCTCGAACGGGGCACTGTGCCCCTGGTGCGTGGCGACCGGCGGGCGCGACCGGTCGAACGGCAGCGCCAGCCCCTCCGGCGCGCCGGCCAGCGTCTCCCGCCAGTAGGCGAGCTGGCGCGCCATGACACTGCCCGGGTCGTTCTCGTCGCCGAGCAGCTCGCGCTGCCAGAGGGTGTAGTCGGCGTACTGGACGGGCAGCGGCTTCCAGTCCGGCGCCCGCCCCGCGCACCGGGCGGCGTAGGCCACGGAGACGTCGCGGGCCAGCGGGCCCTTCGACCAGCCGTCGCCCGCGATGTGGTGCAGCACCACGGCCAGCACGTGATCGTCCTCGCCCGCCGAGAACAGCCAGGCCCTGATCGGCACCTCGGCGCCCAGGTCGAAGGCGTGCTCCAGCACCTCGCCGGCCGGTCCGGCCAGGTCGGCGGACGGGGGCACCTCGACGAGGGTGAGGTCCCAGTCGAGGTCGTCCATGCCGAGGATGCGCTGGTACGGCTCGCCGTCGGCCACGCCGATCACCGTGCGCAGCACCTCGTGCCGTTCCAGGACGTCGCGCAGCGCGGCGGCCAGCGCCTGCTTGTCCACCCGGCCCGTCAGCCGCAGCGCCACCGGGATGTTGTAGGTCGCGCTCGGGCCCTCAAGGCGCTCGATGAACCACAACCGGCGCTGTGCGAATGACAACGGAATCATCAAGACCCCTTTTGCTCACGTTGCCCAGTGACGTTCTCGGGGCGGGCGGAAATGCCGCCGAAACGAAATTCAGCGGATCAGTGAATCGGTAGATCGGTGAATCTGTGAGTCGGCGAATCGGCGCGGAAAAACGGGCGGGGTGGCGAAAGTGCGCATCACCGGCCCGAGCAGTGCCGTTTTCGCCACGGCCCACTATGGCCTACGCCTCGGCGGATGAACAATGCCGCGCATTCCTCCCGCCCGCCCGAGGCGTTCAACTGCGCCGGAGCCGCGGTTGAACGCCCGCGAAAGGCCCGGGGAGCCCGGGAGGCCGGGGAGGACAGGGGAGGCTCAGTCGCCGCCGGCGGCCGTCATGACGGCCGCGGCGGGCGTCTCAGACACAGCGGGCGTGCCGGGCGCGAGGGGCGCGTCCGGTGTGTCCTTGGGGTCCCGCAGGCCGAGCCAGTCCAAGGCGTCGTCGAGGTCGCCCGTGGCGCGGATGGCCGCGCGTTCCTCGTGCGTGAGGAAGCCCTCGGCCACCACGTGGTCGAGCATGGCGATCAGCGGGTCGAAGAAGCCGCCTTGATTGATCAGCACGACGGGTTTCTCATGGAGGCGCAGCTGGTTCCAGGTGGCCACCTCCATCAGCTCGTCCAGTGTGCCGAGTCCGCCGGGCAGGACCGCGAACCCGCTGGACAGGCGGTACATGAGGGCTTTGCGCTCGTGCATGGACCTGACCACGTAGATGTCGCCGCCGGCGAGGTCCGGCTGCTCCCGTTCGTACAGGTGGTGCGGGATCACGCCGGTCACGGATCCGCCGGCGGCGGTGACGGCGCCGGCGACCGCGCCCATGACGCCGAGCCCGCAGGCGCCGTAGACCAGTCCCGCGCCGCGGCGCGCCAGGGCCTCGCCGAACTGGCCGGCCACCTGGAGATACCGTGCGTGGGCGCCCGCGCGGGCGCCGCAGAAGACGGCGATGGACCTGCCCTGAGATGATGCTCTGCCTGCCATGTTCGTCTCCAAGCGTCAGTTCGCGTATCTCTCGTCGTAGCCGAGGACCGACTGCAGCAGCACGTTCGCGCCCGCGATCAGGTCGTCCCCTGCGCTGTGCTCCTCGGGTGCGTGGCTGATGCCGCCCCTGCTGGGCACGAAGATCATGCCGATGGGTGCGATGCGTCCGATGACCTGCGCGTCGTGGCCGGCGCCGCTGGGCAGGGTGAGGTGGCTCAGGTTCAGGCTCTCGCTCGCGGCCGCGATGACGTCGCGCAGGCCGAGGTCGCAGGAGACGGCCGGCACGCTGTTCTGGCCGGCCACGTCGATGGCGGTGCCGGTCCTCATGGCGATCTCCAGGATCTCGCCTCGCAGCCGCGCGGCGGCCTGCCGCATGGCGGACTCGGACACGTCGCGCAGGTCCACCTGCATCGTGACGATTCCGGGCACGACGTTCCACGCGTTGGGGGCCAGCGAGAGCGAGCCGACGGTGGCCACCCGCACGGGCCCGTTGCGGCCGGCCAGGTCGCGCACCGCGAGGATCACCTGGGCCGCCGCCACGAGCGCGTCCTGGCGCAGCTCCATCGGCGTGGTCCCGGCGTGGGAGGCTTTTCCGCGTACGGTGACGTCGAGGGTGGAGCGGCCGGTGATGGCCTCGACCACCCCGATGCGGACGTTCCTGCTCTCCAGCACCGGCCCCTGCTCGATGTGCAGTTCGAAGTAGGCGGCCACCTCGTCCGCGGCCCAGACGGCCTGGTCGAGCCGGCCGGGGTCGCCGCCCATCTCGGTAAGCAGGTCGGCGACCGGCCTGCCGCGGTCGTCGGCAGCGGCCAGGTCGGTTTCGTCGAGGGCGCCCACCATCGCGTGCGCGCCCCACATCCCCCTGGTGCCGAACGCGCCCTCCTCGTTGTTGAACGCCACCACGGCCAGCGGGTGCGACAGGAGGGTGCCGTGCTCGTCGAGCGCGCGGGCGACCTCGACGGCCGCGAGGACGCCGTACGCGCCGTCCAGGGCGCCGCCGTTCGGCACCGTGTCGATGTGCGAGCCGAGCATGAGAACGGGCAGGTCCTGGCGCTGTCCCGGCCGGTATCCGATGATGTTGGCCGCGCTGTCGATCCGGGTCTGGAGCCCGGCCCCGACCATGAGGTCGTGCACGAGCTTGCGCCCGCGCAGGTCCTCGTCGGTGAAGGCGAGCCTGGTGACGCCGCCGTCGGCGGTGGCGCCGATGGCGCCGAGGTCGCGGATGGCGGCCAGCAGCCGGTCGCCGGCGATCCGCAGCGTGCGGCCTGGCCGCCTCGTCACGCTGTCCCTCATGACGACGACCCCTGGCCTGTTCGCCGGCTCGCCGCCGGTGAGGCCAGGCGCTCGGCCAGCTCGGCCAGGTCGCGGCCGTGCTGGATGTCGGCCACCGCCACGTCGAGGTCGAGGTCCGCGCTGATCCTGAAGGCCATCCTGGTGGCCAGGATGGAGTCGCCGCCCAGGTCGGCGAAGTTGTCGCGTACGCCTATCGGCTCCACGCCGAGCAGGTCCTCCCAGATGACGGCCAGCGCCGACTCGATGGGGGTGCGGGGGGAGATGAACGCGTCCGCCGCCGGTCCGCGTGGTTCCCTGGGGTCGGGCAGGGCCTTGCGGTCGACCTTGCCGTTCGCGTTGAGCGGCACGGCGTCGATGGCGTGCAGTGCCGACGGCATCAGGTAGGCGGGCACCCGCTCGGCGAGGTGGGTCATGAGCTCCTCCTCGGTCACCTCCGCGCGGGGCACGTAGTAGCCGACCAGCCGGCGCCGGGAGCCCTCGCCGAGGATGGCGGCCACGGACCTGGCCACGGCCGGGTGCCCGGCCAGCACGGACTCGACCTCGCCCAGCTCGACCCGATAGCCGTTCAGCTTGACCTGGTCGTCAACCCGGCCGAGGAATTCGAGGTTGCCGTCCGGCAGCCATCGGCCCAGGTCGCCGGTGCGGTACATGCGGGCGACGTCGCCGAGGTAGGGGTCGGGCACGAAGCGGCTCGCCGTCAGCGCGGGCCGGCCGGCGTAGCCGCGCACCACGCAGGCGCCGCCGATGTAGAGCTCGCCCGCGACGCCCACCGGGGCGGGGTTCAGCGCCGCGTCCAGCACGTACATGGTGGTGTTCGGGATGGCCCGCCCGATGGGGAGCAGGTCGCGCTCGACGGGGCCCTGCGTGTGGAAGACGGCGTTGCCCACCGACGCCTCCGTCGGGCCGTACTCGTTGAGCACGACCGTGCCGGGGTCCAGCCGCCGCCAGTGGGCGAGGTTGCGGCTGGGGAAGGCGTCCGCGCCGACGACGAGGGTGCCGGCCAGGTTCCTGGCCGCGGTCCTGCCGAGGGTCTCGGAGAGCAGGTCCAGGTGCCCGGGGGTCAGCTTGATGAAGGTGAACGGCGCCAGCCGCTCCAGGCGGGCCCCGAGGTCGTGCACCGGCAGCTTCTCCGGCAGCATGCAGACCCGTTCGCCCATGATCAGCGGGGTGTAGATGTTGGGCACGATCATGTCGAAGGCGAAGGAGGAGAACACCGGCGCCCCGCCGCGGCCCCGGCTCGCGTATCCCTCGACGCACCAGTGCAGGTAGTTGGCCAGGCCGGAGTGCGGCACCTGGACGCCTTTGGGCCGGCCGGTCGAGCCGGAGGTGTAGATGACGTAGGCCAGGTTGGCAGGAGTGGCCAGCGGGCCGAGGTCGTGCGCGGGATGGCGCTGGATGTCCGCGGCCCGCGTGTCGGTGCAGAAGACCTGCCAGTTCCCCTCGGGGAGCCGGGAGGCGAGGTGCGCCTTGGTGACGACGAGCTGGGCCTGGGCGTCGTCGAGCAGGAAGCGGAGCCGTTCCGCCGGGTAGCCGGGGTCCAGCGGCAGGTAGGCGGCGCCGGACTTGAGCACGCCGAGCAGGGTGACGATCATGTCCGCGTCCCGCTCGGCGTGCACGCCGACCACGGTCTCGGGTCCTGCCCCGAGCTCGCGCAGCTCTCTGGCCAGCCGGTTCGCCCTGGCGTTGAGCTCGGCGTAGGTGAGTTCGGCCGCGTCGCTGAGCACCGCGAGCGCGTCGGGGGTTTTGGCCGCCTGCCGTTCGATGAGCTGCTGCACGCACTCCTCGCGCGGGTAGTCGCGCACGGGCCCGTTCCAGTCCACCAGCATGCGCCGTCTCTCCGCGGCGCTCAGCGGGGAGAACGTGTCGTGCGGCCCGTCCGGCCCGGCCATCGCGGTCAGCGTGGCGAGGTAGTAGTCGCGGATCGTCAGCGCCTGCGCGTCGTCCAGCTTGCCGGAACGGTAGTCGAGGGCCAGCGTCAGGCGGCCCGAGCGGGAGTCGCGGATGAACCGGGTCGAAAGGGTGAAGTTGTTCGGCTCGACGCGGTGGGTGATCGAGACGCCGTCCTGGCCGGGCCAGGCGTCGGGGAGCCCCACGTCGCTGTACTCGAACATGGAGTCGAACATCTCGGCGCCGCCCAGGTCAGCGGCGATCCTGGCCAGCGGATAACGGCTGTACGGGAGCATCGCCTTGGCCCGGCCGTACACGCGCCGCACCAGGTCCCGCCACCGCCCGCCCGACACGTCCACCCGGAGCGGCAGCACGTTCAGGAAGAGACCGGCCGAGGGGCTTGGCGCGGGCGGGCGCATGGTCACTCCGGTGGCGACGTCGCCGGCGCCGGTCAGCAGGCTGATCACCTTCAGGTGCGCCGTGAGCAGCACGTCCTCGATCGGCACGCCCGCCGCGCCGCTCAGCGCACGCAGCGCGCCGGCGAGGTCGTCCGGCACCGGCGACTCGATCGACCGGTACGCGGTCGCGCCGCAGACGCCGGTCGCCACCGCCGCCCCCGACGCGGCCGGCAGGGGCGTCAGCGTGTAGCCGAGAAGGTGGTCCCGCCAGCGCTCGCCGTGCTCCGCGCCGACGGCCGCCTGCTCCGCCGCGACGAACTCGGGGAACGCCTCAGCGGGCGGGGCGGGGAGCACGGCCGCCGGGTCGGCGAGCAGGTCCGCGTATCGGCGCAGGACCTCGCCGAGCACGAGCGTCAGGCTCTGCCTGTCGAGGATCGCCTGGTGGTAGACGACGGTCCAGTGGAAATCGTCCTCCGCCCAGCGGTGCAGCACGCTGCGCAGGAGGGGCGCCTGCGCGAGGTCGAACGGGCGGCGCCGCTCGACGCCGAGCGCGGCCCGCAGATGCCGCTCCCGCTCCTCCTCGGGGACGCCGCACAGGTCGTGGACCTCGCGCCGCACCGTCGCCACCGCGTGCACGAGCTGCGTCGCCTCGCCGAAGCTGCTCAGGTCGAACGAGGTGCGCAGCACGGCGTGCCGGTTCACCACGTCCTGGACGGCCCGGTCGAACAGCTCCAGGTCGAGCCGGGCACCGCGCAGGCGCAGACTGCAGGCGTTGAGGTAGAGCGTCTCGCCCCCGCCGGACAGCGCGTGGTAGACGATGCCGAGTTGCAGCGCGGACATGGGATAGGCGTTCTCCACCCCGAGGGGCATTCGGGCCGGCCTGGTCGCCGACCCGTGTGCGAATGACAACGGAATCATCAAGACCCCTTTTTTCTCACGTCGTCCGGTGACATTTTCGGGGGCGGACGGAAAGCCACTGAAACAGAATTCAGCACGTCGAAGAAGAGAGAACGGCGGTGAAAGCGGGAATCACCGGCGCGGGCCGCGCCTTTATGCCGGGCTCCACTATGGCGTACCCGCCGCTGCCTGAACAATTGCCCGAATTCGGCGCCGGGCGGGGCCTTCCCGGGGCAGGGCGGGGCGAGCGTTCAACTGCGCCGAGGCCGCAGTCGAACGCTCGCGCGCGACGTCGCCGTCAGCGCTCGCGCATGGGGCGCAGGGCGGGACGGGTGCTCCGCTCCTCGCCGAGCTGCCGCGCGAGACTCGCCACCGTCGGGGCGTCGAACAGGGTGCGGACCTGGATGTCCGCCCCGAGCTGGGCGCGGATGCGGCTGACCAGGCGCACGGCGAGCAGCGAGTGGCCGCCGAGGTCGAAGAAGTCGTCGTCCACGCCGACGCCCTCGACCCCCAGGACCTCGGCGAACGCGGCGCACAGCGCCTCCTCGCGCGCGTCGGACGGGCCGCGTCCCGCACCGGCCGTGGGGGTGAGGTCAGGCGCGGGCAGGGCGCGGCGGTCGAGCTTGCCGTTCCCGGTCAGCGGCAGCGCGTCCAGCACCACCCAGGCGGACGGCACCAGGTGCTCGGGCAGCCGCTCGGCCGCGAACCTGCGGGCGACGGCGGGCAGCGCGGCCGCGCCTTCCGCGTCGCCGGCCGTCAGGTAGCCGACCAGCCGGACTTCACCGGGCGCGGTCTCGTGCGGCACCACGGCCACCTGTTCCACTCCGGGGCAGCCGGCCAACACTGCTGTGACCTCGCCTGGTTCGACGCGGAATCCGCGGATCTTGACCTGGTCGTCCGCTCGGCCGGCGAACAACAACTGGCCGTCGGTGGTCCAGCGGGCGCGGTCGCCGGTGCGGTACATGCGGGTGCCTGGCTCGGACGGGCACGCAACGAAGCGCTCCGCCGTCAGACCCGGGCGGCCGAGGTAGCCGCGGGCCAACTGGGCGCCCGCGACATACAGCTCGCCTGTAACCCCCGGCGGGACGGGCGACAGATGCTCGTCCAGGACGTGGAAGGCGGTGTTGGCCACGGGTGTGCCGACCGGTGCCATGCCACCGCTGCTCAGGCGGGTGGTGGCCACACCGATCGTCGTCTCCGTCGGGCCGTAGTGGTTGAACACCGCGCAACCGCGCTCGTCGGCCTCCTCCAGCAACCGCGCCAGCCAATCAGGAGCAGCCGCCTCACCACCCAAGACCAGCGCACGAGCAGGCAGGAGACCGGGACCCATCGCCGCCAGATGGGACGGCACCATCTTCACGAAATCGATCTCGCGCTCGGCCAGCAGACTGCCGAAAGCATCCGGGTCCGTAGCGGCCTCCTCCGCCATGATGTGCAACTCACCACCCAGGGTCAGCGCGGCGAAAACAATCGTGTTACCCAAGTCGGTCGCCTGCCCCTGAACCAGGGCATACCGGCCGTCGTCCATCCCGAGCCGCCCCGGCACCGAAGCCACATAGTTCGCCAAAGCCCCCTGACTGACCAGCACACCCTTCGGCCGACCGGTCGAACCGGAGGTGTAGATGACGTAGGCCGTCTGGCCGCCGTGCACGACCCGCTCGGGCCGGGTAGCGGGAGCCATCGACAGCCGCAGCTTCGTGAGCGTGTCGTCCAGCGTCAGCATCCGCACCCGCCCGGCCGGGAGCTCGTCCGCGATCTCCTCGCTGGTGACGGTCAGCACGGCCCGGCTGTCGGCGAGCAGGTAGGCGATCCGCTCCACCGGTTGACGTGGGTCGATCGGCACATACGCCGCACCCGCCTTCCACACCGCCAACAACGCCACCACCAGCTCGACACCGCGATCCAGGCACACCCCGACCACGGACTCGGCGCCCACCCCCTCGCCGACCAGGACATTCGCCAGCCGGTTGGCCCGCTCGTCCAGATCGGCGAAGGTGACCTCCTCTCCGTCGGGAGCCACCACCGCGACCGCGTCCGGCCGACCGGCGACCTGCGCCTCGAACAGCTCCACCACCGGAGTCGCCGGTTCGCCGGTCGTCGTGCGATTCCACTCCGAAAGGGCCCGGTGCTCGTCCTCCCCGAGCAGGTCGACCTCGCTCAGCCGACCCCGAGGATCGGCGGCCAGCTGCTCCAGCACCCGCGCCCAGTAGCCCGCGATCCGCCCGGCCCACTCCTCGTCGAACAGGTCCGCCGCGACCGTCACGGAGCCGCGCACCCCGGCCGGAGCCCCGTCGGCGTCGAACGTCTCGCCCACGAGCACGTCGAGGTCGAACTTCGCCGCCGACGTCCCCGCCGACCTGCCCTCGGCTCTGACGCCGGGCAGGTCGAGCACGGCCGCGGCGTTGTTCTGCATGGTGAACACGACCTGGAAGAGCGGGTGCCGGGCCATCGACCGCGCCGGGGCCAGCTCCTCCACCAGCCGCTCGAAGGGCACGTCCTGGTGTGCGAGCGCCGCCAGGCTGCGCTCCCGTACCCGGCCCAGCAGGTCGCGGAAGGCCGGGTCGCCGGTCAGGTCAGCCCGTACGACCAGCGTGTTGACGAAGCAGCCCACCAGATCGTCGAGCGCCACGTCCGTACGACCGGCGTTCGCCGACCCGATCGGGATGTCGGTCCCGGCACCCAGCCGCGACAGCAGCACCGCCAGCGCGGCCTGCAGCACCATGAACATGGTGACGCCCTCGGCCCTGGCCACCTCGGCCAGCCGCGCGTGCACCTCGGCCGGGATGCGCACCGGCACACTGTGCCCCCGGTGCGAGGCCACCGCCGGGCGCGGCCGGTCGAACGGCAGCGCCAGCTCCTCCGGCGCACCGGAAAGGGTGTCCCGCCAGTAGGCCATCTGCGTGGCGATCAGGCTGTCCGGATCGTTCTCGTCGCCCAAAAGCTCACGCTGCCACAGGGTGTAGTCGGCGTACTGCACCGGCAGCGGCTCCCACACCGGAGCCCGGCCGCCGCGCCGCGCCGCGTACGCCACCGACACGTCCCGGGCCAGCGGCCCGATCGACCAGCCGTCGCCCGCGATGTGATGGATCACCACCACCAGCACCAGCTCGCCCGGCCCGGCCGCGAACAGCCAGGCCCGGATCGGCACCTCCGACGACAGGTCGAAGGCGTAACCCGCCGCCTCCGCCACCGCGGCGTCGAGATCGGCCGGCGTCTCCCTGACCGGCTCCCATGCCAGCTCGTCCGGGGTCAGGACCCGCTGGTAGGGCTCGCCGTCGGCGACGGGGAAGACGGTCCGCAGCACCTCGTGCCGCTCGATCACGTCGCGCAGGGCGCGGCAGAGGGCATCCCGGTCGACGTCGCCGGTCAGGCGCAGCACGATCGGGTCGTTGTAGGTGCCGCTCGGCCCCTCAAGCTGGCTGATGAACCACAACCGCTGCTGCGCGAACGACAGCGGCACCCGTTCCGGGCGTTCCATCGGCGTCAGCGGCGTCTGGACGGTGCCGTCTGAGGCCAGCCGGGCGGCCAGCCCGGCCACGGTCGGCGCCTCGAAGAGCACCCGGATGTCCAGGTCGGCCCCGAGCACCGCGCGGATCCGGCTGGCCAGCCGCACCGCCAGCAGCGAGTGGCCGCCGAGGGCGAAGAAGTCGTCGTCCACGCCGACGCTGTCGAGGCCGAGCACCTGGGCGAACACGGCGCACAGGATCTCCTCCCTGGCGTCCTGCGGCCGGCGGTCGCCCGGCCCGGCCGCCGGGCCCGCGTGGCCGGGACGGGGCAGCGCCTCGCGGTCGAGCTTGCCGTTGACCGTCAGCGGCAGCGTCTCCAGCGCCACCACGGCCGCGGGGACCATGTAGCCGGGGAGGCGTTCCGCGGCGTGTTCGAGGATCGAGGGGATGGCGTCGTCCGCGCCGCCGGTCAGGACGACGTAGGCGGCCAGGCGCCTGTCGCCCGGCTCGTCCTCGCGCGGGACGACCGCGGCCTGCGCGACCGCCGGGTGCGTACGGAGCACGTTCTCGATCTCGCCCGGCTCGATCCGGAAGCCGCGGATCTTCACCTGGTCGTCGCTCCGGCCGGCGAAGGCCAGCTCGCCGTGCGGCGTCCAGCGGGCGAGGTCGCCGGTGCGGTAGAGCCTGCCGCCGTCGGCGGCGAACGGGTCGGCCACGAACCGCTCGGCGCTCAGCCCAGGACGGCCGAGGTAGCCGCGCGCCAACCCGGCCCCGGCGACGTAGATCTCCCCGACGGCCCCGACCGGCACGGGCGTCAGGTACTCGTCCAGCACGTAGACCCGCGTGTTCAGCACGGGCGAGCCGATCAGCACCTGGCCGGCGTCGGGGTCGCAGCGCCACAGCGTGGCGTCCACGGTGGTCTCGGTCGGCCCGTACGAGTTGAACATGCGCCGGTCACGCGCCCACCGCGCCATGACGTCCGGCGGGCACGCCTCCCCCGCGACCACCACGGCGACGCCGGGATCGAGCGCCTGCTCCGGCAGCGTGGCCAGCACCGCGGGCGGCAGCGTCACGTGCGTCACGCCCCGCTCGGTGAGGAACCGCGGCAGGCCCTCGCCCAGCCGCCGCTCCGGCGGGATCACCACCAGCGCCGCCCCGGACAGCAGCGCCATCATCCACTCCCAGCCGAACGTGTCGAAACTCGCCGACGCGAACTGCCCCACGCGGCTGCCAGGACCGGCCCCGAGGGCGCGGACCTGGCCCGCGACCAGCGCGGCCACGCCGGCGTGGGTGACCAGCACGCCCTTGGGGCGGCCGGTCGAGCCGGAGGTGTAGATCACGTACGCGGGCTGCGCCACCGACCTGCCGCCTCTGTCCACCGGCGCGGCCGGGCTCTCGGCGTCGATCAGCAGGGTCGTCGCGCCCGCCGCCGGGACGCCGGCCGTGGCCGAGGAGGTGACGACGATCGCGGGCGCGGCGTCCGCCACCATGAACGCCACCCGGTCGGCCGGGTACTCGGGGTCTATCGGCAGGTACGCGCCACCGGCCTTGAGCACGCCCAGCAGCGCGACGATCAGGTCGGCTCCGCGTTCGAGGCACACGCCGACGACCGACTCGGGGCCGACGCCATGCCAGGCCAGCCGCCCGGCCAGCCGTTCCGCGCGCGCGTCCAGCTCGGCGTAGGTCAGCTCGGCGTCACCCGCCATGAGGGCGACCGCGTCAGGGGTGCGCGCCACCTGGGCCTCGAACAGCTCCGCCACGGTCGCGGGCGTCACCTCGGGGGCCTCGGTGTCGTTCCAGCGGGTCAGGACGTCGTGGCGCTCGCCGGCGCCGAGCACGTCCAGGCTGCTGAGCCGGACCCGCGGATCGCCGGAGACGGTCTCCAGCACCCGCGCCAGCCGCCCCGCCAGCGCGGTGACGGTGCCGGGCTCGAACAGGTCGGCGGCGGCGGTGATCAGCGCGCGCACGCCGGCCGGGACGCCGCCGTCGTCGAACACCTCGGCCATGATGACGTCGAGGTCGAACTTGGCGGCGGAGGCGCTGGTGTGCACGGTCTCGGCCCGCAGGCCGGGCAGGTCGATCTCCTCGTCGAGGGTGTTCTGCAGCGTCAGCATGACCTGGAACAGGGCGTGCCGGCCCATCGAGCGGCTCGGGGACAGCTCCTCGACCAGGCGCTCGAAGGGCACGTCCTGGTTGGCGAAGACCGACAGGCTGGTCTCCCGGACCCGGGCCAGGACCTCGGTGAAGGCGGGGTCGCCGGACAGGTCCGTACGCAGGACGAGGGTGTTGACGAAGGAGCCGACCAGGTCGTCCAGCGCCTCGTCGGTGCGTCCCGCGTTCGGCGACCCGATCGGGACGTCGGTGCCCGCGCCGAGCCGCGACAGCAGCATGGCGAGCGCGGCCTGGAGCACCATGAACATGGTGACGCCCTCCGCCCGCGCCACCTCGCGCAGCCGGGCGTGCACCTCGGCCGGCACCTCCATGGGCACCGGGTGGCCGCGGTGTGTGGCCACGAGCGGGCGCGGATGGTCGAAGGGCAGCGTCAGCTCCTCCGGCGCGCCGGCCAGCGCCTGCCGCCAGTAGGCGACCTGCCCGGACAGGACACTGCCCGGGTCCCGTTCGTCGCCGAGCAGCTCCCGCTGCCACAGGGTGTAGTCGGCGTACTGGAGCGGCAGCGGCGCCCAGGCCGGCGGCCGGCCGGCGCGGCGCGCGGCGTAGGCGGCGGACAGGTCGCGGGCCAGCGGGCCGGTGGAGGCGCCGTCGCTGGCGATGTGGTGAATCGTCACGGCCAGGACGTGCTCGTCGGGGGCGAGGCGGAACAGCCAGGCCCGCAGGGGCACCTCGCGGGCCAGGTCGAACACGTACCGGGCGGCGGCGGCGACCGCCTCGTCCAGCTCCCCTCGCGCGAGGTCGGTGACCGGCAGCTCAAGCGCCGCCTCCGCCGTCGGAACGATCTCCTGGTACGGCTCCCCGTCGGCGGCGGGGAACCGGGTGCGCAGCACCTCGTGCCGCTCCACGACGTCGCGCAACGCCAGGCGGAGCGCGCCGACGTCGAGCTCGCCGCGCAGCCGCAGCGCGACCGGCACGTTGTAGGCGGCGCTCGACCCTTCGAGCTGGCCGATGAACCACACGCGGCGTTGCGCGAACGACAGCGGCACCCGGTCAGGGCGCTCCCTGCGCGTGAGCGCCGTCTGCGCGGCGGCGGCGCCGGCCCGGCGGGCCGCGTCGAGGTGGGCGGCGAGCAGGGCCGCGGTCGGCGCCTCGAACAACGCGCGCAGCGGCACCTCCATGCCCATGATCGTGCGGACCCGGCTGATCAGCCGCACCGCCAGCAGCGAGTGACCGCCGAGGGCGAAGAAGTCGTCGTCCACGCCGACGCCGCCGAGGCCGAGCACCTGGGCGAACAGGCCGCACAGGATCTCCTCCTGCGGGGTGGCCGCCCGGGTGGCGGGCCCGGTCGCGTGGTCGGCCGCGTGGTCGGGGACGGGCAGAGCGCGGCGGTCGAGCTTGCCGTTGACGGTCAGCGGCAGCTCGTCCATGGTCACGACCGCCGACGGCACCATGTGCCCGGGCAGCCGCTCGGCCGCGTACTCCCGCAGCACGGCGCCGAGCCCGCCCGCACCGGCCTGCCGGGACGCGCCCACACCGGGACTTGCGGGGTCGGTCGTGGCGGCGTTCGCGGGGTCTGACGCATCGGGGTTCGCGGGTGCGTCCGTATCGCCGCGCGCGGGGGCGGGGACGACGTAGGCGACCAGGCGTACGTCACCGGGCGTGTCCTCGCGGGCCACCACCGCGGCCTGCTCGACCAGCGGATGAGCGGCGAGCACGGCCCGTACCTCGCCCGGCTCGATCCGGAAGCCGCGGATCTTCACCTGGTCGTCCACCCGCCCGGCGAACACCAGCTCGCCCTCGGCGTTCCAGCGCACCCGGTCGCCGGTCCGGTACATCCGCGTCCCGGCGGGCCCGAACGGATCGGCCACGAAGCGTTCCGCGCTCAGCCCCGGCCGTCCCAGGTAACCGCGTGCCAGCCCGGCCCCCGCCACGTACAGCTCGCCCGCCACACCCACCGGCACCGGCGCCAAGCGCTCGTCCACGACGTACACCTGCGTGTTGGCGATGGGCGTGCCGATCGGCACGTCGCTCGCGCCCGCCCGGCACCGCCACACCGCGGCGTCCACGGTGGTCTCGGTGGGGCCGTAGGAGTTGAACAGCTCCCGGCCCGGCGCCCACCGCTCGACCAGCTCGGCCTCCAGCGCCTCACCGCCCACGTCGATGACGACGCCGGCGGGGACGTCCCTCTCATCCAGGCCCGCGAGCACGGCGGGCGGGAAGGCGGCGTGCGTGATGCCCTCGCCGGCGATGAACGCCGCCAGCTCCGCGCCGAGCCGCCGGTGCGGCGGCACGACGACGAGGGTGGCACCGGCGGGCAGGGCCAGCGCCCATTCGGAGCAGAACATGTCGAAACTGACGGACGCGAACTGCAACATCCGCGACCCCGGGCCGACCTCGGTCGGGTAGCGGCGGGCGAGCGCGTGCGCCGTGTTGGCGAACCCCTCGTGGGTGAGGACCACGCCCTTGGGGCGGCCGGTCGAGCCGGAGGTGTAGATCACGTACGCCGGGTGCCGGGGCAGCACCGGCGTCCCCGGATCCCCACCGGACAGCCCACGCAGCTCCGCGACGGTCGCGTCCGAGTCGAGGACGACCAGGCCGGGCGCCGTGCGTGCCCTCCCGCTTGAGTCCACGACCGCGCCGGGCAGCGTGCGGGCCGTGGTGGTCGAGGCGAGCACCAGGGCCGGCGCCGCGTCCTCGATCATGTACGCGATCCGCCCCGCCGGATACTCGGGATCCACCGGCAGGTACGCGCCCCCGGCCTTCAGCACGCCGAGCACCGCGGTCATCAGCTCCACGCCGCGCTCCAGCACCAGCGCGACCACCGACTCCGGCCCCACGCCTCGCCCCGCCAGCAGCCGGGCCAGCCGGTTGGCCCGTTCGTTCAGCTCCGCGTAGGTGACGGCGTCCGCGCCGCAGCTCACCGCGACCGCGTCCGGTGTGCGTACCACCTGTGCCTCGAACAGTTCCGTCACCGTCGCGGGACGGACCGGGACGTCGGTGTCGTTCCAGGCGTCCAGCACCCGCTCGCGTTCGGCCTGGTCCAGCACGTCCACGGCGCTCAGCGGCAGGTCATGGCCGCCGTCCAGGGCCGCTTCGAGCGCGGAGAGCAGGTTGCCGGTGGTGGTGCGCAGCAGCGTGCCGACGGCGCGCGGGTCGATCGGCGCGACGGCGTCCACGGCCAGCGAGAGCCGGTCGCCGTTGTCGTCGGCGTTGACGGTGAGCGGGTAGTTGTCGCGGTCCTCGGAGTAACGCAGCGTGATGCCCGTCATCGCGTCGTTCGAGTCACGCGAAGGGCCGCTGTTGTGACGGTAGTTGAACAGGGCGGTGAACAGCGGCGTGTCCCCGGTGACGCCGCTCGCCTGCTGCGCGACGGCCAGCGGTGCGTGCTCGTGCCGGACGAGCGCGGCGAGCTGGCCGCGCATTGCGCCGACCGCTTCGAGCACGCCCGTCCCGCCTGTGCGGACGCGTACCGGGAGGGTGTTCATGTACGGGCCCGGCACCCGGTCGGAGCCGGTGCCCGCGTTCATCCGGCCGAACAGCACCGACCCGAACACCACGTCGTCGCGACCTGACAGCACGGAGAGCAGCCTGGCCCAGGCCACGTGCAGGAGCGTCGCCGGGCTGGCGCCGGCCCGGCGGGACAGCTCGCGCACCCGCCGCTCCAGCTCCGGCGGGAACGGCACGATCTCGCGTACGGAGGCGGTGCCGTGGCCGCGCACGTCCAGCACGCCGTACGGCGCGGTCGGCTCGGTGACGTCGCCGAGCAGATCGGCGAAGTAGCGCTCGTGCTCGGCCCGCTCGACGGCGCCGCGAGCCTGGGCCACGAACGTACGGAACGGCAGCGGCTCGGGCAGTTCGTCCCCGCGTCCGGAGAGGAAGGCCCGCACCTCGTCGATCACCACTTCGAGCGCGGTGTGGTCCTGCGCCAGGTGATGCACCCGCACCAGCCCCAGCCATCGGGAGGTGCCGGGGACGGGCGTGACGTGGATGTCCATCAGCGGCGCTCGACCGAGTTCCATGGTCCGGCCGACGTGCGCGACCAGGCGTTCGGCGAGGTCGCCCGTGCCTGGGCCGGGCGTCACCTCGCGCACGGGGAGCACCGCCCGCCGCCACACCGCCTGGACGGGTTCGCGCAGCCCCTGCCAGACGATCGAGGTGCGGTAGATGTCGTGCCGGTTCACGACCTGCTGGAGAGCGCCGGCGAAGGCGTCCAGCCGGGCCCGCGAGTCGAACTCGACCACGGTGAGCTGCACGTAGGCGTCCTGGCCGTCCTCGGCGAGCAGGTGGTGGAACAGCAGCCCCTCCTGCAACGGCGCGAGGGGATAGACGTCCGCGATGTTGGCCGCGCCGCCCTCGACCGTGGCGGCGATCCGGTCGATCTCCTCCGCTGTCAGTTCGACCAGCGGCAACATCTCCGGGGTGATCGCGGTGGCGCCGGCCGGGATCGCGTTGTCCGGCACCGCCACGCCTGTCTCGCCGGCCGACCGGGCCACCCCGGCGGGGGTCGGCGTCTGGAAGAACGAGCGCACCGACACCGACACGCCACGTGCCCGCAGCGCCGCGACCGCGCGGATGGCCAGCAGCGACTGGCCGCCGAGGGCGAAGAAGTCGTCGTCCACGCCCACGCTCTCGACGCCCAGCACCTCGGCGAACGCCGCGCACACCATCTCCTCGCGGGCGTCGGCCGGTCCCCGGCCGATGCCGGTCGTGTACTCGGGGGCGGGCAGGGCGGCGCGGTCGAGTTTCCCGTTGGCCGTTCGCGGCAGCGCGTCCAGCAGCACCACGGCCGACGGGACCATGTACTCGGGCAGCCGCTCCGCCGCGTACCCGCGCACGGCCTCGGCACCGGGCGGCTCGTCGCCGGGCACCACATAGGCCACCAGCCGTTTGTCTCCCGGCGTGTCCTCCCGCGCGATCACCGCGACCTGCCGCACTCCAGGACAGTCCGCCAGCACCGCGCGTACTTCGCCGGGTTCGATCCGGAAGCCGCGGATCTTCACCTGGTCATCCACCCGGCCCAGGAACGCCAACTCACCCTCGGACGTCCACCGCACCCGATCCCCGGTCCGATACATCCGCTCACCCACCACGAACGGACACGCCACAAACCGCTCACCCGTCAACCCCGCCCGGCCCACATACCCCCGCGCCACCCCACGACCCGCCACATACAACTCCCCCGCCACACCCACCGGCACCGGACGCAAGAACTCATCCAGCACGAACGCACGCATGTTCGCCACCGGCCCACCCACCACCGGACTCGCCCCGCCCACGCGGGCCACCGCCGTATCCACGGTGCACTCACTCGGACCGTAAAAGTTGAACCCCTGCACTTGAGCAACAGACAGCCTGTCCCACAGCCCCTGCGGTACTGCTTCACCGCCCACGCCTACCAACTGGAGCCCGCCCCGCTCCAGCAGCCCTTCCCCTACCAGCACCTCCAGATACGAGGGCGTCACCTCCACAAAGTCCAGACCCCTGTCTGCCACCCACTCCACGAACCGGCCCGCATCCACCCACGACTCACCATCCACCACATGCAACTCATGACCCGCGAACAACCCACCCAACTGATTCCA
>NZ_JBEZGB010000040.1:0-31759 GCF_040649755.1 Nonomuraea sp. NPDC048882
AGCCACGCCCGTAGTCCGACCGGCGGGTCTCCGACCAGCCGACCTAACCCAACCCCACCGATGAAAGGGACATCAACTCGCAGAACGCACTCTCAATTTCGAGAAGGCCTTGCGACAGATCCAGCGAGATGCCGGTCAGACCTTGGCAAACCCGCTCGTCGGGCAGGGCGTGCGAACGGCGCTTCCCGTCGGGGCCGGCACCTTGGGCACGCTGATCGGTGGCCCGGCCGGTACCGCGATCGGCAGCCAGCTCGGCACCCTCGCAGCAGGCGCACTGCCCCAGGCCGGCAAGCCCGGGAAAGTGTCAGGCCTGTCCTCGGCGGGTGGTGGCACACCGGCTGTGCCGCCCATTCCGGTCGGCGCAACGCCCGAGGCCGGCGTGGCAAGACCCGCAGTGGCGGACGGTTCGGCGGCGGCAGCGCAAGGGCTGGTGCTGACTCAGCAGCCGGACGTGCTCAAGGCGTTGCTGGCACTGTCGATGGGCCAGCATGGTGCCCGGCAGGTGGGTGGAATACCGGTGGCGTCCGTCATGAACATGCTCAGCTCGGTCTTCGGTCAAGCGGCGGCGGACGCGGACGAGCTTGCCTACCTCGACGGCGAGGGCCTCGATGGCGGTGAGTTCGGAGAAAGCGGCGGTGAATATGCCGAACCCGCTTTCGGCACTGGACGCTCCCTCTATACGGCGTTCATGGACGCCGAGAACGAGGAGCTGGCGTCATGACGACCTCCGAGCTGGCGGCCGTCGAAGCCCTCCTGGTGAAGGCGCTGCCGGACCCGATGGGGTTCGCTGAACGCGTTCTCGGTGAGCTCGCCGAGCGGATCGCGACCGTCCCGCCCAGCGACGGCCCTGCCATCGTCAAGGGCCACGAGTCGGCGGCCTACCAGGCGCTCGTCGACCGCAACGTGCTGCTCGCCGCGGCGCTCGGCGCCTGTGAATGCTGGGGCGAGGACGCCGGTTGTCCCGGCTGCGGCGGAGAGGGGGCGGCCGGATGGGTGCCACCCGACCCCGAACTGTACGCCGAGTATGTCGTCCCCGCGGTCCGGCGTATCTCGTCGGCTGGGCCCGCAGACGCTAGCCCGGCCGAACCCTCAGTCATGAACCATCGCGTCGGCCCAGCCGTTGCCGCCGGCACGAGCCTCACAAACGGACCAGGTGAAGGAGAAGCCAGATGAGCAGTGCATTCATGGAAGACCTCGGCATCGAGTACGAGGACGTGTACGACGATGCCGAGCTATACGACGACGAAGCCGAGTCTGCCGCGTCGCGCGCGCGGCGAAAGCGCGCCCAGGCGCTTGCGGCCGCCAAGCGCCGGGCGGCCGCAAGGCGCCGGGCGGCCGCCGGACGGGGCAGCAGGTTGCCGGCCCCGGCCTCACCGCGTGCGGTCGTCAGCGCCCTCAAGGAGATGGATCTGCGCAACAAGGTGCAGCAGGATGCCCTGCGCAGCACGATCGTCGAGCAGAACAAGAAGATCGATCGCGCGGGAATCGCAACGGTTGCCACGCTGCTCATCGGTGAAGCGTTCCGGACGTTCGGCGCGCCGGATAACACCTTCGTCCGGGCTGGAATCCAGGCCATGCCGTTGCTGGCGCTCGCGAGCGGCAGCAATCGAGGCGGGATTGAAGGCATGGTCCGTCACCCGGCGTTCTATGGTGGCGTGGGCATGCTTGGGCTGGCGTTCCTCGGCCATCTGCGTAAAGATGCTGGGTCAGCTAAGACGATCAAGGTCCTGGGCAAGTCGCAGCTGACAGTCAACCAAAGCGCTACGTTGCAGGCCTTCGTCCTTGACGGGCATGGCAAGCCCTCCGACGTCACGGTCACGTGGAAGGCGGAGGGTACTAATAACGTCGTCTCCATCGACCCGGCCAGTGGCGTGGTCGAGGCCAAAAACATCGGACACGCCCTCATCACGGCGACCGCCGACGATGTGGTAGAGCCGTTCTGGATTGAGGTCCTCAGTGCTCCTGAGTGACTCGTCAGACCTGCGCGCCATGGACATCGCGCGCGCGATGGAAGCCATAAACGCGGAAAAGAGCAAGTCCACGACGGATGGCACATCGGCCGGAGGTGGCACGCCCACGACGGGGGGCGAGTCCTCGGGGAGCAGCAGGTAGGGCATGCCGACCATGGATCCTGCCCTACAGGAACTGCTGCGCGGCGAGCCGACAGACCGGGTGGTCGAGGCGATCATCCGGTTTCGGCGGCCGCGCATCGAGGTCCCGCGCGTTCGGGTCGTGGCCCGCTTCGGTCGTATCGCGACCTGTCGCCTCCCTCTCGCAGCGGTAGAGGAGGTGCGGGCACACCCGGACGTCGTGAGCCTAAAAGCCGCCCGGAAGGTTGTCCCCGGCGACTCCTCCGTTGAAGGTCAAGAAGTCGCGCATCCGGCCCGTCTTGGTGCTCGAATGCAGCCTTTCGAGCACCAAGGCGAGGAGCGCAGGGCACACAGGAAACATCCGATCAGCAGGAACCTCCCCAGGCGGCCGGCCGAGCCGCCCCTCACGGGAGCCGGTGTCGTCGTAGGCGTCGCGGACTGGGGCCTGGACTTCGACCACCCGGCCTTCAAGCATCCTGCGGGCGCGGCGCGTCCTGAGGGAACCACGCGGTTGATCAAATTGTGGGATCAGCGTTCACCGAAGCGTCGGCCGCCCGCGCCACTCCTCTCCGGAACACCCTTGCAAAGGCCTGGTTGGAACAGCGCTACGCCGGCAGAGATGACGTCCATTGCCCCGGAGCCGTACGGGTACGGGACGGTCTATACCCGGGAGCACATCGACCGGGCGCTGCAGACTACCCACCCGTTCCGGACGCTCGGCTACCATCCGGCCGACGCGGACCGCGGCGGTGGTGCACACGGGACGCATGTGACGGACATCGCCTGCCGCGTGGCACCCGATGCGGATCTTGTGTTCGTCCACCTGGCTGCCCAGCGTTCCGGAGGTCTGGTGGACCTTTCCACCATGGGCGATTCGGTTCGCTTGCTCGAGGCGGTGGACTTCGTTGCACAAACCGCCGGTGACCGCCCGTTTGTGATCAACCTTTCGATGGGGCGGACCGGCGGTCCGCATGATGGGACTTCCGTTGTCGAGCTTGCACTGGATGAGCTCCTGTCGGCGGCGCCGGGCGCAATGATCTGCCAGAGCGTAGGCAACTACTACCAAGCCCGCACGCATGCCACGGGCGTCGTCAGGCAGGGGCAGCGCAGGATGCTGCGGTTCGTCACCGACCCCGCCGATACCACGCCGAACGAGTTGGAGATCTGGTACGACGGAGCAGACGAGTTTGCCGTACGCATCGACCCACCGGGCACTCATGGCGCATCGGCCGTCCTGCTCGGCGAGACGGCCGATATCGTCGTGGCCGGTCGGGTGGCCGGTCGGATCTACCACCGTGCACACGACCCTAATAACGGCGACCACCACGTCGACGCGTTCCTCTACCCGTGGGCGCCGGCCGGTGAGTGGCACGTGACGATCGAGGGCCGCCGGGTCGTCAATGGCCGCTTCCACGCCTGGCTCGAACGCGACGAGGCGTGCCCGAGATGTCAGGCCAGGTTCGTGCCGGCCGATGCCAGCCCCAACTACACCACCGGCACCATCGCGAATGGTCACCTGCCGCTCGTGGTGGGCAGCTATGACGCCCGCTCCCCCCTTCGGCCACCCGGCCCGTCGAGCAGCGCCGGCCCGACGCGAGACAACCGCCGCGAAAAACCCGACCTGGTCGCTCCCGGCGTCGGAATCCTGGCAGCCCGCTCGGCACCGCCGGGCAGCGAACGCAGCCCCGGTCTGCTGGTCCGCAAGACCGGATCGAGCATGGCCGCACCGGCCGTCGCAGGGGCCGTGGCCGTGTTGCTGGGCTGGGCAGGGCGTCGGCTCGGTGCCGCCGAGATCCGCCGGCTCGTGCTGTCAACCACTGACCAACCAGCCCTCGACCAGGTCCGGACGAACCGTCTCGGCCGGGGCTACCTGAACATTCCCGCCCTGCTCGCCGCCGTACGACAGACCTGGCCACACGAATCCGAGACCACCACTATGGAACACGATCACATCGCAACACTTGCTCTTGCGCCGGCTCGCGCCTACCGTGAGCTGCTCTACCGCCCCGCCGGGGATCTCTCGACATGGCTCAACAGCAGGTTCGTGATCCTCGCCCGGCCCGGGCAGCAGGTGGTGGATCCGCTCGAAGTGGGCGACGTCATACTTCGGGCCGTTCTCGGACGACTCGGACCGCGAGGTGACTGCGTAGTCATCGCTGAGCCCGGCCTGACCCGCCGTCGTAGTAGTAGACCCGGCGAGCCGTCCGGCTGGTACGCCGTCGCGTCGCTCCCCGGGACGGCTATTGGTTCGCGGTCGGTGCGGGTGCTCGACTCGGCGGGTCTCGTACCGCCGGGCCAGTTGCTGCTCCGTACTCGGCCGCTGGAGCTGGACCGGGAGACGAACGGGCTGGACACTTTCGACACCGCAGCCGACGAGGCCGCACTCGATCCGGACCTCAGCGCGACCCTCGGGCTCGAAGACGCGGACTCGGGATACGGCGAGGACCTCGACGTCGACGACGAGGGAACCTTCGAGACCTGCGGGAGCCGGTGATGGAGCGCTACGAGGACACCGATGGCACGAAGCCAGATACACCGTCCAAGGCATGCCTGGCACGGGCGGCCGGTCTGAAGGTGGCTGTCGTGGGCGGTGGGCTCGGCGGGCTCCTGGCGGCGCGCACGCTCGCCAGGTGGGGCGTCAAGGTGACGGTGTACGAGGCGCGAGCGCAGGTCGGCGGGCGGGTGCTGAGCGATTCGACGTTCGCGAAGGGCCGGATCATCGAGGCCGGGGCCGAACTGGTCGGCTCGATCCACACGCGGTGGTGCGCGCTGGCCAAGGAATACGGCATCTCGCTGATCAGCCGCATGAATGACGACCTGTACCGTGGCCAGCAACTGCAGCGACGGATGATCCTCGACCGGCTGCTCACGCCTGAGGAGATCGCGGACATCGAGCAGCAGGCGCTCAACCGGGTGCTGGGGCCGATGGCCGAGTTCGCCCAGAGCATCCAGTCCGGCAAGGAAAGCGAGCCCTGGAAACAGCCCGATCTGATCAAATACGACCAAATGTCGGTAGCGGATGCGCTGGAGAAACGGTTCGGTGTCAGCAAGGACGGGCGCCTGTGGAAGGCGATGGAGCTCCTCCTCGTTAACAACAACGTGGCCTCCCTTGAGCAGATGAATTTCCTGGCACTGCTCTGCCTGGTCCGCGGCGGTCAGACCGGGCACAGAGCGGGCAAGCCGGTGACCAGCGCGCAGGACTCGCTGATGGGCTTCTGGAACGAGGTGGAGACCTACCGCTGCGGTGACGGCTGTCAGCGTCTGGCCCTCATGATCGCCGCAGAGGTGCGCGCCCGTGAGGGCTGCCGCGTCATTTGCAATATGGGTGTCCGCCGGATCGACCTTCCCGAGGGTGGTGGTGTCCTGGTGACGGCGCGGAGCACGAAGGAGGGGTTCGACAGGTGGCTACGCGAGAAGATCCCGCCTAACCCGCTGATAAACGTCCAACGCTACGACTACGTGGTCTTCGCCGTACCGCCAACCGTCTGGGGAGATATCGAGATCACACCGCGCCATCCTAAGGACTTCATCGGGCTGATGGGGTGGGGTGCGGCGGTGAAGTTCTTCAGCAAGGTCAAGGAGCGGTTCTGGGTCAAGGACGGTTTTTCGCCGCTGGGCGGTTCGCTGGAGATCGGGCAGGTCTGGGAAGGCACGGACAACCAGACCATTGGCAAGGGACAGGACGTCGTGCTGAACGTGTTCACTGGGTCGCGTACGCCGAGCCCCGACGATTACAAGAGAGAGCTGGCCCGTCTCTACCCTGCCGATCCGCCCGACAAAAAGGACTCAGGCTACCTCCGTAACCTCGAGGAGTGGTGCCTCGCTGACTGGTCGAAGCAGCCGTTCATCCGGACCGGCTATTCCTCACCTCGAGTCGGTCAGGTCTTCACGATCGGCAAAGAACTGAACGAGCCATTTCAGGGCCGGTTGTTCTTCGCCGGTGAGCACACCCAGATGGACCATTTCGGCTACATGGAAGGCGCCATCCGGTCCGGCGAGCGGGCCGCCCGGCTGCTCCTCGACCAGCTCTGCCGGTCGCTGACCGAACCGGTCCTGGTGGGCGCCACCGGGGTCTCTGGCGGCGCCGCCCGAGTCGGCTGAGTTGATCAGGCGGTTCACCGCGCTCACTGTGTTCGTCCAGACGATGCCGGCTTCCTTCACCTGCTCGGCGTTGACGACCAGGGCGGGGATGAACCGGACGACCTCCCCTCCAGGCGCCGCAGGTCAGCAGCAGTGGACCTCGCTCGGCGGCCTCCTCGCCGTCGCGGAATGTCACTGCCCCTTCAGCGACTGATGTTCAGTGTGACGTTGTACAACAAGTCGTCTTTTGCCCGACGGGCTATTGCGTACCGCTCCGTGATCGGTTTCGCTGTTCGTGAGTTTGCGCTTACCGGTTGCAAGGGAAGGTGGAATGGACGCTTGTCGTGGCGGGTGACGCTGTTTCAGGAGCCGGGCAGAAGCACGGGCTCTCCGCAGACGTCGACCTGAGCGGTCAGCTCGAGCTGGACCTCTTTCTGCGGCCGGCCGAGGACGCGGGCGCGCCGACCCAGGGCAACTATCACTGCCAGACCGAGATCATCGCTTCGTACTGCCTCAGCCTGCACACCGACACGTCGATCGTGAAGATCATTTGTGAGTGGCAGGAAGACTTCATTATCGTGCGGGATAGACCGCCCCTGCTGGAACTGGTGTCGGTCAAGCACCACGACCGGATGCTGTACACCACGATGAAGTCGCTGTGTGACGACGGCGGGATCGCGCACCTGTTCGACCGGTGGCTCAGCTACACCAGCCGGCCGGTCGTACGGCTGGCCAGCAACACGCGTATGGGCGGCAGACCGGGTGACTACACGCCGCGTGCCCTGCTGGACGTGTGCCGGGCCGGTGAGCTGGACACTCCGCGGGGGATCGCGCTGATCGCGCACCTGGCATGGGCGATTATGGAAATGGCGGCGAAGTCCGCCACCCTGGACAACATCCCCAGACCCGCCGCACCGGTGCCGCCCAAACCGAAACGGCACGACCCGGCCGGTCTGCCGGCAGGGCTGTTCGAGATGCTCCTGCGGTTCGTGCGCAGCTGCCAGTTTGACTGCGAGCGGCCAGCGAAGCGTGATATCCGGGACGTCAACATCCGGCAGATTATGGAGCCCGCGGCTGGCACGCTTGGCTTCGCGCCATCGGCAGCTGCGGACGTCTACAAGGCGGTCGTCGATCTCGTCGCGGAAGCGAGCCGGGACGACAGCGGCCGACCCGTCGACCTGGCCCAATATCTGACCAGCCCCGGCGCCTACGACCCGCGGTCAGAGATCGCGCAGACGGTCCAGCGCCGGACCGTCTCCCGTGAGGCGGTATTGGACGCAATCCGGCTCGGCACGCGGCGCGCCGTCGGCGACCCGGTACCGCTGCTGCGGTCCGGGCAGACGCCGCCACGCGCCCCCGGCGGTCATCACCTCATCGAATCTTGAGAACAGGCGCGCCCTCGCCAAGGCGCCCATACCTCCGGACAGCCGTGCCGACCGCCTGTCACCTCATCAGCGCGCGAGGGCAGTTCCTCTTCGGTGACCGTTCAGGTGCGGCTGACTGCGCTTTGCTGACTCCTGTTCGGGTGACGATCTCCTGCGTCGTCATCTGCTTGGAAAGGAGGTGGATCTGATTCACCTGCTCAGATGTGAGGCGCGCGCGGCGCGCTGTAGCGGTGAGCACCGGCGGGCTAGAGCACAGCAGCAACGGATGTCACACGCTCCCAGCAAGTTCGGGATCGAGTCGCTTGGCCAGGTGCGACATTGCGGCTGCCAAGCGAGAGGGCTCGCGTTGCGGAAAACCGACCAGTCGGTCGGGGGCGCTCTTTCATCGTTGTCGTGGGTCTTGGGCTCTTCCCACAGCAGCAGCGCCGATATCCCCAGGGCCCCCGGCCCGTGGGGCCGTTGTAACACCCCGAGGAAGGGAGTCGCCCTTCTCCCGTCTTATCCGCTTGTTGTCGTTGATTCTCGATCGGCAAGAACCTCCTGCACGAGAGTAAACCGGCGCTCTCAGCCAACTCTCAGAGCTCGCTCAGGACCTCCGCCGTCGCGTTCTCACCTTCGTTTCGTAAACAGATCGTTGGATCACGACCACAAGCCCATGATCGACGAACCGCGGATCGTGATCGACGCGCGGGTGCCGCATGGTCCGGGTCACCCGGTCCGGTTGACGGCCGGTCCGCGGAGTTCGACATGGTAGAGGCCGCTGGCCCCGCCGGCGACGACGGTGGTTTCCGATAGCCAGCGGCAGGTCAGGATCATGCCGTCCACGCGCATCGCTGCGACCTCGGTCGCCGCAGCTAGGTCCCACAGCCGCAGCGTGTCGTCATAGCTCGTCGACGCCAGCAGCGCGCCGTCCGGTGCGACGGCAAGATCGGTGACCTGCGCGGTATGCCCGGACAACAACGCCGTTCGGCGGCCGGAGATCTCGATCTGTCCGCGATAGGCCGCGAACGCGATCCACTCACCGTCCCGGCCGACCAGCAGCGCGTCCCCGTACCGGTCGCCCGTGACGGTTACCGTCGCGGCGCCGGTCGCCGGATTCCAGATCCGCACCGGACCGCGGGACTTGGCGGCCGAGGCCAGCCGGGAGCCGCCAGGATAGACGCGAAGTACCTTCACTGGGCCGTCGTGGCCGGTCATTGTCGGACCGGGCTCGCCGGTGGCCGGGTTCCAGATCCGGATTGTACGGTCCTCGCCGCCGGACGCCAGCCATGAGCCGTCCGGCGCGGTCGCGAGAACGTGTACCGACCGGTGATGGTCGAACAGGTGCCTGGTGTCGCCCGAGTAGTACATGGCGTTCTCGCCGGCGGACTCGTGGTGGAATCGGTGCCGCTCGGTCCAGGTGGCGACGTCCCACACCCGGACCGTGCCGTCCTCGCCCGCCGAGGCGAGCCAGGAGCCGGCCGGGTCCACGGCGAGCGTGTTGACCGGTCCCTCGTGATCGGGCAGCTCCACCTCGATCGTGCCGGTGTCGGCGTTCCACACTCGGACCGTGCCGTCCTTGCTGGCCGAGGCGAGCCACCGGCCACCGGCCACCGGCACCAGGGCGCTGACCGGCCTGTCGTGGCCCTGCCAGCGCCGGACAACCGTCCCGTGGCCGGTATCCATGATCCCGAGGCGGCCGAACCTTGTCGCGTAGGCGTACCACGTCAGGCCCGGCTCGTGAACGATCGCGGAGATCCACGGATCGCCGAACGGCTCACGTTGCGGCTCGCCGGCGCGGGTGTTCCAGATCCGCACCGTGCCGTCGGGGCTTCCGCTGACCAGGTGGGAACCGTCCGCGACAGCGGCAAGCGAGTCGGCGGCCCTCGTGTGCCCCCGGAGCTCGGCGATCGCCGAACCGTCCGCGGTGTTCCAGACGTGGATCGCGGTGTCGTCGCTGGCGGCGGCCAGCCAGGAGCCCTGCGGATCGACGGCCAGGGACCGCACCGGGCCGTCACCGCAGGGCAGAACAAACCGTTCGTCGCCGGAGCCGGTGTCCCAGATCCGTACGGCATTCTCCTCGGCGGTCGCCGCCAGCCAGGAGCCGTCCGGCGCCACCGCGAGGGCCCGCGTGGGGTGCAGTCGGCGGCAGAGCTGCCGGGCGTATGCGTATCCCCGCAGGTTCCGCATTGTCTCCCCGGTTGTGGGGTCGGACAGCCGGACCGTTCCGTCGTTGCTTGCCGACGCGATCCAGCCGCCGTGCGGGTCGACGGCGAGGGCGGTCACTGCGGCCGGGTGCCCGATCGTGCTGCGCAGGCGGGGTTCGCTGAGGTCCCAGAGCTGCACCGTGCCGTCGGCGCTCGCCGAGGCGAGCCAGGAGCCGTCCGGTGCGGCCGCGAGGGCGGTGATGACGCTGGTGTGCCCGCCGAGCCAGAACCTCGGTGCCCGGGCCTCGAAGTCCCACAGGATGATGGCCCGGTCGAAGCCGGCGAAGGCGATCCAGGAGAAGTCGGGCGCGGCCGCGAGGGCGGTGGCGTACCAGGGGTGGCCGGTCAGCTCGGCGACGACCTCGCCGGACTCGACGTCGTGGACGGTGATGATCTGGTCGTCACCGGTCGACGCGATCAGGGAGCCGGTCGCGTCGGCGACGAGCAGGTGGGTCCAGTCGGCGGGCATGCTCATCCGGTGGCGCAGCGCCCCGTCTGACATCGCCCAGATCGAGACGTACCCGTTTTCGTCGGCTGCGGCGACCCAGGAGCCGTCCGGGGCGGTCGTAACCGCGTGCACCGTGCCCTTGGCGGTCAGTGTCCGGACCAGGCTTGCACTGGGTTGGTCGGGCATCATGCTGCGGACCGGCCACAGCAGCGGCCAATCGAGGCGGTAGGCGCTCGCCGCGAGCACGCCGGTGCCGCCGGTATACACGGCGATCGTGCCGGCGGTCAGCGTGTGGCTGTCGCCCCGCAGATGGAGATGACCGGTCTGGCGCAGCAGTCGCGCAAGGGCGACACTGTGCGGGTCGTTCGGCAGGGTGAGCAAGTCGACCTCGGCCGCCGCCGCGCCGAAGTTCCGCACCTTGTTGACGGTCCACCGCAGGTCGTGCGCGAGCGCGGCGAGCTCGTCCGCCAGTCCGGCGCCGCGCAGGTGCCCGAACAGCTCCCGCCAGATGTAGGCGTCCTCGGGCGGAAGCGTCCACCACGGTGTGGCCACGTCCCGGTACGCATCGACGAGCTGCGCGTGTAGTCGCGGCATCTCCACGCCGGCGCGCCGGATCAGGTATTGATGGAGTACGTCGTGCAAGCGGACCCCGGGCTCGGCCGAAACCGTGGCCTTGGCCAGCCCCAGGTCCGCCAGCTTCGCGCAAAACCGCTGTACCTGCCACGGTGTCCAGCCGTGCGCGCGCCACAGCACCTCGAGGGCGCGCCGGGGAATGTCTGTGCCGCGCGGGAAGACGGCCAGGTCGAGGTAGTGGTCGAGTTGCCCGGCGTCGGCCAGGAGTCGCAGGCTCAGCTCGACCGTGGCGGACACCGCCTCCTCGTCGAACGCCGCCGCGCCCTGCTCGGTGAGGCCGCCCAGCACCTCGTCGTACGCCGTGTCGACGGCGACACCATCAGCGATCCGCGTGCGCAGATAGCCGCCAAGCAGGCCGAGCAGGATGGGCCACCGCCCGCACAACTCGGCGAGGCGGGCGGCGGCGGGCGCGTCGAGGCTGGGGACCGTGGCCCGGATCAGGTCAGCGGCCTCCGCACCGGTCATCACGTCGATGGCCATGATCGGCACGCCGCCCGGCAGCAGGCGCCGGTCCCGGGTGGTGACCAGCCGCGTGCACCGCGAGCCACCCTGCAGCAGCGGCGTCAGCTGCCGTTCCTCCCACACGTCGTCGACGACGATCAGCAGCCGGCGGTCGGCGATCAGCTCGCCGAGCCGCATACCGGCCTGCATCGGGTCGGACGGGAGGAACTCAGTGCTGCCGAGACGCCGGACGACGCCGGAGATCAGCTCCGTCATCCGGGCCGGTGTGCAGTCGACGCCGACGTCCACCCAGACGATGCCGTCTCGGAAGTGATCCTTGATCTCGGGCCGCCGACAGACGAGGCGGGCCAGGGTGGACTTCCCGACCCCGGCACCGCCGTGGAGGCCGACGACCGACGGGGTTGTCACCAGTCGGGACATCTGGCCGGTGAGCTCGGCCCGGTCGATCTCGGTGCCGGTGGCGGCCGGCACCCAGAACAGCGCGATCGGATCCACCTCGCCGATCAGGCGTCCCAGCCGTCCATCCTCGGCTGCGGCGGCCGCCGGTTCGGCGACGGGTAGCGGGCAGGACGGGGGCCGATGGCGTTCCACATCACCATGCGCCCGCCGCCAGGCGGCCATCATCCCCAGCACCACATCAGGGTCACGGCCGTCGACCTGGGCTCTGCGCCGTAAGGCCTTCAGCAGGGACTCCATCTGGTCCCAGTCGGGCAAGCGACGACGCCGGGCGTAGACAATCTGCTCCAGGGTGCTCTTCGGTCCGCCCTCGTGCTCGCTCAGCCACTGCGGGGAAGGGCTGCCGACCGCGCGCCGCGCCTGCTGCACGTAATCCAGGAACATGGCCAACGGATCCGGCTCAGACCCCGGCGGCAAACCGGTCACCGGTGCCCCCCATCGTCTCGAGCACGGGCATGATACGCATGATGTAGTGACGCTCGACTCCGCTGCGCGGTTGCACCCCGCCGCGAAGCCACCGGACCGCCCCGCACACCGGGTAGCTGGATCTCGGACAAATGTTTCTGGACACCTTCGCGATCATGTTCCGCATCCGGTCATGGCGTGGTGTCGCCCGTATGGGGCCGGGAGCGGCGAGTAGCTGGTTCGGGGCGGCCGGTGAGCAGGCGCAGCAGGCGGAAGGCGCGATTGCTGAGGCGGTCGCTGCCGTACAGCGCGGTGACCAGAATGCCGACCGCGGCCAGTATTTGCGCCCCGGCCAGCGCGAGGCCGGCGGCCGGGTGAATGACCAGGGCGGCCGCTGGTGCGCCGGCGGCGGAGACGGCGGCGGCGGTCAGCACGGCGGTGCGCTGCGTCGGGGGCGGGGATGCGCTCATGCCGCGATTCCACCGCCGGTCCGGCTCGGGCGTCCCGATCCCCGGGTGAACCCCGGGTCGGCCCCGGGTCAACGCCGGATACCGCGCGGCCGGGCGGCGCGCCCTTGCGGCCAGCTGGCCGGGCATACGGCCCTGCGGCCGGTCGCGGCCGGCGCCACCGGGCGCGCTCCCGCCGACCGGATCGAGCCGCCGCCCAGCTTGCCGAAACAAGGTCTCATTATCCGGTCATCTCTGGCGGCCTTCGCCCGAAACGTCGGTTCGCCCGATTACGCCAGCAGGTCGACCCGGGCCCGATGGCTGATCAAGCTGACTTTGCTGGTGAGTAGCAGCAGCGTTTGTCGGTCAGTTTGGACAGCACTCGGGGGCTGATCGGGCCCGGAATGTCGGTGACAAGTAGCAGCACCCGGAGGCTCGACTACTCACCTAGCGTGTTCACGTGAGTGCTGAAAGAGGGTGTGCGGGGCCTGCTGTGGGAGGATCAAGACATGTTCACTTCGCCTCTGTCGCCGACCGATCATGCTGTGCTTTCTGCGGTGCGGGATGGCTGGCTTCCAGTTGCGGAGAGCGCCGCCTATCTGCCGGTGGGATTCGGGGCGCACCACTGGCGGATCGACCAGGATGGTGTGCCCGCGCTCTTCGCGACGCTCGACATGCCAGGCGGGCATCGAACCCCCGACTTGTTTGAGAGAACATACGCGGCGGCGTCCGAGCTCGCAGCGAGAGGCTTTCTCGGGGTGCTCGCACCGGTCCGATCCACGAACGGGAGCTTCACGATCCCCCTGGCCGAGGGGATTCTCAGTGTCACTCCCTGGGCGACGGGGCGCACGCCCGACGAGGCAGAGGCCGTACGACCCGACCATACCGCCAAGACGAAACGGCTGCTCGCCGAGTTGCACAGCGCCCCCGCGCCGGTTTCGCTGCCACGCTGGCAAACGCGGATCACACCGGACTTCTCCGGCCAGCTGACGCATGCCGCCACAGAATTGTGGAATACGGGCCCGTTCGGAGAGGACGCTCGTCGCCTGATCGTTGATTCTGCCGAATCGATCGCCGGCTGGGCGTCACGGTATGCCGAGCTCGCCGAGAAGGCGCTGGCAGCCCTTGACCGCTGGGTGCCGACGCACGGCGAGCCACACCACGCCAACCAGATACTCACAGATTCCGGACTCGTGCTGGTGGACTGGGAGTCGTTCGCGCTCGCCCCGCACGAGCGGGACCTTTTCCACCTGCCCGAACACGACCGACGGGCCCTCGGCGGCGAGCCCGAGATGATCGAGCTGTTCGAACTGGAGTGGCGGCTGACCGAGATAGAGCAATACGCCCGCTGGTTCCAAGCACCGCACACCGGCAGCGAGGACGACCGAATCGCGCTCGCCGATCTGCGCAACGAGCTCAACCACTGACGCCGCACGTCACGAGAGCCTCGTGGGCGATGCGCCGACGTGCCCGTCGGACATGCATGGACCTCCAGAGTCCTGACAGATTGCCTCAGGAGCGCGGGCGACTCGACGAGGGCTTGCCGGTCCTGCTCAGGGAGGCCTTGCAGGAGGGCTATCACCGGCTGGAGCCCCTCGGCGCGATGACGTCGTCGTCGCTGAGATCAAGCCTGATGACGATCTCCGTGAGGGCTTTGGCGAGGGCGCGTTCGAGCGTGGTCATGAGGGGGCTCCCAGCTGGTCGTTGGCGCTCTTCCTCGACGCTGTGACGATCGCCGCGGCTCGTCCCGCATCAAGATCGTTCGTCCTCGCTTCGCTGCGGGCGCTGCATCTTGACCCGCTCCTCCCAGCAGCCGGCCAGGGCGTTGTCGAGGAAGGGCAGGCGAGAAGGGGTTAGCCGGCGGCCTTGCTCGCCACGGCGGTGGCTTCGGCCTGGGCGCGAGTGGTCTGGGTGAGCCGGTAGGAGTCGGTGCCGGTTTCGATGATGGTGGCGTTGTAGGTGAGCCGGTCGACGATGGCCGCGCAGAGGCGCGGGTCGGTGAAGGTCTTGGTCCAGCCGCCGAACGACTCGTTGGAAGCGATCGCGACGCTCGCGGTCTCTTCTCTGTCGGTCAGGACTTGGAAGAGCAGGTCGGCGCCTCGTTTGTCGAGTTCGAGGTGGTGGGTCGGAGACGGGACGCCGTGCACCGTTTCGGGTGTCGGTTTTCCCGTCCCCGCCCGCCGAACCGGACGTGCCCGTTGGCCGGGCATCCGGCTCTCCACGTGATCCGATGGGTCAGGCGAGGTATTCGCTGACCTGGCCGACGAAGGCCACATCGTCGTGGTTGGTCCGGCGGAAGCGTGCTCCGTCGGGATCCACCTCGTCGATGTTGTAGGGCGTGCTGATCTGCGCGCCGCGGAACCGGTAGCGCTCGACCTTCATCTTCGCCGGGTTGTAGAGGACGATCCCGCCCTCGCTGATGCGGTCCGCCCCGTAGTAGCGGCGGCGCACCTGTTTCCAGGTCAGGTGGGGACGCTTGTAGCGGATCCAGAGGATCACTCTCCACCAGGCGTACCAGCCCAGGTAGGAGAACGTCTTCTTGGAGACGCCGTAGCGGAAATAGGCTGCCCAGCCCCGCAGGACCGGGTTGACCGCCCGCAGCACCTGCTCCAGTGAGAGCGATGTCGTGCCGCGCCCCGTCAGCTTCTTGATCTTGTGCATCACGTTCGCCAAGGCTTGCTTGGACGGGATGGTGAGCACGACGCGACGGTTGCCGCCGAAGGGCCTGCGCTGGATGTGGAAGCCCAGGAAGACGAAGCCGTCGTCGATGTGGGTGATGTGGGTCTTCTCCTCCGAGAGGGTCATCTTCAGCTTGCGGGCCAGCAGCTCACCGATCTCCGTCTTGAGCGTTTCGGCCTCGGACTTGGTGCCGTGCACGAGCACGACGAAGTCGTCGGCGTAGCGCACCAGCCGGTAGTTCGGCTGCCCCCGGCGGCGGCGCTGTTGCCTGCGCCATCCGGGGTTCATCTGGTCGTCCCAGATCCGTGCGAAGTGCCGGTCCAGGACGGACAGATAGATGTTGGCCAGCAGCGGAGAGGCGACCCCTCCTTGCGGAGTACCCGTGAGGGTCTCCGCGAAGCCACCGTGCAACTCGACAACTCCGGCCCGCAGAAACGCGCGGACCAGCCGCAGAACCTTGCGGTCCTTGATGCGCTCGGCCACCAGGTCCATCAGGACGTGATGGTCGACGTTGTCGAAGCAAGCCTTGATGTCGCCCTCGATGACCCAGTCGTAGGTCGACGGCTTGCGGGTGAAGCGGTGGATCTCGGCGATGGCGTCCTGAGCCCGCCGCCCAGGCCGATACCCGTAGCTGGACGGGTAGAAGTCGGCCTCGAAGATCGGCTCCAGGATCAGCTTGAGGGCCATCTGGGCAACGCGGTCACGCAGCGTCGGGATCCCCAGGTAACGGACCTTGCCGTTCTTCTTGGGGACGACCGCCTGCTTGACCGGCAACGCGGTGAAGGACCCGTCCTTGAGCGAGCAGCGAAGCTCCTCCAGGAACGGGATCACTCCGTGGCGTTCCTCGATGTGGAAGCGGGTGACCGCGTCCACGCCTGCCGTCCTGGCGCCCCGGTTGCCGGACACCCGCTCCCAGGCCACCAACAGCGTGGCCCGGTCGCAGATCAAGTTGAACACATCATCGAACCGGCGCTCCGGCTCGTTCCTTGCCCATCGGTGCAGCTTAATCTGATGATCGAGTACCCGTCGCCGAGCCGTCAGCGGTCCCGGCCACTGCTGTGGCGGCACCTCTTGCGGCCATTCCTGCGACGGCGCGTCGTTATTCAACAACGTTCCTCCCCGACAGCAGTTGAGCTGCCATCACGCTGTCGCCCTTCCCCCTGCGACCGGCTTTCCCGGCCTCCGAGTACTACGGCGACTCCGCCACGATCTGGCGTCATCAGCGGGCGTCGCGCCTGCCCGTCGTCCGGCTGGCCGCCGGAGGGGAAGGGCGATGCCAGATCGCTTCCCACGTTCACTGACGATCTCTGTGACGGCGTCGGTGCCCAGCTATACCCCGGCAGCATCGCCACGGACCGCACATCGCAGTCTTGGTCCGGGCCTCCCGCCGCCCATAGGCTCCGGGCGACGGGAGAGGAGAAGGCCATCGGATAAAGCCCTCTCCAGCACTGCAAGCGGCCCATCCACCAGGTTCGGCAGGCCGCTGACGACTCACGGGACGTCAACCACTGGTTCAGTTTCCTTGCACCCATTCCGTCTTCGCTTGCGGGCACGAACCGTCTGGTGGTGCCGGTCCGTCCCTACGTTGTCGAGGCTGCTCCCGGCCTCACCCCCGAACCCGGGGCTCAGCCTGCCTCCAGCTTCAACCGGTCCCTGCGAGGACCGGCGGCGGGCCTCTCATCCCGCGAGATCCGTCAGCGCCTCGTGGCGCACAGCCCAGCTCATCCAGGCAGAGCAAATCGACGCGACCGTAGCGGGCGATGGTCTTGGTCAGCACCTTCGCGTCGGCGGCCTCGACCAGCTCGTTGACCAGCTTGGCGGCCAGGATGTACTTGACCTTGAACCCGGCCATCGCGGCCTCGGTGCCCAGCGCGATGAGCAGGTGCGACTTGCCCGTCCCTGAGTCGCCGATCAGACACAGCGGCAGATGCTTGCCATCGTTATCTAGGGTTGTCGGCCCCTTCCAGCAGGTCAGAGGATGATGATCTCTTCTTTCACGTAGGTCAAGTTGGCCGAGCTGGGCTCTGATTTACTGGTGAGTAGCAGCAGCGTTTGTCAGCACCAGGCCCTGATCTCCTCGGCCAACCCTCTGAGGGACTCGACCGGGTGCTCGACTTCGATCCATGGCGGGGTGAGGTCGGTGGGCTCGAAGCGGGGGACCACGTGGAGGTGGAAATGGAAGACGCTCTGCCAGGCCGTCTCACCGCTCGCGTGCCAGAGGTTCACGCCAGCAGCCCCGAGCGCGCCAGCAAGCCGCCGGGACACCTCGACCGCGGCTCGCATGACGTGTGCCGCCGTCTCGACTGGGATCTCCCCCAAGTCGCGGTGGTGCGCCCGCGGAACGACCAGCGTGTGCCCCTTGGTGGCCTGGGCGAGGTTGAGGAAGGCGATGGCGTGCTCGTCCTCGTGGATGCTCTGCGAGGGCTCGGTGCCGGCGACGATGCGGCAGAAGACGCAATTCATGACGGAATGATCACAGCACGCCTGGCCTGCGTGCAAAGGCGTAGAGCCCTTCCAGCAGGTCAGAGGAAGTGCCATGAAAAATGATCAGGTAGCCGCTGCTGTCCGCGTACTGATCAATCAGTACGACCCCGAAGGCCTGTTAGGTATGGGGGCTCCTGAGGACGAGTACGACCCTGAAGTGCGTGATCTCACCGCTCTGGTGTGTGGTGAGGAAGAGATCACAGCCGAGGCTGTGGGCGCGGTCTGGAACCGATGGTTCAACGAGGTCTCCGAGTGGTCCACCCGGAAACCTGAGCAGGTCAATGAGGTGGCGGCCGCGCTGGAGAGACTTCGTGGCCAGCAACAGCGCTCGAATCGGCCCTGATTGCAGGGATGAGGATCGCCAGCTCGGCGAACAGGTCGTCATTCAGGTAGTAGCCCAAGCGTCGATGGAGGGGCGGCAGCCGGCTCTCCTGTCGCCGAAGCTTCCGCAAAGACTGGCGCAGCAAAGGCCGGTGGTGCAGGTCCGCCGCGCAGGTGTGAGAGAACGTGGACGTCGACATGGCCGCTCGGGCAGCGGAGGAGCGACGTGTTCTCGCCGGAGCCCGCTGGCGGTGCCGTCGCGACGACCGAAGGGAGTGACCGGCGTGCCCCTCATTGAGGAGCGTCGGCGACGCTGGCGGATCGCCGCGGCCGTCGCCCTGGCGATCGTGTTGATCATCTTCGTCCTGATCGTGTGGCCTGACCAGGGGAAATTCGACGCGGCTCGGCTGCTGGGCCTGCTGGTGTCCGCGACCGTGCTGATCGGGAGCGCCATCGGGCTGACCAGGTGGGCGCTGCGACGGCGACCGCCGCCCGCCGCACCGACCGACGCGATGATCGCCGAGGCCAAGACGGCGGTGGCGAACCTGGTGCGGCGGCAGTGGACCGACGAGGCCCGCATCCGGGCGCTGGGCGACCCGCACCCGATGCCGGTCGCCTGGCATCTGACCGCCAAACGCGCGCTGATGGACCACCCGCAGCGGATCGCCGAACAGGAACTGACCTTCGCCGGCAATGCCGAGGACCTGCGTGCGCTGACCGGGCAGTTCCGCGCCCTGCGCAGCCGCCGCCTGGTCATCACCGGCGGCGCCGGCACCGGCAAGACCACGCTGGCCGTGCAACTGCTGCTGGACCTCCTGGCCACCCGCAGCAGCGCCGAACCGGTGCCGGTGATGCTGTCGATCGCCGGCTGGGACACCGCCCGCCACCGCCAGCTGGGCGAATGGCTGACCGTCCAGCTCGCCGCCACCTATCCGACCCTGCGCGCCACCGAGTACGGCGGCGACGCCGCGCCTGCGGCGCTCGTCGAGGACGGGCACGTCCTGCCCGTCCTCGACGGCCTGGACGAACTGCCCGAGCAGGCCCGCGCCCACGTCATCACCGCGCTGAACGCCTCACTCACCGACACCGATCAGCTGATCCTCACCAGCCGCACCACCGAGTTCGCCACCGCCGTGCAGGCCGCCGGAGACGTGGTGACCGGCGCGGCCGTCATCGCCCCCGCCGCGCTCACCCCGCCCGTCGCCGCCACCTACCTACGCACCTGCCTGCCCCCCGCACCCGCCCACGACTGGCAACCCGTCCTGGCCGCCATCAGCGCAGGAACCGCCCCCGCGCTGGCCACGGTGACCGTCACCCCGCTGGGCCTGTGGCTGCTCCGCATGGTTTACATCCTGCCCGGCGCCGACCCCGCACCACTGCTCGGTCCACTCGGCCAGGACCCGAAGGCCCTGCGCCACCACCTGCTGGACCAGCTCATCGACGCTCTCATCGGCGCCCGGCCGCCCGTCAGCAACGGCAACGATCCGTTCCGCCCTCGCCGATCATGGAATCCCAGCCGGACACGCGACTGGCTCAGCCACTTGGCCCAAGCCCTCACCCGCAACCACACCCGAGACCTGGCCTGGTGGACCATCGCTCGCTACACCACCACCCCAGCCCGGCGACACCTCCTGCAGGTGGCGATCGGGCTCGTGACCGGCCTGTCCAGCGGATTGATGATCACATACGCGCTCTTCTACGGAAGGGACACCACCGTTCCCGGCCTCGGGATCGGGCTCATCGCTGGAGCGGTCACCGGCTTCAGAGCCGGAGGCTGGTTCTACCAAGCACCAGGATTCCTTGCACTCCGAATTCGCGAGCTGTTCCGCATCCTCCCTCGTCGGCTCGGCTATGGGCTCCTCATATTCGCGGGAGGCATAACTGCTGCTGTCCTCATCGACGACGCCGCTGCCCAAGCTACGGGGGTCCTGAACGCGTGCATGCGCGCGATCTCAACGGCCCTCGTGTCGCTCGCCCTCCTGGGCGTGCCCGCGACCGTGCTCATCGCCTGGGTCGCACGGATGGAACACCCGGCCACGCTCGCGTCCGCGACCACCGCCTTCTCCGCGTGGAGGGCCGACAGGAATCTCACCTTGGCTCGTTGCGCCGCGGGTGGGGGCCTGTTCATGTTCGCGTACTTCGTCTTCGTCTTTGTCTTTCTCTTCGCCATCGAGCTGGACAACCGTTTCGACTATTTCAGGGAATTCCTCCTCTACGCCTTCTTGTTCGGGGGTCTGGGTGGACTCGGCGCGGGACTCCTCGGCACACTCGTCGTTGGACGTCGCCACGCGTGGCTGGCCTGCGCCATCACCCTGTGGACCCAGCGCCGACTGCCGCGCAGGCTGGTCCCGTTCCTCGATGACATGCACCGCCTCGGTCTGCTGCGGACCGTCGGCCCGCTGTATCAGTTCCGCCACGCCGAACTGCACGACCACCTCGCCGCGCCGGGCTTCGCGCACGCAGCCGCGCCGGCCAGCGGCGCAGAAGACCGCCAACGGAGTGATCGCGGGAACGGTCACCTGTCGTGATCTCGCGCTGTCCGACGGCACGGTCTTCAAGACCGCAATGCCCGCGCCGGTCCTGACCCCCCGGCTCACCTGGCCGTGATGTGAGTGTCGATGAGCGGGCCGTAGGTCAGCGGACCCAAGAGGCGACCATCGAGAGAGCCGAAGGTGCGGGGTGCGTGTGTCGCGGGCCGGTTTGTGATCTCATAGGTCCGTCGTCACCCGGTCGGCCGTCCGGACCGGCGTCAACGCCTCGCGCACGGCGGCCACAGCTGTTGCGGGCCGCGCCCGGGGGCCTATGGACTGCTGCGCGGAACGCTTGCCGGGTCCCTTCCGGTGCTTGGGGAGTGCCCCACATCAAGGTCAGGAGCAGGACATGGTGGACCTCGGTTTCGTCGGCCCGAGCCGACCGGCCAACGACCATGAATTCGTGAAGATCATCGATGGCGATACTCCTCGGGTGACCATGGACGTTCGGATGGTGTCGATCGACACCCCGGAGACCAAGTTCGAACAGCTGACACCGATATCGGCTCAGGCGGCATTGGAACGAGCCAAGGCGCGGCTGCAGGACGGCACCTACGATGCGCTGCCGGCGCCGCTGCGCGAGTGTGATCAACTACCCCGCACAAGACCAACCTCTAAACCGCTAGCCCTCGCCTGGGACCTCGGCACTGCAATAGGCCAAACCGGGATAACCGCAACAGTTACCTTCGCCGCCTATATGATCGGCTCGTTCATCGAAATCGACCCCTTGAAACTCTGGGAACACATTGGTTATCTAGTATTCTAGAGCGACGTAGCTGGTCAGCCGCTTGAAGGACCGTAAGGCACGTCAGGCACGTAGGCTGCTCACGTTTGGTGCGCCGGTTGACCACCGTTTATGATGCGGACGTGGCGGTGATCGTTCGCCTGCCGCCAGCGTTGCGCCCCCTCAGCTGGTACCTCACATGGCTAACGCACGTGCTGGACGAACTGCACCCGCCGTGCTGCCACCATGAACCTCGGCATCCCGACATTCCGCGACGTCGCCGGACGCACCGTCAGCGCGGCCCCGAATAAGATCATCAACTAGTTCAGAGAAATCACGCGGACCTCCACCAAGCGCAGGTCCAGACGACGCTACCTGACACTGAACCGCGGACCCTACATGTCTGGCCTGGTGAGCCTCGGATCTACCTGGGGAGACTGATCCCGCTAAACCCAAGCACGCAAATCATCGCGCATAGGTTAAGTCGACAACCCGGGCGTCGACCGGTCAGCCGTATACGGCCACAATGCCTTGGACGTCTCCGTCTGGGGCGGGGGTGCAGTGTCCGGAGCCGGCTGAGTCTGGCCGTGGTTCTGGCGGACATCCCCGGGGTGGGTTTCGCTGTCGTCCACCGGTGTGGTCGGGCGACCACGCTCTCTTGCGCCCGAGAACACCTCGGCCGGATCGCGGCCACCGGCAGGCGCCCGCGATGGATTCGATCCCACCCGCTCGCTGCCAGACTTCAGGACGGCGTCGCCGACGTGCCCAGTTGACCTGACACGTCGGCGACTGCCGCTCAATCGTCTTCTATCGATGAAGATGTTTTACTCGCCGGGGCCTAGCTCGATAACATGCGTGTCGGGCACGCCGCCGCCTGGCAGCAGTGGGCAGGAAAGGGTCCCGTTGAGTGCCTTGACCAGGAAGTCCACCACTCCTCCGGGATGCTGCCAGACGAGGGCGCCGTTCACGACCCAGACAGGCCATGCCTCGGGTGTGTCACCGACCGTCTCCCACAGCAGGATGTCGCCGTAGTTGGTCGATCCCCAGGGAAACAACCCGCCGGGCTTGGGGTAGTAGAGGAACTGGCGCTCTCCTACGGTGTCGCCGTGGTCGTTGAGTATCTCCATCTCTTCGTCCTCGCCCGGCAGGAGCCCCTCGAGAACGGCGATTTTGCCCTGTGCGGCCGTATTCGGGTCGGTGTATCCGGGATTGGCGATGGACAGTCCCAGATTTTCGCCGATCAGTAGGCTGGTGTACTCCGACATCAGCTCCTTGTAATCTGCAGGGAGACGGATGCCCAGTTGCTTCTCCAGTTTCTCCCAGTCGACGGCCGGCGCTGGCCTTGCCGAGGGAATCAGGGCTTTGAGGTCAGCAATAGATGCCATCTTCCACCGTCCCGTTCAGATTGTTGTGGACGCATTCGTCCAGCATGACTTGGCCGTTGATCTCGGCTCTCATGCGGAACCTGTCGACCACGGTATCGGCTCCATCGTATTTTACGTCTACGGAATAGGTGATTGTGTCATTCGGTCGGCTCGCCTTGATGGCATTCCGTACGGCGGTCTCTATTCTTTTCATCGGGCCGTTGTTGACGTTTGCGTAACAGGGCGTGAGGTTGTCCTGGTCAGTGTCCGAGCCGCCAAGCTGTGATGCGACCACATGGCAGGCGTTGTACAGCCTTACGTCCCCGCTGGGATAATTCGGGTGTGGCGGGTTCGTAGCAGGCCAATGCCGGGGTCTGGCCGTTTGCCCGCGCGGCTTGAAGGGGTCGACTCCTCCGCAATAGCGGCCCTCGCCGCCCTCGGGGCGTCCCATGCCGTCGGACCAGTAAGTGGGCGTGCCGGGGGTGCAGTCACTTTGCCGACTCGGCGGCGTGATGGGGCGTCCGCGCGGTTCACGCCTAGGCTTTGGCGCGGGGACAGGGTCGTCGGCCAGGAGGTCGCCGACAGCGGTCGTCACCGCGCCGACGGCGGCGGTCGCGCCGAGCACGGCAACGCCTGTGAGCTCTGTGGCGGCGGTGAACGTCACCTCGAACAGGCCCGTTGCCACAACGGTGGCGGGCAACAGCCACCAGCACGGCTCGCCGATGCGGCAGTCATCTTCCGGTTCGAGCGGCCCATGACCGTCGACCATGCACTTGCTGCCGCACCAACGCCCCCAGGGGATCTTCGGGCCGCGCTTGGGTTCGGCCGGCTTGGCGGTCGGCCTGGGTCGCGCCGGCGGGCGGTAGGTCGGGGCGGGGTTGCTTGCGGTCGGGCGGCGCGTGGTGGGGGTGCTCGGCCCCTTCTTCGTGGTGGTGGGCTTCTTGGTGTTGGCGGGGCACTTGTTGCTGAATTCGGCGCAGGAGTCCGGCCTGGGGGCTGGGGCCTTGCCGCACTCGGGACGGGGGTCGGTGGCGCCCTTGCAGGGTCCCTTGGCGACGTCGTCGTGCGCGGTCGGTTTTGTGTCGCTGACGACGTAGCAGAAGGCGGCGAGGGGGACGAGCCACCAGGTGCGAGCGAGGTTGCCGCAGACGCGTGCGGGGGCATGGCCGGTGGGGTCAGTGTAGACGAGGGGGTTGCCGTTGCCGTAGCTGTAGCGGTTGGCCTGGATGGAGGGTTCGCTGGGCAGGGTGGCGGTGTCGCGTGAGGCGAAGGCGCCGATGTCGCTTTGATACCAGCGGGCGTGCATGTTCACCTTGCCGGTGTCAGGGTCGGTGAAGGCGCCCTGGTAGCCGAGCCTGCTGCGGGCGCCGGTGGCTGCGGTGACAGCTCCGAAGGGGTCGTAGCTGGTGGAGTCGATCACCGAGGTGCCGTCGAACGTGGCGATCAGATCGCCGTGCAGGTCCGTAAGGGTGCTCACGGCAGGGCGGCCGCCCTCCTGCAGGCCGAGCAGCCGGCCAGCCGCGTCGCGGCCGTAGCGCGCTTGGCTGGCTCCTGCCTGGTCGGTGATGGCCGCGATGTCATTGCTGAGGCCGGAATAGTACAGGTTGTCGCTGCCGCCGCCGGTGGTGCGCCGGGAGACGCGGCCGAGGGCGTCGTAGCTGTAGCTGGCCTGCCCGTCGCTGACGAGTTGGTCGAAAGCGTCGAAGGACAAGGCGGTGGTTGTGCCGTCCTTGCTAGTGGAGGCCAGAGTGCCGCGTGCGGTGTAGGTGTATCGGGTTGCGCCGCCGGTGATGAGCCGGTTGCGTTCGTCGTAGGTGAAGGATTGGTCGCCTGCGCTGATGCGATTGCCGGCGGCATCCCAGTCGTAGCCGATCGTGCTGCCGTCGGGGCGCGTCCAGGAGGTCAGCCGGTCGGCGTCGTCGTAGGTGTAGCTGTTGGCGCCCGCATTCGCGGTTCCGGCCGTGGTCTTGGAGGTGAGGTTGTCGTCTTTGTCCCACCCGTAGGTGATCTTCGCGAGCTGGGTGCCGGTGGCGTCGGCAAGGGTATGCGTCAGCGGCCGGTTGGCCCCGTCGTAGGTGTAGGTCTGGGTGGTGGCGGGAAAGGTGGCGGCGACGGTGGCGAGCCGGTCGGCCTTGTCGTAGGTGTAGGTGTTGGTCCGTCCGGTCACCGGGTCAGTGGCGGTGGCCAGGCGGGCGCCGTCGTCCCAGGTGAAGCTGGCCGTTCCGGATGGGTCGATGCGCTGGGTGAGGTTGCCGCGGCTGTCATAGGCGTAGGCGGTGGACTGGCCGGAGGCTTCGGTGACTTTGAGCAGCTGGTTACGGTCGTTGTATTCCAGCTGTTCGGCTCCGGCGGTGGCGGGCCTGCCGGCCGGGTCGTAGGTGAAGGACTGCTCGGCGGTGGCGGCCTCGGCGCCGCTGCCGCTTTGCCGGGTGAGGCGCCCGAGCGGGTCGAACTGACGGTCGATGCGGACACCGCCCGGTTGCATGGTGGTCACTTCGTTGCCGGCGGCGTCGTAGATGCGGGTCCACGTGCGGTCGGCCGCCGCGGAGTAGGCGCTGGTGGCCGGCTCGGTCACGGTCTCGGGCAGGCCGAGGCTGTTGTAGGTGGTCCAGGTGGCGTTGCCGCGGCCGTCGGTCAGGCGGGTGCGGGCACCGCTGGCGTTGTAGCCGAAGGTGGTGCTGATGGACTTGGTCGCGGAGACCGGTTCGATCAGCTCGACGAGGGAGCCGGCGGCGTCGAAGGTGCGCCGCGTCACATGGCCTTCGCCCGAGGTGGTCTTGACGGGGTTGGACGCGACATCGTAGTCGGTGGCCGCGGAGCGCACCACGTGACCGGTGCTGTCGTGGTCTTGACTAAGCACTTGGCGGCCGAGCGGGTCGTACTGGGCGACGATGGCGTTGCCCTCCGGGTCGGTGACCTTCGTCGGGCGCCCGGCCAGGTCGTAGCGCAGCGTCGTGGTGTAGGTGAGCGGGTTGGTGACGGAGGTCGTCTCGCCGGCGGCGTTGGTGGCGTAGCTGGTGATCTTGTCGCCCGGTTCGATCTGCTTGGCGAGGTTGCCCGCGTCGTCATACTCGTATCGGGTGGTGATCGCCTGGAGCGTGGGACGGCGTTCGATGGTGGTCTGCGTGATGCGGCGGCCCAGGTCATCATAGGTGCTCTCGACGCGGGCGCCGGTCGGGTCGACGGTGGCCAGCACCTCGCCGGCCAGGTCGTACTCGCTTACCCACTGACCGCCCTGCTGTCCGGCTGGAGCGGGGTCGCTGACGCGCACGGCGTTGCCGAGCACGTCGTACTCCATGGTGATCACCTGGTTGCGGGCATCGGTAGAGGTGGTCAGGCGGCCGGCGGCGTCATAGGTCAGCGACGCCGTCGGGATGAGAGCGGCGCCGCCGCCGGGCGGGCTGTAGCTGGCACCAGTGGCGGAGGTGAGCCTGCCGGCACGGTCGAACGTGGACACCGCCAGCTGGCCCTCCGGGTTGACCAGATGCGTCTGGTCACCGGCGGTGTTGTAGCCGAACCGGGTGGTGGGTCGCGCCGTGGTGGCCTGGCCGTTGTTCTCGACCTGTACTGGCGGCAGCTTGGCCTCGATGAGGCGACCGGTGACGTCATAGGTGAAAAGGGTCGTGAAGGCTTCGGGGTCGGCGCCGTCGACGTTGCCGCGCGGGTCGGTCTCCTTGAGCACCAGTCCTTGTTCGTCGAGTTGCCAGCTGGTGGTGGAGTCGTCGCTGCCGTTGTCCTGGCTGCGGCGGATGAGGCGGTTTTCTTTGTCGTAGGCCAAGCGGGTCGTCTCGGCGGTGTCGCTGCCCTTGGCGGTGAGGGTCTGTGTGGTGAGGTTGCCGTTGCCGTCGTAGCCGTAGGTGGTAGTGCGGCCCAGGGTTTGCGGGTCGAGCGTGCTGGCGGTGAGCCGGCTGAGGGCGTCGAAGCTCTGCTGGAGGGTCGTCTTGCCGCCTCCGGTGACGCGGCTGGTGAGGTTGCCTGCCGGGTCGTAGGTGTTGGCCTCGAGGATGATGTCCTTGGCCGTGGTGGAGCCGTTCACCTTGACGTCGTCACCGACCACTTGAGAGAGCAGGTCGTCGGTGTAGTAGGTGTAGGACGTCTTGCGTCCCATCGCATCCACGTGGCTGGCCAGACGGCCGCCCGGGTCGTAGGAGTAGGCCGCCACGATGATGTCGCGGGCGGCCGTGGGTGCCACGGGACTGCCCGTCCAGTTCTTCAGGGTCTGCGAGGCGAGCTCGCCGCGCTTGGTGTAGTCGTAGAGGCGCACCGTGCCCAGCGGGTCAGTGCTGCTGCTCTGATTGCCCAGGTGATCGAAGGTGAAGCGGGTGATGCCCCCCTCGGGGTCGGTGAGGCTGTCTCGGCGGCCGTGCTCGTCGTAGGTGTAGGTGGTGGTGCGCTCGGCATCCGCGCCGGCCAGGTCGGCGACGGTGGTGGTGAGCTGATTGCCGTCCGCGTCGTAGGTGTAGCGGGTTTGCGCCGTGTGGGTGACGTTGGTGACCTCGTTCTTCACGCCGGGGCTTGTGGCGGTCGCCAGCCGGCCGGCGTTGTCGTAGGTCATCACGGTGCGCGCGCCGCCGGGGGCGGTGGAGGAGGTGTAGGTGCGCGCGATCTCCCGGCCCAGCACGTCATAGTCGATCGTGGTCAGGAGACCCTCGGGGTTGGTCTGCCGGGCGAGGTCACCGGCCGCGGTGTAGGCGTAGCTCCAGGTGTTGCCTTCGGCGTCGGTTTCGCTCTTGACCAGGCCCGCCGGTGTGCTGCCGCCACCCTCGGCAGACTCGCTGCCGTCGGTGTAGGCGACGGTGGCTGTCTCTCCTTGCGGGGCCTCGGCGGTGGCGGGTGTGGTCTGCTTGATGGGGTCGCCGTACTGGTTGTACTCCACCCTGGTGGCATAGGTGTCGTCGGTGGCGCCGGCCGAGCGCTGACCCCGCTGCGTCACGACCTTGTCGTTGCGGGGGTCGTACGGGTCGTCCGTGTTGAGGTAGTAGGCGAAGTAGGAGCTTTGGCAGTTCTTCGCGGCCCGGCAGGTCTTGCTGCTGATGACGTTGCCGTGCTGGTCGCGGCCTTGTTCCAGGAGATTGCCGTTGGGGTCGGTGGTCCGCTTCAGGTAGCCGTTGGTGTCGTAGACAAAGCTGGTCTTGGCGCCGACTTGGTCGGTGCGGGCGATGAGGCGGCTCAGCCGCCAGCTGTCGTAGTCGTAGCTGAGCGTGTTGCTGTCGGGGTCGGTGACAGTGACCGTGGAGATCCCCGTCACCCAGTCATACACTCCGGCCCCGAGCTGCCAGGTGCCGCCGTTCTGGTCAACGTGCGCGGTGATGCGTTCGGACACCGGGTGGTAGGTGTTGTGCGCCCACACCCGTCCGGATGGCAGCGTGACCTCCACAAGCTTGTTGGTGACCTTTTCCCGGGCCTGGAAATGCGCAGTGATATCCGCGTCGGTGAGAGGACGGTCGTAGACGGCGACCTCGTCCAGGGTGCCGACGAACGGAAAAGCGCCGGAGACCGCTGGGGCGCCGGGAACAGATGACCAGGAGCTGGCGCGGTAGGCGCCGCCGACATAGTTCTGTGCCAGAGCGTCGCCATAGCGCGGCCCGGACAGCTCACCCACCTGCTGGCCGTCCAGATGCAGCCTTTGGCGTTCGCCGTCAGCGCTCAGCACGACATGATGCCACTGGCCGTCGATCACCGAGGCGGGGCTGGTGATCGGGGTGAAGGTGCGCTGCCCGGAACTGTCTCGGATGCCCGTCAGCTGTCCCCGCAACTTGCCGTCGGTGCCGATGTAGAGGGCGGCGTTCTCCGCCCCGTTCAGGGATGACAGCGAGCCGACGGAAAAGATCGCGCCGCTTTGCGTGGTCTTGAACCACGTCTCGATCGAGACGTTGGTGGCGCTGCGCTCCACCAGATGCTCGGGCAGCCACAGCGACGACTTGGTGAAGGCGGCAGCGGTGTCGGCGGTGCCTTGCAGCGCACCTGCTTGCTGCAGGGTCACGTTGTTGTAGATGCCGTTGCCACCCCGGGGAGCCTCGCCGACGGCGGCGCTCGTGGACTGGTCACCCAGCCGCCAGTATCCGGCAGGCTCCGCGTTGAGCACCATGCTGCGGTACAGGGATCCGTCGCCGCTGCCGTATGCGGTGCAGGTAGGCGTCTGTCCTGGGGCGCACACCTTGGCCAGCGTGTCGCCGTCGTATTCGTAGTCCCAGCGCAGGCTGGCACCGTCGACCGGATCGGTGCTGACCGATGCCACGTGCGCGCCGCTGTAGGTGAAATGCAGTGCTCTGCCTCCGGTCCCGGTCACAGTGGCGAGCTTGCCTTCGGAGTCACGCTCCAGAGTCTGCGTGCGGCCGCGAGCGTCGACGACCTTGGTCAGGCCACCCTGGGCGTCGAAGAGGTAGGTGGTGGAAGAGCTGTCCATGAGCTTCCACCCGCCCCCGTCGCTCTGGCCGAGCGTCTCCTGCACACCAGGCGGCGGTTGGAACGTTCCGTCGCCGTTGGCGGCGAAACTCGCCTGGTGCCCGTCGGGATAGGTGACCAGCAGGACCGATGTGCCCGAGGCGGTGGTCCGCGGCTGGATTTTCATGTCCCACCGCGTCGACCAGCCGGCACCGAAGATGCCGTTCGTTCGCGAATCCAGGCTGTTGTAGGTGCGCACCACCGACAGGGAAGGGCCGGCGGTTGCGACCTGAGCATCGGTGAACTGCACGCGGTAGTTGCCGGACGCCTGGTTGAATTCCTGCCCATCCTCACCGGCGGCGCCGAGGCCGTAGGTGACCGGCGGCTGCGGCACCCCGGTGACGAAGGAGTACGTCTCGCTCGTCGTCTGCGTGCCGTACGCGGGGTCACTGACCCGGACCTTCCAGGTGTATTCCTTGCCCCACACCAGAGTTCCTGACGGGATCCGCCACGAACTGACGCCGTTCAACGTGCCGGAATTCCAGCAGGTCGGCGCGGGCGTCGTGGTGCCCTCCACTACCTCGGGGACATCGCACACCGTAAACAGGTACCTGAAGTCGCCGGCCGTGCCGCCGCCGAGCCGAGTGGCGTACACGGTCAGCAGCGGCGTCCTGCTATCGACTAAGTCCTGGTCAGCCGGCGCCAGGCCCTGCAGCAGCGGCGCGGAACCCACCGCAAGTTGATCGATCAATTCTGCCCGCTCGGCACCCGAACGCGGCGCTCCCGAAGGCGGTGTGAGCCGAGACAGCGGGACCTGCCCCAGGGACCGGCTGTCGGCGCCCAAGACGCCCTCGGCCGGCTTGTTCGCCGAGATCACCGCATCCGCGGTCGTCTGCGTCGCCGACGCCTCCACAAGCGACGGCACCTCGGCTGCCGTCCCGGCGGCTTGCACCGGGGTCTGCACGGACACAGCAGGTGTGTCCAGCAACACACTCGCGGTCGCGGGCTCCGCATACATGTTCAGCAGACTCGGTGCTGCCAACAGCAACGAGCCCAGAGCTGTGGCGCGGCGGCGCGCTCGGCTCCAAGGCAAAGAGCGGCGCATCGGCCGTCACGCTCCAAGGATGAAGTTCAGCGGGGAGAGGGAGACCGAACGTGCTCTGAACCCGCCCCGGAAGCGTTGCCAGGACGATGCGGTGGTTCAGAAGCGCAGGAATCCGGCAAATAAGCTAACAGAAGCAAAAACAGCATCACAGGCCACATTTGTAACAAAATAGACAATCCCGCCTCGTCCTTCCATGCCGCATGACGATGCGTGCGAGGCAGGCGGTCACGATCGCCGGGGCCCACTCGATGTGGCGGTCCCACTCATCTCAACCCTCCGGATAGGGCACGGGAACCACCGCTCATCCGCGGCCGGCGGCAGCGCGGGTCAGGCCCAGGACTTCCAGATGGACGGCTGGGGGCGCGTGGATGCAGGCGAGGACAAGCCCGGCCGCGGGCGAGCGCCGCACGCCGGACTCGGGTCCCGTTGAGACTTCACAGCCACCCTCGCCGTGCCTGGAGCTGCCGCCACCACACGTCGGCCCAACGCCCCTGCACTGCTGGGCCAGAGTCCAGCCTCCTCGCCACACGTCCGGCCGTCGACATCGAAGCCGGGCCCAGCCACGCGCCGACCGACGACAGGCGGCGAGGACGTGTCACCGTCTCGCGGGATCCACAACGCCGACGACGTCCGAGATCTCGATGGTCCCATCGCCGGGATCAGCGAGGTGTGCGCGAGAATCCAGAGCGCCGTGTCGGTTGTCGCTCATCACCCAGAGTCGGCCGGGCGGAACCTGAACCTCGAACCGCGGATACGAAGCCGGAGGAGCGGCAAGGTAGGGCTCATCCAGCGCCTTGCGGTTCACCTGAAGCCGCCCTTGGAGATCGCAACAGTTCACCGTGCTTCCCGGCACCCCAATGACCCGTGAGACGTGCAGGGCACCCGGCGTGGCATCGGTCCAGCTTTTGGGGGTTCGATAGACGATGATGTCGCCGAGGTGGGGAGCGTAGTCTCCATCGGTCCGACGTGTCGAGAGGTCCGCGCCCGCCCTGATCGTCGGTTCCATCGACTCGCCCGACATGGTGATGGTGAACTTGCCGAAAACGGAGTTGGCAACTCCACAACCAGCAGTGGAAGCCAACAGGAGCAAAAAGGGCAAAGCGGTTGTAAGTACGCGAATCACCAGGGCATTATCCCGAACGACAAGCCTCGGCAAGGCTAGTGCCGCGACCGCGCTCACCGACCACGCTGCCTCGTGCGCCGGGTATAAGCCAGGTCCGGATTGTCAGACGCGCTGGCGGCAAAGGTTCACCGACTTCGGCAGCAGACCCAGGACAGCGTGCTCTTGATGGAAAGCCTGCCACCGGGCCGCCAGCTCATGGTCGGCGAACACCGCCAGTCCTGGCTCTGTGCTCGGAGTGTTGAAATACCTCCCACCCGCCGGCCACGTCGGCGAACCGGGTGGCGATGTTGTGGAAGCTCGGGCCAGGGAAGTACGCGACGTGTGTGGCGCTGCTCGCCAACGGGGCGCCGGACTGGTCTGAGAGTGCGTTCTGCGAGTTGATGTCCCTTTCATCGGTGGGGTTGGGTTAGGTCGGCTGGTCGGAGACCCGCCGGTCGGACTACGGGCGTGGCT
>NZ_JBEZGB010000041.1:0-23683 GCF_040649755.1 Nonomuraea sp. NPDC048882
CCAGCACAGCAGACCCCACCGACCGGCGGTAACGCTACAAATCCATACGATCACATAGCGACATCACAGGCATATGCTCGCGGAACGCACTCTCAATACCTCCAGCACGTGCTCGGGCTGAGCGCGCTGAGCACTGGGCTGCTCTTCCTCCCCGCCGCATTGGTCATCGGGCTCGGCACGCACCTGGGGGTGCGGATCGTCGGGCGATTCGGCGGACGGCCCGCTGCCGCAGCCGGCTTTCTCCTCGCCGCGATCGGCGCGCTGCTGCTGGCCCAGCTGCCCGCCGACGGCAACGCACTGGTCCATTTTCTGCCCGGCTTCGCCATCTCCGGGCTCGGCCTCGGCGCGACGTTCGTCACTGCGACCATCACCGTGATGGCGCACGTCGATCCGCACGACGCCGGTATGGTCTCCGCGCTGATCAACACCGGACACGAACTCGGCGCCACCCTGGGCATCGCGTTCGTATCCACCATCGCCGCCGCCAGCCTGGACACCATGCCCGTGGGCCCAGCATCAGTCACCGGATTCGGCGCGGCGTTCACCGCCGCCGCCGTAACAGCCGTGATCATGGCCACGGCCGCCGGGTGGCTGATACCAGCGGGCCGCCCGCCTGCCACCGACGGCCCCGTGTTCGCCCACTGACCATCTAGGCTGGGTCATCGTGGGAACCACGGACACGGGCCATCAACCAGACGGCGCCGGGGAGAAGCAGAGTGCGCCCCGGCGCCGCGCCGACGCCGAACGCAACATCACCGCCATCCTCGACGCCGCGCTCGTGTGCTTCACCGAGCAACCCCAGGCGAGCATGACGGCGATCGCCCGCACCGCCGGAGTCGGACGGGTCACCCTCTACGCCCACTTCCCCTCACGGGAAGTACTGCTGGAAGCCGTCCTCGACCACACCATCGCCCTGGCCAGCGCCGTCATCGACACCGCCGCCCCGAACGAGGGCCCCGCCGTCGACGCCCTCAGCAGGCTGCTGCACATCTCCTGGCACGTCCTCGACCGGCACCGCCGACTGTTCGAGATCGCCCAACGCGAACTCGACCCCGCCGTGCTGCGCCAGCACCACGACCAAGCCATGAGCCGTGTCGAGCAACTCCTCATCCGCGGTCAGCAGGAGGGAGCCTTCCGCACCGACCTCCCACTGAACTGGCTGGTCACCACCGTCTACAGCCTGCTGCACGCCGCCGCCGCCGACGTCAACACCGGACACCTCAAGCAGAACACTGCCGCCGACGTACTCGAAGCAACCTTGTTGCCCGCCTTGCGGCCTCCACAAGCGACAGTCCGTCGGCGTCGTAGAGGCTGAAGGACCAGGACCATCACACATTCACGGCCGTGCTGCGATCCATCGGCCACCATGGGTGCGGACACACCGCAGCAGAGTTCGCTCTACGTCCGCACCAGCACACGCTGTCCGTGCTGCCAACGCCTTCTCGACCGTACGGAGGCCCACCCCATACGACGGGCTTGAGTAGCAGCGGGGCAGCCATTGATAATCTTGTCGGTTAACGGTGTGCTGTCATGGATCTTGGCTATGGACGTGTCTCGACCCGCGACCAAAACCCCCACGCCCAGCGCGACCGACTGCAGGCCGCCGGATGCGACCGCACCTACATCGACACGATCAGCGGCACCCTGTCCAGCCGCCCCGCATTCGACAAGGCCCTCGACGCGCTGCGCGCCGGCGCCGGCCTGCGGGCGCTGGATCAAAACATCGACACCACACCGGAAGGCCGCCGGCCAAGCGCTCAGCGAGCTGTGGGGGCAAGCGCGCCGGCGACCTGGAACCGCAACCGCGCCGCTATCGTCTCCTGGCTGTCCTGGTACCGCCCCAAGAAGCACTGGGCCGCGCCGTCGGTCCCGGCCGACGCTGAGCGCCGCAAGGAGAGCGCCGACGAGACCCGCGCGGTCGGATCCACCGGCTTCTGTCGCGCCGTGACATCCCACTGCGTGAGCGGGCGCTGTGGCGGATGCTCTATGAAACGGCGGCCAGAGCGGCTGAGATCCTGGCACTGAACGTCGAGGACCTCGACCTGGAGCACCGCCGCAGCCCCGTCCGGTCCAAGGGCGGCGCGGTAGAGTGGGTGTACTGGGACAGCCTCACCGCCCACCTGCTGCCCCGCCTGCTCCGGCTCCCGGACGGCAGCTCACGCACGCACGGCCCGCTATTCCGGTCCGAACGCCGCCCCGTCCCCGCCCGCCGCCCGGCCGCCGCCGACATCTGCCCGCACACCGGCCGGGGCCGCCTCGGTTACGACCGCGTCCGGGTGCTGCTCGACACCTACGCCGGGCTCGACCTGCACCAGCTGCGCCACAGCGCCGCTACCCACCTCGGTGAAGCCGAAGTCCCGCTGCAGCTCATCATGGGCAAGACCCGGCACAAGAACCCCCGCACCGCCATGCGCTACGTCAAACCCGGCCCTGAGGCCATCGCCAAGGTCACCGAGCACCTCGCCCCGCCCCGCCGCCGACACTGAGGCCCAGTCACGAGGCCGGACCCCGGACGCCATCCCAGGCAGCTCAAACAAGGTGATCGCTCCCTCCGCCCTGGTGCTCGGTGATCACTATGGTGACCCCCACGACAAATACCGATCCAAGGATCACGACCTCAAACGATCCAAGTCACAGCCTGCGCGGGCCGTTCGTCCGATAGGCGAGGACCAACGGCCCTTTCCCGGCCGGGGGCACGTCACGAGAATGAAGGAAGACACCCGCCGAGGCGAGAGAATCCCATCCCCGCGGCGGCCCGACCGGCACCGGAGAGTGGCAGTCACGATGCTCCGGCCGCAGAAGGCGGCGACTCCGGGCCGGACGGGACCGTTCGATCACTCGGCGGGTGTCTTCATCTCCACACCCGATGCCGTCAGGGTGCGCGGTCAGAGGCCGTGGATGCGGCGGCCGGTGATCTGGTGGGGCGCGATGCGGATGCAGAGGTGCCGATCGCCGCCCGCCCAAGGGGTGACGTCGGCCCCGCTCACCGTGGCCGCGTCGTCGTCGGGCACGTGGTGGGCGGGGCCTTGGACGAGCACGCTCCAGCCCTCGCGCCGTGCCTCGTCGATTCGGTCGACCTGGAAGCCGATCTCGATCTCCACGCCCTCGACACCCGTGCGCAGGTCCTGGTCCATGGGGCCGCCGTGGGCGGTGCGGAAGACGATCGCGCCGTCGTGCACCTGATAGCGCTCATACCCTCCGCCCAGCAGAGCCTCCTCCGTGGTCTCCAGCGCCTTGGCCAGCCGGGTCACCGTGCCCCTGTCGGGGGCGCCAAGGTGGTCCTCCAGGGCTGAACGTATCCGGCCGACATGTCCGCACGATCGGCCACCTCCTCCAGCGTCAGGTTCAGCTTCGTACGGTGATGGGTGATACGACGCCCGAAATCGCCCGGATGAGTCATGAGTGTCTCCTCGACGGTGCGGACAGGGGTGACAGCTGATGCGAGCCGCCCCGTGCGAGGCTACCCAGCCACCCGCCCCGCCGGACGGGGGCCTTCTGTTCCTCAGCACGGGCCTCTGTGCGAGGACCAAGGTCCTTCCGCCTCGGGTCGTACGGCACTGAGCACCGGCCGCCGCGAACGGTGTGATGGAGGTGAGACAGGAACGTACGAGAAACCAGGAAAGGGGAGGCTCGCCATGGCCACCACCATCGACAAGCCCATGATGCACACCGGCGTGGACCAGGCGGAGCACAAGAACCCCGCCGACTACGCCTGGGCCGCCGCCCGGATCTCGATCGGCTGGATCTTCCTCTGGGCCTTCCTGGACAAGACCTTCGGCTGGGGCTTCGCCACCCCGGCGGTCAAGGCCTGGATCAACGGCGGCAGCCCGACCACCGGCTTCCTCAAGGGCACCGGCGAGAACGCCCTGGGCGGCTTCTTCTCGGCCCTGGCCGGACAGGCGTGGGTGGACTGGCTGTTCATGGCCGGTCTGGCCGGCGTCGGCCTGGCGCTCGTGCTCGGGATCGGCACCCGGATCGCGGCCGGCGCGGGCGGCGCGATGCTGCTGTTGATGTGGGCGGCCGAGCTGCCCCTGACCACCAACCCGTTCATGGACGACCACATCGTCTACGCCATCGTCCTCGTCGGCCTGGCCCTGGCCGGCGCCGGCCGCACGTTCGGACTGGGCAACCTGCCCGTCGTCCGCCGCACCCCGTGGCTCAGGTGACCGCCCCGGCCACCCGCCCGCCCTGCACCGCAGGGCGGGCTTTCGCCACTCAGAACGCGAGGAGGAAGACATGACCGTACGAATGGACGGATGCTTCGGGCCCTGGACACATGGATGGGGAGCCCGGACGCTGGTGATCGGTGCGGGTGCCAGGCAAGGGGCACGTGGTGGTGCCGGGCTGACGGAGCGATCGAGATGAGGTGGAGCTCGATGGCGGAGACCGGCGGGAACCTGACGGGAAAGACGGACGGCCGGGCCATGCTGATGCTGGCCCTGGCGACAGTCGGCTTCGCGGTGAACTTCTGGGCCTGGGCGCTGCTCAGCCCGCTGGGCCCGCGCTTCAAGGAGCTGCTCGGCCTGTCGGCGCCGCAGCAGGCGCTGCTGGTCGCGGTGCCGGTGGTCGTCGGCTCGCTCGGCCGGATCCCGGTGGGGGCGCTGACCGACCGGTACGGCGGCCGGGTGATGTTCCCGCTGGTGTCGGCCGTCACCATCGTGCCCGTCCTGTTCATCGGCGTGGCGGGGCAGACCTCGCTGGCCGCGCTGCTGACCGGCGGGTTCTTCCTGGGCGTCGCGGGCACCGCGTTCGCGGTCGGGGTGCCGTTCGTCAACGCGTGGTTCCCGCCGCACCGGCGCGGGCTGGCGGTGGGCATCTTCGGGGCGGGCATGGGTGGCACCGCCGTCAGCGCGCTGACCACGGTCGGACTGGTCGAGCGCGGCGGCGCGGCTCTCCCGTTCGTGATCACGGCGGTTGTGCTGGCCTTGTACGCGGTCGTCTCGTGGCTGGTGCTGCGGGACGCGCCCGGCCGGAGCGTGGCGGCGCAGCCGCTGCTCGCGCGGCTGGCGGCCACGGCGAGGTTACCGATCACGTGGCAGGCGTGCCTGCTGTACGCCGTCGCCTTCGGGGGATATGTCGCCTTCTCCGTCTACCTGCCGGCCTACCTGCAGACCGGGTACGGCCTGGAGCAGGCCGACGCCGCCTACCGGATGGCCGGGTTCGTGGTGCTGGCGGTGCTGATGCGGCCGCTGGGCGGATGGCTGTCGGACCGCATCGGTCCTGTGCGGGTGCTGGCCGGGGTGTTCGCCGTGGTCGCCGTCATGGCGGCGGTCCAGGCGCTGACGCCCGCGCTGATGCCGGTGGGCACGGTGGCGTTCCTGTCCATGGCGGCGGCGCTCGGCGCGGGCAGTGGCGCCACGTTCGCGCTCGTGGCCCAGGTCGCCCCGGCCGACAAGGTGGGGTCGGTGACGGGACTGGTCGGGGCGGCCGGTGGGCTGGGCGGGTTCGTGCCGCCGCTGGTCATGGGGTTCATCTACGGCCGGCTCGGCTCGTACGGGCTCGGCCTGGCCCTGCTCGCGGTCACCGCCGTGCTGGCGGTCGTGCTGACGCTGACCGCGGTGCGGGCCTTGACCGCCGCCCGGCGAGTGCCCGCCGGCTGAGTCGGCGGGAACGACAAGGCCGGTCAGCGGGACGGTTCCCAGCCGCGCTTCGCGGCGGGCCGGCCTTCGTCGCGGCTGCGGTAGACGATGTACGGCCGGGTGAGATACCCGACGGGCGCGGTGAGCATGTGCACCAGCCGGGTGAACGGCCAGATCGCGAACAGCACCAGCGCGCTCAGCGCGTGCAGCTGGAACAGCGGCGGCGCGCCCGCCATCAGCGCGGGTTCGGGCTGGAAGTAGAAGATCGACCGGAACCAGGGCGAGATGGTGGTGCGGTAGTCGTAGCCGCCGCCGGTGAGGTTGGCCAGGACGGTGGCGGCCAGGCCGAGGGCGATGGTGAGGCCGAGGACGGCGTACATCAGCTTGTCGTTGCGGGTGGTGGCGGTGAAGACGGGGCCGACGGTGCGCCGCCGGTAGATGAGGATGGCCAGGCCGGCCACGGTGGCGACGCCCGCGACGGTGCCGAGGACGACGGCGGACAGGTGGTAGAGCTCCTCGCTCACGCCGACGGCCTCGGTCCAGCTCTTGGGGATCACCAGGCCGCCGACGTGGCCGAGCGCCACGACCAGGATGCCGAAGTGGAACAGCGGACTGCCGACGCGCAGCAGCCGCGACTCGTACATCTGGGACGAGCGCGTGGTCCAGCCGAACTTGTCGTAGTGGTAACGCCACACGTGCCCGAGCACGAACACGGTCAGCGCCACGTACGGCAGCACGACCCACAGCAGGACGCTCATCGGCCCGCCTCCATCACCGCGTAGGGTTCCAGACCGACGGCTTCGGCGGGCGGCCCTTCGGCAGCCAGCCGCAGCGCCGCCTCCTGCTCGCGCGCCCCGGCCGGAGGCAGGGTGGTCAGCACGGCGGCGACCACGTCGGCGTACGGTGAGCGTTCCTCGCGCAGCGCGGCGTGCAGCATCTCCACTCCTGCCCGGTGTTCCAGCAGCAGCCGTCTGGCTTCGCGGACGGCGCCGCGCGCCGACAGCTCGCACACCACGGCCAGATGGTCGGGCAGCTCGCCGTCGGCGATCTCGAAGCCCGCGGCCTTCAGCGCGTGCTTGAAGCGCAGCAGGGCGGCGCCTCGCTTGCGAGTGTCGCCGTAGGCGTAGTAGGTGAGGTACGGGCAGCAGCGCCGCTTGAGGTCGAACGTGGCCACGTAGTGCGCCGCGAGCTCGGCGGGAGGCGTGGCGGCGACGTGGCCGAGGAAGGCCGACAGCGGTTCGCGCGCCGCGCCCGCCGGCAGCCCGTCCACCTCCTCGCGCAGCAGGCCGAGCCCGTCATGGAGCCGCTCGTCGGGGTAGCCCAGCAGCACGGAGGCCACCATGTGGACGGTTCGCACGCTCACTTCTTCCTCCTGGGGAACAGTCCGTCCGGGGTGCCCTTGCCGTCCCAGTTGAGCAGGTTGACCCGGCCGCGCAGTTCGTCGGCGTCGTCCAGGTTCTCGGCGGTCTGGCGTTCGCGCAGGGCGTGGAAGTTCTCCACCGCCACCGGGGCGGGCAATCCGGACGCTTCGCCGAACGGGCCGTTCATGCCGGGGCCGCCGTCGTAGTCGAGGCTGCAGCCGGTGGCCAGTTCCTCCAGCTGTTCGCCCTGCTCGGCGTGGGCCTTGGGGATGACGTACCGCTCGTCGTAGGGGGCCAGGGCCAGCAGCCGGTGCATGCCTTCGACCTGCTCGCCGCTCATGCCGGCGGCTGTGGCGATCGCCTCGTCCGGCTCCTGGCCGAGGTTGATGCGGCGCATGTACGAGCGCATCGCGGCCAGCCGGCGCAGCACCGACCGCACCGGCTCCGGGTCGCCGGCCGTGAACAGCTCGGCCAGGTAGCCGATGGGGATGCGCAGGGCGTCGATGGCGCCGAACAGGTTGCCCGCGTCCTCACCGTCGTGGCCGGTGCCGGCCAGCACGTCCACGACAGGTGACAGGGGCGGGATGTACCAGACCATGGGCATCGTCCGGTATTCCGGGTGCAGCGGCAGCGCCACACCGTACTCGAAGATCAGCCGGTGGATGGGGGAGCGGCGGGCCGCCTCCAGCCAGTCCTCGGGGATGCCGGCGGCGCGGGCGGCGGTGATCACTTCGGGGTCGTGCGGATCGAGCAGGACGCTCTTCTGCGCCTCGAACAGGTCCTTCTCGTCAGGAACGGAGGCGGCCTCGGTGACGCGGTCGGCGTCGTACAGGATGAGGCCGATGTAGCGCAGCCGTCCCACGCACGTCTCGGAGCAGACGGTGGGGATGCCGACCTCGACGCGCGGGTAGCAGAAGGTGCACTTCTCGGCCTTGCCGGTGCGGTGGTTGAAGTACACCTTCTTGTACGGGCAGCCGGTCACGCACATCCGCCAGCCCCGGCAGCGGTCCTGGTCCACCAGCACGATGCCGTCCTCCGAGCGCTTGTACAGCGCGCCCGACGGGCAGGAGGCCACGCAGGAGGGGTTGAGGCAGTGCTCGCAGATGCGCGGCAGGTAGAACATGAACGCCCGCTCGAAGTCCAGCTTCACCTGGTCCGAGAGCTTGCGCAGGACGGGGTCGGGGGAAGGGTCGCCGGCCAGGTTGTCGTCCCAGTTGGCGCTCCAGCTGATCTTGGTGGGCCGGCCGGTGATGAGCGAGCGGGGCCGCGCCACCGGGGTGTCGGCCTGCATCGGGGCGGAGAAGAGCTGGTCGTAGTCGTAGGTCCAGGGCTCGTAGTAGTCCTGGATGGAGGGCATGAGCGGGTTGGCGAAGATGGAGAAGAGCTTCTTGAGCCGGCCGCCGGCCTTCAGCTTCAGCCGGCCGCGCCGGTTGAGCTCCCAGCCGCCTTTCCACCGGTCCTGGTCCTGGTAGGTGCGGGGGTAGCCCTGGCCGGGGCGGGTCTCGACGTTGTTGAACCAGACGTACTCGGTGCCGGCGCGGTTGGTCCATGCCTGTTTGCAGGTGACTGAGCAGGTGTGGCAGCCGATGCACTTGTCCAGGTTCATCACCATGGCCAGTTGTGCCATCACGCGCATCAGTAGTCGACCTCCTGGCCGCGGCGGCGGATCACGGTGACCTCGTCGCGCTGGTTCCCGGTGGGCCCCAGGTAGTTGAAGGCGAAGCTCAGCTGGGCGTAGCCGCCGATCAGGTGGGTGGGCTTGACCAGCAGCCGGGTCAGCGAGTTGTGGATGCCGCCGCGCAGGCCGGAGGTCTCGCTCTTGGGCACGTCCACCACCCGTTCCTGGGCGTGGTACATGTACACCGTGCCCTCGGGCATGCGGTGCGAGACGATGGCGCGGGCCACCACGACACCGTTGCGGTTGACCGCCTCCACCCAGTCGTTGTCCGCGATCTCCGCCTTGGCGGCGTCGGCCGGGCTCATCCAGATGGTCGGGCCGCCGCGCGACAGGGTGAGCATGAGCAGGTTGTCCTGGTATTCGGAGTGGATGGACCACTTGGAGTGCGGGGTGAGATAGCGCACCGTGATGCCGTTCTCGCCGGACTCTCCTACGCCGGGCTCGCCGAACATCGCGGTCATGTTCAGTGGTGGCCGGTAGACCGGCAGCGCCTCGCCTGCCTCGTGGATCCAGTCGTGGTCGAGGTAGAAGTGCTGGCGGCCGGTGAGGGTGTGCCAGGGTTTGCGGTGCTCGACGTTGATCGTGAAGGCCGAGTAGCGGCGTCCGCCGCTCTCGCTGCCCGACCACTCCGGCGAGGTGATCACCGGCACCGGCCTGGCCTGGGTGTCGGCGAAGGTGATCTGCCTGTGCTCGTCGGCCAGGCCGTCGAACGACGTCCCGGTTCTCCGGCCCAGCGTGGCGAAGCCCTGTGCGGCCAGACGCCCGTTGGTGGTGCCCGACAGCGCCAGGATGGCCTCGCACAGGTCGCGGTCGCGGGCCAGGGACGGGCGGCCCTGGACGGTGCCGTTCATCCGGGCCAGCCGGTCGATCTCACCGGACACGTCGAACGTCAGGCCCTTGGTGGTGGCGCCGAGCCGCTCCAGCAGCGGGCCGAGCGCGGCCAGCTTCTCCGCCACCGCCCCGTAGTCGCGCTCCACGGCGACGATCTTGGGGAAGTCGCGGCCGGGCACGGGCGTGCGTCCCGCCGCGCGCCAGTCGTCCACCCGGCCGTGCGGGGTGGCCAGCTCGTCGGCGGTGTCGTGCAGCAGCGGCACCGCGACCAGGTCCGTACGTGTGCCGAGGTGCGTCCGCGCCAGCTCGCTGAACGCCTGGGCGATGGCGTGGAAGGCGGCGAAGTCGGTGCGGGTCTGCCAGGGCGGGTCGATCGCCGGGGTGAAGGCGTGCACGAACGGGTGCATGTCGGTGGAGGACAGATCGTGCTTCTCGTACCAGGTGGCGGCCGGCAGCACGATGTCGGAGAACAGCGTCGTGGAGGTCATCCGGAAGTCCAGCGACAGCAGCAGGTCCAGCTTCCCGCGTGGCGCCTCCTCCGGCCAGGCCACGTCGCGGGGGCGCTGCTCGGGCGCGGCCTCCTCGGCGCGCACCGCCGAGTCCGCGCCCAGCAGGTGCCGCAGGAAGTACTCGTTGCCCTTGGCCGAGGAGCCCAGCAGGTTCGCCCGCCACACCGTCAGCACGCGCGGCCAGTTCGACGGCGCGTCCGGGTCTTCGCAGGCGAAGCCGAGCCGCCCGGCGGCGACCTGCTCGGCCACGTACGGTCCCGGCTCGGCGCCCGCCTCGTCGGCCAGGTCGAGAGGGTTGCGGTCGAACGTCGGGTACGACGGCATCCAGCCCAGCCGGGCCGACTGCGACAGCAGGTCGGCGGTGGCCCGGCCGGTGAACGCGCCCTCGCCGAGCGGTGAGGAGACGACGTCGGCACTGTAGGTGTCGTAACGCCACTGGTCGGTGTGCAGGTACCAGTAGGCGGTGCCGATCATCTGCCGGGGCGGGCGCGACCAGTCCAGCCCGAAGGCGAGCTGAGCCCATCCGGTGATCGGCCGGCATTTCTCCTGGCCGACGTAGTGGGCCCAGCCGCCGCCGTTGACGCCCTGGCAGCCGGTCAGCGTGGTCAGCGCCAGCATCGCGCGGTAGATCGTGTCGGAGTGGAACCAGTGATTCGCCCCGGCCCCCATGATGATCATGGAGCGGCCGCCCGACTCCTCCGCGTTCGTGGCGAACTCCCGGGCGATCCGGGCCGCCGCCGCGGCCGGCACGCCGGTGATCGCCTCCTGCCAGGCCGGTGTGTACGGCTCGGCCACGTCGTCGTAGCCGGACGGCCACTGTCCCGGCAGTCCTTCGCGAGCCACCCCGTACTGGGCCAGCATCAGGTCGAACGCGGTGGTCACGAGGTGGCCGCCCACCCGCCGCACCGGCACGCCCCGCTGCAGGACACCGCCGCCGTGCCCGTCGAAGCGCGGCAGCGCCACCGGGACCGCCTCGCCCCCGAGGACGCTCAGCAGCGGGTCCACCTCGCCCAGGTCGAGGTTCCAGCGGCCCTGCCCCTGCTCGGAGTAGCGGAAGGCGAGCGAGCCGTTCGGCACGACCGGCTCGCCGGTCCGCGCGTCCAGCAGCACCGTGGCGAACGCGCCCTCCTGCCGATCGAGGTCCGCCGCCGTGAGGAACTTGTCCGGCACGTACGACCCGTCCCGCTCCCGCAGCCGCACCAGGAACGGCAGGTCCGTGAAGCGTTTGACGTAGTCGGTGAAACGAGGGGTGTCCCGGTCAGCGAAGAACTCCTTCAGCAGCACGTGACCCATCGCCATGGCCAGCGCGCCGTCCGTGCCCGGATGCGGGGCCAGCCACTCGTCCGCGAACTTGGCGGCGTCGTTGTAGTCGGGCGCGAGCACCACCACCTTCTGCCCGTGGTAGCGAGCCTCCGCCATGTAGTGGGCGTCAGGGGTGCGGGTGACCGGCACGTTCGAGCCCCACAACATCAGGTACGCCGCGTCCCACCAGTCGGCCGACTCCGGCACGTCCGTCTGGTCGCCGAACACCTGCGGCGAGGCCACCGGCAGGTCGGCGTACCAGTCGTAGAACGACAACATCGCGCCGCCGATCAGCGAGATGAACCGGGCGCCCACAGCGTGCGAGGCCATCGACATCGCCGGGATGGGGGAGAAGCCCGCCACCCGGTCGGGGCCGTAGGTCTTGATGGTGTGCACGTGGGCCGCCGCGATGATCTCGCACGCCTCGTCCCAGGTGACGCGCACCAGGCCGCCCTTGCCCCGGGCGGACTGGTACCGTTCCCGTTTGCCCGGGGTCGTGGTGATCTCCGCCCACGCCTCGACCGGGTCGCCCAGTCGCGCCTTGGCCTCGCGGTACATCTCGACCAGCACACCGCGCGCGTAGGGGTAGCGGACCCGGGTGGGGGAGTAGGTGTACCACGAGAAGGCGGCGCCGCGCGGGCAGCCGCGCGGCTCGTACTCCGGCCGGTCACCGCCGACGCTCGGGTAGTCGGTCTGCTGCGCCTCCCAGGTGATGATCCCGTCCTTGACGTAGACCTTCCATGAGCACGACCCCGTGCAGTTCACCCCGTGCGTGGAGCGCACCACCTTGTCATGGCTCCACCGATCCCGATAGAAGGCGTCCGACTGCCGGCCGCCCACCTGGTACAACGTCCTGAGATCCGGCGAAACCGTTCCCGGCCGCAGATGCCGGCCCATTCTGATCAGCGCGTCGCTGACCGGTCCGTCCATGCCCGCCATATCACTCGTCCCTGTCGTAACAACTCCGACATGTCCGATACGGGCTCTGTCTTAGCCCAATACCGTGCGGAGAAACTCGGTACGGCCGGTTCGGCCGGAAATGTGCAGTGAGAAGAACCCCTGGCCTCCTTCAGTCGTGATCAGATGCTGGCGACGCCGTGAGCGTGGAACTGGCCGTGCACGCGGTCCATCAGCGCTTGGTCGGGTGGTGCGACGCCGGCGAGCGGGAAGCGCAGGCCGAGCCGCTCGTACTTGCCGGCGGCCATGCGATGGAAGGGCAGCACGTCCACCCGTTTCACGTTGCCGAGCCCGGCCACGAAGCGGGCCAGGGCGTCCACGTTGTCCGGCGCGTCCGTCAGCCCGGGGACCAGCACGAACCGCACCCATGTGGGCCGGCCCAGCTCGGCGAGCCGCCGGGCGAAGCGCAGGGTGGGTCCGACGGGGCCGCCGGTGACACGCCGGTAGGTGGCCGGGTCGTAGGACTTGATGTCGAGCAGGACCAGGTCGGTGTCGGCGAGCAGGGCGTCGGTGGCGCGGACGCCGAGCAGGCCCGAGGTGTCCAGGGCGGTGTGCAGGCCGCTTTCGTGGCAGCGGCGCAGCACCTCGGCGGTGAAGCGGGGCTGCAGCAGCGGTTCGCCGCCGCTGACGGTCACCCCGCCGCCGGCGACGGAGATGAAGCGCCGGTACTTGCCGATCTCGTCCATGATCTCGTCGGTGGTGACCTGGCGGCCGTCGCGCATTCGCCAGGTCTCCGGGTTCTGGCAGTACCGGCAGCGCAGCGGGCAGCCCGCGGTGAACAGCACGAACCGGGTGCCAGGGCCGTCCACTCCGACCGACAGGTCCCACGAGCTGACCGCCCCGTTCATGTCGAGCCGTGGAAGGTGCGGCTGACGACGTCGCGCTGCTGGTCGGGGGTGAGGCGGACGAAGTTGACCGCGTAGCCGGAGACGCGGACGGTCAGCTGCGGGTAACGGTCGGGGTGCTCCATGGCGTCCAGCAGCACCGCGCGGGTGAGCACGTTGACGTTCATGTGGAAGCCACCGGCGTCGAAGTAGCCGTCGAGCACCCCGACCAGGTTCGCGATGCGCTCGCCGGAGGAGCGGCCGAGGCCATCGGGGGTGACGGTGTTGGTCAGGGAGATGCCGTCGAGGGCCTGGTCGTAGGGGAGCTTGGCGACCGAAAGGGCGGAGGCGATCATGCCGTGGCGGTCGCGGCCGTTGCTCGGGTTGGCGCCGGGGGCGAACGGTTCGCCGGTGCGGCGGCCGTCGGGGGTGTTGCCGGTGTGCTTGCCGTACACCACGTTCGAGGTGATCGTCAGGACGGACTGGGTGTGCTCGGCGCCCCGGTACGCGCGGTGTTCGCGGATCTTGCTCATGAACGAGCGCACCAGCTCGACGGCGATGGCGTCGGCGCGGTCGTCGTTGTTGCCGTAGACCGGGAAGTCGCCCTCGACCGCGTAGTCCACGGCCAGCCCCGTCTCGTCGCGGACGACCTTGACCCGGGCGTGCTTGACGGCGGACAGGCTGTCGGCGGTGACGGACAGTCCGGCGATGCCGCACGCGAGCGTGCGCTTGACCGGGTGGTCGTGCAGGGCCATCTCCAGGCGCTCGTAGGCGTACTTGTCGTGCATGTAGTGGATGATGTTGAGCGCGTTGACGTAGGTGCGGGCCAGCCAGTCCATCATCCGGTCCAGCGCCTTGGCGACCTCCTCGTAGTCGAGCACGTCACCGGTGATCGGCGGGTACGCGGGCCCCACCTGGGCGCCGGTGAGCTCGTCGCGGCCGCCGTTGATCGCGTACAGGAGCGTCTTGGCCAGGTTGACGCGGGCGCCGAAGAACTGCATCTGCCGGCCGACCGGGGCGGCGGAGACGCAGCAGGCGATGGCGGTGTCGTCGCCGGTGCGCGGGCGCATCAGCGCGTCGCTCTCGTACTGGATCGCGCTGGTCTCGATCGACAGGGCCGCGCAGAACCGTTTGAACGGCTCGGGCAGCCGCGGGGACCAGAACACGGTCAGGTTCGGCTCAGGCGCGGGGCCGAGGTCGCGCAGCGTCTGCAGGTAGCGGAAGCTCGTCCGGGTCACCAACGGGCGGCCGTCCTGCCCGATGCCGCCGATCGACTCGGTCACCCAGGTGGGGTCGCCGGAGAAGAGCTCGTCGTACTCGGGGGTGCGCAGGAAGCGGACGATGCGCAGCTTGATCACGAAGTCGTCGACGAGCTCCTGCGCCCGCTCCTCGGTGATGCGGCCTTCGGCGAGGTCGCGTTCCAGGTAGACGTCCAGGAACGTGGAGGTGCGGCCCAGGGACATGGCCGCGCCGTTCTGCTCCTTGACGGCGGCCAGGTAGGCGAAGTACAGCCACTGGATCGCCTCGTGCGCGGTGGCGGCCGGCCGCGAGATGTCGTGGCCGTAGGAGGCGGCCATCACCTTCAGCTCGTCCAGCGCCCGGAGCTGCTCCGACAGCTCCTCCCGGTCTCTGATGACCGCGTCGGAGGCGTCGGCGTCGTCCAGGGAGCGTAGCTCGGCCCGCTTGGCCTCGATCAGCCGGTCCACGCCGTAGAGGGAGACGCGGCGATAGTCGCCGATGATGCGACCGCGGCCGTAGGCGTCCGGCAGCCCGGTGATGACGCCGGAACGGCGGGCGGCCAAGATCTCGGGGGTGTAGGCGTCGAACACGCCGTCGTTGTGGGTCTTGCGGTACTTGGTGAAGATCTCCTTGACCGCCGGGTCGAGCCGGTGACCGTACGCGGCCAGGCTCTTCTCCACCAGGCGCAGCCCGCCCACGGGCATGATGGCCCGCTTGAGCGGCGCGTCGGTCTGCAACCCGGCGATCAGCTCGCGGTCCCGGTCGATGTAGCCGGGCGCGTGCGCGGTGATGGACGACGGCGTCTTCGCGTCCACATCGTAGACGCCGCGCCGCCTCTCCTCCGGGAACAGCGCGCTCACCTTTCCCCACACGGCCAGGGTCCGCTCGGTGGGACCGGACAGGAAGCCCTCGTCACCGGCGTAGGGCGTGTAGTTGTCCTGGATGAAGGCGCGGACGTCCACCCTGCTCCGCCAGGCCGTCCCGTGAAAGCCGCGCCACGCCTCTGACCCGGTCGCCGTCATGGCTCTCCCCTTCGCGTCGAATGCCCGCTCTCACCCTCCTGGATCCGAGCGGCGGCCACCGCGGTCGAAAGGCACTGGCGAAAAGGACCAAAGGCACTACTTCCTGGGCCTTTCTCCCACGGCGCCCCTCCGCCGCCCAGGTCGAAGCTGAAAGTGCGAGTTCCGTACGCCGAGGAGATGAACGATGACCAGTCAGATCGTGGCCGGTGTGGACGGCTCCGCCCCGGCCGCCGCAGCGGTGGAATGGGCGGCCGCCGACGCCGATCGGCGCGGGCTGGACCTGCGGCTCGTGCACGTGTGCGAGCAGTGGCCGCACAGCGAGGGCGTCGAGTACTGCGCGGGAACGCTGGAAGCCGCCGCCGACCGGGCACGCGGCCTGGCCGGCCGCGCCAAGGTGACGACCGACCTGCGAGCGGGGAACGTCATCGACGAGCTGATCGGCGCGTCCGCGACGGCCGACAGCGTGGTGCTGGGCAGCCGAGGGCTCGGCGGATTCACTGGGATGGTGCTCGGCTCGGTCAGTATCGCGGTGGCCGGGCACGCCTCGGGACCGGTCGTCGTCGTCCGCGCACCACAGGCGGAGCACAACCGCGTCGTCGTCGGCTACGACGGCTCCGAGCACGCGCGGGCGGCCATGGAGTACGCGATCGAACAGGCCAGAAGCCGCCGGGCCGAGCTGCACGTGGTCACCGCCTGGCAGCTGCCGTCCTTGTCCCCGTACGCCGTCGCCTACAGCGGCCTGATCGACCGGATCATGAAGGAGGAGCCGCAGGCGGCACGCGAGCTGGTCGAGCCCTGGCGCACGAGCAACCCGGGCCTGGTCATCACTGACGAGCAACCCTGCGAACACCCGGTGGCAGCCCTGACCAGAGCCGCCGGCACCGCCGACCTGGTCGTGGTCGGCTCGCGCGGGCTCGGTGGCTTCGCCTCGGCCCTGCTCGGCTCGGTCAGCCACGCCGTGCTGCATCACGCGACCTGCCCGGTCGCCGTGGTCCGCCCGGCCCGCGAGGAGGAGTCATGACCGCCGAAACGCGGACGGCCGGGCAGGTGATGAGCCGCGTCCTGGTCGCCGTCAAGCCGGAGGAGTCGCCGCTCATGGCGTGGGAGCTGATGCGCCGGGCCGGCGTGCACCACCTGCCGGTGGTCGACGGGCGGCGCGTGCTGGGCGTCCTGACCCGCGAGGAACTGGCCGCGTCCTGGTCCGGCGGTCCGCAGGAGCAGTCCACCCGTCAGGTGGGCGACCTGCTGCGCCGGGCTCGTACCGCGCGGGTGCGGCCGGAGACGCCGCTGCCCCAGGTGGCGGCCGTCATGCTCGACGCCGGCGTGGACGCCGTGCCGGTCGTCTCCGTCGATGGGCTGGTCGGCCTGATCACCGCCCGGGACGTGCTGGCCGCGGTCGCGGGCCGCCTCAGCTCGGCCCGGGGGACCGGCGAGGTGCTGACCGGCATGTTCCACCTGGAACCCGTCCTGCCGGCGATCGGCGAACCGGACTCGCCCGCACGAAGCTGGCGGGAGGCGTGACATGGGTGGCGCACGGCAACACCAAGCGGATCGCCGCAGCGGTGGGCGGAGTGGTGAGCAGGGGTCAGGACCAAAGTCCCTCCGGGCCGGGTCGCACGGCCCTGGGGAGCGACCCGGACCAGGAGCAGCCTGACTGGCATGGACGTTCTGGATCTCTCCCGCTGGCAGTTCGGTGTCACCACCGTCTACCACTTCCTGTTCGTGCCGCTCACCATCGGCCTGTCGATCATCGTGGCCGGCCTGCAGACCGCCTGGCACCGGACGAAGAAGCCGGAGTACCTGCGGCTGACCCGGTTCTGGGGCCGGCTCTTCCTGATCAACTTCGCCATGGGCGTGGTGACCGGCATCGTGCAGGAGTTTCAGTTCGGGATGAACTGGAGTGACTACAGCCGCTTTGTTGGAGACGTGTTCGGAGCGCCGCTGGCCATGGAAGGGCTCATGGCGTTCTTCCTGGAGTCCACCTTCCTCGGCCTGTGGATCTTCGGCTGGGACAGACTGCCGCCCCGGGTGCATCTCGCCACGATCTGGGTGGCCGCCATCGGCACCAACATCTCGGCCTACTTCATCCTCGCGGCCAACTCCTGGATGCAGCACCCGGTCGGCTACCGGATCAGCGACGGCCGCGCCGAGCTGACCGACATCTGGGCCGTGCTCACCAACTCCACCACCCTGGTCACCTTCCCGCACGTCATCTTCGGCGCCTTCCTGACCGCCGCGGCCTTCGTGCTCGGCGTCAGCGCCTGGTTCCTGCTGAAAAAGCGGGACACGCCGCTCTTCCGCACCTCGGCGCGGCTGGCACTGGTCGTCGCGCTCGTCTCGGCCGTGGGCGTGTCGTTCTCCGGCCACTGGCAGGCGCAGATCATGACCGAGCAGCAGCCGATGAAGATGGCCGCCGCCGAAGCCCTGTGGGAGGACGAGAGCTCCGCCGGCTTCTCCCTGTTCGCCGTCGGCGACGTCGAGAACGGCCGCAACCACGTCAACCTGCAGATCCCGTACGGCCTGAGCCTGCTGGCCACCAACACCGTGGACGGCAGGGTCGAGGGCATCAACGACATCCAGGCCCGCTACCAGGCGCTGTACGGCCCGGGCGACTACCGGCCGGTCGTGGGCCTGGCGTACTGGTCGTTCCGCCTGATGATCGGCTTCGGCGCGCTGTCGGCGCTGCTCGCCGCGGCCGGGCTCTGGCTGACCAGGCGGGGCAGGCTTCCCGCAGGGCGGTGGGTGTACCGGCTGGCCATCGCCGGGATCGGCCTGCCCTTCCTGGCCAACACCCTGGGCTGGATCTTCACCGAGATGGGCCGGCAGCCGTGGACGGTCTTCGGCCTCATGCGCACCGCCGCCGCGGTCTCGCCGACCGCGGACGTCGCCTCGGTGGCCATCACGCTGGTGGGCTTCACCCTGGTGTACGCCGTGCTGGCGGTCATCGAGGTACGCCTGCTGGTCAAGTTCATCCGCATCGGGCCGCACGAGCAGGCCGAGCCGGAAGCCCCCGTCCCCGCCCTGAGCTACTAGAAGGACACGTCGTCATGGAACTGACCACCGTCTGGTTCGTCCTCATCGCCGTGTTGTGGACCGGATACTTCCTGCTGGAAGGGTTCGACTTCGGCGTCGGCATCCTGCTGCCGTTCCTCAGCCGGGACGAGGCCGACCGGCGCGTCATCGTCGCCTCGATCGGCCCGGTGTGGGACGGCAACGAGGTGTGGCTGCTGGTGGCCGGCGGGGCGACGTTCGCCGCGTTCCCCGAGTGGTACGCCACTCTGTTCAGCGGCTTCTACCTGCCGCTGTTCCTCATCCTGCTGGCGTTGATCGCCCGCGGCGTGGCCCTGGAGTACCGGAGCAAGTCCGACCGCACGCGCGGTTGGGACCGGGCCTTCTTCTGGGGATCCCTCGGCCCCGCCTTCCTGTGGGGGGTGGCGTTCGCCAACATCGTGCGCGGCGTGCCGCTGGACGCCGACCACGAGTACACCGGCACCCTCTTCACTCTGCTCAACCCGTTCGCGCTGCTCGGCGGCCTGGCCACGCTGCTGCTGTTCACCCTGCACGGCGCGGTCTTCCTCGCCCTGCGCACCACGGGCGAGCTGCGCCTGGGCGCCGCGCGGATGGCCAAGAGCCTCTTCCCGGCGGCGCTCGTGGTGGTGATGGCGTTCCTGCTGACCGCCGGCGGCTCGCGGCCGGCCTGGTGGGCGGCGGTGGCGCTGGTCGCGCTCGGCCTGCTCGGCGCGCTCGTCGCGACGCTGCGCGGCCGTGACGGCTGGGCCTTCACCGCGAGCGCGGTGGCCGTGGTCGCGCTGGTGGCGGCCCTGTTCATCGGGCTGTTCCCGAACGTGCTGCCCGCGCTCGACCCGGCCAACAGCCTGACCGTGACGAACGCCGCCTCCTCGCCGTACACGCTCACGGTGATGACCTGGGTGGCGGGCATCTTCACGCCCGTGGTGCTGGCCTACCAGGCGTGGACGTACTGGATCTTCCGCCGTCGCCTCACCGGAGCGCCCGCAAGGGGATGACGTCGGACCTGTTGTTCCTCGACAAGACAACCCGATGGGAGGCGCGTGATGGACGCGCTGGTCGTGTACGAATCGATGTTCGGCAACACCGAGGAGATCGCCAAGGCGGTCGCGGAAGGGCTCTCCACCCGCCTGCGCACGGAGGTGGCCGAGGCCGGCCGCGCACCCGGAGCGGTGGGGGCGGAGGTCGGGCTGCTGGTGGTCGGCGGGCCGACGCACGCCTTCGCCATGAGCAGGGCCTCCACCCGCCGCTCGGCCGCCCAGCAGGCCACCAGGCCGCTGGTCTCGGCCGGGAACGGCGTGCGCGAATGGCTGGCCACGCTCCGTACCTCCTCGGCCGGGCTCCGCTCGGCCGCCTTCGACACCCGTGTCGCCAAGCCGCGCATGCCGGGTTCGGCCGCTCGCGGCATCGCCAGGCGCCTGCGCCGCCTCGGCGTCAGGGTCGTGGCGCCGGCGCAGAGCTTCTACGTCACCGGGACGGAAGGGCCGCTGGTGGAGGGGGAACTGGAGCGGGCCAGGAAGTGGGGCGAGAGCCTGGCGGCGTCGTTCCCCGTGACGACGGCCTGACTCGGGGTCCGGCAGGGACTTTCGTCCCCGGCGGCGGCGACCTCCGGCCCTGCACCACGACCGGGTGGACGCGGTCTGATGAGAGTGTCGAAGGAGGCAATCATGATCATCGTAGGAGTCGACGGTTCTGTGGCATCGCGGGCCGCGGTGGAGTGGGCGGCGGGCGACGCCGTACGCAGGGGCGTGCCGCTGCGCGTCGTGCACGTCACCGACACCACGTGGTACCTGGTCGGCAAGCGCCCCGAGGCGGTCCTGCCGGCCACGGTGCACCAGGAGGGATGGCGGGTGCTGCGGGAGGCGGAGGCTCTGGTGCGTGAGCGTCACCCGGCCGCCGAGGTCACCACGTGCGAGCTGGAGGGCCCGCCCGCCGAGGTGCTGCGCGAGCAGGCCGAGGGCGCGGCCGAGCTGGTCGTGGGCAGCCGCGGGCTGGGCGGGTTCGCCGGCGCGCTGCTGGGCTCGGTGAGCTCGCACGTGGCCGGGCACGTCGCCTGCCCGGTCGTGGTCGTGCGGGGCGAGAACCTGCCGGTGCACGGCGAGGTCGTGGTGGGTGTGGACGACTCGCCGGAGTGCGAGCCCGCCCTGGCCTACGCCTTCGAGCAGGCGGAGCTGCGCGGCGCGACGCTGCGGGTCGTGCACGCGTGGCAGTCGCCGGCGCACGACTTCGTCCCGTCGACCGCCTACGACGTGAACGAGATGCGTGCCATGGGGCAGCAGGCCGTTCACGACCGGGTGAAGGCCGCCGGTCAGGACCACCCGCGGGTGACGGTCGTCGAGGACATCCAGTCCGCGCATCCGGTGGACGCGCTGATGGTGGCCGCCGAGCTGGCGGATCTGCTGGTCGTGGGCTCACACGGGCGCGGCGCGCTCGGGTCGGCGCTGCTCGGCTCGGTCAGCCGGGGCGTCCTGCACCACACCTCGTGCCCGGTGGCCGTGGTCCGTTCGTGAGGTGCGCACCCCGCACCGACGTGCCGTGCCTCTTCAGCCGCCCGGCCGCCGACCTGAGGGCCGGCATCCGGGCGGCACCTGTATCAGTCCTTCCGATCGGCTTGCAACCGTGCGGCCAGGGCCGCCGCCTGGGTACGGCGCTGCATGTTCAGCTTGGCCAGCAGGTTGGAGACGTAGTTCTTGACCGTCTTCTCGGCCAGGAACATGCGCTCGCCGATCTGCCGGTTCGTCAGCCCCTCGCCGATGAGGTCGAGGATGTGGCGTTCCTGCTCGGTCAGCGCCGCGAGCGGATCTTTCCTGGCGGCCTGGTCGCGCAGGCGGTGCAGCATGGCGGCGGTGGTCTGGGGGTCGAGCAGCGACTGCCCGGAGGCGACCGTGCGGACCGCGCCGACCAGGTCGGAGCCGTGGATCTGCTTGAGCACGTAGCCGGATGCCCCCGCCATGACCGCGTCGAACAGGGCGTCGTCGTCGGCGAAGGACGTCAGCATCAGGCACGCCAGCCCCGGCACCCGGGAGCGCACCTCGCGGCACACGTCCACTCCGTTGCCGTCCGGCAGCCGTACGTCCAGCACCGCCACGTCTGGCGCGAGCGCGGGAATGCGGGCGACGGCGGACTCGGCCGTCCCGGCCTCGCCGATCACCTCGATGTCGTCCTCGGAGTCCAGCAGGGCGGCGACACCACGACGGACGACCTCGTGGTCGTCGAGGAGGAAGACACGAATCATGCGTCGCACGCTACCGAAGCGACGGTGACGCCGGAAGGACGAAAGTCCCAGAACCGGACCGGCGAAGGTCCACCAGTGTGAGGCCCTACGACGCTGGGCGGGCCGCGATCTCCCGTGTGTCCTGGAAGGGCTACAGAGGAGGAAGCATGATTTTCGTTGGTGTGCGCCGCGCACTCAGCCCGCTCGCCGTCCTGGGGAGGACCAGATGAACCCCGGCGCGGACCTGGTGCGCGGCTATCTGGTCCGTATCGGCCGTACGCCGTTGCTGACCGCCGCCGAGGAGGTTTCGCTCGGCGAACGGATGGCAGCGGCCGCCCGCGCCGCCCGTCTCATCCGGCAGGGTGATCCGACGCCAGGGTTGCGGGACAACGTCGCGGCGGGCCGGGCCGCTCGCCGGCACCTGATCGAGGCGAACCTGCGGCTGGTGGTGTCGATCGCCAAACGGTACGCGCACCGCGGCATGTCACTGGCCGACGTGATCCAGGACGGCAACCTCGGGCTCATCGAGGCCGTCGAGCGCTTCGACCACACTCGGGGCAACCGGTTCTCCACGGTCGCCACCTGGTGGATCCGCAAGGCGATCCAGCGCGGCCTGGAACACGCGCCCACCGTACGGCTGCCCATCGCCGTGCAGGACGAGCTCGTCGAGGTCGCCCGAGCGCGGGCACGGGAGCTGCACCGGCTGGGACGCGTCCCGACCGAGCGGGAACTGGCCGAGGAACTGGGGCGGAAACCCGCGAGGCTCGCCTTCCTGCGGCAACTGCCAGGCCCCTGTGCCAGCCTCGACGCCGAGGCGGGCGAGGGACGGCACCGTCACACCCTCGGCGACCTGGTAGAGGACGACCGGAACCCGGCCACCGAGGAACTGGCCGAGCAGCGGGCGTTGAAGGTGGTGCTCGATCGCCTCGTGGACGGGCTCGCACCACGCAATGCGCTGATCATGCGGCTGAGGTTCGGCATGGACGGGCACGATCCGCACACGCCCCGGCAGATCGCCGAGAAGCTGGGGCTGACTCCCCAGTGGGTTCGCCAGATCGAGAAGGAATCGCTCACCAGGCTGCGCGGCCACGGAAGATCGTATGGCCTGCGCGCTTGGTCGAGCTAGAGAGGGAGAGATCATGAACATCGACACCCGCCCCTCGGCCCGCTGGCTCCGGTGGTTGTATCGCGGAGGCCGGCCCGGCCGCCTGGCACGCGCCATGAACCGGTTCTCGGCTGTGCTGCACGCGAGCGGCCTGGTGCCCCGTTGGGTGACCTTGGACGTCCCCGGACGTCGTACGGGCCGGATCATCTCCTTCCCCCTGGTGCTCGCCGACCACGGAGGAGAGCGGTACCTGGTGGCGATGCTGGGCTCGCGTACCAACTGGGTGCTGAATCTGCGCGCGGCCGGTGGCCGGGCGGTGCTGCGGCACGGCCGGCGCAGGAGCGTCCGGCTCATCGAGGTCGAGCCCGCCGAACGCGCCCCGATCCTGCGCCGCTACCTGGCCCTCGCGCCGGGCGCGCGCCCGCACATCCCGGTGGAGCGGCACGCGCCGCTGGAGGACTTCGAGTCGATCGCGCCCCGGTTTCCGGTCTTCCGCATCACGGCCCCCTAAAAAAGCCTTCGGTCCTGCCCGGCGGCCGATGGGATCGCGGCCCTCGGCGTGGTGACCGCCGTCACTGGAGGTGCCAGGCGAGGGGAACCTCCAGGACGTCGTTCTCGCTCCAGGTGAGCGTCTCCTGGACGTCCACGACCCCCTCCGTCCGGGGGTCGAGCGAACGGCCGCGTCCGCGTCACCGCGCTTGAGCGTGTGCCCGGACAGAGTGACGATGCCGTCGTGCACCTCGACGAGGATGCCGTCGCGGTCGTTCCAGCGCGCGTGCGGCGAGATGCCCTCTCCGTTCCCATCGCACTGCTGTCCGCGTCGTCGTAGGGGCCGAAGCCCTTGGCCGGGCGTACTTCGGAGGGACCGAAGGTCCCTAACGGGCGCGGCAGGTGTGATCGTTCGCGCTAGGCAGCAGATCATCTGAATGCGAGACTGCTCGCGTGGAAGCTGAGCACAATCCGCTGATGCCGCAGATGCGGCTGGACGAGCTGCTGGCGGAGCTGCAGGTCCGGCTGACCGCCGTGCTGGCCACC
>NZ_JBEZGB010000042.1:0-22661 GCF_040649755.1 Nonomuraea sp. NPDC048882
GCGGGGGCCGGGGTTGGGGCTGGGCTCCGCGCCCCCGCGCTCTGGGGGGGGCCCCCCCCCCCCCCGCCGGCCCCCCCCCGGCCGGGCCCCCCGGCCCACCTGGGCGGGCGCGCGACCCAGAACATCATCGGGCGCGGCAGTACAAGCACGGCCGGCGACATCGTCGAGCACGTCGCCGCCAGAACCGCCGCCGACCAGCGGCGCGTGCTCGACTACTGGACTCCCGAGCGCATGGCCAAAGCCCTGCCGATCGGGCTGCTGGACATCGTGACCGACGACGGCCTGCTGAGCGGACTCACCGGCAGCGCGGACCTGCGCACCACCCCCGAGCTGACCGGCCGCAAGGCGGACCTGACCGTCCCGCGCGAGCTCGTCGGAACGCACCGCATGGCCGCGGCCCGCCCCGACACCAGCACGATCGGCGCCCGCTGGATGACCGGAGGCCTGGTGTCCAGGACGACGGGCCGGGTGTTCCTGACCGTGGCAGGGGCCGACTTCGTCTGCTCGGCCAGCACCGTCAAGAGCGCCAACAGGGACGTCGTGGTCACGGCCGGCCACTGCGTCAAGGACGGCGCGGGCGCGTGGGCGGCGAACTGGACGTTCGTCCCCGGGTACGGGACGCGCGGCGCGCACCCGTACGGCCAGTACACCGCCCGCCGCATGTTCGTCGCCGGCCCCTGGTCGCGCGGCGGCGACGACAACTACGACGTGGGCATGGTGGCGCTGGCCACCTCGCATGGCAAGCACGTGGCCGACGTCGTGGGCACGCAGGAGATCGCGTTCGACGCGGGGCGCGGCGGCCAGGCGTTCGGTTTCGGCTATCCGGCCGACCCTCCGTACGACGGCGGCCACCTCGTCTACTGCGCGGGCCGGCTCAAGGACGACCCGTACGGCCAGAGCCGCGACCAGGGCCTCGGCTGCGACATGACCGCCGGTTCCAGCGGCGGGCCGTGGATGACGAAGTTCGACCCGGCCACGGGCAAGGGCACGATCATGTCGCTGAGTAGCTTCAAGTACAGCGACGACCGGCGCACGATGTACGGCCCGTACTTCGGCCAGACGATCAAGGCCCTCTACGCCACGGCGCAGAACGCATGACGTGAGGCTGAGGCGCCGCCACCCGGCCAGGTGGCGGCGCCCCGCGGATCGGCCTTCAACGGCTCACCGCCCGGCAGATCATGCGTCAGAGGCTCAGCCCGGTCAGCACCATGACCTTCTCGTAGGTGTAGTCCTCCATCGCCGAGTGCAGCCCCTCGCGCCCGACCCCCGAGTCCTTCACCCCGCCGTAGGGCATCTGGTCGGCCCGGTACGACGGCACGTCCCCGACGATCACGCCACCCACCTCCAGCTCCCTGTTCGCCCGGAAGGCCGCGTCCAGCGAACGGGTGAAGACGCCGGCCTGCAGCCCGTACCTGGAGTCGTTGACCATCGCGTACGCCTCGTCGATCGAGGCGGCCGGCTGGAGGATCATGACGGGCCCGAAGACCTCCTCGCAGGCGACCTTGGCGTCGTGCGGCACGTCGGCCAGGACCGTCGGGGCGACGGTGGCGCCCTCGCGGGTGCCGCCCGCCAGCACCTTGGCGCCGGCCGACACCGCCTCCTGGACCCACTGCTCGACCCGCGCCGCGGCGGCCTCGGAGACCAACGGGCCCACCTGCGTCTTCTCGTCGGCCGGGTCACCGGTGACGAGGGCGGCGACGGCCGGGACCAGCCGTTCGACGAACGCGTCGTAGACCGGGCGCTCGACGATCACCCGCTGCACCGCGATGCAGCTCTGGCCGGCCTGGTAGTTGGAGTAGAGCGCGATGCGCTGCGCCGCCCAGTCGAGGTCGGCGTCGGCCAGCACCACCGCGGCGGCGTTGCCGCCCAGCTCCAGCGTCACGTGCTTGCGCGGCACCTGGTCGGCGATTGCGTAGCCGACCGGGGCCGAGCCGGTGAACGACACCACCGGCAGCCTGGGGTCCTGGACGAGGGCGGAGGCGCGCTCGTTCTCGATCGGCAGCACCGAGAACATGCCGGCGGGCAGGTCGGTCTCGGCCAGGATCTCGCCGAGCAGCAGCGAGGACAGCGGCGTCGCAGGGGCGGGCTTGACGATGACGGGCGCGCCGACCGCGATGGCCGGGGCGACCTTGTGGGCGACGAGGTTGAGCGGGAAGTTGAACGGGGTGATCGCCAGCACGGGGCCGTGGGGCACCCGCGAGACGTAGGCCAGGCGGCCGGCCGCCGCCGGCTCGGTGTCGAGCCGCTGTACGCCGCCCGACCAGCGGCGGGTCTCCTCGGCGGCGAACCGGAACGTGGCCACGGCCCGCCCGACCTCGCCGCGGGCCCAGACGATGGGCTTGCCGTTCTCGGCGGTGATCAGCTGGGCGATCTCCTCGGCCCGCTCCGCGATGCGGCGCGAGACGTGGGCCAAGGCCTCGGCCCGTACGTGCACGGGCAGCGCGGCGGCCTCCTTGGCCACCGCGTGGGCCGCGGCGACGGCCTCCTCCACCTGGGCGTCGGTCGGCACGGAGTGCCGGGCGACCTCGCGGCCGTCATGGGGGTTGGTGACAGTGAGCTCGGTGTCCCCGGTCGCGGCGCGGCCGGCCAGCCAGAAGGTACGCACGTCCATACCTCGACGTTATGCCAAGGCGTGGGCAGGGGATTTACACCACGTTGCACAAGAGCCTCACGAGGGCTCACCGTTAAGTACAAGCTCCGTTGTATACCCAGGATGTAACAGAAGTAGACCTAATTCGGGATGTTTACCATGCGGAGTGGTTTGAGGGATCTCCGCCTTGGCTAAGTCATCGGGTGCGGGTCTCCAGCGCGGTGGGCCCCCGATCAGAAAGGCGTGGGCCCAGTGACCGAACAACGTGAGGTCACAAGGACGCAGAGCCGGTCCTTGGGCCGTTCCGTGGACAGGTCCGCGGGCAAGTCCGCGGGCAGGTCAGTGGGCAGGTCCGTGGGCACGAAGGAGGTCTCATGACCTCCGCGCCGCTGGGGCTGCAGGGCGCCTACCTCCTCGGTGAGCGCGCCACTCACGACGAGCTCCGCTCCCGCCTCCTCGACGTCGCCGTCAACCTGCTGCGGACCGACGGGCCGGAGAGTCTGACCATGCGCAGGATCGCCGCCGAGGCGGGCTGCACGACGACCGTCATCTACACGATGTTCGGCAACAGGGAGGGCCTGGCCGAGGCGCTCTACCTGGAGGGGTTCGAGCGGTTCCGCCGCTTCCTGGAGGCCGTGCCGCAGCGGCGCGACCCGCTGGAGCACCTCCACGCGCTCGGGCCCGCCTATCGGCAGGCGTGCCTGTCCGAGCCCGGCTACTACAGCCTGATGTTCGAGCGGGCGATCCCCGGTTTCGAGCCGAGCGAACGCGCGAGGACGCTGGCCAGGGCCGCGCTCAACATCCTCGACCGGGTGATCGCCGACTGCATCTCGGCCGGCCACCTGATCCCGACGCAGCCCCGCAAGATCGCCGATGCTTTGTGGGCCGCGGCCCAGGGGGCGATCAGCCTGGAGCGGGGCGGGCACCTGCGGGACGGCCGCACGTACGAGGCCGTGACCACGGCGACTATCTGCTGCTATCTGGTGGAGAAGCCGAAATAGCCGGATTGCGGGCCGCCTCCATGGCGAGCCACAGCTCCGCGCGCACGCCCGGATCGTCGAGGTCGCGGCCGAGCAACTCGGCCACCCGTCTCATGCGGTAACGCAGGGTGTGCCGGTGCACGCCCAGCCGCTGCGCCGCCGTCTCCCAGTGACCGTTGCCTTCCAGGTACGCGCGCAGCGATGCCACGAGGTCGGCCCTGGAGCCGTACGCGGTGAGCGGGGCCAGGACCGCGGCCGAGAACGCCTGGGCGGCGGCCGGATCGAGCAGCCCCAGCAGCCCTTGCCCCGCCAGCTCCCCGAACCCGACCACGGACCCACCCCCGTGCCCCGCACCGCCCCTTCCCCCGCCCGCCGCCCCGCCTTCCGCCCCGCCCGCTCCGGGGCCTTCCGCGTCACGGCGTGCGACATCACGGCCCGCGGCGTCACGGCTCCGAGCGGCCTCCAGGGCGCGCCTGGCCTGGTCGAGCGCGGTGCTCAGGGCGGTGGCGCCGTACCCGGCCGGCCGGCTCAACCCGACCGGTGCCTCCGCCCCCGCCGCCACCTCCCGCGCCACCGCTGAGGCCACGTCATGAGCGACCAGCGCCACCACCACCCGCCCCGCCGCCAGACCCGAGGCCCGGCCTGTCGCCCGACCCGACACCTCACCCGACACCAGACCCGAGGCTCGACCCGACACCTCACCCGACGCCTGGCCCGCTGCCCCGGCCGACGCTCGGCCGCGGTCCGGCACGGGAGGCGTGCCGTCGTGGAGTGCCGTGAAGGCGTGCGGTTCCAGGGCCTCAGCGGCCTCAGCGGCATCCGAGGGCGCCGCCAGCACCACGAAGGGCTCCTCGGGCAGGCGTCCGCCGAGCGGCTCCAGCACCACCCGAGCCCGCTCGCTCTCCCCCGCCAGCAGCAGCTCCAGCACGGCCGCGCGGACCCGCCGCTCGGCCGTCAGCCGGGTCCTGCCCTGCTCCATGGCCAGCGTCAGCAGCGAGCCCGCGGCGTTGATCACCGTGTGCGCGACCGGCGTGAAGGCGTGCCTGGCCCCGACGGCGAAGAAGCCACGCGGCCGGCCCCCGCCGCCCAGCGGCAGCACCACGATGTGCTCGCCGGGCGCGGACAACGCGAGACTCGACGGCACCCGCTCACCACTCCGCCCGCCCTGCTCACCACGGCGCGCGTCAACGGAGTGCGCCACCGGTTCGGCCCGGCGACCGGACGGCTCGGCGGGCCGGCCGCCCCGGAGCCGGGCCAGTTCGTGGGTCACCGCCTCCGGCCTGGCGTCCCGGGTGGCGTGGCGGACCTCGCCCGACTCATCCAGCAGCGCGGCCCAGCCGTCGACCTCCCTGGCCAGCCGGTCGATGACCGCGTGCATGCCCTCGGGCCGCAGCGCGGCCCGAGTCAGCCGGCCCTGGGCGGCGAAGGCGCGGCTGATCTCCTCGTACTGCTCGGCGGCCAGCAGCTCGCTGACGGCCTTGCCGATCGCGATGAACGGCGTCTCGCGCGGCACCTCCAGCAGCGGCAGCCCGGTCCGCTCGGCGGCGGTCACGAGCGCGGGCGGCGTCTCCTCGTGCGAGACCCCGACGCCGAAGCCGAGACCCGCCACGCCACGGGCGACGAGCCGGGCGACATAGTGGGACTGGTCGCCTTCCATCCGCAGGCCGGTGGTCAGCAGCAGCTCCCCGCCCTCCAGGTATGGTGTCGGGTCCGCGAGCTCGCTGACCGCCACCCAGCGCACCGCGGCCTCCAGCACCCCGGGCGCCGAGGTTCCGGCCAGCGGCCGGAGGTTCATGCGGCGCACGACGGTCTGCAGCGTAGGCGGCATGCGATTTTTATCCATTCCGGCTAAGACGAGGTACTTCAGTGTGACATATCGACGTATCGGAGCTGATGGGAGCCCGCCGTAGCGTCGAAGCCATGAGCATTCCCCAGGAGCGGCGCGTCGTGACCGCGATCCCAGGCCCCAAGTCGCAGGAGTTGCTGGCCCGCAAGCTGGCCGCCGTCCCGCCCGGGATCGGCACCACGCTGCCGGTCTTCGTCACCCGCGCCGGCGGCGGCGTGGTGCAGGACGCCGACGGGAACTCGCTGATCGACTTCGGCTCCGGCATCGCGGTGACGAACGTCGGCAACGCCGCCCCCAAGGTCGTCGAGCGGGTCCAGCGGCAGGTGGCCGAGTTCACCCACACCTGCTTCATGGTCACCCCGTACGAGTCGTACGTGCAGGTCTGCGAGAAGCTCAACGGGCTGACCCCCGGCGACCACGAAAAGCGCACCTTCCTGGTGAACTCGGGCGCCGAGGCCGTGGAGAACGCCGTCAAGATCGCCCGGCACGCCACAGGCCGGCCGGGCGTCGTGGTGTTCGACCACGGCTACCACGGCCGCACGCTGCTCACGATGACACTGACGGCCAAGAACATGCCGTACAAGCAGGGTTTCGGCCCGTTCGCCCCCGAGGTGTACCGGGTGCCGCTCGCCTACCCGTTCCGCTGGCCGGGCGGGCCGGAGAACTGCGCCGATGAGGCCGCCGAGCAGGCCATCGACCTGATCACCAAGCAGATCGGCGCGGGCAACGTGGCCGCCGTGGTGATCGAGCCGATCGCGGGCGAGGGCGGGTTCATCGTGCCGGCCAGGGGGTTCCTGCCGCGAATCGCGGAGTTCTGCCGGGCGAACGGGATCGTGTTCGTGGCGGACGAGGTGCAGACGGGCTTCGCGCGTACCGGAACGTTGTTCGCCTGCGAGGACGAGGGCGTCGTCCCGGACATCATCACCACCGCCAAGGGCATCGCGGGCGGCCTGCCGCTGGCCGCGGTCACCGGGCGGGCGGAGATCATGGACAAGGTGCACGTCGGCGGCCTGGGCGGCACGTACGGCGGCAACCCGCTCGCCTGTGAGGCCGCGCTCGGGGTGCTGGAGACCATCGAGGCCGAGGACCTGGTCGCGAGGGCGCGGCGCATCGGCGAGATCATGCTGCCCCGGCTGGAGGCGCTCAAGGAGCGCTTCGACGTGATCGGCGACGTGCGCGGGCGCGGCGCGATGATCGCGATCGAGCTGGTCGAGCCCGGCACCAAGGAGCCGAACCCGGCCGCCGTGCAGGAGATCGTCAGGCGCTGCCACGCGGAGGGGCTGCTGGTGCTGACGGCGGGCACGTACGGCAACGTGCTGCGCTTCCTGCCGCCGCTCGTCATCCCCGAGCACCTCCTGGAGGAAGGGCTCGGGATCCTGGAGAAGGCCGTCGCCGCGCTCTAGCCGACGAACCCCAACGAAACGGGCATCCACCTTGCGGCTGGATGCCCGTTTTTGTGGTGTAACCGCCGCTACTCGGGTAGAGAATTCACCTTGACTTGACGCGCAGCAGGACGCTCATGGCCTCGGTCAGGGTTATAACGGTTCCGACGTACGGAGGGGCGATGGCTGCTGGGAGCGTGATGAACTGGGGTCCGACCAGATCGGCGCGAGGTATGTTGACGTTCGACCCTGAGGGCCTGTCCGCGGCCCAGCGCGACGGCGACGCCTGCGTCGTCTGCCACAAGCGGTGGCCACGGCCCCGCGTGCGGGTGGGCTGCCTGCCCGACGAATCGGCCGTCCTGGCCTGCGGCGACTGCGCGGAGGCGCTGCTGCCGGCCCCCATGGCCACCGTCGTGGCCTTCCCTTCCCGCTGACCGTCCCTGCTGATCGACGCCGCCTGATCGACGCCGCCTGACCGCTCTCAGCGACCCTGCCGTCCGGGAACGCCGACCGGGAACGCCGAGACGCCCCGGGACGGGGGGAAGGCCCGGGGCGCCTCTTGACGGGCCTCGCCCAGCGGGGGAAAAGGGCGGGTCCGCGGCCCGGTCACGTGGGGGTCAGCGGCCCCCACTCACTTGGCCAGCAGCTCCTGCCAGCGCTTGGCCCAGGCGGCATAATCAGTGCATTCCCCGTCTTCCGCCGCGCAACCCCCAGGCGGCCGCACGGCGAAGTCCACGCGGTCGAGCCGCTTGTCGTCCCCCACCCCGTACGTCTCGCACATCAGCCTGGCCCGCCCCTTGCACGCCTTGTCGTTGGCCGGCGCCATCCCGGCCCAGGCCGCCGCGTCGCGCTGGGCGTCGGTCGCGGTCATCCAGTTGAGCCACCGGTAGGCGCAGGTGGTGTCGGGCAGGTTGGCGCCCAGCATCCAGGAGTCGACCCATCCGGTCGTCCGGCGCTCGGGCAGCACCTCGATCGACTTGCCCGCCTGCTGCAGCAGCAGGCGCCAGTAGGGGGTGACCTGGGCGTAGTCGAGCCGGCCCGTGGCGAACCCCTTGATCAGGTCGAGCGGGTTGCGCCAGTAGGTGCGCTCCTTGTTGCGTTCGAGCAGCGCCATGGCCCGGTCGAGCTCGCTCTCGCTCAGCTCGTACGGCTCCTTGGCCGACCCCTCGGCCAGCGCCGCGTCCGCGATCGTCATCGGGCTGTCGCGCAGCGCCGTACGTCCTGACGAGAAAACCTGCTCCGGCGTGCCGCCCCTGACCTTGGACCGGTCGTAGACGAGCTCGTGGTACGCCCACAGGTAGGGCACCCCGTAGACCTTGCCCGACACCGTGGTCATGTCGCGGAAGCGCTTGTCGAGGTCCTGGTAGCCGCTCACCTTGGCCGGATCGATGGCCTGCACCAGCTTGCGCTGGATCAGGTCGCCCGCCAGCGCCGGCCCGGCGGTGATCACGTCGTAGGGGCGGTCGCCGACTCGACTGGCCAGTTCTTCGGCGGTCTGCGCGGTGTCGAGCCGGGCGATCCTGCAGCCCGTCTCCTGCTCGAACGCGCCCACCCAGTTGACCTTGGAGGTGACCCCGCCGTACTCGGCGTAACCGCGGTAGGTGAGGATCTGCAGGGTGCCGTCGAGCTGCGTGGCGCTGGGCGTGGGTGTGGGCGTCGTCGTGGCGGTGCGCGTCGCGGTGCGGGTGGGAGCGGGCGTGGCGGCGCCGCTCGGCGGCGGGGTGGGACGGGCCGCGCCCACACCGGCCACCAGCGCCGTCGCGGCGACCGCCATGGCACACGTCATGGCGCGATTACGACGACGATTCACGATGCCCCCTAGTCCGTGTGCAGGAGCTTACCGGGGAGCCGGGGACAGGGCGGGCGTGTGGCCGATGCACGGGGGCGGGAGCGGCGCCGCTCCCGCCCCGTGACCGCCGCTCACCCGTTCGTGGGGAAGCCCAGGTTCACGCCGCCGTGCGAGGGGTCCAGCCAGCGGGAGGTGACGACCTTGCCGCGGGTGTAGAAGTGCACGCCCTCGGTGCCGTGCACGTGCGTGTCACCGAACAGCGAGGACTTCCAGCCGCCGAAGCTGTAGAAGGCCATCGGCACGGGGATCGGCACGTTGATGCCGATCATGCCCACCTCGACCTCGTTCTGGAAGCGCCTGGCCGCGCCGCCGTCGTTGGTGAAGATCGCGGTGCCGTTGCCGTACAGGCCGTCGTTGATGACCTTCAGGCCCTCCTCGTACGACGAGACGCGCACGATCGACAGCACCGGGCCGAAGATCTCGTCCGTGTGCGTCCGCGACCCGGCGGGCACGTGGTCGAGCACGGTGGGGCCGAGCCAGAAGCCGGCGGTCTCGGAGGCCTTGCCGCCGCCGAGCACGGTCGTCTCGCGGCCGTCCACGACCAGCTTGGCGCCCTCCTCGACGCCCAGGTCCAGGTAGGAGGCCACCTTGTCGCGGTGCGGCCCGGTGACCAGCGGTCCCATCTCGGACGCGGGGTCGTCGCCGGGGCCGACCACCAGGTTCTCCACCCGTTCGACGATCTTCTGCACCAGCTCGTCGCCGACCGGGTCCACGGCCAGCACGACGGAGATCGCCATGCAGCGCTCGCCCGCCGAGCCGAAGCCCGCAGAGACGGCCGAGTCGGCCACCAGGTCGAGATCGGCGTCGGGCAGCACGAGCATGTGGTTCTTGGCGCCGCCGAGCGCCTGGACCCGCTTGCCGTGCGCGGTGCCGCGCTCGTAGACGTACTGGGCGATCGGGGTGGAGCCGACGAACGACACCGCGCGCACGTCCGGGTGCTCAAGGAGCCGGTCCACGCTGACCTTGTCGCCCTGCACCACGCTGAAGACGCCGTCGGGCAGCCCCGCCTCCTGCCAGAGCCGGGCCATGAGCAGCGAGGCCGACGGATCCTTCTCCGACGGCTTGAGCACGAACGCGTTCCCGCACGCGATGGCGATCGGGTACATCCACATCGGCACCATGGCCGGGAAGTTGAACGGCGTGATGCCGGCCACCACGCCGAGCGGCTGGCGGATCGAGTACGAGTCCACCCGGGTCGAGACGCCCTCGGAGTAGCCGCCCTTGAGCAGGTGCGGGATCCCGCAGGCGAACTCCACGACCTCCAGGCCGCGGGCCACCTCGCCGAGCGCGTCGGAGTGCACCTTGCCGTGCTCGGCGGAGATGAGCGCGGCCAGCTCGTCGCGGTGGGCGTACATGAGCTCGCGGAAGCGGAACAGCACCTGCGCCCGCTTGGTCAGCGAGGCGTCGCGCCAGGCGGGGAAGGCGGCGACGGCCGCCGCCACGGCCGCGTCCACGTCGGCGGCGGAGGCCAGCGCGACGTGGCCGCTCACCTCGCCCGTGGCGGGGTTGTAGAGCTCCGCGGTACGCGCCGGGTCGCCGTCGGCGAGGGCTCCGTTGATCCAGTGCTTGACCGACTTCACTGAGCTGCCGCCTCCGCGTCGATGGTCTCCAGGGCCGTGACGATGATGCCCAGGCCCTCGGTGGCCTCGTCCACCGTGAGGGTGAGGGGCGGGGCCATGCGGATGGCGGTGCCGTACAGGCCGCCCTTGCCCGCGAGCAGGCCCGCCCGCTTGGTCAGCTCCATGAAGCGGCCCGCCTGGGCGGGCGTCTCCAGGTCGACCGCGAACATCAGCCCCTTGCCGCGCACGCCCTTGACCACGGACAGGCGCTCGGCGGCGGCCTTGAGCCCGCTGATGATGATCTCGCCGGTACGCGCGGCGTTGGCCTGGAGGTCATGGTCGAGCACGTAGTCGAGGGTGGCGTTGGCCGCGGCCATGGCGATCGGGTTGCCGCCGAAGGTCGACAGGCCCACGGCGTGCGGGGCGTCCATGAGGTCGCCGCGCGCCACCACGCCGCCGACCGCGAAGCCGTTGCCCAGCCCCTTGGCGAACGTGATCATGTCGGGGGTCACGCCGTGGTTCCCGATGCCGAAGAACGAGCTGCCGGTCCGGCCCCACCCGGTCTGCACCTCGTCGGAGATGAACAGGATGCCCTGCTCGTCGAGGACCTCCTTGTAGGCGGCGAACAGCCCGTCGGGGGGCATGGTGAAGCCGCCCACGCCCTGCACCGGCTCGGCGATCAGCGCGGCCACGTCGTTGGAGACGCTCGTGGCCAGCACGTGGCGCAGGTCGTCCACGCAGGCCGCGATGTAGTCGGCGTCCGACAGGCCCTTGAACTGGGTGAGGTGCCGGTCGGCGCCGTGCAGGAAGTGCACGTTGAGCGGGGAGAGCGAGTTGTTCTTCCACGACCGGTTCGCGGTGACGCTGATCGCGCCGAAGCTGCGCCCGTGGTAGCTCTGGCGCATGGCCAGAACCTGGTCGGTCTTGCGCGCGTACGTGGCCAGCAGCAGCGCCGTCTCGTTGGCCTCGGTGCCGGAGTTGGTGAAGAAGACCTTGGCGTCGGGGATGCCGGACAGCCGGGCGATCTTCTCGGCCAGCTCGATCTGGCCGCGCAGCAGGTAGAGGGTGCTGGTGTGCACCACCCCGGTGGCGAGCTGGCGCTCGACGGCCGCGCGCACCTCGGGCACGTCGTAGCCGATCATGTTGGTCAGGATCCCGGCGAAGAAGTCGAGATAGCTCTTGCCGTCCGCGTCGATGACGCGGTTGCCTTTGCCACTGACGATCTCGATGGGGTCGTGATAATTGAGGGCCAGCCAATTGGGCATCACTGCCCGGTGGCGCGCGAGAAGCTCCGACATGCTACCGAGTATCCCTTTTTCTGGGACCGACCTGCCCCTGCAACATGTCGGAGGGGAGAAGTCTTGCCTTACATCCTGACAGCCTGCAAACCGATAACCCGGGCCGCTCAGACCTGGGCCGGCTCCGGAACGGGGGCGGACGGCGCCGCAGGGCGCAAAACACTGAAGGCGAGCAGCGCGGCGGCCACGCAGAACCCCCCGCCCACCCACGCGCCGAGGTGCATGGCGGAGGTGAAGGCCTGGTCGGCGGCCTCGCCCAGCCCGGCCGCGTGCGCCGCGCCGATCGACTCGCGCGCCGCCGCCGGCAGGCCGGCGGGCATCTCCGCGGTGTAGCGGCCGGCCAGGACACTGCCCAGGACCGCGATGCTGAGCGCCATGCCGACCTGCTGGACGGTGTCGTTCAGCGCGGAGCCGACGCCGGCGTGCTCCATCGGGATGGCGCCCATGAGTGAGGCGTAGGCCGAGGGTCCGGCCAGGCCGCCGCCGATGCCCATGAGCACCAGGCCGGCGAGCAGCGGCAGGTAGCCGGTGGTCAGGGCCATGACGACGAAGCCGCCGGCCATCAGCAGCAGCCCCGCCGCGATCAGCACCCGGTTGCTGAGCCGCTTGCCGAGCCCGGCGCCAACGCCGTTGAAGATCGCGGCGGCCACGGCGTAGGGCAGCAGGGACAGCCCGGCCTGCATCTCGCCGTACCCGAGCACGAACTGCAGGTACTGGGTGAGCATCAGCATGACCGCGCCGGCGCCGAACGACATCAGCAGGATCGAGAACGACGCGCCGCTGAAGTCGCGGTTGGCGAACAGGTGCAGCGGCAGCATGGGCTCGTCCCTGCGCCGCTCCCAGAGCACGAAGGCGCCCAGGGCGACGACCGCGAGCACGATGACGGGGACGTTCCACTCACGCTCGATGATCACGTAGACGCCCGCGGTCAGGCCCGTGATCGACAGCAGTGCGCCCACGGGGTCGATCTTCCGCCCCGCGCTGCGGCTCTCGGGCATCAGCACGACCGCGGCGACGACGGCGACGGCGGCGACCGGCACGTTCAGCAGGAAGACCGAGCCCCACCAGTAGTGCTCCAGCAGGAAGCCGCCCAGGGTCGGGCCCGACACCATGCCGACCAGCGCCACGGCGCTCCAGGCGGCCATGGCCTTGCGCCGCTCGCCCTCGTCGAAGACGGTCATCAGGATCGACAGCGTGGACGGCATGACCAGCGAGCCGCCGACGCCCATCAGGAAGCGGGCGGCGATGAGCTGCCAGGGCTCGGTGACGAGCACGGCGAGCAGGGACGCGCCGCCGAAGAAGACCAGGCCGATGACGAGGAGGCGGCGGCGGCCGTACGTGTCGGACAGGCTGCCCGCGGTGAGCAGCAGCCCGGCGAAGGCCAGCACGTACGCGTCGATGATCCACTGGATGTCGGACGGGGTCGCGCCCATCTCCTCGGTCAGCGAGGGGATGGCCAGGTTGAGCACCATGTTGTCGATGACCAGGACCAGCAGGGCGAGACACAGAGCGGCGAGAATCCACCAGCGACGGGGATCTCGTACAGTGTTCGAGTTCACTCGCACACTGTACGACAACCCTCGTACAGTGTGCGAGAGGATTTAAGCTGAGAGTATGACGGGCAAGGCGTACTCCTCCGTGTGGCTCCGCGAGCCGCGTAAGGCCACCAGCCCCGGCCGCAGCCGGGAGGAGATCGTCAGAGCCGCGCTCGACCTGCTCGACGAGGAGGGGATCGACGGGCTGAGCATGCGCAAGCTCGGCGCCAAGCTGAGCGCGGGCGCCACCAGCCTCTACTGGTACGTCGCCAACAAGGACGAACTCCTCGAACTGGCCTACGACGCGACGTGGGGCGCGATCACCGCCCCCGACCCCGACGAGGTGGGCTGGCGCGAGGCGGCCTCCGTCATGGCCCACAGCGTGCGCCAGGTGATGCTGCGCCACCCGTGGATCGCCAGCCTGCTCGGCCGACTGCCCGCGCTCGGGCCCAACGCCCTGCGGGTCGCCGACCGGATGCGGCAGACGTTCAAGCGGGCCGGCTTCACCGGGTTCGAGATCGACTACGCCGTGGCCACGTTCACCGCCTACGTCTACGGCATGACCCTGCCCGAGATCGCCTGGAACGCCACGATGGCCGGCCACGACTACGACGCCGACGCCATGCGCGAGCAGGTGATCAGGGCGACCGCCGACTTTCCCGACATGCGCGAGCGCATCGACATGGACACCTACGAGGATCCGCGGGTGATGCGGGCGGTCGCGTTCGACTTCGGTCTCGTGTCGGTGCTCGACGGCCTTGAGCGGCGGCTGGTCACGTAGCAGGATCCGAGGCATGAGCGATTTCCGTACCGCCCGCGACTTCCTGCTCGGCGCCGACCCCGCCACCGCCCGCCGCGACTTTCGATGGCCGCAAGCAGCCGAGTTCAACTGGGCGCTCGACTGGTTCGACGGGGTGCTCGCCGCAGAGACCCCCGACGCCGTCGCTCTCAAGATCGTCGGAGAGAGCAGCGCCGACTACACCTTCGCCGGGCTGTCGGCCCGCTCCAACCAGGTCGCCAACTGGCTGAGCGAGCAGGGCGTGCGCCGGGGCGACCGGATCCTGCTCATGCTGGGCAACCAGGCCGAACTGTGGGAGGCGCTGCTGGCCGCGATGAAGCTGGGCGCGGTCGTCATCCCGGCCACCACACTGCTGACCGGCAAGGACATCGCGGAGCGGATCGAGCGCGGGCGGGTCTCCCACGTCATCGCCAACGCCGCCGACGCGGGCAAGTTCGGGCCGGGCGAGTACACCAGGATCGCCGTCGGCGACGCCTACACCTGGCTGCCGTACCACGAGGCGTACGAGTCGCCCGAAACCTTCACCCCCGACGCGCCGACCCGCGCGGACGACACGCTGCTGCTCTACTTCACCTCCGGCACGACCTCGCAGCCCAAGCTGGTCGAGCACACCCACGCCTCCTATCCGGCCGGGCACCTGTCCACGATGTACTGGATCGGCCTGCGGCCGGGCGACGTGCACCTCAACGTGTCCTCGCCGGGCTGGGCCAAGCACGCGTGGAGCAACGTCTTCGCCCCATGGAACGCCGGGGCCACCGTGCTCGTCCACGACTATCACCGCTTCTCCGCGCCCGCACTACTGGAGGTGCTGCGCGACGAGCGGGTCACCACGTTCTGCGCGCCGCCGACCGTGTGGCGGATGCTCATCCAGGAGGACCTGGCGGCGTGGAAGCTGCCGCTGCGCACGGCCGTGGCCGCCGGCGAGCCGCTCAACCCCGAGATCATCGACCAGGTGGCCAAGGCGTGGGGCATCACCATCAGGGACGGCTACGGGCAGACCGAGACCACCGCGCAGATCGGCAACGCGCCCGACGAGCCGGTCAGGCCCGGGTCCATGGGCCGGCCGCTGCCCGGCTACCAGGTCGTACTGATCGATCCGGTCTCGGGCGAGCAGGGCGACGACGGTGAGATCTGCCTGCCGCTGGACGACCGCCGCCCCCTCGGCCTCATGTCCGGATATGTCGGTGGATCGGGTGATGCGATGCGGGACGGCTACTACCACACGGGCGACGTCGCCACCCGCGACGCCGACGGCTACATCACCTACGTGGGCAGGACCGACGACGTCTTCAAGGCCTCCGACTACCGCATCTCGCCGTTCGAGCTGGAGAGCGTGCTGCTGGAGCACGCGGCGGTGACCGAGGCGGCCGTGGTGCCGGCGCCCGATCCGGTCCGCCTGGCCGTGCCCAAGGCGTACGTGACGCTGGCCCCCGGCTTCGAGCCGGACGAGGCCACGGCCCGGTCGATCTTCGAGCACTGCCGCAGGGAGCTGGCTCCGTACAAGCGGGTGCGGCGGCTGGAGTTCGACGAGCTGCCGAAGACGATCTCCGGCAAGATCCGCCGCGTCGAGCTGCGGGTACGCGAGCCGCGCAGGGAATACCGCGAAGAGGATCTTCACTCCTGACAGGGTTGGCAGACTGTCAATCGGCCCTCCGCCGTTCTTACAGGCTGATCGGATAGGCTCGGCCCGTGCTCCCCACCATCGCCGACGTCCTCGCTCTGGAGACCGTGCGCCGGGGCAGCCCGCGCGTGGTCGCGGGCGCCGACCGGCTCGACACCAAGGTGCGGTGGGTGCACGTCGGCGAGATCGCCGACATCGCCCAGCTGCTCCGCGGCGGCGAGCTGGTGCTCACCACGGGCGTGGCCCTGCCGGAAGACCCCGACAAGCTCGCCGACTACATCGGCGAGCTCTCCTCCGTCGGCGCTTCCGGGCTGATCGTTGAGCTGGGCCGCAGGTTCGTGGGCGAGCTGCCGCAGGTCGTGGTCAAGGCGGCGGAGGAGCACGGGCTGCCGGTCATCGTGCTCACCCGCGAGACACCGTTCGTGCAGATCACCGAGTCGGTGCACGCCCGCATCATCGACATCCAGCTTGAGGAGCTGCGTGCCTCCGAGCAGCTGCACGAGGTCTTCACCGAGCTGTCGGTCGAGGGCGCCTCGCCGGCCGAGGTGCTGGCCCAGGTGGCCCGGCTGTCGGGCCGGCCGGTGCTGCTGGAGAACCTCGCGCACCAGGTCCTGGCCGCCGAGTCGGCGGGGCGCGACGCGGGCGCCCTGCTGGCGGGCTGGGAGACCAGGTCCAGGGCCGTCGCTCCGGCCGAGCGCACCGCGTACGACCCGGCCTCCGGCTGGCTGGTCACCACAGTGGGCGCGCGCGGCCAGGACTGGGGGCGGCTGATCCTGCTCTGCGACGCGCAGCCGTCGCCGCGTGACATGGTGCTGGCCGAGCGCGCCGCCACCACGCTCGCCCTCGGCCGCCTGCTGGAGCGTCACCAGGAGTCGCTGGAGCGCCAGGCCCACGGCACCATCATCACCGGCATCCTCACCCACGCCTACGCCGACCCCGACGAGGCCGCCGCCCGCGCCCGCGCGGTGGGCGTGCCGCTCACCGGCCGCAAGCTGATCAGCGTCGTCATCAGGCCGACCGAGCCGATCGACCAGGCGCTCGACGGGCAGGCGCAGCTCGGCGAGCTGGCCGAGGCCACCGCCGCCGCCTGCCGCGACGCCCGCCTGCCCGCCCTGGTGGGCGCGCTCGACCAGGAGCGCGTGGGCGTGCTGATGCCGCTGCCGCCGCGCACCCAGGCCGAGCCCGCGCTGACCTCGCTCTCCGAGCGGCTGCGCGTGCTGTGGCGGCCGGGCTCGTCGTTCGTGCTGGCGGCCGGCTCGGTGGTCGAGTCCATCAGAGACGTACGCCGCAGCTTCCTCGAAGCCGAGCAGGTGGCCGACGTCGCGGTCCGCCAGCCCGACGGCCGCGCCTACTACCGGCTGCCCGACCTGCGCCTGCGCGGCCTGCTCCACCTGCTGCGCGACGACGCCAGGCTGCAGACGTTCGCCGAACGGGAGCTGGGCCCGCTGCTGGCCCACGACGCGCAGCGGGGCGGCGACCTGACCCGGATCCTGCGCGTCTACCTCGACTGCGGGCGCAACAAGGCCGTGGCCGCGCAGAAGGCCCACCTGTCCAGGCCCGCCTTCTACGACCGGCTGCGCCGCCTGGAGCGCATCCTCGACACCGACCTCGACGACGTCGAGTCCTGCCTGTCCCTGCACGTGGCGCTGCTGGCGCTGGAGTCGTTCAGGAGAGACAACCGCTGACGGCCGCAGGTCAGGGGGTCCACCACTCCGCCTTGCACTCCGAGGCCAGGTCGTCGACCGTGACGCGCTTCTCCTGCAGCACGAGCCCGTTCGCCGTGATCCGGCAGACGAGCGTGCCCTGCTCGGCGCTCCGGCCGGCGATCAACCACACGCTCAGCGGCGCCTCGCCGAGCCGCACCTTCCGCTTGTAGGGAAGCCGCACGAAGCTCTCGTCCACGGTGCCCGCCTTCCGCGAACGGCTGTCGATCCGGTACGCCACCGAGGCGACCTCGACCCCGTCACCGTCGACCTCCAGCTCGACCTCCGTCGGCCCGTTCAGCGGGACGGCGGTGGTGCCGGCCGAGCCTGTGGACGGGGGCGGGACGATCGCGGCCGGCTCCCCGACCTGCTGGAGGAAGAGCAGCACCGCGATCGCCACCGAGGCCACCCCCAGGACGACCCCGCCGGCCGCGAACAGCTTGCCGCCCAGCACCTTGACCGCGATGGTCACCACGCCGAGCAGGGCGCCGATCAGGCCGAGCGCCGCGCCCGGCAGCCGCAGCACAGGGAAGAACGCCGCCAGCGCGCCGATCCCGCCCCAGAGCAGGGAGATGACGCCGAGGACTGGAGTGGGCGGCGTGTACCGCGGCAGACCGGGCTGATGATCGGCCGGCTGCCGGTCGGACGGGGGCTGGTCGGAGGGCTGCCAGCCGAATGGGGGCTGGTCGAGTGGCCGCCCGTCGGACGGGTGCTGGTCGGACACGTGCTGGTCGGGCGGTTGCCAGTCGCCATTCATGGCAGTTTCCGATCGGGAACGGCGGGGGCGGGCTCGAATCGGCTTTCCGACCAGGATGGGGATCGACGCACGACTTACACGATAAATCTCCGGAGCTCTTCCGCTTTCTGACCTCGTCAAATGTCCGGAAAATGTCCTCATCCGCACCCAGCCGCGTTTCAGAAATGCACGCCGCCGGGAAAGGCGTGACCTCCCGCCGGCGCCGTTCGGAAAAGCACCGCGTTCAGAAGCCCATCGCGACCCGCACCTCCTCCAGCGTGCGCACCGCCCGCTCCCTGGCCCGCTCGTTGCCCTCGGCCAGAATCAGCCGGACGTCGCCCGCGCCCAGCTCGGCGCGGCGCTTCCTGATCGGCCGCAGGAACTCGTTGACCGCCTCGGTCGTCACCCGCTTGAGCGTGGCCGCGCCGCCGTCGCCGATCTCCTCGGCGAGCTCGGCCGGCGACCGGCCCAGGCACAGACCCGCCAGCGTGAGCAGCCCGGCCACCCCGGGACGCCGCTCCTCGTCGTAGGTGATCACCCGGTCGGGGTCGGTGACGGCCTTGCGGATGAGGGCGGCGGTCTCGTCCTCGGTGGCCGACAGAGGGATCGCGTTGCCCCGGCTCTTGCTCATCTTGCCGCCGTCCATCCCTCTGAGCTGCGGCTGCTCGCCCATCAGCGCCTCGGGCAGCGGGAACACCTCGCCGTAGCGCTCGTTGAAGCGCCGCGCCACCAGCCGCGTCACCTCCACGTGCGGCAACTGGTCCCGGCCCACCGGCACCAGCGTGCCCTTGCAGAACAGAATGTCGGCCGCCTGGTGCACCGGATAGGTGAACATCAGGCCGCTCACGGCCGCCTGCGAGCTGTGCGCGATCTCGTCCTTGACGGTCGGGTTGCGCCGCAGCTCGGCCACGGAGACCAGGCTCAGGAACGGCAGCAGGAGCTGGTTCAGCTCGGGGATCGCGCTGTGCTGGAAGATCGTCACCTTGGCCGAGTCGATCCCCACCGCCAGATAGTCGAGCAGCAGCTCGGTGGTGTGCTTGCGGATCTCGCCCGGCACGTCGCGATCGGTGATCACCTGGTAGTCGGCGATCAGCACGAACATCGGGTAGCGCTCCTGCAACCGCACCCGATTGGCCAGCGAGCCGAAGTAATGGCCGAGATGCAGCGGCCCGGTCGGGCGGTCGCCGGTGAGCACGAGGTCGTTCATCAGGTCTTTTCTCCTCCGGAATCGTGCCGTCCCGGAGAGAAGCCGCCCGCGTCGGTGGGCCGTCCCAGGGACGGCCCTTGCATGCGAATGTCAGCGGCCGTCTGTCGGCCGCCACCACATGCAGTTGCGAGTCATATCCGAATCATATCCAGGTGTGGTGTCAATCTCGTAACCTCTTTACTCGTTTCGCGCGTTCTCCTGCCCTGGAGACCATGATCTCGCCACTATGGTGCGGTCCCTTTTCCGCCCTCTGGAGAGTTCATGTCTCGACGTACCCTCGCCGCCGGCTTGGCCATGGCCGCGGCGCTCCCCCTCACCGCGCTGCCCGCGACCGCGGAGCTGCAGTCGGTGAGGTTCCCGTCGGCCAAGTTCCCGCTGGGCGCACGTGCTGTGCCGACCAAGACGATGACCACCGTGACGCAGGGCATCGACCTGTACGACGTGAAAGCCGGCTCGTCCACCGACGGCTACACGGTGACCGTTCTCATGCCGAGCGGCCGTGACTACGGGATGCTCCCGACGGCCGAGGCCAGGGTCGCCGAGGTGGAGGCGGCCGGCGAGACCGCCAGCCTGCAGAAGGTCGTCCGCCCCGGCGTCGCCGACGCCCCCTCCCAGACCGTCTACATGGTGCGCGTCGGCCTGTGGTCGTTCAAGGACAAGAAGAAGGCCGAGAAGAGCGCCAAGAAGCTCAAGGAGGCCGGGCTGAAGGTCAAGGTCGACTACCTCGGCGACGACGGGCTCAAGACCACCGGCCCCTGGGACGTCAAGGTCGTCATGATCGACGCGCGGACGTTCCGCGGCTCGTACGCCGCCACGCTCGGCACCAGCGTGGCCAAGCGCGAGACCGTCTCCTCGATGGCCAAGGCCGGCAAGGCCGTGGTCGCGATCAATGGCGGCTTCTTCAACATCCACACCGACAAGGCGCTGCGCGGCGAGCCCGTCGGCGCGTCCGTCGTCGGCGGCAGGCTGCTGAGCGAGGCCGTGCCCGGCCGCTCGGCCGTGGTGCTCAGAGGCCGTACCGCCAAGATCACCGAACTGAAGACCGACGTCACCGCGATCTCCCAGGACGGCGAGCGCGTCGAGGTCAACGGCATCAACCGGGCCGCGGCCACGGACGAGCTGGTCCTCTACACCGAGGAGTACGGGGCCAAGACCCCCACCGGCGGCACCGACGCCGTCCTCGACGCCGGCGGCCGGGTCACCGGCCTGCGCGCCTCGGGCGCCGCGGTGGCCAAGGGCACGCGGGTGCTGCACGGCAACGGCGTCGGCTCCGACTGGCTCAACGAGCACGCCTGGCAGGAGTGGAAGGTCGACGTGGTGACCAAGGTCGTGGACCTGCGCACCAAGAAGGCACTCAAGCTCACCCCCGACCTCAACGTCATCGCCGGCGGCGTCGGCCTCGTCCGCAACGGCAAGACGAAGATCACCGCCAAGCGCGACGGGCACGACTCGATGAACATGATCCTGCGCCGCCACCCGCGCACCCTCCTCGGCACCACCAGGAACGGCAGCCTCATCCTGGCCGCCATCGACGGGCGCCAGCCCGGGGTGACGGTGGGGGCGAACTTCGTGGAGGCGGCCCAGTTCATGCGCTGGCTGGGCGCCACGCAGGCGATCAACCTGGACGGCGGCGGCTCGACCGCCCTGTTCGTGGACAAGAAGGTGGTCAACCGCCCGTCCGACGGCGCCGAACGCGGCGTCGGCGACGCCCTCCTGGTCCTGCCCCAGTAACCCTCCCTCCGCTCGCAGGGACCCGCAGGCGACCTGCGGGTCCCTTCTTCATGCGGTACGGAATCCGCTACGGCCGCATGCGGTACGCTGCGGCCTCACGCGGCACGGAGTCCGCGGCGGCCGGGCGGGCCACAGGTCCGCGTACCGCAGGAAGACCTACGACCTGCCCACAGACCGCTCCGCAACAGGACCGGCAGCCCCACCCACAGGCCCCGCCGCAGCAGAACCGGCAGCCACGCCGACCGCGGCGGGACCAGCGGCCCCCGCTCACAGAACCGTGACTCATGCTCGCATGAGGTCCAGCTGTGGCGGGTGGGCCCTGGCCCTGACGTTGGGGTGTTGGGGTCAGCGCGCCCGGCTGTCGGTGACCGGCAAGCCGGTGTCCGCTTTGATGGCCTTCATCGCCAGATGTGAGGTGGCCTGCGCCACCCCCGGCAGCCCGGACAGCGTCTCCGAGTAGAACCGCTCGTAGGCGTGCACATCCGCCACCGCCACCCGCAGCAGAAAGTCCGGATCCCCGAAGAGCCGGTGCGCCTCGACCACCTCCGGCATCTCCGCCACCCGCCGCTCGAACTCCGCGACGGTGTCGTGGTCCTCGTACCTCATCACCACCGTCACGAACGCCTGGAAGCCGCGCCCGATCGCGTCCCCGTCGAGCAGCGCCCGGTAGCCGCGGATGACGCCCGTCCGCTCAAGGTGACGCACCCGGCGCAGGCACGGCGACGGCGTGAGCCCCACCCGATCGGCCAGCTCGGTGTTGCTGAGCCGCCCGTCCCGCTGAAGCTCCTGGAGGATTCTGCGGTCGATGGCGTCCATAGCGCAACATCCTGCCACGGACGGCCCCGCACGGGCATGGATCCACCATCGTGTGCCAGCCCGTTTCGGCTAGCGTCGCCGGTATGGACACCCACCTCCTGTTGCTGTTCCTGGGGATGGACCTCCTGCTGATCTGCACCCCGGGGCCCGACATGCTCTACGTGATGGCGCGCTCGCTCGGCCAGGGTCGCAGGACCGGTCTGACCGCGGTGGCCGGCATCTGCGGCGGTTACGCCGTGCACACCGCCATGGCCGCCGCCGGGCTGGCCGCCGCACTGCGCGCCGTACCCGCCGCGCTGCCCGCGATGAAGTACGCCGGAGCCGCCTACCTGGTCTTCCTCTCTGTCAGAACGCTGATGGCGCTGCGGAACCGCGGCGGCCACACGCTCGCGGCGCCCACCGCCGAGCCGTCCGGCAAGGTTCTGCGGCAGAGCCTGCTCACGGCCCTGCTCAACCCGAAGGGCCTGCTGCTGTACCTGTCGCTGATGCCGCAGTTCATCTCGACGGGGACGGGGGTGCCGCTCGGCTTCCAGCTCGCGGCGCTCGGCCTGCTGCACATCGTGAACTGCGCCCTGCTCTACGGCCTGGTCGCCACCCTCACGGCCCGAGCCGGCCACGCCCTGACCGGCACCCCGAAGGCGGCCCGCCGCGTCTCGGCCGTGTCGGGCACGTTGCTACTCGTCGTCGCAGCCGCCACCCTCAGCACCCATTAGCCACTTCACGATCGCAGCGGCCTCAAGCGCCGGCGTTCCCGCCGCGCTGACCTGGAAGTTCGCCCCGAAGGTGAAGGACGCTACACGCCTGCAGAGTGATGGCCTCCCGTGACAGCCGCTACCAGAAAGCCGTCATGCCCGGAATCCGCCCCATACACGCGGACATGCAGGAGAGGGCCCCGACGCTGTGAAGCGTCGGGGCCCTCTCCTCAAAAGATTGTCCGGCGGTGACCTACTCTCCCACACCCTCCCGAGTGCAGTACCATCGGCGCAGGGAAGCTTAACTTCCGGGTTCG
>NZ_JBEZGB010000043.1:0-19792 GCF_040649755.1 Nonomuraea sp. NPDC048882
CCAGCACAGCAGACCCCACCGACCGGCGGTAACGCTACAAATCCATACGATCACATAGCGACATCACAGGCATATGCTCGCGGAACGCACTCTGAGACCAAGGCGCCGGCCGACTTCCGTGACGTAGTCGTTTGCCGATCACGTTCCCGCACCGAGAAGGGCGTATCGAAGCCATTTCTCATGCATCGTCGCCATCTTGTTCCAATAGGCTTCTGAGGTCATCAGCCTCAGGGGCGTCGAGCTGAGACAAGACCTCGAGGGCCTGTCGGAGACAGTCCGAGTTCCGCCAGCGCTCCCTCCCGCACACCAGGGGGATCGGCCAGGAATCGATCGTAGGCCGCGAAACACCCCTCAACCACAACCCAACCCCGGCGGACAAGGTGCTCCAACCGGCGTGCGTGGCGGCGCTCTGCCGCTCGGCGTCATCCCAGACCTGATCCTCAACCCCAGCCTGGCCATCGTCTCGCTGATTTCAACATGCCTTCAACCCAGGTCAACATGCCTTACATGCCTGGCAAGATCGTCAAGCTCTGACCTGCGAGAACAGCTAACAACCCAAGATAACGATGACCGACGCGCAAGAGTGGCTGAGCTCACCGGCAGTGGGCACGAAACCGTCTCAAAGCATCATCGCGGGCGTTGCCCAGGCCGCTGCCGCCCCCACCACGGCGCCCGCGAGCGCCTGCGCGGCCGTGTGGTGCGACACCTGGACCCGGGCCCACCCGATCACCGTCACCACGACCGCACCTGCCAGCAGGATCGGCACCGCAGGAAGCACGTACGCGAGCACGACGGCGGTACCGGCCGACACCCCAGTGTGGAAGCTGATCTTCCACACCAACGTGATCGGCCCCATCACCAGCACCCAGGCCAGCATCACGGCCACCGACGCCACCACCACGCGGGGCGCGTCCAACAGCATCAGCGCGGTCAAGCCCACCACCGTCGCGGCGAGCCCGATCAGCATCGGTCCTTTCCGCGACTTCCGCTCGACCAGGTGAATCGAGTCAAGCCGGCCACGCCGCACGCCCACCGCGATCACAGCCGCAGGCACGCCCGCGCACACCGCCGCGGCGAGCACCCCCCACGCCAGGCCCGCCCAGCCCTCGGCGAACAGCCCGACCCCCGCAGGCATGGCGATCCCCACATACTGCGGAGCGAACACCTCGGTCACCGCACGCGCGCATCTCCCGCCACGTCCGGAGGTGTGCGCGGCCTCTCCCACGTCTTCTGCCCGCTGTTCAGCCACAGCGCCCCTCCGTGATCGCCGCCCCGCTCTGAGCCGGGATTCCGTCAGCGGTCCACTGTGGTGATCCTTGTCCATAACTGTGAGCCGTGCTTCGGCTTTCGCCAGCGGAACGATCGCCCATTTGGGGGCCAGCGTGCTGCAGACGGTCTGCGAGCAGGAGCATCGCGTGTTCCCATGCGGGGGCTGGGCGCTGCGCCTCGTCTGAGAGGTCGGCATCGTCGTCGTGGCCAGGGCGAGCGCCGCCGAGGTGGGGTGGGCGGGTCGGGACGCGCCGCTTCAGGGTGTGTTCGGCCTCGATCAGCGCGGTCAGGTTGCTGGCGATGCCTGCGGTCGTGACGTTGTCGGTGAGCCATGCCAGCACCAGGGTGGCCAGGACGAGCGCGATCCGGTCGCGGTGGGGCACGCGTGATCGACCGTCGCGCCGGCGGCAGGCGTTGCCAGCCAAAGCCAGGCAGGAAGGGCAGCCAAGGGAAGTGAGCACACGAACGACGGTGCCGCAGCGCGCCATGTGCGGCAACCTTCAGGATGCGGACGCCGGGCGGCCAAGGAGGCGTCATGGTGCTGATGCGGTCCACCATGACGGCGAGGCCTTCGCCGACGTCGACCATGAACGTGGTGAGGGCGTGCGCCATGTCGGCGGCCTCGATGTGTGCGGTGGGCACGTTGTCGTCGTACAGCGTGTGGTGGGGCGTCGCCCGAGACGATCAGGCGCACCTCGTCGCGGTCGCCGAGCTGGACGGTCTGCGACATGCCGAATCGGTGGCTCAAGCGGCCTCGCCGCGGCGCTCGTCAGCGGCTCGAGTGATGTCCTCCGGGGTCGAGGAACAACGGGACAGTCATTGGCGGTGAGATGGATCATGGTGTAGGTGGTCATCGTGACCTGCGGAAACATGCGGGATCGCGGTATCTCGCCGGATTATTCCACCGTTTTAGAGCCCCAAGGCTGACTCAACGCTGTTCGCCGCCGCACCGCCCTGACCTGCCCGAACAGCCCGTACCGCCAACGGCTGTCCCGTCGTTCCTCGACCCCGAATACGCCCAGCTGCTGCCGGTGAGTGAGCGCATCATGGGCGCCGAACACCCTGACACGCTGACCACCCGGCAACGGCTGGGCGACTGGACGGGACAGGTGGGAGACTCCAGCGCCGCCCGAGACCACTACGCCACCTTGCTTCCGATCCGCGAACGTGTCCTGGGTCCTCACCATCCCGACACGCTCAGTACCCGGCACCAGATAGCCCGCTGGACAGGCGAGGCAGGAGATTTCGCTACCGCCCGCGACCAGTGCGCCGCACTGCTGCCCCTGCGGAAGGCCGTGCTGGGGGAACACCACCCCGACACCCTGGCCACCCGAGCCAGCATCGCCTACTGGACGGGTCGGGCCGGGGACGCGGCCGCTGCCCGCGACCAGTACGCCGCTCTCCTGCCGGCTCTGCAACGAGTCCGAGGTCCTGATCACCCGGAAACTCTGGCCGCCCGGGGCAACCTCGCCTACAGCGCGGGGAAAGCCGGGGACGCTGTCACCGCCCGCGACCAGTACGCGGCCCTCCTGCCGGCCATCACACGCATCCAGGGCGCCGAACACCCTGACACGCTGACCATCAGGCATAACCTCGCCCGCTGGACAGGGGAGGCAGGCGATGCAGCCACCGCCCGGGACCAGCTCGCCGAGCTGTTGCCCATCCGCGAACGCCTCCTCGGCACCCGCCATCCTGACACGCAGAGCACTCAAGCCAGCCTGCTCCATTGGACCGCCCGCGCAGGCTGACAGCTGCATCAGAAGGTGTCTTCGATCCCCCTTAATGATCTTCTTTGTCCCTTTGGGCGGCAGGTTAAGACTTTGTCTGGCAGGGTGCCTCCCGCACGCTCGATGCAGCCAAAGGCGGACGGTAACGCAGAGGAAACAGCAGAGCTGATTTCCTGATGCAGGCCTCTGCCCGGACCCCTGCGCCGCGACCGCCGGGGGAACGGGCCGGGCAGATCGCCCCTGAAATCGCCAAGACCCTCAGGAAGCCGGCCATGCACGAAGAAGAGACTTTTCCGGGACTGGATCGACGACAGTTCCTGCAACGCGCGGCGCTGGCCGCCGGAGTAGGTGCGGCGCTGCCGCTGCTGGGCATGGGTGGCGCGAGTGCCATAGCCGCCGCTCCGTGGCTCGCCGACGACCCCGACCAACTGTTCAAGAGCGGCCATTTCAAACGTGCCGAACAAGGTTACCGGCGCCGGCTGAAGGAAAACGCCGACAACGCGCAGGCCGCCGCGCAGATCGGCTACATCGCTCTGCTGTCCAACCGGTTCGCCGACGCCGAGAGATTCCTCAAACGCGCCGTCAGCCTGAAGCCCGACGACGAATTCTCCCTCTACCAGCTCGCGGACTGCTACGTCCGCCAGGACAGGCTGTCGGAAGCCGTACCCTGGCTGCGCAAACGCGGCGAGCTGACCGGCTCGCAGACCGACCTCGCCCACGCCAAGCTGTACGAGACGATCCAGGGAACCCCCTGGCAGGTGCATGGCCCGCAGACCACCAGAATCCCGTTCCTCGGCCTCGAACCCCTGCCCCACATGATGATCTCCATCAACGGAACACAGCCGAGGATCTTCCAGCTCGACACAGGAGCGACGACGGCCGGCCTCAGCATGCAGTTGGCGAAGGAGGCCGGCCTGGAGGTGATCTCCGAGAGCAAGGGAAGCGCCGACGGGCAGCAGTTCACGATGTATTACGGCATCGCCAAGTCGGTGCGTATCGGCGACCTCGAGGTTCGCAACGCGCCCGTCCACTGGAACGAGGCCGACCGGCCCAACCTGCCCGACGGCACCGAGGCACACGGCACCATCGGCACCGTGCACTTCTACCATTTCCTGACCACCATGGACTACGGTCACCAGCAGTTCGTCATCCGTCGCAAGACCGAGGCCAACCTGCGCAGATTCCGCGCCGAGGCCGCGCGGCTCAAGGGCGACGTCCTGCCGCTGTGGCTGGCGAAAGACCATTTCCCCTGCACGCTGGGCTCTCTCAACGACTTCGGGCCCCGGGTCGTCACCTTCGACACCGGCGGCCCCGGCCGGGGCGTCGGCACCTCCCTCGACTTCGCCGAACGCGCCGGCATCGAGCTCGGCGAGCCCGAGCAGGGGCGGGGCGGGGTACGCTACCCCATCGCGCCGGAGGAGATCAGTCTGGGCAAGGCGACGCGGCGGCGGGTCAAGGGGTGGGCAGAGGAGAAGCCCAAGGTCGGCGCCGGGATGAAGTTCGACACGATCGCCAACTTCACCCACGACTTCTTCAAGCCGTTCGCCATCACCTTCGACTACACCCACATGAACCTGTACATCACCGGCGACTCCATGAACCCGGACACGGGCCGGTAGGGATAGACCGCAATCTGGCCGTGAGACATGCAGGTGCGCATCAGGCCGCCTGGGCTGAGTCAAGCTGATGCTTGGTCCAGGCTCGGGCGGCCTTCCTTCGGGTGAGCCTCCTACTCATGAGCGTGATAGCAGCCATAGTCAGGTGGGCTTCGCTATGGGCGGGCTTGCGTTCGAAATCGATCACGTTGCGGCGGGCGTTCATCAGCCAGCCGATAGACCGCTCGACGATCCAACGACGGACGAGCACTTTGAACCCGGTCTGACCAGGCCGTTTCGTCACGATCTTCAAGGTGAGGCGCAGGAAGCGGCGGGCCCACCCCACTAGGCCTCGCTGTAGTCCCGGGGATATTTCCAACGGATTTGCCTGACCTGCGGCGATGCATGGGCTTGGATCGCGATGCCGAGCGAATCCGGGACGCGTACGCGGCGGCGCTGAGAAGGTGTCTTCGATCCTCTAGTAGCGGCCCTGCCCGATCCCAACGCTGCCCGACCATTCCCGAGATATTCCTTGACACGAATATTCGCTATGGTGAATACTTCTCGGCATGGACGCACTCCTCACCGCACTGGCCGACCCGGCCCGCTGGCGGCTCGTGGGCCTGCTGGCCGAGCGGCCCCGCCCGGTCGGTGTTCTCGCTCAGCTCGCCCAGGCGCGCCAGCCACAGACGACCAAGCACCTGCAGGCCCTTGAGCGTGCCGGCGTCGTCACCTCCCAGCGCTCCGGCCAGCGCCGCGTCTACGCGCTCCGGCCCGCACCCCTACGGGAACTGGCGGCTGCGCTCACTCGGCTGGCCGACACCGCGGACCAAGCCGGCGGCTCGCGCGAGACCTACTACCGCTACGAGCTCAGCCTCCACGCAGAGCGGCTCGCCGCGAAGGAGCCGGGGTGGGCCGACGGCCGCTCATTCACATTCCACCGGTCGCTGACAGCAGGCCCGGAAGAGGTCTGGCACCACCTGACCGAGGCATCCCTACTCGCCCGCTGGTGGACGCCGGCTGACCTGCGCGTCTCCGAGCTCATCTTCGAGGCGCGACCGGGTGGACGGATCATCCATGAGTACCGCGACGCCGAGGACGTCGACGGCTCCGACCTGGTCGCCGGGCGCGCGCTGGGAGTCGTCGAGGACGTACGCCCCGGTGAGCGCCTCGCCTACCGGCTCTCCCCCCAGCTTCCCGACGGCAGCATCGCCTTCACCGCCCACCTTGACCTCGGCCTCCGGCCCACCGACACGGGCACAGAACTCGACGTCCACTTCCAAGTCACCGACAGCACGGTCGACTCAGCGGACTTCATCGCAGGCATCGAGATCGGCTTCGGCCAGAGCCTCGACAAGCTCGCGGCGACCCTCGCCGCGGACACGCACAACACCGAGCACGACACCAATACGAGGAGCGCCAAATGACGAACTCGACCGGCCGCAGGGTGACCGCGAACCTGAGCCTCACCCTCGACGGGCGTTACAACGGTCCAGGCGGGCCCAAAGATTTCGCCGCGTTCGCCCCCTATGTGACCAGCGAGGTCGCGCGGAACCACATGGGCGGCATCTGGGAGAGTGCGACGACGGCGCTGCTCGGCCGACTCAACGCGGAGGGATTCATGGGCTACTGGCCAGCGGTCGCCGAAGACGAGAACGCTGACCCGCGTGATCGCGGATACGCCAAGTGGCTGGTCGACACAGAAAAGATCGTCTTCTCGACCACCTTGACCGAGGCGCCGTGGGAACACACCCGCGTAGTGAACGCCCCCGCCGCCGATGTCGTTGCCGACCTCAAGGCCACCGGTGAGGGCGACATCCTCGTCAACAGCAGCGCGAGCATCATCAAGCCGCTCCTGTCGGCAGACCTGCTCGACCGGCTGCACCTCATGATCTTTCCCGAGATCGCCGGAGGTGGGCAGCGACTGTTCGACGATGGCCTGCCAGCTTCGAAGTGGATGCTCAGCCACCAGCAAAGCGGCGAACTGGGCGAGATCGCCATGGTCTACGACCGAGTCCGCTGAGAAGGCACCTTCGATCCGTCGGTAATCCACGTGCGGATCAGGCCGCCTGGGTCGAGTCGGGCCGATGTCTGGTCCAGGCCCGGGCGGCCTTCCTGCGGGTGAGTCTCCGGCTCATGAGCGTGATGGCGGCCATGGTCAGGTGGGCTTCGCTATGGGCGGGCTTACGCTCGAAGTCGATCACGTTGCGGCGGGCGTTCATCAGCCAGCCGATGGATCGCTCGACGATCCAACGACGGGCGAGCACTTTGAACCCGATCTGACCAGGCCGTTTAGTTACGATCTTCAGGGTGAGGCGCAGGAAACGGCAGGCCCACTCCACCAGCGTCCCGGCGTAGGCGCTGTCTCCCCAGATCAGGGTGAGCTGCGGGTGCAGCATCCGCAGCCGGGCCAGCAGTTCCCGTGCGGCGTCGCGGTCGGGTTGCCCGGCTGGCGTGACCATGACCATCATGAGCAGGCCGAACGTGTCCACAACCAGGTGACGCTTCCTTCCTGCCACCCGTTTCCCGGCATCATAGGAGCGAGAACGCCCGGTCACAGTGGCTGCAGCGCGCACCGACTGAGAATCGATGATGCCGGCGACCGGGTTGGGGCAGCGCCCAGCGCGCAACCGGATGGCGCGGCGAAGCTGATCACGGACTCGGTTGAAGACCCCGGCCCTTGCCCAGCGGCTGAAGAAGCCGAAGATCGTCTGGTAGGGCGGGAAATCCGATGGCAAGGACCTCCATTTCGCCGCGTTGTCGGTGATGTACCTGATCGCATCGAACACGTCGCGACGGTGATGCTTCTCCGGGCGGCCGCCCGTTCGGGTCTGGCAGGCGGGTGTCGGAAGAAGTGGTTCGATCAGTGCCCATTCTTCGTCGGTGGTGTCGGAGGGGTAGCGGCGAGGACGCACGTCGATCACACCCCCGCCTTGTTGACCAGGTTCAGCGCCGTCTGGACCACGTTGAGCTGGCCCAGCACCAGCTTGATCCACTCATCCTCCGGCGTGAGCGCCGCATGAGGTGCAACCGTCGCTGACAGAAACCGACTAATCCGGGTCAGCTCGGTGCGCAGTCGCGCGCGTTCGTAGGCGATCCAGTCGACCGGCGTCGACGCGAACGCGTATCCACCGGCATAGGTCCAGATCAGCGGGGTCAAGTGGGCCATCGCCGAGACCTCGCGGACATAGAGGACGCCCTTGCGCACCTGATAGAGGCTCAACCCAGTGGCGGCGACCAGCTGCTGCGCGGTCAGACCGGCCGGGCGGGCCTCCAGCAGCGCCAGCCGCACCTGCTCCCCGCAGACGTTGGCCGCCAGGCCCCTGGAGGACATGGTCTACTCGCCGCGCAGCAACCGAGCCAGGCTCTCATCAAGGCTCACGTCCCCCGACTCAATGGCCGCCTCCAGCCAGTCGGCTGTTGCCCGGACGCGGGCCACGTTACGCGCCACCGCGGCGCGCTCGTCGCCGGTGAACTGATGGTCACGGAGCCCCGGCAGAATCCGGCCGACCGAGGCCACGAACAGGGAGCACGCCCCGATCAGGTCGAGGAAGTCGCGGCTTCGCTCGATGCGGGGCAGGGCGGGCGTGCGCTGCCGTGCCACCTGGCCAGCCTGCTGGGCGTGCTCGACCTGCGCCCGGTTGACCATGTGCTTGGCCAGGTCGTCGCGCATGGACCGGTCGGCCACCTGGGGCCGGCGCAGGAGATCGGTGGCTACCCGCACGGCGACCTCCTCATCGCGGGCCAGGTCGTGGATCCGTTCGACCTTCTGCTGCACCGAGGCGGTGTTGACGAGTTTCTGGTCCACGGCCTGCTTGGCGGCCGTGTCGGTCCACCGACGGGTTCCGGCGCGGTTATCCAGCGGAGGGTTAGCGATGCGCGCCCACCGCTCCTCATCGTCGCGGATGGAAGCCAGCGTCTTGTGTATGTAGTACGGGACCCCTGCTTGGCGATGCTGGGCCGGCCAACGGGAGGCCACCCAACGGTGGGTCTCCAACGTCTTAACCGGGATGGCCAGGTCGTCGGCGAACAGCTGCAGCGATTCCAAGACGCCGAACAGCGCCTCGCCCTGGTTGGGGTGCGCACCGCCGTGCGGCTGGATCGGTTCGAGCTCCAGCGCCAGATCGCCGAGCTGGAATTGGGAACAGGTTTGGAACTCGACCAGCTCCCGGCCGCGGGTGACGATCTGGTCGTAGCGCTCCTGGGTGACGTGCCCGATCATGGTCGGCATGGTCCGCTCTCCCCTCGCATGAGACGTACGGGACAACGGCGGGATGCGGACCACCAACACATAGCATGCGCTTGATCACGAGACGTGACAATCCCTGCCAGACAAGGTCTTTTCGCTTCACTCCGAGCGCGACCCAAGATCACTTAGGGGATCGAAGACACCTTCTCAGCAAGGAGTACCGGGACCTGATGGAGAAGGCATGGGGGCCGGTACGGGTCTGCGCGGCCGCCGCTGAGCACGCTGGCCGCAGCGTCCTCGGCCCGCTGTACACCGCCATCGGCACCCGATGCCACAACCAACGACGTCGCGACGACCCCACGGTCATCACCGAAGCCCTCGCCCAGGTGGGCCTGCCCGATGCGCTGGCGGCGGCCGCCGGCAGCGAGGAGTTCGATCAGCTCATCAGGGACTCCCACGACGAGGCGTTCAACGAGGTCGGGCTCGATGTCGGGACGCCCGTACTCCGCATCGGCGGCACAGCCCTGTTCGGCCCCGTAGTCAGGCAGACCCCTCGTGGCGAAGCAGCCGGCCAACTCTGGGACGGCCTCGTCCTGGTCGCCGCGACGGAGGGCTTCTACGAGCTCAAGCGGAGCCGGGACCGCAGCGTCAAACCATGCTTCGACTGAGCGGGCCCCACAACTCGGCCGACGTCCGCTGCAGCTGCGGACCGTCGAGGCTTCCTTGTTCGGCTGGCCCATGGGCCGAGTAGCGGCGGCAGCAGCCTCGACGGGCCCTTATCCGATTCGGGCCGGTACGGCTCGCGCGATGCGATGCCCGACGAGGCGCTCGGCCTCGGCGAGCGGATACCAGGCGGCCCCCGTCACCTCGGACTCCTGGATCAGCCCCATGTCCGCCTCCGTCACGAACGCGTACCCGATATCGAGGTGGTGGTGCTCCGGCTCGCCCTTTTGCGGTCGTGCCGGAACCCTGCCGTACTCGATGTAGACAGGGGTCTGCGACGCAGGGACGACCTGCGCGGGATCGATCCCTGTCTCCTCCGCCAATTCACGCACCGCTGCGTCGATCAGCGAGGTGTCGTCCGGTTCGAGGTGGCCCCCGGGCTGCAACGGAATCCCATACGCGCGGTGCTCGACCAGCAGCACCTCGGCGCCACCGCGGACCAGCAGCGCACCGGCGGTCACGTGCATCCGGAAATTCCGCCGCGAGGCGAAATCCCGGCCCTCGGACAGAAGCCGAACCGGCTCAGACAGCAGCGCGGCCTCGTCCGGGAAGCGCCCAAGGTAGGCGGAGACGGCGCTGGAGATGTCCGCGTCACTGATCACCACAGGTCACCCCCGCACCTGCTTGAGACCAGAGCCCTCCGTGACCGACTACCCGGATGACATGAGCGACGAGCACTGACACAGTCCGCTCCTTTGACGCGTGTGGCATACGAGGAAGGAGGTTCGCACCTTACAGGTGGGACCGGGCAGCGCGCGTCTGCCACGCCGAGCAGGTATGGCAGGCGCCCACACTCTCTATCCGCGGAGTGATCGAGACGGGACTCGCCATCGCGCCCAGGAGGAGCTGCGCGACATGGTCAGCAGAATCCGCTACATCCTGCAGGACCGGCATGAAGACGGCCACCTGCTCACTCTCGCCGTTCCCGACGGTGCGGGCCTGGAGATCGAAACCGGTGAGCGGATGAACCCCGTCCCCGTCCACGACAATCGGCTCCTGGCAATGCCGGACAGTCTTCTCACCGCGATGACCGGCGCCGACATCCCCGCCGTCCTACCACGAGGTCCGCGATCACCGGCTCCCGCAGCGCCTGACCATGCTGTTCCTTGCCAACCCACCGCTCGACCGACCCGTCCCCCCTTCGTGGACCGCGAGGGACAACCCATCGACATCGCCCATCTCGCCCGCAGCTCCGGGGCCGTGTTCGGGCTCCCGACGCACCCGCACGTCCGGCCGCGCACACCAGCGGCTGAGCCGACCCGCCAGCAGTCAGGTCAGTGCCTGGTCGAAGACCTCACGGTGCGCGTAGACGAAGTGGTGTTCCCGCTTGCTCCACGCAATCCGGTCAGCCAGAACCTCCGGTGCAGCCGGAGCCGTCTCCGGATGCGCCGCGAACTCCGCCCAGAAACGGACATTGCGCGATTGCCGCTCCAGGACGCAATCGGTCAGCGCGTGGCGCTCCGCCTCGCGCAGACCGTAGGTGTCAGCGATGAGGCGCACCTGCGCCGCCTGGTCCACCAGCGCCATCGTCTGTTTCGACGAGATCGACCAGGTCCAGGCCATGTACCCGACATCTTCAAGCCGGCCACCCGGAGCGGCCTGCTCGAAGTCGATGAACGCCACCGGCATGTCGTTCTGGAAGACGGCGTTGTTGGGGCCGGGGTCATGGTGGCACACCACATCGAAGCGACCAGCCAAGTCACTTCCGCGCGTAGCGTCATGCATCTCACGCAAAAGGCGGGCCGCTGCGCCTACCTGGCCATCGGACCAGGGCCGGAATTTCGCGGGGACGTCACCCGGGATATAGGTGAATAGATCCTCGCCGTCCACCTGGCCCACATATTTCGGGGCGCCAGTGAAATTCTGCTGCTCGAAAGTTATGAGGAGCGCGGCCATGAATTCGGAGGAATCCGATGCAGGTCGCAAAACCGTGTCGTTCCTTCGGAGAACTTCCGACGCCATGCGTCCCCCGGTCAGTGCAACCGCGCCAGCAGACACATCTGTCATTGTCGTCGCTCCCACATCTTGATCGCCGATGGGTTCATGCCACACCCGGAAGGTGCTGCAGTTCGACGGACACTGCCCGGCGCACCGGCCAACGCCGCCTCCGACGATCGGGTTAAACAGGAGATGCCTCTGGCCAGGAAAAGTGACCAATCTGGGTCGCCCATGCAATCCAGTGGGCCACGTTTACCTACGGACATGAGGAGGGGCAGTTTCCGCTGCCGCAGAGTTTGGGGGAACTCAGTTCCGGCGCCCTCATCCAGGCGTGGGCACCTGCAGGGTCTTTGGGCGTGCGGACCTTCAGCCAGCCATCCAGTGGTGCGGTAGACGACATCGTTATGAGGGCACCGCGGGTCTTCCATCTGTACCAGCTCGATATATCACCGCTTGAGTGGTAGAGACCGGCCTGATCGACAATCACGCGGGCGCAGAACACCGGGGGATTGCTTGGTGTGCTTGACGGGCTCTCACTTAGGGTCGGGGCAGGAACGGGTGACTGTGTCGCGCCCGGTCTACGGACTTCAGGGTTATGGGTGGAGCGCGGCGACGGGACATCGCTGGCGGCATGGAGCGCGCCGGGGTTGTTCGCGTCGGCCATGCTCAGCCTTCCCAGGAGGAAAGCCGCGGTCAGTATCACCGCGACGCCGGCAAGGACGGCGACCCTCCTCAAGACGACGCGTCGACGGTGTCGCTGTCCACGAGGATCGATTCCAGGAAGTTGGCGCCGAGGCGGCTTCTCCGGCGAAGCTGGCATCGGCATGGCCGCGCTGTTTGACTCACCATTGTCCAGCGGACCACGATCGCTGCGTTCTGCCGCGCCCACCTCAGGCAATCCGTGCCCTTCGTGCTTGGCCCGAGCCGAGTCCGCGACTTCGGTAATGACTGCCGGCTCCAGAGCATGGATCTCTTGTTCCTCATTTTCTTCCTCCCGCCTTTCGTCGGCCTCTGCCCCCGAGCCGGATTGCCGTCGCGCCAGACGCTCGCTCCAAGCGGGACGATACAGGTCCCACCACTTTTGCCGGTCCTGCTCGTGAGGGCCCGTCGGCTCGTCACCTCCCCCTTGCCCGGCCTGTAGACGCAAAAAGTCGAGATACTTCAGTATTGTCACAAACTGGGGCCGCTTGGGCGCCGTTGTCCGTTCTGGGTTCATCCAATCCCGAACGGTATTCGCTTTAAGCGTTTCTACCTCGTCGTTGTGACTGCTCCATGTCGAGATCTCGGTGTGATTCAACCCTCCGTACCTGTCGAACTCGGCAAGCAACTCAGCCCACAAGACTGCGATGGGCCCGCCACCAGAACCGCTCTCGCCGTCACTCATGGCCACATTCTTCGGCAGTTCGGCACTCCAGGCGATTCAATCGCCCGTCCCGAAACCCTACCGAGACCACGACTCGCATCGACTCGCCGCCACCCGCTCCGACTCGCCAGAGCTCGAACGGCCAATTCCCGAAACCGACTTCCCCCCGGTGGGCGACCTGCGGCACCTTTCTCATGCCCGAGCCATCGGGCCACTAGATCAACAAAAGAGGAGATTCGCGTGTTCGCAAGCACCATCAAGCGTGTCGCGCTCAGCGTCTTCACCGCCGCTGCGATGAGCGGCGCTCTCGCGCTGGGATCGGCTGTCCTTCCCGCGCAAGCGGCCTCAGCCAACTGCTCCAACAACGTCTATCGGGTCGTGTGGCCGCACGCCGGCGTCTATCCCCGGATGAGCCAGGCCGCAGCCCCGCTCACCACCAAGCAGGCGGGCGAGCGCGTCACCGGCCCGACTGGCTGGGGCCACGTCTACGCGAACGGCCATCACTGGACCAAGGTCTGGGTGAACAGCGTTCCTGGCTGGCGAGAGGGCTGGATGCGTGACGACGCGGTGACCTACATCGGGTGCAGCTGACCTCACGGTGCACCTGGCCGCCTACAAAAGGTGCCACCAGCGTCGACCGCCATCAGCAGTCGACGCTGGGAGCACCCCCATGCGGCAGGTTGCCGGGGACTGCCCGTCGACGGGCTCCTCGCCGTCGGCGTCCACCGTCGCGCGCCGTTGCTCGATCACGATGTCGCCAGTCCGATCCGGTCCTTTCAGTCCACGCGGCCAACTGCCGGGCATCGGCCGCAGCCGCAGGTGCCGGCAATACCGGCAGTCTCCGCCCGATGAGGGTCGCGGCCGGTCGCCGTCACCCGGCCGGCCTCCTGTCCTTCCCCGACGCTGCGGGGCGGCCCGGCTCCACCCGGCACAGCCTGCCACGATGACGGTCCGGCGACGACGCAGTGACCAGGTCGCCAGCTAGGCTTGCGGTGTGTGACTCGTTTGTGCCACCGTTCGAACAGCGGCCTACCCCGCATGCTGGGGATGGCACGCCACTTCTTGGGTTGCCGATACGTCGGCGAATCCGCGGCCCCGCGTAGCGGGGGATGCTCCCCACGCATGTGGGGGTGGAGCCCTCCTTGAGGGCTCTGTTCAGCGTCTCCTCTCCACCGCGCGCGAAGGACGGCCCGCATGTTCGATCCCCCCATTGACCTCAGCGGCCTGCCCGGTTTCCGGGCCAGCACCGAAACCCGGCCGAGCCGGACGGCCTTCCTAGGGCGCTGCTCCACCAAAGACAACCAAGATCCACGCTCCTCGATCGGCGGGCAGGTCGCTGAATCCTTCGCGCTCCTGGAACCCGGCGACGTGTTCGTCGCCCACTTCTGGGATGTGGAGTCGGGCATGCTCGGCCTGGACGAGCGCAGTCAGGGCACCGCAGAGGACTACGCGCGCCTCGGCGTGCCGGTGCCCCGAGACGGCGGGTTGCGTGAGCTGCTGGAGTGGGCCGAGCGAGGCGATCTCGACCGGGTGGCCTGCGAGCGTATCTCTCGTGTGGCTCGCGATACCCTGGCCAGCCTTCAGATCGAACGCCATCTGGCCTCGCATGGTGTCAGCGTGGAGTGCGCGAACGAGCCCCGCGGTGGAATGACCACCGGACGGCTGGAGATGCGCCGCACCGCGCAAGTCCGCGCCGAGATCTAGCGGCATGAGCTGGTGGAGCAGTCGATGCGGGGGCAGCGCCAGCATGCCGCCAACGGCTACCGGCATGGGCCGGCATGCTATGGCTACGTCGCGGTCGTGGACCCGGATGCCCCTCCCGCGTCCAACCGGTTCGGTGTCGGGCGCCCCAAGATGCGCCTGGAGCTCCACCCCGATCAGCGCCGCCGTGACACGGTGGCGGAGGCCTTCCGGCTACGGCGATGCGAGCAGAGGACCGACGGGGAGATCGCCCGGATACTGGCGGCCGATCTCGATCGTCATCCGCTGGCCGAAGGTCAAGGACCGTGGGTGGCGCGGCGGATCCACAGGATGCTTAGCCAGCCTAAGTACAGCGGCTACCAGGTGTTCGGCCGTAGGGCGGCGCGCACGAACCACGGCCGGAGCAACCCCATCTCCGACTGGGTGTGGTCGCGCCGGCAGGCTCACCCCGCGATCGTGCCGCTGGAGGAGTGGTATGAGACCCAGGTGGTGACCGCCCGGATGCGCCAACGACGCGCATCCGGCTGGGACCGCGTGCGCGAGGTCGTCACCCAGCACGGATGGCAGCTGACGTCCATCCGTCGAAGCGGCACCCATGTGCTGTATGAGGCCGGCGGACATCACTTCGTGGTGCCTCATGGCGACCTACCGGCAGCGGTTGCCGACGAGGTCATCCGGCTTCTGGAGGCAGGCGCGTGAACACGATCCCTCCTTCGGCCGAACCCGGTCCGGCCGAACAGCTGTCTGCCGGCCATGCCTCCGCCGAGCCCGCCTCCGCTGGGCCCGCCAGCGTCCTGCTCGCCGTCCGCCTGGAACGGCGGTGGGTCACCCAGCCCGGCCGGCACGGCATCGTCGTTCACGGCCGTACGCTGCGTGACCTGCACGCCAGCGCGCAACAAGCACTGGCGTTACGGCTCGGCGCCTCCACACCTCCACCGGTTCAGGTGTGCCCGCACTCGCCCGAACTCGACACGCTCGCCCATGCGCGCCGGCGCTATCAGGACGCTCTGCGCGCGGCGGTGCAGAAGCTGCGCGGGGACAACGTGTCCTGGACCGATGTCGCGCAGGCGTGCCACGTACGCATCGCCACTGCACAGGATGTGGTGAACGGCGAGGCTGAGAACGGGTTATGACGCCCCACCGCGCTGCGGCCGTGCGCCGCGGCGGCAGCGCCGGCATCGTCGGGCGCTGTCCTCATCGCCCATCCGCGGCGTGCGCCCCTCAAATCCCGGCGACCATCCTCACGGGCGACGCGCCGCTCGATCAGGGGCGATCCGGGAAAGCCGCTCCTCTATCCCTTTTCCGGCCACACTGGGGCAATGCCTCACCCTCCCATCGTGACATCTCCTCCCACCGCTCTCGATGAGGTCCGTGAGGCTCTGGCATGGGATCCGGACCGGCCATGGTGGAGTGAGCGAGATGTCCTCGACGCCGTCGTGGCCGCCGATGAGGTCGCGGGCTGGCTCGCCGACCCGCGGCCCTACAACACGGGCAAGCACCGCGCCGCCTGGGCGGGCGCGATCGACGACCTGATCGACAGCCTGTCTCGGCTGGGCCCGCACGCGCAAAAGGCGCTGGCTGATGAGCTCGCCGCCACGCGGGCGGCCCTGGCCGGTTTTCCCGGCCAGGCCGATCGCCCGGATCGGGCTCCAGCGCAGACAGCGGTGGAGACTCTGCGCAGGCGGTGGAACGATCCGCTGGTGTGGGAGGCCGCCTGGCGTGACCTGCTGGATGCCTGTCGCGACGACGGCACATCCTACGACGTGCTGGCGGCCCGCCGTGACCTGTTGTGGCGGCTGGCCGCCAGCACCCAACGCCCTCCGCTGGACCTCAGCGAGAGGCTGTCCTCGGTCCTGGACCGATCGCCCTGCGCCGTGCCTCAGGCTCGCCTCCGGCTGGGCGAGAGCACCGCGGCATTGCCAGGAGCCGAAACAGAGCCGGACGCGCATCCGGAGGTGAGCGAGGAGGAACTCCTCGAGCTGTGCCGCAGACTGCTGCTGCAGCCGCCCACAGGAAGGAAGACCCATGAGCTTGACGTCAACCTTGCGGATTGTGATTGCAGTTCGGACGGGGGGTTTCTGACAGCCTTACCCCATGGCGGCACAGAGTCCGGAAAAGTACACCGTCCTGGGATGGCGGTCGGATCGCGTCGTTACCGACTCGGCTTCCCTCATCACTCAGCGGCGGACGGCGATTCCTTCATCCAATCGGGGACATCTTTGCCGGTGACCGCCTGGAATTCTTCGGACACACCGGTACGATCCGATGCATACGCACGACGCAGAAGATAGCTGATTCTGGCGAGACTATCCTGGGCATACTCGGGGAACGGCTCCCCTGCATGAGATGCTCTAACCAGAGGGGCAATCGATAGGAAGGCCTCAACCAAAGGGTCGACCGCCTCACGGAACCTGGAAACCTGGACGAGTACATGGCCATGAACGACTAGATCCTCGGTCAGAGCAGGCAGATAGTGTTCTAAGTCCGCTTCAGCTAGCTCACGGCGCGATTCGACAACCTGGCGGGAGAAGAAGATCGCATCATCTGGCCGCCTCGCTCTCACTAGGATAGCGACGTGATTGCCCAGTGCCTTCGAATACTGGGGCAGGTAGCTATCCTTATCGAGGTCAACTAGCTCTCCGAACATATCGATGGCCTGCTGCGAGTTCGAGATCGCCTCACCTTGATGATTCAAGCTTGCCGCTAGAGCGGCGTGCGTAAATAGGGAAGCAGCGAGGCCAGGAAGGTAGAGACCCCGGTTCGATTCAGCCAGAACCCTTGCTACAGGGACAGCCCTTGCCGAGACCGCTAACGCTTCGTCCAGTTTCCCTGCCTCCGCCAGGAGCGATACGTGGTTGGTCAGCGATGTCGCGAGATCGGGTAGGTGAGCCTGTCAGCTAACCTCAACTAACGACTCCAACAATGAGACGGCCCGCTGGGATACCAAAATCGCCTCATCCCGCCGTCCCGCCTCCTTCAATCGCGACGCGTGATTGTTCAACAGGCTCGCTAGGTCAGGCCGGTGGAAATCGCCGTTTTCCGCAGTCACCTCTTCGTACAAGTCGATGGCCTGTTTGGATATCGAGACCGCCTCATCCTGCCGCTCTACTCCCGCCAGGAGGGCGGCGTAAACGTTCAACGAACCTGCCAAGTCGGGCAGCCATGTCTTCCGGTCAGCCTCGGCCAGTTCCGCAAACGAATCAGCAGCTTGTTTCGCTATCGATATCGCTTCATCCTGTCGTCCCACTTTCAGTAACCGCACAGCGTGATTGCTCAGAGAGGCCGCAAAGTCCGGCAGCCATGTCTTCCGGTCAGCCTCGGCCAGTTGTTGCCAGCGTTGCGTCGACAGGTTGCCCGCGACCAGTGCCTGGGAGTGCAGCATCGCGTTGCTCAGGCGGATCGCCAAGGCCTCGCAGGTACGGGCCCAGGCAGGGTTGGTGGAGGTAGCCAGTCGATGCTTGGCCAGCCGGGCGCTCACCGCGGCGATGCCGATGTCGAGTTCGATATGCCGGTGTGCGGGCAGGACCGATTCGATCGCCTCCAGCAGAGCTGGCTCGACGCCGGGCAGATCGACCAGGCTGGCTAGCGCGGTTCCTCCCGCGCGTAGCGCCAGGTGAGGGTGGCTGGCCACTAGGGCGAACAACTGCTCAGCTAGGTGCGGCCATCGGTGGGCCGCTTCGATCAGCGTGATCAACCCGTGGCGCGTCCACACCGGCACCCCGTCGCCTTCGGCGAGCGTTTCACCGCGGTCTGCGATTGGAACCAGGAGCCGGGCAAGGGCTTCTGCGGCCCAGGAATCGGCCGGGAAATCATAGGTGTGACCGGGCGTGGACAGGGCTAGGAAGTCTTCGCCCAGCCGGTCGGGATACAACGGCTCCAGGACGGTGGCCTGTGCCCGCAGCGGCGATTCCGCCTTGTGCGGCGTGCGGCCGGAGGGGTTTGTCGTGGAGGGCGGGTAACACAGGGCATGGTCTTTGAGGAGTTGCCCGACCGCGTGCCCCGAATCGATGTCGGCCTGTCGTAAGGCAGCCTTGCCGTCAGCGTAGGGGAGCCGACCGGTCATGGTGGCGGTGTAGACGACCTGCGCCATCGCATCCGGCGAGGTCAACAGCGGCATCTCAAGGTGCGAGTTGCCCATCGCCTTCCAATGATCTCGCTCGCGCGCCAGCAAACACTCCGACACCCGCACCGGATCGCCAGGCGCCGGTTGGCCGCGGTCATGGGCCAGCACCGCGGCCAGCGCGGCCATGTGGACCGTCAGCACCAACCGGTAGGCTTCATGGCCCTCCAGTGTCAACGGCGGCTCAATGTTCCTGGCGTCGAGTACCTCCAGTAGTTCGGCGAACCGGTCCCGGGCCGCCTCGAACAATCCGCAGCGGGTAACGCTCGCGTCTTGGTCCAACGGCGCCAGCTCGCGCAGGCTGGGTACCAGGTGCCGATCACGCTGGATCCGGTATTCCAGGCTCTGCCACCAGGTGCCAGCCGGGCGGGCCAGCAGCAGCACCCGTACCGGCAGTCCTCGGCGGATCTGGGTGTCGGCCAGCAGCGACAGGAGATCGGCGGTGTCCCACCGTTCGGCGTAGTCCACCACCACCAACACCCCGACTGCCGCAGCAACGTCGGGAACGATGAAGGCGTCGGGTGCCGACCGGTCGCGCCGGTGGTGGGCCGCCAGCACCACCCACCCCTCCCGCCGCCACAATTCCGCCACATGCCCGGCCAGTCGGGTCTTGCCCTGCCCGCCCGGCCCATGAATCAGATGGACCGCCACACCTTCCTGAGCATCCCCGTCCCGCCAATCCCGCAACTCCGCCAGTGTGGCCTGGCGGCCGGTGAAATCGATCACCGCGTTCGCCGCCCGCAGCAGCACGCTGGGCTGTATGCGCGCCTCTCGCGTCAGCGGGGGCGCCGCCGGGGCGGGCCAGGCCGCCAGCCGGTAGGGCTCCTCGCCCTCGTACACGACCATGTCGCCGGCGGTCTGGTAAATGCGCGCGAACCCGCTTGCATCCGCGCGCTGGCTTACCTTCCGGGCGCCGCCTTCAAAGCTCACCGTTCGTTAATGATCTGGTCGCCGTCAGCCTGATACACCCGGCCATGCCCGGATGCCTCGGCCCGCATCTGCACGCTGGTTGCCCCATCCCCAGCAGAGATGATCCCGTTGTTGTCGCCCTCGATGGCGGTCAACTGCTCGCTTGAGAGTGCGTTCCGCGAGCATATGCCTGTGATGTCGCTATGTGATCGTATGGATTTGTAGCGTTACCGCCGGTCGGTGGGGTCTGCTGTGCTG
>NZ_JBEZGB010000044.1:0-18346 GCF_040649755.1 Nonomuraea sp. NPDC048882
GATGTGGCGCATTTTGTGCCGTCGATGCTGGAGGTTTTCCTGGCTGAGCCGGCCGCTGCCGACTGTGATGGCTTGCGGTGGGTGGTGTGTTCGGGTGAGGCGTTGCCGCTCCATGTGATGCGGCGGTTCTTCGAGGTGCTGGGCGGGGTGGGACTGGAGAACTACTACGGCCCAACCGAGGCGTCGGTCGATGTGACGGCTTGGCGGTGTTCCCCGGGCTGGGAGGGGTCGTCGGTGCCGATTGGGCGGCCGGTGGCTAATACGCGGGCGTATGTGCTGGATGAGTCGTTGTCGCCGGTGCCGCCGGGTGTAGTCGGCGAGCTGTATATGGCGGGGATTCAGCTGGCTCGTGGCTATGCCGGGCGTGCGGGGCTGAGTGCCGAGCGGTTCGTGGCCTGCCCGTTCGAGGTGGGCGAGCGGATGTATCGGACCGGCGACCGCGTGAGCTGGAACGCCGAGGGCGAGTTGTTGTTCGCCGGTCGGGCTGACGATCAGGTGAAGATCCGGGGTTTCCGGGTGGAGCCTGGTGAGGTCACGGAGGTGCTGGCCGCTTGTCCTGGGGTGGGGCAGGTGGCGGTGGTGGCGCGGGAGGACGTGCCTGGAGAGGTGCGACTGGTCGCCTACGTGGTTCCTGATGGGGACGGCGCGCGGCTCGCGGAGGAGGTGCGGAGCTTCGCGGCGGGGCGGTTGCCGGAGTACATGGTGCCGTCGGCCGTGGTGGTGCTGGAGCAGTTGCCGGTGACGGTGAACGGCAAGCTCGACCGCAAGGCGCTCCCCGCCCCCCGATACGCCGCCGGGACCGGTCGTGCCCCCGCCAACGCGCGCGAGGAGATCGTCTGTGCCGCCTTCGCCGACGTGCTCGGCTTGGAGAGCGTGAGCGCCGACGACGACTTCTACCGACTCGGCGGCCACTCCCTGCTGGTGATCCGGCTCGTCGAGGTCCTGCGCTCGCGCGGCGTCTCCGTCTCGGTACGCGCCCTGTTCGACACCCCCACCCCGGCGGGCCTGGCCGCGTCGGTGAGCACCGGGCAGACCGACATGCCCGGCAACCTGATCCCCGCCGACGCGACCGAGATCACGCCGGAGATGTTGCCGTTGGTGGAGCTGACCGCCGAGGAGATCGGGCGGGTCGTCGCCACGGTCGAGGGCGGCGCGGCGAACGTGGCCGACGTCTACCCGCTCGCGCCGCTCCAGGAAGGGCTGCTCTTCCACCACCTGCTGGCCGACGGCGGTACGGACGTCTACGTGACGCCGGCGGTGCTGGAGTTCGACTCGCGGGACCGGGTGGAGCGGTTCGTCGAGGCGTTGCAGCGGGTGGTGGATCGGCACGACATCTACCGCACCTCCATCGTCTGGGCCGGGCTGCCGGAGCCGGTGCAGGTGGTGTGGCGACAGGCCGTGCTGCCGGTGCGAGAGACGGTGCCGGCACCGGACTGTGCCGATCCCGCCGGCGCGCTGGTGGAGCTGGCCGGCTCGGTGATGGACCTGCACCGGGCGCCGCTGATGGACGTGCACCTTGCGGCGGCCCCCGGCGATGACCGGTGGCTGGTCCTCATCCGCATGCATCACATGGTGCGCGATCACACGGCGCTGGAGGTGCTGTTCGCCGAGGTGAGGGCGTTCCTGGCCGATCGGGGAGCCGAGCTGGCCGAGCCGCTGCCGTTCCGGAACTTCGTGGCGCAGTCACGGCACCTGGAGGTCGAGCACGGACGCTATTTCGCCGAACTGCTGGGGGACGTGGCGGAGCCGACGGCGCCGTTCGGGCTGGTGGACGTGCGTGGCGACGGCGCCGACTCCGTGCACGAGGTGGTGCCGTTCGGGGCTGAGCTGCACGGGCGGTTGCGGGAGGTGGCCAGGCGGCTCGGGGTGAGCCCGGCGACGGTGCTGCACGTGGCGTGGGCGCGGGTGCTGGCGGCTGTCTCAGGTCGGCGCGACGTGGTGTTCGGGACGGTGCTGTTCGGCCGGATGAACGCCGGGACCGGCGCGGATCGGGTGCCGGGGCCGTTCATGAACACGCTGCCGGTACGAGTGCGTACGGGCGAGCTGGGCGTGTTGTCGGCGGTGTCGGCCATGCGCGGTCAGCTGGCCGAGCTTCTGGAGCACGAGCACGCGCCGCTCACCGTGGCTCAGCAGGCCTGTGGGGTGGCGGGCGGTGTGCCGCTGTTCACCTCGTTCCTCAACTACCGGCACAACACCGGCGCCGGCGTGGACGCGGGGCTGGACGGGGCACGGCTGCTGCTGGTGCGTGAGCGCACCAACTACCCGCTCGGCGTGCTGATCGACGACGACGGCGACAGCATGTCGGTGGGCGTGGACGCGGTCGCGCCGGTCGATGCCAGGAGCGTCGGTCTGATGGTCCGCACCGCCGCCGGCAACCTGGTGAGCGCGCTCGAAGTGGCCTTGGATGGTGGGCATGAGCTGCCGTTGAGCGGGGTGGACGTGCTCGATGAGGCCGGGCGGCGGCTGGTGGTGGAGGAGTGGAACGACACGGGTGCGGAGGTGCCTGCGGAGTCGTTGGCAGGGTTGTTCGAGGCGCGGGTGGCTGCGGTTCCTGACGCGGTGGCGGTGGTGGGTGACGGGGTGGAGTGGACCTTCGCTGAGCTGGATGTACGGGCGAATCGGCTGGCTCGGTTGCTGGTGGGGCGTGGTGTCGGGGCGGAGTCGGTGGTGGGGGTGTGTTTGGAGCGTGGGGTTGATCTGGTTGTCGCGTTGCTGGCGGTCTTGAAGACGGGGGCCGCTTATCTGCCGGTGGATCCGGGTTTGCCGGTTGATCGTGTGGCCGTGATGGTGACGGATGCGGGAGCGCGGTGGTTGGTGGCCAGGGCTGACTTCGGTGGTGTGGAGGTGGTGGATCCCGATGACGCGGTGGGTCTGTCGGGTCAGCGGCTGGGAGTGGTGGTCCCGGGGTCGGCTGCGGCTTATGTGATGTTCACGTCGGGTTCGACGGGGCGGCCGAAGGGGGTGGTGGTGCCTCATGCGGGTGTGGTGAATCGGCTGGCCTGGATGCAGGAGCGGTTGGGGATGCCGCTGGGGACCCGGGTGTTGCAGAAGACGTCGTTCGGTTTTGACGTGTCGGTGTGGGAGTTCTTCTGGCCGTTGCTGTGGGGTGGCGTGCTGGTGTTGGCCCGGCCGGGTGGGCATCGTGATGCGGCCTATCTGGCGGAGTTGATCCGTCGCGAACGGGTGGATGTGGCGCATTTTGTGCCGTCGATGCTGGAGGTATTCCTGGCTGAGCCGGCCGCTGCCGATTGCGATGGCTTGCGGTGGGTGGTGTGTTCCGGCGAGGCGCTACCGACGCACCTGACGCGGCGGTTCTTCGAAGTGCTGGGCGGGGTTGGGCTGGAGAACTATTACGGCCCTACCGAGGCGTCGGTCGATGTGACGGCTTGGCGGTGCTCGCCTGGCTGGGAGGGGTCGTCGGTGCCGATCGGGCGGCCGGTGGCCAATACCCGGGCGTATGTGCTGGATGAGTCGTTGTCGCCGGTGCCACCGGGTGTGGTCGGCGAGCTGTACGTGGCGGGAATCCAGTTGGCTCGCGGCTATGTGGGCCGTGCCGAGTTGAGCGCCGAGCGGTTCGTAGCCTGCCCGTTCGAGGTGGGCGAGCGCATGTATCGGACCGGCGACCGCGTGAGCTGGAACGCGGAGGGTGAGTTGTCGTTCGCCGGGCGGGCCGACGATCAGGTGAAGATCCGGGGTTTCCGGGTCGAGCCGGGTGAGGTGACCGAGATGTTGGCCGCGTGTCCTGGAGTGGGGCAGGTGGCGGTGGTGCCCAGGGAGGACGTGCCGGGAGAGGTGCGATTGGTCGCCTATGTCGTCCCGGTCGGCGAGCGGGCCGGAATCGAGGAGGCCGTGCGGCACTTCGCCGGCGAGCGGTTGCCGGAGTACATGGTGCCGTCGGCCGTGGTCGTACTGGAGCAGTTGCCGGTGACGGTGAACGGCAAGCTCGACCGCAAAGCCCTCCCCACCCCCCAGTACACGACAGGAGCCGGACGTGCCCCGGCCGACGCCCGCGAGGAACTGCTGTGCGCCGCGTTCGCCGAAGTCCTGGGCCTGGACAGCGTCGGCGTGGACGACGACTTCTTCCGGCTCGGCGGCCACTCGCTACTGGTGATCCGGCTGGTGGAGCGGCTGCGGTCGCGGGGTGTGCCGGTGTCGGTGCGGGCCTTGTTCGAGACGCCGACGGTGGCCGGGCTGGCCGCCGCGGCCGGGCCCCGGCAGGTGGAGGTCCCGCCGAACCTGATCCCGCCCGGCGCGACCGAGATCACCCCGGACCTGCTGCCACTGGTGGACCTGACCGCCGAGGAGATCGACCGGATCGTCGCCACGGTCGAAGGCGGCGCGGCCGACGTGGCCGACATCTACCCCCTCGCGCCCCTCCAGGAAGGGCTGCTCTTCCACCACCTGCTGGCCGACGGCGGCGAGGATGCGTACGTGCTGCGCGCCGTGCTGGAGTTCGACTCGCGGCAGCGGGCGGAGCGGTTCGCCGAGGCGTTGCAGCGGGTGGTCGACCGGCACGACATCTACCGCACCTCCCTGGTGTGGTCGGGGCTGCGGGAGCCGGTGCAGGTGGTGCGGCGGCACGCCGTGCTGCCGGTCGAGGAAGTGACGCTGGCTCCGGACTGCGCCGACCCCGCCGGCGCCCTGGTGGAGCTGGCCGGCTCGGTGATGGACCTGCACCGGGCGCCGCTGATGGACGTGCACCTCGCGGCCGTCCCCGGCGATGACCGGTGGCTGGCCCTCGTCCGCATGCACCACGTGGTCAGGGACCACACCGCCCTGGAGGTGCTGCTCGCCGAGGTGGCCGCGTTCCTCGCCGGGCAGGGAGCCGACCTGCCCGAGCCGCTGCCGTTCCGGAACTTCGTGGCCCAGGCGCGCGGAGGAGTCGAGGACGCCGAGCACTCGCGGTACTTCGCCCGGCTGCTGGGCGACGTCCAGGAGCCGACGGCGCCGTTCGGGCTGGTGGACGTGCGTGGCGACGGTGCCGACACCGTGCACGAAGTGGTCCCGTTCGGGACCGGGCTGCACGGGCGGTTGCGTGAGGTGGCCAGGCGGCTCGGGGTGAGCCCGGCGACGGTGCTGCACGTGGCCTGGGCGCGGGTGCTCGCCACCGCGTCGAGCCGCCCTGACGTGGTGTTCGGCACGGTGCTGTTCGGCCGGATGAACGCCGGGACCGGCGCGGATCGGGTGCCGGGCCCGTTCATGAACACGCTGCCGGTACGACTGCGTACGGGCGAGCTGGGCGTGCTGGCGGCGGTGTCGGCCATGCGCGGCCAGCTCGCCGAGCTGCTGGAGCACGAGCACGCGTCACTCACCCTGGCCCAGCAGGCCAGCGGGATCGCGGGCGACGCGCCGCTGTTCACCTCGTTCCTGAATTATCGGCACAACACCGGCGCCGGAGTGGACGGGAAGATGGACGGCGTCCGGCTGCTGTCCGTGCGCGAGCGCACCAACTACCCCCTCGTCGTCCTGATCGACGACGACGGCGACAGCACGTCGGTGGCCGTGGACGCGGTCGCCCCGATCGACGCCCGCGGCGTCGGCCTGATGGTCCGCACCGCCGCCGCCAACCTGGTGACCGCGCTCGAACAGGCCCTCGACGGCGGCGAGGAGCTGCCGCTGAGCGGCGTGGACACCCTCGACGAGGCCGACCGGCGGCTGGTCCTGGAGCAGTGGAACGACACGGCGGCGGACGGGCTTCACGTCCCGGCACTGGAGCGGTTCGAGGCGCAGGATCCCGGCGCGGTCGCGGTGGTGGCCGACGGGATCGAGGTCTCGTACGCCGAGCTGGACGAGCGGGCGAACCGCCTGGCCCAGGTCCTGATCGGCGAGGGCGTCGGGCCCGAGTCCGTGGTGGGCGTGTGCCTGGAGCGGGGCGCCGACCTCGTCGCGGCGTTGCTGGGCGTGTGGAAGGCCGGGGCGGCGTACGTGCCGATCGATCCGCGCCAGCCGGTGGAGCGGATCGCGTTCATGCTGGCCGACAGCCGCGCCGTGCTCACGGTCACCAGTGCGGAGCTGGCCGAGGAACTGCCCGCGGGCCCGAGCCGCATGCTCACCCTCGACGACCCGTTCGCGAGGATGCGCCTCGACATGGCGCCCGCCACCAGGCCCGAGCGGGCGATGCACGGCGGGCAGGCCGCGTACGTCATCTACACCTCCGGCTCGACCGGCCGGCCGAAGGGGGTCGTGGTCACCCAGGCCGCGCTGGCCAACTACGTCGCCTCGGTGCCGGAACGGCTGGGCATGGCGGACGGCCGGTACGCGCTGGTGCAGGGCCAGGCGACCGACCTGGGCAACACGGTGCTCTTCGCGGCCCTGACCAGGGGCGGGCGGCTGCACATCGTGCCGGAGGACGCCGCCACCGACCCGGCGGCGCTGCGCGACCTGAGCGTGGACTACCTGAAGATGGTGCCCTCCCACCTGGCGGCGCTCGGCGAGCCGGAGCCGCTGCTGCCCGCTCGCGCGCTGGTGCTGGGCGGGGAGGCGGCGGCGCCGGGCTGGGTGGAAGACCTGCTCGCGGCGGCGGAGCGGCGCGGCTGCGCGGTGTTCAACCACTACGGCCCCACTGAGACCACCATCGGCGTCGCGACCACCCGCCTGCGGGCCGGCGGCGAGGTGCCGGTCGGGACGCCGGTCGCGAACACCCGCCTGTACGTGCTGGACGAGCACCTGGCGCCGGTGCCCGCGAACGTGACCGGGGAGCTCTACGTCGCCGGCGCGCAACTGGCCCGCGGCTACCTCGGGCGTCCGGGACTGACCGCCGAACGGTTCGTGGCCTGCCCCTTCGGCGGCGGACGCATGTACCGCACCGGCGACCGGGCCCGCTGGACGCCCGGCGGTGAGCTGGTCTTCGCCGGGCGGGTGGACGACCAGGTCAAGATCCGCGGCTTCCGGGTGGAGCCGGGCGAGGTCGGCGCCGTGCTGGCCAGGTGCCGGGGCGTGGACCAGGTCGCGGTGGTGGCCCGCGAGGCGGCCCCGGGTGACGTGCGGCTGGTCGGATACCTGGTGCCGGTCGATCAGGAGGGCGCGGGCGAACTGCCGTCGGTGGTGCGCGCCTTCGCGGCCGAGCGGCTGCCGGACCACATGGTGCCGTCGGCCTGGGTGGTGCTGGAGTCGCTGCCGCTGACCGCCAACGGCAAGCTGGACCGCCACGCCCTGCCCGCGCCCGACCACGCCGCCGCCACGGGAGCCGGTCGCGGCCCGTCCAGCCCCCGCGAGGAGGCGCTGTGCGCCGCGTTCGCCGAGGTGCTCGGGCTGCCCGCGGTCGGGGTCGACGACGACTTCTTCGAGCTGGGCGGCCACTCGCTGCTCGCCGTCCGCCTCGTGGAGCTGCTGCGCGGCCGGGGCGTCTCGGTGTCGGTGCGGACGTTGTTCGACACGCCGACGGTGGCGGCGCTCGCCGGATCGGCGGGCATCGACCGCGTCACGCCGCCGCCCAACCTCATCCCGCCCGGCGCCACCGAGATCACCCCCGAGATGCTGCCGCTGGTGGAGCTGACCACCGAGGAGATCGACCGGATCGTCGCCACGGTCGAAGGCGGGGCGGCCAACGTCGCCGACGTCTACCCGCTCGCGCCGCTCCAGGAAGGGCTGCTCTTCCACCACCTGCTCGCCGGCGGCGGCGACGACGCGTACGTGATGCCGGCCGTGCTGCGGTTCGACTCGCGGCAGCGGCTCGACGCCTTCCTCGACGCGTTGCGGCAGGTGGTGGCCAGGCACGACATCTACCGCACCTCGTACGTGTGGGAAGGGCTGCGCGAGCCGGTCCAGGTGGTGTGGCGCCGGGCCGCGCTGCCGGTCGAGCAGGTGGTGCTCGACCCGCGCGGCGCGGATCCGGTGGCCGAGCTGGTCGCGGCCGGCGGCCGGATCATGGACCTGGGCCGGCCGCCGCTGCTCGACACGCACCTCGCGGCCGAGCCGGGCAGCGAGCGCTGGCTGGTCCTGGTGCGCGCCCACCACATGGTGCGCGACGGCACCGCGCTGGAGGTGCTGCTCGCGGAGATCCTCGCCATCATGACCGGACGCGGGGACGAGCTGCCCGAGCCGCTGCCGTTCCGCGACTTCGTGGCGCAGGCCCGTGGCGGGGTGCGGCGGTCCGAGCACGAGCGGTACTTCGGCGCGTTGCTCGGCGACGTCGAGGAGCCGACCGCCCCGTACGGCGTGGTGGACGTGCGTGGCGACGGCGCCGGCGTCGTGCGCGCGCCGATCGAGGCGGCGCCGGAGCTGGTCGGCCGCCTGCGCGAGGTGTCGCGCCGCCTCGGTGTCAGCCCGGCGACGGTGCTGCACGTGCTCTGGGCGCGGGTGATCGCGGTGGTCTCCGGCCGGGACGACGTGGTCTTCGGCACCGTGCTGTTCGGGCGGATGAACGCGGGCCTGGGCGCCGACCGTGTGCCCGGCCCGTTCATCAACACCCTTCCGGTACGTGTGCGCACGGGCGCGATCGGCGCCCGCGACGCCGTGTTCGAGATGCGTTCCCAGCTCGGGGAGCTGCTGGAGCACGAACACGCGCCGCTCACCCTGGCGCAGCAGGCGAGCGGGGTGACGGGGGACACGCCGCTGTTCACCGCCATCCTCAACTACCGGCGCAACACCGGGCAGGATCTCGGCGCGCGCTGGGACGAGTCGATGGAGGGCGTACGTCTCGTGTACGCGCACGAGCGCACGAACTACCCGCTCGCGCTGCTCGCGGACGACGACGGCGACGCCATCAGGCTGGCGGTGGACGCCGTCGCGCCGATCGACGCCCATGCCGTGGCCGCGCTGGTGCGGACGGCGGCGGAGAGCCTGGTGACCGCGCTGGAATCGGCCCTCGACGAGGAGCCGGATCAGCCCCTGCACTCCGTGTCCGTGCTCGACACGGCCGAGTGCCGCCGGATGCTCACGGAGTGGAACGGCGCGGCGGCGGAGGTGGCGCCCGCGACGCTGGTCGAGCTCTTCGAGGCGCAGGTCTCCCGGTCGCCCGCCGCGGTCGCGGTGGCCTCGGGCGAGGCGGAGCTGTCGTACGCGGAGCTGGACGAACGGGCGAACCGGCTGGCCAGGCTGCTGATCGGCCGGGGCGTGGCGGTGGAGTCGACGGTCGGCCTCGTGCTGGGGCGAGGGGTGGAGTGGGTCGTCGCGGTGCTGGGCGTGCTGAAGGCGGGCGCCGCGTTCCTGCCGCTCGACCCCGTGTATCCGGCGGACCGGATCGCGTTCTCCCTGGCCGACGCGGACGCGGCGCTGGTGGTGACCTCCTCGGCGCAGGCCGGGCGCGGGCTCGGCGGCGTGCGGCAGGTGGTGGTCGACGATCCGGCGGTCGTGACGGAGCTGGGCGGGCTGTCCGGCGAGCGGTTGAGCGCCCGTGAGCGTGCCGGGCGACTGGTGCCGGGCTGCCTAGCGTACGTGATCTACACCTCCGGCTCCACCGGGCGGCCGAAGGGGGTGATGGTCACCCACGAAGGCGCGGTCAACCTGCTGACGGCGGGGGGATGGCAGGTGGGCGCCGGAGACCGGGTGCTGCAACTGGCCTCGCCGGGCTTCGACGCCGCCTGCTGGGAGGTGCTGGTGGCGTTGTGGTCGGGCGGCTGCCTGGTGGTGGCCGACGCCCACGACCTGCTGCCTGGCGCCGGCCTTGCCGAGGTGGTGGCCCGGCTCCGCGTGAGTCACGCGCTGGTGCCGCCCTCGTCGCTGAGCGTGCTGACGCCCTCCGACCTGGCCGGCGTACGGACGTTGGTGGCCGGCGGCGAGGCGCTGGGGCCTGAGCTGGTGGCGCGCTGGGGCCCGGGGCGCCGGCTGGTGAACGCCTACGGCCCGACCGAGGTGACGGTCTGCTCCGCGATGACGGACGAGCCGATGTCCGGGGACTCCCGGGACCCCGGGGACTCCGGGGGTGAGGTGTCGATCGGCCGGCCCAACGTGAACACCCGGGCCTATGTCCTGGACGACCGGTTGCGCCCGGTGCCGCCGGGCGTGGCCGGGGAGCTGTACCTGGCCGGCGCGCAGGTCGCGCGCGGGTACGCCGGCCGCCCCGGGCTGAGCGCCGAGCGCTTCCTGGCCGACCCCTTCGGCCCGGAGGGCGGACGGATGTACCGGACCGGGGACCGGGTGCGGTGGACGGAGGACGGGCGGCTGGTGTTCGCCGGACGTGGCGACGACCAGGTGAAGATCCGGGGCTTCCGGATCGAGCCGGGAGAGGTGCAGGCGGTGGTGGCCGCCCATCCCGGGGTGTTCCAGGCGGCGGTGATCGCGCGAGAGGACGTCCCGGGTACGAAGTCCCTGGTCGCCTACATCGTCCCGGAGAAGGACGACGGACGGGAGACCGAGGATGTGGGACTGGGTGAGGCGGTGCGGGCGTTCGCGGCCGAGCGGTTGCCGGCGCACATGGTGCCAGCCGCCGTCGTGACGCTGGCCGCGCTGCCCGTGACCACCAGCGGCAAGCTCGACCGCAAGGCGCTGCCCGCGCCCGCGTACCGGGCGGGCGGCGGGCGCAAGCCGGCCGGCGTCCGCGAGGAGACCCTGTGCGAGCTGTTCGCCCAGGTGCTCGGGCTGCCCGAGGTCGGGGTCGACGACGACTTCTTCGCGCTGGGCGGCCACTCGCTGCTGGCGGTGCGGCTGGCCGGCCGGGTGCGGACCGCGCTCGGCGTCGAGGTGCCGCTGCGCACGCTCTTCACCGCGCGGACGGTGGCCCAGCTGGCACGACAGCTCGGAGACAGGAAGCCGGCCAGACCGGCGCTACGGCCGATGCGTACCCGGGAGGGTTCCTGATGATTCCGTTGTCATTCGCGCAGCGGCGGCTCTGGTTCATCGCGCAGGTGGAAGGCCCGAGCGCGATCTACAACATCCGGATCGCCCAGCGCCTGTCGGGCGAGGTCGACCGGGCGGCGCTGGACGCGGCACTGCGGGACGTGATCGGCCGGCACGAGGTGCTGCGCACGGTCTTCCCCACCGTGAACGGCGAGCCCCACCAGCACGTGCTGCCGGTGGCCGAGCTGGACTGGGCGCTGACGACGGCCGAAGTGGCACCCGAGGAACTGGACGCGGCGATCGGTGCGGCCGTGGGGCACGCGTTCGATCTGTCGGCCGAGGTGCCGGTGCGGGCGTGGCTGTTCTCGGTGGCGCCGGACGAGCACGTGCTGGTCGTGGTCGTGCACCACATCGCGGGCGACTTGTGGTCTTTGGGGCCGCTGGGGCGGGATGTCTCGGCGGCGTATGCGGCCCGTTGCGAGGGGCGGGCTCCTGAGTGGGAGCCGCTGCCGGTGCAGTACGCGGACTATGCGCTGTGGCAGCGGGAACTCCTGGGTGACGAACGGGACCCGGAGAGCGTGCTGTCGGAGCAGTTGGCCTACTGGCGGGACGCGCTGGCCGGGGCGCCGGAGGAGCTGGCGCTGCCGGTGGATCGGCCGCGCCCGGCGATGCCCTCCTACCGGAGCCACAGCGTGCCGGTCGAGGTGCCGGCCGGGGTGCACGCCCGCGCGGTGGAGCTGGCCAGGGCCGAGGGCGTGACCACGTTCATGGTGGTTCAGTCCGCGCTGGCGGTGCTGCTGTCGCGCCTGGGAGCGGGGACGGACCTGCCGCTCGGGCTGGCCAACGCCGGGCGTACCGACGAGGCGCTGGAGGACCTGGTCGGCTGCTTCGTCAACACGCTGGTGGTGAGGGCCGACCTGTCGGGGGATCCGACGTTCCGCGACCTGCTCGACCGGGTACGCGAGGCCACCCTGGCGGCCTTCGACCACCAGGACGTGCCGTTCGAGCGGCTGGTGGAGGAGCTGGCACAGACGCGGTCGATGGCCCGGCACCCGGTGTTCCAGGTCATGCTGAACCCGCAGAACACCGGCGAGGCGTCGCTGCGGCTGCCCGGCGTGCGCGCCGAGGAGCTGCCGCCCGGTGACTCGGCGGCCAAGCTCGACATCGAGGTGCTGGCCGGCGAGGTCTTCGACACGAACGGCGCGCCCGCCGGGCTGCGCGGGCGCATGCTGGCCGCCGCCGACCTGTTCGACCGCTCCTCGGCCGAGCTGCTGGTGTCGCGGCTGGTGCGGGTGCTGTCGGCGGTGACCGCCGAGCCGTCGGTACGGCTGAGCGAGGTGGAACTCCTCGACGCTGCGGAACGGCGGCGGGTGCTGGAGGAGTGGAACGGCATCGGCACCAGCACCGGCGGCGAGATCGGCACCAGTGCTGGCACCGGCGGCGAGATCGGCGGCGATGCTGTCGGCGGCACCGGTGCTTCGGTGGTGGCGGCGTTCGAGGCGCAGGCGGTCAGGACGCCCGACGCGGCGGCGGTGCGTTGGGCCGGCGGCGTGATGTCGTATGCGGAGGTGTGGGAGCGGGCCGGCCGGCTGGCGCGGGTGCTGGTGAGCGAGGGTGTCGGCCCCGAGTCGGTGGTGGGCGTGTGCCTGGAGCCCGGAGCCGAGGCGGTCGTCGCGGCGCTGGCGGTGTGGCAGGCGGGGGCGGCCTGCCTGCCGATCGATCCCGCTGATCCGGCGGGGCGGATCGCCTTCATGCTGGCCGACAGCCGCGCCGCGCTGGCGCTCACCAGCGCCGACCTCGCGGCGAAGCTCCCGGGGCGATCGGCGCAGCCGCTCGCGCTCGACGACTTGGAAGCGGAGCGGCGGCCGGCTGAGGGGCCGGTGCGGCTGCTCGTGCTCGACGCCCCTGAGACCGAGCGGCGGCCGGCGGAGGTTACTCCCGCCCGGCCGGAGCACGTGCCGGCCCCGGAGCAGGCGGCGTCTGTGCTCTACGAGCCCGGCCCCAAGGGTGTGGTGGTGACGCATGCCGCGCTGGCGAATCAGGTCGTGTGGGCACCCCAAGCGCCTATGGCGGGTCTGTGGGCGCAACTGGTGTCCGGGGCGGCGGTCGAGGGAGGGCCTGCGTATCGGGGCGCGGGCGGGATGGAGGAGTGTGTCCGGGACGGGCGGCCGGTCGCGAACTGCCGGGTGTACGTGCTGGACGAGCGCCTGCGGCCGGTGCCGCCCGGTGTGCCGGGTGAGTTGTATCTCGCGGGTGCCCAGGTGGCACGCGGTTACGTGGGCAAGCCGGGTCTGACGGCGGAGCGGTTCGTGGCCTGCCCGTACGAGCCGGGCGCCCGCATGCACCGCAGCGGCGACCTCGTCCGCTGGACCGCCGGTGGAAGCCTGGAACACCTCGGCCGGACCGACGACCAGGTGCGGATCGGTGGGTTCCGGGTCGAACCGGGCGAGGTGGAGTCGGTGCTGGCGGCGCACCCGCAGGTGTCGCGGGCGGCGGTGGTCGCCCGTCAGGACGCCTCCGGTGACGTCCGCCTGGTGGCCTACGTCGCGGGCACGGACGTACGGCCCCGCCTGCTGCACCGCCACGCCGCCGACAGGCTGCCCAGGCACCTGATGCCCGCGGCGGTGGTCGTGCTCGACGCGCTGCCGCTGACCCCGGACGGCGAGGTGGACCGTGCCGCCCTGCCGGCCCTGGACCAGGAGGAGCCGAGCCGGGGCCGGGCCGCGGCCACGCCGCTGGAGGAGCTCCTGTGCCGCGCCTTCGCCGACGTGCTGGGGCTGGACGGCGTGAGCGTGGGCGTGGACGACGACTTCTTCCGGCTGGGCGGCCACTCGCTGCTGGCCGTGCGCATGATCAGCCGGATCCGGGCGGAGCTGGGCACGGAGGTGCCGCTGCGCTGGCTGTTCGAGACGCCGACGGTGGCGGCGCTGGCGGCCCGGATCGGCGAGGCGGGGGCGGCGCGCAAGGCGCTGCGCGTGGTGGAGCGGCCGGAACGGGTGCCGCTGTCGTTCGCGCAGCAGCGGCTCTGGTTCATCGGCCGGCTCGAAGGGCCGAGCGCCACCTACAACGTGCCCGCCGTGCTCCGCCTGTCCGCCGGGGTCGATCCCGTGGCGCTGGAGGCGGCGTTGCGGGACGTGATCGAGCGGCACGAGGTGCTGCGGACGGTCTTTCCCGAGGTGGACGGGGAGCCGTACCAGCGGGTGGTGCCGTCGGCCGAGCTGGAGTGGGAGCTGGCGGCGGTCGAGGTGGCGCCGCAGGAGCTGGACGCGGCGGTCGGTGCGGCCGTGGGGCACGCGTTCGATCTGTCGGCTGAAGTGCCGGTGCGGGCGTGGTTGTTCTCGGCAGCGGCGGACGAGCACGTGCTGGTCGTGGTCGTGCACCACATCGCCGGTGACGGCTGGTCGATGGGCCTGCTCGCGCGGGACCTGTCGGCGGCGTACGCGGCCCGCCGCGACGGGCGGGCGCCGGACTGGGAGCCGCTGCCGGTGCAGTACGCCGACTACGCGCTCTGGCAGCGGGACCTGCTGGGCGAGGACCAGGACGAGGACAGCGTGATCGCCCGGCAGCTCCGTCACTGGCGCGACGCGCTGGCCGGCGCGCCGGAGGAGCTGGCGCTCCCGGTGGACCGGCCGCGCCCGGCCGTGCCCTCCTACCGGGGGCACACCGTCCCCGTCGAGGTCCCGGCCGGGACGCACGCGCGGCTGGCCGAGGTGGCGCGGGCCGAGGGCGTCACGACGTTCATGGTGGTGCAGGCCGCGCTGGCGGTGCTGCTGTCGCGGCTCGGCGCCGGCACCGACGTCCCGATCGGGTCGCCGAACGCGGGACGCATGGACGAGGCGCTGGACGACCTCGTCGGCTTCTTCGTCAACACGCTCGTCCTGCGCACCGATCTGTCCGGCAATCCGACGTTCCGCGAGCTGCTGGGCCGGGTGCGCGAGTCGAGTGTGGCCGCCTTCGACCACCAGGACGTGCCGTTCGAGCGGCTGGTCGAGGAGCTGGCGCCGGCGCGGTCGATGGCCCGGCATCCGCTGTTCCAGGTGCTGCTAACCCTGCAGAACACCGGCGAGGCCGCGCTGCGGCTGCCCGGCGTGCGGGTCTCCGAGCTGCCGGTGCACGAGCCGCCGGCCAAGTTCGACGTGGAGCTGAGCCTGACCGAGCTCGCCGGCCCTCAGGGCGAGACGCCGGGGCTGCGCGGCACGCTGCGGGCCGCCGCCGACCTGTTCGACCGCGAGACGGCCGAGCAGTTGGTGGCGCGGTGGCTGCGGGTGCTCGACGCGCTGACCGCCGAACCCGGCACCCGGCTGGGCGACGTGGACGTACTGGACGCCGATGAGCGGCACCGGGTGCTGGAGCAGTGGAACGACACTGCCGCGGACCGGCCGGCCGGCACGCTGGCGGAGCTGTTCGAGGCCCGGGCGGCCGCGCTTCCAGACGCGACGGCGGTGGTGGGCGACGGGACGGAGCTGACCTTCGCCGAGCTGGACGCGCGGGCGAACCGGCTCGCGCGCCTGCTCGTGGCCCGTGGCGCCGGGGTGGAGTCCGTGGTCGGGGTGTCGCTGGAACGCGGCGTCGATCTGGTGGTGGCGCTGCTGGCCGTGCTGAAGGCCGGGGCCGCCTATCTGCCGGTGGATCCCGACTATCCGGCCGAACGGATGGCGTACCTGGTGGAGCAGGCCGGCGCGGTGTGCGTGATCACCTCGTCCGGCGTGCGGCTGCCCGGCGGGATCGCGCGGGTCGTGCTGGACGATCCGGCGGTACGGGCGGAGCTGGCGGCCCAGCCCGGCCAGGCGTTGACCGCCGTGGAGCGTGGCGGCGTGCCGACCGGCGCGAATGCGGCTTATGTGATGTTCACGTCGGGTTCGACGGGGCGGCCCAAGGGTGTCGTTGTGCCTCATGCGGGTGTGGTGAACCGGCTGGCCTGGATGCAGGAGCGGCTGCGGCTGCCGCAGGGGACCCGGGTGTTGCAGAAGACGTCGTTCGGGTTCGACGTGTCGGTGTGGGAGTTCTTCTGGCCGCTGCTGTGGGGTGGCGTGCTGGTCCTGGCCCGGCCCGGCGGGCATCGTGACGCGGCTTATCTGGCTGAGTTGATCCGCCGTGAGCGGGTGGATGTGGCCCACTTCGTCCCGTCGATGCTGGAGGCGTTCCTCGCCGAGCCGGCCGCCGCGCAGTGCGGCGGGCTGCGGTGGGTGGCCTGTTCCGGTGAGGCGCTGCCGGTGCACGCGACGCGGCGCTTCGCCGAGGTGCTGGGCGGGGTCGGGCTGGAGAACTACTACGGGCCCACCGAGGCGTCGATCGAGGTCACCGCGTGGCGGTGCCCGCCCGGCTGGGACGGGTCCTCGGTGCCGATCGGGCGGCCGGTGGCCAACACGCGGACGTACGTGCTGGACGAGTTCCTCCGGCCGGTGCCGCCCGGCGTCGTCGGAGAGCTGCACATCGCCGGGATCCAGGTGACCCGCGGCTACACCGGCCGTCCCGGACTGACGGCCGAGCGCTTCGTGGCGTGCCCATTCGAAGTGGGCGAGCGGATGTATCGGACCGGCGACCGGGTGAGCTGGACGGCCGACGGCGAGTTGCTCTTCGCCGGGCGGGCCGACGACCAGGTGAAGATCCGCGGGTTCCGGGTCGAGCCGAGCGAGGTCGGCCTGGTCCTGGCCGACTGTCCCGAGGTGGGGCAGGTGGCGGTGGTGCCTCGGGAGGACGTGTCAGGGGACGTGCGGCTGGTCGCTTACGTGGTTCCGGCCGGTGACCGGGCCGGGATCGAGGAGACGATACGGCGCTTCGCCGGTGAGCGGTTGCCGGAGTACATGGTGCCGTCGGCCGTGGTCGTGCTGGAGTCGTTGCCCGTGTCGGTCAACGGCAAGCTCGACCGCAAGGCGCTGCCTGCTCCCGCGTACACCGCCGGCTCCGGCCGGCCGCCCGGCACCCACGAGGAGGCCGCGCTGTGCGAGGCGTTCGCCGAGGTGCTGGGGCTGGAGAGCGTCGGGGTCGATGACGACTTCTTCCGGCTCGGCGGGCACTCGCTGCTGGCGGTGCGACTGGTCAGCAGGATCCGGGCCGCGCTCGGCGTCGAGGTGCCGCTGAAGGACCTGTTCGAGGCGTCCACGGTCGAGCGGCTCGCCGCCCGGCTGGCCGGCGCCGGCAGTGCCCGCGAGGGGCTGGCGCGGATGGACCGGCCCGAGCGAGTGCCCCTGTCGTACGCGCAGCAGCGGCTCTGGTTCATCGGCCAGCTCGAAGGGCCGAGCCCGACGTACAACATCCCCGTGTCGCTGTCGCTGTCGGGAGGGGTGGACGCGGCGGCGCTGAACGCGGCGTTCCTGGACGTGATCGGGCGGCACGAAGTGCTGCGCACGATCTACCCCGTCGCCGGCGGGGAGCCCTGCCAGCGGATCCTCGCGGCCGACGAGCTCGGCTGGGAGCTGGGGACGGCCGGCGTCACCGCCGCCGAGCTGCCCGGCGCGGTCGCCGAGGCGGCGGCGTACGCCTTCGACCTGGCGGCCGAGGCGCCGATCAGGGCCTGCCTGTTCACGGTGACGCCGGACGAGCACGCGCTGGTGGTCGTGGTCCACCACATCGCCGCGGACGGGGCCTCGATGGGGCCGCTGGCCGCCGACCTCGCCGCCGCGTACCGCGCCAGGGTGGCCGGCACGATCCCGGAGTGGGAGCCGCTGCCCGTGCAGTACGCCGACTACACGCTCTGGCAGCGGAAGTCGCTCGGCGACGAGAACGATCCGGACAGCCTGATCTCCGGGCAGGTCGCGTACTGGCGCGCGGCGCTGGCCGGAGCGCCTGAGGAGCTGGAGCTGCCCTTCGACCGGCCCAGGCCGGAGACGGCCTCGCACCGGGGGCACCTGGTGCCGATCGAGGTGCCGGCCGAGGTGCACGCCCGGCTCGCCGAGCTGGCGCGGCTGGAGGGCGTCACCACGTACATGGTGGTGCAGGCCGCGCTCGCCGTGCTGCTGTCGCGGCTCGGGGCCGGGACCGACCTCCCGATGGGAGCGGCGACCGCCGGGCGGAACGACGAGGCGCTGAACGACCTCGTCGGCTTCTTCATCAACACGCTCGTCGTCCGGACGGACCTGTCGGGGGACCCGACGTTCCGCGAGCTGCTGGCACGGGTGCGGGAGCGGAGCCTGGAGGCGTTCGACCACCAGGACGTGCCGTTCGAGCGGCTGGTGGAGGAGCTGGCGCCGGCGCGGTCGATGGCGCGGCATCCCCTGTTCCAGGTGATGTTCAAGGTCCAGAACAACGCCGAGGCGACGCTGAGCCTGCCGGGGGTGCACGCCGAGGGGATCTCGCCGGGGACGACGGCGGCCAAGTTCGACCTGGACTTCACGGTGGTGGAGGTGCCGGGGGCGGGCGGGCTGCGGGGGTCGCTGGTGGCGGCGGCCGACCTGTTCGACCGGCGGACGGCCGAGTTGCTGGTGTCGCGGTTGGCGCGGGTGCTCGACGTGGTGACCACTCAGCCTGCGGTGCGGGTGAGTGGGGTTGAGGTGATGGGTGAGGGTGAGTGGCGTCAGGTGGTGGAGGGGTGGAACGAGACGGGTGTGGGGGTGTCGGCGGGGTCGTTGGTGGAGTTGTTTGAGGGGCAGGTGGTGCGGTCGCCGGGTGCGGTGGCGGTGGTGGGGGCGGA
>NZ_JBEZGB010000045.1:0-17141 GCF_040649755.1 Nonomuraea sp. NPDC048882
GTGATCGAGTCCCTGACCCCCGAACGCCTGCACAAGGTCCTGGCATCCAAGGCCGTCGCCGCCTGGAACCTGCACGAACTGGCCGGCGACGTGGATGCCTTCATCCTCTACTCCTCCGCGGCAGGCGTCCTCGGCGACGCCGGCCAGGCCAACTACGCCGCCGCCAACGTCTTCCTCGACGCCCTCGCCGCCCACCGCAAGGTCCGCGGCCTGCCCGCGCAGTCTCTCGCCTGGGGCTTCTGGGAGCAGCGCAGCGCCATGAGCGCCCACCTCGGCGACGCCGACGTGGGCCGGATGGAACGCTCGGGCGCCAGCGGCCTGTCGTCCGGTGAAGGACTCGCCCTGCTCGACGCCGCCATGACGATCGACGAGGCGCTGCTGCTGCCCATCCACCTCGATCTGCCGCGTGCCGCCGACACGCCCAGGCTGCTCGACGGCCTGGTGCGCAGGCCCGTCCGCCGCGGCGCCGCCGCCGGCACGGCGCCGGGCGGAGCGGCGGCCGCGCTGGAACGCCGGCTCGCCACGCTGCCCGAGCCAGAGCGCGACGAACTGCTGCTCAAACTCGTCAAGGCGCAGGTCGCCGTCGTGCTCGGACACTCGGGTACGGACTCCGTCTCGGCGCAGCGGGTGTTCACCGAGATCGGGTTCGACTCGCTCACCGCCATCGAACTGCGCAACAAGCTGAACGCCGCCACCGGGCTGCGGCTGCCGTCCACCCTCGTCTTCGACTATCCGACGCCGCTCGCGCTCGCCGGCTACCTCAAGGAACGCCTGCTCGGCGCGGAGCCGGCCGCCGCACCCACCGCACCCAAGGCGCCCGCCACGGCCGTGCTCGACGAGCCGATCGCGATCGTCGGCATGGCCTGCCGCCTCCCTGGCGGTGCGAACTCGCCCGAGGCGCTGTGGAGCCTGCTGATGGACGAGCGCGAAGGCATCTCCCCGTTCCCCGCCGACCGGGGCTGGGACCTGGAGCGCCTGTTCGACCCCGACCCGGACAAGCGGGGCACCAGCTACGTCAAGCTGGCCGGCTGGTTGCACGAGGCCGGGGACTTCGACGCCGAGTTCTTCGGCATGAGCCCCCGCGAGGCACTGGCCACGGACCCGCAGCAGCGGCTCCTGCTCGAAGTGGCCTGGGAGACGCTGGAACGTGCGGGCATCGACCCCGCCGGCCTCAAGGGCAGCGACACCGGCGTCTTCATCGGCGCCACGGCCACCGGCTACGCCACCGGCCCCGGCCGGCTGCCGGAGGACGTCGAGGGCTACCTGGTCACCGGCACCTCCATCTCGGTCACGTCAGGACGCATCTCCTACACCCTCGGCCTGCAAGGCCCCGCTGTGACCGTCGACACCGCCTGCTCGTCGTCGTTGGTGGCGTTGCATCTGGCGTGTGAGGCGTTGCGACGCGGTGAGTGCTCGGCGGCATTGGCGGGCGGGGTGACGGTGTTGTCCACGCCTGAGGTGTTCGTGGAGTTCTCCCGGCAGCGTGGACTGGCAGGAGACGGACGGATCAAGGCGTTCGCGGAGGCGGCCGACGGCACGGTCTTCTCAGAAGGCGCGGGCATGGTCCTGGTCGAGCCGCTGTCGCGGGCTCGGGAGCTGGGGCACCGGGTCCTGGCGGTGGTCCGCGGCTCGGCGGTGAACCAGGACGGCGCCTCCAACGGGCTCACGGCCCCCTCGGGCGTGGCCCAGCGCCGCGTACTCAACCGGGCGCTGGAAGCGGCCCGCCTCACCCCCGCCGACGTGGACGTGGTCGAAGGCCACGGGACCGGCACGATGCTGGGGGATCCGATCGAGGTGCAGGCGTTGCTGGGGGTGTACGGGCAGGGGCGGCAGGTGCCGCTCTGGCTCGGCTCGGTCAAGTCGAACTTCGGTCATACGCAGGCCGCCGCCGGTGTCGCTGGTGTGATCAAGATGGTGCTGGCCCTGGAACACGGCGTCATCCCGGCCACCCTGCACGTGGACGAGCCCACCACCCACGTCGACTGGTCCCAGGGTGACGTACGGCTGGCCGACCACACGACCGACTGGCCGGAACTGGGGCGTCCGCGCCGGGGCGGGGTGTCGTCGTTCGGCATCAGCGGCACCAACGCCCACGTCATCCTGGAGCAGGCCCCCGCTCCAGAGCCCGCCGCCTCGCAGCCCGCCGCCCAGGGGGCCGCCTCGGAGTCCGCTGTCGTGGAGCCCGCAGAACCGCTCGCCTTCCCGGTGCCGGTGGTGCTGTCCGGCCGGGGCGAGTCCGGTCTCGCGGCCGTCACCGAGCAGCTGCGCGCGACGCTGTCGGACGCCACGCTGTCCACCGCGTCACCCGCCGACGTCGGCTACTCGCTCGCCGTCAGCCGCGCGGCCCTGGAACGCCGTGCCGTGATCCTGGCCGCTGATCGTGGGGAGTTGGTGTCGGCTCCGCCGGTGGTGGTGGAGTCGGTGGTGGAGGGGAAGACGGGGTGGCTGTTCGCGGGACAGGGGAGTCAGCGGCTGGGGATGGGCCGGGAGCTGGCTGAGGTGTTCCCGGTGTTTCGGGACGTGTTCGAGGAGGTGTTGGCGGGGTTCGGTGATGGGTTGGTGCGTGAGGTGATCTGGTCGGATCCGGGTCGGGTGGATCAGACGCGGTTCGCGCAGGCGGGGTTGTTCGCGGTGGAGGTGGCGTCCGCACGGCTGCTGGAGTCGTGGGGGATGTCGGCGGATGTGCTGCTGGGGCATTCGATCGGTGAGGTGGCGGCGGCGCATGTCGCAGGGGTGTTGTCGTTGCGGGATGCCTGTGCTCTGGTGGCGGCTCGGGGCCGGCTGATGCAGGAGCTTCCTGCTGGTGGGGTGATGGTTCAGGTGTCCGCCGGTCTGGAGGCGGTACGTCCGCTGCTGGGCGCGGGGGTAGAACTCGCCGCAGTCAACGGGCCATCCGCGCTGGTGCTGTCCGGCCCCGAATCCGAGGTGCTGGCCGCCGCCGACCGGCTCACCGCGCAAGGGGTGCGCTGCCGTCGCCTGTTGGTGAGTCATGCGTTCCATTCGGCGCTGATGGAGCCGATGCTGGACGAGTTCCGCGCGGTGGCCGAGACGCTGACCTTTCACGCCCCTCGCATTCCGGTGATCTCGAATCTGGATGGGCAACCGGCCGGGGAGCGGATGGCTGATCCGGAGTATTGGGTGGCGCAGGTGCGGCAGACGGTCCGCTTCGCCGACGGGATCGCGGCTTTGGAGCAGGCCGGAGTGGTGACGTGTCTGGAGTTGGGTCCGGGTCGGGTGTTGTCGGGTCTGGGTCCGCAGATCTCCGGTGACAAGGTCGCCTATATTCCGACTTCGGGCCGCCGTGACGATTCCCAGGCACGGGCGTTGGTGGCGGCGGTCGGTCGGGCGTTCGCTCGGGGCACGGACGTGGACTGGGAAGCCTTCTACGCCCCCTTCCATCCGAAGCGCATCGATCTCCCGACATATCCGTTCCAGCACCGCCGCTACTGGCTGACCCCCGAGCCCACCGACACCGGCGACGTCCTCGGCCTCGGCCAGGTGGCCGGCGGCCATGCGCTGACCGGCGCGCTGGTCCCCGTTCCAGACCGGAACGAACTCCTGCTCACCGGCCAGGTGTCACTGAAGAGCCAGCCGTGGTTGGCCGATCACGCCATCATGGGCACGGCGCTGCTGCCCGGGACCGCGTTCGTCGACCTGGCCCTGCATGCCGGCGTCCAAGCAGGCAGCCCGGCTTTGCGGGAGCTGACCCTGCACGCGCCACTTCCTGTCACGCACGAGGGCACGGCTCTGCACGTGTCGGTGGCGGCACCGGACGAGGACAGCAACCGTTCCCTGACCATCCACTCCCGCACCGGCGACGATATCTGGACCCGCCACGCCACCGGAATCCTGACCCCAGAAGCCGCACCGCCAACCTCGATCGGCTCCTGGCCACCGCCCGAGGCGTCCCCCATCGATCTGGACGGCTTCTACGACCGCATGGCCGAACAAGGCGTCGCCTACGGCCCCACCTTCCGAGGCGTGACACGAGCATGGGCCACCCCTGACGGCACTCTCTACACCGAAGTGGATCTCCCCGACCAAGACGGAGACGGCTTCGGCATCCACCCGGCGCTCCTGGACGCCGCCCTGCACGCCATCGACCTCGCCAACCCGAGCACCGACGCCGTCGAGCTGCCGTTCGCCTGGACCGACGTCACCCTGCACGCCACCGGCGCCACCCGGGCCAGAGTCCGCGTGACCACCACTGGCGGCGTGACCAGTGTGCTCCTGGCTGACAGCACCGGCGCACCCTTGGCCGAGGTAGGCGGGCTCACCATGCGACCAGTCGCCGACGCCCCCATGACGGCGCTGCCCACGGCTCCCCGCGACGGCCTCTACCAGGTGACCTGGACCACGACCCCACACGCCGCGGAGCCGTCCGCCGCCCACGCGGTGGCCACGGAAGCCGGCTGGCTGCGGGAGGCGCTCACCGCCGCCGGAGTCACGGTGACGGACGGCCCGGCACACGACCAGACGATCCTGCTCGCCGCACCCCCGTCCACCTACCAGGCCGACGGGACGCACGCAGGGCCGCCGCACTTCGACCCGGGTGACGTCACGCGGTCCGAGCCGCCGTACACCGACTCGGGTGACGTCACGCGGTCCGAGCCGCCGTACACCGACCTGGGCGATGAGACGCCGGCCGCGCCGCACGCCGTGCTCGGCGCGCTCAGAGACCGGCTGGCCGACGAGCACGCGGCCACCACCCGCCTGGCCGTAGTGACCCGCCGAGCCGTGGCCGCGCGCCCGGACGACCCGGCGCCCGACCCGGAGCAGGCGGCGGTCGCCGGCCTCGTACGCGCCGCCCAGGCGGAGAACCCGGGCCGCATCCTGCTCATCGACGTGGACGGAAGCGACGCCTCCTACCGCGCGCTCCCGTCCGTCCTCACGGGAACCGAGCCCGAGCTGGCCCTGCGCGAAGGCGCCGCCCTGGCCCCCAGGCTGGCCAAGGCGGAACCGCCGCCCCTCACCGCGACCGCCCCATGGCGGGTGGACGTACGCGAGGCGGGCACCATCGACCACCTGGTCGCCGCCCCGATCGCGGACCGCCCGCTCGGCCCCGGCGAGGTGCGGGTCACGATGCGCGCCTGCGGCCTCAACTTCCGCGACGTGCTGATCGCGCTCGGCATGTACCCGGGCGCGGCGGAGCCGGGCAGCGAGGGCGCCGGCGTGGTGGCCCAGCTCGGCCCGGGCGTGACGGGCCTGGCCGTGGGCGACCGGGTGATGGGCCTGTTCGACAACGCGCTCGGCACGCACGCCGTCGCCGACGTGCGCCACCTCGTCCCGATCCCAGAAGGCTGGTCGTTCGCCACGGCCGCCTCCGTCCCCGCCGTCTTCGCCACGGCCTGGTACGGCCTGGTGGACCTGGCCGGCCTCCAGCCGGGAGAGAAGATCCTGATCCACGCGGCGGCAGGTGGCGTCGGCATGGCGGCGGTGCAGATCGCCCGCCACCTCGGCGCGGAGGTCTACGGCACCGCCGGCCCCGCCAAATGGCCGGCCACCGGCCTCGACGAAGACCACCTCGCCAGCTCCCGCACCCTCGACTTCGCCGACCGCTTCCCACAGATGGACGTCGTCCTCAACTCCCTGGCCGGAGACTTCACCGACGCCTCACTCGGCCTCCTCAAACCAGACGGCCGCTTCATCGAAATGGGCAAAACCGACCTCCGGCCGGCCACCCCCGGCTACACCCCCTTCGACCTGGACGAAGCCGGCCCCGACAGGACCGCCGAGATCCTCGCCACCCTGCTCGCCCTCTTCCGCACCGGAGCGCTCACCCCGCTCCCCGTCCGCGCCTGGGACCTGCGCCGCGCACCCGAGGCGTTCCGGCACATGCAGCAGGCCCGGCACATCGGCAAGGTCGTCCTCACCGTCCCCGCCCCGCTCGACCCCGACGGCACCGTCCTCATCACCGGCGGCACCGGCGGGCTCGGCGGCGCCGTGGCCAGGCACCTGGCCGGCACGCACGGCGTACGGCGGCTCCTGCTGGTGAGCAGGCGGGGCGAGGACGCGCCGGGCGCGGCCGGGCTGCGGGCGGAGCTGGAAGGGATGGGCGCGTCCGTCGAGATCGCCGCCGCCGACATCGGCGACCGCAAGGCGCTGGCCGACCTCGTCGCAGGCCGCGAGCTCACCGCCGTCGTGCACACCGCCGGCGTCGTGGACGACGGCGTGATCGGCGCGCTCACCCCCGACCGGCTGGACGCCGTGTGGCGGCCCAAGGCGCAGGCCGCCGCGCACTTGCACGAGCTGACCCGCGAGCACGACCTGGCGGCGTTCGTGCTCTTCTCCTCCTGCGCCGGCACGTTCGACGGCGCGGGCCAGGCCAACTACGCCGCCGCCAACGCCTTCCTGGACGCCCTGGCCGCCCACCGCGCCGCCACCGGAGCGCCCGCCACCTCGATCGCCTGGGGCATGTGGGCGCCGGAGAGCGGCGGCATGACCGCCAGGCTCGACGAGGCCGACCTGCGCAGGGTGCGCCGCGATGGGTTGCGGCCCATGACGCCGGAGCAGGGGCTCGCCCTGCTCGACGCCGCGCTCGGCCTGGCCGCCCCGGCCGTCGTCGCGGCGCCGCTGGACCTCGCCGCCGTGCGCGACCGGCAGGACGGACCACCCAGCATGCTCCGCGGCCTGCTCGGCAGCGGCGTGCGCAAGGCGGCCAACGACGCGGGTGAGTCGGCCGAGTCGCTGACCGAACGCCTGCGCGCCCTGCCCGGCGCGGCACGTACGCGGATGCTGCTCGACCTCGTCAGGACGCACACGGCGAGCGTGCTCGGCCACGCGCGCATGGAGGAGGTCGATCCCCGGCGCGGGTTCACCGACCTGGGCTTCGACTCGCTCACCGCGGTCGAGCTGCGCAACCGGCTCAGCACGCTGACCGGCGCCCGGCTGTCGGCCACGCTCGTCTTCGACCACCCGACCCCCGAGGCCGTGGCCGCCCACATCAAGGCCGAGCTGATCGGCGATGAGCCGCCGCTGGAGGCCGAGCTGGCCGAGCTCGAACGCGCCATGGCCGAGGCGGCCCCCGCGCCGGCCGACCGCGAACGGATCGCCGCGAGGCTCCGTGACCTGGCCGCCGCCTGGGCGGGCACGGCGGGCGGCGACGACCTGTCGCAGGCCACCGCCGACGAGCTGTACAGCATTATTGACAACAACTCATAAACGAAGTAATGCCAGCAGGTCATTACTTCGGAGGATATGCAAATGGTCCCGCCGTTCGATTGCGGACGATGCCCCACATCATACGATCGGCATATGCGTAACGATGGGGAGGCTATCGTCCGACTCGAATCGGTGACCAAGAACTACGGCCCGAAGAAAGCCCTCGACGGCGTAACGCTGCGCTGCCTGAAAAATAATTTCACCGCGATCCTCGGGCCGCCCGGGGCGGGCAAGACCACACTGCTGAGATGTGCGGCCGGCCTCGACCGGCCCACCTCCGGCACCGTGGACGTCGCGGGCGAGAACCTCACCTCCCTCGACGAGGCCGCGCTCGACGTCGTGCGGCGCGAGCGCGTCTCGTACGTGTTCTCCTCCCGCAACCTGCTGCCCTCGCTGACCGTCGCCGAGAACCTGACGCTGCCGCTCCGCCTGGCCAGGAGGTCGGCCGCCCCGTCGCTGGTCATCGACCTCGTCCGGCGCGCCGGCTTGTCCGAACATCTCGACAGCATGCCCGCCGACCTGTGCCGCAGCCAGCAGCAGATGGTCGCCGTCGCCCGCGCCATGATCACCAGCCCGGCGGTGATCCTGGCCGACGACCCGGCCCGCGGGCTCGATCCCCGCAGCGCGGGCGAGCTGCTCGGCCTGCTGGCCTCGTACGTGCACGACCACGCCGGCAACGTCGTGCTGGCCAGCCACGACCCCATGGTCGCCGCCTACGCCGACCGCGCGGTGCTGCTGAGATCCGGCCGGGTGGAGCGCGAGATGAGCTTCCCCGAGGGCAAGGCGGCCCTGGAACGAGCCGTTCACCTGGCGGTTTGGGAAGCGAGAGACCCGTTCTGATGTGGCTGCTGATCCTGCGCAACCTCCGCCACCGCAGGAACGCCTTCGCCTCCGCGTTCGTCGCGATGGCGGTGGCCGCGGTCGTCGTGTCGGCCTGCGCCGCGCTCGCCGCCACCGGCGCGCGGGCCGCCGTGCTGCCGCACCGGCTGGACGGCGCGCCCATCGTCGTCCTCGGCGACCAGTCGTTCGTCCCGCCGGGCGCCGACCCCGACGACCCTGTGTGGCTGCCGGAGAAGGTCCGCCTGCCCGCCTCCGTCGCGCAGACCTTACGCGGCGTACGGGGCGTCGCCACGGTCGTCGAGGACATCGCCTTCCCGGCCGAGCTGGCCGGCGCCGCCGCGGCGGGGCACGACTGGGCCGGGGCCGGGCTGGTCCCGTACACGCTGGCCGGCGGCGCCGCCCCCACCGGCCCCGGCCAGATCGTGCTCGACGCCGGCCTGGCCGCGCGCGGCGGCCTCAGGCCCGGCGGGCAGGCGGAGGTAGAGGTGCACGGCGTCAGCGAGCGCTACACCGTGACCGGCCTGGCCACGTCCCACTCCGGCCGGCCCGCCGCGCGCCCCGCGATCTTCTTCTCCGCCGCCGACGCCCGCCGCCTGGGCGGCCATCCCGGCACCGCCGATGCCCTCGCCGTGCTGCCCGCGCCCGGCGTGCGGGTCGCCGACCTCGAACGCCGGGTCGCCGCCGCGCTGCGCGGCACCCGCGCCGTCACGCTGACGGGCGACGAGCGCGGCCTGGCCGAGTTCCCCAGAGGCCGCGAGCGCGCCGCCGACCTGGCCGTGGTCGCCGCCGCGATCGGCGCCATGACCCTGCTGGCCACCACGCCGGTCGTCGCTGGGGTGGTCGGCTCGATGGCCGTGCGCCGCCGCCCCGAACTGCTGGCCATGCGCGCCATGGGGGTGCCGCGCGCCCGCATCCGGCTCATGATGCTGGGCGAGGTCGCCGTCCTGTCCGCCGCCGCCACGCTGGCCGGCTCACTCGCCGGGCCGTACCTGGCGTCCTGGCTGTTCGAACGGATGGCCGCCGCCGGCGCGGTGCCCGCGCAGCTCCTCTTCGACCCCGCGCCGCTCGCCCTGTGCGCCGCCGCTCTGGCCTGCCTGGCCGGCGGCCTGATCGGCGCCTACATCCCCGCCCACCGCGCCGGCCGGGCCCGGCGCGGTGAGGACGCGGCCCGCCGCTGGTCCCCGATGGCCAAGGTCTGCCTGGCCGGCGCGGGCGCGCTCAGCGTCGTCGTCGCCCTGCTCGTACGCGCCCCGCACGCCGGCGTCGCGGGCCTGGCCGTGGCCGTGCTGGCCCTGGCCGGCGCGCTGACCCTGGGTCGGTTGACCGGCGTGATCGGCAGAGCGCTGGCCGGCCCCGTACGCGCGCTCTCCGCGAGGACCGGCGACCTCGCCCTGCTCAACCTGCGCGGTGGCCGTGCCGGCCGGGCCTCGCTGCCGATCATGCTGGCCACCTGCCTGGCCACCACGAACATCTTCCTCCAGGCCGGCGAGACCGACGCCGCCACCCGCGCCTTCGACGAGTGCCTGCGGGCCGACGCCGTCATGGAGACCGCCACCGGCGGCCTCGCGCCCGCCGCGCTCACCCGGGTCGCGGAGCTGCCGGGGATCAGCGCCGCAGGGCTCGTCACCAGCACCGCCTACCTGCCAGGCGACCGCGGCCGGAGCGAGGCGGGCCGGCCCGCCCACGGCCTGACGAACCCGTCCGGCCTGACCGCGTTCCCCGTGTCGGCCGGATCGCTGGCCGCGCTCGGCGAGCACGGCGTCGCCCTGGGGGAGGAGGAGGCGCGCCGCGCCGGCGCGGCGCTCGGCGACACGATCACCGTGTGGCTCGGCGACGGCACGCCCGTACGCGTGCGCGTGGTCGCCCTGCTGGCGCTGGAGCCGGGCGCCGAGTTCCTGCTCCTGCCCGCCGCGCTGCTCGCCCCGCACACCACCGCCACGCTGCCGGCCCGCGTCCTGATCCGCGGCGGCCCCGGCGTGGACGCCCGCCAGGCCGCCGAGGAGACCGGGCTGCATCCGGCGGGCACCGCCGACTCGGCCGAGCACCTGATGCGCGGCTGGGTCGACTACCTGATCACCGCCGTGATCATGGTGTTCACCGCCATCGCCGTGGCCGCCGCGCAGGGCAGCGCCGCCGCCCGGCGCGGCAGGGAGTTCGGGGTGCACCGGGCCGGCGGCGCCACCCGCGCCCAGGTGATGCGCATGCTCGGCGTCGAGGCCCTGCTGGTGGCCGCGATCGGGGTCGTGCTGGGGACCGTCGGGGTGGTCCCCGTGCTGATCCCCTACTCGGTCGTGGTCAGCGGCCTGCCCCTGCCCTCCGGCTCTGCCTGGTTCTACCTGGCCGTCGTCGTCTCCGGCACCGTGTCCGCGCTGGTGGCCACGCTCTATCACGCCTGGTGCACAGGGGGACGAGAGGGGTGGCTTAGGGGTCGGAGGCCGGGCCGCGGCTAGGTAATTTCCCGGGTGAACGGGAAATGCGGTCTGGAGGAATGGTAAATGCGGGTCCTGCTCACCCAGCACGCGGCGACCGCCCATCTGAATCTGATGGTCCCCATTGCATGGGCGTTGAAATCGGCCGGGCACGACGTCGTGCTCGCCGGTCAGCCCGACATCACCGGCGGAATTCGCGAGACCGGAATCACCGGGGTGTCGGTCGGCGATATGTCCGCGGTGGCGGAGCGGCTCGCCGCGATGTCGCCCGAGGAACACATTTACGGCTCCGGATACGACCTGGCCGAGGAACGCCCGGAAGTTCTCACCTACGCGTACGTCCGCGACTGCCTGACTGCCTGGGCCTCGCCCCTCGCCTTCGACCTCATCACCGACGAGAGCATGTACGACGACCTCGTCGCCTTCTGCCGCGCCTGGCGGCCCGATCTGGTCATCTGGGACTCCATCACGTTTCCCGGCCCGGTGGCCGCCCACGCCTGCGGCGCCGCCCACGTCAGGACCACGTTCGGCCGCGACCACTGGGCACGCATGCGCGACCTGTTCCTGCGGCTGCGCGGCGACCGCGACGAGGACCCGGTGGCCGACTGGCTGACGGCCAAACTCGCCCGGTACGGGTCCGGCTACCACGAGGACGTCGTCCTCGGCCAGGCCACCATCGACAGCCTGCCGGGCTGGTCGCGCTTCCCGCTGGAGCACGGGCCCGTGTACCTGCCGGTCCGCTACATCCCGCACAACGGGCCCGCCGTCATCCCGCCTTGGCTGGTGCCCCCGCCGGCACGGCGCCGCGTCTGCTTCACCCTCGGCGTCAGCGGCGGCGAGATGTGGGGCGGCCAGGGCAGCATCGGGGTGGCCGACCTGTTCGACGCCGTCGCCGACCTCGACGTCGAGGTGGTCGCCACCATCGAGCCCGGCGGCCTGCCCGACGGGCGCAAGGCCCCCGACAACGTCAGGCTGGCCGGATTCGTCCCCCTGCACCCGCTGCTCGCGACGTGCGCCGCGATCGTGCACCACGGCGGCACCGGCACCACCTGCACCGCGCTGGTCGCCGGCGTGCCGCAGCTCATCGTCCCCGCCGCGCTCTACGACGAGCGCGGCCTCGCCCGCGCCCTGGCCCGCCAGGGCGCGGGCGTGACCGTCCAGCCCGCCGAGCTCACCCCCGAGACGCTGCGCGCGGGCCTGGTGCGCCTGCTCGACGAGCCCTCCTACGCCGGCCGCGCCGCCGCCCTCCGCGACGACGCCGCGACCGCGCCGTCCCCCGCCGACCTCGTCCGCGACCTTGAGGACCTGGTCGCCCGCCACCAGAGGTGACGTCCATGGAAAACGAGGCCAAGCTCCTCGACTACCTCCGCCGCGCGACCACCGACCTGCGCGAGGCCCGGCGGCGGCTCGACGAGTACGCCGAGCCCATCGCCGTCATCGGCATGGCCTGCCGCTTCCCCGGCGCGGCCGACACCCCCGAGGCGCTGTGGCGGCTGCTGGAGTCGGGCACGGACGCCGTCACCGGCTTCCCCGCCGACCGCGGCTGGGACACCGAGAACCTGTACGACCCCGACCCCGACACCCCCGGCAGGAGCTACACCCGGCACGGCGGCTTCCTGCACGACGCCGCCTGGTTCGACGCCGCGTTCTTCGGCATCAGCCCGCGCGAGGCCGTCGCCATGGACCCGCAGCAGCGGCTGCTCCTGGAGACCTCGTGGGAGGCGTTCGAGGCCGCCGGCATCGACCCCGCCGCCGCCAGGGGCAGCGCCACCGGCGTGTACGCGGGCGTCATCTACCACGACTACGGCACCCGCGGCTCCGCCAGGGAAGACGTCGCCGGCTACCTCAGCAACGGCAGCGACGGGGCCGTCGCCACCGGCCGCGTCGCGTACGTCATGGGCCTCGAAGGCCCCGCGATCACCGTGGACACCGCCTGCTCGTCCTCCCTCGTGGCCCTGCACCTCGGCGTCCAGGCGCTGCGCCGCGGCGAATGCGCCCTCGCCCTGGCCGGCGGCGTCACCGTCATGTCCACGCCCGCCACGTTCGTCGAGTTCAGCAGGCAGCGCGGCCTGTCGCCGGACGGCCGCTGCAAGGCGTTCTCCGCCGACGCCGACGGCACCGGCTGGGCAGAAGGCGCCGGCATGCTCCTCCTGGAGAAGCTCTCCGACGCCCGCCGCAACGGCCGCCGCATCCTCGGCGTCATCCGCGGCAGCGCCGCCAACCAGGACGGCGCCAGCAGCGGCCTCACTGCGCCGAACGGGCCCGCCCAGCAGAAGGTCATCCGCCAGGCCCTGGCCGACGCCGGGCTCGGCCCCGCCGACATCGACGCGGTCGAGGCGCACGGCACCGGCACCACACTCGGCGACCCCATCGAGGCCCAGGCCCTCATGGCCGTGTACGGCTCGGCACGGGACGGCGGCGCGCCGCTGCGGCTCGGCTCGATCAAGTCGAACCTCGGGCACACGCAGGCGGCGGCCGGGGTGGCGGGCGTGATGAAGATGCTGCTCGCCCTGCGGCACGGCACCCTGCCCAGGACCCTGCATGTCAGCGAGCCGACGCCGGAGGTCGACTGGTCCGGCGGCGTCGTCCTGGCCACCGCGAACGAACCCTGGCCCGCCACCCCCGGCCGGCTCCGCCGCGCCGGCGTCTCAGCCTTCGGCGTCAGCGGCACCAACGCACACATCATCCTGGAAGAACCCCCACTCCCAGAACCCACCGACCCGGCCCCGGCACCGGAACCCGCCAACGCCGCCCCGGCACCGCGACCCACGGCGTCGGCTCGGGCATCCGGCCCCGTCGAGTCGGCCTCGGCGCCCGGGCGCGTCGAGTCGACCCCGGCACCGGAGCCCGCCGACGGCCGGGCGGATGGCAGTGCCCAGGAGGCGGCTGTCCGGGAACAGACCGTGCTGGCCTGGCCGGTGTCAGGGCGTACCCCGCAGGCGCTCGCCGCACAGGCCGCCAAGCTCGCCGAACACCTGGAGTCCGCCCCCGACCTGCCGCCCGACGCGGTGGCGCGGACGCTGGCCGGCGCCAGGACCCGGTTCGAGCAGCGCGCCGTCGTGGTCGGCCGCGACCGCGCCGACCTGCTGACCGGCCTGAGAGCCGTCGCCACCGCCGAACCCGGCACCACACCGCTCATCACGAACGAGCCGGCACCCGGCACAGCGTCCGAGACCGCGTCCGGCACCACTCCCGGGGTCGCGGTCGGCGTTGCCGCCATCGATCCCCGGGTCGTCTTCGCCTTCCCCGGGCAGACCTCCGTCACCCCGGGCGGGCTGCGCGAGCTGCTCGACACCGCGCCCGCCTTCGCCGCCCGCGTCCAGGAGTGCGAGGCCGCGCTCGCCCCCTACGTCGGGTGGAAGCTCACCGACCTGCTGCGCGGCGACCCGGCCGCGCCGGCCCCGGTCAGCATGGACGTCGTCCAGCCGACCTCCTGGGCGATCATGGTCGCGTTGGCCGAGCTGTGGCGCTCGTACGGCGTCGAACCCGATGCCGTGGTCGGCCACTCACAGGGCGAGATCGCCGCCGCCGTCGTCTCCGGAGCCCTGTCCCTGGAGGACGGCGCCAAGGTCGTGGCCCTGCGCAGCCGCCTGATCACCGAGCTCCTGGCCGGGACCGGCGGCATGATGGCCGTCAGCCTGCCCGAGCATCAGGCCGCCGAGCAGCTCGAACCCTGGGCCGGCCGCGTCTGGATCGGCGCCGTCAACGCACCCGGCGCCGTCGTCGTCACCGGCGAGCCAGGGGCGCTCGACGAGCTCCAGGAACGGCTCAAGGCCCAGAACGTGCGCACCAACCGGATCCAGCCTCTCGACTACGCCTCCCACTGCCCCCTCGTCGAGCCGCTGCAAGACCGGCTCGGAGACCTCCTGTCCGGCCTGAGCCCGCGAACGGCGCACATCCCGTTCTGCTCGACCGTCACCGGCGAGCCGATCGACACCCGGCGCATCGACGCGGCCTACTGGTACACCAACCTGCGCTCCCCGGTGCTGTTCAGACAGGCCGTCGAGCACCTGGCCGGCACGGGGCACGGCCTGTTCGTCGAGGTCACCGCGCATCCCGTGCTCACGTACGCGATCGAGGGGAGCGCGGAGGGTGCCACCGTCCTCGGGACGCTGCGCCGCGACGAGGGCACGCTGGCCAAGTTCGCGCTCTCGGCGGCGGAGGCACAGGTACACGGGGCCGCCGTGGACTGGGCCCCGCTGCTCGGGGACGGCCCGTCGGCGCCGCTGCCCACGTACGCGTTCCAGCGCGAGCACTACTGGCTCGACGGCGAGGACCGCCCGAACGTGGAGTCGGCGGGCCTGACCGAGGCCGGCCACCCGCTGCTCGGCGCCGCCGTGCAGGTGGCCGCGACCGGCGACCTCATCCTGACCGGCCGCCTGTCGCTGTCGTCGCAGCCCTGGCTCGCCGACCACGCCGTGTCGGGCCGCGTCGTCCTGCCCGGCACCGCGTACGTGGAACTGGCCGCGTACGCCGGCGGGCGCACCGGGCACGGCCACGTCGAGGAGCTGACCCTGCGCGCGCCACTGACGCTGCCCGCCGGGACCGCCGTGAACGTCCAGGTCGTACTCGGCACCCCCGCCGACGACGACACCCGAGCCATCGCCGTCTACGCCCGCCACGACGACGCCGCAGCCGACACGCCTTGGACCTGCCACGCCACCGGCACCCTGGCCCCGCACGAACCCCCCACCCCCTTCACCACCGAACCCGCCGCCGAGACCGACCTGGCGGTCTGGCCTCCGCCGGGTGCGGAGCCGGTGGATCTGGCCGGCTTCTACGAAGGGCTCGCCGGGCACGCCCTTGAGTACGGCCCCCACTTCCAGGGCGTCACCGCGGCCTGGCTGCTGGACGGCACCGCGTACGCGGAGGTCGCCCTGCCCGACGGCGTGGGAGCGGCGGGCTACGGCCTGCACCCCGCGCTGCTCGACGCCGCCCTGCACGTGGAGGCGCTGCTGCTGTCCGGCAGTCCCGGCCTGCCCTTCTCCTGGTCGGGCGTGCGCCTCCAGCCGACGGAGACCACCCGGCTGCGAGTACGGCTGTCCAGGTCCGCGTCCGGCGAGCTGACCGTGCGGCTGGCCGACACCGACGGGCGCCCCGTAGCGTCGGTGGACTCACTCGTCTCCCGCCCCACGGACGGCCCGAACCTCGACCACCTCTACCGCCTGGACTGGATCACGTCCCCCCACCACGGCCACCGCCCCCGCCACACCAAGATCACCGGCCACGCCCCCACAGCAGAGGTCCTGTCCGCAGCGGGCCTCGGCACATACGACCCAGCCCCGGCCCCGGCCTCGAACGGAACCGCACCCCACGTCGCCGCGCCACCTGCGACCGGGCACACCCCCGACGCCCACCCCTCCGAGAGCCATGCCCTCGACGGCCACGCCGACGCACCGCCTTCGACCGGCCACGACACGCGCGGTCCCGATCCGGCGACGGCGGACGCCGGCGGGGGCGCGGAGGTCGAATTCCTCGCGTTGCCGGCCGGGCGGGACGTGTCGGCGGCGGCCGGTGCCGCGCTCGACGCCGTCGCGGCCAGGCTCGCCGCCGACACCCCCGGCCTGCTGGTGCTGGTCACCACCGGCGCGGACGCGGACCCCGCGGCCGCGGCCGTTCACGGCCTGGTACGTGGTGCGCAGGCCGAGCACCCCGGCCGCTTCGCCCTCCTGGACCTCGACTCCGCCGGGGGAGAGGTGCCGGCCGCCGACGTGCTGGCCGCCCTGGAGGAGGAGCCGGAGGTCGCCGTAAGGAACGGCACGGTCGTGCTGCCCCGCCTGGCCCGCGCCGCCACCACCCGCGCCCTCCTCCCGCCCACCGGCAACTGGCGCCTCGACGCCCCCGAGCCCGGCACCCTGGACACCCTCGCACTGGTACCCGTCCAGGACCGGCCCCTGGAGGAGGGCGAGGTCCGGGTCGCCGTACGGGCCGCGGGACTGAACTTCCGCGACCTCGTCGTGGCCCTCGGCATGGTCCCGGAACGCGGCACGCCGATGGGCGGCGAGGGCGCAGGCGTGGTGAGCGAGGTGGGTCCCGGCGTGACGGGCCTGGCCGTGGGCGATCGGGTCCTCGGCCTGATGGACGGCGCGTTCGGCCCTTCCGTCATCACCGACCACCGCCTGCTAGCACCGATCCCCGACGGCTGGTCCTACGTGGGCGCGGCCTCCGTCGCGGGCGTCTTCGCCACGGCTTGGTACGGCCTGGTGGACCTGGCCGGCCTCCAGCCGGGAGAGAAGGTCCTGATCCACGCGGCAGCAGGTGGCGTCGGCATGGCGGCGGTGCAGATCGCTCGACACCTCGGCGCGGAGGTCTACGGCACCGCCGGCCCCACCAAATGGCAAGCCACCGGCCTCGACGAAGACCATCTGGCCAGCTCCCGCACCCTGGAGTTCGCCGACCGCTTCCCACAGATGGACGTCGTCCTGAACTCCCTGGCCGGGGATTTCACGGACGCCTCACTCGGCCTCCTCAAACCCGACGGCCGCTTCATCGAAATGGGCAAAACGGACCTACGCACCGGCATCCCCGGCTACACCGCCTTCGACCTGATCGCCGTGCCCCCCGACCGCGTCCAGACCATCCTCGCCGAGGTCCTGGCGCTGTTCCGGGACGGGGCGATGGAGCGGTTGCCGGTGCGGACGTGGGATGTGCGGCGGGCCCCGGAGGCGTTCCGCCTGATGCAGCGGGCGGGACACGTCGGGAAGATCGTGT
>NZ_JBEZGB010000046.1:0-15797 GCF_040649755.1 Nonomuraea sp. NPDC048882
CCGGACCAGGTCCGGGGTCTTGGACCGCAGGATCCTTCCGGGGCCGCGCAGGTGGATCTTCAGCTGGGCGAACCCGGTTTCGGCCTCCCAGCGCTTGTGGTAACAGGCGGCGAGCTGCTGCGCGGTCGCCTCCGCGGGATCGAGGACGGTCGTGATGAGGCGGATGTGCTCGCCCTTGCGGTCGGGCACGGTGTAGTCGACCACCCGGACGATCACCGCCTGGTCCGGATCCAGTTCACGGCCGCGGCGGGCGTCATCTCGCAGCCGTGAGGCGCCTAGAAGATTCCGGACAGTCGGCTACATAAGCTGACGGAAGTCTGGAAGAGGTAGGTACGTGACGAGGCGTCGTAGGCGGTTCTCGCCGGAGTTCAAAGAAGAAGATCTTTTGGCTCGAGCGGTGTCGAATTGGGTGGCGCCTTCGGCCAGATGGCGAACCCGGCACGACAGCAATAGGAAGGGTGAACGAGGGGCATTGCAACTACCATACAGGTTGCTTCCATCCGTAGAGGCTAAGGGTGTTTCGCGAAAGGAAACGCTCATGCACATTTCTTGAAGGTTTTCAATATCTGTAGTAGTGTCGCAAATGGATAACAATCTACCCTCTCGGCGTCAAGAAAAACGAATTCTCTTCATGCAATGAGGCTACGGTTTTACGCGCTTCGTGGTGGCGAGCGTCTTCAGTTCGCTGCGACTGCGCCGAGAGCGCGGGGCCGAGCCAGAAAAATCACTTCGGTGATGAATGGCCAACCGGCGACAGAAGGCCACGTGGATGGCCGACGATCACCGACTTAGCCTCTCATGAGATGTGAAGACTGACCTTCCTCTCTGCAAATTCAGTCCGCTCGGCGAGCGACCGACATACAGCTAGCCCATTACCACCACCTCCACCCTGGTGGAGGTCATATTTCATTGAAGGATCAGAATATGGCCGAAGTCGCCAGTCCTACAATCTGGGCAGCCGCCACCGGCTACCTGACCCAATTGCGAGATCAACTGCTCCAGCATGGACTGCAAGCCAGTCTCATCATGACTCCTCCGCAACCGCCCCGCCTGCTCGTCATGAATCACGCCAGCACCCTTAGTGAGCAGATCACGGCCGCCCCGGGGACGTCACTTGGTGGTTCTGGTGGTCCTGGCTCGAGAGGATTACACCTGTCAGTGACATTGCCACGACTACCGCACGTATACAGAATGTGCTGAGGTCTCTGACGGAAAGCCGATGCTCGTCCGCTCCTGCCGATCGCACCCAAGCCCCACGATGAGGGTGAATCTCGCCTTGTTGAATGAGGACGGTCCGGCTCTGTTGCGCGGCGCGCTTGACGCGTCGTGGTCACCCGCTCTGCTGCTGGCTTTGCGCCGGGCGTTGCCGTCGTTCCTCGCCGTGCCTGGCCCCGAACGAGTGGAGTTCCTGCGCGCGGCCGCCGCGGCGGAGGAACCGCGGAACAAGATCGTCTCGCCCGGCGAGACGATGACCTGCACGTTCATCCTGTGCACGCGATGCTCGCTGGAGAAGTACGGCGGGTCAGCGGCGATCCGCTCGGTGTAAATCAGAGTGCCATCCGAGGACAGGTAATGCAGCCCGTCCCGTTTCGCTTTGCGTAGCGCCTGGCCGAGCTTGGGCGAGCGCTCCGACAGCAGCATCACGGTCTCTTCCGCATATCGCCACGCGGTGGCAGTGGAGATTCCGAACCCGGTCCGAGTTCAGCGAATGTCTCTCCCTTGCGCAGGTAGACCGGCACGAGCAGGGCTTGCTGTCCGGGGTTGAGCAGCCGCCATGTCGACCCGATGGTCTTGCGGTGCCGGCGGGCGTCATCTCGTCCGACAGCGTACCGCCGGTATTTTCGTTGGGATTTCCTCCGGATCGGGCTCACCGACTAGCCACGATCATCGGTGAAATAGCGGGTGTGCGGCGGGAGCGTGTTCACGATGTCCAAAGGCGGCGTGGTCATCCAGACTATGATGGAGATGGAGGCTCTGGTGCTGCTGGCCATGCCAATAGACGACGATTCCGCCTTGGCCGTGCTCGCCGCCCCCGACTGCGGCCTCGCGCTGGTGGGCTATCACATATGCTCATGGTGAATCGCGCAGGACAAGTGCTGACTCCCGCTCTGCGCGAACACCCGCGTGCCAGCCAGTCTCAGCGAGCATTTAAATGAAAGGCCGAGAGGTATGATAGATTTCGAGCTTCAGGGTCGCGCGATATCTTTTGAGCATAGCGCTGATGGCGAAAGGTTCCGGATTCTTGTGGACGATTCGGCGATCGCGATGACATTCTCCGAATCAAAGACAATGGTCGGGAATATCGGGTCGACAACCCATGAGATCTCGGCAAGGCGTCCCGTGTCCTGGGTTCCGCGCAAAGATTGTCCTCCCGAGACCAGGGTTGACGTCATCGGTCCACATGAGGCCCATTTCGTTTTCACTCTTTCGACGGGCGAGGCCTATAACACCTGGATTTGGGAGGGCATGAGCGCGCGTTTAGTCTTTTGTTGCGATTTTTCGGGCGTGGATATTCTGTGGGATCACATTGTCGACACCGCGACCTGAGCTTATTGCATAAAGAGGTGCGGCCGGGTCTGTCGTCGGTTTCCATTCTCCGACGCGGGTACTACATTCGTAGATTCGTTGGAAGGGCGCGGCCGCGGTTGCGGTGGTGGCTGAGTAGCGTTCTGGTTTGCGCCGGAAGCGGGACCACGCCAGGACGTGGCCGACGTCGTTGGCAGCGGGAATGAGGAGCCGGGCCAGTACCTGGCAGATCTCGGCGACGGACGGACCGATCAAGAAGGTGTCGTGTTCGGGCGCGCGGTGCTGAGCGCGCGGCCTGATCGTTATGGGGCTCGCGTGGGTCATCGGGGTGGCTGGCAGGGGCGTCGTCGGGTAAGTGGGCGCGGGTGATGGCGAGGAAGGCCAGGTGATGCGAGCATGACGGTGGTGACATGCCGGTGCCAACCGGTCCAGCTGCGGACCTGGTACTGGGTCAGGTCGAGCTGGTCTTTGCCGGTCTCGTTGTTTTTCTCGATCTTCCAGCGCATCCCGGCGGCCGAGATGAGCTCGGGGATCGCGGTGCCGCGCAGGGCATGGGCGAGGAAGTACTCGACCTCATCCGGGTGAGTGGCGCTGCGGCGGATCAGCAGCGTGTGGGTGTATCCCGGGGCGGGGTCCTGACCGCTGACGGTGACCGTACTCCAGTCATGCAGGCGCAGTCCTTTGCTGTCGGCCCCGCAGGCTCGGTGTTCCCACATCGAGGAGTCACCGTGAGCCAGCAGTCGGTCCAGGACGTGCCCGGCAGGTTCGGCCTGGGCGCGCATGTCGATCAAGGGCACATCCAGCGGGATGGCCAGCACGAAGCCCACCTGGTTCTGGTGGCAGAAGGCCGGCAGGTCGGGGTCGCGCCGTAGGCGGAGTCGGTGCAGAAGTAGCGGAAGCGGGGTGGCGGCGGTGAGTTTCTCGGCCAGCATGGCGGCCACCAGGGCGGGCTTGGTCGTGAAGGCGGCCTGGTCGGGAACGCCGGTTTCGGCGCGGCGAGCCGGGTCATCGGCCCAGCCTTCGGGGAGGTACAGGCGGCGGTTGATGAAGGCGTGCCCGGCTTCGGAGGCATAGATGAGCATCGGCATCACCTGGCAGTTTCGACCTGGCCGGTCAATCCGCAGTACTGGCGGGCCGCTCCGACCGATTTCGTGCCCTTGTTGATGGCTGTGGTGTCGTCGGCGATCAGCGCCGCATCGGGCCCCAGATGCTCCACGACGTAGGTCCGGATCTCATCACGCAGCAGGTCGGCATCCCACTTCGGGCGGGCGAGCAGGTGCTCGAACTGGTTGGTGTTCGGATGGCTGATGTGGTCCGACAACTGTCAGGAGTTCTTGCGCGGCACCTGGCTCAGGAACGCCCGGACCAGGTCGCCGAAGGCGACACGGGGTTCCGGCCGTTTGAACAGCGGGCCGCGACCCGCTCGGACAGGCCCGAAGCTCGGTATCCCATGACATAACGAGATGGTCGGTGAGCGAACAGATCACTCACCGACTCTGCGCCAACTGCACTCCGCATTCCCCACGAATACCAAGATCTACGCATGTAGTACCGGCAGGGTGATACCGGCGACCGCGGAAGCCGAAGCGCGGCTCTCCATCGCCGACCCGCCACCTCCACCGCGACCTGACCGAGCCCAGGATGGGCTACCCCCACCCGAGCCCGGACGCGTCCCGGCTGACGGCGGCCAGACCGGCCGCCGGTCCACGCGGGCGAGCTGCGGCTGGACCGCACCCTGCCGCGTATGGCTGTCGGCGACCGCTGCCTGTACATCGTGTCCGGGGCGCGGGCGCGACGAGCGGCTGTTCTGCCCTCCGATGAGGACGTCCGGCTGGCCCTCATTCTCGGCAAGGCCCTCCTCCTTGCCCCGACAGCACGGCGCCAGCAAGGGGAAGGCGATGCGAAACCCGGGCCGCCTACCGTTTACCGCCTGGCAATGTCGCGCACGCCCCCACTATGGAAGGTGCGATCAATGGCCGAGACGCCGAACCCACAGAACCTCGACCCCACTGAGACCCATGCCCCGCATGCTACGGTCCCCTGGCAGAAGGCGGTGCTGTCGGCCAGCATCGCCACGGCGGCGACCATCGCGCTCGGCGCCGCCCCGGCCCTGTCGATTCGGCAGCAGTTCGACTCCGCTTTCACCCCGGGTCAGGTCGTTGCGTTGGAGGACGCGCCGCGGTCGATCCACGAATCCAACGGACCTGGATCGATCGACCCGGCGCCGTCGCCCGGATACATCACCGAAGGCGGCACGCCTGGCCTGGTCACTGAACCGGGCTCGTCCAGGCTGGTCGCTGAAGGCCGCTGGCCCGGCATGGTCGAGAGGTGAGCCTGCCCATCGTCGAGGTCCGTCCCGAACGGCTCGGCCAGGCGACGCGCGAGCAGCGTGCCACCTTGCCGGCGGTCCTCGTGTCGATGCCGTTCATGGGGGTCGACCGGCCGTCGATCCAGCTGGGGCTGCTCAAGGCGATCGGAGAGGCGCACGGCTTCCCCGTACGCACCCTGCACGCGAACCTCGACTTCGCGGCCCGGATCGGCTTCCAGCACTACCGCGCACTGGCCGAGCAACGCAACCGGCTGGTCGGGGACTGGCTGTTCTCGGTCGAGGCCTTCGGCGCCGCCGCGCCCGATCGCGACGGTCGCCTGCTAGAGGAGTTCGCCGACGACCTCGTCTATCTGGCAGGCTCTCCAGACGGCCTCGCGTCTTCGGCCGGGTCCGCGGACGGCCTCGGGCCTGCGGACGGGCTGCGCGAGCGGCTGCTGCGGATTCGCGACCAGGAGGTGCCCGCGTTCCTCGACGCGCTCGTCGCCGATTTTCCCTGGCACGAGGCGCGGGTGGTGGGGTTCAGCTGCACGTTCCAGCAGAGCGCGGCGTCGTTCGCCCTGGCCCGCCGGTTGAAGGAACGCCATCCGCACATCGTGACGGTGTTCGGAGGCGCCAACTTCGACGGCGAGATGGGCCTGGAACTTGTCCGCACGGTTGAGTGCGTGGACCTTGCCGTCATCGGCGAGGGGGACACGGCCTTCCCCGGCCTGCTGTGCGCCTTGGCAGCCGGGACCGATCCCGCCGCCGTTCCCGGTGTCGCCCGTCGGTCCGGCGCCCAGGTCGTCGCGACGCCACCGGCGCCGCCGCTGACTCGCCTCGACGACCTGCCGGCGCCGGACTACGGCGAATACTTCGACCGCGCCGAAGGGCTCGGCCTGCTGCCGCGCACCGGACGCCGCGAGGCGTGGATCCCGTTCGAGTCCGCGCGGGGCTGCTGGTGGGGCGCCAAACACCACTGCACCTTCTGCGGGCTCAACGGCGCGACAATGAGCTTTCGCGCCAAGTCGGCGGAACGGGTGCTCGACGAGCTGGCCCGGCAGGCTCGCACGTACCGGGCCTTCCGCTTCGAGGCCGTCGACAACATCCTCGACATGGGCTATCTCAAGGACCTGTTCCCGGCGATCGTCGACAGCGGTGCCGACTACGAGATCTTCTACGAGATCAAGGCCAACCTCAGCAGGCAGCAGCTCAAGCTCCTGGCCCAGGGCGGCGTCAGGCACCTGCAGCCCGGCCTGGAATCACTGAGCTCCCACGTGCTGCGTCTCATGGACAAGGGCATCCGCGCTGCCCAGAACGTCAACGTTCTGCGCTGGTCGTACTACTACGGCATCCAGGCGCACTGGAACCTCCTCTACGGGTTCCCGGAGGAGACCCCGCAGGATTACGCCGACCAGGCCGCCGTCGTCCCGTACCTGACCCACCTCCGTCCTCCAGCCGGCGTCACGCGGATCTGGCTGGAACGCTTCAGCCCCCTACACACTCAGCCGGAACGCTTCCCACTGCGCTACCGCACCCCCGAACGTAGCTACGGCTACATCTATCCCGCCCACGTGGACCTGGACCGCATCGCCTACTTCTTCGAGTACGAGCTGAAGGACCCCTTGCCCGACAGCGCCTACGAGGAGTTGCGGCGGGCGGCCGCCCGGTGGAGCAAGCTCTGGAGGTCCGGCCGCCCGCCGGTCCTGAGATACTGGTCCGCCCCCGGCTTCCTGCAGATCTACGACAGCAGGGACAAGGGCCGCGAGGGGACCTACACCTTCAGTGGCACGCTCGCCGACATCTACCTGGCGTGCAGCGACCGCCCGACGACCGCGTCCGCGGTACGCGACAATCTCCGGCTGAAGCTGCCGGTGGCGGACGTCGAGAACATCTTTCGCGAGTTCCAGCAGTGTGGCCTCATGTTCCTCGACGGCTCCCTCGCCCTGTCCCTGGCGCTCCCCGTCGTCCCCGGGTGAAAGATTCCCGGCTGGCAGAGATCCAGACGGCGCGCCCGCCTGGATCGCGTCCGGCGACTGCGTCCGCGGTCGGCTTCGATGGGGCTCGTATGAAACAGCCGATCACGCCCGAGCTGCACGAGGCGCGGAGGGGAGCTCGATCGCTCGCACGCCTGACGGCCCTGACAGGATCGCGTAGGTCCGATGACCGCTGGGGGCGATACCTTGTACCTGCCCAGCAACCGGCTGCAGGAGAGAAAGTGCATGGATTCGACGGCCGCTGAACTGGACGTGATCATTAACGATCTCAGCCTTGACACTCGCATTGCCCGCCTGACCGCACCACCCTCTTCCTGCTGTCCGATGAATCGCTCAGCCTTTGCGCGGCGTTCTATCGCCCTTGATGATCCGCTCGACGTTGGGGCCATCCTCGCCGCATTGAGGGCCGTTGGGAAAACGCTTGACATGCTCACCGAATGAGTGTCGCCGAAGCAGGTCTCCGGCAGGACTACCTATCAGCGTGCAGTCCAACACCTGCTGAACAGCCGATGGAGAAACAGGTGAGCAGGATGGCAAGTAGCGAAATTCGGGGCACATCCGCTAAGACATGTGACGGCCGTGTGGTGGAAGTTGGCAACTCTTGCACTTGACCTGCTTTGCGGCATTGCCGGGTCTGGCTGCGCGGGGAATGGAATGGCGCCATCTGCATGATCGCTGATGGCCTACATCAGGTGCCGGTGAGCTCCATTATAAGGGCGCACTTCCAGTCAGTAGCCTTCGACTGCTTTCTGAACTCAACTTTCATGCCGCTCTCGTGACTCTGTCCTCGGTCTGCCGACCTTGTCGCATCCAAGAAAATTTTGAATCTGTCGCGTAAAGCAAGCCCTCCCCGATATAGCGTAGTTGGCTGCGACACGATCCAAGTTTTCCGGTGGAGGCTACGTGGGCTTATATGGACCGTCGATTACCGCTGTTCTCGTGCAATACGAGGGAGACTACCGTCCCGCGCACACGTACCTCCTCGCCGGCGGCGAGCGCGTGCGCTTGTCGCGAGCAGAGCTGCTGGGTACGGTTCGCCGGCAGGCGGCCGCGCTTCGGGCCGCGGGCGTCGGCGCAGGTGATCGGTTGGCGCTCGTGCAGGAGGATCCGGCGACGTTCGTACCCGCCTTTCTGGGGGCACTGTGGGTCGGCGCGGTACCGGTGGCGCTCGCTCCTCCGCCGCCTGTCGGCCGCCGTGACGCATGGCGTGACACGATGACGGCTCTGCTCGCCGCGGTCACGCCACAGATGGTCTGCCTATCAGGGGAGGCGGAGGCCGCGTTGAAGCCCAGTCGGGCGGTGACGTACGAGGCCCTTGCCGCCGAGGCCGAGGTCGTGGGGCCCGACACTGCCGAGCCGGTGGAGAAGGACCTGAACGCGACTGCGTACCTGCAGTTCAGCAGCGGGAGCACGGGGCAGCCGCGGGCGGTCGTGGTGAGCGCGGGGTCGTTGCGGGCCAACTGCCGGGCGATCATGATCGAGGGGTTGCGGGCCGATCCCGATCGGGACGTCGGGGTGACGTGGTTGCCGTTGCATCACGACATGGGTTTGGCAGGGTTCGTGCTGGCGCCGTTGACGGTGGGCGTGCCGGTGGTGTTCCTGCCGACCAGAGCTTTCGTCCGCGATCCGAGTGCGTGGATGCGGCTCATGTCGGAGGAACACGGGACGATCTCCTTCGCGTCCACCTTCGCCTACGCTCTGGCCGCGCGGCGGCCGAAGCCCGATGGCCTGAATCTGTCGGCGGTCAGAGTGCTTGGGTGCGGGGCCGAACCGATCAACGCCGACGTGCTGCGGGCGTTCGTGTCCGTCTACCGCCCAGCCGGCCTGGATCCTTGCGTGCTGCTGCCGTGCTACGGCTTGGCGGAGTCCACACTCGCGGTCACCTTCGGGGGAGCCGGCCAGGGGCTCCGTACCGACCGAGTGCGGCGGGGGCCGTTGCAGGAACACGGGCATGCCGAGCCGGCCGGAGCCGACGAGGACGCGTTCGAGGTGGTGGAGTGCGGCCGTCCCTTTCCCGGGCACGAGGTCACGGTTGTCGACGACGAGCGATGGCCCCTGCCTGAGCGGACGATCGGCGAGGTCATGGTCGCCGGTCCATCTGTCGCCGCGGGGTACGACGGCGAGCCGGAGACCGCGTTCATGCCCGATGGCCGGCTCCGTACCGGTGACCTCGGCTACCTGGCCGACGGATCGCTGTTCATCACCGGTCGAAAGAAGGACCTGCTGATTGTGCGCGGGCGCAACGTCGATCCGCAACGACTCGAATGGCTGGCCGAGACGGTGCCCGGCGTCCGGAGCGGTGGAGTGGTCGCCTTCACGCGGCCGGGCGCCGAGACCGAGGAGGTGGTGGTCGTGGCAGAGTGCCGCGACGAGGGCTCGCCGGAGGTCGCCCGGAAGATCGGGCTCCTCGCGGTCCGTGATTTGCAGGTCGCCGTGTCCGATGTCGTCCTGGTGGGGGCGGGTAAGGTGCCGCGGACGAGTTCGGGCAAACCCCGCAGGCAGGAGGCGCGCCGCAGGTATCTGGCGGGGGAGCTGCGCTGATGTCCACCAAGGATGAGATCGCGGTCAGCTACGACGTCGGCAACGACTTCTTTCGGTTGTGGCTCGACGAGCGGATGAACTACACCTGCGCCGTCTTCGACGAGACCGACGACCTGGAAGAGGCCCAGCTCGCCAAGCTCGCCACCCTGTACGAGTACGGCAAGGTGACCGCCGACTCCCGGGTGCTCGACATCGGCTGCGGCTGGGGCGCCAACCTCGAATATCTGGCCGTCGACCGCGGCGTGCGTGACGTGCACGGCATCACGCTGTCGGAGGCGCAACACGCGGAGATCCTCGCGCGCCGGATCCCCGGCGTCACCGTCGGCTGCGTGAGCTACCTGGACTACGCGCCGCCCACGACGTTCGACGCGATCATGTCCATCTGCATGATCGAGCACGTCTGCACACCACAGGAGGCCCGAAAGGGAGAGGCGGTCGAGCGCTACCGCGACTACTTCCAGCGCGCCTGGAAGTGGAGCTCGCCGGGCGCGCACTTCGCGTTGCAGTGCATCCTGCGCGTACGGACGCCCCGCGATCGGGCGGACATCCGCGAGATCGGTTGGGCGAGCAGGCACCAGCTTCCCGGCGGGCTCGCGCCGCGGATGGAGGACATCGTCCAGGCGGCCGAGCCGTACTGGGAGATTCTCCACGTACGCACCAGAAGGCTCGACTACCGGCGCACCTGCGAGCACTGGAGAGCCCGGCTGAGACAGCACGAGGCGGTCATCCGCGATCGATGGGGTGATCGCCTGTTCGAGGACTACGACAGGTACATGACCGCCTGCGTCCGCGGCTTCGAGCAGCGCTACCTCTCCTTGGCGCAGTGGTCGCTGCGCCGGCTCGACAACATTGACTGAAGGAAGGGACCTCATGGACCTGATGGAATTCTTACGGCAGGGCGGATCCGAGGTCACCGGCCGCGACCTCCCGAGCCTCACCCGGGCGGACGACCTGCAGGAACTCGGCATCGACTCGATCCAGGCCCTGGAGCTCATCGCGTGGGTCGAGGAGCAGCTCGGGATTCGGATTCCCGACGAGGAACTCGTACAGGTCATGACCATCTTCGACCTGTGCGCGGTGATCGAGCGGCGGCTGCCCGAGCCGGACGTGACTCGGTGAACAGGCTCAGGGAGGACTTCCACCGGGAATTCATGACGTTCTTCGAACGCGCGGAGCGAACCCGCCGCTGGAACATCTTCAACGACGTGCCCTGGGAACGGCTCGAAGAGTCGCCACGGGATGAGCGGCTGGCATTGTGCGCGGAGACCTTCTGCGGCGTCGAGATGTACCTGCCCGACTACTTGCGCGCCCACCTCGAGCTGATGCGGGGCGACTACGGGCGCGCCTGGTTCGCCGCCAATTGGGGATATGAGGAGGCCAAACACTCTCTGGCGCTACGCGAATACCTGCACCGCAGCCAGCAGCGTACCGAAGGGCAACTACATGACTTCGCCGAGTCGGTGCTGGCCCGCCAGTGGATCCCGCCCTATGACGACGGCCGTCAGATGACGGTCTACGGCTCGCTGCAGGAACGCACCACGTTCGTCGTGTATCGCAAGCAGCGGGAGCTGGCCCAGAAACTCGGCGACAGCGTGCTCGCGGAGATCTACCGATTCATCTCCCGTGACGAGATGGCGCACAGCCGGTTCTACGAGCGCATGCTCCTCCTGCATCTGGACGAGGATCGCGAGGGCACACTGGCCGATATCGCACACGTTCTGCGTACCTTCCGGATGCCGGCCGCCGATCTGCTTTCCGGCTATGACGAGCGGATAGCGGTCATGCGTACCGCGGGCATCGACCGCCGCGTGTTCCTGCTGGAGGTCATCGGGCCGATGCTGCGGGCACTGGGGCTAACCCGCCACGACCTTCCCGGTCCGGGCCGCGAACGAGGGTTGTGGTCGCCAAAGAAGGACGTCTCGCCATGAGCGCCATGAAGGTCTCCCGAGTTCTAGTCGGCAACGAGCTCGGCGCACGGTGCATCCCGACCCTGGTCGGGATGCACCGTGCGCGTGCTCGGCCACGTTGGCCAACGCCTCCGGCGTTGTCGGCCGCGCCGTATCGTCGTCGGTGACCTGGGCTGCGGTCCGTGCGGATTCGACTACCGGTCGGCGACGTCGGCGATTGGTCGCTCAAGCGCTCGGGTTCAGCGGCTCTGGCCGCAGCGCGTCGACCGCGCGCCGGGCCTCGGCCACCCTGCACAGACGGAGCTCGATGAGCAGGGGAGTCGCCCATCGAAGGCGCTCTGAGGAACAGTCGCTCACTTCCAGCGCCGCGGCCCAGCGCCCGGGCCGCTTTCGGCTGCTCAAAAGATTCCTTATCCGCGCCGGGGCTATTCCCAGCGAAACCAACGGACCGCAATGGTCGTGCACCCGACGCGTACGCCGCCAAGACGACGAGAGGGATGACAGACGGAAAATGGCCCAGGTACGCTTCTTGGAATGCCTGCATGCCCGCGCCGCGCGGGTGTAGCGGCTGATGGTCTGCAGCACGGGGGCATTTGCGGGCTCTGGCGCGATCTTCGGAATCCCGTGACAGATAGTGATCTTCGGTTAGTTCAGTAGGGTGTCATCTCCGCAGCAGATCGAAGTTCGCCCGGCAGAACATGAGCGGCTTGAGGTATTTGATCTTGCAGATTCGGCCCTCGACAGCGCCGCTGCTGTAGGCAAGGGTGAGACCGGCTAGGACGCGTCGTGATCGCGTTCCAGGCCGTAGGCGAAGGAATGTAAGGCGGGCAGTGGGTCAGCGCGGACGGTGGCGAGCCATTGTCGAGGCGCTGGTCTTGGCGTTAGGTCATCATGGCAGCGAACTCGCGGACGTGGGCGGCGGTTGCGGGCAGTTCGGGGCTGCGGTCCAGGATTCGGATTAGGTGCGCGGTTTCTTTGCTGGTCAGGTGCTCGGGTTGGGTCATGATCCTACCGTGGAACGGTTTCTGGCCAATTGACACTCGGCACGTTCGCGACCGCCGCGTGCGGCCTCGTTGCGCCGGCAATGCGAGACCTCGGCCTCAACCATCCGCAGTTGCGTGTTGGGCTGGAAGAGATAGAGCCGCACGTCGCACTGCCTCGGGTGACCCGCGGTGACTTGGACCTCGCGATCGTGCAGGATTGGTTCAACGAGCCGACCAGTGTCCCCGATTCGTTGACGAGAGCCGCGTTGCTCGATGACGTGGCGGATGTTGCCGTTCCTGAGGGGAACCCTCTCGCGGCCCGAGGCATTGTCGATATTGAGGACCTTGATGGCGAGACGTGGATAACCTGGAGCGACGGTTGGATATGCACCGGGTGGCTGAGGGACACGCTGCGCGCCTACGGTATCGAGCCTGACGTCTCGTGTACGGCCGCTGCGCATCAGACGCAGCAGGCGCTCGTCTCCGCTGGCCTGGGCATCGCAATCAGTCCTCGTCTCGGTCGTGATCCAGTGCCGGAGGGTATCCGGTTTGTCGAGATCCGCCCGCGGCTGGTCCGACATATTTACGCCGTGTGGCGGACAGACGCCTCTCGACGTCCGTCAATCCGTGCCGTGGTCCAAGGCTTGCGTCAGCTCAGCCATGCGTCGACCGGTACGTGATGATGGCCACTACCCTGTAGCCGGCAAGTTGCGGAGTGGACGGCGTCGACTACGACCAGCACACATGAGGAGCGACGAGCCCGAGCTCTCGGGACCCTGGGTGGCGCCCTGCCCAATTCCTCGGCTGCCTCAGCGCCGGTACGCCCAAGGGCAGCTTCTGGTTGTTATCCGTTGACCGCGTGGCCGATAACACCAGCGAGTGCCTGGCCATCAGGCTGCGTCCGGGCTCCAACACTGTAACCCTTCACCTCGAGGCGAGGGCCACCGTGATTGCGCGGGTCCCGTCGAAGTATCGGCAGCGGATCCTCATTACCTGCGATGGGCCTGGCGCCACGATCGAGTTACTGCAGTTCGTTAGCACGCTGAACACGCGCGGCTGGGTCATGCACTACTCGGCAGGCTCGGATCACGATCGTCGCTCTGCCTCTGGATGCCTGGGTATGCGTCCTGGACGACGAGGCCCCAGCGCGGAGGAGGCGAGCACGGCCGAGGTCCTCGGTCTGCTCGGCAATCCGCCGGTGGCGACAAGCCGGCCACCCAGGCCGGCGGTCATGCACATCCTGGCCCTCCGGGAGAGGCATGCCTCCGGAGCCAAACTGACCGATCGGGCCGGTGGGGGGTGACGCATGACTGCTGGTTCAAGGACGCGGCCAGGGGCTGGACCTGGCGATGGTTGTAATCATCGGCGACCAGCGCAGCGGGTACGCGACGGGAGCTACGGCCGCCCTCAACTGGCGGCAGCGACGTAGCCGCGGCGATTGAGCGGGCGACCACCGTGCTCAATGCCACGGCTCATGTGAAAGGTGACCTGCTCCACCATCGGGGACAGCGGGCAGACAGGGAGACGAGGGGGCGATGGTGCAGATTGTTGTGTCGTAGTCAGGTGTTGACGCCTTCGAGGAGGAGAAGACGGGTGTCGAAGATCATGCGGGGCGTGCTGGTAGCGGCCGCGGTCGCTGGGTTGGTGAGCGCGGTCGCTGTTCCGGCGCAGGCTGCGGCGGGGCTGCTCGTGCTCAGGGATGCCAGGCAGGGGACTGTTGTGGTCAACGATCCTCGGGAGGGATGTTCCCATGTGAGCGCTGGTTTCGTGCGGGTGACCAACAGTACCGATGCTCCAATCACCGTCTACGACGATGTCTCGTGTCGGGGCCGATCCGTGGTCGTTCTTCCGGGGTCGGACACGTACGTCGGTGTCCGTTACAGCTTCTCCGTGCCCTGGTGACAGGCGTGCGCGTCGCACCGTGAGAGATGTCTACAGCATGGTGCGACGCGACTGCCGTGCGCGTCGGCGAGTCTATGCCGACATCGCTTCTGGGGTGTGACGGAGTTCGCTGTGAAGGCAGTTGCATCGGGGGAAAAGGCGACGTTCCGTGCGGTGCTGGCGGTCGCCGAATTCAGGGTGTTGTGGTCGGCGGAGTCGTTCTCCCAAGTGGGGGACCAGTCCGCGAGGGTGTCGATCGCGGTCTTGGTCTACCAGCGAACCGCTTCGGCCGCTTTGACGGGGTTGACGTACGCATTGACGTACCTCCCGTCCCTGGTGGGCGGGGTGACCTTGAGCTGGGTTGGCGATCGGTATCCTCACCGCGAGGTCATCTTCGTTGTCGATCTGCTACGTGCGATGCTGGTCTCATTAATGGCGCTGCCGGGCATGCCCTTGCCGGTGTTGGCTGTCTTGTTGGCTGTGATGACCGCGCTGAGCGGGCCGTTCAAGGCCGCACAGCTGTCCCTGCTCGCCGATGTCCTGACCGGAAACCACTACGTGCTCGGTCTTTCCATCCGGCAGATCACCATCCAGAGCGCCCAGATCGGTGGTTTCCTCGGCGGGGGATTGCTCGCTCAAGGGCTCAGTTCCACCGTAGGGCTAGCCATCGATGCTGCGACGTTCGTGACATCCGCCCTATTGGTCAGGTTCGGCACACGCCGTCGGCCTCCAGCGGCTGGAAGAAAGGGACGGCGTAGGATGCTCGCGGGCGGGTTCGGGTTGGTGATGGTGTGGCGGGATCCGCGGTTACGGTCGCTGGCTGCATTGAGTTGGCTGGCGGGCTTCTATGTGATGCCTGAAGGGCTCGCGGCTCCTTATGCGGATTCGCTGAACGAAGGCTCCGCTATGGCTGTTGGTGTGATCATGGCGGCGGATCCGATCGGATGCGTGATCGGTGCTTTCATATTCGGCAGATTTGTTCCTGAGTCGGTCCGGAACAGAACGGTGGGGGTGCTTGCCCTGCTGGCCGGTGCGCCATTGGCATTATGCGCGCTGTGGCCTGACCTGGCCGTATCCGCGGTTCTCTTTGCCCTTTCCGGCGCCTGCGCGATCTGCTATCAGATGCAGTGGGCGCGTTGTTCGTACAGATTCTTCCCGATGGATCTCGTGCGCAAGGGATGGGTGTGATGTCCTCCGGACTTATCACCGTGCAAGGCCTGGGTATTTTCGCTGGCGGTGTGGTGGCCACCTGGACGGGACCCGTCATGGCGGTCGCCATGGCTGGCGTCGCCGGCATAGTGCTCGGCGCCTATCCTGCCTGGGAGTGGACGGCGACCCGGAGAACGAAGGCGGCGTTCGCCCCGCCCGGATCGGAAGAGGAAAGGTGGAATCCATGAGGGTTCACCGAGACCGGTCACAGCATTTCTTCTAGACCAGGCCGGCTCGTCATGAGCTTCGGTCGATCACCCGACGAGATTGGAAGGAGGGAACACGTCTATGGCGATTATGGGTAAAGACCAGTGAGCCTTTTTCATCTCAGGCGGCTTGAGCAACGCGGTGGTTCTGAGAGTGCGTTCTGCGAGTTGATGTCCCTTTCATCGGTGGGGTTGGGTTAGGTCGGCTGGTCGGAGACCCGCCGGTCGGACTACGGGCGTGG
>NZ_JBEZGB010000047.1:0-9732 GCF_040649755.1 Nonomuraea sp. NPDC048882
CAGCACAGCAGACCCCACCGACCGGCGGTAACGCTACAAATCCATACGATCACATAGCGACATCACAGGCATATGCTCGCGGAACGCACTCTCAGTACCTGCGAACCGCCGACGGTTCATCGCTGCGGCCGAAGCTGGCCGACTGTCACCCCACAAACCGCCTCCAACGCCACTCGACGCGATTTCGACGGCGGACCGCTTCCTTGAGGGCCTGGCGGCGGCAAGGTCATTCCACGATCACATCTTCGGCCGGCTCGTTCCGGCAGATACCCGCGTCGCGGATATCCTCAAGGCCGCCAACATCGGCCACCGCTATCTGGCTAAGCGAAGCGATCTCCGGCCCGCGCACTGGGTGAGCCGACGTGACCCATCTTCACCACTGTATGAACCCAGCCAGATCAACGCACGGCACATCCTCGAAGCGATGGCGCGCGAGTACGAGCTTGACACCATCAGGCATCACGGCGTGCCAGCGGAAGCGACTGCCCAATGGGAGAGACGGATGCTAGCCGGGGTCTACCGTCCAGTCGTGGAGCTACTGCGGGATGCGGGACTACAGTCGATCCCTGCCCGGAACCTGTGCGCTGCAGCCCTGTGCGGACGACTCGATCCGGCGACCGTCGCGGTCGACGCCGGACCGCTCGTCATCGAAGACGAGTTGCCGTGGTTCCGGTTCGATCGGCTCCTCAGTACCTTCAAACGCGACGGCTTCGCACCGGATGACCTATGCAGTCGAGCAGGCACCAAGCGGCTCTGCGTCGCGGCTGGCGTGACGCCGCCGGAGGAGGTGATCCGGGCCGCAGCAGACCAGCCACTGCTTGGCGGCGGCGCGAACTGGGACCCGCTGAACCGATCTGGCCTCGCGTCAGACGATGTCTCTCCCGCAGCGACGCTTAGGTGGGTCGAGGACGCGCGCATGGACCTCCCCAGGTGGTTCCGCCGTTCGTTCCTTGCCCAAGCCGCCGCAGAGGGGACGGGGCAACTGGTATCGCCCGACCTCCCCCACGCACCCGTCCTCTACGACGACGCGGTGACGATTACGCCGCAGTCGGCGACCGATGACCGTGGTGTCGTCCGGGAGCTCGCACGGTGGTGCGCGAGGCTCCAGGCCGAGTACGCGCTTGCCTTCATCCAGGGTCATCCCGTCACCAGTCCCTCAACCATGGAGCGAAAGGTCCGCGTCGGCCTGGAGCTCGTCGGCTTTGAGGCCAGTTCTGCCAGGGAAATAGCATGCCGGCTGTTCCTTGGTGGCTTTCACGGGGCTGATGCTCCGAGCCTCGTGGGCCTCTGCGTGCCCGACATCATCCTGAAGTCACTGACTTTCATCCGCGACGAGTAGCCGGCCGCCTGAGCTTAGGAGCGGGCAGGCAGCAGCCTCGGCAACTGCCTGTAGGTGGTGGGCTCAGTGCTCGCCGGCTATTTCCTTGGCCTCGCTGGCGGCCTCGACGCCCTGGTCCCCGTCCGCCTCGGCGTCGGCGTCGGCGCCGTTGGCAATCTCGGCAGCAACCTCGAAGACGTGCTCGACGACCCGGCCCAGTGCCCTGAGCGCGGGACCAAGTTCGGCGAGGAGTGCGGCGCAGTCGCCGTCGAAGTCCTCGAAGGCCAGCGCCTCGGGGTCGAGCAGGGCGACCAGGGCGTCGGCGTCAGTCGCGATCCGTGCTGCCAGCGCCTGGGCGGTGGCAGGTGTAGGGGGTCGTGGTCATGTGGACGGGGCAATGGCTGAGTCAGGGTGGGGGCCGGCCGCCAACAACCGCCTCCTGACCGACCGGGCCGAGCAGGCCGAGCAGCGCCTGGCCGCCACCGCCGCGCAGCTGCAGCAGTGCGTCCGCCCCACTTGCTACGCCGCACTGGACGTCCTCGAGAAGACGACGAGCGCGTGCAGGGGTACGGCATTCCCAGCGCACCGGCCTTTCGCTGGTGGTATCGCAAATTGGACCTGCGAGTGGCGCACACCGACGGTGATCCACTCTCCGGAGTAGGTGTCGCCCAGGGCGGGGACCGGGATGGGTACTGTCAACCTTGACGGTCCTGTGGGCATTCATCACCTCGTCGTGGGCAGGTTGAACGGTGCCCGATCGCGCAGTCGGCGTGCTGGTCCGGTGCCTCGGCTGCGCATCGACCGCAGGTGTCGCGGCTGGACGGCTCTGACCTTCTGGTGCCGCAGTGATCCTGCCGTCGTGCGGGTCTCGCGCTGTTTGGGCGGCAAGACCGGTCGCCGGGATTATGCGCGAAGCGGGAGGGGGCATGAGCGATCCTGAGCGGAGCGCTGGGGCTGACCAAACACCGGCTCCGGATCTGTCCACTGACCTGCGCGTTGTGGGGAAGTTCCGCCGCGAGCAGCTTCGGGGACGTCCTGACGTCCTACGGACCGAGCTTTGGCAGAGGCCGCGAACGTGTCGCCCAGCACGGTCGGCGGTTGGCTACGTGCAGATCGTCGGCCAAGAAGGCTCGATGAACTCCTGCTGGTCATCGAGCTAATCAGGGCCGAGGCGCTCGCGAGCGACTTGTTGATCGGGCCGGTGGCCGAGTTGCTGGCCGAGTCGCGTTGGCGCGCCTCCTTCGCCGCCGAATATCGACGTCCGGCTGAGGCCAATCGACAGGCAGCTGCACATGCCCGAGTGGCGGCAGTACAGGAGAAGCAAGAGCAGGTCGCGCGCTGGCAAGGCTTGGCGGACCGGCCACGCCCTGTCACGGAATGGACGGCGGAGCAGTTGGGCGTGCACAACGCCATCAACGGCGACGCCGCTCCCGCTCGCGGGCAAGATTTTACGCTGCCTGCCTATGTGCGCCGCCCCCATGATGATCGGCTGCACGGGTATCTAGCGGATCTGGTGGCTTCTAAGCGGACCGCGCTGGTGGTGATACGCGGCACCTCCTGCACCGGCAAGACACGCACTGCCTACGAAGCCGTGCGCGCCAAGCTGTCCACGTGGAACTTGGTCTTTCCCAAGAGCGCCAAGAACCTGCTGGCGATGCTGACCGCTGAGGTGCTCGGGCCACGCACCGTGGTGTGGCTGAACGAGGCCCAGAACTTGTTGTCCGACGCGAGCGCAGAGGAAGCAGCAGCTGCACTACGCACTCGCCTGGAAGGCGACGGCCCTGCCCTCATCATCGCCACCTTGTGGACGGTTTACCACGATGAACTCACTGCCACCCCTGCTCCCAGCGCCGCGGGCCGTGATCCCCACCCGAACGCGCGCGCTCTGCTGGCTCAAGCCCGCCTCTTCCCGCTGCCCGACGCCTTTACTCCCGACGAGCTCGCTACCTTGACCACCAGCACCGACCCGTCCCTGCGCGCTGTGGCACGGTTGCCTATCAACCAGGTCACCCAGATCCTGGCGGCCAGCCCGGACTTGGTTGACCACTACGAACATGCCTCCCCACCCCACGGTCCGTACGGCCAGGCCCTCATCAGCGTGGCGATGGACGCCCACCGTCTGGGCGTTACCACCCCGCTGCCACTGACCTTCTTGGAGCAGGCCGCCCCCGGCTACCTGACCGATGACCAGCGAGCCAGTGCTACCTCCGACTGGCTGACAGGCGCCCTGGACTACGCTCGCACCAAGGTCAAGGACGTCGTTGCTGCCCTGCAGCAGGTGCCTCGATCCACGGGCATGGGCGCCGAGCCCGACCTCTTTCGCCTGGCTGACTACCTGCAACAACACACCCGCGCCACCCGGCGCCTACTCTGTCCGCGAGCGGCTTTCTGGGACACCGCCGCCTGCTCTCTGCCCCCTCATCATCAGCGCACGCTGGCCGAAGCGGCCGAGAGGCGCGGCCGCTTCGGCCACGCCGCCGCTCTCTACCGCTCGGCCGCTGAAGCTGGGGACATCGATGCGCTGCTGCGCCTGGCTCGGCTGCGTGAGCAGGCCGGAGACGAGGACGGCGCGGAGCAACTGGCTCGCCAGGCCGCCGATGCCCGATACCTGGAGGATCTCGCCGGGCAGCGCGAGCGGGCTGGGAACCCGGGCAAGGCCGAACAGTTGTATCGGGACGCCGCTGCCGCCGGAAGCGCGTGGGCGCTGGAGGCGTTGGCACGGCTGCGCACGCAAGCTGGGGATCCGGCCGAAGCCGAACGCCTGCGCCAGGAAGCGGACCAAGCCAAAGATGCCCAAATGTGGAAGATCTTTGAGTCGACGCATCAGGAGGCCAGGAACCGGACGGAGGCTGAACGCAAGCGCCCGGCGGCCAGCGACGCCGAACGTGCCAGTGGACTACGGGGGTGGGCCGGTGTTCTTGCGCGGGCTGGGGAGCTGGATTGGGCCGAAGCCTTGTACCGGGACGCTGGCGAGCTCGGCAACATGTACGCGCTGGTAGAGCTGGGCCTACTCCGCGAGGAGGCCGGCGATCTGACCGAGGCCCGGCGCCACTATGCGAGGGCCGCTAAAGCCGGGAGCACCTGGGCGCTGCAGGAACTGTCACGACTGTGTGAGGCAGGCGGAGACCACGAAGAGGCCGAACGCCTGGCCCGCGCGGCCGCCGACGCCGGCGACACCGACGCGCTGGTAGAACTGGCCAGGGCTCGAGAGCGGGCCGGGGACCAGGTGAAGGCCGAAGACCTAGCCCGCGCGGCCGCCGACGCCGGCGACACTGAAATGCTGGTAGAGCTGGCCGAGCTCCGTGGGGAGGCCGGGGATCTAGCCAAGGAAAAAGACCTGTATCAAGCCGTCGTTGACGCTGGTGACCTGAGCGCGCTCATCGTCCTGGCTTCGCTTCGAGAAGACGAAGACGACGAAGCTGCGGCTGAGGGCCTGTATCGGGCGGCTATCGACGGCGGCGTTCGAAGCGCGCTACCAGCGCTAGCCCGCCTATTGCAACGCACTGGCCGTGCCGAGAAGGCCAACGATCTTCTGCGGTTCGGGATGGAAGCCGATGGCCGGATCGCTGACCAGCTCTACGAAGAACTGGAGGCCGCGAGGCAAGAACAGATCCTCGTCCGGAGCGAGGCTGCGGTAAGTGGAGGTGCCGCGATGTCGACGCGCCTAGAGTCGCTCAAGGGACAAGTCGACTTCGGGGTCATCACCATCCGGGAGGACGAGTTTGAAGCGGTCCTCGATCGCTTCAAACCCAACCTGCATGAGGCGGGAAGGCAAAGGTATGAGCTGGGAACGACCGCTGCCAAAAACGGTAGCGAATACACCTTCGCAGCCGTACGTACCGCGGACCAGGGACAGGGACACGCCCAGAAGTCCGCGCACGACCTGATCCACGATTTGCAACCGCGCTGGCTGATGGTCATCGGCATTGCTGGCGCAGTTCCGTCAGCGGACTTCACACTCGGAGACGTAGTTTGTGCCATACGCGTGCACGACTTCTGCGTGCGCGCGGTATTGGAGGGAGCACCAGACGCTTACAGCATTGGTGGCGGATCGATGCATCAGCAGATCCAACAGTATCTGGCCAACCTGCCTGCATGGGTCCGGCGGCTCGGCGACTGGAACGCTCCCGCCTCACTCGGGCTGGAAAAGCCCCACCTTGAGGTGCCGGGCCCGAGTTCTAACAAGTACTACGGGGGAAGGGAATGGCGAAAGAAGGTGCGGAGCGTACTCCTGCAGCACTTTCCCCCAGGGCTGCCGCCCCGTCCCCCGCTCGCCACTTCCCGGCCGATAGCGACCAGCGATGCACTGGTCAAGTCAACCGAACTGCTCCAACAATGGCTTGAATCAGCACGGGCGACGGCAGCCGTGGAGATGGAGCTCGGTGGGATCTTTCTGGCGGCTCGACAACACGACCGCGAATACCCGATCCTCGCCATCCGGGGAATCAGCGACATCGTCGGCTTCAAACGCGAAGAGCGTTGGACGAAGTACGCCTGTACTACCGCCGCTGCTTTCGCCCACGCCTTGGTGCGTTCTGGCGAGGCTTTCTCACCACGCTCCTCATAGAAGGAGTCTCCTTCATCGCCAACCCCTGGGGCCCGCAACCGTCCTGTCGGGACAGGTCCGTGTCTAAACAAGATCAGCCACGGACCACGGCTGTTCGCGCTGTCCGTCAGCGTCGATTCCCCAGCGCAGCAGGTCGTCCAACTTCTCCTCGGTACGTATGTTGTCGCGCAGTCGCACCCACCGCACCTACGCTCCCTGACCGCCGGCTGCTGCTGCGTAGCGGACGCTGGCCAGGCGATGAGTGATCAGCACGACGGTGCGGCCGTCGGCGTGCGTGCGCAGGCCCTCGAATGCGGCGTGCTCGGCGTGGGCGTCGAGGGCGGCGGTGGGTCGTCGCAGATGAGTAGATCGGCGTCGCGGTGGAAGCCGCGGGACGGCGATGCGCTGCCATTGGCCGCCGGACAGCTCGCAGCCGTCTTTGAAGCGGCGGTCCAGCAGGGTCCGGTAGCCGTGGGCGCAGGCCGGCGATGACGTCGTCGGCGCCGGCGATCGCGGCGGCCGCGTGGAGGGCGGGTTCGCCTTTGTCAGCGCCCATGGTGCTATGACTGTCGGTGCTACCCGAGACGCCCGATCGCGTGGTGCTCACCGGTGAGCCGCCAGACACCACTTGCATCCCGGCCGGCGGCCGCTTCCACGCCCGCTGCCACTGGCGTCGGGGCCCTCGGCAGGGTCAGTTCGGCGGATATGTGAGGGCTTCCGAAAGGCAATACGTTGACAGCTCCGCCGCCTCGAAGGTCGTAGAAACAGGACGAGCTACTGACACGCTTACGACACGGTATGTGCGTCCGGCATGGCCTCGGACAGCACAAGGCGTACGCTCACGGCATCGGCTGGGCTGGAGCCCGCAGGTCCCCCAGCGCCGCGCCGCAGAACGTGACGAAGAGGCGATCGCCACCTGGGTGAAGGAAACCTGGCCGCTGGCGGAACAACGGCGCGGGACCAGGACGCATGGATCTGCTTGCCGATGAGGCAGGACAATCGCTGAGGCCGCCCAAGGCCCGTACCTGGTCCCGCCGTGGACGCACCCCGACCGTCACCGTCTCGGGCAAGGGCTCCGGGCGCGTCAACCTGGCCGGGCTGGTCTGCCTCAAGCCGGGTCAGCGGACTCGGCTGATCTACCGCATGATGATCTACCGGCGTCGTAAGAACGAACGCAAAGGGTTCAACGAGAGCGACTACGCTCGCCTGCTGGACGCCGCCCACCAGCAGTTCGGCGGGCCGATCGTGCTGATCTGGGACACCGTCAACACCCACGTCGACGCCCGGATGCGCAGCCTGATCGACACGCGCCCGTGGCTGACGGTGTTCCACCTGCCGACCTACGCGCCCGAACTCAATCCCGTGGAAACCGTGTGGTCGCACCTCAAACGCGGCCTGGGCAACCTGGTCCCCTGCACCCTCGACGACCTCGCCGCGATCATCCGCAGCCGACTCAAGCAAATGCAGTACCGTCCCGACCTGTTAGATGCCTTCCTGGCACACACTGCCTGATCACGAACCCGAGATCGACATGACACCCCGAACTTTCATCCTCTGTAGCGGGTGTTCGACTCGATCCGGATGGAACCGTCGTACAAGGGCAGGACGGCTTTGGCGGACAGCCGCTCCACCTTGCCGACGCGCCCACTCTTCGAGCGAGCTCATTGAGCGCCTCGCGTTGCGCAGGGCGGGCGTGCTCCAGCGCCAGCCGGTGCTCGGCCATCGCATCATCCAGCGCTTGCTGCAGCAGTTACCGATTGCGCGGGACCTTAAGGGCTACTCCGCCTCGTCAACACTTTCAGTTGACGGTTCAAACGTAGACTGCCAGGGGCCGATCGCCTCTATCGCCTCTTCCTTTCCAGGCCATGGCGGCATAGTGATGCCAATAATGTGCAGTGGTTCACTGCTGTCATTCTTGAACTGAAATGCGGTTCCTGTCGGAATGGTGAGGGACAAGTTTGGCTCAAGAACCATCTCACTGGCGATTCCATCAAGCTCGCGCCAGATTACGCCATGGCCAGCAACGACGAACCAAGTTTCCTCGACTGTCCGGTGACGTATGGCGCGAGATACAGCACCAGGCAGGAGCTCGAAATGCGCCATACCGCCATGCTCGCCATCACATAGGAACCGCACATTAGCGCCATCGGGCGCCTTCCTATCCGCGCGTTCAGACAACCTTTTTTCCTGCAAAGATGCGCTCACATCTAGTCCTTTGTAGCAGTGATCCGACCGGATTTTCCGGCTACAGCATAAAGGTGCCCTGCCCCGGGAAATGAGCGTCTAGCTCGAACGTGTCGCGCACGGCATGGGCAACGGTCCCTACGAGGCGAGCACGCTGATCGCCGCATCACACTAAGCGTCGCATACGCCATTCAGGAAGCTGGTTAGAACCCTAACTCTTTCCTTCTCGCTTGGTGCTGTCTGATAAGTCATCTCAAGGCGCGCCCCGTCGGATCGGACGACGACAAACCCGGGAACTGATGCCTGGATGATTGCATTTGGCAACTCCGGCTTCTGGCCTTCGTCCCCTGTCTTGACCTTCCGGGGCCACCTGGTGATCCATGCGGCCAGCACTGTGGCAAGAGCCGGGATGACAACCTGAGAGAGCACAAGGATTACCTCGACCACCTCATGGGGACGTGCGCTGTCGGTCTCTCCCCACGACCTCACCGGAACTCCCAAATCGTCTGCCAGGCTGTGCAGAAGTTGCGAGCGTTGCTTTGCGTACTCCACAGTAAGCGAGGACTCCCAGACCTCGGATTCATGTCGCGCGACGGCGAGCGTGATCTGGCCTTTGGCCGGTGCGGGAAACGACTCTTGCAAGCGATTGAGAGTTATTGACATGGAACACGGTCCTTGGATCGTTTAATGCCGAGGCGTCAAGAGGTAGCACTCTGGTCAGCTAGGTCGCCAATCGGTGTCGCCATAAGGAACTCGCAGAGTGTGCACGTTGCGTGGATGTCAGCATTGACTACATGTCCGCTTGCATGGCGATGTAACATGCGGAATGTTCAATTAACGGTATTATCATAGGCGCTGAAAATCAGCCTCAAGCATCTTGGCTCTTGATCCCTCGACCGCCTCGTGGCGACACCTTCGATCTTTTGCTACCGGGAGGGGGAAAGGGGGGAGAAGCCCCCACCCTGCACGTTCCGCCCCTGGTGATCACGGCACCTGATCACGGCAGCCAGGAGGGGCGCGATGAGCCAGCATCGAGCTACCGGCACCAGCGCAGGCACAGCCTGGACGGGGCTCACCAGCTCCTGGACTGGTCGAACTTCCAGCACTGGGATGACGGCGATCGCCGGCCCTGTCCACTGTGTGGCCAACCGACGTTCCTGTTCACCGAGCACAACCAGCCCTGCCACAAGGTGGCGCGGAGGCCGAGCTCCTCACGATGCCAGCCAGGCAACCCCGGTACGTCCTGGTCACCGGGTCGCGCACCTGGACCCGACGTCCAAAGCGTGCGATGGATGGAACCAGCACCACGAGCGCGCCACCCCGGCGCCCTGACGGCGGCCGACGTTCCCCGTGGAGGCGTATGCCAGCCCACAAGCCTGGCACGCATGGGCGAGCTGCCTCTGACCCACTTTCGGGTAACGGCGCGTCCCGCCTCTCGCTTAGGGATCGCGGGGCGGCATGAAGGTGCCGTTTCGAGTAGTGAATGGCAAGGACAGCCCAAACATCCGATCTGGTCCGGCGCGTCTTTGGTGCAGCACCGAAAAGGCATGAGATGTTTCGCCTGTTGGTCTGTTCGATCAGTGATCCGACCTGAGAGTGCGTTCCGCGAGCATATGCCTGTGATGTCGCTATGTGATCGTATGGATTTGTAGCGTTACCGCCGGTCGGTGGGGTCTGCTGTGCT
>NZ_JBEZGB010000048.1:0-9026 GCF_040649755.1 Nonomuraea sp. NPDC048882
CGATTACCAACCTCAGGCAAACCCCAGCAAGACGAAACCCCCGAACCCGTAGGTTCGAGGGTTTCCGATGTCCTGAGACATCACAGTGTGCCCCCGGCAGGATTCGAACCTGCGGCACCCGCTTTAGGAGAGCTCGAGTCTTTTCGAGTCCAACATGTCTATTGATGGGCGATATGTGGTTTCTGTCCACCGTGCATTGACGCCTCGGCAAGGACCTCCTATCGTCCATCGCTTGACAGGCGTTTGGCCTGGTCAAAACGTTACGCGCGGTCGGAGCCCTGCAAGGCGTTCCCGCTATTCATATGCGGATGCTCTTGTGAGCTGCAGATCCGGTGGTCCGGCCGGGCCAATTGACGCTGCCTCGCCGACGCCAGATGGATGAGCGCTGGGCATGAGTGCCTGGTCGCGGACGGCGAGGTTCTGTGGCGTCGGCGGCCCGTCTCTCCGCTGCCGGGCGTCCGAGCAGCTTGTCAATGCTGCGTCGTTCGCGTTCGATGGGACGGCCCGCGCGCGCCGCACGTCCGTACGGCCACCGTCACGGTCTCCTAATTGGCGCGGACGGGGCGGAGGGCTCTTGGCGATGTAGTACTCGGCCGCGCCCCGGCAGGCGTCGGACGCGATCGAACGCGTCTCGGCCAGTCGCACTGCTCAAGCCCGGCGGTCCACGAGCGCCCGGCCGCTGACCTGGTGCTCGGATGCTGTACTGAGCGATGCGACAGCTTGTGGAAGGCGCAACGGGGAGGCGGACTCGCCTGTGGCGCCGACAAAGACGTTGTCGAATGAAGGTCGCGCATGTCTGACTCCGCTGGTCAATGTGACTCATGTCACAAAGTATCGACCATCTGGTAAGGGGAGTTTCTACAAGCTGGTTGACATGCAGTGCGCCTCGCTGTGGATCAAAAAAGCGACATTCCGTAACGTTTGCGGCGAACTTGCGGCTGTTGACCTCTAGATGATCGTCGATCAAGATCCGGACTGATCGTCTTTATCTACTCCTTACGGCCTGACGCGGCCTCTTCCGAAGGCCTGCGTCAGCGTGCCCTGAAGAGGTGGCGACATGCGAACCTGGCGACGGTTACGGACGACGGTGCTGATCATCGCGGTGGCGATGGCATTAGTGATCTCCGGCTTGGGGGTGCCTGACAATCTCGTGTTTCCGGCGGCGGCGTCGGTTTCCGGGCCGGATCCCGAGACATCGGTGGATGGCCGACCGGTGGCGAAGGCCAAGACGGTCAAGGGGGCGGAGGAGTCCCAGCCGAAGGTCGAACGCAAGGAGCCGGTGTGGCCGAAACCGGGCACGGCGCAGGTGGATCCCGGCGAGAAGGCGGTAGCGGCGGGCGCGCTGCCGGTACGGCTCTCCGAGGTTAAAGGCGCGGCCGAGGTCGGCGCGGTGAAGGTGGAGACGCTGCCCGCCGACACCGTGCAGAAGCTGGGCGGGATAGGCATCGCCGCCCGGCTGACCGGCGACAGCGCTGGAAAGGTGCGAGCGGAGTTCTCGTATGCGAGTTTCCGCGATGCCTACGGCGGCAACTTCGCCACCCGCCTGCAGCTGCTGCGGCTGCCGGCGTGTGCGCTGACGACGCCGCGCCCGCGCGATTGCGTCGTACGCCCGCAGCCGGTCAAGGCGCACAACGACGTCAAGACCGGCACGCTGACGGCCGACCTTGACACCGACCCGGCCACCGGCAAGGCAGCGGCGCTGACGCTGCCGAAGAGCCAGAGCGGCAAGGACGTCAAGACGGCCGATGCCCGCGCCGGGCAGGCGTTCACGTCCGGGTCGGTGTACGTGCTGGCGGCCGGGATGACCGGCCCGGACGGCAACTTCGGCGCCACCGACCTCAAGCCGTCCGGCACCTGGCAGGCCGGCACGTCCGGCGGCGGCTTCTCCTACGACTACCCGCTGCCGGAGGCGCCGTCACCGGTCGGTAACGGGCCGAACCTGTCACTGCAGTACGACGCCTCGTCGGTGGACGGCGAGGGCCACTGGACCAACAACCAGTCCGGCGTGACCGGGATCGGCTGGAATGTGTCGGCCGGGTTCATCGAGCGCAAGTACCGCCGGTGCACCGCCTGGACCGAGTACGACCCGGACACCGCCGCGCTGATCTGGCACGCCGACGAGAACGGCCCCTATGGTTCGGCGGTCTGCTGGGAGTCGCCCGACGAGTTGGCCACCGACGTCACCAAGGACTACACCCAGTCGGAGCTGGTGCTGAACCTGGCCGGCCGGTCGGCCTCGATCGTCAAGGACCGCACCAGCGGGTTGTGGAAGACGGTGCCGGACTTCGGCTGGAAGATCGAGCATCTCACCGGCGGCGCGGACGGCCTGGAGTACTGGAAGGTCACCTCCTCCGACGGGCAGGTGCACCGCTTCGGCTACAACAAGGACGCGCAGTGGCAGTTGCAGTACGTGGGCAACCAGCGTGCCGAGCTGTGCGCGGACCGGTACTTCAACGACATGATCCCGCCGACCTGCACCGGTGTGTGGCGGTGGAACCTGGACCAGTCGATCGACGCCAACGAGAACGTCATCGACTACACCTATGAGCGCGAGACCAACTACTTCTGCATGCCCGACTGTGTCTCCGAGGTCTACGTGCCGCTGCCGTACGATCGGGGCGGTTTCCTCAAGCAGATCAGCTACGGCCACAACACCCAGGTGTCCGGCAGCACGCCGACCTCGCGGATGACGTTCACCACCTCCGACCGCGGCGGCCTGGACGTGCCGACCGACCTGACCTGCGGCCCGTCCTGCACGACCAACGACGCGGTCGCGTTCTACTCCACCCGCAAGCTGGACTCGGTCCTCACCGAGTCCAAGAACCCTGCCTCGGGGGTGTGGGAGCCGGACACCCGCACCGACTTCCGCTACCGGTGGATCTACACCCGCACCGACTTCGGCCCCGCCTATGACCCGGTGCTGTGGCTGGACAGCGTGCAACAGACCGGCCTGGCCGGCACAACCACGCAGAAGCTGCCGCCGGTCAGCTTCGACGCCGCCATGGTCGCGGGCCGGATGGACTACGACAACTGGTCGGACTGGACCGACTTCCTGTCCTGGCGGATGGTGCCCCGCGTGGCCGGCATCGGCAACGGCATGGGCGGCCGGATCGAGGTCACCTACGGCCAGGCCGACCCGTGCGGCGGCGGCAAGGGCCGTGACGGCACCAACTACTTACCCGACGCCACCGGCGACTGCTACCGCGTCGACTACGACTACAACGAGGAGACCGGCTACGAGAGCTGGGGCCGCTTCTTCAAACAACTGGCCATGAAGGTGACCGAACGCGACCTGGTCGGCGGCTCGCCCGACATGGTCACCAGCTACGACTACCTCGGCGCCCCGCGCTGGACCAACCCGGTGAACTTCGCCCAGCCCGACCTCTCACCCGGCGGCAGCGACTGGCGCGGCTACAGCACTGTCCGCACCACCCGAGGCTCCGGCAGCGACCCCAACGGCTACACCGTCACCTCCGACACCTTCTACCGCGGCATCGACGGCGCCACCATCACCACCTTCGAAGGCACCACGGCCACCGACTCCCGCGCCCTGCAAGGCCAGCTCCTCCAAGAGCAGACCTGGAAACTGACCGCCACCGACCCGCGCACCTACACCGAAGCCGAATCCACCCGCTACGAATACCAGATCGCCTCCACCGGCACCGGCCCCGGCGTCCTGGACCCGGCCTTCGTGCACCGCACCCGCGAACGCACCCGCGAACTGGTCACCGGCGGCACCTGGCGCTGGAGCGACCAGCGCACCGCCTACAACGCCGACGGCCAGCCCACCACGGTCAACGACTACGGCGACACCGCCCTCACCACCGACAACATATGCACCAGCACCACATACGCCCGCAACCCGGCAAACGGCATCACCAGCCTGCCCTCCACCGTAGAAAAGCGTTCCGGCGACAGCTGCACCACCGGCACCGTGCTCGGCAAGACCATCACCCTGTACGACGGCGGCACCGACCCCGCCACCAACACCCCCAGCGACGGCAACGTCACAGAGACCCGCTCCTACGCGAACGCCACCACCATCTCCACCACCAAGAACACCTACGACGACTACGGCCGCCCGCTGACCGCCACCGACGCCCTGAACAAGGTCACCACGACGGCCTACAGCCCGGTGGTGGGCTGGCCGCACCAGGGTGTGACGGTTACCAATCCCAAGAATCACGTCGTCACAACGTTCTCCTCCCACCGCAACGGTCTTCCCACCAAGGTGGTGGACGCCAACGGCAAGACCATGGAGATCGACTATGACGCCCTCGGCCGGACGTCCACCCTGTGGGAGCCGGACCAGCCCAGGAGCGCGGGAACCCCGACCGCGACGGTGGCCTACGACATCCCGTTCAACGGCAACCTGGGCCAGCCCACCGCCCCGGCCAGGACCACCATGCGCAAGCTCCTGCGCGGCACCACGTACATCTCGACATACAGCTACGACGACGGTTTCGGCCGACCTCGCGAGACGCAGATGAGCTCACCCGCCGGTGGCCGTGTGGTCTTGCTGACCACGTACGATGCCCGCGGCCTGGCGGCGGCGACCTCCCAGCCCGTGCACAACGCCGCCGATCCGGGCAGCGGTCTGCTCAACCCGGCGCTGACCACGCTGCCTTCGTGGACCAAGAAGGTCTACGACAGCATGGAACGGCCTACCGCGGCCATCGAGTATCACCTTGCCGCCGAGTTCCGCCGGACTGTAACCGCCTACCCGGGCCTGGACCGGGTCGAGGTCACGCCACCGGTCGGCGGCAAGACGGCCACCGTCTCCGACGTCTTCGACCGCACGATCAAGACCGAGGAGTGGAAGGACGCCGCCACCCACCACGACACCACCTACACCTACAACGCCGCCGGCAACCTCTCCACGATCACCGATGCCAACGGCAACTCCCGTACGGCGAGCTACGACTGGCTTGGCCGCCGCACAGCCGCGAGCGATCGTGACTCGGGCAGTGCTTCCTACGGCTACGACGCCGTAGGAAGGCTCGCGTGGAGCATCGACGGTAACGGCACCAAGGTCTCGAACGTCTATGACGACCTCGGAAGGCGCACCAGCCAATGGCAGGGAGATCCGCAGAACGGGACGAAGCTCACCGAGTGGACCTACGACGAGGTCGCCAAGGGGTACCCGTCATCCTCGACGCGATACGTCGGTGGCAACGCGTACACGGAGAGGGTCCTGGCCCTGGACAGCTCCTACCGGGCCACTGCCACCAAGGTCACCATCCCTGCCTCTGAAGGAGCCCTCGCGGGCGACTATGAGTTCACCGCCAAATATGACGTGGCGGGGCACCTGGTAGAGCAAGGGGCACCTGGCAAGGGCGATCTCCCGGCTGAGAAGCTCGCCCTCGGTTACACCGATCTGGGTCTGCCCAGCAGCCTGACGTCCGACTACGCGAGCGGGACCACCTACGTCAAGGAGAGCGTTTACTCGGCGACCGCTCGGCTCAACGAGCGCGAATACGGCGCCAACTCCCAGGTCAGGCGCACGTTCACCTGGGATGAAGGTACCGGCTGGCTCAACCGCCTCACCACCACCTCCGGCTCGCAGGTCGCCCAGGACGACAACTTCACCTACAGCAAGGGTGGCCAGATAAGCACGATCAAGGACGCGACTTCCGGGCAGGCGGAGTGCTTCGGCTATGACGGGCTGAACCGGCTGACCTCCGCCTACACCACGACCGGCGCCTCCTGCGCCGCGTCCGCCGACAACCAGGGGCCTGACCCCTACAGCCAGTCCTTCGCCTACGACGCCGTCGGGAACATGACCTCCGCCAGCGACAACGGCGTGACCTCCACCTATGGCTACCCGCCCGCCGGAGCATCGTCCGTACGGCCCAACGCCGTCACTTCGATCACCGACCCCGGCGGGACCGACACGTACGGCTACGACGACGCCGGCCAGCTCGTCACCCGCACCGTGGACAACAAGCAGGCCACCTTCACCTGGGACTCCCTCGGCCAGATGGAAAAGGCCACAGTCGATGGCGCTGAGACGTCCATGGTCTACGACGCTGAAGGTGAGCGGCTGATTCGGCGTGACCCTGACGGCTCGTCCACCCTGTACCTAGGGACGATGGAGATCCGCGCCGTTGGCGGAGTCGCCCAGGCCACCCGCTACTACTCGGGTCCCGACGGCACGGTGGTCGCGATGCGGACCGCCGCAGGTGTGAAGTGGATGGCCTCCGGGTTGCACGGTTCGACCCAACTCGCCATCGACGACGCCACCGGCCAGGTCGCCCGGGAGAGGTATCGCCCGTACGGGCAGCGCCGCGGCCAGGACGATCTGCTGTTCACCGACCGCGGCTTCCTCGGCAAGACCGAGGACGAATCAACCGGCCTCGACTACCTGTCGGCCCGATACTACGACCCGAGAATCGGCAAGTTCGTCTCCACCGATCCCTTGCTCGACCTGTCCAAACCGCAATGGAGCAACCCTTACTCCTACGCCGGGAACAACCCGATCGGCGCCTCCGACCCCTCGGGGCTGAAGGTCATCGACGATGTCGGGCCGGTCGACGCGTGCGCCAAGCCCAAGAGCGCGGCCTGCAAAGTGCAGCGCAAACGTCAGGCCGAAGCCGAGGCCAGAGCGGCCCAGGGCGAGGTGGACCGTCAGCTCAAGGCACTGATCGACTCTGTGATGGCCCTGGCGAAGATCGCGGCCGACGAGCTCGGCATCACCGCTGGCATCAAGTGCTTCGCCAGCGGGGACCTGGGCGCCTGTGGCGAGACCGCGCTCAACATCCTGGGTTCGCTCGCGGGCGGTCTCGCAGGCAAGCTCGCTGCGAAGTACGCCCTGCCATGGAAGTGGAAGAAGGCGTACGAGCTCGGCAAGAGAGTCTGGAAACACGCCGGCGACGCCATCAGCGCCTTCAAGAACTGGCTCGCGGCGAAGGACCGGCTCAAGCTCGCTGCGAGAAAGGTGCAGAGCGCGACCGAGGCGCTGGGGGTGGGCAAGTCCTGCCCGATAGGCCGGAAGAACAGCTTCACGCCCGGAACCCTGGTGGTGATGGCCGACGGATCCCGGAAACCGATCGAAGAGGTAGCCACTGGCGACATGGTCCTCGCCACCGATCCCAAGTCCGGTCAGACGCGGGCGGAGCGGGTCATCGCGGTGATCGCCGGCAAGGGCGCCAAGAACCTCGTCCAGGTCACGGTCGACACGGACGGCGAGCGCGGTGACGGCGTGGGTGTGGTCGTCGCCACCAGCGAGCACCCCTTCTGGTCACCGGACCAGCGCGCATGGGTCGAGGCGGGGGATCTGTCGGCCAGCTCGTGGCTGCGTACCAGCGCCGGTACGTACGTGCAGGTGAGCGCCATCGCCAAGAGTTCCAGCAGCGATCAGCGTGTCTACAACCTGGATGTCGCCGGCTCCTCCACCTACCACGTGGCCGTCGGAGGCGCCGACGCACTCGTCCACAACGACGATCTTTGCGGTATCGACAACCTCGCCCATGGCAAGATGCTTTACCACACCATCGACACGCCTCAAGGCAAGATTGAGATATTGGCTACGGTAAGTATCGAAAATGGGCAGGTGACCTTGTCGGACATCGCGATCTTCGGCACGACGGGTGACATGGCACGTGGATCGCTCGGAACGGGAGGCGCGGGTCTCTTGCTCCGTGAAGTACGCAAGGTCCTTCTTCCGGCGCTGGGCGCTCAGGGATTCAAGTCCCTGCGCGTTCGCGGAGTACGCGTCACGGGCCCGGTCGGGCACCGGCCGGATCTCGAATTCAAGGTGCCGGGCGCAGACAGCTAGGCGAAGAGAATGCTCTCCAAGGAACAGCATGCCGAATTCCTCGCGAACGCGAAGAAGGAATTGGAGGCGGGCGTCGATGTCAACGTGCTGATCGGGTCCATGAGAAGGAACGGGTTCACGCCGGTCGATTGCATCCGCGGGGTCATTGACCTGCTGGGCTGCTCGCTGGCGGAAGCGACGGAGAAGGTCGCCTCCAGCCCGGCGTGGTCCGACTTGCACAGACGGGCCGGGGACGGGACCGTGTCCTGATCCTGGCCACGTCGCATCCCATCGCATCCCATCGCATCGCCGAGCGGGTTGACGACGAGGGTGACGATTTCCGAGAATCGTCACCCTCGTCTCTCGTTGCCCGCAGGCCGCTATGGTCGGTTTCCCGAAACGAAGCACGTGCAGAGCGATCTGTACCTCGACGGGAGCGTCACGTTGGGTGGGTGCCTCAAAAGTGCCACGGAGGCACCCACCAGCAGTGGTCCTGAGCGTCACGCTGGCCGCGGTGGAAGCGCAGCTGCCCACCTGCGTCCCGGTCTTTGGCGATACCCAGCAGCTCGTCAGCGGCCTCCAACAGGTCCTCGGGGCACACCAGGGTCTCCAAGAAAGTCGGAGCGGTTCAGTCTTCACTCCTGCCGCAGTCAACGCGTCGATCAGGCCGGTGGCGCGTGCCGCGGTCAGGTCATGCGTGGCACCGGGCAGCGCAGGCTCTCAGAGAAGTGGCAGCACCTGATCGACGCCTTCGACGCCGCCATCTGGCACCGCTGAGTCAAGGTGCCAGAGCGGGCCGTTTCACGAGCGAAGAGATGGGTGCCGGAAACTTGGAAACGCTGCGTGGTCGTGGGCAGGTAGATCGAACACCGGTGGCGCTACACGCCGTCCCCGCCCCTGGGATCGATTGCCGTCTTCGGCGCCGACGTCCGGAGGGGTGCTCGGCCTGCTGCAAGCACCTACGGCACAAACCTCAAGGTCCTCGCTGAACGCTGAGACAGCAGATGACGGCACTACTGGGGTGGGCCCGGCGGATGGAATGTGGGCCCGATCATCACGTGGCTCTGAGAAACGCGCCGCGGCGGGGGGTGCGCGGACGTATCTTGGCATGATCAACAGCTGTGCTGGTCGCATGTTCGGGCGGTTGTACGGTAGGCAGCCGTAGCTGCTCAAATTAGCCTCGGGCTTTCGCGGTGAATTTCGCGCAGGTTGATCGGCTACATAAGAAAAGTGCTTCCGAGCTGGGAGGATGGGGCTTGTCTAGAGTCCT
>NZ_JBEZGB010000049.1:0-2763 GCF_040649755.1 Nonomuraea sp. NPDC048882
CCCTCTCCTCAAAAGATTGTCCGGCGGTGACCTACTCTCCCACACCCTCCCGAGTGCAGTACCATCGGCGCAGGGAAGCTTAACTTCCGGGTTCGGAATGTAACCGGGTGTTTCCTTCCCGCCATAACCGCCGTAACCCTCCGAAACACACAAACATCACTGTTTGCTGCCTCAGAATTGCTTAGTGGACGCGAGCAAGAAAATCTCTGAACCTTTGTCAGGTGCGGCGCAGTTCTGGACCCGGCGAAGAGTAACAGAACGCAGCACACACACGCACAAAGAAACAGAAGTTGCTTTGTGGTCAAGTCCTCGGCCTATTAGTACCGGTCAGCTCCACACGTTACCGTGCTTCCACCTCCGGCCTATCAACCCGGTCGTCTACCGGGAGCCTTACCCCCTCACGGGGTGGGAGACCTCATCTCAAGGCGAGCTTCCCGCTTAGATGCTTTCAGCGGTTATCCCTTCCGAACGTAGCCAACCAGCCGTGCACCTGGCGGTACAACTGGCACACCAGAGGTTCGTCCGTCCCGGTCCTCTCGTACTAGGGACAGCCCCTTTCAAGTCTCCTGCGCGCGCAGCGGATAGGGACCGAACTGTCTCGCGACGTTCTAAACCCAGCTCGCGTACCGCTTTAATGGGCGAACAGCCCAACCCTTGGGACCTACTCCAGCCCCAGGATGCGACGAGCCGACATCGAGGTGCCAAACCATCCCGTCGATATGGACTCTTGGGGAAGATCAGCCTGTTATCCCCGGGGTACCTTTTAGCCGTTGAGCGACACCGCTTCCACACGCCGATGCCGGATCACTAGTCCCAGCTTTCGCTCCTGCTCGACCCGTCAGTCTCACAGTCAAGCTCCCTTGTGCACTTACACTCAACACCTGATTGCCAACCAGGCTGAGGGAACCTTTGGGCGCCTCCGTTACCCTTTAGGAGGCAACCGCCCCAGTTAAACTACCCACCAGACACTGTCCCCGATCCGGATCACGGACCAGAGTTAGACGTTCAAAACGACCAGAGTGGTATTTCACCAATGACTCCACCCGAACTAGCGTCCGAGCTTCCCAGTCTCCCACCTATCCTACACAAGACGCTCCAAACGCCAATGTCAAGCTGTAGTGAAGGTCCCGGGGTCTTTCCGTCCTGCTGCGCGTAACGAGCATCTTTACTCGTAGTGCAATTTCGCCGGGTCTGCGGTTGAGACAGCGGGGAAGTCGTTACGCCATTCGTGCAGGTCGGAACTTACCCGACAAGGAATTTCGCTACCTTAGGATGGTTATAGTTACCACCGCCGTTTACCGGCGCTTAAGTTCTCACCTTCGCCCAGCCGAAGCTGAACTAAGCGGTCCCCTTAACGTTCCGGCACCGGGCAGGCGTCAGTCCGTATACATCGTCTTACGACTTCGCACGGACCTGTGTTTTTAGTAAACAGTCGCTTCCCCCTGGCCACTGCGGCCCCCACCAGCTCCCACCGCAAGGATGTTCACCAGCAGAGGCCCCCCTTCTCCCGAAGTTACGGGGGCAATTTGCCGAGTTCCTTAACCACAGTTCACCCGATCGCCTTAGTATTCTCTACCTGACCACCTGAGTCGGTTTAGGGTACGGGCCGCCACAACACTCACTAGAGGCTTTTCTCGGCAGCATAGGATCATCCACTTCACCACAATCGGCTCGGCATCACATCTCAGGATTAATGCGAGGCGGATTTACCTACCTCACTCCCTACATGCTTACCCCAGGTCAACCATCGCCTGGGCTGGACTACCTTCCTGCGTCACCCCATCGCTTACCTACTACCCGATCGGACCGAGCGTTCAGCCTCACACCGGTCCCGAAGGACCAGCGGACTTAAGGACTCTTAGCATCACGAGGTTCAGTATGGGCGCATTGAAGCGGGTACGGGAATATCAACCCGTTGTCCATCGACTACGCCTGTCGGCCTCGCCTTAGGTCCCGACTTACCCTGGGCGGATTAGCCTGGCCCAGGAACCCTTGGTCATCCGGCGCGAGGGTTTCTCACCCTCGATTCGCTACTCATGCCTGCATTCTCACTCGCACAGCCTCCACAACTAGATCACTCTGCTGCTTCGCCGGCTGCACGACGCTCCCCTACCCATCAACCCCCACGAATGAGAGTCAATGCCACGACTTCGGCGGTGTACTTGAGCCCCGCTACATTGTCGGCGCGGAATCACTTGACCAGTGAGCTATTACGCACTCTTTCAAGGGTGGCTGCTTCTAAGCCAACCTCCTGGTTGTCTCTGCGACTCCACATCCTTTCCCACTTAGCACACGCTTAGGGGCCTTAGTCGGTGATCTGGGCTGTTTCCCTCTCGACTACGAACCTTATCGCCCGCAGTCTCACTGCCACGCTCTCACTTACCGGCATTCGGAGTTTGGCTGACGTCAGTAACCTTGTCGGGCCCATTAGCCATCCAGTGCTCTACCTCCGGCAAGAAACACGCAACGCTGCACCTAAATGCATTTCGGGGAGAACCAGCTATCACGGAGTTTGATTGGCCTTTCACCCCTACACACAGATCATCCCCCAGGTTTTCAACCCTGGTGGGTTCGGTCCTCCACCCAGTCTTACCTGAGCTTCAACCTGCCCATGCGTAGATCACTCCGCTTCGGGTCTACAGCATGCGACTCAAACGCCCTCTTCAGACTCGCTTTCGCTACGGCTCCCCCACACGGGTTAACCTCGCCACACACCATAACTCGCAGGCTCATTCTTCAAAAGGCACGCAGTCACATCACACA
>NZ_JBEZGB010000050.1:0-4107 GCF_040649755.1 Nonomuraea sp. NPDC048882
AGGACTCTAGACAAGCCCCATCCTCCCAGCTCGGAAGCACTTTTCTTATGTAGCCGATCAACCTGCGCGAAATTCACCGCGAAAGCCCGAGGCTACAACGCGCACCGCCCGCACCAGTCTCGACGGCAACGCCCACCTGATCAAGACGAGGACGTCGTGGTGCCGCTGGAAGGCCGGGTTCAGCGCCGGAGGGTGCTCAGCGGAGCCATCAACGAGTACCACCGAGCCGCCTAGCTGTTCCGAAGAAACACCAGCTCAGACCACATGCACGAGTTTTGAAGCGGTACAAGTTCGGTCCAGCGGGCCGCTCGGGCGTAGCGCTGGACGGTGTGTCGTCCCCAGCCCAGTTGCCGGGCGATGCCCCTGATCCCGTGGCCCTGCTCCAGAAGTTAGTGAACCAGGGCATGGTGACGGCGGACCCGCTCGGCGAACTTCCCCACCGGCTCGTCGGTCCCGGCTATGTCGGGTGGTTGTCCTGGATCTTCCTCCGGGGTGAACTCCGGTGCCGGTTCTTGCAGGCAGGAGCGGTGCGCCGCCACGCACCGTTCGACGGCCTTGGCCAGGTTCTGCCACAGATGGAATCGATCAGCTACCTGAACCGCCTGCGGAGCACCTGCTCGGGCGCCCTCGGTATAGGCGCCCGCGCGGTCTCGGCAGATCACCTCGATACCGGGGTGTTCACGCAACCAAGCGGCCAGCGGGTCGGCCTCGCGCCCTTCCAGCACCTCCAGCGGCACACCGCGTTCGCAGTCGATGAGGATCGTGCCGTAGCGATGCCCGCGCTTGAGGGCGAAGTCGTCCACGCCGAGGACCCGCGGTGCCTCGATGATCGAGTCTGGCATGGCCATGACCAGCCGCAGCAAGGTAGAACGGCTGACGGTCATCTGCAACAGCCGGGCCACCCGAGTCCCGGCCCGTCCAGCGAGCGCGACCCCGAGGTGCTGCAGAGACCGGACCAGCAGTGGTGTCTTACGCGCGTACCGCATCGTCAAGCCGGGCGCTTGCTCGGCGTAGGTCTTCTGCTCGCATGTGGGCTGCCGGCACACCAGACGCCGTACCTCCAGCACGATCACCATCGGCTGGCCGCTGATCGGGGTGTCGGCCAGACGACGCTGGTAGCGGCTGTGCATCTGGCCGGAAAGCATCCCGCAGGCGGGGCAGGCGACCTGTACCGCCTGCATCTTGGCCACGACCCTCACCACGCCGTTGACGTGCTCGACCCGCTCGACCTCGACACCCGACAGGTGAGGCAGCAGCACATCCAAAACATGATCATCACGACACGCGGATCATCGTCGCTCACACCGAAGGACCGGCGGGCCCGTTTCGATCACGAAATATGGGCCAGATCCCAACTCAAACCGTCATAGCCATACCGGCTGAGTGGCGGACGACGAGGTCGGCCATGGCGTATTTGAGCAGAGACTAGATGCCCTCTTATGGAGCAAAGGCGACAGCTCCTAGGACACCAGGTGCTGATGCATTGGGTGTGAGATCCAGATCATGGACGGGACGCCACGATTCCACGCGGACCAAGCCGGGCTCCACCAACTCAAGCCCGCGGAAATATTCGCTGATCGCCGCCTGATCGCGCATATTTAATCCACCATGCGCCTGGGCGTAGATCGCTCTTCCGACGTCGATCGCATCGTCATTCAGTTCGCCACGGAATCCGTGAGAAAGCACCAACGCGCCACCGGGCGGCAGGCTCTCCCGCAGGACGGAGACGCTGTCGGCTGCCTCCTGGTCGTCCTCGACGAAGTGCACGATAGAGCACAGGATGACCGCATAGGGCCGGTCGAAGTCAAGGTGGGCCCGAACGTCGGTCCGGTCAAGGAGCTCCCGTGGCGCTCGTAGATCGCCGTCGACCACGATTGTCTGGCGGTTGTTAGCCAACAGGGCACGCGCATGGACCAGCACGATAGGGTCGTTGTCAACGTAGACGGTCCTAGCATCGGGTGCGATTCCTAGAGCGACCTCATGAACGTTCTGTTGAGTAGGAAGCCCAGTGCCGATGTCAAGGAATTGGCGGATGCCAGCTTCGGCGAGAAAGCGTACCGCTCGGCCTAGAAATTCGCGATTTTCCCTCGCTATCTGCCGAACGTTCGGCAATACCTGTAAAATCTTATCTGCAGCCTCCCGGTCGGCCGCGAAGTTATCCTTGCCGCCAAGGCAATAGTCATAGATCCGCGCCATGCTCGGCACCGTCGGGTTGAAGAGCGGACTTAGCTCGTTCATCTGTCAAGCTCCGCGCGTATACACGACATTCGCGCTCCTTCTCGTGCTCGTACGATTAAAGTACGAGCCAACTTTCCCGTCAAGGTCCGTGTTCGATGTCGCAGCCCGCGCCGAATAACCATGAAGAATCCAGGCAGCGGATCGCGACCCATCTGCCTGGCAACAGTCATCTCCAGCTTGGAGAGTTCTGCAATTGCGCATCAGTCGGCAGGCCAATTTCACTTCATTCCTCCATCGGAGGCAACGCTTCTCGCTCTCGACATGCACCCTCGAGCTCGTTCGCGGTCTTGCCGTGAGGAGAAAATACACATCCCTCCTGTCGTAAGGCTTTCGTAAGGCTGTCTCGTGGCGCAATTCAGTTACGGCAGCTGTAGGTCGGGATCTTCGGGGGCTGTGATCCGTGGGCCAATGCCGTTTAGTTAGCGATCATGCTGGTAGCGTCGCTTGGTGATCTTGCCGGGTGGCGCAGGCGGTTCGGGTCGGCTGATGGATCTGGTTGGGCTGGGGGTGTTGACGTCGCTGGTGCCACGGCAGGTCCTGGACGAGGCGATCGAGTTGCACGGATGCCGCGAGGAGCGGGTGCGGAAGCTCCCGGCTCGTGTGGTCGTCTATCTGCTGATGGCGTTATGCCTGTTCGCGGACGATGACTACGAGGAGGTCGCGGAGAAACTGACCGGTCTGCTCGCAGCCGTGCCGGGATCTTCGTGGGAGCCTCCGACGCGTGGAGCGATCACCCAGGCCCGGCAGCGCCTGGAGTCCGAGGTCGTCCGGGAGGTGTTCGAGCGGGTCGCCCGGCCGGCCGTGACAGCGGCGACCACGGGAGCGTGGCTGGGACGGTGGCGACTGATGGCGATCGACGGGTTCACCCTCGATCTGCCGGACACGGCGACGAACCTGGCCGAATTCCCCAACGACAGCGCGGGCGGGTACGAGACCCTAAATCCGCAGGCCCGGGTCGTGGCGATCAGCGAGTGCGCCTCACACGCGATCGTCGCGGCAGACACCTCGGGCTGCTGGGACAGCGAGCAGACCCTCGCCTACTCGCTGTACGGGCGATTGACGCCCGAGATGTTGCTGAGCGCCGATCGCGGCTTCTACAGCTTCCCTGCCTGGCAGTACGCGTCCTCAACCGGCGCGCAGCTCCTGTGGCGCATCCAGGCCGGGCTGCACCCGTACTGGCTGAAAGACTTGGAGGACGGATCCTGGCTGGCGGTCATCACCAAGCCCACCAAGCTGCGCCAATCGCAAAAGAAACGGCTGCGAGATGACGCCCGCCGCGGCCGTGAACTGGATCCGGACCTTGCGGTGATCGTCCGGGTGGTCGACTACACCGTGCCCGACCGCAAGGGCGAGCACATCCGCCTCATCACGACCGCCCTCGATCCCGCGGAGGCGACCGCGCAGCAGCTCGCCGCCTGTTACCACGAGCGCTGGGAGGCCGAAACCGGGTTCGCCCAGCTGAAGATCCACCTGCGCGGCCCCGGAAGGATCCTGCGGTCCAAGACCCCGGACCTGGTCCGGCAGGAGATCTGGGCCTACCTCCTCACCCACTGGGCCCTGGCCACCCTGATCTGCACCGCCGCTACCACAGCCGGCGTCGATCCCGACCGGATCACGTTCCTGGCCACCCTCCGGATCGTGCACCGCTCGGTCACCGACCGAGCGGCCTTCCCCCCTGAACTCCAAAATGAGCTCTGGACCAGAACCGTCCATCAGATCGGCCGGCCCCGCAACCGCAACCCCGAACGCCGCCACCGCACCTACCCTCGCTCCATCAAACGCACCCGACGCAGCAGCTACCGCGAACGACGCCCAAGCGACAAAGGCATCCGCCACGCTGGGCCACCCACCGTCCAACTCCTGCCCACC
>NZ_JBEZGB010000051.1:0-2590 GCF_040649755.1 Nonomuraea sp. NPDC048882
GATGTGGCGCATTTTGTGCCGTCGATGCTGGAGGTTTTCCTGGCTGAGCCGGCCGCTGCCGACTGTGATGGCTTGCGGTGGGTGGTGTGTTCGGGGGAGGCGTTGCCGGCGCACCTGGCGCGGCGCTTCGCTGAGGTGCTGGGTGGGGTCGGGCTGGAGAACTACTACGGGCCCACCGAGGCGTCGATCGATGTGACCGCCTTCCGATGCGACGTGGATTGGGATGAGTTGTCCGTCCCGATTGGGCGGCCGGTGGCGAACACTCGGGCTTATGTGCTGGATGAGTTCCTGTCGCCGGTGCCGCCTGGCGTGGTGGGCGAGCTGTATGTGGCGGGCGTTCAGCTGGCTCGCGGCTATGTGGGTCGTGCCGGGTTGAGTGCTGAGCGGTTCGTGGCGTGTCCGTTCGAGGTGGGCGAGCAGATGTATCGGACCGGAGACCGGGTCAGTTGGTCGGTTGAGGGCGAGTTGTTGTTCGCCGGTCGGGCCGATGATCAGGTGAAGATCCGGGGCTTCCGGGTGGAGCCTGGTGAGGTCACTGCGGTGCTGGCCGCTTGTCCTGGGGTGGGGCAGGTGGCGGTGGTGGCGCGGGAGGACCTGCCCGGGGAGGTGCGGCTGGTCGCCTACGTGGTTCCGGCCGGTGAGCGGGCGGGGATCGAGGAAGCGGTGCGGCGGTTCGCCGGTGAGCGGGTGCCGGAGTACATGGTGCCGTCCGCCGTGGTCGTACTGGAGCAGTTGCCGGTGACGGTGAACGGCAAGCTCGACCGCAAAGCCCTCCCCGTCCCTCAGCACGTCACCACCCCCAGCCGCGAACCGTCCACCCGCGAAGAGCAGGTCCTGTGTGAGGCGTTCGCGCGCGTCCTCCGCCTGGAGAGCGTCGGGGTGGATGACGACTTCTTCCGGCTCGGCGGGCACTCGCTGCTGGCGGTGCGGCTGGTCAGTCAGATCCGGGCGGCGCTCGGTGTGGAGGTGCCGTTGAAGGTCCTGCTGGAGACCCCGACGGTCGCGGGACTTGCACGACAGCTTGGTGATCTCAAGTCGGCGAGGCCGGCGTTGCGGCCCATGCGTACTCAGAACATGCGTACTCAGAAGGAGTCCTGATGATTCCGTTGTCGTTCGCGCAGCGCCGGTTGTGGTTCGTCACCCGGTCGGAAGGGCCGAGCGCCACGTACAACATGCCAGTCGTGCTGTCGCTGTCAGGCGAGGTGGACGTCGCGGCGCTGAACGCGGCGTTGCGGGACGTGATCGGGCGGCACGAGGTGCTGCGGACGGTCTTCCCCGACGTGGAGGGGGAGCCCTACCAGCACATCGTGCCGGTCGAGGAGCTGGCGTGGGAGCTGACCGTGGTCGAGGTCGCCTCGGCCGACCTGCCCGCGAAGGTGTCCGAGGCGGCGGCTTACGCCTTCGACCTGGCGGCTGAGGCGCCGATCAAGGCGTGGCTGTTCGAGGCGGGGGCGGGCGAGCGGGTGCTGGTGGTCGTCGTCCATCACATCGCGAGTGACGGCTGGTCGATGGGGCCGCTGGCGCGGGACGTGTCGGTCGCGTACGCCGCGCGGTGCGACGGGCGGGCGCCGGAGTGGGAGCCGCTGCCCGTCCAGTACGCCGACTACACCCTCTGGCAGCGGGAACTGCTCGGCGACGAGAACGACCAGGACAGCCTCGTCTCCACCCAGCTGGCGTACTGGCGGGAGACCCTGGCCGGCCTGCCGGAGGAGCTCGAACTGCCCTACGACCGGCCGCGTCCGGCGGTGGCCTCGCATCGGGGGCACACGGTCCCGATCGAGGTGCCGGCCGAGGTGCACGCCCGGGTGGCGGAGCTGGCGCGGGTCGAGGGCGCGACCACGTTCATGGTGTTGCAGGCCGCGCTGGTCGTGCTGCTGTCGCGGCTGGGCGCGGGCACCGACGTCCCCGTCGGCACGACGGTGGCCGGTCGTACCGACGTCGCGCTCGACGACCTGGTCGGGTTCTTCGTCAACAACGTGGTGCTGCGTACGGATCTGTCCGGCGACCCCACCTTCACGCAGGTGCTCTCCCGCGTCCGGCAGACCGGGTGGAGCGCGTTCGCGCACCAGGAACTGCCGTTCGACCGCCTGGTGGAGGAGCTGGCACCGGCGCGGTCGATGGCGCGGCATCCGCTGTTCCAGGTGATGTTCAAGGTCCAGTCCACCACGAACACCGAGGCGGAGCTGGAACTGCCGGGGGTTCGGGCGGGCGGGCCGTCCGGCGCGGTGTCGGCGGAGGTCACCGCCGGGATGTCGGCGGCGAAGTTCGACCTGGACTTCACGCTGGGCGAGGTGTTCGGTGCCGGGGACGTGCCTGCGGGGCTGCGTGGGTCGGTGGTGGCGGCGGCCGACGTGTTTGATCGCGGGTCGGTGGAGGTGCTGGTCGGTCGTTTGGTACGGGTTCTGGACGCGGTTACCGCTGACCCTGGGACTCGGCTTAGTGGGGTTGAGGTGATGGGTGAGGGTGAGTGGCGTCAGGTGGTGGAGGGGTGGAATGAGACGGGTGTGGGGGTGTCGGCGGGGTCGTTGGTGGAGTTGTTTGAGGGGCAGGTGGTGCGGTCGCCGGGTGCGGTGGCGGTGGTGGGGGCGGA
>NZ_JBEZGB010000052.1:0-2564 GCF_040649755.1 Nonomuraea sp. NPDC048882
GTGCCCTTGAGGAAGCCGGTCGTCGGGCTGCCGCCCGCGACCCAGGCACGCTCCGCGGGGGTGGCGAAGCCCCAGCCGAAGGTCTTGTCCAGGAACGCCCAGAGGAAGGTCCAGCCGAGCGCGATCCGGGCCGCGGCCCACACGTAGCCGACCGGGCGGCGAGCTTGCGTGGCGCCGGCCTGCACGGCGGGCCTGCCGATGGTGGCGTTCATGATGGCCCCCTTTCCGAGGGGTGATGCGCCGTTTCCGAGTCGCCTCCAGCACACCGCTCGCGCGGCTTCCGTTGCAGTGCCGTAGGGCCCGCGGCGCGGGGACCTTCGTCCCCTGCCGGACGGCTCATGCGGAGGGCGGGCCGTCAGTCTTGGCGGCGGTGGATGACGAGGGCGAGCGCCGCAGTCAGCACGGCCGAAATCCGGACAACGCGCGTCTGGTCAGTGGACCACGGCGACGGGGCAGGGTGCGTGGTGGACCATGGCCTGGCTGACGGAGCCGAGGAGCAGCCCCCGCACCTCGCCAAGGCCGCGCGCCCCGACCACCAGCAGGCAGGACTTGCGGGCCGCTTCGAGCAGCGCCCGGCGCGCGGGCTCGTCCGCGAGTTCGACGCTCGCCTGAAGGTCCGGATGGGCGTGCTGCCGGGCGGTCAGCTCGTCCCAGGCGAGCCCCTGGGCCTGGATGCGCAGCTCCAGCGGGTCTGCTTCCCCGCCCCGGTCGTGGCGGGCGATCACAACGTGAATCGGGCTGCCGAGCCGGTACGCCTCCGTGGCGGCGAAGCTCAGCGCGGTCCTGGACGCTGGGGAGCCGTCGAAACCCACCAGGACCTCGCGCGCGTCACGCTCCTGCGGGTCGCCGCGCATGACGATCACCGGGCAGCGGACCCTGGAGGCGACATGACCGCTCACCGATCCGACTGCCATGCCGTGGAGGGCGCCGTGCCCGCGGCTGCCCACCACGATCAGCTCGGCGCCGGCGGACAGGTCGGTCAGGAGCGCGGACGGGGAGCCGCGATCGGTCAGCGTGTTGACCGCGACGCCGGGATGGTTCCGTCCGGCCCAGGCGGCCGCGGCCTTGACCAGCCGCTGGGCGGGGCGGCGGACGAGTTCGAGCGGCACCAGCTCGCCGGGCCACTCGCGATACGGCCAGTCCCACGCGTGGCACACCGTCAGCGGCACCCCTCTGCCGGCAGCCTCCGCGGCCGCCCATCGCAGGGCTTCCCGTGCTGACAAGGAACCGTCGTAGCCCACCACCACGCCGAGCTCGTCCATGCCCATCGTCGCCTCCTGGGTCCGCTTCCAGGTTCGCGCGGGCGGAACCCGCCGCTCAGAGGCGTCCCTCCTGTGCTGAGGGGACTTTGGTCCTCGTCTCGTCCGGCCCGGCGCTCATCCGTGGCGAGCCGATCCAGCCCTTCGGCATGCGGGCCGCGGCCCTCACAGAGGGATCGTCCACCTCAGCCGCGTGCCGCCCTTGTCGGGGGACTCCAGCAGCGAGGAACCGCCCAGCCGGCCGGCCCGTTCCTCGATGTTGCGCAGCCCGCTGCGCCGCCCGCCCTCGCCCAGGCCCACGCCGTTGTCGGTGACCAGCAGGGTGAGGGCGCCCGCCGCGACCTCGACGGACACCTCGGCCCTGGTCGCGTGCGAGTGCCGTACGACGTTGGACAGCGCCTCGCGCAGCACCGCCACCACGTGCTCGGCGGCGGCCTCGGGCACCTCGGTGTCGAGCCGGCCCTCCATCCGCAGCCCCGGCATGAACCCCAGGTGGCTGCCCGCCCCCTCCACCAGCTCCACGATCTGCCCGCGCAGGCTCGGCGGCGTGTCGTCGTAGGAGGTCTGCAAGGCGAAGATGGACGAGCGGATCTGCCGGATCGTCTCGTCCAGCTCGTCGATCGCGTGCTGCAGCTTCTTGCCCGCCTCGGGCCGCTCGACCAGCCGCAGCGTGCTCATCAGCGTCATCGCGGTGGCGAACAGCCGCTGAATGACCACATCGTGCAGGTCTCGCGCGATCCGGTCGCGGTCCTCCAGCAGGCCCAGCCGCTCGGCGTCGCGCCGCGCCTCGGCCAGCTCCAGCGCGACCGCCGCCTGACCGGCGAACGCCCGCAACATCTGCTCGGCCGCACCGGTGAACGGCAGCCGCCCGCTCCGCTTGGCCAGCATCAGCACTCCCCGCACCGCCGGTGCTGCTCCCAGCGGGACCATCAGTCCTGGGCCGTACCCAAGCCGCCGCAGCGGAGAGCCCAGGTCGGGTCCGCTCTGAAGGTCTGCGCTGAACAGCGACTCCCCCTGGGTGAAGGTATCGCCCACGAGCGTGGCCGGCACGTCGAAGGACGACCCGACCAGGTCGTCCGCGCCCTCTCCCTCGACCACCTCCGCAACAAGCGACTGCCGATCCGCGTCCGGCAGCAGCACCTGGACCAGGTCCGCGTCGCTCATCTGGCGGGCGCGGGCGGCCACCACCGACAGCACCTCGCGCGGGTCCGCGCCCGACAGCAGGCTCGTGGTCACCTCCGACGACGCCTGCAACCAGGTCTCGCGGCTGCGCGACTCCTCATACAGACGGGCGTTCTCCACCGC
>NZ_JBEZGB010000053.1:0-2417 GCF_040649755.1 Nonomuraea sp. NPDC048882
CGAGCCACCAGGCCCAAATGATCTATCTAAACGGCATTGGCTTCGCCGAGTGGTATCCGCGTGACGGACGCCCTTCATCTGCCACCGTTCTCAGCAACCCCATCTGACCAGTGGCGTCACGATGGAAAGAGCTTCAACTGGCAACAACGGTGGGCCCGCAGAATCCACGGGCCCACCTGTGTAGGCGGAAACGTCTGGTCCGCTCAGCCGTTCAGAAAGCGCATATCGGGTAGGGCACCCCGGCGGGACTGCAGGGGCCGACTTTCATGTCCCATCCGATGTACAACCCTGGCTGCGACCCCCGGGCAGAGGATACGCCGAGGAGCAATCCGACCTCTCGCTTGTCCTCCGCAAAGTACGATTTGCCTTGCCAGGCCACTTCCATCTTCGGGTTGACCGCCGAGGGGGAGGTAATGAGGGCCAGTTTTTCGCAGGTGGTCACGGACGTCCCGGCCGAGATCGGTCCGGCCGTGATGCTGAGAGGTATGCTTTGGCAGTTGGACAGCGATGTCGTGCCCTTCGGGCTGTAGTCAGTGAGCCACGTTTTCGGAGCGCCTGCGGATCCGGTCTTAACACTGCATGAGTAAACCTGTGAGAACTCGGGGCCGCCTTTCCGTGCGCCGCAGGTGGAGTACATGCGCATCACATAGTTGTCCTGGATCGCGCCCTGGTACTTCATTTCTCCCCATACGCTGCAGATGGGGTTCATGATGCCGACGTGAGCCTCGTCCTCATAAGAGCCCCAGCAGAGAGGCTGATACCACTTCGTGTCTTCTTGAATCGAGACGTCCCCGCTGCCCTGCGTGACCGGGGCGGTGGTGCTGGTGCTCACCGTGATCGTCCTGTTGCCGGTGGAGTCGGTCACCGTTTTGCTGGTGACCGGCGCACTTCCTCGGGGCTTGACGATACAGCTGGGGCCGTCGGCTTGGATTTCGTAGTTCTCCTCCTTGATGTTGATCTTCAACTTGCCGCTCGCGAGCTGGACGAATTCTCGGATCGCGGTCTGCCGGTCATTGGCATTGCCGCAGTCGGGGGATGCCGCGCGACTGGTCGCCGCTGATCCCACGCCGGACGGCAGTACGGCGAAGACGGCTGCGACGGCGGCAATCGCCGAGATCAATCTCTTCATGGACGCCCTTCTTCCGGATTGTGTTGTCGGCTGGTAACGGCGCTGGTTGAATCACGGATCGCCGAGGTCGTGCGTTGCGTTCCGTCATCGAACGGCAGATGTCTTCGATGATGTTGTTTTGACTCGACGCATTTACGTCAGTCCATAGATGGGTCGCCGGATACGCATGATGAAGCTCGTGGGCTACCCAGCATGGGTATCAGAATGTGGGGGAGTGGAAGTAGGGGTTGGTAGACTCGGGCGTCGGTGAAATGTTGGGGCAGACTGGCCTATGCATGGCAGAACTGCTTGCTCGTCCCGCCCCTTCTAGGGCTGCCGAGGCTGCCAGTCACCGTCCTGATCCGCGCGGCTCTTGCCTTTGCCAGTGGCGCACGACAGGTGCGCTCGGAACGGAATGCACACATTGTGCCGCAGTGCCATAGGGTGTCTTTGCCGGGTGAGGGTGAACGTTCCTGCAGTCGTGGCAGACCGCATGACCAGCGGGTATGTCGCTTATTGAGCTACCCACAGCTCCCATGTGCCATATGGGCCTGAGAAGGGAACATCCTCGCAGTGGTAGTAGAAGGTGCCTGCGCTCTCCCAGCGTTCGCCCGCCACCACGCAGTTAGCCCACTGCGTTGCTTTACTGGCCAGGCCGGAGTAGCCGAAGGACTCGATGTAGTACCACGGATATGCGTGTCGCGTCTCAGTTGTCGCCGAACCCCCATTGGACATTGCTATGCTGCGGGAAGCGACCGGGCTTTCCGATGTGCTGTGCCTGCTGATAAGCGCAGTCGCTGACACCGGCCCCGCAAGAGCAATTCCGGCCAGCCCTGTCATGAACGCGGCGCCAATGCAGGCTGCTTTCTGCCACGAAGACATCCTTTACCTCCAAGCGTCGGCTTCCGGCGGCGGTAAAGGCAGAACGCCCCGCCACCCGCTTGCGTATTACAGATATCTCACCGACCTTTCGTACTCCTGTCGTAAATCTTGCTGCGCGTGGACATGGCCTGAGCGATTGCATCCTTGTAGATCAGATGCACCTTCGTCATTTCAGTGATCTTGCAAGCCCTCAACGTTGACTTTCGGGGTTGATGTATGCTGACGTGCGCCTTTACCTCGACTGCGAGGGCCGGCTTCGCGGGGAATCAGGACCGCCAGCCTCGATGACTCAGGAGGCGGTCGTCCCTCCTGATCAGTTTCGGCTGATGGAAATTTCCGCCTGATCGTCCCGTTCGTCTTGGGCGAGTGGCACGGCGGCCTGCCCCAATGCCGTTTAGATAGATCATTTGGGCCTGGTGGCTCGGGT
>NZ_JBEZGB010000054.1:0-1884 GCF_040649755.1 Nonomuraea sp. NPDC048882
CACTTTTTCCAGCGTTTTCGCAGAAACGTGGCTGGCCTGGTTCACAACGCGGGAAACGGTCTGATAAGAGACACCGGCATACTCTGCGACATCGTATAACGTTACTGGTTTCACATTCACCACCCTGAATTGACTCTCTTCCGGGCGCTATCATGCCATACCGCGAAAGGTTTTGCGCCATTCGATGGTGTCCGGGATCTCGACGCTCTCCCTTATGCGACTCCTGCATTAGGAAATTAATACGACTCACTATAGGGGAATTGTGAGCGGATAACAATTCCCCTGTAGAAATAATTTTGTTTAACTTTAATAAGGAGATATACCATGGGCAGCAGCCATCACCATCATCACCACAGCCAGGATCCGGGGGACGAAAACCTCTATTTCCAGTCGATGAGGCGCACGCTCTTCACCCCCGAGCACGAGCAGTTCCGGGAGACCGCCCGTGCCTACTACCTCAGGGAGTGCGTGCCCCACGCGGAGGAATGGGAGCAGGCCGGAATCGTCAGCCGCGAGGCCTGGAGCGCGGCCGGTGCGGCCGGTCTCATCGGGTGGGAATTCCCCGAGGAGTTCGGCGGACAGGGCATCCGCGACTTCCGCTACAACGCCATCATGGCCGAGGAGATGGCGGCCACCGGCACGGTGGGCATCGGCCTCGGGCTCCAGAACGACGTCCTGCCCTCCTACCTGTCGCACCTCACCGGGGAGCAGCAACACCGCTGGCTCCCCGGGATCGTCTCCGGGCGGACCATCTGCGCACTGGCCCTGTCCGAGCCGGACGCCGGGTCGGACCTGGCGGCGATGCGCACCACCGCCCGCCGCGAGGGCGACCACTATGTGCTCAGCGGCCAGAAGACCTTCATCACCAACGGCATCCTCGCCGACTTCGTGATCGTCGCCTGCAAGACCGACCCGGACGCCCGCCACAAGGGCATCAGCCTGCTGGTCGTCGAGCGCGGGATGCCCGGCTTCGAGCGCGGCCGCCGGCTGGACAAGGTCGGCCTCAAGGCGCAGGACACCGCGGAGCTCTTCTTCCACGACGTACGGGTGCCGGCGGCGAACCTCCTCGGCGCGGAGGGCCGCGGCTTCGCGTACATGATGGAGAACCTGCCCACCGCGCGGATCGCCATCGCGGTGAGCGCGCTGGGCGGCGCACAGCGCGCCTTCGAGCTGGCGCTGGAGTACGCCAAGACCCGCACGGCGTTCGGGCAGCCCATCGGCACCTTCCAGGCCAACCGCTTCGCGCTGGCCGACATGCGGGCCAAGCTCGACGCGGCACGCACCTATGTCGACGGCTGCATCATGGCGCTCGTCGAGGGCCATCTCACGGCGGTCGACGCCGCCGCGGCGAAGTACTGGACCACCGAGACCGCCTGGCAGATCATCGACCGCTGCGTCCAGCTGTTCGGCGGATACGGATACATCAACGAGTACGAGATCGCGCGCATCTGGCGCGACAACCGCATTGAGCGGATCTTCGGCGGCACCTCGGAGATCATGCAGGAGATCGTGGGGCGCTCGCTGGGGCTGACATCGGCGACCGTGAGGAAGCAGGAATGACATTTAAGTAAGTACTCGAGTCTGGTAAAGAAACCGCTGCTGCGAAATTTGAACGCCAGCACATGGACTCGTCTACTAGCGCAGCTTAATTAACCTAGGCTGCTGCCACCGCTGAGCAATAACTAGCATAACCCCTTGGGGCCTCTAAACGGGTCTTGAGGGGTTTTTTGCTGAAACCTCAGGCATTTGAGAAGCACACGGTCACACTGCTTCCGGTAGTCAATAAACCGGTAAACCAGCAATAGACATAAGCGGCTATTTAACGACCCTGCCCTGAACCGACGACAAGCTGACGACCGGGTCTCCGCAAGTGGCACTTTTCGG
>NZ_JBEZGB010000055.1:0-1458 GCF_040649755.1 Nonomuraea sp. NPDC048882
AGAGTGCGTTCCGCGAGCATATGCCTGTGATGTCGCTATGTGATCGTATGGATTTGTAGCGTTACCGCCGGTCGGTGGGGTCTGCTGTGCTGGGATAGCCGGGTGACCGAGCGCAAGCCGTACCCCAGCGACTTAACCGACGCGGAATGGGCGCTGATCGAGCCCGTGCTCACGGCGTGGAAGGCCGCGCACCCGTCCGTCAGCGGCCACGAGGGCAACTACGAGTTGCGGGAGATCGTGAACGCCATCCGCTACCAAGGACGAACCGGTGTCCAATGGGACTTTCTCCCGCACGACCTGCCGCCTAAGAGCGCGACGTACTACTACTTCGGCAAGTGGCGCGACGACGGCACCGACAAGACGATCCATGACCTGCTGCGCTGGCATCTGCGCGAAAGGAAGAAACGATTAGCCGACCCGAGCCTGGTCGTGCTGGACACCCAGAGCGTCCACGTCGCGGCCGGGGTCCCCGCCTCCACGACCGGCAAGGACGCTGCCAAGCGCGTGCCGGGCAGGAAACGGGGCCTGGCGGTGGACGTGCTGGGCCTGGTCATCGCCGTGGTCGTCCTGGCCGCCTCGGCTCATGAGAACACCGCCGGGATCGCCCTGCTGGACCGGGTCGCCGCCGGCACCGAGGGCACCGTGACCAAGGCGCTAGCCGACCAGGGGTTCAAGAACGCGGTCGTCGCGCATGGCGCCGACCTAGGGATCGACGTGGAGATCGTCGAACGCAACCCCGCCGGCAAGGGGTTCGTCCCCCAGCCCAAGAGATGGGTCGTCGAGCAAACGTACGGCATCTTGATGTTCCACCGGCGTCTGGTCCGCGACTATGAGCACCTTCCGGCCAGTTCCGAAGCCCGCGTGTATTGGGCGATGACGGACGTGATGTCCCGCCGCCTGACCCGCGGCGCGTCCCCGTCGTGGCGGTGGGCATGATCGGGCCCGACGCCCGGCAGGCCGATCCGGGTGCCTGGCTCCTGGACCGGATCGACGCCCGCGAGCAGGCCTTGACCTGCCAGATCGAGCAGACCCAGGCGGAGATCGACATGCTCACCGCGAGGCTGGGCCAACTCAGCGAGGCGATCGAGCACCTGCGGATCAGCCGCAAGACCCTCATCTCCCTCGCCGAGGAAGATCCCACCCCGATCCAACCGGCCGCGCCACCTCCCGCAGTTCCCGAGCACCCGGCCTACCAGCAGATTCTCACCGTCTTCGCCGAGGCCGGCGGCTCCCTGCGCGCCCGGGACCTGGCCAGGGCCATGGACCTGCCCCTGACGCAGAACGACATCCAGAACGTCCGCGCCAAGCTCAAACGCCTGGTCAGCCGCGGCGTCCTTGTCGAGACCGAGCCGGGATTGTTCACCCAGCCACGCCCGTAGTCCGACCGGCGGGTCTCCGACCAGCCGACCTAACCCAACCCCACCGATGAAAGGGACATCAACTCGCAGAACGCACTCT
>NZ_JBEZGB010000056.1:0-1328 GCF_040649755.1 Nonomuraea sp. NPDC048882
CGGCGGAGACTGCCTGGCCGACATCGCCCTGCTGCGCGCTCAACCCGGCCTGTTCGGCCAGGTCGCCTCCGACCCAACCGTCTCCCGCCTGATCGACCGGCTCGCCCGCGACGAGACCAAAGCACTCAAGGCCCTGCGCGCGGCCCGCGCCGCTGCTCGCGAACGCGCCTGGGACCTGGCAGGAACCGCAGCGCCGGGCAGCGACGGCGAGCTGATCCCCATCGACCTCGACGCCACCATCGTCATCGCCCACTCCGACAAACAACACGCCGCCCCGACCTGGAAACATACCTTCGGCTTCCACCCGATGACGGTCTTCGCCGACCACGGCCCGGGCGGTTCCGGTGAGCCGCTGGCCATCATGCTGCGGCCGGGCAACGCCGGCTCCAACACCGCCGCCGACCACATCGAGGCCACCCGGCCGGCCCTGGCCCAACTCCCCAAACAGCACCGGCGCCACGTACTGATCCGCACCGACTCCGGCGGCGGCACCCACGAATTCCTGTCCTGGCTCACCAAACCAGGACGCCGCCTGTCCTACTCGATCGGGTTCCCCGTGACCGAGGACGTGCAGCAGGCCATCCTGCGCCTGCCCACGAGCGCGTGGACGCCCGCCTACGACGCCGACCGTCAAGCCCGGCCCGGCGCCTGGGTAGCCGAACTCGCCGGCCTGCTGAACCTGACCGGCTGGCCCAAGGGCATGCGCGTCATCGCCCGCAAGGAACGCCCGCACCCCGGCGCCCAGCTGCGCTTCACCGACGTCGACGGCTGCCGCGTCACCTGCTTCGTCACCAACACCACCCGCGGTCAGCTCGCCGACCTGGAACTGCGCCACCGCCGCCGGGCCCGCGCCGAAGACCGCATCCGCTGCGCCAAGGACACCGGCCTGGCCAACCTGCCGCTACACCACTACGCCCGCAACCAGATCTGGTGCGAACTCGTCGCCCTGGCCTGCGAACTCCTGGCCTGGATGCAGATGCTCGCGCTACCCGGCACCACCGCCCGCGGCTACGAACCCAAACGCCTGCGCCTACGACTGTTCGCGGTGGCCGGACGGCTGGTGCGCGGAGGCCGACGACTACGCCTGCGCATCGCGGGACGGTGGCCCTGGGCCCGCGACATCCTCACCGCCCTGACCCGCCTGCAAGCCCTGCCGGCCCCGCCCTGACCACACCCAAAGCGACCCTACGACCCAGAAAGGAGCCCCACGGGCCCGTGGAACCCCGCTCACCCGGCGCGACAGCCGGGCCAGCGCGCTGACCACCGCCTGTATTCGACCCTCAGCCGAACCGTTCAGCTGGCCACACCTTGATCACGAAAGATCGAGG
>NZ_JBEZGB010000057.1:0-1272 GCF_040649755.1 Nonomuraea sp. NPDC048882
CTGATCCCGCACTACACCCGAGGGCGGATCCGCAGGCAGGACACCGCCTATGCCAGGGTGCGCGCCGCCAGAGACCGGGCGCACAAGCGCGGAGACCACGCCACGGCGCGGGAGTTGCGCAAGCAGTTGCGCAGCATGCCCAGCGGGGATCCCCAAGATCCCGGCTTCCGGCGGCTGCGCTACGTCCGGTACTGCGACGACACCCTGCTCGGGTTCACCGGACCCAAGGCCGAAGCCGAGGAGATCAAAGCTCGCCTGACCGCGTTCCTGCGCGACGAACTCGCGCTGGAGCTGTCGGCGGACAAGACACTGATCACGCACGCCCGCACCCAGGCGGCGCGTTTCCTCGGCTATGAGATCACCGTGCTGCACAACGACCGCAAGGTCACGCGCGGCCGGCGCAGCGCCAACGGCGTCGTCAGCCTCAAGGTGCCGGCATCGGTGATCAAGGCTAAGAAGGCCCCCTACCTGTCTCGCGGCAAACCTGAGGGCAGGCCCCGTCTGATCAATGAAGACGACCACACCATCGTCAACACCTACGGGTCCGAGTGGCGGGGCATCGTCCAGTACTACCTGCTGGCCGGGAACGTCCATCGTCTCCACCGGCTCGGTTGGGTCATGGAGACCTCGCTGCTGAAGACTCTGGCCAACAAGCACCGCTCGTCGGTGGCGAAGATGGCCCGCAAATACGCGGCCACCATCGCCACGCCGCACGGGCCGCGCAAGTGCTTCGAAGCCAGAATCGAACGCAGCGGCAGGAAGCCACTGGTCGCACGGTTCGGAGGCATTCCACTACGGCGCAACAAGGACGCGGCCATCACCGACCGCGTCCTGGTCCCGGGTACCATCCGCCACAAAGAGCTGGTCACCCGGCTCCTGGCGAACCGTTGCGAGATCTGCAAGGCCGACGACGGCATCTCGGTGCACCACGTCCGACGCCTCGCTGACCTCGCCCGGCCGGGACGGCCGCAACCCGCATGGGCGGAGCTCATGGCCAGGCGACGGCGCAAGACCCTCGTGGTCTGCCGGACCTGCCATGACTCCATCCACACGGGGCAGCCGAAATCGCAGCTCACGCAGTAGTCACCGGAGAGCGACGTGCGGTGAAAGTCGCATGCGTCGTTCGGACTGGGGGCCGCAGGAAAAGGACCCGCGCTCCGCGCGGGCACCTCGCCAGCGGCCCACCAGTGCCTTATGGGCGAATTCCTGCGACAAGGTCCTCGCCGAGGTTCGCTCCCACAGCGCCTGCTGGGCCACGGTCAACCCGACCCG
>NZ_JBEZGB010000058.1:0-1083 GCF_040649755.1 Nonomuraea sp. NPDC048882
GTGTGCTGGTTCAGGACATAGGAAACCCATGTCGCAAGACATAGGAAACTTCAACAGAGTGTGTCTCGGGACATAGGCAACCATCGCGATCATGAGCCTGGGCGGTGTGTCCAAGGCCAGAGTTGTCATCACCGCCGTTGTCGTCGAGGGCCGCTCCCAGGCAGAGGTCGCCCGCGCCTACGGGGTGTCCAAGGGCTGGGTGTCCAAGCTCGTCGCGCGTTACCGGGCCGAGGGCGAGGCAGCGTTCGAGCCCCGGTCGCGCAGGCCACGCACCTCGCCAAACGCGATCGACGCCGACACCGTCGAGCTGATCGTCCGGCTCCGCAAGGAACTCACCGAGCAAGGACTGGACGCCGGCCCGGACACCATCGGCTGGCACCTCGCCCACCATCACGGGCGGACGGTGTCCCGAGCCACGATCAGCCGCCATCTCACCCGTCGCGGTCTGGTGATCCCCGAGCCCAAGAAGCGGCCCCGTTCGTCCTACATCCGCTTCCAGGCGGAGCTGCCGAACGAGACCTGGCAGGCCGACTTCACCCACTACCGGCTCACTGACGGCACCGACACCGAGATCCTTTCCTGGCTGGACGACCATTCCCGCTACGCTCTGTCGGTGACCGCGCACGCCCGCGTCACCGGACCGATCGTGCGAACCACCTTCCGCGCCGCTGTCGCCGCCCATGGCGTGCCCGCCTCCACCCTGACCGACAACGGCATGGTGTTCACCACCCGGCTGGCCGGCGGCCGCGGCGGCCGCAACGCCTTCGAACACGACCTGCGCCGCCTGCACGTGCGACAGAAGAACTCCACCCCCAACCACCCCACCACCTGCGGCAAGGTCGAACGCTTCCAGCAGACCATGAAGAACTGGCTCCGCGCCCAGCCCGACCAACCCGCCACCCTGACCGACCTGCAGACACTCCTCGACCGCTTCGTCGATGCCTACAACCACCACCGCCCGCACCGATCCCTGCCACACCGTGCCACCCCGGCAACGGCCTACACCGCCTCGCCCAAGGCCCTGCCCGCCGGCAGCCGCGACGCCGACACCCACGCTCGCGTACGTCACGACCGCATCGACCC